>CAVORE010000024.1:0-26986 GCA_963698525.1 uncultured Ignavibacteriaceae bacterium | reverse complement strand
GAATGATGAAAGAAACTAAGGATAACCATTTTCACTTTAAATTATTATTGAGAGGAGATATGATTTTTGTTTCATTTAGTATCTTGAAATAATTATGAAATTTTAATCATAAAATTGGGTGATAAAAGGATACCTTGTAATTCAAACAACATTATTATGATTGCGGTGTATATTTGCTCATTATTTTAATAATAAATACTAATCATAGTTTTTATGTCTATAAACATTGCTCCTGTTATTTTATCAGCACTTGAGCTTGAGGTACATTTTGGTGAGCAAGTTATACTCGATAAAGCTTCACTGACTGTTCACGAAGGTGATCGTATTGGTTTAGTTGGAAAAAACGGCGCGGGAAAATCTACTTTTCTAAAAATTATTTCAGGTTTGATGCCGCAGGATTCTGGTAAGGTTGCAAAGAAAAAAGATATTGTGATAGGTTTTCTATCTCAGGAATTTACCATCGATGAGACTAAAAATGTTTATGATAATATTCTTGAAGGTGCTCTATCTGAATTGAATCTTATAAAACAGTACGAACATACTCCATTCGATTCACCCAAAAAACATAATCTTGAAGAAAAAATATTACGACTTGATTCCTGGAATCTGGATAAAAGGATTAATATTCTTATCAATTCACTTGATGCTCCAAATGGCGAGAGAGAGATTCTTTCACTTTCCGGTGGTGAAAAAAGACGGGTTGCACTTTGCAGAGCTTTGATCTCAAAACCTGATTTACTTATACTGGATGAACCTACAAACCATCTTGATACAAAATCGATTGAATGGCTTGAGAATTTTCTTTCATCGTATAATGGAACTTGCATCTTCGTAACTCACGATCGTTATTTCCTGGATAGAATTGCAAACCGAATAGTGGAATTATCATCAGGAACATTTTATTCACATCAAGGAAATTATACCGGGTATTTAGTTAATAAAGCAGAACGACGTGCAATTAAAGAAGTTGAAGAGCGTAAACGCCAGATGTTTCTTAAGCGTGAACTTGACTGGATAAAACGCGGACCTAAAGCTCGCAGAACAAAAGCTAAAAGCAGGATTGATAATTATAACGAGGTCGCTGCTCAAAATGATTATGAAGTTGAACTTGATGTTGATTTAATTATTCCACCTGCAGAAAGATTGGGGAAAAAAGTTTTAGAGTTTAAAGATATTGGAATCAAACTCGGTGAAAAACTGTTGTTTCAAAATTTTAATTTCATCTTTGAACCGGGAAGAAAAATTGGTGTTGTCGGACAAAATGGTGTTGGTAAAACTACTCTGCTAAAAATTATTCTTGGATCAGTTTCTCCTACTTTCGGAATTATTGAAATTGGTGAAACAACACAATTTAATTATGTGGATCAGGCAAGAATATTGTTGAACGATGAAGATACTGTTATCAGAGCAATCGGTGAAGGAAGTGAAACAGTTAAGTTTGGGAAACAACAGCTTAGTATCTGGACTTATCTCAGGAGATTTCTTTTTAGTGATGAAAGAATTAATACACTTGTTGGAAGATTATCCGGTGGAGAAAAAAGCAGGTTAACACTTGCAAAGATTTTGTGTAACGGCGGTAATTTCCTGATGCTCGATGAACCAACAAATGATCTTGATCTGCCAACATTAAGAATACTGGAAGAAGCTCTTTTATCATTTGAAGGATGCGTGATGATTGTGAGCCACGACAGATATTTTCTAAATCGTGTGTGCGATGGAATTTTAGCTTTGGAAGGTAATGGTGAAATTTACTACAGCGAAGGTGATTACGATTTTTATATCGAAAAGAAAAAGAATCGGGACAAAGATATTGATCAATCAAAGCCAAAAGTAGAAAAAGAAGATTCACGAGTAAAACCAAAATCCAAAAAACTTAGTTTTAAAGATGCATTGGAACTAGAAAAGATTGAAGAAAAAATAATAATTGCTGAAGAAGAAGTTGAACAAATCGAAAAAATATTCTCCTCCCCTGACTTTTACGAAAAATATGCTACACAGACTAATGAATTGAATCAAAAGTTAGAATCAGCAAAAGAGAATGTAAAAAAGCTGTACATAAGATGGGATGAGTTGGAGAGGAAGAAAGCTGAACTTTCTTAGAAAGTATATGTTTTTAAACTTAAAAAATATTGCAAGAATTGGCTTAATCGTCTAAATGCAAATCACAAAAACACTATACGTAAAAACCCGATGCGAATGGCGTAACTGGCTAAAGAAGAATTACAAAACAGAAAAAGAAATCTGGCTGGTTTTTTATAATAAAGCTTCAGGTAAGCTAAGATTACCTTATGATGTTGCAGTTGAAGAAGCTTTATGTTTTGGATGGATTGACAGTATTGTTAAAAAAGACAGAAAATGATAGTCATGTTCAAAGATTTACACCAAGAAATCCAAAAAGCAGTTATTCTCAGTTAAATAAAGAAAGATTGAAAAGGTTACTCAAGCAAAAAAAAGTAATTGCATCCGTCAGAAAAACACTCGGTGATTTAGAAAATGAGAAATTTATTTTTCCAAAGGATATACTAAACGAAATCAAAAAGAATAAAGAAGCCTGGAAAAATTTTCAAAATTTTTCCGAAGCGTACAAAAGAATCCGAATTGGTTTCATTGATGGTGGAAGACTAAGACCTGACATTTTTAAACAGCGATTAGATTACTTTATAAAAATGACTGCTCAGAACAAACAATATGGATTGAAAGGAATAGAAAAGTATTTGTAGTCAAATCTCCCGTAGGTGTGATCTTCACCTTTTATTATTGAAGCAACAATCCTTATCTTGCAATCAAATCTATGAAGCTCCTTTTATCATACCTTAAAAATTATTGGAAACTGATTTTGCTCTCATTATTACTGGCAGCAATCAACCAGGTTTTCTCAATGCTCGATCCGTGGATATTCAGGATTGTGATTGATGATTACGCTACTAAGTTCGATCATTACACAACCGAACAGTTTATTCGTGGAGTTATTCTTCTTCTGGCAGCAGCAGTTGGTGTTGCATTTGTCTCACGCATTGCTAAAAATTTCCAGGATTATTACGTCAACGTTATAACACAAAGGCTGGGTGCACAAATTTACACTGATGGAATCCGACATTCATTACTTCTTCCCTTTTACCAATTCGAAGACCAGCGGAGTGGAACAACTCTCGGAGTTCTGCAAAAAGTAAGAAGCGACACAGAAAGACTAATTAGTGCATTCATAAACGTACTTTTCACAACAATTGTAGGAGTAATCTTTGTTAGCATTTACTCAATCAGCATTTATTGGCTTATTGCTCCAATTTATTTTGCAGCCATTCCGATACTTGGAATACTTAGTTCAGTCCTTAGCCGTAGAATAAAAAATATTCAGAAAATTATTGTCGCTGAAACTACAGCTCTTGCCGGATCGACAACTGAATCATTAAGAAATATTGAACTTGTAAAAAGCCTCGGACTTGGAAACCAGGAAATTAACAGATTAAATTCCACAACAGATAAAATTCTTCAGCTTGAACTAAAAAAAGTTCGCTATATAAGAACTTTGAGCTTCATACAGGGAACTTCTGTTAACTTCATCAGGACAACAATTATGTTTATCCTGCTGTACCTTATTTTTATTCAGCGCATAACAGTTGGTGAATTCTTTTCACTTTTCATTTACTCATTTTTTCTATTTGGTCCGCTGCAGAGTCTCGGAGATATAATAAATATTTACCGAGAAGCTGAAGTATCTTTAAATAATTTTGAATCTTTACTTAGTAAACCAATTGAATCGAAACCAGAGAAACCCGTTAAGCTTGGAGAAATAAAAAGAATCGAATTTCAGAACGTTGTTTTCCAACATCAATCTGCTAACAGGCATGCAATAAACGGAATTTCATTTAGTGTCAAAGAAGGAGAAACCGTAGCATTTGTTGGTCCTTCCGGTTCTGGTAAAACAACTCTTGTAAAGCTGCTTGTTGGACTATATACTCCACAGGAAGGAAAGATTCTCTTTAACAATACTTCAGGTAACGAAATTGATTTTGATGAAATCAGAGAAAAGATTGGATTTGTCACACAAGATACCCAGCTTTTCTCCGGAACAATTAAAGAAAATCTGCTCTTTGTAAATCCTAATGCTACTGATGAAGATTGTCTGGAAGTGCTTAGGAAGGCAGCCGCTACAAATCTGCTTGAAAGAGCAGAAAATGGTTTGGATACAATGATTGGTGAAGGAGGAATAAAAGTAAGCGGTGGTGAAAAGCAAAGATTGTCTATTGCGAGAGCTTTGTTGAGGAATCCGCATCTCTTAATTTTTGATGAAGCAACTTCAGCTCTCGATTCTCTCACTGAAGAAGAAATCAGTAAAACGATTAGAGAAATTTCATTAAGAAAAGATCTGATTACGCTAATGATTGCACACCGTCTTTCAACAATAATGCATGCTGATAAAATTTATGTTCTCGAAAGAGGAAATATTGTTGAATCAGGAAAACACGAAGAACTGATTGAAATGAAAGGACTTTACTATGCAATGTGGCGACAGCAAATTGGAGAGAGAGAAATATTAACAAACAGCTTTTTAAAAAACGTTTCCGAAAATTGAAATTATAAAAGGAATAAAATGCCAGACAAATACAATTACACAACCAAACTTGATATTAAGTTTAAACATTTTGATTTAATTGACATTGCCCAAATTGTAGAAGAAGTTAAAGAGAAATGGTTCAATCAAACATTAACTGAAGTTAACGGAAGCGTTGTTCGGGTTGGAATTGTTGAAGGAGAATACCACTGGCACAAACACGAGAACGATGATGAATTCTTTTTTGTTCTTGAAGGAAAACTTTTTGTCGATTTGGAGGATAAAACTATTGAACTTAATCCCGGTCAGGGCGTTACAATAACTAAAAATGTAATTCACAGAACAAGAGCCCTTCAAAAAACTGTAATGTTGATGGTGGAGAATAAAGGTATTATTCCAACGGGAGATTAATAAATTTTTAATTTCCGTACAACTATACTTAAGATTTGATAAAAATTTGGGAAAAATGAAAACCTCCGAAGTGAAAAAAGAGTTTGAAAAGTTAGTTAAAAATAAATTTGAAGTTTATAACAGTTTATTTTTAAATCTTCCATTCAATAATATCCGGAATACGGGAATGTTCATTCCTCTCCTGCAACAAGTATGTAAGAGCGGACTTAAAGCAGGAAAAGATCCAATACAGATTCTTGATTCATTTTTCAAAGTGCACGCCAACATTACAACCGAAGATAAAAAGATAGATTTTATGTTTAGAATAATTCAATATATCGAAAGACAAATAGTACTTTATGATAGTGTTGAAGATGCAGCTTATCCTGCAATTCAAAAATTGGGCAATGATTTGTTATTAAAAGATTTTATTAATCTCTTGAAGGAGAAAGCAGATTCAGATGAAATTTCGACCAGATTATCTGATTTTAGTGCAAGAATAGTCTTAACTGCACATCCGACCCAATTTTACTCACACTCTGTTCTTGATATTATGAATAGACTGCGATCACTTATCCTGGATAACAATATCACAGAAATTGATCTGACTCTCCAGCAATTAGGATTGACATCACTTGTAAATTCTCAAAAGCCTACTCCTCTTGATGAAGCAAAAAACATAATCTATTTTCTCCGAAATGTTTATTACGATGCTATTGGAGAATTATACTCTGAAATAAAAAACAATTTAAACGATGAAGACTTTGATAATGCCAATATCATAAGAATTGGTTTCTGGCCGGGAGGAGACAGAGATGGAAATCCTTATGTAACTTCGGAAGTTACAATGAATGTAGCCGATGAACTTAGAATGTCCTTAATGAAATGTTATTACAGGGATGTGAAAATCCTGGAACAAAAAATGACTTTCAGAAAAGTTGAAGGCCTGATCGCACGGCTTAGATCAGAACTCTACACAGCGATGTTTGATTCAACAAAAATTATCAGGACGGAAGAAATTTTAACTCCTCTTTATAAAATCAGGAAATTCATAATTGAAGATTACAACAGCCTTTATCTTGAATTACTTGAAAATTTGATTAACAAAGTAAAAATATTCAGAACTCACTTTGCGGTATTAGATATCAGGCAAAATCATGCAATTCACGAAAAAGTGATTGAAGATATATTAAAAAAAGAAGGTTTGATTTCAAAAAGTCTGGATGAGATTAATGAAGATGAATTAGTTAGTATTCTTCTGCACAAAAAAATAAATATTAATTCTAATCTATTTGAAGATGAGCTTGTGAAAGATACGTTGCTCAATATAGCCCAATTAAAAGAGATACAACGTAAAAATGGTGAAGAGGGTTGCTCCAGATATATCATCAGTAATTCTGAAGATATCTTTTCTGTTCTGTTCGTTTATGCGTTGTTCAGGTGGTGCTGGAAAAGTGATAAAGTTAATTTTGATATTGTTCCTTTATTTGAATCGATGGAGGCAATGAATAATTCTGAAAAAATCATGAAGGCACTCTTTGATTTGCCTGAATACAAAAAGCATTTAAAACAACGAAACAGACTCACAGACCATAATGCTCGGATTTTCTGACGGAACAAAAGACGGAGGATATCTAAAGGCTAACTGGTCAATCTTTAAAACAAAGGAAAAACTTTCAGCTTTGTGCAAGCGATACAATATTAAAGTAATATTCTTTGATGGACGTGGTGGTCCACCTGCAAGAGGAGGAGGCAAAACACATAAGTTTTATGCTACCCAAACAGAAACAATTGCGAATAATGAAATTCAACTGACCGTGCAGGGACAAACAATCACCAGTAAATATGGTACGAAAGAACACTTTATCAATAATATGGAACAAATGCTGACTGCAGGTTTATCAAACAAATTTTATGCTGAAAGAAATATAATAACTGATAAATCGCGAAAGATTATTGAAGAGCTTGCCCAGATTAGTTTTGAGAAATACCAAACACTAAAAAACCATGAAAAATTTCTTCCATACCTTGAAAAGAAAAGTACGCTGAAATATTACGGTGAGACTAAAATCGGCAGCAGACCAGCAAAAAGAGGTACTAAAAATAAATTAGAATTTAATGATCTCAGGGCGATTTCATTTGTTGGATCATGGAGTCAGTTAAAACAAAATGTACCTGGTTATTTTGGAGTGGGCACGGCATTGAAAAAATTAGCAGACAGAGGAAAGCTTAGTGAGTTGAAAAGGATATATAATGAAGTTCCTTTCTTCAAAGTTTTAATGTTGAACAGTATGATGTCTTTATCAAAATGTAATTTTAATTTGACTTCTTATTTCAAAAAAGATAAAGACTTTAAAGATTTCTGGAAAATGCTGTATAATGAATATAAACTTTCCAGGGAAATGCTTCTTAAAATTTCCGGCTTCAAAGATTTAATGGAAGAAGAACCGGTGCCAGCGAATTCTATTGCAATAAGGGAACAAATTATCTTACCACTTTTAGTAATTCAGCAATATGCTATGCAGAAAATAGAACAAAACTCAAAAAGAAAAACAGCATATGAAAAAATTGTAAAAAGGTCTTTGTATGGTAATATTAACGCGAGCAGGAATTCGGCTTAGGATGGTTTTAAATTAAAAACTAAATCCTCTTAGAAATTCTTCAACGTGCATTCGTTTCTTGCCTTCCTGTTGAATCTCGAGTATTCTTAGTGCATCTATTCCACAACCAATAACAAGTTCAGTTTTAGTTTGATGAAATTGAAATGGCTTCAGGTTCATTCCAGATGCAACTTCTGACTTATAAATTTTAATAACTTTGTTTTTGAAATTAAAATATGCTGCGGGATGAGGTGAAAGTCCACGAATCAAATTATGAATATCTTTTGCAGATTTACTCCAATCAATTTCACAAATTTCTTTTGTGATCTTTGGTGCAGGTGATGCAAGCGAATCATCCTGCTGCTTTAACTCATAATCTCCACTTTCAATAAGATTAACAGTTTCGAGAACAAGTTTGGAACCGAGTTCGCTCATTCGGTCGTGGAGAGTTTCAAAATTATCTTCAGGAAGAATTTCAAGTTTTTGCTGAAAGTAGATGTTCCCTGTATCAACTTTTTCAGCAAGTTTGAATGTGGTCAGTCCGGTTTCTGTTTCGCCATTTATCAGTGCCCACTGAATTGGAGCGGCGCCGCGGTATTTTGGCAGATAGGATCCATGTAGATTGAACGAACCAAATTTTGGGATTGCAAAAACTTCCTTCGGTAAAATCCTGAATGCAACGACTACAAATAAATCGGGCTCAAGCGATTTCATCTGTCTTACAAATTCCAGATTACCCTTCAACTTCTCCGGCTGATAAACCGGAATATTGTTTTCAATAGCAAACTTTTTTACAGAAGTGAAAGAAACTTTCTGCCCTCTTCCCCTCTCTTTGTCCGGTTGAGTAACAACTGCAAGTAATTTATGATTGCTTTCAAGAAGAATTTTAAGTGAAGGAATTGAAAAATCTGGTGTGCCCATAAATATGATATTCATAGCATACCTACTTTATCAGATAATCGACTGCGGAACTTACCGGGTAGTCAAAATCAATTTTTCTTTTTTTAATTTTATCGAGATGTTTTTTATACCGCTTTTTCATCTCATCATCAAAGTAATCAATGAACAAAACACCTTGCAGATGATCATACTCGTGCTGAATTACGCGGGCAAAAAGTTCATCAGCTTCAATGGTACGCTCTTTCATATTCACATCAAAAAAAGAAACGAAAATGCTTTTAGGTCTTATCACTTCAGCACGTAAGTCAGGAATGCTCAAACATCCTTCTTCAATCGAAATTGTTTCATCAGACTTTGAGATAATCTTTGGATTGATCATCGCAATAGGTTTGTACTTTTCGTAACCTTCAACCGGGGAAATATCAGCAACAAAAATTTGTTTGTTCAATCCGATCTGATTTGCAGCAAGACCAATACCGCTGGCATATCGCATTGTTTCAAACATATCAGCAATAATTCCAACAATCTTATCATCAATTTCGCTGACTTTTGTTGCTTTCTTTCTTAATATTTTATCACCGCAAAGAGTGATTGGCACTATTGACATATTCCACTAATACTTTTCTAATTTTTAAAACTATTCAAAATTAAATATTGATTGGGGAATAAGAAAGGAATGAGTTGAGAATAACGTGTTAAAAATATTAACCCCGACCTAAAGGTCGGGGCTATTTGAATAAAATTCTTATTACTTCATATTAAATTAGCAGCTTCCCATCTTTCATCAACAATTTTCCATCCATCCAGACGGTAGGTTTTTTAATTACTCCATCAAGATGAATCGGAACGTTTACACTTCCACCCATTGAAACGTTATTTCCAACAGCAATGTGAATTGTTCCCATAACTTTTTCATCTTCTAAAAGAACACCGCTAAGTTTAGCTGAATCATTTGTTCCAATTCCAAACTCAGCAATGTTGCGTGCTTCTTTTCCAACTGCATCAAGCTGTTGTTTTAATTTTTTTGCGAGAACTCCACCCGTAATTTTTGTTGCGTAACCTTTTTCAACTTCAATTTTAATATTTGCATTTTTTATTAATCCAAGTCCAGCCATCGAACCATCAACAACAAAAACTCCATTTGCTGTTTCTTCAACCGGTGCCAGGAATGCTTCACCGGTGGGAAGATTTCCACTCTCTCCTTTTGCATGGAATAAACCTTTACTTGCATATCCTTTTCTTCCCTTGATACTGAAAGTAATATCTGTTCCGGCTGGTGCTGTAACTCGAATTTCGCTACCGGTTTCCAAAATTTCTGTCAATTTGATTGTTCTTTTGGAAATAGATTTATAATCAGCATTCATCCCTCGGATCATCACATCTTTTGTAATTCCGGGAAATGTTGCAATGCGTACGCCCTTTGCTGATGCTGCTCTTCTTGCATTTGTGTGAGTTAACGATTTTGCGGTTGGACAGAACACAACATCATATTTTTGCATTAACTCTGCAACTTCTGCTGATGGCTCTTCACCATTAATTTTACCAGATTTCATTTCAACCAGTAAGGAAAAGTAACCCATTCTGACAGCGTTTTCGTGAAGCGATAGGCCGATCTCTCTTTTCATTTCATCGGTTATAATTAAAATTTTTTCATTTTTCTTTGCACCCATACAATCGCGTATTGCGATCTGTGATGCAGAATCAAGTTTAGTTAATTTTTTCATTTTACTTCCTGTAATAATTTTTTTTAATTATCATAAATTTAATAATTCACTATGCCATACTAATTCTTCATACCCTGTTCAAGTCCATGTGCACCGGGACCAGTTTCAGATTTTCTTAATAAGAATGCAAATAATAATCCAAGAAAACCAAGAATTGAAAAAATCCACATTCCGGGATTATATCCACCGGGATTTGCTGCGCTTGCACCTGAATAATCATTTGCAAAGCCAATTAATAAATTGAAACCAAAAAGTCCAATGTTTTGAATCATTGTCATCAAACCGTACGCAGTACCAAGTTTTGATTGATTAACGATAATCGCCACAGATGGCCACATTACAGCCGGAACGAGTGAAAACGCAATTCCCATCATAGCCATTGGAAGAATGAGATAAATCGGGATTGCGGCATCGATATCAAAAAACTTAAAACTGATGTTTAAGAAATCACTATCCGTCATAACATCAGGTTTACCGAATTGGTAAGCCATCATTAAATAAACAGGAATTATTAATAGTGAACCAAACATCATCAGTAAAGATCTTTTTCCTATTTTATCCGAAAGTAAACCAAACAAAGGTGTAAACACCATTGCAGCCAGAGTTAAAATACTTGAAAGATTTCCGCCAACTTCTCTGCTGGTTGCGTGAGCTTCCTGAAAAAATTTGATCGCAAAAGTCTGGAACGGAAACATCGCTGAATAAAATGTCACGCACAGTGCAGTAATAAACCAGAATGATTTTGGAAATTGAAAAATCTCTTTGAAGATAATTTTATCCTGGGAGCCTTCCTTTGGCATAGAATAATTCTTCGCCGTGTATAAATCCAACATGAAATAAACTACAATACATAAAAAGGCAAACACTCCGGCATAGACTGTAATCCACAAAGGAGACTGCCAATATTCATATAAACTTTTTCCCCAGGTTGGAGAATTCAATGCAAGGAAAGAACCAAGTCTGGCAACTGTTAAGTTTAATCCAAACGCAAAAGAGAGTTCTTTCCCCTTAAACCATCTTGCGATAATTGTAGTTACTGCAACAATCATTGATTCGGCACCAAGTCCAAAGATTAGTCTGCCAGTAGACATAACCCAGATATTTCCCGTAATTGCAGTTACAAGCGCACCCAGCATTATTAAAACTGTGAAAATAATTACAGAAGTTCTTGTGCCGATACGGTCAATTATCAAACCGCCAACAAGTACCATAATTATATTCGGGAAACTGTAAATGGCATTCAGCAGACCAATGTTGGAATCGGAAAATGCTAATTGAGTTTTAAGAAGATCTGCGAGTGGTGAAATGCTGTCATAAATATAGTAGTTTCCGAACATCCCAAGGCTGACGAGAAGCAAAGCCGTCCAGCGCAAAAAAGTTGATGGTTGAGGTTTGTTAATTGTGTTTTGCATATTTCCTACTGTTGTAAATAAATAAAAAGCAGATACCTACTTATCAAGTATCTGCTTTATAAAATTACTTATCTAAATTAATTTTAGTTTGACGGAATATTTTTCAGAACATTAACAAGTTGATTGTAAAATTCCGGCACAGTTGAGATCTGTAATTTCTCATCAGGTGAATGTACACCAAACATTGTTGGTCCGAATGAAATCATATCCATCTCCGGATATTTTTCTCCGATAATTCCGCATTCAAGTCCTGCGTGGATAGCAGTAACTGCCGGTTCTTTACCATACATCTGATTGAAAGTAGATTTGAAAACCTTCAGAATACCGGAACTAATATCTGGTTTCCAGCCCGGATAACCATCGCCGTAAGAAATTTCAGCGCCCGCAAGAAGGAAAATTGAAGTAACCATATTTGTAATGTCAACATTTTCAGAAGCAACTGAACTTCTTTGACTGGTTACAAAGTTAATGTGCTTTCCAACAGTTTCAACAACTGCAAGGTTGTTTGAAGTTTCAACTAATCCAGGAATGTCATTTGACATTTTTGTTACGCCGTGCGGTATTGCATAAATAGCATTAACTAAACGTCGCTGAGTTTTTTCATCCATAAATTTTTCAGACATAGCATGCTTATCTGCTGCAACATTAAGATCGGGTTCAATTGCTGCAAATTCTGCCTTCACAGTATCATTATACTTAGTGATAAATTTCTTCAATTGCTTTTCATCTTTCTTTGGAACAGCAACAACGGCAAATGCTTCACGAGGAATAGCATTATGCTTGTTACCACCGTTTATTGATGCAAGTCTTATAATATTTTCCTTTGCATAATCGAAGATCAGCCTGTTCAAAATCTTAACAGCATTTCCTCTTCCAACATGAATCTCGAGACCTGAATGTCCGCCTTTTAATCCTGCAACTTTTAATTCAAATGATGAGTAATTCTTTGGAGCTTTATCCCATTTTGCTTTAATCTTAGCTGCAGTATTTTTTCCTCCAGAGCAGCCAATGAAAATTGTTCCAATCTCTTCGGAATCCATATTGATAAGAATATCAGCTTTCAACCAACCTTTCTTCAAACTTGAGGCACCAGTTAATCCTGTTTCTTCATCAAGAGTGAAAAGACATTCGATTGGTCCATGCTGAATATCTTTAGCTTCAAGAACTGCAAGTGCAGCGGCAACACCAATACCATTATCAGCACCAAGTGTTGTACCTTTTGCCTTTACCCAATCGCCATCTATGTATGGTTGAATCGGATCGTTATCAAAATCATGCTCAACACCCCTGTTAGATTCACAAACCATATCAATATGTCCTTGTAAGGCAACAGTCTTCAAATTTTCCTTACCTGGTGTTGCAGGTTTACGAATCAAGATATTTCCGAACTTATCTTTTTCAGTTTGAAGACCGAGCCTTTTTCCAACTGAAACTACGTACTCAGCAATCTTCTCTTCTTTTTTTGAAGGACGAGGATATTTGCAAATTTCTTCAAAGTGATGCCAAACTAATTTTGGTTGTAAGTGACTTAAAACATTTCCCATAGTATTCTCCTATCTGTTTAATTCATTAAAGGATATTAATTTTTGTTCGTAAAGTTGAAAAATAAATTTTATAACTCTTGTTTCAGCATCTTGAAATTCCTCCCCAAATTTTACTTGCAGTATTTTTATAATATCGTGAACTTTATTGCTTCCATTCATATTCATCCAAACAGCCGAGCCAAACTTTTCGAGTTTAATCCTGAATTCTCCGGATTTAAGCCTTGGTACTATAAACTTCTTTGCAAGCTCATTTTTAAATTTTGGATAGATGACCGTAACTAAATTTTCGTTGTCTACCTCTTCAGCCTGAATTTTAACAGGAGTAAGGTCAAGCGTATTAACGTTTTGAAGAATTTTTTTTCGTTCTTTAAATGATAGCGACATAATAAAAAGTGCAAGGAGCGCTCATGTAGAACGCTCCTTAAAAAATAATTACATTGAAACGTGCGGAGGTGCCGGATCGTCCGGTTTACCTGCATTCTTCAGTGGAATGTTCACCAGCAGCCAACCAATGAAGGCGAACACAATTAAACTGATTATAAATGATGGCTCCGCGAAAATAGCGAGCAGTGAAATTTCCCAGAAGGCAAATCCCGCAAACAACAGACCTATCAATGCTTCACCGGCAATTAATCCAGCTGCAATTAATATTCCTGTGTTTTCAACCCGTGATTTCTGTGCATCGTTAAACTGTCTCTTTTCATTATATCTTTCAACGATTCCTTTGATCATACCACCCACAAAAATCGCGAAAGTAGTTCCTAACGGAAGATACATTCCAACACTGACAAGCATCGGGCTTTTGACATTCATCATTATAAAACCAACACCCATCAACATTCCAACAAAAATTAAAATCCAGTCCATCTGACCTGCAACAATTCCTTTTGAAAGAATTGCCATCAAACTGGCTTGAGGTGCAGGCAGAGCGTCTCCGCCGAAACCGGTACCTCCGGATTTAATATCGCCTTCGTGAAGAATCAATAATGGAATGAACATAACTGCTGCAGATACTAAAACACCAATGATATCTCCAACCTGCATTTTCCATGGAGTTCCACCTAGAATATGTCCTGCTTTCAAATCTTGCAGCATTTCACCTGCAACAGCAGCAGCAACACAAACAACTGCAGCAACTCCAAGCACAGCAGCAACTCCGGCATCACCTTTCATTCCTAAGGCAACCATAAGAATTGCGGCAACAACAAGCGTTGATAAAGTCAAACCACTTATTGGATTATTACTTGAACCGATAATTCCAACCAAATATCCTGAAACAGCGGCGAAGAAAAATCCTGCGACGATCATAACTATTGTAGCAACGAGTGCAGCAAAAATATCCTGAGCAAAATAGTTGTAAATAAAAAATGTAGCTACAGCAGTACCGAGAATTCCAATCATTATCCAGTTAAAGCTGATATCTTTTTCAGTTCTGATTTCAACAAAGTCACCGGTTGCAGCTTTTTTAACATCGCTAATTGATCGGGAAATACCAGTGGCAAGACTTTTCCTCATTTTAAATAAAGTATACGCAGCACCAACCAACATTCCACCGATAGCTATTGGCCTAACATAATCCTTCCAAACCTGAACCATCGTTGAAGCCCAATCAAAATCAACAGGCATTTCTGTATTAAAATATTTAAAGAAAGCAATTGTGGGTGCGAGCAAACCCCAGGCAAGAACTCCTCCGCTAAAGTTTAGAGAGGCAAGCCGAGGACCAATTATATAACCCACACCAATATATGCAGGACTAACATCAGGTGAACGAAACAGAATATGACCTTTTCCTACATTTATCATCTGAGTCCAGGAAGTAGCAAATAGTTTGAACTGACCAAGTGCTTGTATTAGAGCGCCAATTCCCATCGCACTAAAGAGAAACTTTGAACCGCCTGTTCCGTGTCTTCCTGCTTTATGAATTTCGGCAGCAGCAACTGATTCAGGAAATGGAAGTTCAACATCTTCAACCATCACTCTTCTGAGCAGTGCCACGAACATAATTCCAAGAATACCACCGGCGATCATTATTGCAACTGATATTAAAAAGTTTGCTGTGGTAAAGAATGGTACCCAGATTCCTCCGATAAAAAATGCGGGCAATGTGAAAATAGCTCCTGCAGCAATTGACTCACCAATTGAACCAACTGTTCTGGTGAAGTTTTCTTCAAGAATGGATCCTTTCATAATTTTGATAAGTGCCATTCCAATTACTGCTGCCGGATAAGTTGCCGCAATGGTCATTCCTGCTTTTAATCCCAGGTATGCATTTGCAGCACCAAGAACTACTGCTAATATTAATCCAATGATCAAAGCACGAATGGTAAATTCTGCCATTGAGGTTTCAGGAGAGACGAAGGGAACGAAGCGTTTGGTCTCAGCCATAAGTTACTCCTTAACTACGTGAGAGAAATAGTTGTTTTTTCCGTTAGGACGGATTTTGGTTTCAAAAAGAATGGACAAATATAAACAGCTTTTGTTAGCTCATCAACCAGTTTAGTGAGTTTTTTTGAACATTATTCTTTATTTTCAAACTAAATTGATTTTTATAATTCCATAATCCAGAGGAATCTTATGGCAGAACTAAAAACAAAACTTAACAAAGCAAGTGTAGAGAAATTTTTAAATGGAGTTAAGGATGAAAAACGACGTGAGGATTGCTTTAAAGTTCTTGACTTAATGAAAAAGATTACGAAAGAAGAACCCAAAATGTGGGGAACAAGCATTGTTGGTTTCGGCAGTTATCACTACAAATATGAAAGTGGTCGTGAGGGTGATTGGTTTTTAATTGGTTTCTCTCCACGTAAACAAAATTTAACTCTTTACATTATGTCAGGTTTTAAAAGATATAATGAATTGATGAAGAAAATTGGAAAGCATAAAACTGGTAGTTCTTGTTTGTATATAAATAAGCTTGAAGTAATTGATTTGAAAATATTGAAGGAGTTGATTAGTGAATCAGTAAAATTTATGAAGAAGAAGTAATTTCGGATTTCGGATTTGCGATGTCGGATGTTAAAAATTGATTTCTCAATTTATCTTTTTGTCTTTGCCGTCTTATTAGTTGATACAAAAATTGCAGTAAGCTCATCAGCTTCTTTAAGTAGTGAAACAATTTTAGTTTTTGGCATCATTCCACTTTCTACTATAAGCTCCAGCCAAAATGCTGACTCATCAGCCTCCTCTTCAACAATATTAATTTTGTAAATAAAGTCAGCTTTAGACTTGGCTCTGCAAGCAGCTCTATAATTTGCACCTACCGAAGTACCGGCTCTTAGTAGTTGGTTACCAATTACTTTTCCAGCAGGACTATTCGGAAGAGCATGAACAAGTTTTATTATTCGAAGAGCAAATGTTTTCGTACATTGCTTTAACTCATCACGGTTCATTTATTTTCTCCAAAGTTTAGTCAAAAATAATTCCGAAATCCGAAATCGGCAATCCGAAATTAGAAAGAGAGTTTTCGCATACCAATATGACATAACGCAAAATCATATTTAACAGGATCATCGGGATCAAATTTTTTTAGATTGTCGGTAATTTCTTCAGCCATTTGCCAGCTAACGTTTTTTCTTTTTGTGAGTTTCAGTTGTTTGCAAATTCTCGCAATGTGAGTATCAACTGGAATAATAAGTTTTGAAGTTGGTATTTCATCCCATAAACCAAAATCCAGTTCGTCTTTTCTGACCATCCAACGAAGAAATAGATTCATTCTTTTGCAGGCACTTCCCTTTTCCGGTAAAGGAAACATAAACTTCAATCCTCTACTCAAAGTTCCAAATTTGTTTTGTGCCTTCTGTAAAAAGAATTTTGAAAAATTGGTGATAGCATTCTTAATATTTGAATCCCCTTCTTGATATCCTGCTAAAAATAATTTTTTGAGAGAATCGAACTCATTATAAACCATATTCAATAATTGAAATAAATGAAGAATGTCTTTAGTTGAATAAAATCTGTGGATGAAATTTCTCGGTATCGGTGAATTTATTGAAAAATTTTGAATGAATCTGAAGGGACAACTATTTGCGATCTCTAAAAATCTGTTGAGTGAATTGCCAATCTGCTTTACATTTCCATAAGCAAAAACCGAAGCTATGAATGCCATCACTTCAATATCTTTTTCATCCTTAAATAAGTGAGGAAATTGAAGCGGGTCAGGCTCAAGCTTTGACTTGTCAAACGCTTTGTAGTGCTGGTCTAATTTTTGTTTTAGATTCACTTTTAATAACTTAAACTTAATTATAGTTTTTGAATTTTCTTTAGGGGTTTAAATTATGAAATACAAAGAAATATTATTGCTAATTCTAAGTTCGATATTAATAATTTCGTATATAATTCCAAGTCCAAGCATAGAAATAGTTCGGAGTTGGCAATTAGATAAGGAAAAAAGAAATTTATTTAAAAAACTGAAAGTCAAAACGGAAATCCAAATAATTATAAAATCCTCGGAAATTGACTCCATGAAGAATGCTGCATATACTCATAAGAATTATTATGACACGAATGGAAACAAGTCAAGGCGAGAATTTTATACCGATTCAGTTATGCACAAGTTGTATTATGAGGAAGATTATGTAACAGATGAGGAAGGAAATGTTTTAGAAGCATATAGAAAAGGCAAACTCATTGGAACACAAGAATTTGATGATGAAGGAAAAATTATTGAACTAAATAATTATGATGAAAAGGGTGAAGCTTGTTGGACTTGGGAATATGATTATGATGAGGTGGGAAACAAAGTGTTTGAAACTCAATATTTATACAACGAATTAATTGATACCCTTGAATACTTTAAATTTGAATACGAAAATAAAGCTGACAAAATTCTAATAAAATCCAAAGAATGTTTACTTGATACTTCAGATATTTTTTACGAAGAAAAGAAAATTTTTAATTATGATAGTTTAGGCAGAGAATCCCAGTATCAAAAATTTATTCGTGATAGTATTGCCTATCAAATACAGACTACTAACTACGAGGAACTATCAAGAATTCGAATATATTATTTTCCTGATGGATCAATAAAACTGATAGATTCGATGAAAATAAATCCGGAAGGAAGAACGATCGAGAGCAAATTATATAAAAATGGCTATGTTATCAGAGCAACAAAGTTTGAATATAACTCTATGGGTCAAATACTTTCTGAATCAAGGATTTCTGATAAAGGTAGTTTAGTTTTTCGATATCATTATAATGATTCAGGAAAGGAAATATATTTTGGAAGCTTTGCTAATGATAGCTTAAATTTTCTAAGAATAACAAATTATTTGGATAATGGATTGATTATAAATTTTGAAGAAAAAGATTTTAGGAACAATACCGCCAAAGTCGAGCATTATGAATATGAGTTTTACTAAAATGAAATATTTAAAATTGTTTTTTCTAATCTCGGTTGTTTTTATTTGTACAATTTTCCCCCAGCAATTCAACCAGCTTGCAGATGCAGTCATTAAAAAAGATACTGTAACAATTGAGACCCTACTTCAATCCGGAGTTGATATAAATACTCAGCATCCAAATTCCGGCACAACAGTTTTAATGATCGCAAGCAGCTATTATTATTATGACGATATGGTTGAATTTTTAATTAGAAATGGTGCAAAACTAAATTTACGGGATAACGAAGGAAAAACTGCTTTGCTCTGGGCTGCAAGCAACTCTCTCCCAAATGCAGAAATATTGGTTGCAAACGATGCCAAAGTAAACCTTGCTGCAAATGATGGGATGACTCCTTTTCTTCAGGCTTCACTTGGAGTATCATCTGGAAAAGTAACTATTGAGATGTGTGACTTGTTAAGAAAAAATGGGGCAAATATTAATGCTGGTCTATCAAGAAAAAGTGCAATGGGTTGGACAGCACTTCACTATGCAGTAATAAATGGAGATGTAGAACTCGTCAAATATTTAATCAAGTACGGTGCAAATGTTAACAAGGCTACCGGGGAAGGTTCGTCACCACTTTATCTCGCCAAACTTGGAGGTAACGATGTTCTAGTAAAGCTCTTGAAAAATGCCGGTGCCAGGGAATGACAATTACACTTCTTAAGACTTCATTTAGCTAAATTTTACTTTATGAGAAATGTTACAATTCATATATTTGCACCTAAATTTTCATACAATAAAAGAGGAAGATGTGAAAAAGATAAAATATTTTATTTTAATTACTGCGGTTTTATGTATTTCAAATATAAATGCTCAGAGCACAGGTGCCGGTTTAGGGCTTATAGTTGGTGAGCCAACTGGCGTTAGCTTTAAGTATTGGACTGGCAGCAGCACTGCAATTGATGCTGCAATTGCCTGGTCATTTACAGATGGAGGCGCATTTCATATTCACGGAGATTATGTTTTTCACAATATGCGGCTGATTACTATCCCTGATGGCAAACTTCCATTTTATTACGGAATTGGTGCACGCATAAAAACAGCAAATGAAACAAAACTTGGTGTCCGCGTTCCACTGGGCTTAGCATATTTGTTTCAAGACGCTCCGGTTGATATTTTTTTAGAGATTGTACCGATTCTTGATCTGATTCCGAAGACAGACTTTGGTATAAACGCAGCACTTGGTGCAAGATATTTCTTTAACTAACGAAGTTACAAATCATCTTTTATTCACAAATAAAATTGGAGGCTATATGTCCAAAATAATTAAATTCCTTTTCGTTGTTCTGTTATTATTAATTTCTAATTCCTTTCTTATCGCACAAGAAGAGGGAGATCAATCCGAACAGATGAGAATCTGGATGGAATATATGACACCCGGAACTATGCACGAAATGCTTGCGAATGGTGTCGGCGATTGGAAAACAATAAATAAATTTTGGATGGATCCATCCGGTGAACCGATGGTAACAGAAGGAACTGGTAAAACAGAAATGATACTTGGTGGAAGGTATCAACAATCAACTCACAAGTCTATGATGATGGGAATGCCAACGGAAGGAATAAGTCTCATGGGTTACGATAACGCAACAGATGAGTTTACAGCAATTTGGATAGATAATATAGGCACCGGGACTTCAGTCGCTAAAGGCAAATATGATGAAACTACAAAATCAATTACTTTAAATGGTACAATGGTTGACCCAATGAGTAAGAAGGAAATGAATATTAGAGAAGTTTTTAAATTTTTAGATGCTGACCATTATATCCTCGAAATGTATCTGATCAATAATGGGGAAGAATTTAAGTCAATGGAAATTGAATTTGTGAGAGAATAAAATATTACAATAATTTCTTTTTAGCCGGGTAACTTACGCCCGGCTTTTTTAGTATAGTTTGGTAATGATTAGATTTGTACAGCAATTCGAAAACTTTTAGCTTATGAATAAAAACCTGAAGATAAAAATCAAATCGAAATTCAACTTTTCTCCTGTAACAAAAGAAAACTGGAAAGACTTCGAGAATTTATTCGGTGAAAAAGGAGCCTGTGCAGGATGCTGGTGTATGTATTGGAGAATGCGAAGAAAAGAATATGATGCGTTGCGTGGATCGGGATTAAAAAGAAAAATGAAAAACATAGTCAACGGTGGTAGCATTCCGGGGTTAATGGCTTTTATTAATAATGAGCCTGTTGGATGGTGTTCAGTTGCACCAAGAGAACACTTCCCTATCCTGGATAATTCAAGAGTTTTAAAAAGAGTTGATGATAAACCGGTTTGGTCTGTAGTCTGTTTCTTTATAAACAGGAATTACAGAAGGCAAGGTTTAAGTGTTGATTTATTGAACGCTGCAAAAAAATTTGTTCGAATGAACAAAGGAAAAATTATTGAAGGATATCCGGTTGAACCAAAATCAGGTAAAACTGCAGACGTGTTTGCCTGGACAGGATTATCTTCAGCATTTTTGAAAGCTGGATTTAAAGAAGTTGCAAGAAGGTCTGAAACCAGACCAATTATGAGATATTCTATTAAGTAATTCTAAAGTTGGAGTTTTAAATGGCTGAAAAGAAATTTGAAAAAAAACTATTATGTATAGGTGCAGGATATGTTGGCGGACCAACAATGGCAATGATTGCACATAAATGTCCGCAATATAAAGTAACAGTCGTTGATGTAATGCCGGATAAAATAGCAGCATGGCAAACAGATGACTTACCAATTTACGAACCTGGTTTGCTCGAGCTTGTTAAATCCTGCAGAGGTAAGAATCTTTTCTTCTCGACAGATGTTGAAAAAGGTATCAAAGAATCTGAAATTATTTTCATCTCTGTTAATACACCAACCAAAACTTTTGGCGAAGGTGCCGGTAAAAGTGCTGATTTGCAATACTGGGAAAAAACTGCTCGCGATATTTTACGAATTTCAGATTCTGATAAAATAATTGTTGAACGCTCAACTCTCCCCGTTAAGACTGCAATTGCAATGGAAAGAATATTAAGCCTGAATAATAAAGGATTAAATTTTGAAGTGGTTTCAAATCCTGAATTCCTTGCTGAAGGAACTGCAATTAAAGACCTCGAAAAACCAGACAGAGTTTTAATTGGTTCAAAAGAAACAGAAAGCGGAATAAAAGCACGTAATGAAATCGTTGACATTTACGCAAACTGGATACCGAGAAGTAATCTCATTACAAGTAATCAAATGAGTTCGGAACTCTCAAAGTTGGTTGCAAACTCATTTTTAGCACAAAGAATTTCTTCCATTAACAGTGTCTCAGCACTTTGTGAGAAAGTTGATGCAGATGTTCGTGAAGTTGCGAACGCTATCGGAAAGGACACTCGGATAGGTGACAAATTTCTTAATGCTAGTGTTGGATTCGGAGGATCATGTTTCAAGAAAGATATTTTAAATCTCGTTTATTTATGTGAAACTTACGGCTTGTATGAGGTGGCGGCTTATTGGGAAAGCATAGTTAAAATGAACGAGTACCAAACGAACCGGTTTGTTCAAACAATAATGAAGGCTATGTTCAACACTATTACCAATAAAAGAATTGCTCTTTTTGGTTTCGCATTTAAATCTAACACGAGTGATACCAGGGAAACGGCTGCTTTGTATGTTACAAGAAAGTTAATGCTGGAAAAAGCTCACGTTGTTATTTCTGATCCGAAGGCAATAAAAAATGCAAAGATTGATTTGAAAGAGTATGGTAATGATATAGAATACCAGGAAGATCCTTATAAAGCTGCAAATGGTGCTCACGCAATAGCATTGATAACTGAATGGGATTTGTACAAAACTTTAGATTATGAAAAAATTTATCACGAAATGGAAAAACCTGCTTTTATTTTTGATGGAAGGAATATCCTTGACCACGAATTGCTTTTTAATATTGGATTTGAAGTTCACCCGATTGGCAGACCACCGTTGATTCACTTCAAGGAAGATTAATTTTAACGGCTCACCAAAAACTACTTTCTGATGAGCCTTATCATTTCTTTTACTGCTTCTTCAATACCTACAATAACTGCTCTTGCGATTATTGCATGACCAATGCTTACTTCATCAATATCATCCAACTCCCGGAAAATTTTTATATTCTGATAATTCAAACCATGACCAGCATTTACGCCGAGACCAAGTTTTTTTGCATGTTTTACTGCCCCTCTTATTCTTTCAAGTTCATCAAATTGTTCTTCTTCTGTAAGTGCATTCGCAAAAATACCGGTATGTATTTCAATATAGTCAGCACCTAATTCAGCGGAAGCATCAATTTGTGCAATGTCTGGTTCAGAAAATATTGAAACATCAATATCTGAATTATGAAGCGCTTCAATCGTTGATTTGATTAATGCAGAATTATCAATCACATTAAGCCCACCTTCAGTTGTTAATTCCTGCCTCTTTTCAGGAACAAGAGTAGCGAGTTCCGGACCAACATCGCAGGCAATCTTTATTATTTCAGGAACGGCCGCCATTTCAAAATCAAGTTTTGTAGTAACAAGTTCTCTTAACAATCTAACGTCGCGTTCATTTATATGTCGTCTATCTTCACGAAGATGAAAAACGATTCCATCCACACCTGCCTGCTCAGCAATTAAAGCTGCGGTTACAGGATCAGGCTGAGTTTCGCCTCTTGCATTTCTTAAAGTTGCAACGTGATCGATATTTAGAGCAAACTTCATTTTATCTCCTTAAAAAATAATTTTTATAAGACTAAATAATGAATCAAACCCGACACCATAATCATTTGCACGGTATCTTAAAGTAGAAATCAAATCGATAGTAAACATTACTCCACTATGTACAATGACACAATAGATAATCGAATCAGTACGAAAAGCAAGAACTCCCAACGCAATTCCGCCGGCAATAGCACCAAATGTTTCAGGGACTGGCTTTCCGTTATGCAAAATTACAAAAGGAATCATTTGTATCAGCACCGAGTAATACCCAAATTTTTCTTTTAATCCGAAGAGCATAAATCCACGCCACATAAATTCCCAGCTAATCATATATAACAGCAAACCTGATTCATAAATAAAAAATTCTCCCCAGCTATTTCTTGTTGATAGGAGATGAGGATATTTAGCGATAAAATCAGGAGTTGCAGAAAAAAACCAAATTGCTGGAAGCATTACAAGAAAAAATACTAAAGATATTATTAACCCGGATTTATAGTCACCAAACTGTAATCCATAGTTCTTAAGATCTTCTTTCAGAACAAATTTTATTATAATTATTGCGACAATGAAGAACGTAATAAAATCAGTTATAAACCAGTAGAGGTACTCATACAAATAAACGTCAGGATTATTTTGATAGATCGGAAAAATGTTTATTCTAAAAAAATTTCTTGAAGCATAATACCAGGATATCGTTTGAAGGATGGCCACTGAAATGAATATGACAATAACCTTTTTATCCATCTCATTACTGATTTTAATTAGTTTATTGAACTCGTTTTTAATATTTGATAATATCACAGTTAGGCCATCATTAAGAATTGAATTGTTGCTAATTCAAATATAAATCACATTTCGATAACTTCACACGAAAAATGCTTAAAATAGCCTATATTTCAAATTTTCTGACCTTGACAAAAACTGATGAGAACGTTATTTTAGCACTCGCTTTTTTAGAGTGCTAATAAATCAATTAAACCAAATAAGGAGTAAAAAATGGCAAAATTAAAGCTCAATCCATTAGCTGACAGGGTCGTTGTAAAGCCTGCTGAAGCTGAAGAAAAAACCAAAGGTGGAATTTTTCTACCCGATACCGCAAAAGAAAAACCTGTTGAAGGAACTATAGTTGCAGCAGGACCCGGCAAAGTTTCCGATAACGGTGAAGTTGTTAAAATGTCGGTAAAAGTTGGGGACAAAGTTCTTTATGGAAAATATAGTGGAACCGAAGTTACAATAGATGGAGAAGAATATCTCATTATGCGCGAGAGCGACATCTTCGCAATTGTTCCTTAATAAATTATTAATCAGAAAATAAAATAGAGGTAAATAGATATGGCAAAATTAATTAAATATGATACCGACGCAAGAAGCGGTTTAAAAGCTGGCGTTGATAAGCTGGCTGACGCTGTTAAGGTTACTCTTGGTCCAAAAGGACGAAACGTAATCCTTGAAAAAAAATTCGGCGCACCTACAGTTACTAAAGATGGTGTCACTGTTGCAAAAGAAATTGAACTTGAAGATAATGTTGAAAATATGGGCGCACAAATGGTTCGTGAAGTTGCATCTAAGACCAGTGATGTTGCAGGTGATGGAACAACAACAGCCACAGTTCTTGCTCAGGCAATTTACAGAGAAGGTTTGAAGAACGTAACTGCTGGCGCAAATCCAATGGATTTGAAAAGAGGAATTGACATTGCAGTAACCAAAGTGGTTGATTATTTAAAATCCATCAGCAGAGATGTTGAAGGAAGAAATGAAATTGCACAGGTTGGAGCAATTTCTGCAAACAATGATAAATCAATTGGAGATCTCATTGCTGATGCGATGGAAAAAGTTGGTAAAGATGGTGTTATTACTGTAGAGGAAGCAAAAGGAACAGATACAGCACTTGAAGTAGTAGAAGGAATGCAATTTGACCGCGGATATCTTTCACCTTATTTCGTAACTGATGCTGAATCAATGGAAGCTATTCTTGAAGATCCAATGATCTTGATTCACGATAAGAAAATTTCAGCCATGAAAGACCTTCTGCCAATACTGGAAAAAGTTGCTCAGCAGGGTAAATCAATGCTAATTATTGCAGAGGATTTAGAAGGCGAAGCACTCGCTACTCTTGTGGTAAACAAGATTCGCGGCACTTTAAAAATTGCCGCCGTTAAAGCACCTGGTTTTGGAGACAGAAGAAAAGCAATGCTTGAAGATATTGCTACTTTAACAAATGGTACAGTCATCTCTGAAGAGCGAGGATTCAAATTAGAAAATGCAACGGTATCTTATTTAGGAACTGCTAAAAAAGTTGTTATAGATAAAGATAACACGACTATAGTTGAAGGTGCAGGAAAGACTGAAGATATCAAGAAAAGAATAAACGAAATAAAAGCTCAGATTGAAAAAACTACTTCAGATTATGATAAAGAAAAACTTCAGGAAAGACTAGCTAAACTTTCAGGTGGTGTTGCCGTGCTTAAGATCGGTGCATCTACAGAAGTAGAAATGAAAGAAAAGAAAGCACGTGTTGAAGATGCTCTCCATGCTACCCGTGCTGCAGTTGAAGAAGGTATTGTTGCCGGTGGCGGCGTTGCTTTAGTTAGAGCAATAAATATCCTGGATAAAGTTGAAGGTGAAAATATTGATCAGACAACCGGTATTAAGATTATTCAGAAGGCACTTGAAGAGCCGTTGAAACAAATCGTTAACAATGCAGGTCTTGAAGGATCAGTTGTATTACACAAGGTTAAAGAAGGTAAAGATGATTACGGTTTCAATGCTCAGACTGAGAAATATGAGAACCTAATTAAAGCAGGTGTTCTCGATCCTACTAAAGTTACAAGAACTGCTTTAGAGAATGCAGCTTCAGTTTCTGCATTGCTTATTACTACCGAAGCAGTAGTTTACGAGAAGAAAGAAAAAGAGTCACCAATGCCGGCTATGCCTCACGGTGGTGGTATGGGTGATATGTATTAATCGAAACTGTTCGATTTGAAGTTAAGGCGAGTAAAAACTCGCCTTCTTCATTTTAAACCTCTCCTCTGGTCTAAGTTTTGCAGATCATTCAAGCAAAAACAATGATTTATCATTTTTAACGCTAATTTCAAATACTTTTCATACTAATGCTAAAATTAACCAACCTTACAAAGAAATTCGGAAGTTTTACTGCGGTAAATAATATCAATTTAGAAATAAATGCAGGTGATTTTTTCGGATTTCTTGGTCAAAATGGTGCTGGTAAAACAACCACTATTAAAATGATTACCGGCTTATATGCCCCATCAAAAGGAACTGTTCGGATCGGTGGAATTGATATTCAAAAAAACCACATCGAAGCAAAAAGGCTTATCGGTTATATTCCTGATCAACCATTTTTATATGAGAAATTAACCGGCAGAGAATTCCTTTATTTCTGCGGAGGTATTTATAAAATTGAAAAAAATAAATTAAGAAATAAAATTGATGAAACTATTGATCAGCTAAAGATTGAGCAATGGGTAGATAAACGAACTGAAGAATATTCTCAGGGAATGAAACAAAGAATTGTTATTGCTTCTGCTTTACTTCATGAGCCGAAGCTGCTGATTGTTGATGAACCGATGGTTGGACTCGATCCGCAAAGTGCACTTGTTGTTAAAAATGTGTTAAGAGAAAAGGCTTCAGAAGGTGTGGCAATATTTATGTCAACTCACAGCTTAAATGTAGCTGAAGAAATTTGTTCGAGGATCGGAATTATCAAAGACGGCAAAATGATATTCGAAGATAAAAATGAAGTCATTGAACAAATAATTGGTACTGATCACCAAA
>CAVORE010000023.1:0-9107 GCA_963698525.1 uncultured Ignavibacteriaceae bacterium | reverse complement strand
TCCATTATCATACTTGTGAAAATTCCCCCGACCATTGGAGCAGCTATTCTTTTCATCACATCAGAACCGGCACCAAGCCCGATTAGTATTGGAAGCAATCCCAGCATAGTTGTCATCACTGTCATCATCTTTGGTCTGATTCTTTTAACTGCACCTTCAAAAATTGATTCACGTAGGTCAGCCATACTTTTCAGCAATCCGTTCTTCTTAAATTTCTCATAAGCAATATCGAGATACAGAAGCATGACTACTCCGGTTTCAGCATCAACTCCAAGCAAAGCAATTATTCCCACCCAAACAGCAACAGAAAGATTAAAGCCTGCTAAGTATAAAAACCAGACTGCTCCAACCATCGAGAATGGTAGTGCAAGTAAAACAATTCCGGTTTTTACCATAGATCTTGTGTTCATATAAAGCAATATAATTACAAGTAAAAGAGTAAGCGGAATAACCATCGAAAGGTGTTTTGATGACCGTTCCATATATTCATACTGCCCACTCCATTTTAATGAGTAACCGGCAGGCAGCACCAAATTTTTCTCAATAACTTGTTTTGCATTATCTATATAGCTTCCCACATCTATATCTTTCAAATCAACATAAACCCAAGTATTTGGTCTAGCATTTTCTGATTTGATCATCGGAGGTCCTTTTTTAATTACAATTTCACCCAGTTGTTCAAGCGGTACGCTTCCTCCCATTGGAATGGAAACAAGCACTCGTTTTATCGCTTCGATATTTTCTCTATAATCTCTCGCGTATCTAAGATTAACAGGATAACGTTCAAGTCCCTCAACTGTTTTTGTTATGTTCATTCCGCCAACAGCAGACATAAATACATCCTGAACATCTGCTACACTTAATCCATATCGTGCAATTGCATTTCTATCTATTTGAAAATCTACATAATTACCGCCAACAGATCTTTCAGCATAAGCTGAGCGGGTACCTGGAACAGTTTTCATTAACTCCTCAACTTGTTTTCCCAAGGTCTTGCAACACATTCAAATCGGGTCCGGCAAGCTTTATTCCAACAGGTGTTTTAATTCCTGTCGAAAGCATATCGATGCGAGTTTTTATAGGCATTGTCCAGGCGTTAGTTAAACCAGGAATTTGAATAGCATTATTCATTTCTTCAACAAGTTTTTCGGGAGTCATCCCTGCTCGCCACTGATCTTGAGGTTTTAGTCTTATCGTAGTCTCAATCATTGTTAACGGCGCCGGATCAGTGGCTGTTTCCGCTCTGCCGCTTTTTCCAAAAACACTCTCAACTTCCGGAAATGATTTTATAATCTTATCAGTTTGCTGGAGTAATTCTTTTGCTTTTGTAATTGAAATTCCTGGTAGTGTGGTTGGCATATATAAAATGTCACCTTCATATAGCGGCGGCATAAACTCAGACCCAAGTTTTGAGAATGGAATAATAGTTACGAGCATAATTATGAGCGCAGTCCCCATCACCCACCATCTTCTCTTCATTACAAAATCAACAATTGGATGATATACTTTTACAAGAATTTTTGTAATTGGGTTATCTTCTTCCTTCTTAATTTTGCCGCGAACAAAATATCCAATTAGTACAGGTACAATTGTCACAGCCAGTATTGCTGCCCCAGCCATTGCATAGGTTTTTGTAAATGCCAATGGTCTGAAAAGTCTGCCCTCTTGCTGTTCGAGAGTAAATACAGGCAGAAATGAAATTGTTATTACCAGCAAAGAATAAAATATTGATGGTCCCACTTCTTTTGCTGACTGAAGTATAACAGACCAATGTGGTTTCCTCTCATTTTGAGGTTTGTCACTTTCGTGGGAAAGATGCGTTGCTGCATTTTCCACCATTACAATTGAAGCATCAACCATTGCGCCAATTGCAATCGCGATTCCACCAAGGGACATAATATTTGCATTTATTCCTTGCAGCCTCATTATTAAAAATGAAATCAAAACTGCTGTCGGTAATGTGAATATTGCAACAAGCGAACTTCGTACGTGCAGAAGAAAAGCAATTATAACCAACGCCACAATGATTGATTCTTCAATCAGTTTATCTGAAAGATTATCAATCGCCCTGTCTATTAAACTTGAACGATCATATGCAACATCAATTTTAATATCGTCAGGTAACGATTTTTTAAGCTCCTCCATTCTTTCTTTAACTCTATCAATAACAGCAAGTGCATTTTCACCGTAACGGATAACAATTATTCCACCAACTGTTTCTCCTTCACCATTCCAATCTGCTATTCCCCTTCTCAGTTCAGGGCCAATATTTACAGTTGCAACATCTTTAATGTATATGGGTGATCCTGAATTTGGTGAAACCCCAATGGATACATTTTCCAGATCTTCTTTGCTCTTGATATAGCCGAGACTTCTAACCATAAATTCCATTTCACCCATCTCTAATAATCGCCCGCCAACATCGTTGTTGCTTTGCTTTATAGCCATTTTAACTTTTTGAAGCGGAATATTATATGATGCAAGTTTATTTGGATCAAGATTAACTTGATATTGCTTAACATACCCGCCTATGCTAGCAACCTCTGCTACTCCCTGAATCGAGGAAAGTTCATATTTCAAAAAGTAATCCTGTATAGAACGGAGTTGCTGTAAATCTTTTTTATCTGAATTGAGTGTATATTGATAAACCCAACCAAGCCCCGTTGCATCTGGCCCAAGCTGCGGATTTACTCCCGCAGGAAGAGATCCCTGCATACCATTCAGATATTCTAAAACTCTGCTACGCGCCCAATAAATATCTGTACCGTCTTCAAATATTATATATACCATTGAGTAACCGAACATTGAATAACCGCGAACATCTTTTGCATAGGGTACTGAAAGCATTTTCGTGGTAAGTTGATATGTGACCTGATCTTCAACTATGCGCGGCCCCTGTCCAGGATACTCTGTAATAATAATCACTTGCACATCACTGAGATCGGGGATTGCATCAACTTTAGTGGTTGTAACTGCCCAAATACCTAGTGCAATAAGCGCCATTGTAAAAATTATTACCAAAAATTTATTGTTTATTGACCATTCAATAAGCTTGGCAATCAATCCATCTTTATTATTATCTGATGTTACCATTTAATGTTCCTTCGTTTAGTGTCACCCTGAACTTGTTTCAGGGTCTTTGTGGAAATAAGAAAGATTCCGAATCGAGTTCGGAATGACAATTCGGCAATTTTATTTTTTATACTCATACCCATTCTTATCTAAATTTGTTTTTACATGTTCAATTGAATATTCTTTCAGTTTCATATTACAAACGGGGCATCTCCCGGATTCATCGGAGATAACATTCCAATCCATTGGACATTCCCATAGTTTGCCGTCTTTGTTTCTATCGATGGCTGCAACATCAATTACACCTTCGTGAACGATGGATGTAGAGTGATCGTGCTCCTCCATTTCCATTTCCTGCTTTCCATCTTCCATCAAACGTTTTCCCTCGTCCATTTTTTGTTTCTCGACTTTCGTTTCTCGTTTTTCATCTTTCTTTTCTCCACTTTCTTTTGGCGTTCCAGTTTGAAACTGATTGATAGCAGCTTTAAGATTACTTTCGGAATCAATTAAAAATTGTGCAGAAGTAACAATTGTATTTCCTTCGGATAATCCACTAAGTACCTGGTAATAGCCATCAGCATAACCACCAAGTTCAACAGCCTGAGGTTTGAATTTTCCATTTCCAAGTGATATGATCACAATGTTTTTCATTCCGCTATGGATTACTGCATTTTCAGGTACAACTGGTCTTATCCCGAGATCCTGTCCATCAATTGTAATATTCGCAAACATAGATGGCTTAAGTTCACCTCTATTATTCAGTTCAATTCTTATCTTAACTGTTCTTGATTTGGGATCAAGTGTTGGATAGATGAACGATACTTTTCCTTCATAGATTTTCCCCGGTAAAAAATTAAAAGTAGTTGAAGCTTTTGATCCGACTTTTACTTTTGACAGTTCATATTCATAAATATCAGCCATCAGCCAGAGCGAGGATAGGTTTGCAATCTTAAGTAGCGGCATACCACCCATTACCTTCTGTCCTTCAACTATGTTTTTTTCAAGTACAGTTCCAGATTTTTGAGCGTAAAGAGTTAGGTAAGTTTTTACTTCTTTCGTTTCAATCAATCTTTTGATTTCATTATCCGATACCTCAAGTAATTCAAGTTTTCTTATTGAATTCTTTACAAGCTCGTTTCCACTTTCTATAATAGATTGAAGTGAACTTGCACCCACAGTATTCTGATAGGAAATTGCAGTTAACAATTCTTGTTGTGCAGCAACAAGCTCAGGTGAATAAATATCCATTAGCTTAGAACCTTTTGCAACCTGTTGTCCCATATAATTAACATACAGCTTTTCAATCCATCCGTTTATTCTTGTTGTAACTATGTATTCGCTCGTTTCGTTTGTTGTTAACACACCGTTGGTTATTACTTTAGAGGATAGTCTTTTTACTTCAACCTTTACAGTTTTTACATTCATATTCTGCTGAACTTCCGGATCAATCGTTACAATACCCGAACCTGAAGCATCATCTTCATAAACAGGAACTAAATCCATTCCCATTTTTGATTTTCCCGGTGCATCATAAATTTCATTTGGATCCATTGGTGCACGCCAGAAAAGTATTTTTCTTTCACCGGATGATTTTTTGATTATTGCTTTTAATCAGGTGTTAGATTCATTTCACAAATAGGGCATAATCCCGGTTCATCCGAAATAATTTCCGGATGCATTCCACAAGTGTATAACTGTTTCTCTTCTGAAGTAATATCAGAAGAACCGCCGTCAATGAATAAAAAGTATACAGGGATCATTATTACTATGGCCGCTATTGCTATTATTATAATTTTCTTTTTCAATTTCATTCTCCTAATTAAACTCGATTCCTGTTAGGAACTCAATTTCTGCTATTTCATTTAAGTAATCTGTTTTCAAACGATAAAGATCATTTTCAATTTTTAGTAAACTATTCTGGGCATCAATAACATTTAGAAAATCAACTTGCCCAACCTGGTAACTTGTTAAAGTTGATTTTAAGTTTTCATTGGCTTGAATTAAAGAACCTTCCGAAATAAGTTTTATCCTTTGTTGAAGTGAATTCAATTTTGCAACTGAAGAACCGAAAGAACTTCTTAGTACTTGCAATGACATTTGGTATTGCTCATCATAAAGATTCTGCATTGCTTCCGTTTCTTCAACTTTTGAACTTACTTTACCGCCATAATTAAGCGGCAGGCTAATTCCAATCATCACAGAAAAGAAATCATCAAGAGGAGTATTTGTTTTTTCAATCTTATCTCTAAAAGAATATTGTAAAGCCAGATTGAAATTTGGATAATATTCGTATCCTGCAAGAGAATTCTTAAGAGTTTCTTTCTGCTTTGCTTCTTTAATTCCTTCAAGAAATGGTCTGTATTTTATCGCACTATCAATCAATGCTTCAACATTCAATTGCTGATATTTTATGTCTTGAATATTTTTTGTGTCAATTGAGGAATTGTTGGGACGCAGAAGCAATGCGTTTATAACAGCAAGCTGTGAGTTTTCTTTGCTGTTCAGATCTTCAATTTTTTCTGTAAGATTTGTTATTTCAAGTTCAACTTTTAATAAATTTTGCTGGCTTGCTGAGGATACAGAATATTTTGTTCGTACAACTTCAGCAATATTATTTAACAAATCCTTGTTTGCATTAGCTATCTCAATCGCTTTTCTGAAATAAACTAATTCATTATAACTTTTTATAACATTTTTTCTGATTTCATTCTTAGCATCAAGTATTTCCTGTTCAACGATATCAACATCTTTTCTATTAACATCAGCCTGCTCACTAAGTTTACCTGGAAATGGAAACGCCTGGCTAAGACCAATTATTTTACCTGTCATTGGTTCTTGTGTAAATGAGAAAGAGTTAACAGGCAAATTTGCAAATCCAATTGTTAACATTGGATCCGGCAGGTTAGAATTTTGCTCAATCCGGTTTGAAGCAGCCAACTTTTTCATTTCAAGCATTTTAATTTTTGGACTTACTTCAATCGCTTTATCAATCAAATCTTTTAATAACTCATTACCCCTGGCATCATTCACGCTACTATTTTGGGCAAATGAAATATTTATAAAAATAATTGATAGACTAATTACTAAAGTTCTAATTGTGTACATCTTAATTCTTCCTGATTTAATTTTAACCAAATCTTTGAAGTCTCAACAATGGAAACTTTTCTAAGAAAAAGGTTTATTAAAAATTGATATTAAATATGCGGACATATTTATGCCGCAATTCTGGAAAAGAAATTAAGGTAGTATTAAATCAGTAGTGCAGAGTTAGTAATGTGTATTTCAGGATTGATTAAAAATGGGGGTGATGAATCACTATAAAATGAATGTGTAAGTTCTACTTGTTGTGCTGCTGGTGTTAAAACAACTTGCTGAATAACATTTTCTAACAATGAGAATAAATTTATATCTGATTTGTTGATGAGAAATTCATCATCAATTTTATTAAAAACAAATTCGTGTTTGGCAGCAGTTAGAATTAGGGGAGGAAATTGTTTCACTATAATTATTTTGTTCATCTTCACAGCAGGAAATTGGAGCATTTGCCATTTCATCAGCACAAATCTCACAAGAAGAAATAGACTTCTTTTGCATCATTTCACAATAGTGGAGTGATATTGGGACTCCAATTATTGAGAAAAGAAATACAGATAGAAGTGTATATGTAATAATTTTGCGTTTCATTTATTATGAACCTAAATAAACATTTGTTAAATGTCAATGAAATATAAATACTTAATTTGCTGCCTTCTTAAATAAGTGATGTTAAACATTGTTCATATTAAAACTGAAGAGGAATCTAAATATAATGTATTAGCATCCTCTCCAAATTATTTTAACAACTAAATACCTTTATTTCCTGCCAATAAACTTCTTTCCATCCTCACTTAAATTTTTTGCGTACTTTTCAGGATTCTTTGCAAACTTGGTATCGCACCCGGGGCAGCAGAAAGCGTAGACTTTTCCATCATACTCAACCGTTGGTGAATCTGCTTCAACTTCGTTTCCTTTAACCGGACAAATTTTGTTCCACGGTTCTTTAGAAACGATTTTTGTACTATCAACTTTTAAAGTTTTACTCATTTCCATTTTTTGATGTGGATCTTTTAATTGTTTTTCTTTTTTATCTTGTGCAAAACTTATTAAGCTAACACAAAGTACCAATGCAAATATGAACACAAATTGTTTTAACATTTTTTGCTCCTTTAATTAATAGATATATATTTATAATACACTTAATCTCAATCCAAAATAAAACTTAGTACCATCTATAGGTCCCCAAATCATTGAGGCATCAAAATAATTTCCAAACGGATCATTGGATGCAATGATTGGATTCGACTGCTTGTAGTTAGTCAGGTTTTCTACTCCAAAATATAAATCAACAAAATCTATCTTCTTCGTTACCTGTGCGTTAACAGTTAAGTAAGCTGGAAAAGTTTCTTGTCTTTGATACTCAACAGGATTTTGTTTTGTACTTGGAATTCTTCCATCACCGTTTAATAAAAATGATGAATCAAAAACCCAGCTATTTTCTTCTGCCGCATAAGATAAAGTTAATAAACCTTTGTACTTACTTGATAACGGTTTAATTAATAACTCACTTCCGTAATTTGATTTAACATCAGTAAATCTAAATGCAGCAGAAACATCAAATCTTTCTATTGGCTGATAAGCCATTTCGATCTGATAATTATTTGAATAAGATTTTCCGTTTAAGTCATAAAATATTACCTGTCTAACATCAGAATCAATATCGACTACTGTTTGCTTTAGAAAATCTGTTCTGTAATACTCAGCTGTAACTCTTAATTCACGATCATTAATAGAAATATATCGTGTAAGATTCAATCCATAATTCCACGCTTCTTCGTAGGATGGACTATTGATAATAATAAACTCACGCGAACTTGCCAGATAATTTAAATTTTCTGCAAACAGATTTACTGATCTAAATCCTTTGCCTGCAGAGGCTCTTAGAGTTGTGTTTTCATCAATGTTATATTTTACGTGCAATCTTGGTGTAAAGAAAGTTCCGTAAAGATTATGAAAATCAAATCTTATTCCGGGAACAACAGAAATAATATTTGATGGTGCAAAGGTATATTCTGCAAAAACACCCGGGCGCGATTCATTTCGGCTATAATTTAGATTATCAAATGATTCTTTGTAATTATCGTATGCAAAACTTCCGCCCATTGTAACCGAATGAATATCATCAGCAGTTTTAGTTTCAAAAAGCAGATTAGCATAAAATGATTTTTGGTTTCCGTTGTATCGTCTAATCCCCAATAAAGAATTTTGATCATGCCACTGTGCGTTTAAAATCAATCCCACGCTTGTGTAAGCCTCATCATCAAACACGTAACCATTTTTTGCAAACACTTCATATCTTTTTGTATCGATATTTATATTGTACGGTGTTGCAGAATTGCCTGAACTAGATTCTGATACTTGTCCGCCCCTTCGTTCTTCATTTAAAACCTGTACACCAAATTGTGATTCATATCCTTTGTATGATTGATATCTCCATCTATTTATAAAATTAAATTGCTTAACATTTGGCTGATCTCTGAATGAATCATTATTATCATCAAAAGTTTTTAAATTAAAATCAGCGTGAGCAAGAATCATTGTGCTTAAGTTTTCATTTAAATGAGTTGCAGCGTTAGCATTAAATTCAGTTTTATAATGTGAGCTTTGGAAAGCGTTAAAATAATACCGCTCAAGATCATCCGGTTTTTTGTACTCAAGATTTATTTGACCGGTAATTGATTCATATCCATTGACAACCGAAGCTGCGCCTTTGGAAACACTGATCGAAGTCATCCATGGACCGGGAATATAACCCAAACCAAATGTTCCCCCGATGCCTTTTAAAGTTGGAATATTTTCAAAAAGCATTTGGTTATATAATCCAGGCAAGCCCAATAATTGAATTTGTTTGGCACCGGTCACAGCATCCTGAAATTGAACATCAACAGAAGCATTTGTCGTAAAACTTTCTGAAAGATTACAACAAGCGGCTTTAAGTA
>CAVORE010000022.1:0-57951 GCA_963698525.1 uncultured Ignavibacteriaceae bacterium | reverse complement strand
AATTAATTAATATCACTAAATCAATTACTAATAATCATTAAAAATTATAGGAGTATAAAAAATGAATAAACAAACATTTAAAGAAGACAAAAAAGGATATATAAAAGACGTATTACAGGGAATTGGTTCCATCGGGTTAATACTGGCAATTCTATATTTATTATTTGTAGTAGCCTAATCGAAAATATTTTGGGTAAAAATGAATCATTTGAAATTATAAATGAAAGCATGGGTTTGTATATTGAACACGATAAATAAATTATTTTCTAAGAAAACAATTTTCAATTAAATGAAAAAACTTTTTACAGTATTTATTTTTGTTGTTTCTTCAATCACACTTTTCTGTCAATCACAAAATGATACTTTGTGCCTCGCTTTTTGGAATACTCAAAACTTGTTTGATACAGTTGATGATCCGGCAATCAATGATGAAGAATTTTTGCCAAATGGTGAGATGCAATGGACGGAAGATCGCCTTGATAAAAAAATGTATAATCTTGCCCGGATAATCCGAATGATGAACAATGAAAATGGTCCGGATATTTTGGGAGTTTGCGAAGTTGAGAACGAGGATGTCTTCAAATTGATGGTTGATAAATATTTATCCGACCTTAATTATAACATAGCTTATCTCGAATCACCTGATAACAGAGGAATTGATAATGGTCTAATTTATAAAGCAGATAAGTTTAGATTACTTAATCTTCAGGCAGATACTGTCCATCTTGCAGATGGATGGCCAACCCGTTTAATTTTTGGAGTAAATCTTCTTACAAATGAAAATGAAAAAATTACTGTTTTTGTAAATCACTGGCCATCGAGAAGCGGTGGACAAATAGAATCTGAACCGAAGAGAATTTCTGCAGCACAAACTCTCCGAAATGCAGTTGATAGGATATTTTATTCAGATGAGAAGGCAAATATTTTTATTATTGGAGATTTTAATGATGATCCTGTAGATGCATCTTTGCTTGGAACTCTCAAAGCACATCCAATAAGATGTGATTCATTAGCGGCTGACTTCGAAATGAATTCTGACAGTGAATTATTTAATCTTTCCTATAAGTCTTTCGAAGTTGGTGAAGGAAGCTATAAATACAGAGATACCTGGAACATGCTTGATCAGATTATAGTATCAGGTTCAATTATTACAGGTGGTTATATTAATTATATTTGTAATTCATTCGAAGTCTTCAAACCAAATCAAATTGTAACTCAGACAGGGCAATATCAAGGTACCCCATTTCCAACGTACGGCGGAAGAAAATATCTTGGTGGTTACAGCGATCATTTCCCGGTTATTGCCAGATTTAAATTTTTAAGGAGTAACGATTGAAAAAGGAACTTATTATATTTGGCTCGAGTGGTGCACTTGGCAAAGGTGTTACAGAAGTATTTCTTAAAAAGAAATATGATAAGATTTATTTGTTAGATTTTAAGCACAGAGAAATTTCTCAATCAAATGTAAAGCAAATAAGTGTTAAAGATTTATCCGAAGAGAAAAATGTAATAAGCGCATTCAATGAAATAATCCCATCAAAAGATTCTGCGTTTTTCTTGTTCAGCACTATTGGTGGTTATACCGGTGGAAAAAAAATATGGGAAACCGAGGTCGGATATTTTGATAGAATGATTAATATGAACCTCAAAACAAGTTTTCTTATCGCAAAATATTTTTCATTACTCGTGAAAAATTCTAACTCCGGCTCAATCTGTTTTACTTCAGCATATACAGGGTTATATGCCGAATCAGGAAAAGGAATATACGGTGCATCCAAAGCTGCAATAATCCATTTGATAAAAACTCTCTCCGAAGAAGGAAAAGAAATTAATTTATCAGCCAATGCTATTGCTCCATTTGTTATAGATACGCCCGCGAACAGAGAATGGGGTAAAGAATCTGATTACGATAACTGGATTAAGCCAAATGAGATTGGTGAGTTTGTCGAATCAATATTTCAGAACTACAATATAATATCGGGTAACATATATCAACTTAAATACCGGTTTAATAAAGACTAAAAAAATACATTCCCAGATAAAGTAATTTGTTGACTTTCTATGTTGAAATCATTATTGTAGTCATACTCATAATTTAAAATTATTTGGAAAAAAACCTTTCCTTGATAACAATCATTCAATTTTCAGGAGGAAACTCTATATGGATTTCTCAGGTATAACAGCTACATTTTTTAACACCATCGCTCAAGCAGCTAATGATGGTGGAGTTTTGAATTGGTTAACTACAAAATTTGAGGCGGGCGGCGGTTTTATGTGGCCCATTTTGATATGCCTTATTCTTGGTCTGGCATTTTGCTTTGAAAGACTATGGACTTTAACTCGCTCAAAAACAAATACTAAAAAGTTCATTGTGCAGGTTAGACGTGCACTTGACGATGGTGGTCTAGAACAGGCAAAGGAAGTTTGTTCAAATACCAAGGGCCCAGTTGCTTCTGTTTTTCATGCAGGACTTTTAAGAGCTGAAGAAGGACTTGACGCGGCTGAAAAAGCAATCATAGCTTACGGCGGCATTGAAATGGGATTTCTAGAAAAGGGAATGATCTGGATTTCACTGTTTATTTCAATTGCGCCTATGTTGGGTTTCACCGGTACAGTTCAAGGTATGATTTCGGCATTTGACGCTATCAAGGAAGCAGCACAAATTTCACCTGCAATTGTAGCTGACGGTATCGCTATTGCATTGTTAACAACTTTATTTGGTCTTGTAGTTGCTATGATTTTACAGGTGTTCTATAATTATCTTATCTCAAGAATTGATAACTTAGTCAGTGATATGGAAGAAGCATCAATTGAATTAATAGATGCATTATACGAATATAAAACCAGAAAAAAATAATCGTTAAATATTTCTGAATAAATAAAGACCAATAAGATGATTAAAAAGAAAAAAACACCTGAGGCAACTATACCAACGTCTTCAATGGCTGATATTGCTTTTCTCCTTCTTATTTTCTTTCTGGTTGCTACTGTAATTGATGTGGATTCTGGAATTGGAATGACTCTGCCTGAATTAGTTGAAGAAGACATTATTGTTGAAGTTCCAAAAGACAGAATGGCGGCAATTTTAATTAATGAAAATGGTGATGTTTTAATGGATGGTCAACCTATCTCATTGTTTCAAATCACTGCAGCCTTAAAGCCGAGAATTCAGTCTAAAATAGATTTGCCGAAAAATAAAAAGCTGATTGTTTCTCTTAAGACCGATAGAAAAACAGTTTATAATGCATATATCTCTGCCTTAGATCAAGTTAAGGAAGCTTTTTTCGAAGTGCGGGATGAACATTCAAATTCAAAGTATGGCAAGAAGTTTAATGATCTCGTTGAGGAAGAACAGAATGAAATTAAGGAAGCTATACCTATTATTATTTCAATTGCAGAACCGGAAAAAATAAAATAAAGAAATTGTCCCGGTGGGACTCTTTTGGAGGAACAATGAAATTTGAAAAGAAAAGATCGAGTACTAAACAGGAAATTCCAACGGCATCAATGCCGGATATTATTTTTATGTTACTGCTATTTTTCATGGTAACAACCACTCTCAGAGAAGTTGAAGTTTTAGTTAACTACACTCTACCGGAAGCAAAAGCAATTGAAAAAATAGAAAACAAAAGATTGATCTCTTATGTTTGGGTCGGCAAAGATGCGAAGATTCAAATAAACGATAGTATTGTTAAAATGGAAGATATTCAAAGTATTATGTATTCTAAAAGACAGGCTTTACCAAATGTTATAGTTTCTCTTCGAATTGATAAGAGCACTGATATGGGATATGTAACTGATATACAACAGGAACTTAGAAAAGCATTCTGTTTGAGAATAAACTATTCGGCAAACATAAAAATATAAACGACATTTAATTTGTTTAACTGAGCAGGCAATTTTAAAGAATAGCCTGCTTTTTTATTATAGAGGGTAATATGAATTTAACGGATAAAATAATTAATGACCTTAAGGAAGCGATGAAGTCAAATGATACCACACGGCTTCAAACAATAAGGTCAATCAGAGCACTTATACTTGAATTTGAGAAAAGCGGTTCAGGAAAAAAACTTAACGGGGAAGAAGAAATCAAGTTACTCACTACTGCGGCTAAAAAGCGTAAAGAAGCAATGGAAGAATATTCAAAAGCAGGCAGGCAGGATCTTGCATCGTTGGAAGAGGCAGAGTTGAAGATAATTATGACTTATCTCCCAAAGCAATTAACAATGGAAGAGATAAACGCAAAAGTAAAACAGTTTGCTGAACAGATTGGTGCAATTTCAAAATCCGATTTTCCGAAACTTATGCCATTTACAGTCAAAGAATTAAAAGGTCAGGCAGATGGAAAATTAATCAAAGAAGCAGTTGAGAAATTTCTTGGTGTAATTTGATCCTTCTTGATGCATTAATTATCGTTGGTGTTATAATAGGATTCATCCTTGGATTTAAAGATGGTTTCGTTCGTAAACTAATCGGGCTTGTAGGATTTGTTCTTGCTGTTGTGGCTGCCGTTTTTTTTGCCGGGAAACTGGGATTATTAATTGAAAGCCTGTTTCGAATAGAATATTATCTCGCAGAAATAATGGGCGGTCTTCTTATTTTCTTCACCATCATGACTATTTTTGTTTTTCTTAAAAGAGTTGTTCATCCATTCGATAAAGTAAATAACCTTCTTAATCAGATTGTCGGTGGTGTTGTTGGCTCTGTTCAAATATTGTTTTTTCTCAGTGCGATTTTCATCATAGTGAACATATTTGATTTACCGGAAAAAGAAACCAAAAAGCAATCCATTTTCTACGAATCTACTTTCAAAGTAATTCCATTAACAATTCAATATTTAAGCTATTACACACCTCAGCCCAGAAAAATAATCGAAGATTACATTAATGAAAAAGATGCTAAGAAATGATTGATCCTGATGTCATAGACAAGCTTGAATTCTATAAAGTTCTTCAAAGTATTTCCAATTATGCATCAACTGAAAATGGAAAAAAATATATTTTAGATTTAAAGCCCTCTTCAGATTTTGATAATGTACTTAAAGAGGGCAAATCTGTTAGTGAAGCAAAAGAAATTCTAATCAGGAATGTACCTCCTCAGATTGATTTTATTCCAGACCTATTTGAAACCATTTCACAGAGTAAGATTGAAGGAGCTGTACTTAGTTCAAAAAAAATAATTGAAATTTTAAAACTTGCTAAAGTTTCCCGTTCTGTAAGCCAATCGTTAAAGAATAACGCAGATATTTCTCCGACCATATTCTCTCACCAAAATTTTTTAATAAGTGATAAAGTCTTTGAGCATCATATTGAAAAAATAATTGATGAATCCGGTGAAGTAAAAGAAAAAGCTAGTCAAAAACTTTTTGATATCAGGAAGCAGATCAGGGAGAAGCAAAGTTTTCTTGTAAAGTCAATTAACAGCATTATGAAGTCGCTGGAATCCGACGGGATTGTAAGAGAAGACTATCTAACTCTTCGTGATGGGAGGATGGTTATCCCGATTAAAGTTGAACATAAAAGACAGCTTCGTGGTTTTATTCATTCGGAATCAGCAACCGGTCAAACAGTTTATATCGAACCGGAGCAAACGCTTGAACTGAATAACGAAATCGTCACACTTGGTTTTGCTGAGAAGAGGGAAATTGACCGGCTATTAAAAGAGCTCACGCATCTTATAGGGAAGGAAAGTGAAAGACTGAAAGATACTCTAACGACAATTGCTTACATAGATTCCCTTTTTGCACGGGCTAAGTACTCAATCGAAATTATTGGATCGTTTCCTTCAATAAATAATAAAAATAACTTTTACGTTTATGATGCGCGTCATCCTGTTCTGCTAAAAAAACTTGGAAGAGATGCAGCAGTTCCTCTCAACTTTAAACTGGATAATAAATGGGTAATAGTGATCACTGGACCTAATGCAGGCGGCAAAACAGTGGTACTTAAAACTATCGGTTTACTGGCTCTGCTTCTTCAATCCGGAATCCATATTCCTGTTCATCCGGATTCTAATTTCCATTTCTTTACAAATATATTAATTGATATAGGTGATTCACAATCAATAGAGGATGATTTATCAACTTTCAGTTCTCATTTAAATAATTTAAAAAATATTTTGTTGAACGCTGATAAAGAATCATTAGTACTGTTAGATGAAATTGGAACCGGAACTGATCCTACAGAGGGTTCGGCTCTTGCTGCTGCAGTTTTGTTGAAACTTAGAGATAAAAAAACTTTGGTGCTTGCATCAACTCACCATGGAAGTCTTAAAATAATTGCAAATGATGAGAATGGATTTATAAATGCTGCGATGGACTTCGACCATAAAGAACTAAAACCTACTTATAAATTTAAACTTGGCATCCCAGGTTCCAGCTACGCTTTTGAGATTGCAAGTAGAATTGGAATAGAAGAGAATCTGCTTCAAACTGCTTCCGGATTCATGGAGAGTGATAAATACAAGCTTGAAACATTTTTATCCGACCTCGAAGAAAAATCCAATAAGCTTGAAGAAAAATTGAAACAGTTGGAAATCGAGAATTCAAGATTATCAGGGTTATCAAATTTATATAAGAACAATATCGAACGACTTGAGAATGAAAAGAAAGCTATTCTGAAAAAAGTTAAATCGGATGCCGATGATTTTCTTAAAGATGTTAATAAAAAAGTTGAATACGTAGTCAAGCAGATACGCGAATCAGGTGCTGAGAAAAATGTGATTAAAGAAGCAAAGAAAATTGTCTCAGAGCTTAAGCAGGAAACGGAAAAACTATATCCACCGGATGTTGTATCAGAGACTAAAATATCTGATTTTAGCATTGGTAGTTTTGTTTCAATAAAAAATACTTCGACTTCTGGAAAAATCATTCTGATTGATGATGAAAAAAGAAAAGCTTTAATAGAGTCAGGTTCAATAAAAATGCAGGTTGACATTAATGATTTGGTCATAGATCATTCAAAAAAAGAAAATATACCTGAAACACATTCTCATAGCTTTAAACAGCCGGTAAATCAATATCGCATTGATATCAGAGGAAGAAAACCTGAAGAAGCAGATTTTGAAATTTTGAAATTTATTGATGACTCTTATATGACAGGACAGCAAAGAGTTGAAATACTTCATGGAAAGGGAACCGGCGCATTAAAGAGAACAGTAAAAGAAATTCTTGATAAGCATGAAAAGGTAAAGAATTATTATTTTGCACCTATCGAATTTGGTGGTGAGGGTATTACTATAGTCGAATTTAAATAAGGCAGTATTGTTTAAAAAAATATTAATTGCGAACAGAGGGGAAATTGCGGTTAGAGTCATCAGGGCCTGCCGCGAGATCGGTATTAAATCGGCTGCAATTTACTCCGATGCCGATAAAACTTCACTTCATACACGCCTTGCCGATGAGAGCTATCATATTGGACCTGCCCCGGCAAAAGAATCTTATCTTAACAAAGAAAAAATTATAAACTTAGCGAAGGAAATCGGAGCTGATGCTATACATCCGGGTTATGGATTCTTTTCTGAAAATGCTGATTTTATTAGTTCTGTAGAAAAGAACAAAATTTCATTCATTGGTCCCTCATCAAAGTCAGTTGCCTTGATGGGCAGCAAGACAGAAGCTCGCAAACTGATGGATAAAAACAAAGTCCCGATAGTTCCGGGGACTGTAGATTTTATTAAATCCGTTAAAGATGGTTTGAAGATTGCCGGGGAAATTGGATATCCTGTTTTACTAAAAGCTTCCGCAGGCGGAGGAGGCAAGGGAATGAGAAAAATTTCATCACGGGATGAATTTGAATCTGCATTTGAAGCTACAAAGCGAGAAGCATTGAAAGCCTTTGCCAATGATGAAATATATATTGAAAAGTTTATTGAAAATCCGAGACACATTGAAGTTCAGATATTTGGAGATAAGCAGGGGAATTATGTTCATCTTTTTGAAAGAGAGTGTTCCATTCAACGCAGGCATCAAAAAATAATTGAAGAAGCCCCATCGTCATTTGTGGATGATGCGACCAGAAATAAAATAACTTCATCAGCAATCCAGGCAGCTAAAGCCTGCAATTATTTTAATGCCGGAACTATTGAATTTCTTATGGATTCTGATAAGAATTTTTATTTCCTTGAAATGAATACCAGGCTTCAGGTTGAGCACCCGGTAACAGAACTTATATCCGGTCTTGATCTTGTAAAGGAGCAGATCTCAGTGGCGTTCGGAAACAGTTTATCTTTCAAACAAGATCAGCTTAAAATAAACGGGCATGCGCTCGAATGTAGGATTTATGCCGAAGATTCCTTCAATAATTTTTTACCCTCGACAGGATCTATACTTAATTACTTACCACCCTCCGGTCCTGGTGTTCGGGTGGATTCAGGATTTGATAATGGTTCCGAAATAACTGTTCACTATGATCCACTGATTTCAAAATTAGTTTGCTGGTCGGAAAACCGGCAATCAGCAATAGACAGAATGTTAAGAGCTCTTTCTGAATATATAATCGGAGGATTGACTACTAATATTTCTTTCCTGAAAATAATTATTGATCATCCTTCATTCAGACAGGGAGATATTAATATCAATTTTCTAAATGATGAGTTTATGAGAAAGTTAACCGCAATCGATGGAAATGGTGAACTAAAGGATATTGAAAAAGTCGCCGCTATATTTTCAGCATTATTAAAATCTAAATCAGTATCGAATAATTATAGAACTAATTCAACTGAGTCTTCTAATCTCTGGCAGGAACAAATGTATGAATGATTTCATCGTACGTGTCAATGACACCAAAATGAATGTTAAAATATTAGATGAAGCTCAATTATCGGCTGATGAAATAACTTATGATTATGAATTACTTACTGTCTGCAATCATTCTTATATTTTAAAGTTAAATAATCAAGTTTTCGACCTGACTTCAGAGAAGTTAGATAGCGATGTATTCAAAGTCCTGATATCGGGAATCCAGTTCGAAGTATCCGTGAGAACATCATTGCAGGATAAAGCGTTTAAACTGATTGAAGCTACTACCGGATCTCAGCATCATCGAATTGACGTAAAGGCACCAATGCCCGGGCTAATTCTGAAAATAAAGAAAAAGGCCGGGGATAAGGTTGAGATGGGCGAATCAATTATAATTCTTGAAGCAATGAAAATGGAAAATGATCTTAAAGCTCCTGCTTCAGGAATTATTGAAAATATTTTTATATCAGAAGGAGCAGCGGTAGAAAAAGGAATTAAACTTTTCTCAATTGGTTAGATATTTTCTTTAAATAACATAATCTATAAACTTTCGAAGGAGGGATTCTTTTGAAAAATTTCTTCTACATCACTTTGTTGATACTCGGAATAATCCCGGGTATCTTGATGGCAGGCGGCTTCCAGTTAAATGAACATGGAGCCAAGCCTATGGCTCTCGGAGGCGCGTTTACAGCCATTGTTAATGATGCCTCAGCCGTTTATTGGAATGGTGCCGGGTTGAGCTATCTGGATGGAACCAATCTTCTTTTAGGTGCAGCTATAATTGGACCGAGCACTTCTTTCAGAGGTGTTACTCCGGCGATTGACAAATCTAATATGGTTAGTCAGACTTTTATACCACCTCATTTTTTTGCTGCTCATAAAATCTCTGATGCTTTTTCCGTTGGTCTTGGCGTATCAGTACCGTTTGGTCTTGGAACTAAATGGAATCAAAATTGGGTTGGAAGGTATTTAGCTGTTGAAACAGAGTTACAGACCATTTCTGTACCTCTTGTAGTTTCATGGGCTATTTTGGAAAATCTTTCTGTAAGTGTTGGAGGTTCGTTTAGTTTTGCGGAGGTCATTATCGCGCAAGCAAATTCTCAAACTCCATTTGAAGGCGATGCTTTTATTCATCTGGAAGGAGATGATAAATCAGCATTTGGTTATAATGCTGGAATTATGTGGAAGCCTGTTAAGGAGTTATCAATTGGTGCTTCTTTCAGAAGCGAGGTAGATTACGATTTTGAAGGTACAGCCGAAGCAACGGGAGCTGAGCAGTTAGCAGCAGTGCTTCCCACAGGAAATATTTCAGCGAAGCTAACAACACCAATGAACATTCAGGGTGGTATCGGCTATAGAGTTATCGAACAACTTCAACTTTCAGCAGACTTCCAATGGGTTGGCTGGTCGAGCTATGATGTTCTTGCTGTTGATTTTGAAGATCCTGCATTCGAAGACATATCCAGACCCAGAGATTACGAAGATACTTATGCAATCAGATTTGGAGCAGAATATTTTCTCAACAATGAATTATCTTTTCTTGGTGGAATTTATTTTGATAAGATGCCGGTTCAACCGGAATACTTAAGTCCATCGCTGCCAGATGCTGACAGATTAGGATTTAGTATTGGCGCAGATGCAAAAATATCTGAAAATTTTGGTATATGCGGTTCTTACCTGTTTATAAGATCATCCGAACTGACAGTAACAAACTCACGGGAAATTTATACTCCTTACGATGAAGGCAATGAAGAAACTGCTTCAAAATTTAACGGAACATATAACTCCTATGCCAATTTGTTCTCATTCAGTTTATATTATAAATTTAATTAAGAAGAGGAACAAAAATATGAAAAAGATATTAATCTCAATTTTAATTATAGCAAGTATTGTTCTCCTTTCATCTGCATGTGATGAATACAATGAATTAACTGCACCGCCTCCGGTCGATCTTGGAAGTGCAAACTTTACAAAATTTGTTTCAATTGGTAATAGTCTCACAATGGGAGAACAGTCATCTTCCATTTTTGAATCTGCCCAGATGTATTCAATTGGAAATATTATAGCAATGCAGGTAGGGGCAACATATGCCCAGGCTACATTCAGTGAGCCGGGAACGGCAGGAAGGTTGGAGATTGCATCACTAAATCCATTTACAACATATACAAATCCGGCACAAGGTTCTCCCTCTAACTTAACTTATCCTGCACCTTATAATAATCTCGGTATTAAAGGTGCATTTCTTTCTGATGTGTTAAATGCAAGAAGTGCATCTACATGCTACACGGCAAATTTTGGTTCGCCAAATCCGCTTTTTGATGTAGTGTTAAGAGGATTAGGGACACAACTTGAATTGACATTAGCGCAAGAACCAACACTAGTTACCTTGTGGATTGGAAATAATGATATTTTAGCATTTGCTTCTCGTGGCGGATTGTTCCCACCTACGTCGGCTGCTAATTTCCAAACTCAGTACACTCAAATATTAACAACACTAAACTCAACCGGCGCTGATATTGTAATTTGTGGAATACCGAATGCTCTTGTATTTCCTTTCTTCACAACTGTCGGACCGGGTGTTGGACAAGCAATCCAAGGTATTCCAGGTGCGCAGGGATTAGTTTATCAGACAACAGGATCTCCAGGCATTGCTGTAGCATCAGCAACCGATTTAATTAATAAAAATGTATTTATAACTTTAAGTGGCTCTGCAGCTGCTGCTTTGATCGGGGACCAAACAGGTAAATATTATTCCGATAATAACATTCCAGTTCCTCCAGGTGTTAATACTGCTTTTCCATTTGGATTGACACCCGAAAATCCTTTCCCGAATGGGTTGGTACTCGACCCAACTGAAATAGCTGGCTATACAGCATTGAGAGATGGATACAATCAAATTATTACAGGTTTAGCTGCTCAGTTCAACTATGCAGTGATTAATTTGGATGCTGTATTTAGCTCTTTAGCAAGTGGGACCGGATTGACGATCAACGGAGTGATTTATTCTTCGACATATGTAACCGGAAACTTTTTCAGTCTTGATGGAATTCATCCTTCGAGTCAAGGATACGGAATAATTGCCAATGAATTCATAACTGTAATAAATAGCAAATACAGTGCTCAGATTCCTAAAGTTAATGTTGCAACAATTCCAGGAAGTCTGGTATTCAAGGGCGAAGTAAGCATGGGTAAGTACGGAATTCCTGTTATACCATACGCTTCATTGGATAAGGTTTTATTTTAAAGTAAAGGGATGGTACGCCATCCCTTTTATTTATTCTATGAAGTATTCGGTCATCATACTAGTCTGGATATTCACTTCATTGATATTCTATTCTTGCTCATCAAGTGAGAAAATTCATGTAGAAGAGAATAAACCGGACAGTCTCTACATCTTTGATGAAATTCCGCCTGAAGATATTTTTAAAATTGAAGCTCCTGCTCAGCAATCATTCGATGTTTATGTAATTCAGATTGGTGCATTCTCAAATCTTGAAAGAGCTAAAGAATTTGCCGAGCAGAGCAGGGCAATATTGAACAAAAATATAAAAGTTGAATTCAATCAATTGAAAAATCTTTACCTTGTTTGGATACATCCACCATTCGAGGATAAAAAATCCGCTGAAACTTTCAGAAGTGAGATTTGGAATTACAAAGAGTTCAAAGATGCCTGGATTATTACAGTAGAGTCTGTAAAATAAAAAAGGTTAAGCCGTTCAAGCCTAACCTTTATTCTAACATTCCCTCACTAAATTAGAGCAAATAAAATCTACAATTATTGAGGAAATTTAATTTCTTAATTTAATCGAATCCACTACTTCATTTGTGTTACTCAAACCAGGAAACGATTTCTAACTGACCGGTTCCGGGATAACCTGGAGGAGATGCGATCATTAAACGATCATCATATTTATACCTTCTGTTAAATCCCCAGATTTCACTACCTGCGATAACACCAATCTGAACACGACTATAGTTTTGTATTCCGCCAAGTAAATTTATGTTTCCATTTGGTTTAGTGAATGTAGGCCATCCGGCACCGAACCCACCTTTTTCACAATAAATTGAAGCGTGAACATCTATGCTAGACTTATTTGCAGCGTTTTCTGTAATCTTAACATTGTTCTTCGAAACTATTCCTAACATATCTTTCGAATCAGGATTAATTCTTGGATCCGAACTATATCTGATATTATCATCCAGAAAAATATTTCCTTTTGGTGCAGTTCCATTGCAAGCAACTGTATACCTGCCTTTGACAGTACCTTGAAGACGGAGAATTGCATCTTCGGCATATATCACTCCATTTGGTGCTAATTCTGAGGCTAAAACGGTTGTTGGCAGAGCATTGTAATTATATCTGTATTTAATACTATCACCCACAAAAGATACATAAACTGTGTCTTGCCCAGTAAACATATGTCCATCATCATTTGCCAAAGATTTAATATTATCTAAACCACTTGACGGAAAAGTTAAACTTACACCGGACTCAAATCCTCCTAAAAAATAGGGTGCATCAGCAGCCTCACTTGTCATATACTTTACGGTACCTTTTGTAGTTGCTTTTCCAACGAAAACCGGATGTTGATATGCATTAATATTTCCTTCAGAATGGAAAGGACCCCAAATTGTATCTTTACCTGCCCAGTACAAATTGGTTGGATCATTAATTGACAGGTAAGCAAATTTAGCAAAACTACTTGGTTGAAATATTACTTCAATAGTTTTATCAATACCACCAAAACTGGAAGAAGTAGTTAATTTTCTAATATTTCTCCAGGGATCTAAAACTTGGATGCTGGCACTAAAATATCCATCTTCAAATTGCCTATCTATAAATCCATCATCCCATGCACCGTTCAGAAATAATTGATTACATGCAAGATTAGTTCCGCTAACAGCTATATTATGAGCAACTGTGTTGGCATGATACTCGGCCATATTCTCTACTGTTTGTGTGGATAATTTACTTGAATTGCTTCCAAGTATTATATAGAGAATACTAAAACCTAAAACTAAAAAGAGTGATAACTTACCCATTTCTTTATTCCTCCTTAACGATTAAAAAGATTTCTTGCGGCCATTCTTATTTGTCTCCAAAATATCGTTTGATATTTTTCGTCATATGCGGCCACATCTTCAACTGTAACGTCTATTTGCATTGAATATATCTCTCTCGGATCTGCGATCGGAAAATTCAGTTTTGTACCAAGTGCATTATAAAATTCCATCTTGAATTGTGTTATACCCATATTTATATCTACTGGCGCTTCACCATTTGTAACTCTGTATAAATATCTATCCCTGGGATTAGGTGTACCTGAGATGTCTTTGGAAGGATCGAAATAATAATGCATTGTATCAATCAAACCGTTTTGATCTACATCAGTCAGATATTTTATACTGGATGAATCTGCATAAAGAATTGCCTGAGTCGGAACAGGGATTTGCTGCCAGTCGGCACAGTACCCGATTCGTCTAAAATCAGTTTCTAAAATTTGAACTACTGTAGCTAAATTAGTTTGAGCTGTTAGATTTCCTGTTCCGCGGTAAAGATCTTCAGTTGAAGAATTCTGTAGACGGAATATAGAAACCATAAGAATTCCAGCAATTAAAACAGAACCTATTATATCTAAAATTACATTTGTTCCCATTTTTTACTCCTATCTAAAATACCAATAGCTGAAAATAGATGATGTTCTCATTGCAAGTACTGAACTATCCGGGGAAACAGGTCTTGTGATAGTGACAATAAGTTTTTTATTCCAGGTACGTTCTGTTGTTGAACCTAAAATATTATCGGGTTTTACATAGACAACCTGACATGAAATATCAAATATTGCAGATGGCATGGTGCTATCTCTTTTTGTAAAACCATTGTAGTCATCAAAATCATCAAAAGTTTCTTCTGTCTCACCCGTTTCCGGACCTAAAGCAGATGTGAGTTGTGTATATGCAGTAACATTCATAGTATCTGTATTTTCATCGAATGCTTTACTTTGTGCTTCTTCAATTATAGATGTGGCAATGGAAGTAGCTAACACACCGTATTGCGTTTCATCCCTGATAGATTCATTTGTGAGGTTTGCGGTATTTACTCTCAGCATTATTGCTGCGAGTAAAAGCATTGCACCTAAAGTCATGATCATTTGTCCTGTGTTCATTTTGTATTCATTTCCACAAGTTTATTTTGAAAAATAATTGATATAGTTATCCAGCATGTATGCCATATTAAATTCGGTAATATTTTCCTTAAATAAATATGAAAAAATTCATTTTCGGTAAAAATTCAAGTTAGATGTAGAACTATTTACTGTAACTTTTTGAAAGCTTCTTTTAATTCGAGACAATCATTATTGGTTAGAAACTCAATAATTATGATTTTTTCGTCGAATTCAGTTCTTGACGTGTTTGAGAAATGATTTATTCTAAACAACTCTTTCCATTAAGAGTTTTTTCTTTAGATTTATTTGGTTATTTTTTGACAAATTTCAAACAAAAAATTAAGTCGGAGGGTATCAAATGGCTTTTTCCTTAAATAAAATAATGCTTATTGGTCGACTCGGCAAAGATGCCGAAACAAGATTTACGACAAATAATGTATCTGTAACAAATTTTACTATGGCCACAGACTACAGTTACAAAGGAAAAAACGGGGATTGGGTTAGTGAAACAACGTGGCATAATATAGTTTCTTTCAACCTTTCAGATTACTTTAAAGATAATCTGAAAAAAGGAAAAAAGTTTTACGTAGAGGGGAGACTATCTAAAAGAGATTATACAGATAAGGATGGAGTAAAACGATATTCAACTGAAGTTATCACAGATAAATTGATTCCGCTTGAGCCTTCTTCAGAAAGTGCGTCATCAGAAGAAGAAAAAACAAGTGTTGAACCTGCTGCTGGTAATGAGAACGACGACTTACCTTTTTAGTTTTTTTCATTTTAGAGGATACGGATTTTCTTGGAGATTGGTTGGTTAAATGAAGTAATTTTGCTTTTGGTATTATTTCTACTTTCTGCTTTTTTTTCAGGTTCTGAGGTTGCTTTTTTTTCAATCAAACAAAAAAATCTCGAGGAGGATTTCAAATCCTCTAAACTCATTTACCGATATACAAACAATCTTATTTCTTCCCCAAGAAGATTATTGATAACAATACTCGTTGGCAATACACTCGCTAATGTAGCCGCATCTATCGTCTCTGTATCTCTTGCACTGAACTTAGCAGAACATTATCATCTTAAAATAAATTTAGTATTAACTGCGCAAATTATCCTTATCACAATCATCATTTTATTGTTTTGTGAACTTCTCCCAAAAGTTTTTGCCTCAAAACATCCCAAACTCACTATCAGGATTATTGTTCTGCCACTATATTTATTTAGTCTGATCATATATCCCATTTCTGAATCTATAACGGAATTAATAAGACTAACATTTTCGAAGTTCAAGTTTGATAAAGCGAAAACAGCAATTTCGGAAAAAGAAATTTCAGATCTGGCTGAATTAGGTCATGAAAGAGGAACACTCGAGGAAGATGAGCATGAAATTATATCTAGTTTTGTAGAATTTAAATCCGTGCTCGTTGCTGAAGTAATGATTCCCCGTATGGATATTGTTGCTGTTCCATTTAATGTAAGCAGTGAAGAAATAATTGAAACAATAAATAAAAGTGGATTCAGCCGGTTCCCGATTTATGAGGGCAATCTGGATAAAATAATCGGTGTAGTTCATGCCAAAGATTTACTCGGTTACCTGGAGAATAATTCCTTCACCAAAGTTGAAACCATGAAAATAATTACTCGCGAATTACTTTTTGTACCTGAAAGTAAAAAGATTAGCGAGATGCTCAAGGAATTTCAGCAGAAAAAAATGCATCTTGCTGTTGTTGTTGATGAATTTGGAGGGACTTCAGGACTGATTACACTCGAAGATATTATTGAAGAAATAATTGGTGAGATCTGGGATGAACACGACCCGGAGGAAAATGCAATCAAAATAATTTCTTCTGAAAAGTTCAGTGTTCTCGGTAAAGTACCGATATCTGAGATCAATGAGATTATGGGCGAAGAACTTTTCCCCCCGAGTGAAGATTATGATACGATAGCAGGGCTTGCAATCAACAAAGCAGGGAACATACCCAAGGAAGGGTATTCCTTTGAGTTGAATGATTATAGATTGACTGTAAAAGAAGTTTTGAAGAAAAGGATTAAACGAATTGAAATAGAAAAGTTATCCTGAGGATAGATCATTATGAAGCGGAGTTGTTTTGTAAAGGGAGTAGTTATAGGAACCATTCTGTTAGCCGTTATTGTTTACATTATCCAGTATAAATTAGAGGATTGGGTTTTCCAGCCCGGGAAAAAATATATTGTAAATGAACTTGTAGAAAGCCTGGATGCAGAATTACTGCCAATAAACGAATCTCATCAAAAGGATTCGCTTCGCTCGTTAATGATTTATTACTTTGATAATATAAAGTCGATGGAAGAAGTTGTAAATTTGGATCAGGAAAAATTTTTAAAAGAGTATGAATCTTTTATTTCAGATAGTCTGATTTCAGATGAAGAAATATCAAAATTAACTTTGCTACTGAATAAGGAACAAAATGAGAAATCCAAGATCAACAGAAATTAAAGTAGGTATAACAGTACTGTTAGGTCTGCTTGTTTTTATCTGGGTTTTAGGCTGGGCTAAAAATTTTACTTTAAGTTCATCTGATAACCTGGTTAAAGTTATGTTCAATAAAGTTTCAGGGCTTGAAATCGGACACAATGTTACTGTCAACGGTGTAAGGAAAGGCCATGTTAAGAATTTTTATATTCACGGATCTTCAGTAATAGTAACTCTGAGTATAAGTGATGATATTCAGTTAAAAAGAGACGCACAATTTTCATTGGAGAGCACCGATCTTATGGGTGGCAGAAAAATAGAAGTCGATCCCGGTACTTCAACAGAAAATTTAAATCTGGCCGAAGTACAGCAAGGCAACTATATTACGGATATTGCAGGAGTAATTTCGCTATTCAGTGATCTCCAGGATAAAATAAGTATTATTGCAAATGAATCAGTAAAAACATTACAAGGAATAAATTCATTTCTTGAAGATGAAAATTTTATTCAGGGATTAAGGACAAGTATTTATAATCTGAATGAGGTAACTACTAAATTAAATTTAGTCTTATCAGAAAATCAGCAAAACATAAAAGAGATTGCAGAGAATACAAAAGAAATCACATCCGACTCGAAGACTTTAATTAAGGAAAATAAAGAAAACATTGAACGCTCCCTGGAAAATCTAAATTTAGTATTACTAAAATCTGATTCTCTCATTACTTCACTTAACTACCTTACTCAGCAAACTGCAATGGGTGGTAATAATCTTGGAAAATTACTCTATGACGATTCACTTTATTTGAACCTGACAGAGTCAATAAAGTTGTTAAAGGATTTAAGTAAAATTATTCTTGAGCAAGTTCAAACGGACGGATTTAAAGTAGACGCTGATATTTTTTAATTAATTGAATTTATAAAATGGTTCTTGGACTCGGCATAGATATTATTGAAATTGACAGGATTAAAAAAAGTGTTGAGAAATACGGAGACAGGTTTCTTAATAGAGTTTTCACTTCAGAAGAAATTAATTACTGTAAATCAAAATTCAATAAATATCAGCACTATGCTGCAAGGTTTGCCGCAAAGGAAGCAGTATACAAAGCACTTGCATCAGGATGGAAAGAAGGATTACGGTGGAAAGATATCGAGATACAGAATGATGCATCCGGAATGCCATCAATTAACACTTCAGGTAAATTGAATTCATTTCTTTCAGGCGATACTCAACTGAGAATTTCAATCAGCCATTCTAAAAATTATGTAACTTCAGTTGCTATCATATTTAAAAATAATTCACAATGAAAACTGACTGATCACCGAACCGTTACATCCTACAAAAATCAATTGATATTAAAGCCTGATATTATTAGTTTTTCATACAATATTTTAAATCATTAATAATTTTATATGTATCAGAAGTTTTATACTATATTTAATTATTCATCAATTGCTGTTGTTATAATTTTTCTTGTTCTGATTCTTACTGAAACAGTTTCAAGAGAAACTTATATGACATTTCTTATCCTTACGATCATTATTTTGGTTGCAAGAATAGCGGCAAGAGTGTATTTGAATTTATATTTGAAAAAAATTAGTAAAGGAGAATAAGACTTCGAACCCTCGAAACGAACTAATGGTAAACTTAACGCAAAGGTGCTCATACTAAATCAGAGCTACGAACCTCTCACCATCTGCAATATTAAAAAAGCAGTCATTCTTATGTACCTGGGCAAGGCCGAACTCGTTTTAAAAGACGATGGAAAAGCAATCAGGTCTATGCATTCAAATTATCCCTGGCCAAGTATTATCCGGTTAAGTCGCTTTGTAAGTGTTCCTTATAAAAAAGTCGTTTTGACGAGAAAAAATATTATGCGAAGAGATGGATATAAATGTGCATATTGCGGAAGGGGAGACCTTACATTAACAATCGATCATATCATTCCGAAAGCCCGTGGCGGTGATGAATCGTGGGAAAATCTTGTTAGTGCCTGCACGAAATGTAATAATAGAAAAGGTGACAGAACTCCCGGTGAAGCCGGATTATCATTGCACGTAAGACCATTCAAACCAAGCCATATTATGTTCATTAAAAATGTGGTTGGCCGTGTTGATGAGAAGTGGAAACCGTATTTATATCTATCCTGATATTCAAAGTTCATTCTTAATAAATATCTAATATTCTTATCTTTGAATTGTAATTTCAACTATTTCAATATTTTATGAATAAAAAAAGAATTCTCAGCGGAATGCGTCCAACTGGAAAACTCCACATTGGTCATTATGTCGGAGCACTTGAAAATTGGGTTCATCTGCAAGATAATTATAGCAGTTATCACCTGATTGCTGACTATCATGTTTTAACCACAGACCTGAATACAGAAAATGTTTACAATGATACCATTGATATGCTGATTGATTGGCTTGCTGCCGGTTTGGACCCGGTGAAAAGCCCGATGTTCAGACAATCTCAGATAAAGGAACATACTGAATTATTTTTAATTCTTAGTATGCTAATTACGGCTAACAGGCTCGAACGAAATCCAACCGTAAAAGAACAAGCAAGAGCTTTACACATTGAGCAAATTATTTATGGACATCTCGGGTATCCCGTGTTACAGGCGGCGGATATTCTTTTGTATAAAGGTGATGCTGTTCCCGTTGGCGAAGATCAGGTTCCACACATTGAAATCACAAGAGAAATTGCAAGAAGATTTAATAATCAGTACGGTGAAGTTTTTCCTGAGCCTGAATCAATGCTCACAAAATTTTCCCGTCTGCCAGGTTTAGATGGTGCAGCAAAGATGAGTAAATCTCTTGGCAACACAATTCTTCTATCTGATAATCCTGAAACAGTAAAAGCTAAGTTGAAAAAAGCAGTAACTGATCCACAAAAAATCAGACGTAATGATCCGGGGCGTCCGGAAGTTTGCCTGATCTTTTCGTATCATAAAAAATTTAATGCACCGGAGGTTCAGCAAATTGAAACTGATTGCCGTTCAGGTGCGCTTGGATGTGTAGACTGTAAATTAAATTGCTCAGCAAAAATATCATCCTTTTTAGCTCCGATCATAGAAAAAAGAAACCACTATGAAAATAATATGAAAGAAGTTTTAGATATTTTGGCTGATGGTGAAGTCAGAGGTAAAAGAGCAGCTAAGGAAACTATGGCAGAAGTTCACGAAAAAATGAAATTTGGATGAGATGTACAAAGTAAGATTAAATCAATTTGAGGGTCCACTTGATTTGTTACTCTTTTTTATTAAAAGAGATGAGTTAAATATCTACGACATTCCAATTGCAAGTTTAACTAAAGAATTTCTTGAGTATGTAAATCTTATTAAAATCCTTGACCTTGAAGTAGCGGGAGATTTTATTTTGATGGCATCAACACTTATGCATATTAAAGTGAGAATGTTGCTGCCGAGAGAGATTGATGAGAAAGGTGAGGAGATTGATCCGAGATCCGATTTAGTAAAAGCACTGCTTGAGTACAAACGCTATAAAGAGATGTCTGAAGAGCTTTCTTTTTTTGAATCCGACCAGAGAAAAAGAAAATTCAGAGGGAATTATTCGGAAGACGTAAAAGAACTTCCGCACGAATACGATATTCTGCTGAAGAATGTTTCAATTTATGATCTTGCAAAAGCATTTAAGTATGCTATCGACCAGGTCAAAGATGAACCAGTTCACGAGATTAAGAAACTAAGCGTTTCCATAGAAGAGCAAATAGAATACATTACACAAAAATTAATTGAATATCCTGAACTTCATTTTCTAAAATTAATTGAGAATGTTAGTGAAAAAATAAGGATTATAGTTACTTTTATTGCTCTTCTGGAGTTAGTCAAAATTGGAACGGTTGTAATCCATACAGCAAAAATGTTTAATGATTTTATAATAACTCAAAAACAAAATGGATAATACATACATCTCCGTTATTGAAGCTTTAATCTTTTCTTCTGATGATTCATTAGCTGCTGAAGAGATCATCAGAGCTATAAAAGCTATTGATGGTGAAGAAATTGAGATAACCAAAAATGATGTTGATAGCGCTGTTGATGTGCTGAACCAAAAGTATAATGATAATTCAAGCTCATTTAAAATATTAAGAATTGCTAACGGCTATTTGCACGCAACGATGGAGCAATACGCAAAATATGTTGGGTACCTATCATCGGAACGAGCTAAACGCCGCCTAAGTCAGGCCGCCCTGGAAACTCTGGCTATTATAGCGTATAAACAGCCAATCACTAAACCCGAACTTGAAGCAATTCGTGGTGTTAATTCTGATTACATCTTAACTACATTGCTGGAAAAAAATCTGATTACAATCAGAGGCAGAGCTGAAACTGTAGGAAGACCTCTTCTTTATGGAACGACAGATGAGTTTCTTAAATATTTTGGTTTAAATAATCTAACTGATTTACCAAAGCCAAGGGAAATAGATGAAATTATGCAGGATGAGGATTTTCTCGAACAGAAAAGAAAAATTATGATGTCTGACCTCGAAGAAAAGCTTGAGGAATCTATAGGGGGGAGTGTTGACAACGAAAATCCGGATCAATAAATTTCTTGCAGACAGCGGAATTAGTTCTCGTAGAAAATCCGAAGAATATATCCTTCAGGGAAGAGTAGCTGTTAATGATAAAATTATTTCCGACTTTAGTTTTAAAGTAGATGTTGAAAAAGATATTGTTTCTTTGGATGGTGAAAGAGTTAAACCTAAAAGACACGTTTATATTTTATTGAACAAACCTCAAGGATATATTACTTCTGTTTCAGATGACAGAAAACGAGCAACTGTGCTGGATCTTGTAAATATCAAAGAAAGAATTTATCCTGTCGGTAGACTTGATTACGATACCACAGGACTTCTGATCCTTACAAATGATGGTGAGTTCTCTCAATTGCTCACGCATCCCGGCAATAAAGTTCCGAGAGATTACGAAGTCAGATTAGATAAGCAGCTTGAAGAAAATGATAAATCAAAACTGTTAACCGGATTATTACTTGAGGGCAAGGCCGGTAAATTTCTAAAGATAACTTTTCCCAGACAGAAGGATAAAAAAAATATTATTGTTACTTGCGAAGAGGGAAGAAACAGATTTGTAAAAAGAATGTTCCGAAAATTAAACTACACAGTTATTGAGCTTAACCGTTTAAGTTTTGCCGGAATTATGCTTGATGTGCCTAAAGGTAAATTCCGAAGCTTATCAATTATCGAAGTTGAAAAAGTAAAACAAAAGTATTCCATCTGAATAATAAAGGAGAAATATTGGAAAACAATCTCACTGATATCAATGTCCTTATAAAACGCAGATATGAGGAGCTGGATGAGTTAAAAAATAAAAGTATTGAAACGTTTGCTTATTCATTTGAAGTGGATAGCTATTCCGAAGATATTAAAAAAGACTTTGTGAATCATGAAAATAAAGATGTTAAGCTTGCCGGCAGAATTATGACAATCAGGCGAATGGGTAAAGCCTCATTTGCTCATATCATGGACCATAAAGGACGAATTCAGGTTTATCTGAAGAAAGATGAAATTGGTGACAACTACGATGCATTCCGATTGATGGACATTGGAGATATTGTTGGTGTTGAAGGGTATGTTTTCAAAACGAAAACCGGCGAAACATCTGTTCACGTTAAAAATTTAAAACTTTTAGCAAAATCTTTAAGACCATTACCAATAGCTAAGGAAGTCGAGGATGAACAAGGAAACAAAATAATGTTTGATCAATTTGCGGATAAAGAATTGAGATACCGTCAACGTTATGTTGATCTTATCGTTAATCCAGGTGTGAAGGATGTATTCGTTAAACGTTCAAAGATTGTTTCTTCAATGCGGAATTATCTTGATAATAAAGGCTATCTCGAAGTTGAAACTCCGGTTCTGCAGCCATTATATGGCGGGGCTTCAGCAAGACCTTTTGTAACACACCACAATGCGTTGGATATAGATTTATATTTAAGGATTGCGGATGAATTATATCTTAAAAGATTGGTTGTTGGAGGATTTGATGGAGTGTACGAAATTTCAAAAGATTTTCGGAATGAAGGAATGGACAGATCACACAATCCTGAATTCACAATGCTTGAGCTTTATGTAGCTTACAAAGATTACAACTGGATGATGGAACTTGTTGAAGAATTATTAGAGCATATCTGTAACTCAGTTTTTGGAAATTCTGAATTTAATTTTGAAGATAAAAAAATAAATTTTAAAAGACCCTGGAAGCGTATAAGCTTTGTTGATGCTATAATTGATAAAACCGGTGTCAATGTAATTGAAGCAACAGAAAATGAGCTAAAAACATTAGCAAAGAATATCGGGATTAAAATAGAGGGTCTGTTCGGTAAAGCAAAACTTATAGATGAAATTTTCAGCCAGGTTATTGAACCCGAAATTATCCAACCTACTTTTGTTGTTGATTACCCTTTGATTCTTTCTCCGCTGGCCAAAAAGCATCGAAGCAAAGAGGGACTCGTTGAAAGATTTGAGGGATACATTGCAGGTAGAGAAATATGTAATGCATTCTCAGAATTGAATGATCCTCTCGATCAGAGAAAAAGGTTTGAAGACCAGGTTAAAATGAGGGAAGCAGGCGATGAAGAAGCTCAGCAGGTTGATGAAGATTTTTTGCGCTCAATGGAATACGGCATGCCGCCGATGGCTGGTCTTGGAATTGGAATTGATCGTCTGGTTATGCTTCTGACTAATCAATCATCTATCAGAGATGTGATTTTCTTCCCTCAAATGAAACCGCAGGGTTAGCTTTTATTAGTTCTTTACATCTGGGTAAAAATGATTCATATCATTTATGGATTATTTAATTTATTTTGAAAATAAATTAATTGGAGATTAAATGAACAAGATATATAAAGTACCGGTGATGCTCATCATTCTTACTGTGGGGATTGTCCTCGGTATTCAGATAGAAAAAATATTTTCTGATGACACTCTTAGTGATGGAATTCGAAAGCTTAATGATGTCCTCACTTACACTCAAAAATATTATATCGAAGAAGTTGACACACCAAAGCTTGTCGAGTCGGCAATAAAAGGAATAACTGATGAGCTGGATCCTCACTCATTTTACATTTCAGCTAAAGATTTTACTGCCGTTGAAGAAACTTTCCGAGGTGATTTTGAAGGAATCGGAATAGAGTTTCAAATCGTAAATGATACTCTCACAGTTGTTTCTCCAATTACCGGTGGACCGAGTGAAGCTCTCGGCATTCAACCTGGCGATCGAATAGTTAAAATTGAAGATGAGGATTGTGTCGGAATTACAAACGATCAGGTTCGTGAAAAGCTAAGAGGAAAGGCCGGATCAAAAGTAAATGTTTCGATAAGCAGAACTGGAGTTACTGAATTAATTGACTATGAAATAACTCGCGATAAAATTCCCCTTTACTCAGTAGATGCAAGTTTGATGCTAAAAGATCAAACTGGTTATGTGAGTGTATCTAGATTTTCAGAAACCACAATTGAAGAACTGAATGAAGCATTGAATAAATTAAAAGAGCAGGGGATGAAAAATCTCATTTTAGATTTAAGAGGAAATCCCGGCGGCTACCTCAGCCAGGCTGTAGAGATGGCTGATCTTTTTATTGAAGGGAAGAAAAAAATTGTTTATACAGAAGGCAGAAGAAAAGATTCCAACGAAGAATACTTTGCATCCAAAACAACTCCATTTGAAGAAGTACCTTTGATTGTTTTGATCAACCATGGATCTGCAAGTGCGAGCGAAATTGTTTCCGGAGCAATTCAGGATTGGGACAGAGGATTGATAATCGGCGAGACTTCATTTGGTAAAGGACTAGTGCAGAGACAATTCACACTTCCAGATAACTCAGCAATTCGTCTTACGATTTCAAAATATTTTACTCCCTCAGGAAGATCTATTCAGAGAGACTATACTGACAAAAAGAAATACGAAGAATATTATGCAAATATGGAAGACACTACTTCAACCGAGCTGAACAATATCGAACATTTTGCTGAACAAGATACATTAAAACCGATTTACAAGACTAATAAAGGTAGAACTGTTTACGGTGGTGGTGGAATTACACCAGATTATATTCTTAAGAATGAAAGAATCACAACTTACACGAGCAATCTTCTGAGGAAAAATATTTTCTATCAATATATTTTAAATTACGTTGAGACAAATGGTAAATCATTAAATACAGTCTATGGCAGCGATTTATCAAAATATTTGAGCACATTTCAATTCTCAAATGATGACATGAGTAAGTTTATCTCATTTGCTGAATCGAAGGAAGTAGAATTTATTGAAGCAGAATATAAAACAGATAAAGAATACATCGCCACAAGGCTTAAAGCCCAACTGGCAAGAAATTACTGGAAAAATGACGGTTGGTATTCAGTAATGCTAACAACAGATAATCAGATTGAAAAAGCAATGACACTTTTCGATGAGGCAAAACAAATAGCCGATCTTAAATGAAATACTATCTTATGGTTCTGTTGCTGTTGGAATTTGAAATTAGTGTGAATGCTCAGATATATTCGGACAATAATGAGAAACATTTCCCGACAAAATCAGAAAAATTATTTGTGGGTGAAGATTTAACCTACGTAGTAAAGTATGCATTCTTTAATCTTGGAGAAGTAAGGTTTAAAGTGTTGGAAAAAACTAAAATCAATAATACACCTGTCTATAAAACTATTGCATATATTGATTCCTATCCTGATCTTCCTTTAGTAAGTCTTCATCAAGTTTATGAGAGTTATATAGATACTTCTTTATTTCCACTGAAATTCTTTGCAAAGATATTTGGAGACGACACTGTTTTTGTTAAATACAATTTCGTAGACAATTTGAAAGTAGAAATGCAGAAAGGGAAGCTCGTTGGTTCTGAACCATGGCTCGATTCTACTGCGGTAATAGATCAGAAAGCTCAGGATGGTCTATCAATTTTATTTTATGCAAGAATGAATTTCGGTGAAACAAAAACGCTTTCAGTACCTTGCTTTGTCAACGAAAAGGAAGAAACTACAATTTTAAATTTCTATTATGAATCAGAGCCTGTTTCAATTGATGCTGTGGATTATGACGTTGATTGTCTGAGGTTGGACGGCAGAACTGATTTCGTTAGCGTTTATGGATTAACCGGTGAGTTCGAAGGATGGTTCAGTAATGATTTGTTTTCAGTGCCTATCCGTGCAAAAATGAATGTATTAATCGGAAGTATCAACCTGGAATTAATAAAATGGAATAAAGAATTATGGAATCCTCCTTTATTCAAAAATTAAATGATGAAGTGAAAATATTTCCTTATAAAGATTTCTATCCTAAATTAGGCAAGAATGTATTTCTCGCTTCAGGAGTTAAAATTATTGGTGATGTTGAAATCGGAAACAACTCCAGTGTGTGGTATAATACCGTAATAAGGGGAGATGTTCACTATATAAGAATAGGGGAGAGCACAAATATCCAGGATTGCTCAATGCTGCATGTTACTAACGGAAAATTTCCTCTCAACATCGGAAATAAAATCACCATAGGTCACTCGGTTTCCTTGCACGGATGTACACTTCAGAATTTATGTCTGATAGGAATTGGAGCCATTGTTCTTGATGGAGCAGTAGTTGAATCTAATTCAATGGTTGCAGCAGGTGCATTGGTTAAACAGAATTATATTGTTCCTTCAGGAAAATTAGTAGCCGGAGTTCCTGCAAAAGTAATCCGTGATTTGACTGATGAAGAAATAATGGATATTGAAGCTGGTGCCGGGAGATACGTTGAATATGCTAAGGTTACACAGAACTGATTAAATGAAAATGGATAATTAAAATTCAGGTTTGATAATCTTTGGTTAAAAACTTACAGGTTTATTCACAGGATTCTTCGATCAATAAAAGATTAGTTCATTCACTAATCTCCTCGTTAAAAAAGGAATTTGAATTAACCATTTCCTTTCTTTCAATTAATTTCATCAAATCTGCCAAACTTCGGTCAATTAACAAAGAATATCTGAATCACGATTATGAAACCGATGTTATTACTTTCAATTACTCAAAAATAATTAAGGATATTGATGGAGAAATATTAATATCATTTGAAGAAGCGAAACTCAATGCTAAAAAATATAAAATTAATTATGGAGAAGAACTCTCCAGATTGGTTATTCACGGAATGCTTCATCTGTTGAATTTTGATGATAAAGATAGAAACAGAAAAAAAATTATGAAACAGGCGGAAAATAAGTTGATTAATAAATATTATTTTACTTTATTAGCATGTAAGTAATGGAGGGTCTGTGGTCAAATTGAATTTTGTTACTAAAATAGTAGAGCAGCCATTGATTAAAGAACTACGATACGAATTAATGCCTCACAATCAAATAAAATTTCCAAAACACACTTTAATTTTTTTGACGATACTCAAAATTCATACGAATTTTAGTGATTATTTATATTAGAGAATATATTTCATGAATATTGATCAAGTGGTTGATGGCTATATAATCTTTCTTCGGAATATTAAAAGATATTCTCCCAATACGGTAAAATCTTATAAGACTGATTTATCGGGCTTTGTTTCTTACTGTATTGATAATAATAAGGTGGAAATCAATTCCATATCTGAACGTTTTCTTAAATCATATCTTATGTATCTAAGTGAACTCAAAAATGAGAAGATTACGATAGTAAGAAAATTATCATCTTTAAGAGGTCTTTTCAAATTTGCTTTCAAAGAAGACCTGATACAGCAAAACCCGGCTTCGCAGATTAAGAATCCAAAGACATCTAAAAAACTTCCTGAGATCACTTCATCAGAAAATATTTTAAAGACATTTGAATTAGCCGATGAAGCAGACAATAATCCTCAGCTTGTTAAAGTTATTTTTGAACTTCTTTATGGATGCTCGCTTCGGGTTTCTGAAGTCTGCAATCTTAAAGCGGGGAATGTTGATCTGCAAAAAGGCTTGATAAGAGTGCTTGGTAAAGGCTCGAAAATTAGAATTGTACCTATTGGAGATAAATCTAAAACAAATTTGGCAGAATACTTGAATTCTTTTCCGGTAGATAATTTTTCAGAACCATTTGTCAGAAGTAAATCCGGTAAAAAGCTTTATGAAAAATTTATTTATCGGATTGTAAATAAATACTTGAGCAAAGTTACCGATATCAGAAAAAAAAGTCCGCACATTTTAAGACATAGCTCTGCAACGCACATGCTTGATAGGGGCGCCGATTTAAGAGCTGTAAAAGAAATACTTGGACATGAAAATCTAAAAACAACTCAAATTTATACACACGTGAGCATAGAAAGGCTCAAACAATCATATAAAAAATCTCATCCAAAATCTTAGGAGTCAAACATGAACATTATTATAACAGCACGTAAGTTTAAGGCAAGAGAAACATTAAAAGATTTTTGTAAGGATGAAGTTAAATCATTGCTTAAGTTCAATGATAGTATCATCAGTGCTGATGTTATCCTTAGTTTTCAGAATAGCCGTGAAAGTATCAAGAAGGCGGAGGTCACTTTACGATTACCTGGTCAAACACTCGTAGCGGCAGAGGAATCGGATGAATTTACAAAATCAGTAAGTGTTACAGTTGCAAAGTTGTTACGTCAATTAAAAACTTTAAAGTCAAAAAGAAAAAGCAGGGCTAAATGACAATCGTAAATGATAAGTCTATTTCAAGAAAAGAATTTATCACAGTAGATTTTTTCTATAATAACGCAAAAAAAATTGGTAAGCTGGAATTGCTTTCTGAAAATCCTGATTTGGATAGACAGATTGCCGACCAGAATGTGCATCGGCCTGGTTTAGCACTTGCCGGTTTTGTGGATCTGTTTTCGTTTAACCGGGTACAAATCTTTGGTAATACTGAAATAAGATATCTTAAGAAACTCTCATCCGAGCAGCAGGAAAAAACGTTACGGACTATATTCCAGTTCAGTGTGCCGTGTATAATCCTGACTAATAAAAATAAAGCGATTCCAATACTTTTAGAGCTAGCAAAGGAAAAGCGAGTTCCGGTTTTTGCTTCTCCGTATACTACAACAAAATTAGTTTATTTACTCAGCGATTTTCTGGATGATCAATTCTCACAAAGGATAACTGTTCACGGATCATTCGTAGATGTTTACGGTGTCGGGATTTGTTTCGTTGGAAAATCAGGAGTGGGCAAAAGCGAAGTAGCTCTCGATCTTATCGAGAGAGGACACAGACTTGTCGCCGACGACGTCATTATTTTAACAAAGAAAGGTGAAGGAATTTTGATTGGCGCCGGAACTGAGTTGGCAAAGCACTATATGGAAATTAGAGGACTTGGCATCATTGATGTTGAAAGGATTTTTGGAATAAGGGCTATCAGGTATCAGAAAAGGCTCGAAATTTTAGTTGAATTGGAAGTTTGGGACGAAAAATCACATTATACTAGAACCGGGCTTGATGAAAAGACAATGACGATTTCTGAGATTGATATCCCATATATAAAATTACCGATTTTGCCAGGTAAAAATATTACTGTGATATCTGAAGTGATCGCTCTGAATTATCTTCTTAAGCATTACGGATACAACGCTGCAGAATTGTTTCAAAAGCGGCTTTCTGAGCGAATTTCAGACAAAAACTCGAAAACTCGTAGAGCCACTGACTATTTTGAACATGATTTTGAATAGTACTCAGGAAGGCTTGTTTCAATAACACTAAATAGTTATTTTTGCGCGTTGTTGTATGAAAAAATTATTCTACTTTTCAAAAGCTAATCTTAAATATATTGAAATAAAGCATTTCAAGCTTAAGCTATTTACTTTCCTCTTAGCCTCAACCGCTTTGTTCTCAATATTGTTAGTCGTTTTTTATTACTTTCTTGGAATAGGTTCCAATCCTGATTTTACTATATCTTCACTGAAAAATGAGAATAAAGAACTAAAAAAAGAGATCAGTAGAATTACCGAATCCTATGAAAGGATATCGAATAACATCGAGGAAATTTCGAAGTTAAATTCTGATTTGAGAATTAAAGCAAACCTTCAGCCCATTTCGGATGAAGAAAGATTGTTGGGAATTGGTGGTAGTGAAAATTATTTTTCCTCGAATCTTAATATCAAAGATGTTGAAGTGAAAGGTCTTTTAAAATCTGTTGATGAAATGATAAGAGCTGTTGAGTTTGAAAAAAATCAAACAATTGAGATTGCTGATAAGCTTAAGATGAACGAAGAGTTACACAAAAATATTCCTGCTATTAAACCGACAATCGGAAATTATTCCATTGATGGATTTGGTATGAGAAGACACCCGATTTTAGGAGTACGAAAATTCCACAACGGAATTGATATAAATTGTGACAGAGGAACAGCTGTCCGCTCACCAGGCAATGGAAAAGTCAGCGTTGTTGAAAGACAAGCTGGTTTTGGATTGGTCGTTGAAATAGACCATGGTTTTGGATATAGGACAATTTATGCTCATCTTTCAAAAACCATCGTTAAGAGAGGTGAGTATGTTAAAAGGGGACAAATAATTGCTAAGTCGGGAAGTTCGGGCCTCTCCTCCGGACCTCACCTTCATTACGAAGTTCATCATAATGGAATTGCTGTAGACCCTACAGACTTTTTCTTTGATGACTTAACTTTTTTTGACCTGGATACTTCAACTACATCTCTAACGGAAAAATAATATATGATCTGGACAGTTGAACTTGCTGCTTATCTTGATGACGCTCCCTGGCCTGCAACAAAAGATGAGTTATTAGAATATGCAGATAGAATAGGTGCGCCTTACGAAGTTATTGAAAATCTCAAGGAACTCGAAGATAGTGATGAGCCTTACGAAACAATTGAAGATATTTGGCCAGATTATCCCTCCGACGAAGACTTCTTCTACAATGAAGATGAATTCTAAAAGGTGCATCTTAGCACCTTCCCAATGAATTCAGAACTCGAAAAAATCATCGGTCAGGAAAGAGTAAAACAAACTCTAAATAATTTTATACAGTCAGCCATAATTCCTCAGGCATTCTTATTTACAGGAATTGATGGTGTTGGAAAGTATAACGCAGCTATTCAATTTGCTAAAGCTCTTATCAATCATAACACACGCGATCAAGCTGACAAAACAATCAGATCAATAGAACAGCTTCGTGAACCATTCATAAAACTAACATTTCCACTTCCGCGAGGAAAAAATGAAACAGATTCAAGTTCACCAACAGAAAAACTTAACCAGGATGAACTGGAATTAGTTCGCGAACAGATGGAGATCAAGTCTGCAAACCCTTTTCATAAAATTTCAATTCTAAAAGCTAACTCAATTAAAATCAATAGTATTAGAGATATAAAAAAGTTTCTCGCTATGGATTATGAGGAAGTTGGCTATAGATTTATTATCATAATAGATGCTCATTTAATGAATGAAGAAGCACAGAATGCACTATTGAAAAGCCTCGAAGAACCTCCGGAAAAAGTGATCTTTGTGCTTACAACTTCTTTTGTTTCAAAGCTTAGGTCAACAATACTTTCCCGATGTTGGAGAATAAATTTCGATCCTTTGAGTGAAGAGGAGTTAGTTTCTATACTTGTAAAATATTTTGATATTGATAAATCTACAGCAGTTGATGTGGCTCCATTTGCAATGGGCTCTGTTCAATCGGCATTAAACCTGATTGAACTTGATATTCGCAATCTAAAAGAAAAAACGATTTCGATCCTGAGATACTCCTTTGGAAGAAAATTCAACTCAGCATTTGATGAGCTAAACTCCATTATAGTAGACCAGAATTCAACAAATTATCAAGTGATCATCGGAATGATAATTACCTGGCTTAATGACATTCAAAAATACAAACTGAATGTTAATAGATTTTTTTTCAAAGATCATTTAGAAACACTCGAAAAATTCTGCAATAGATTTCCAGATGTTGATTTAACGGACATAACTTCAAGACTTGACAGGTTGTCAAATTATCCTAAAAACAATATAAATCCATCACTGCTTTCAGCCAATCTGATTTTTGAACTTGCATCAGTAGTAATGAGCAAGTAGCAATATTTCAAAGTTTGCATTTATATCTGAATCTTTAAAATTAATTCTTTAATTTTCTATATAGATTTTATCAAAATTATTCGAGGGAAATATGAAAAAAGTAGTAATCACATCTGCAAAAAGAACCCCTATTGGATCGTTTGGTGGATCACTTTCTTCGTTGACCGCTGGACAACTTGGAAGCATTGCAATTAAAGGAGTTCTTGAAGATTCTAAATTATCATCCAACTTAGTTGATGAAGTGATAATGGGAAATGTTTTAACGGCAGGTCTGGGTCAGGCACCTGCAAGACAGGCAGCAATTTTTGCAGGCTTACCCGAAAAAACTGAATGTATGACGATTAACAAAGTTTGTGGCAGTGGGTTAAAAGCTGTTATGTTGGCGGCACAAGCAATTCAAACTGAGAATGCTGACATAATTATTGCCGGTGGTCAGGAAAGTATGAGCAACACACCTTATATCCTGGACAAAGCAAGAAATGGATATCGCCTGGGAAATGGTGAAGTTATTGACTCAATGGTTAAAGATGGACTTTGGGATGTATACAATAATGTTCATATGGGAAACTGTGCAGAAGCATGTGCAAAAGAATTTCAATTTTCCAGAGAAGAGTTAGATGAATTTGCTATAAATTCTTACAAGAAAGCACTCGAAGCTCAAAAGAATGGCAGATTCAAAGATGAGATTATCGAAGTAAAAGTAAAAGCTGGCAGGGAAGATGTCATTGTAAATACAGATGAAGAACCAGGAAAAGTTAAATTTGAAAAAATACCTTCATTAAAACCAGTGTTTGACAAAAATGGAGTTGTAACTGCGGCCAATGCCTCAAGCATCAATGATGGAGCTGCAGCATTATTGGTTATGAGTGAGGAAAAAGCACTCGAGCTTGGTCTAAAACCTTTAGTGGAAATCGTAGCTCAAGCCTCCGCTGCTAAAGCTCCAATACAATTTACTACAGCTCCAGCAGATGCCATCAACAAAGTACTGATGAAGGCCAATCTAAAAATTTCTGATATAGAATTATTTGAAATCAATGAAGCATTTGCAGTAGTTTCGTTAGCTAATAATAAATTGTTAGAGCTTGATGATAATAAAGTTAATGTAAATGGTGGTGCTGTTGCTCTCGGGCACCCGATTGGCGCTAGCGGAGCACGGGTTCTTGTTACTCTTATTCACGAAATGAAAAAAAGAAATTCAATGTATGGTTTAGCTTCTCTTTGCATCGGCGGTGGAGAGGCTGCAGCATTAATTATAAAAAATTATAAATAAGAAAGGGGCTTAAAATGGAAATAAAGAAAGTTGCAGTTGTTGGTGGTGGTACAATGGGTAACGGTATCACTCATGTCTTTGCGATGAATGATTTCAAAGTTAATTTAGTTGAAGTTAACGAGGACCTGGTTAACAAAGCTATTGATATAATATCGAAAAACCTGGATCGTCAGGTTAAAAAAGAAGTTATTAAAGAAGAGGATAAGCAAAGAGCTCTTGGGAATATTACAAAAACCGTTGGATTAGATAAGGTGCCAACTGATACTGATTTAGTAATTGAAGCAGTATTTGAGGATAAAGAGACTAAGTTATCTATTTTCAATAAGTTAAATTCTATAGTTAATTCTGAATCGATATTCGCAAGCAATACTTCATCCATTTCGATTACAGAATTATCCTCATCAACTCGTCCTGATAAATTTATAGGTATGCATTTCATGAATCCCGTTCCAATGATGAAACTTGTGGAAATAATTCGAGGGTATTCAACAAGTGATGAAACTTACCAAACTATAAAATCAATTTCTGAAAAACTTGGTAAGGTACCTGTGGAAGTTTTTGATTATCCTGGATTTATTTCCAATAGGGTATTGATGCCGATGATAAATGAAGCCATCTTTGCTTTAATGGAAGGTGTAGCATCGGCAGAAGATATTGATACCGTTATGAAACTTGGTATGAACCATCCTATGGGTCCACTAACTTTAGCTGATTTCATTGGACTTGATGTATGTCTTGCTATTATGGAGGTGCTTTACAATGGATATAATGATTCTAAATACAGACCTTCTCCTTTGCTAAAGAAAATGGTAGCTGCTAAGAAGTTGGGTAGAAAGACTGGCGAAGGGTTCTTCAAATATGAAAAGTAAGACTAAATAAGAAAATTGAATCAAAAGAGGAATAACCTGTCGCTTAGAATTTTCTTATGGGCGAAGTCATTAAGAGTAATAATCCAGAAACAATTAAAGAAAATTACTCCGCCCGATTATCTTAGTTTTACTATTTATTCCATAATGATCGGTGTATTAGCTGGTTTAGCAGCGGTACTTTTTCATAAGGCAATTGATTTTTTTAATAATATTTTCTTTGAACAAACTGCTGAAGGACTTTATTTTCTTGGAGCTGCAGCAGTAATCGTTTTACCTGCTATCGGTATGCTGATTCAGGCAGTCATGATTAAAATTGCACCTGTAATAGCTGAGAAAAAAGGTGTTTCAGAAGTCATCAAATCAGTTGCACTCCGGGGCGGCTACATTCCTCTTAAAACAACACTATTTCATTTTTTGGCGCCAGTTATTTGTATTGGGTCCGGAGGCACTGTAGGTCCTGAGGGTCCGGCCGCTCAATTAGGTGGCGGAGTTTCAAGCAGGATTTGTCAGTTACTCGGATTGTCTGATGTACGAAGGAGAGTTTTTACTGCTGCGGGTTCGGGGGCAGCTATAGCTGCAATTTTTAATACTCCTTTGGGAGGTGTGTTTTTTGCAATTGAGCTGATTTTGCTAAATGATTTTAGTGCACCCACTTTATCTGCTGTTATACTTGCTTCTGTTACCGCAAGTACAATCTCCAGAGAATTACTTGGTAATGAATCTATATTCATTTTCACATCGCCGGAAACGGGCAGCTATTACTATCTGTATATGTATGCGATACTTGGTATTGTTGCTGGCTTAGTTTCGATTATTTATCTGAGATATACAAATGCAACAAACCATTTCATACGAAAGAAACTATTAGCTAAAGGAATTCCGCAATGGTTGTTGATGGTAATTATTGGGCTCTTAGTTGGAGTTAGCGGATATTTCTTTAAAGATATTTTTGGAATTGGTTATTCTGGTATAAATCATATTCTGGCTGGAAAACTAATCTGGAAAGTTGTTCTGATTCTGTTTATTCTGAAGTTTATTCTTGTTCCATTGGTAATAAATTCGGGTGGCTTCGGTGGAATGTTTGCACCATCATTATTTATGGGAGCCTGTCTCGGTTTTTTATTTGCAACTTCCTCTAATTTATTATTCGGACTCAATCTTGATACAACCACTTACATTTTAGTTGGCATGGGAACTATGCTCGGTGGAATAAATACCATTCCAATTACTGCCATTCTTATGATCTTTGAAATGACCCAGGAATACAGTTTCATACTGCCATTGATGTTGGCAGTGATCGTAAGTACAACAATCAGCAGATTAGTTCAAAAAAGTTCTGTTCATTTACTTCATCTTGAGGAACAAGGTTATCAGATAAATGAAGGAAAAGCGACTAATATTCTTAAATCAATTTTTGTCAGAGACGTTGAACTGGATAAACTTAATTCTATACAAGATACAACCAGACTTCCGGAATTAGTCGAGAAAATGATTAAATATCCTGGCAGTTCTTTCTATACGCTTAGCAATCAAAATAAGATCACAGGAGTAATTACCGAGGTTGAACTCCGACCTATAATGACTGAGTATGAAAATGTTAAGGACTTCCTGGTTGCAAATGATATTGCCAATCCTCAAATCATATGTGCGAAACCCGATGATGATCTGGATTATGTTTTGAGACTATTCAGTAAGATAAATGCAGATAGTATCCCGGTTATTTCAAACGATGAAGAATCTAAATTACTTGGGTCAATAAATCGTCAGGATGTGTTATCTATTTACAACAGAGAGACATTAAAAATCAATCTGGCTGAGGGATTATCTGATGAACTGAAGACCATCGGAGAGGTTGGAGCATCATCCGTTGCTTCAGGCTACTCAATAGCTGAAGTGACTGTTACTGCAAATCTGATCGGTAAAAGTTTGTCTGATTTAAAAGTCAGGAGCGAACATGGTTTAGAAGTTTTGATGATTAAACAACCTCAAGAATTATTCAATGAGCTTCAGGATAAAGATAGTATAATAAGTGCGGATCCAGGTTATAAGTTGAAGAGAGGTGATAAACTTGTGTTATTCGGAAAGGACGAAAAGATCAAATTATTCAAGAAATCTTGATTTGTTTGTCCGATAATGTATATTATGTAAACTTATGGATACCCTTTTTATGCAATACCCGACAATTTCAAATAGACTAAAATTGCAACAATAATTAATAGCACCCAGATAAATGGATTACGTTTCTTCCTGTTTATTTGTAATTGTCGGCTGAATCCTAATTTTCGTTTTCTTTTTTCTTTTTTATCATCCTCAGGTTTATAAAAGCGCGGTGTATAATCGAAGACTCTATGTGGTGTTTTCTTGAAAAACATAAATTATTCGTCTCCAGCAGTTTTGAATAAGGCTTCAATGAATAGTTTCGGATCGAAAGTTTGCAGGTCGTCAATGTTTTCTCCAACACCAATAAATTTAACCGGTATTTTATGTGAACTACAAATTTGAAATATTGATCCGCCTTTAGCAGTTCCATCAAGCTTGGTTATAATTAGACCAGACAACTGGGTAAATTTAGAAAACTCATTTGTTTGGGAAATAGCATTTTGACCAACAGTGGCATCAAGTACCAAGAAAGTATCATGAGGAGCGCCCGGGAGCACTTTGCCTATAGCCTTGTGAATTTTATTTAACTCATTCATTAAATTTACTTTGCTATGCAATCTGCCAGCAGTATCTATTAAAACAATATCATAATTTTCTTCGACTGCTTTTTTAACTGTTTCAAATGCTACGGAGGAAGGATCAGCTCCCTTATTTTGTTGAATGATTTCCACACCGGCTCTCTTAGCCCAAATATCCAATTGTTCGTTAGCGGCCGCACGGAAAGTATCAGCAGCGCCGACAATAACTTTATTCCCGGCATTCTTAAAATTGCTCGCAAGTTTACCAATTGTTGTAGTCTTCCCTACTCCGTTAACACCAACAATTAATATTATGTAGGGCTTTGATTCAGTAATTGCGTGATTACTTTTTTGATGTCCATTTAATACTTGCAGAAGCTCACTTTTCAAGAGCTCAAGAATACGATTAAGCGTTCGTTCCTTTTCTGTTTTTAAATTTATCCTGAGATTATTAATTATTTTTTCGGATAACTCAGAACTGAGATCTGATGAAATAAGAATTTCTTCGAGTTCAGTAAGTGTATTGTCATCAATTACAGCTTTGCCAGAAAATGTTTCAGTAATTTTATTTACAAGCTTATCTCTTGTTTTAGAAAGCCCATCTTTCAGTCGGTTTAGATTAATGTTATTAAATAATTTCATTTCGATTTATTAGATATAGCCTTAAATGCTTTTATTATATAATTGACCAATGAAACAAAAATCAGCAATATACTTCCATAATAAAGCAACAGATAGGGAATAAACTGTTTATCAACATTCAATAAAATCATTAGTAATACAAAAGAAATGGCAAGTACCGTTGCTTTCCCAACGTAATCTGAAGGAAGAACTTTTCCTATCTTTTTAGAAACAATCAAACCTCCAATAAGTATCAGAACATCCCGCGAAAGGATCATATAAAAATAGTAATCCGGAATTTGCCCGAGTACGTATAAATTCAAAACAACAAATACGACAAGCACTTTATCAGCCAGCGGATCAATAATTTTGCCGAATTCAGTTATTTGATTTAACCTTCGCGCCAGATAACCATCGAGTATATCAGTGATTGCTGCAAAAATGCCAATTGCTCCAACAATATATCCGGCTTTGGTAAAATCAAAATTATTAAATGCAATCCATGCCGGAATTACAAGTAGTAGTCTTATAAAGCTAAGTGAGTTAGATGCATTGAAAATTTTAGTTTCATTCATTTTATTTAACGACAGCAAATTTACCAAGCTTTTCTTCCTGCTCATTATTAGATGCATCAGTCATAGCAATTCGATAAAAATATATTCCGGATGAAAGCGTATTACCATTTAAATCCTTTAAATCGAAAGTAACTCCACCGTTACCATCATTCTCTTGAATCTCACCTATTTTAGTTCCATCAATAGTCCAGATCGTTATTTGAGCATACCGTGGAAGATTTGCAAAAGTCAACATTTCTCCGCTTGAAGGTTTAACAGGATTTGGATAGACGTATACATCAGAAAGATTGTTAGCAAATGATGAGAGAACAATGTAGCTGCCTGCTCCTTCATTTATTTTCAAACTTCCTGTAGATGCAGATGAAAAAATATCTTTGACCCGGAAAACATACTTCCTTCCGATAGATCCAACTGGTTTCTGACCAGTCAAACTTATATTTACAATATTATGGTCTGAAGCATCAACGCTCACCGAAGAAGCTTTGTTATCAGGTTCAAAAATATAGTTATTGACGTTTAGTGCGGTAGCTTCATCAACTTCTAAATTAAAGATTAACTTGATGTTATACGCATCAACTATCTTAAATGAACTAATAAAGAATTCAGGAGTTACAAGTACGGTATCCATTATAAATGTAGTATCAGTTGATTGAATCGGTGAGTCATAATAATCTCGTAACCCTGAGATAGATAATTCATTCAATCCAAAAGGAATTTCATCACGAAAAGTAACCAGATAAGAATATTGACTTGCAGGAGAAATTGAATTTGGAAAAACATTTCCATTTAATTTGAAAGTCTGCAGATTCTCAATTGTATTATTCATCTTTTCAGAAAACTTTACAGTAACGGTATTCCTGCTGCTGCCAACCACTGAAATAACTTTACCGGGAGTATGACAATACACTTCGATGATTCCGGATAAGTTCGAGAATGGATCTTCCTTCGACAGATCAAATGCCTGAATAGCATAATAATAGTTTGTGTTTTGATCAAGATTAAAATCCACATATTGAGTTATTGCAATAACAGAATCAATCTTTTCAAGATTATCGGGTGTTAATCCTCTGTAAATGAAATATTGATCTACGTTTCCCATCCAGGAAAGAAATACACTGCTAGAGTCAATACTGAATCCATTTACATTATAGGGGGTGTTTGCTTTATTAGAAATGGAGAATTCATAAAATTTAATCCCCTGATCTGTCGGGAATGCTATTTCCGGAACATTATTATTGTTCAAATCACCAACGAAAATTGAATTTGAATTAATATTTTCTTTGAATGAAATTATTTTATCCGATCCTGCAAACTCATGCTTAAAAACATATGAATATGGAAACATAAAAACAATAAGTTCATCTTTAGAATCAGCATCAAGGTCTGCAAAGCGAATACTGTTCTCAGAACTTTGAAATGATGATTTGAATTCCGTAGATGCATCTATAAATACCTGGTCATAAATAATATTTAAATTATTGTTAATTAAATTGAAAACTACAAGAAACGATAGTATGGGGCTATATCAATTCGGATCAATTGAATGAATAAAACAGCAAGATCATCTCTGTTATCTCCATTGTAGTCACCAGACTGCAAGATATGCTGCAGAACCAAGGAATTGGGTTTTGATTGCACTTCCCGCCTGATAATTATTTGGTACCGAGTATATTGTAGCTGAAAATATCACCATCAAGATCAACAAACCACATTTCAATGACACCATCTGCATTTACATCCGCCAAGAACACTGTTTGGAGAATCAAGAATATTATCACCAAACCATCTGTCAGTAAAATTTCTTAATGTAATAGGCATTCGATAAACTTAGGTCATTGTTTACTTTAGATAGTTACTGAAGTATCTGTGTTCACAAAACAACTTCTGTTACACCGTCAAATCAATATCCTTAGCAAGTATCGGCCAATAGAAATTACCTGGTTATTCATCGGATTTTCATTTTTGATTTTTTCATAAAAGTTGATGAATTGCTTCTTGCTGTTCAAGTATATATCCATTGCGAGTCCAGGAAGTCAGTAAATCTTTCACACCATTGCTATTAAAATCACCATGATCTCTTATGATTCGATCCTGCAGTGAATCAACAATTTCAAAATTTTCCTGCCAAGCTTGAACAAGTTTGTAACCCGCGAATTGGCAAATGTTCTAAGATAGATTTCGTGAAATCATTCTGAATAATGTTTACCGGATTCTGATAAATCGCTCCTGCCGGCAGTGAAAATGGTAAGGTAATTTCTGCTGCATATTCGGCTGCATAATTTGTAATGAATGAAAAGTTCTGACCATTATCATTTACTGAGTGTCTTCAAACCCGACCAGATTTTCTGCTTCGAAGTAAACTTCGTAAACCGAGTTTTGATCAACAAGCTGTTTTGGCAGGAATCCATAGTGCAAATATTTTACAAATTGATTATTTGTTGTAAATCCATCAAGGGTAACAAAGTAAAAATCAATATCACCAAATTTGCGATAATACATTCTGGTTACTGTCGGCTCATCAGTATACATTGCAGCGAGAATAGTTGCTTTATCACCATAAAGAGCTGGACCAACAGAAATTAATTCTGTAACAGGTGGATTTCTGCTGATGAAGAAATTAACACGCTCTTCCAAAGTTCTTCCGTTAGTAAGTTCAACTTCCAGTCGTAAACAATAAACGCTGTCAGGAAGTAGTGTAAGATTAAGAGTAAAAATATCTGCTTTCGAAAACTGATTACTCCCCTGCTCAATTAAGGGAACCAGTTTGTTGGATTCAAACCATATCCATAATATAGACTATAATATGAAAATAAAGGTGAAAGAACTGTTGCATTAATTTTTAATGAGTCATCGAGCGTTGCAAAATCCTGAGTTGGATGATTAAACCTGATGACTGAAGGAGCAGTTACTGTTACAGCACGAAACATATTTAATCTTCCCGCACCGGTGTAAATGTCCCAGCCCGGTTCATCAATATCGTCTGAAGTTGATTTCAAGATTTGTTTTACTTCTTCATTAGTAAAATTACCGAGTGACAATATTAAAGCTGCTGCGGCTGCAACATGAGGCGTGGCAGCTGAAGTACCGCTGACTGATGAATATTTATTATCCCGTGCTGTTGTAATAATTTGTGTACCGGGCGCCATTAGATCAAGTGTTGAACCGTAATTTGAATTCCCCGCACGGAAGTCATCCTGGGTAGAGTTACCAACACAAATAACTTCTGAATATCCCGAAGGATAATGTGGATTCGATGAGTTACCATTTCCGGAACTTCCTACTAACACCATATTTTTTGAGGAAGCATATCGAACAACATCCCTCAGCACATAGGAAAAAGAATAGTCACCGAAGCTCATATTAAGAACCTTAACGCCCATTTGAACTGCATAGATTATTGCTGCTGCAACATCGTCTTCTTCACCATATCCGCCGGGATCAAATGCGCGAAGATTTACTAATTTTATATTTGGGGCTGCACCTGCAACTCCGGTTAAGTTGTTTGTTTGAGCAGCAGCAATTCCTGAAATGTAAGTACCGTGTCCTTGTTCATCAATAGGATCATTATCCCATCCAAGATAATCGCCACCACTTGAGTCAAAAGGAAAACCAACACGATCAGTAAAATCCCAGCCCTGGTAATCATCAATGAAACCATTGTTGTCATCATCTATTCCATTTGTTTCTTTACCATTACCTGATTCACCGGGATTCTGCCAGATTTTATTTTTAAGATCTGGATGCAGATAATCAATACCTGTATCAATCACTCCAATAAGAACTGAATCAGTTCCCTGGGTTTTATTCCATGCATCAAAGGCTTGTATTTTATTTAGTGCCCATTGCTGAGCAAGAAGACTATCATTCGGAGTAAAGTTAATCTGGTAATTAGTTGCTTTCTGAACATACTCAATATTCTGATCTAAACTTTGCAGTTGAAGAAAAGCACCTTCATCAACATCATTAGTAAAAGATATTTTTATTATTCTACCCAATACATCATTTGATTTTGCAATTCCTTTGGAAAGGTAGTCTACTGATCTTACAGCGGATTGAATTTGAAATGGAACTCCCGCTGGAACAAATTGGTCCTGCTGAACTTTTTGTTCAATTTCAGAAAGTGAAACATTTTCCTTGTATTTTATGAAGTAAGTTGTCTGTGCTGACAATTGTGAATAAGCTATCAGCAAAAGTATAAGCAAGAATTGATTATATCTCATAAATTTCCTTTTTGAAATTAAGATCAACATTTGTTGGATATTTACCTGAGAAACATGCATGGCAGAAATTATCTTTGCCAGCTTCAGAAACTGCTTCGAGCATTTCATCATTTGTTAAATATTCGAGACTATCCACGCCAAGATATTTTCCCATTTCTTTAATGTTGGAATTAAAATTATTTGCAAACAGTTCTTCCTTGCTTGGGAAATCCATTCCATAAAAACAAGGATGAGTAATGGGTGAAGAAGAAATTCTAAGATGGATTGATTTAGGATTTGCCTCGCGTATTAACTTCACAAGCTGCTTTGAAGTAGTACCTCTAACAATTGAATCATCAACCAGTACAACAGTTCGCCCTTCCAGAACACCTTTTACAGTATTAAATTTTATTTTAACACCAATTTCCCTGTTTGCCTGCCCCGGCTGAATAAAGGTTCTTCCTATATAATGACTTCGTATTAAACCAATCTCTAACCTACAATCTACTCCAAGCTTCTCTAATTCAGTCTGATATCCTAACGCAGTTGTATTTGAACTATCAGGAACACTAATTACAATAACCTTTTTGTCATCTTCATTAAATACAGGATGATTTCTGGCAAGAACCTTTCCAAGCCTTCTTCTCATCTTATCAACATTATGCCCGAAGATAAAACTATCAGGTCTGGAGAAATATATATACTCAAATATGCAATGCTTTTTTGAAACAATTGATCCGGATATTTTGAATGATTTGATTTCCCCTGTTTTTAAAACTTCGTCATCCACGACAACGATTTCACCAGGTTCTACTTCTCTGATAAATTCAGCACTTAAAATATCGAATGCGCATGTTTCTGAAGTGATGATATATGCATCATTCAGTTTGCCAATAACAAGCGGTCTAAATCCGTGACGATCTCTTGCCGCTACGAGCTTATCATCAGTCATTAAAACCAGGCTGAAGGCACCCTCAATTTTTTGAATCGCTTCGTTTATCTGTTCCACCTGATCATTAAGTTTGCTTCTGGCAATAAGGTGAAGTATCACTTCAGTATCGCTTGTGGTTTGAAATATTGCTCCTTCATTTACTAATTCTTTTCGAACCTCACTGGCATTAGTAAGGTTTCCATTATGAGCAACCGCAAGATTGCCAAGTCGGTAATTAACAATAAATGGTTGAATGTTTTTTATTGATTGAGAAGAACCCGTGGTGGAATACCTGTTGTGTCCAATAGCCGCAAAACCCTTGAGTTTGTTTTCGAATATGGCGTGGTCATCAAACACCTCTGTAACAAGCCCCTCTCCTTTATGGATAGAGAAAACCGGATTTCCCCTTTGACTAAAATTCTTTGATACAATTCCACAGGCTTCCTGACCGCGGTGCTGAAGTGCGTGTAAACCGTAATATGTTTCTAATGAGGCATGTGGTGAACCATAAATTCCGAATATACCGCAATTGCAGGTTGGCTTCTCCCGTTGAAGATTAAATTTCATAATTAAAAATAAGATGGTTGTTGGAAAATTAAAGGTCAAATTTATATATACATGAGGAATTAACAGAATTGATATCGAAGCACAAAATAGCTTAACTTATACCAGGCTCATTATTGTCGGAACGGGGGGATTTGAACCCCCGACCACCTGAACCCCATTCAGGTACGCTACCGGGCTGCGCCACGTTCCGAGTTCTATAATTTGGTTAAAAGAGATTTCAGGAAGTCTTTAATTTCTTCCAGGTCTTCTTTGGTGGATGAACTTTTTACTTCAGCTTCAAAGGTAATCGAGTTATCGTTATTACTTTTCTTATCTTTTACCTCAGGTATTGATTTCTTGTCATGCTCATAGTCTTCAAGAATTTTTTTTGCTCCCTCAATTGTGTATTTCCTCTCTCTCAATAATTCCTTGATATACAGAATGAGCCTGATATCTTTGTTCGTGTATATCCTATTTCCGGCGCGGTTCTTCTGCGGTGTCAGTTGTTCAAATTCAGTCTCCCAATAACGAAGTACATATTGCTCGATGTCAGTAATTTTACTTACTTCACTGATTGAATAGTATAACTTTTTAATTGAAAGGTCTCGCATACTTTTTATCAAATTGTTTACAATAAAATTAAGCAATCCTTGATATAATATCAAAATTAGAAGAACTTAATAACTATTCGCTTTAATTATAAAGGGTAAGTGCTTAAATGAGAATTCAAATATCTAATCCGTGATTTCTTCCAATATTGCTATTAGGGCAAGATTGTAATGATTAAGTATTCTTAGATTTAATTATCCCAAGCAGGTAAACCGCTCCAAGATAACTTTTTTCTCTAAAACCACTAATGTAACCATCACAACTTGAAGCAGTTAACATTGTATGTCTGAAGTTTTCACGTGCTGGTAAATTTGAGAGATGGACTTCAATTTTTGGAATTGTGCAGATTTCTAAAGCATCTTTAATAGCAACAGATGTATGAGAGTATCCACCAGGATTGATAATTAAACCATCAAAAGTATCAGCAGCGTTTTGTATTTTGGTAATTAATTCCCCTTCATGGTTGCTCTGAAAGAACTCAAATTGATCCTGCGGAAATTCATTTATTAATTTTACTTCAATTTGTTCAAGCGAAAACGTACCATAAGTTTCATTATTTCTATTATTAAGCAGATTCAGGTTGGGTCCATTAATCACTAATATTTTCATGATACTCCTGACATTTCGTCAATCACTTCCCGAATTCTGGGTGAAAGGTAAATACCTTCCACTCCAAGTTCCTTTAATGCCGTGGAAAGTATCATCACTTTTCTCTGAAGATTGGTCATCTTATTTATAACAATAATTTTTTTATCGTGAACGAGGCAATATCCACCTTTAAAGTCACCTTTTTCAAATCTGACACTTGCTCCAAGTTCATCCGCAACAGACTTTAATTCCTGCAATATCTCTTCAAATTCTTTTTCTTTAATTTTCATTTTTTGGCTTTAAGGTAAACGGTTTAAAAACCAGAAAATATGGAATTAAAAAATAGCTCAACATCATAATAATTGGAAAACTACCAAGCAATGTTATTCTTTCAATTGTCAACTCTAAAACCAAGTTTGAAGTAAACTGCTCACTCAGAAATAAAACTATAAGCTTATAATCCAATAACAAGAGTACGATCTCAAAAGGAAGTGTTAAATAAATAATCAAAGAAATTACCAACAACCAACCATTTTCTTTAAATTTTATTTTTGTGAGAAAAAGAAATAAAGTAAATGATATTATGAATAACAGATACGCAATGAATGTCAGATTTACCAGCGGATATGTAGTTTGAACGATCGCTGGAAGATTTGAATTAGTTACATAACTTTTTAGTGATAAATCGGTCGCTTCAAACAACTGAAATGTTGTCATCAATCTTGAAATGTAAGCACCGAACCATAGGCTGCCCGAAGCTAAAGCTATGTAACTAAACAAATCTGATATTTTTTTCTTTTCCATTTATAAATTCTATCGTTAATTTAAAATTAAAGAAAAATTATGACTATTGCCTCAATCGATATTGGAACGAATACAGTTTTACTACTGATAGCAAGAATAGATCTGTTTAATAATCAGATGATTCCCATCGTGAATGAATACCGCATGCCGCGTATTGGTTTTGGAATCAAGCAATCTGGAATTATTAGCAATGATAGACGTAGTTTACTTTACAACGTCTTGTCTGAATACAAAGATCTGATTGACCGATATAAATGTGAAAAAATTCTGGTAACCGGAACCAATGCATTCAGGATTGCAAAAAATGCAGATGAAATTGTTATTGATGTTAAGAAAAACTTTAATTTTCATCTAAATGTTATTTCCGGTGAAGAAGAAGCTGAATTTGCATTCCTGGGTGCAATTTCAAACATTGATAAACCTGATAACTGCACTGTAATTGACATAGGCGGAAGTAGTACTGAAATAATTACCGGCTATGGCAATGAAATTACTTCCAAAAAAAGTTTACAACTTGGCTCCGTCAGTACAACGGAACAATTTTTTAAACATTCGCCTCCACTGCAATCTGAAACGGAAAATTTTCGATCTGAATTAACTAAACTTTTCTCAACACTCGGATTTACTTTATCTACTCAGAATGTTGTTGCAATTGCTGGAACTGCCACGACTCTGGCTTGTGTGAAACTTGGATTACCTGCGTTTAATGAAAAAGACATAATCGAAAGCAAGCTAACAATCTCTGACATGAAAAATATTGTCAATAAATTCAGCTTATTGTCATCGTCAGAGATAATGGATAAATACGGCCCTGTTATGAATGGTCGTGAGGATATTATTTTTGCCGGAGCATATATACTTTTTCAATTTATGGAATCATTCGGAATAGAAGAAATTAAAGTGAGTACAAGAGGCATAAGGTACGGAGCAATAGTGAACTACATTCGGCAAGGATTTTTACGATGAAAGTATTTTTTGATCGTTGAGAAGTTTATTTTCAAAATTGATTGAAAATTTTTAGTTGTGGTTAATTATATATGCAAATGATTTACTTTGGTATAACCTGTAACTTATTTGTTTTATGATTATTAATGAAAGTAACTAATGTAGAATCATATTCAATACAGAACGGACCAATATTTTTTGGGGCAAAATTCAGGATGGTGGATTATTTAAGATTGATCTGAATTCATCAAGAAAATGGTCTATATTTTCTTTAGTAGAAATAAGTGGTGGAAGTATTCGTATTACATTTTCATTGGTGCAATTTACTAAGATTCCATGTTCGCGAAATTGATCCACTAAACCGGAGCATGGTTTTACTAGTTCTACGCCGATCATAAAACCAAACCCTCGCACTTCTGTAATTTTACCGGGATAATCATCACTGATTGCTTTTAGTTTAGACAAAAAGTAACCACCAAGTTTTTCAACATCTTTTAATAACCCATTTTCCAGAACTTCATTAACAACTGCCAAACCGGCAGCACAAGAAACTGGATTTCCACCAAAAGTACTGCCATGATCACCAAGCTCAAATACAGTAGAATATTTTTTATTTGTAACTAAAGCACCAAGTGGTAATCCACCACCAATAGCTTTCGCCAGTACTACTAAATCAGGTTCAAGATCATAATGATTGTAAGCAAAAGGTTTTCCGGTCCTTCCCACCCCACTTTGAACTTCATCTGTAACAACAGCTATATCAAATTTATTTCTTAGCTGTTTTATTTTTTCAATGAAATTGATTGTGGCTACCTGAATTCCACCCTCTCCTTGAATACATTCCAGGTAGATTGCTGCAGTCATTTCATTAACATTATTCTCCAATTCTTCAATATCATTAAACTTAGTTTGGATAATATTTGAAAGTAAAGGAGAAAATTGTTTTTTATATTTTTCTTTGCCACTGAGACTTAATGATCCATATGTTCTGCCATGAAATGCATTTGAAAAGGTTATAATTTTCTTTTCAGATCCAAATGCTTTTCTAATTAGTTTTAATGAAGCTTCAACAGCTTCGGTTCCACTATTTGAAAAAAATACTTTAGATAATCCTGTGTATTGAATTAATTTTTCAGCTAACTCAATTTGCGGGGCACTAATGTAGTAATTTGAAAGATGGATGTAATTTTTAATTTGCTCTTCTATGGCCTTAATAATTTTTTGATTGCCATATCCGAGTGCATTTACGCCTAACCCCGAAAAAAAATCCAGATATTTTTTTCCGTCTTTTGAAAAAAGATAGACCCCTTTACCGTGACTAATTTCAACAGGAATTCGTTTGTATGTTGCAAGAAGAAAATCCTTTTCCATTTTGAATATATCGCTCGAGTATTCCATCTTATTAAATTGTAAAAACTATTGTTGAGCAAAAGTAAATCAATATCCAAAACATAACAACGAATATGAAGGAAGAAACCAGGCTAAACGAGGAATGATTGGATTGCGATTTGAAAGCTTTGTAAACAAGAAAAGCATTCCAAACAAGAAGTGCGACTTCAATGCTTAGGAACAAATAGGAAATAATTCCTTTAATTACGAAGGGTGGCGGATTTAATGAAAACATATAATCGCCAAATATTACGAGTTCCAGTGGGAACAGGATGAATAAACCGAATAAGAATGGCAACTGTGCATAAATAATCACAGAGAATGAATCTTTTAATCTGATATCGATATCATTTATTTTACCAATTATTTTTTGACACAGTGAAAATAGAAGAAAGTAAATCAGTGTAATTCCGAAAACAATCAGATAACTATAAAACAATTCAACCGTTGATTGAAATTCACCGAGGCTGATCATAGAAATGAATCGTGCATTAATTAGAAATTTTATGCTGACAAATATCAAAACGAAGAAAATAAAATTCTTATGCTCTGCGATAATAATTGTTCGGAATGCTTTAGAAGGACTTTCCACAATTGAACTAACAATTGACCACAAATCAATGTTATAAATTCTATCTCTTAAATAAAATCGGCAGTTAGAGCAGATGGGAATATAGAATGGATTTTCGTACTTGCAGTTAGGACAAGTAACTGAGTTTTTCATATCAGTATTTAAATTACTAAAAGTATAATTTGAAATTAATGCGGGAAGATCCGGTAATGAAGTCTTCCTGCACAGTAAAGTCATACAGGTGTGCATCTACATAAGCATCAACTAAATTTAGCATATAGAGCAACACAAGATAAATTGTGAAGTTATCTCTCTGGTCTCTATAAAAGTCCCTGTAATTTTTATAATTATTATTTCCGGTATCAATAAACAAATCTTTATAATCATTATAAAGGTTATTGTTATGAACCCAACCAGAAATAAATAAAGCGCCAACTCCCCAGATGACCGGTATTTTCCAGTAAGATTCATTATAGAACTGACCCAATCCGGGAACCATTGCACTTCGCAGAACGGCTCCCCAGGGAGATTTTTGCATAACGAATCCAGTATCGGAAGGTGGGCTTTCTTCGGTAAGTCCTTGTCCGTATGATATTGTGCTAATAAAAAGAAGCACAAATAATAAATTAATTATAATTCTTGTTGATAATTTCAAATAGCTCAATTAACCGCTCTAATTCATCTCTTGAATAATATTCTAAAATGATTTCGCCGCTGCCGTCTTTCCGTTGAACACACTTTACTTTAGTTCCAAAAGTTACCCTGAGTTTATCTTCAATATCGCGAAGGTTCGGTGTATAAATTAATGTTTTGTTTTCATCAGCCAAACTCGTCTTTTTAATTTTACGTGTACCGCCTTCACTCAATTCACGTACGAGTCGTTCAACTTTTCTTACCGAAAGATTTTTACTTAAAATAGTTTCAAGTAACTGAATCTGTAATGCTTCATTATCAAGATTTATCAGCGCCCGTGCGTGTCCGGAAGTAATTTTATCGTGAGCAAGTGCATCCTGTATTTTTTGTGGCAGCTTTAAAAGACGAATTGTATTTGCTACCGTTGTTCGGTCTTTACCAACTCTATCAGCAATCTGTTCCTGTGTAAGATGACATTCATCCATTAACCTTTTATAAGCTGTACCTATTTCTATGGCATTAAGCTTTTCCCTCTGAATATTTTCAATTAAAGCCAGGGCAAGCATAAGTTCATCTGAATCAACATCAATGATATAAGCTGGTATTTCTTTAAATCCGATATCTCTGCAAGCCTGCAATCGTCTTTCACCTGAAATTAACTGATATTTATGATCAGGAGTTCTTCTCACCGTTATTGGTTGAATTAATCCGTTTGTGAGAATTGACTTTTTCAACTCTTCAAGAGAGACCGGATCAATATTAAACCTGGGCTGATAAGGATTTCTTGAAACAAACTCAATTGCTATTTTTGCTAAGACATCAACCTGCTTTCCATCATCATCTTTAACTTTGGAAAGGTCTGCGGATGTGTCATTATTTTTAATATACTCCTGTGGTTTAATCAACGCATCCAATCCCCTGCCCAAACCTGTTTTCATTTTACTCATTTCTTATTTGTTGACTGATTTTGTATTTCTTTCAATTAGTTCAGCAGCTAAAGCCATATAATTTTGGGCTCCCGTTGATACGGCATCATAATGTATGATTGGCTTACCAAAACTCGGCGCTTCTGAAATTCTTACATTTCGATTGATGACAGTATTAAAAACTTTTTCACCAAAATATTTCCTAACTTCTTCGGCAACCTGATGAGATAGCCGAAGCCGGGTATCGAACATAGTCAGAAGAACTCCCTCGATAGATAAATTACTATTATAATATTGTTTGACAATATTTATAGTGTTTAATAGCTGACCTAATCCTTCTAAAGCAAAATACTCACATTGAACAGGAATAAGAACTGAATCTGCTGCAGTAAGTGCATTAAGTGTTAACAGACCAAGTGAAGGAGGACAATCAATTAAAATATAATCATATCTATCGTAAACTTCACGCAAGGATTCTTTTAGAATTGTTTCCCTTTTGGGTAATTCTACCATTTCAATCTCTGCTCCAACAAGATTAATGTTTGATGGTAGTAAATCAAGAAATGGCATATATGATTCAATAATAACATCCTTAATATTTTCACTTCCCACAAGTACTTCATAAACTGATGGATTGTGTTTGAAAATGCTTAAACCGGACGATGAATTTGCCTGTGGATCAATATCAAGTAATAGTGTCTTCATTTCAGCAGCAGCAAGCAGTGAAGAAAGGTTAATAGCAGTAGTGGTTTTTCCTACTCCTCCTTTTTGGTTTGCTATTGCAATAATTTTTGACATTTATAACGTGTAAAAACTAATTTAATGTTTGAAAAATATTAGCTCAATTAAAGTTCAATCTCTTCACCAAATTCCAGCACTCTTACATTGTGTCCTTTTAATTCAGTCAATTTCTTAAATTCCATTGGATCAGCTGCAATCACAGGAAATGTATTGTAGTGCATTGGGATTGCAATTTTAGGTGAAACAAATTCAACAGCTTTCACTGCATCAGTTATTCCCATCGTAAAATTGTCACCAATAGGAAGCAGCATACAATCAATTTTTGTCATTTCACCGATAAGTTTCATATCATAAAATAAACCTGTATCACCCGTATGATAAACATTTCTATTATCAGCCGAAATAATTACTCCGGCAGGTTCACCTGCATAATGGTTATCCGGTGTTAAAGATCCGTGATGAGCTATAGTAAATTTCACTCTCCCGAAATCAAAATTATGTCCGCCTCCAATATGCATATTATGAGCATTAAATCCTTTCGATTTACAGTATTCAGCAAGTTCATTAACACATATAAATGTTGAGTTACATCTCTTTGCAATATCGAATGCATCACCGATATGATCACCGTGTGCGTGAGTTAAAATAATGTAATCAGCTTCAACTTCTGCTGCTTTAACCGGCGAAGTTGGATTTCCTGATAGAAACGGGTCAATCAGAATTATTTTTCCATCTAAAGTTGTTAGCTGAAAAGCTGAATGTGAAAAATATCTTAATTTCATTTTACCCTCCAGTTTTTTTAGAGAATATATCCTTCAACCCAAAAATAGCTGATAAATTCTTTTTATTCGACTGAAAAATTATTTCTTTGCTGAGGAAATAAGTACTCTTATGAAACCATAAATAGCTTGAAACGGACGCATTTTACTTTTTTCATTCCCATAAATAGTTGGGATATCGACAAAACCAATTTTATATCCTTTCTTAGAAGCTTTTATAAGAATTTCACTCTCAGCTTCAAAGCCCAAGAATATTGTTTTTACATTTTTTAACACTTCAGTACTATATGCCCTAAATCCACATTGGCTATCGATTATTTTCTGTCCGGTTTTTGCAGAAAGAAAAAATGAAGTAAGCTTATTACTTAGTCTTCTTTGAATCGGCATATCCTTCAAATTTTTTAATCTGTTACCGATTACAATATCAAAAGCTTTTAGACCCTCAATAAAACTGGGAATATAACCGGATTCATGTTGAAGATCAGCATCTAAAGTAACAACAACATTGTAACCTGCGGAGATTGCTTTGTCAAAGCCAACACTCAGCGCTTTTCCTTTACCGTAGTTTCTATCGAGATTTATAAATTCTACATTTTCTTTTTTCTTATCGTTATATACTTCATCTACAGAACCATCGTTAACGGCAAAAATAAACTGCACATACTTTAAAGTTTCATTTAGAACAAAGTCTAAAGTTTCTTTCTCATTATAAAAAGGAATAACAGCGCAGATAAAATGTGAACTTTTATTTATGTCCCTTGAATTGCTCAAATAATGCCTTCCAGCCTTTAGGTGTAGGAGCAACGAAAGCTTCTTTTAATTTCTTTCTAAGTGAATCCTTAGAAAGTCCTGTTGTAAGTTTACCATTTTCAGCTATTGAAATACCACCTGTTTCCTCAGACACGATAACACTTATAACATCAGCTTGTTCACTCATTCCCAAACCGGCACGATGCCTCATGCCAAGGTTTTCACCTTCAACCTGTGTTGTTACAGAAAGTGGTAAAGTGCATCTGGCGGCTTCAACTATGTTTCCTTTGACAATTACCGCTCCATCATGTAGAGATGATTTAGGAAAAAATATTGACGTTAAAAGTGCTTTGCTAAGTTTAGCTCCAAGTAATTCTCCCGATTCAATGTATGTCCGAATACCAGTTTCTCTAACAATAACAATTAAAGCACCATATTGACGCTGGGAAAGTTCAAATGTAGCATCAACAATTATCTCTGCTGATTCATTCATATCTTGCTTTCCAAATATTTTCATTACCGGGTTTCTGGCCAGGATAACAAGCAGCCTTCTTATTTCAGGCTGAAATAAAATTACAAACGCAATTACCCAAATATCAGTCACCAGTTTTAACAACCAGTTTAAAGCTTTAAAGTGAATTGCTTCAGCTGCGAATGAAAAAATTAATATTATGATCAATCCAATAAATATTTGTGCAGCTATTGTTCCCCTCAATATTACATAAAGCTTGTAAACGATGAACGCCACAATTAAAACGTCCACTACATCGAGGAATGTAACTGTAAGGAATCCTATTTTAAATAATTCGATCATTAATTTTTCATGAGAGAATTAAAAAGCTTGCACATTTGAACCGCTTTTTTAACATTATGCGTTCTTATGATTCTTGCTCCTTTACCAATTGAAAGTGAATTCAGAGTATTTGTTGCATCATCTCTATCTTCGATAGGCAAATTTAAGATATTTCCTATAAAAGATTTTCGTGATAAGCCTATCATTATCGGATATCCTAAAGATTTAAAATCCTCAAGCCTTTCAATTAAGGAAATGTTATCTTCAGTTCTTTTACCAAATCCAATACCCGGATCAACAATTATTTTTTCAATTCCATGTTGAGAAGCAATTTCACTTTGCATTGCAAGATAATCATAAACCTCCGAAACAGTATTGGTGTAAGTTGGTGAATCCTGCATTGTTTCTGGCTTACCTTTAATATGCATTAGAACCATTGCTGCATTATAGTCCCGAACCACATTAAACATTTGAGGATCAAAAGTTCCACTGCTAATATCATTTACAATCAGCGCACCAAATTTAAGCGCTTCTTTTGCGACATTAGATTTTGTAGTATCAATTGATATTACAGCCCCAGGTTTTTGCTTCGCTATTTCTTTGATTACAGGTATTACCCTGTTTAATTCTTCATCTTCACTAACCGGTTCTGAACCCGGACGAGTTGACTCTCCGCCAATGTCAATAATTGCAGCTCCATTCTCTATCATTTCGATTGCGTGAGTTACGGCTTTATCGTTATCAAAGAACTTACCGCCATCTGAAAATGAATCCGGAGTTACATTGAGAATTCCCATTACATATGCGAACTTAAAATCAAACTTACTATCTCCAATTTGATATTGAATATTTTCGCACTTATTATAATTCCCGATTGAATTTAATAATTCAAGTCTAATTAGTTCATTCAATACTGATTTAGAAATACTTTCAAGAATTTCATTAAAGAACCAGCAATTATTAATTCATTATTATTGAAAAAAGAATTCTTAATGCTGTTTGAACTTTGATCCAGAATTTCAGCAGGGATATTTCTTATTTCGACACCGTACAATCCGCGATTTGAATGGAAAGTGTATTTATACTTTTCCCTAAATATTTCAAAGGTTTTTTCGTTTGAAAGGTTTATTACTTGTGAGATCAATTACGATTAAGTTCTAATATTAAAGTGGTATAACTTATTGAGCTAATTAAATTCGTATTATCGTTTCACCATGTTTTTAAGTTCGGCAGTTGCTGCTGTAATATTATCGGCATCAAATATTGCAGAGCCTGCAACAAATACATCAACTCCGGCATTCATTGCCGCAACAATGGTATTACTGTTAACACCGCCATCAATCTCAATTAAATAATTTGACTTTATTTTAGTCCGCAGGTTAACAGCTTCCTCAATCCTTCTGAGTGAATTGGGAATAAACTTTTGTCCTCCAAATCCCGGATTAACTGTCATAATTAAAAGCAGATCAATGTACTCCGCTATATCATGAATTCTGTTTAATGGAGTAGCCGGATTAACTACAACACCTGCTTTACAACCCAACTCTTTTATTCGGTTTATTGTTCGGTTAAGATGAACAACTTCCTCAACGTGAACTGAAATATAGTCGGCACCAGCATCAGCAAATGCTTCAAGGAATTTATCAGGATTTTCAATCATTAAATGAACATCAACAGGAAGCTTTGTAATTTTTCTTGCAGCTTTAACCAGGATAGGACCAATGGTGATGTTAGGAACAAAGTGGCCATCCATAACATCGCAATGAATCCAGTCTGCACCGCCCATCTCAGTCAATCTGATTTGCTGAGCAAGGTTTGAAAAGTCCGCTGAAAGTATTGAAGGAGCAAGCAAAGCCATAATTAATCATTCTCCTCATTTGGTAAGTTTCTATCTGCTGGTTTAGTAACAAAAAGATCTATCGCATTTCCCGGGTTCAAAGTATTTCCACTGCTTGGATACTGATCGAGAATTGTATTAGGTAATAACGTAGCTGATTGTTGATAGTTTATTTTTCCGATTATCAGCGAACTATCCGCAAGTATTTTTTTTGCCTCAGTAAGTGATTTGCCAATGAGATCGGGAACGACTATCGTCCCGCCACCTCGTCCGGCACTAATCGTAACACCAACATACTCTCCTTGTTTTAACATTGTGCCATCTGCAAATTGCTGATCGAATATCATATCTTCAGGCTGACTTGACGGTATTCTTTCAACCCTTCCCAATTTTAATCCTAATCGTTCCAATGCAAATTTCGCATCGAGAACGGACTTACCTTTCAATAATGGAACTTGAATAGTTTTAACTCCCCCGCTCACGAACAGATAAACTGTTCTCCCTTCTTTAACTATAGCACCTGCTTCCGGTTTTTGAAAAAATACTGCTCCAACAGGTACATTGCAGTCCATATGAAGTATCACTTATTACAATATCAAATCCATCATTTTCAAGTAAACCAACTGCCTCTGAAACCTGAAGTCCAACCACTTCGGGCACACTTGTTTCCACTGAACTTACATACCATGGCATAATAATATTATCAAATATCAAAAGAAATATTACTATTCCTATAAAGATGTAAAGTAGTTTTCGGAGCAGAGAATTTCGAATGAATTTTTTCATAGATCAAATATATCTATTGCTGTTTTCTTAAACAATAAAGCACTCCGTAAACAAACAAGAGATTGGATGCATGTTTGAATGAATGCATGATTTTATAGCTGATCTGTCATGCATCCATGCATTCAAGTTTGGTGGTTCGCTTGTTTTTACGCCTCAGCATCCCTTTATTTGTTATAAAGATTTTCATAACGAATTAAAATGCTCCAAAATTATTTTTTTCTAAATAGATTCTTACTTGAAGTCAAATCAATCCTTGAAGATTCAATGATCGTGGAGATATTTTCTCAGGAAAAAAGCAAACTCATATTAGTTACTTCCAGGGAAAATGAGAATCATTATTTAGAATTGTGCGTAATACCCGGTAATTCTTATATAAATCTCAGAAGTAACTATTCGCGGGCGAAGAAAAATACTGTTAACTTCTTTGATGATTTGATAGGCAAGAAGATAAAATCATTAGAAATTGCTGATAATGATCGGGTATTAAAAATAAATTGTACAAGCTCTAAAATATTCTTTACAATCCGCGGGAAGTTTACAAATATCCTTTACTCAGATAAAGATGATAATATACAAGCATTCAAATCCACTGCTGATGATGAACTTTTGAAAATACAAACAGAGTTGAATGAAAAAATATATTTAAATGGATGGAACTCTTTAGTAATCCAACAAGAAAATGGTGAAGACTTAATTGCAGACATTAGAAAAAAATATCCTTTTCTTGGAAGTGAAATAGTAAAGGAAGTAAAAGCCCGCATTAACGAATATGATCGGGATACTGTAATTAATTCCTTTTATGAAGTTTTGAATGATGTGAAAAATTCAAAACCCTGTGTATTTATAAACGAAGCAGAGCAGGAAGCTCATATTGGATTTGAAAAATTTATAAGCATTCCATTTACAGAAAAGAAGACTTTTGAAAATATAATTGAAGCTGTGAATTTTTGTTTATCGAAAAAACATTATCTCACATATAAATATTCAAAATTAAAACTCATTAAAAATCATCTTGATCGAGAGATGAAAAAAATTTCTGCCAAAATAAATAATTTGCAAGCAGTCGTTGAGAGAGGATCAAAAGAGGAAGACTATAACAAATTCGGAAATCTTCTTCTTTCAAATATTGGCTCAATCAAAAGCAGGATGACATCAATAATCGTAGAAGATATTTTTTCAACAGGAGAGAAAATTAAAATAGAATTAAATCCTGCTCTGTCACCTCAGAAAAATGTTGACTACTACTTTGAAAAATCCAGGTCTGAAAAATTATCATTTGCTAAGAGCATTCAGCTATTTGATAAAGCGAAGAAAGATTTTGACCAATTACGACAACTAAATAATTCCATAAATGAAATTGATTCATCAAAAGAGTTGGATGATCTTATGAAAAAATTAAAAATTAAACCACAAGAGGAATCAGAAGCCAAAGAGGATCTCGGTTCTAAGTTTAAGCAGTATATAATTGAAAATAAGTATAAAGTTTATGTCGGAAAGGATAGTAAAAATAATGACCTTTTGACTACACGCTTTGCAAAGCAGAATGATTATTGGTTCCATGCAAGAGGAGCTTCTGGTTCACACGTTGTGCTAAGAGTTGAAAATACAAAAGAACCTAGTTCCCAAAAATGTTTTGAAGAAAGCTGCAGCACTTGCAGCATATCACAGCAAAGCAAAAACAGCAGGAGTTGTTCCTGTTGCGTTTACATTCAAGAAATA
>CAVORE010000021.1:0-83776 GCA_963698525.1 uncultured Ignavibacteriaceae bacterium | reverse complement strand
AGATATTCGTTTCCTTTCAGATTCGTTCTGTCAACGCTTGTCTGCAAATCTTTCTGGTAACCCTGACTTAAGAATGTTGCGAGGTCATATCGCTTTGCAATCCTGTTAAACTCGGATGGGACTTCTTTTTTGTTCTGTATTAATGTATCGGGAGTGGTTTCAGTCATTATTCCCCTTGAAGTTTCTTTCTCCAGAATCTTCTAAAGCTCAACGATACTTCATCACCCTTCACACTTACTTCGTGAAGATTATCTTTTGTCTGGCTAAGTATTTTCTGATTTGATGCGAGGAAATCTATATCCTCTGTTACAATCTTCTCAGACTTCTTCCCCATAAAATATTTTGCGAATGCAGGGAATTTTGAAAAAATGTTTTTCCATAAAGTTATCTGCATCATATTAACGTGTTCATCATCAACTTGATATACGTGCTCGAGAATTAAAAGTATTCTATCCTTAAAACGAATTTCAAGCCGGGAAATATTGGGATAATAAAATCTTATTCTAGTTCCGATGTTTTCTTCATTACCGAAATAAGTTTTTTCTGCCATTGTTCCTACATTGGCACGCTTGTAAAATCCCTCAACTCCATCATCTAGGATTTTAAGATTGAAATCTGCGGGATGCTCCTGGATTTGTCCCATAAAAGATTTTATCGAGTTGCGGTGAACATAAGCAATGTGGTAAGGATCAATCAGACTTTCTGCTGTTGTTTCGAGATCAGCTTTGATTGTGTATGATTTGTATGTGAACGGCCACTCATTCATTTCGGGAATGTCAGTGGGTTTAACTTCACTTGCTTTTTCCGGCTCGCCGATGAAAATCCAGACCCACTTGTTAAAATCCTGAACAGGATATGTTTTTATTTTTGCTGTCGGAGGAATTTTATCGCCGGGAAGCTGCGAAGGAATTTGTATGCAAGTTCCTGTTTTGTCATATTCCCATCCGTGATAGCCGCAGACAACTCTTTCTTTATTCAGGTAACCCAAAGAAAGATTTACATTTCTGTGGCAGCATCTGTCTTCTAAAGCTGCGATTGAATTATCGGGATTTCGGAAGAGAATAATCTCCTCCCCGAGAATTTTATATTTTTTTATTTCGTTCTTCAGTTCGTCAGAAGGACAAACCAGATACCATTTATTTTTTAACATTTACAACACCGTTTTTTCTTAGTAAAAATTTATAAAGACTTGTATTCATCCAGAGCAAAGATATTCCATAGAAAAAATCCTCAACCGGAATTGTAATAATTCTAAAATCGAGCTGATATTCAACTCCGTAAGTTACAACCGGACGCCAGGTTAAATAGCCGTTAAATATCAACGTAAAAATAACAATAAGCAGAAGGTAAAAGTAGAATCTTACGTCAAAAAGCAAATTCGTTTTCAGAAACTGATCAAAAAGGTTTGCGAGAAAAATAAAAGATAAAGTTAATCCCGTGTACTGCTTTCCGATTGAGAAGAAATAAATTCCCACCGGCAAAGCAAGATAAAAGAGCAGACGAAGCCACTGCATATCGATTTGTTTTTCTTTTGCTCTTCTGATAATCATCTCCCACGTGAACAGGCAAGCAAAAGGAACAGTAATGAAAAATAAAATTTCTTCGATGGGAAGATTTATTATTTTTATTCCCGAAACATATTCAGGATTAAAATGCCAGTGAGCCCCGGTTACCAACGCATCCCACAATAAAAACGGAATCGCCGGAATGACAATCGCAATTAACATAGGCTTCGGGTGATTCCAGATGTAACAGCATTTAAGCGAACCGAAAAATGCCGGACCGCTGATGACTATTGCGTTAAATATTAGATACTCGAAGTTCAATTAAGTGGATTTTAAAACCTTTACCTCAAAATAAGATTTTATGAGCAGGTAAAACTTATACAGATTAGAAATCCTCACACGCTTTCTTTTTAATTGCTCAACATCCAGTCTCTTAATTTTTTTGAAAAGCATCAGGTAATAAAGATAAGCAGAATACACACCCAGCTTAACTGCTATCGGAAGATGAATAATTCCGTGAAATGCTTCTTTGAATTCTGCCTCGACTTCTTTTTCAAGCATAGCTTTGTTGTGATCATCAATATAATCAGTGTGATGAACACCGGGCAGATAAATTCTACCGCGATCATTAATATCGCTCTGAATATCTCTCAGGAAATTCACTTTCTGAAATGCAGCACCGAGCATTCGTGCGGAATGTTCAAGCTCCTTGTATTTTTTTTCATTGCCGTCGACAAAAACTTTTAAGCACATCAATCCAACAACTTCTGCCGAGCCGTAAATGTATTCATCATAGTTTTCTCTGTTGTATGAAGAACGCGAAAGATCCATCTCCATACTTTTAAGGAATGCAGAGATCAGTTTGCGGTCAATTCCGTAATCATTCACAACTTTCTGGAAAGCGTGAAGAACTGGGTTTGTGGAAATGCCTGTGTTTATTGCTTCCCACGTATCGTTTGTAAATTTCTCGAGCAGATATTCTTTGTCGTATGAATGAAAAGTGTCAACAATTTCATCAGCCACTCTGACGAATCCGTAAATTGCAAAAATCGGATCGCGGTATTCCGGTTTAAAAACTTTAATTCCCAGGCTAAATGATGTGCTGTAAGCTGTTGTTAATTTTTGGCTCAGCTTGTAGCTGGTATTAGTGTAGTGTTCCAAAGTCATTTTCTATCCTCTCTGTTACTAATTTTGAACTAATGATAACCATTGGTAAACCTGTTCCGGGCGTTGTCGATGCGCCAACATAGTATAAATTATTAAATTTTTCGTCCTTGTTTTTTGGTCTGAATGCACCAACTTGACCTAAGTCGTGTGCAAGCCCTAAACCTGAACCTCTGTAAAGATTCAACATTTTTTCCCAATCATCAGGTGAAAGTGTTTTTTTAGTGACAATATTTTTTCGAATATCATATCCAATTCTTATGGACAAATCGTCAATAATATTATTCACTAAATCATCTTTGTCTTCCCAGGACTTTTTATATCTTAAATCGGGGACAGGGCAGAGAATAAATAAGTTTTCATGGTTTTCTGGGGCACAACTTTTATCTGATTTTGAAGATGCGTTTACATAATAGTAGGGTTTTTGCGGGCTAATTGACGACGTAAATATACTATCAGCATAATTTCTAAAGTTGCTTCCAAGAAAATAATTATGATGTAGGAGATTATTAATCTTTCCTTTTACTCCAAGATAAATTGTTAGCGGAGCCAATGTCCAATGCATTTCATCAAGTTTTTCAGAACTAAACTTTTCTCTTTTAAGAATTTTTCCTCTAAAAGAAGCCGCATCTGAGTTTGATATGAAAATATCGGCCTCCCATACCTTACCGTTTTGATCAATCATTTGAGAAACTTTACCATTGTTGTTACCAACACCAATAATTTCTGTGTCAAACACAAATTTTACATTTCTTGATTTAAGAATTTTTACCATTTCATTAACGATGCTATACATACCATTATTTAAGCTCCAATAGCCATTATGTTTTAATTCAGTATAGCTTAATAATGAATATATTGAAGGTGTTTGAAATGGTGTTGAGCCAAGAAAGAATGCTACCAAAGAAAAAATCACTCTTACTTCTTCGGATTCAAATGTATTTTCAAGTTCTTTCCACATTGTTCTATACAAATATGGAAGATGCTTTTTAGGAACCTTAGTTAATTTAAGGATGTAATCTAATTTATTCTTATAATTAGATTTAACAACCATTTCTTCGGTATCGTGGAAGAATTCTCCACCTTTATTTAAATATTTTTCCAGCTTCGCAGCTAAATTATTTTCAATTCCTGAAAATTCTTGCTCTAGTTTTTTAAGGTCTTTAAAAATTTTAAAAGGCTTTTCTCTGCCTTCAAAGAACACCTGGTAAATAGGATCAAGCTCTTTCATTACTAATGGATTATCTACGCCAGCACTTTTAAACAATTCATCAAACTCATAAGTCATACTCATAAAAGAGGGGCCCATATCAAAACGAAATCCATCCTGCTCGATTATGTTCAATCTTCCGCCCGGAGTTGAATGCTTCTCAAGTATGGTTACATCGTAGCCTTTGTTTGAAATTCTTAAAGCGGTTGATAAACCGCCGAGACCTGAACCTATTATAACTGCTTTTTTCATTTAATAATTTTATGGGTGATGTGTACTATAAGATAGTGATTTAATGATTTAGATTCAGTTAATTTTATATTAAATGAGGAAACCACTTGTTTCTTGAATCAAATATATCGTTACTATAAAATCGTGTCAGGGTTAACATTTGATCATCACAATTCAGTTTACAAGCGGTTTTCCTCATTACTAGGTATTCTATTTATTTAAGTAGATTCATTTTCTTAATTTCTCTGAAATTGCCGGCATTTAGCTCGTATAGATATATACCGGAAGCCAGATTTGCAGCTTCAAAGTTAAATCTGTAAGCACCCGCTGCAAGGTTCTCATTTACCAAAGTCGCTACTTCGCTTCCAAGAATGTTGAACACCTTCAATGTTACAAATTCACTATTCGGGATTGTAAAATTGATAGTAGTGCTCGGGTTAAACGGGTTCGGATAATTCTGTTCAAGCGAATAATTACTAGGAGCTACACCAGAAATATTTTCAACGCTGGCAACACCCTCAGGAAATTGACCGACTGTTCCATCAGGGAGCGCAAAAAATATTCCGAAAGCTTCGCCATTTTGGTTAACTGAAGGATCCAGGAATCCAGAAGCAAATACAGCTGCGCTTCCACCACCAAGAGTTCTTAGATCTGCCCAATATGACTGTACTAAAGTAGTGCCATCAGCCAGGGTTAAGTCGAGTGTATAATTTTCTGCAGGCACTGAAATGTAATTAGTAATGTCACTATATGCAGCATCATCAACTAATGTTGCAACTCCTCTTGCAATTACATCAACGGTTGGTGCGTCAGTAGCTCCATGAAGAACAAAAAAATCAACATTGCTGCCCGTACCTGATTCCTGCGCCATCGGTTGAACAAATAAAGTAAATGCTGTGCTTCTTCCATCGGGATTTGCAGCATATGAATTAAAATCAAGAACACCATTTGCAATTGCTACATATGTGTTACCATTTTCTAATGTCACTTGAAAATTTTTCAGTGTGTCGTTTGCAGAACCACTGTTACCAGGTGCTACGCCGATATTAAATTCAACACCTGCTGGTGCATCTATGAAAGGAGTTGCAGCTCTGAAAGCAAAGTCATCAAGCAGAAGTGCGCCATTTAGATAAACATCAACAGGATCAGCAGCTATGTCTGCAGCATTGTGTATTACTTGTAAACGTGCCAATTCAACTGAAGGAAAAGCAACCACATCTCCAGTTGGGAGAGCAGCAAAAATTCCAAAAGCTTCACCATTTTGATTGGCAGAAGGATCTAAAAATCCAGATGCAAATACCACAGCAGCTCCACCGCCCAATCCACTTAAGTCGGCTTCGAAAGAAGCAACAATAGTTGAATTATCGCTACCGGGAGTTACATCCAAAATATAGGATGCAGCCGGAACAGTTATATAGTTAGTTATATCACCATAAGCAGCATCGTCTACTAAAGTAGCGACTCTGCGTGCAAGTACATCAACAGTTGGTGCATCGGTTGAGCCGTGTAAAACAAAGAAATCTACATCCGATGAAGTCCCGTTTTCACGAGCCATTGCTTTTACAAATAAAGTAAATGCGGTGCTTCTTCCATCAGGATTTACTGCGAAAGAATTAGGGTCAAGAACACCATTTGCAATTGCAACATACGTTTCATTTGCAGTTAATGTCACGGTAAAGTTTTTTATTGTATCAGCAGCAGATGTACTATTAGGACCAGCAACGCCAATATTTATGGGTGTACCGGCAGGGGCATCTATATAAGGAGTAGCATCCCTAAAGCCGAAGTTATCTAATAATAGAACACCATCTAGATAAATATCAACTGAAACAGCACCAGGATCTGCAGCATTGTGTATTACCTGAAGTCTTGCTGTTTGTGCAAACAACAGGTTTATCCCTGAGAATAGAAGGATAGCGAAGAGAGTTTTTAGATTTTTCATTTTTTCCTCTGTTTATTATTGTGAATAAATTAATTTAGAAATCCTCGGTCTTTAGCATAATCAAGAAGAGTCTCCTGAAGCATGTGTCTTGCTCTGTGTAGCCTTGACCTAACAGTACCAATTGGGCAACCGACAAGTTCTGCCGTTTCTTCGTAGCTGTTTCCATCCAGATCGCAAAGAAGAAACACTTCTCTCATTTTCGATGGTAGCTGGTCAATTGCCTTGGTTAGTTCATCGTCTAAAAGATCATTATAAAAATCTTTGTCAAGATTGTTTTCTTGAGCACGATCTGATTTCACGTTTTCGTAAAAGTTCTGTATTTGTTCATAGTCGAGCTTATAAGGTTCACGCTTTGATTTTCTGTAGTCATTAATGAAAGAGTTTTTTAATATCATGAACATCCAGGCTTTGCTGTTCGTACCGCTCTCAAACTTGTCGAAGTGTCTATAAGCTTTGTAGTATGTTTCCTGAACAAGATCCTGAGCATCATCTGAATTTCCTGAAATCTTCAATGCATAATTGTAAAGAGCATTTCTGTGTGGAAGAGTTTCACTGGTGAATACGTCTTCTTTGATATTGCTTACTATTATGCTTTCTTCATTATTTTTTATGTTGTTCATTTTTTCCTCGACGAATGTTGTTTATAAAATGTCTAAATAACTTAGACAAACATAATACATTGTCGAGCATTTGTCAAGTATTATTTTAGACAAGGACTTCTTTTTTTTCGTTTGGAACTAAAAAACAATTAAAAATGTTAAAAATTCAAAGTTTTAAGTTGTTCAGGTAACAATTTCTTAACATTAATTTCATATTTTGACAAAAATTAGACATTGATTAAATTTCCATATGAATTTAGATTATAAATATCCTATTAAGGTAGTTAGCCAAATGACGGGACTCAGTGTTCACGTTATTAGAGCCTGGGAAAAAAGATATAATGTTGTTGAACCAGAAAGAACGAATACAAACCGCCGACTTTACTCAGAAGAAGATATTGAAAAATTAAAACTGCTTAATAATGTACTTCATGAAGGACACAGTATTGGTGGGGTGGCAAACTTATCATTGAATGAGTTGAAAAATCTCTTAGCGAAAAATAGAAACAGTCAGGTTGAGGTTAATAAAAAATTAGCAGAAACATCTTCGATAGAGGTTGTTGAAGATGTTTTGTCTAATTGTATTGAAGCAATAAGAAATTATGATGCTAAAAAACTCGAATCAATTTTACTTAACGCATCTGCAAAACTAACACAGCCTGTATTGATAGAGGAGCTCATTATTCCACTTGTTTATAAAATTGGTGATATGTGGCATTCAGGTGAATTCAGAGTAGCAAATGAACATCTGGGAAGTTCAGCTATAAGAGGTTTCTTATTTAATATTTTGGAATCGTATTCGGCAAGCGCTTCCGCCCCAATAATTGTATCAGCTACACCGCGAGGCCAAGAGCACGAACTCGGCGCTTTAATTGTTGGAGTTGTTGCCGCATCTTCGGGTTGGAAAGTAATATATCTTGGTTCAAACTTGCCAGCCGAGGAAATCAGTGCAGTTGTTGGACACCTTAATGCAAAAGTCGTAGCTCTTAGTATAGTCTATCCAAATGATGATCCTATCTTACCAAAAGAACTCCGAAAAATAAAACAGTCGTTGCCTGCTGGAGTTTCGATAATTGCCGGAGGAAGAGCTGTCGAAGGTTATCTGGATGTTCTTGATGAAATTAGCGCCGTGGTCGTTAAAAACACAAAACAATTCAGAGTAGAGTTAGAAGCCGTGCGGGAGAACAAATACAATTGATTTCCTTCCAATAAATTCCACCTGCTAATAATTCAATATGTGAAAAGCAATGAAGATATATTCTATCAAAGTAAATCAAGCTATCCCAATTTCAATAGAAGAAGCATGGAACTTTTTCTCTAATCCAAATAACCTTTCTAAAATTACTCCCCCCTGGCTAAATCTAAGAATAACTTCTGAACTGCCTGATAAAATGTATGAGGGAATGATAATCACTTACAAGGTTTATCCTTTTCTGGGAATACCTTCGAATTGGGTAACTGAAATTACAACAGTTAAAGAGAAAATATTTTTTATTGATGAACAAAGGTTCGGACCATATAAGTTTTGGCACCATCAGCATCATTTTAAAGAAACTAGCAGTGGAGTGGAAATGACTGATATTGTTAACTACGCACTTCCCCTTGATCCAATCAGCCGAGTATTAAATAATATTCTTGTTGGAAAAAAGGTTGAGGAGATATTTGAGTTTAGAAAGGGTGTGCTTGAAAACTTATTTAATAAATAAAAAGTTATCTTCTTAATGGTTCAAACATTTTAATTTTCGATTGTGACTAGATTTCTTTTGGGTCAATTCCTGGTTTTGCATATTCTAGACGGGAAATTCCTTTTGTCTTATGGTAGCTATCCAATCCGCTGATTGCTATTGATCCTGCTTTTTCAATATCTACAAAACCATCTTTCGCTGTTAAATCATCAGGTAAGATAATTTCTATAATTTCCCCTACAATAAAAACAGTCCCATTGAATTTAATTTCTTGTTCTTCTACGAACTTCAGTCCAATTTTTATTTTTGATTCTTTAACATAGGGAGCTTTTATCCTTTTGGTGAATTCAGGAGTCAAGCCGCAAGCATCAAACTCAGAAATATTCTCGTCATATCTTGCAGATGTTTGATGTGACTGCTCAGATATTTCTTTGTTGACATGATTTATTGTAAAGTGATTTGTTTCTTTAATGTTATTGTAAGTGTGTCTTTCAACCGAAACCGGGCGCATTAAAAATCCAAGTGCAGGTGGATTTGCGCCAACATGAATTACCGAATTGAATATAGCAAGATTTGTTTTTCCTTCTGAAGAAATCGTTCCAATAAGTGATGCACTCTTAAACCCGGAGATTGAGTTTATAAATGCAGCGCGGTAAAGTTTTTCAAAATCTAAAATATTTTGTTTCGTTAAAATCATATTTAGAAATCAAATAAAATTCATATGATTGTTTGTGGGAATTTATGTTTCAACATTCTATTCTTTAAAATAAAGTATCTAATCCCGGCTAAAAACCAAACAACAAATGAAATCACTATAGCTACTAGCCAAAGATCAGGATTCCATATTTCGACAAGATTTGCAACAAGAAATGCAAATAATAATGATGTTAAAATAAGCTCAAGAAATTGCAAAGAATGTTTCATAACCCACAGAATTTTATCTTTATTGAAAAAATGTATAATACTAATTATTAGTATAAAAAATTAAGCCACATCAAACTACGATCATTAAAATAGAAAAGCCCCTGCATTTCAGCAAGGGCTTTTAAACTTAGGGGGTGATAGAGAATTACTTCATAAACATAAGTTTTCTTGTCTGAGTAAAGTTGCCAGCTTGTAATTTATAAACATACACTCCGCTAGCTAGGCTTCCAGCATCAAATCTCACTTCGTATGTGCCCGGAGCTCTTTGTTCATTTACTAAAGTCGAAACCTCATTTCCTAATACATCAAATACTTTCAGTGTTACAAATTCATTTGTAGGAACTGAAAATTTAATTGTTGTAGATGGATTGAAAGGATTAGGATAGTTTTGCTCTAAATTGAAATTGCTAACAACAGATACTTCGTCACCGTTCTCGTCCATAACTTTATTGAAAGCATTCTGAGCTTCGTCTCCAAACAATTTTGGTAATTCAACAACAGCTCCATCAGCTAATGCAGCAAATAATCCAAAAGCTTCACCATTCTGATTACCTGAAGGATCTAGGAAACCAGAAGCAAATACAACCGCTGAATTACCGCCTAAACCTCTAAGGTCCGCACTCCAGACACCAACAATCGAAAAGTTTGGCCAGGGAGTAGTAATAACAATCCAGTTTTTCCACGCAGGAACTGAAACATAGTTGCTTAGATCGCCATATGAAACATTTGTCAGATAGATACCCAATCCGAATATATTTACTGTCGGTGCATCTGTTGAACCATGGGCGGCAAACAAATCTACTTTATTATTGTTAATCGCAGTTTCTCTTGCATCAGTTTTTGCAAACAAGGTGAATGAAATATCCTTTCCATCTGGATTAGGACTAAAACCCGTGGGATCAACTATACCATTTGCTATAGCTATATAAGTTCCACCACTTGCAAAGTTTACTACAAAGTTTTTTAAAGTATCATTAACTGAACCACTACTACCAGGAGCAACACCGATATTGATATCAACACCTGCGGGCACATCGATAAATGGAGTTGCAGTTCTGAATGCAAAATCATCTAAAGCAATTGTTCCATTTAAATAAACGTCAACTTCGTTAGCAATTGGATCGGCTGCATTGTGGATAACCTGTAATCTTGCAAAAGGTTGTACGGCTGGAAATTCGACTACTGCGCCATCGGGAAGGGCTGCAAATAAACCAAATGATTCTCCATTCTGATTTCCTGCAGGATTCAAAAATCCTGAAGCAAAAACAACTGCAGCACCGCCACCTAAACCAGAAAGGTTAGCTTCAAACGATGCAACAATAGTATTGTTATCATCACCTGGTGTTATATCTAAAATGTATGATGCCGCAGGGACTCTGATATAATCAGTAAAACCACCATAAGCAGCATTATCAACTAGTGTAGCAACGTTTCTTGCAATAACATCAACTGTCGGCGCATCTGTTGAACCGTGAAGGACAACAAAATCAACTTTACTAGAATACATTCCGCTTTCACGAATACCATCTTTAGTGAAGATTGTAAAAGCAATACTTCTTCCATCCGGATTTGAAGAAAATTGTGTTGAATTTATTACACCATTTGCCACACCAACATAAGTTTTTCCATTTTCAAAAGTTACAGGAAAATTCTTCAAAGTATCATTTGCAGATCCGCTGTTACCGGGGGCAACACCAATATTTATTTCTACTCCTGCAGGTACATCTATAAATGGAGTTGCTGTTCGAAATGCAAAGTTATCTAAAGCAAGTGTGCCATTTAAGTAAACATCAACTTCGTTAGCAATTGGGTCGGCAGCATTGTGAATTACCTGTAATCTTGCCATTGGCTGAACTAATGGAAATTCTGCAACCGTTCCGTCTGCTAATGCTGCAAATAATCCAAAAGCAGCGCCATTCTGGTTAGCTGTTGGATCAAGAAATCCTGAAGCGAAAACAACTGCAGCGCCACCACCAAGTCCTGATAAATCTGCATTAAACTCTGCCACTACAGTATTGTTATTATTTCCGGGAGTAACTTTCAGAATATACTCAACAGGGGATAATCTTTTATAATTTGTTATATCACCATAAGAGGCATTATTGACTATTCTCCGTCCACCCGAATACCAACTATCAGTATCTTCAGCATCTTCTTCTTTAACTTCCTGGGAAATATCAGTAACAACATTTGAATAGACTCGTTCTGCAATTACATCTACTGTCGGGGCATCTGTAGCACCATGAACAACAATAAAATCAACTTTCCATTGATTTACCCCTTGTTCACGGATATTATCTTTAACAAATAGAGTGAAGCCAATATTCTTTCCATTTGGATTTGGACTGAATTGTGTTGGATCTAATACTCCATTAGCAATTAAGATATATTTTTTATTTTGATTTAAAGTTGCCTGGAAGTTTTTAATAGTATCATTTACTGAACCACTGTTACCAGGTGCAATGCCAATATTTAGCAAAGTATTTGCCGGAACGTCAATAAAGGGGGTAGCTTTTCTGAATTCAAAATCATCAATTGCCAAACCACCATTCACGTATACATCAACAACCGAAGCTACTGGATCTGCAGCGTTATGTATTACCTGAAGTCTTGTTGTTTGAGCAAAAGGGGATGAAATTGAGAAAAGAAATGCAAGGGAAATTAGGATTTTTTTCATTATTCCTCCAAATGAATTAATAATATTAAAAATTAGTTAGTTAAAACACATAATTCTAAACAATTCAGAATTGTTTAAAGTTCACTTGAGATTCTTAAATGATTTTGTTTTTTGAGAATTGTATTTCCGAAGAAATTGGATGGAAATAAATTCGTATTGAGAGAAAATGATAAACTAAATTACTTTTTTGAAAACCTTTTTACATACTTTTCTACATCAAACTTTCTTTTTGCACCATTGCGATTCATATATCTTATTTTACCATAGACAGGGCGCTCTGCCCAGGCTCTATCATGTACACCGCCGATAGCCCAGGCACAGCCAGTGTAACCATTCGGGTCTCTCCCATCAAGCTCATATTTATCATTTAAATAGATGGCTATCTTTAAAGCTTCCTCGGGTGATTTGCTCCATTCGAGAATCTTTTTAGCCCAATACATTCGCATATAACCGTGCAATTTGCCGTTGCTTACTAATTGCATTTGAGCAGCATTCCATAAATCTTCGTGTGTTTTTGCTTCTTCAAATTTCTTTAATGAATAAACAAATTCCCGCTCATCTTTTCTGTGATCGTTTAAAGTTTTCTTCGCCCAATCGGGAAAACCCTTAAATGAATCATAGTTAGAATTGTAGTAGCAAAAGTTATCTGATAATTCCCTTCTTACAATTAATTCTTCTAAAAATGCTTCTGCAGAAGGATGGTTGCCCAAACCACTTACAATTAAGGCAACACGCTGCGCGGAGATTTGCCCAAAATGTAAATACGGTGAAAGGTTCGATAACACATTTTCATTTGGGTCATTCCTTAATTCCGAATATTTATCAAATTTATTTTCAATAAAATCCTTTAAAGTTTTATAGGCAGCTTTTTCTCCCGGTTTAATCCAATTTATAGGTTTAACATCTTCATCTACATTTACATTTAATGAAGAGTAAATCTTATCCCAATCAATCTTACTTGAAGAAAGCGAAGTGCTGGATTTCATTTTTTTTAAGTTTGGAAATTCATCTAAATATTCCGGAAGATTTTTATGAATCTTTGGGCGGATTGTATATGCACCGAACTCCTGTTTTTGAGAAACATAGAAGCAGGGAACAATATTGTGTGCATCAACCTCATAAAAAGGAATTTTTATTTTTTTAGCAATTTCATTTTTCCACTTTATTTTAATCTTTAGTGGATCAAAATCAGCAACTAAATTACTTGCTTTATTCTCTTTAATAAATTTTGGAATTTCGGCAGATGGTTCGCCCATTAAAATAATAAACGGAATGTTGTATTTTCTAAATTCTTTTTCAACTTCCATCAATCCCTTAAGCATAAAATCATATTGACGAGGTGTTGCTTCTAAAAATTTTGAAACGATTGAAAAGACTACAATCAAATCCTTTTTCTTATCAATAGCCAATTGCTGAGAAAACAGTAAGGCCCAGTTATCATGCACCCGTTGATCGCGGCTCATCCAATAAATTACGAGGCCCTTGCTTTCTGTTCCTTTTTGTAAAAAATGTATTCTTTTTTCGTTTATCATAAGACAACCTGGATGAACTATTTACTAATCTTAAATGTTCAAAGATAAAAGTAATGAAAAGTTCAATTTTATATTTATATATGTTGGTTTTAACACTAATAGTTTATTCTTATACCAGGGAAAATAATATCAAAATTAAGGAATAAAAATATGAGCATTTTATTGATTGCATTAACTACTTCTTCGCTTGTTAACTTATCTTCTTCTGGAGAACAAGCAAATATTGGTGACTTCACAGTAAAAGATATAAATCTTAATGAAGTAAAATTATCCGGTTATAAAGGTAAAGTGTTACTTATTGTAAATGTAGCAAGCAAATGTGGCTTTACTTCACAATATGAGGGTTTACAAAAAATTTATGAACTGTATAAAGATCAGGGATTTGAAGTACTTGGCTTTCCGTGTAATGATTTTGGCGGACAGGAACCTGGCACAAATGAAGAGATTAAAAACTTTTGTTCACTAAATTATGAAGTCACCTTCCCTATGTTTGATAAAGTTCATGTTAAGGGAGATGAAAAAGCTCCCCTCTTCGATTGGTTAACTAATAATTCTGTAACAGGAAAGTCATCTATTAAATGGAACTTTGAAAAATTCATCGTTGATAAAGAAGGAAACATTGTTGACCGTTTCAGAAGTGTAACAAAACCAGATAGTAAGAAAATGACCTCACTGATAGAACGAGAATTGAGCAAGTAAAGTGATATCAATTATATTTTTAACAGTTATGAGTTTAATAATGAGCGATGAAACAGTAATATTTAACTTCAATTCCCCATCGACTTCCGGTGAATGGACGACTGTAAATGATGGTGTTATGGGGGGCGTATCTGAAAGCAAATTTCAAATTAATTCCGATAGCACTGCCACATTTTCGGGAACAGTTTCTCCCGACAACAATGGTGGTTTTGCTTCCGCCAGAACCTCATTAGAAAACGAATACAAAGATTTTGAAGAAGCTGTTATTCGTGTTAAGGGTGACGGTAAAATTTATAGTTTAAGATTTAGAACGGATAATGATTTTGATGGAATTTCCTACCAGGCAAAGTTCAAAACAGATCCGGGCGAATGGAAAGAACATAAAATTCCATTTAGTGATTTTAAACCAACTTTTAGAGGAAATACTCTTTCCAACAAACCCGAACTTGAATCGAATGATATAAAACAAATCGGGATACTTATTTCCGATAAACAATTTGGTAATTTTATGTTAGTGATCGATTGGATAAAGTTCCATTAAACAGTATCACATCTCCTGAACTTTAAAAATCTTTTACTTGTTTAAGTTGATAAAAAAGGAAATTCCGATGAAAGACAATGGAAACGGTAAATCTCACAACCTAAATTTTGAAGAAATAATTGATGACCATATATTAACTTCGGTTGATACACCGCTGCGAAGCGATGCATTTAAAATTGATGATGAATTAAAAATAGAGTTGATCGAAAAGAATTTTAAAGAAATAATGCATGTACTTGGGCTAGATTTAACTGATGAAAGTTTAAGGGATACTCCTCGGCGGGTTGCAAAAATGTACGTGAAAGAAATTTTTAGCGGATTGAATCCGGAAAATAAACCTCAGCCAACATTGTTTGGAAATAAATTTAAATTCAACGAAATGCTTGTTGAAAAAAACATCACAATTTATTCCTGCTGCGAACATCACTTTGTGCCGATAATAGGTAAGGCTCACATTGCATATTTCCCTAAAAATCGTGTAATTGGTTTATCTAAACTTAATAGAATCGCACAGTATTATGCAAAGCGTCCGCAGGTTCAGGAAAGATTAACTATGCAGATTGCAAGTGAGTTAAAAGAAACTTTGCAAACGGATGATGTTGCTGTAGTAATTGATGCCGATCATTTGTGCGTTGCTTCAAGAGGGGTAAATGATGTTAACAGTTCAACTATAACTTCAAGTTATCATGGTAAATTTCTAAATGATGAAACACGAAAAGAATTTTTAAGTCATGTTAGAACATCATAATAACTAAAATGATTTTAATAACAGGGGCAACAGGTTACGTTGGCGGGAGATTAGTTCCGCGCCTTTTGGAAAGCGGTTACAAAGTTCGCTGCCTTGCCAGGGATGCCTCACGACTTAAAAACAGGTGGAACGGAGCAGAAATTTTTCAGGGAAATGTTTTAGATGAAAACTCACTTAATTCTGCATTAAAAGGAATTGACACAGCTTATTATTTAATTCACTCAATGGGCGGTGATGATGAATTTTCTAAAACAGATATAATTGCCGCCGAGAATTTTGCAAGAGCAGCAGAAAATCAAAATGTTAAGAGAATTATATATCTGGGCGGATTGGTATCTGAGGATGAAAACCTTTCGAAACATTTATCGAGCAGATTAGAAACCGGACAAACACTTAGAAAGTTTAATGTTGCGGTAACAGAATTCAGGGCGGGTGTAATTGTTGGTTCCGGAAGCCTTTCCTTTGAAATGATTCGATATCTTACCGAGCGTCTTGCAGTAATGATAACCCCTAAATGGGTAAACACAAAAACGCAGCCCATTGCAATTAGAGATGTGCTTCATTACTTAATAGAAGCTATAAAAGTTGAAGATTCAATAGGAGAAATAATTGAAATTGGCGGAGAAGATATACTTACCTATAAAGATCTGATGAACATTTATGCAGAAGTAAGAGGGTTAAAAAGATATTTTATTAAGGTGCCCGTTCTCACTCCGCGTTTGTCCTCACATTGGGTTGGATTTGTTACACCCCTTCCCTCAAGAATTGCAAAACCTTTAGTTGATGGTTTAAAGAATGAACTTATCTGCAAAAGCACAAAAGCAAAAGAATTGTTCAACTTCAAACCTATCTCTTATAAACACGCTGTTGAACTTGCTCTTCAAAGAAACAAAGATGGGAAAACAGAAACTATCTGGTTCAGCGCATACTCTTCTGGTGTAAAAAAAGAAGCGAGTCCTGTTCATCTTACACAAAAGGAAGGGATGATAATTGAAAAAAGAGAGTGTATAGTAAATGCAAATAGTGAATCAACATTCAAAGCATTCACTTCTCTTGGTGGAAAGAATGGATGGCATGCAAATTTTTTATGGAGAATCCGCGGTTATGTTGATTTATTTTTTGGAGGGGTTGGATTGAGAAGAGGCCGAAGAAGCGAAACAGAATTATTCCCCGGCGATCCGCTTGATTTTTGGAGAGTAGAAGAAATTGAAAAAAATAAATTAATGCGTCTTCGTGCAGAAATGAAAGTCCCTGGTAATGCCTGGCTTCAGTTTCAGGTTGAAGAAGTGTCTAATCAAAATTCTATTTTAACACAAACAGCCTTTTATGAACCAAAAGGGTTGTGGGGATTAATATATTGGTATTCGATTTATCCCTTGCACGGAATAATTTTTGGCGGGATGATCAAAGCAATTAAAAAATCTGCAGAAAAAATCTAAACAAATCGTTTATTAATTTTCAATTGCACATCAATAAACAACCATTCATTAAATTTAAGCCGGATGGGTTCACAATAAAAAAACTGGGTGCGAAAATAGTTGTTATTCGCACCCTTTGTGCACCCAGCCGGGCTCGAACCGGCGACCTGCTGATTAAGAGTCAGATGCTCTACCAACTGAGCTATGGGTGCGGAGCAAAATTAAAGAAATTTTGGAATGTGTGAAAGGAAGTTTTGCGGAGAACTGGTCTTTCCCCGCTAAAAATTAATCTGATGTTAAAGAGAAATGAATCGGTTTATTTTTTTTTAGTTTCTTTGGCTTTATCCAGCTCTTCAAGAAAATAATGATATACCTGCATTATTTCTGTTTTCAGAAAACCAGATTGCATTTCATACTCTGTATATTTATCAAAAAACCTGTGTGACAGTTTTGAAAATAAGATTTGAGTCATTACTGCTGCTACCTGTTCTTTTGATTGTTCCATAGTAAACCTCTTTTATTTATGCTCTTATAAAAATGTTTTAATGGCACTACCTGCAATTACATCAATTATGCCATTGGTAATTTTGGTGATTCGAATTTTAGACAAGCCAAGTTGTTTCAACGCTTCCATTTCCGCAAGATCTTTTTTTCCTTTCAGCAAAAACTCAAAATCTGATTTGCTGAGTGCGCCGGCCACAAGACCCTCTGTCCATCTTTCAATATCCGATTTTGTTTTTTCTACAAACATTGTCCCATCCTTAAGGATTTCGTCTTTATATTCTTCAAGATTTTCTTTGGCAAAATCAAGTAAATCATTTTTAAGTGTGGATATAAAGTCGTTGAATGTTGGCATGTTTTTGTCCTTTATTTTATTTCTGAAGGATCTATTTTTCCGCTCTCAAGACCTATAATCGTATCAAAGGCATCACTCACAAGTATTTGCATTTCAGTTACAAACATTTCAGAAAGCGATCCTTCTGTCTCCCATCGTTTTAAAAAACCGCCAAGCAGGTTTCCTTCCGGATTAATTAATATCTCCCACTGCCGGGTTGAAATTTCATTATCTGGTCTGCCTTTTGAAAACTCATAAGCTTTGCTCAATTCTGTTTCAACGAAATCAATATCGTCCTCAAAATCTTCATACGGCATTGTTGCAAACGACATAAGATTAACTGATTCAACTTTTAAATCTACAGCTTGCTTATACGCTTCGGGACTGAAAACCGATATAGAGGTGCAGAACCAAAATGAAAGACCGAGTATAAGCGTTAACACAGATGGGCGCACTTTCGATTTGATACTCAAATATATATTTCTATTCATAAATCAACTCATACTTGTTTGCTAAATGGATAAAAACGTACTTAAATTAGATTAAGTTATTAAATAGTAAATAAACTTACTTACAAACTTAATTTAAAATAGCCTATTCTAAATGAAACCCCGCAAGAATATTTTTTTGACTGAAGATCGGGTTGCCCCATTGTTTGTGATTATCGGTGCAAGTTTGTGGGGCGTGGATGGAATAATTCTTCGACCTGCTCTTTATGGTTTACCCGTTCCCCTGGTTGTATTTATTGAAAGCACTATCGTTGCGTTTATCCTATCGACATATTTTATCAAAAAGCTTCCAACTCTAAAGGCACTTGATCACAAAGATTGGCTTACTTTCTTTTTTGTTGCGTTGCTGGGTGGAGCCATAGGAACAATGGCGATTACTAAGGCACTTTTCTATGTAAACTTTGTGAATCTTTCCGTAGTAATTCTTCTGCAAAAATTGCAGCCGATTTTTGCGATAACCCTTGCCGCAATCTTTCTTAAAGAAAGACTAACAAAAATATTTTTCTTCTGGGCTGCGCTTGCAATAACAGGTGCTTACTTTATGACCTTCGGTACTAACGCACCTGATTTATCAACTGGAGATAAAACTACAGTTGCAGCGTTGTTTGCGTTACTGGCAGCATTTAGTTTTGGTTCATCAACCGTGCTAAGCAAGCGCGCGCTACGAAATGTTTCATTTGAAATGGGAACTTACTTGCGATTTCTTTTCTCATCAATAATTATGATGGTGCTGGTTTTATCGTTAGGCGATATAAACAGTGTTTCTGACATTACAACAAAACAGATTGTTATATTTTTAATTATTGCTTTCTCAACCGGTGGAGCCGCAATTTTTCTTTACTACTATGGATTGAAGAGAATAACAGCTTCGGTTGCAACAATCTGTGAACTTGCATTTCCACTAACAGCCGTAGTGCTGGAATATTTTGTTCGCGGAAATATTTTAATGCCTGTACAATGGATTGGAGCTGCAGTTTTGTTGATAAGTATTGTTAAGGTGAGTGGAATAAATATCCCCTCATTATTAAAATCAAAATAAAAAGAGCACCCGGATGAGTGCTCAATTTTGAAAAACTATTCTTCTTTCATACTCCATGGCGGGGTTACACCATTCATTCTTGCATAAGCAATTCCCTGTCCAAGATGTTCGTGACAGTGATTAAGTATGGTGATCATAAAATTTCTGAGAGAGAATTTCATTCCAAATGCTTCTACTTCTCTATTAAGGTCTTCTTCGGTCAACTTTGCAGCAGTTTCTTTAACCGCCTCAAATGAACTGGTTAACATGCTTATAGTAGCCTTCTTATCTAATTCCTTTTTTTCCTGATCCATATCCGGGCTACTGTTTTTCATAAAACTTATAAGATAATAGTTCGCCTCGGCTGTATGTGAATAAACTTCACCAACTGTTCTTACTCCCTCTGCCGGTGTCCAGCTAAATTTATCATCGGGCATCGCATCTGCCAATTGAGTCAACCTGCCTTTAACAAACTCCATCTGGCCAATAAATTCAGTTACAAAAATCGGCTGGTCGCCAGAAGGGTTTGCTGAAACAGTTACCACTATGGCGATTAGAAATACAGAAAGATAAAGCATCTTCTTCATTGTGCCTCCTTAAATGTTTATTTATAGGAAAAAGTTATTGATGGGAGGAATATATTGAATTTGTTTGCTAAATGACAACATTCGCAGCAAAATGATTTATCGGGTTGAGTTTTTAAATATAATTTCCGGGTAGGATTTTTCTTTTTCTTTTTTAGAAAAGAAAAAGAAAAGAATTGTATATATAAAAACCAATCCAAAGCCAATCAGGGAAGAATTAATTTCTTTGTTTGATTCAAAAACTTTCATTCCAATGAAAATCCCAGCAAGCAGCAGAAGAAGAGGAATACCATATAATAAAAATGATGCGGTCAGTAATTTACTCCCCCTGATGACAACCCGGACTTTGTCTCCCGGATGAACACCATAAGGGTCGCGAACCGTTAAGCTGCGACCATCCGAACTTCCCGGCTTGCAATAGATTTTCGCTGTGCATATTTCACACTTATCGGAATCCTGAATGCTTATGATTGCAATTCCTTCTTTTACTTCTTTAACTATTCCTTCTTCGTAAAGTTCTTCTTTGTACATTTTTCTTTCTGTCATCCTGAACCTGCTTGCGGCAGGCAAGCTGGTTTCAGGATCTTTTTAGTAATCAAAATTACTGAACAAAGCCTTTCGAGTGAAAGTGCTTTTCAGAAATATTTTATCAATTTAATTTTACTTCTATATTTTCCTGCTTCAATAACTCAGCAGCTTTTTCCGGATGAATTAATCTTATTGCACCGGTTTTACATTTATCAATCGGAATTTTGCTAATATCTAAGATTTTTATAATTAATTTCGGGAAGATAATCTCTCATCTCGATTGACCCATCTGATTTACGCGCACAGATTCCGCAGCCAAAACAAGCAACACTGCATACCTCTTTTGATCTTTTAGGATCATCATGATTTTTGCAGAACACAAATAATTCTCTGTCTTCTGGATGAATTTCAATCACTCCGCGCGGACAAGCTTCAACACACTGACCGCAGCCAGTGCAAAGCTCTTCAACAACGGTCGGCAATCCATTTTCATTCATAAAAATTGCGCCAAACTGACAAGCATCAACACAATCGCTGCCGCCAAGACAACCATACAGGCACATTTTATCACCACCCGCAACAATAGTTTTAACAGAGCAGCTTTGCGGTCCAAGATACTCAACACCATCTTTCTTAACAGCTTCGACATTACCGCCGTTACAAAGAATTCTTGCAACAAGTTTTACACTTGCAGAACTTTCTATTCCAAGTATGAATGCAATTTCATCAACAACATCCTGTCCGCCAACAGGGCAGCCATTAATTTTTACTTTACCATCAACCACGTTAGTTGCAAAATCGTAACAACCTGCTAAACCGCAGGCGCCACAATTTGCATTTGGAAGAACTTCGTTTACTTCTGCAATTTTAGGATTTTCTTCAACGCGCAATTTTTTATCTGCAAATGCAAGTGCGCCGGCAAAGATAAATCCAAGTCCGCCCATTGTGGCTATTGCTATTATTAATGTAAAATCCATATTGTTTTCCTGTTTTTAGATCGTCATTGCGAATCCCAAAGGGATGAAGCAATCTGTATATTGATCTAGATTACTTCGTCACGATAAATCGGGACTCGCAATGACATCATGTTTTAATCTATTAAAAACTTTTCAAACCCATTTGAATAAAATATTTTTCCTTCTTCATCAATTATCATCGCTTCTGTTTCTTTTAGACTTTCAATTAAGTTTATTCCGGCATCTTTTCCCATCACAAAAACTGCTGTTGCAAGTGCATCGGCAAAAGTGTTTGATTTATTAATTATCGTAACACTCTGCAATCCTTTTGAAGGATAACCTGTTTTGGGATTAAGAATATGATGAAAACGAATTCCGTCTTTTTCTAAATACTGTTCATAATCTCCCGAAGTTGCAACTGTTAAATTATTCAGCTTTAACTTTTTGATGATCACATTTGTTTCTCGCGGATGTTGAATGCCAACTATCCAATCGCCGCCAATTGCGCTAATTTCTCCGCCTGCATTTACAAGCGCTTCTTTAATTCCAGATTTTTTAAGAACATCAATTGCTTTATCAACAGCATAACCTTTTGCAATCGCACCAAAGTTTAATCCAATTTTTTTTGTTTTGATAATCTGATTGTTGCCAACAACTTTAACTTTCTGCCATCCACTTATTATCAATGCGGAATCAATTTCTGATTGAGGTGGCACGTTCGGGTCATCAGTATAAAATCCCCAGGCTTTTGTAAGATTATCCAGACTTACATCAAAACTTCCATCAGAGATTTTTGTGATTGAATCGCAAAGAACCATTAAACTATAAAGTTCAGGATCAACAGAAATTATAGAATCTGTTGAGTTATTTATTTTCCAAACAGGGCTTCCTTCATTATAGGTTGTAAACAGATCATCAATTCGTTTTACTTCAGCAAATGCTTCTGCTATTGCATCTTCAGCATTTTGTTCGTTATCATCACGAACCTGAATTTCTACAACAGTTCCAAGAAGAATTTGAGTTCGCTTAATCGTTTTGATTTCATCGCTGTCATTCCTTGCGATAAAAAACCCAATAAGAAAAAGAACGATGAAAGCAATGGCCCATCCCCAAACCCCTTCCCGAAGGGAAGGGGCTTTTTTAAAACTATTATTTCTCATAATTATTCAAAATATATTCATCTATTTCAACTCCTTCTCCCTTTGGGAGAAGGCAGGAATGAGGGCACTAAACCACTCTTATCAAAACTTTATTTGGCGCACAGGCAATTATATTTCCAAGTCTGCTTGCAATACTGTGTTTACAAATTCCGTGTCGGCAAGTTGCAGTATGAACTTGTGCAATTCCATTTTCTATCTTTAATCCTGTTTTGCCTTGTGAACCATCGATGAAAATGTTTTTATAACTTTGATCCATCTTAATTCTATCAACCAATCCTTTTTCATTCTCAATTACAATTTCTTTGTTATTTGATTTAAATATTGAAGAAATAAAATCCGTTTCATTGTATTCTGCGGTAAAGAAATATTGTGCTTTTCTGTTTTTAATATTTGTTCTGATGTTTTCTAATGCAGAAGTAAAATTATCTAAAGAATAAATCGAACTATTTCCATCGCTAATAATTATATCTGAATTAATTTGATTGTCTAATCTTTTTAGTCTATAAGTAATTGAACCGCTGTTTGAAAAATTTTCTTTTCTTGATTTTAAATCAAGACGAGTAATTATTTCTCCGACTTTTGAATCTGCAATTACAACTGCATCTGAATTACTTTTTACCTTGTTCTTAAATGCTGCTATTAACTGGCTGATGACCTCTTCATCCGCAGGAATAAATCCATGCACAGCAAAGTAAACTGATTTGTCGCTTCCAACCAGTTTGCCGGTTGTAAATCCTGCACCAATTGCAATCGATGATAATCCTGCTACTTTTAAGAAATTTCTTCGTGATATCATTTTATCCTCAATAATAAATTCAGTTTAATAAATCATGCTGAACCGGCCTGTCAGCAGACAGGCTTGTTTCAGCATCTCAAATATTTAAATAGATCCCTAAACAATTCGTCGCGGCGAACGGGATGACTAAATAATCAAATCATTCCCGCAAAGCCCATAAATGCCAGAGCAAGAATTCCGGCAACAATTAGAGTTATAGGCGCGCCACGAAAAGGTTTTGGAACATCTGCAAGATCAAGTTCTTCTCTTATTCCTGCCATTATAGTTAATGCTAAAGTAAAGCCTGCCCCAGCACCAACTCCAAAAATTACATTTTCAATAAAACTATATTCTCTCATCGAACCAAACAACGCAAGACCAAGTATTGCACAGTTGGTTGTGATCAATGGAAGAAAAATTCCGAGAGCGCGATATAATGGCTGCGATATTTTTTTAATTACCATTTCCACAAATTGAACAAGTGATGCTATAACCAGAATGAACGATGGAATCTGTAAAAAATCTAAGTTGTATGGAATTAAAACCAAGTTGTAAAGCAGCCAGCTAACAATAGCCGTAAGCACCATTACAAATGTAGTTGCCATTCCCATTGAAATTGCCGAGCTAAGTTTGTTTGATACTCCGACAAACGGACAAATTCCTAAAAAATAAGCGAGAACAAAATTGTTAACTAATGCCGCCGATATAAATATTATAAACAGTTCCATTACTTCACCTCTAATTCTTCAATTAGTTCGTCTCTTCCGACACGTTTGTAATGTGCGATAATTGATTCATGCTCAATTTTCTTTTTATGATCGGAATAGATATTTACCAATCCCAGCAACAATCCCAATGTTAAAAACGCACCTGCGGGAAGTATCATAATTAGCCAGGGTTCAAATCCATCCGGTAAAACCTGTAAACTAAAAATTGTTCGTGATCCGATAATTTCTCTTATCCCGCCAAGAATAATTAATGCAATTGTAAATCCCGTTCCCATTCCAAGAGCATCTAAGATTGCCCGCCCCGGATTATTCTTCGAAGCAAACGCTTCCTGTCTTCCAAGTATCATACAGTTTACAACTATAAGTGGAATAAATGGACCGAGAGCTTTGCTCAAGTCCGGAAACTTGGCTTTCATTACAAGATCAACGATCGTTACAAATGTTGCAATGATAACTATGAATGATGCAATACGAACCTGGGGTGGGATTGTTTTTCTTATTGTTGAAATTAATAAACTTGCCATAAATAAAACAAAAGTTGCTGCGAGCCCCATTGCCAGACCGTTAATCGCTGATACAGTTACAGCAAGAACCGGACAGAGCCCGAGTAATTGTATTAAGACTGGATTGTTTTTCCAGACACCTTTTACGAATTCCTGATTTAATGGTACTTGCTTTTTCATTTCAATCCTCCGGACTCACGGAGCTTTCTCATTTGTTCAATTCCATTATTAATAATTGCAACCACTGCTTTGGATGAAATGGTCGCACCGGTTATCGCCTGAACTTCAGTTGATTTTGACGGTTCAACACCTTTTACAATTTCAATAGTTGGAGTAGTTTGAAGGTTTATAAATTGCTCTGTGTAGCGCGGTTCTGTAATTACTGTTCCTAACCCGGGAGTTTCAACCTGTTCAAGAATTTCAAGCGCTAATATTTTTTCAAGATCTTTTGATAAACCACAAATCAGCCTAATCTTTCCCTGGAATCCGTTTCCTTCGTAAACCAAAGCGTAACCAAGCTCTTCTGAATTTTCATTTTTTACTTTGTAAACTTCAAATCCTGCATTTGCTAACGCCTCATAATTTTTTCCTTCAGATTGAACGCGAAAGATTGCAGCTTCTGTTTCGGCTTTCTTGTTTGCAGCAATTAACGGATCAGCCCAGCCATCAACCATTGCAAGCAATCCGCCGGCAACTATTCCGATTCCCGTTAAAACCAAAAGCATCTGCATTACTTTATTCATTTTCTCTTCTCCTCCTTTTCAACTCCAAAAATTCTTGGAGCAGTATATTTGTTGATAAGAGGAACAAATCCATTCATAAATAAAATTGAATACATAACACCTTCGGGTAAGCCGCCATAGATTCTAATTACTATTAATATGAGTGAAATTCCGAAACCAAAAATCCACATACCTTTATTTGTAATTGGCGATGAAACCCAATCCGTTGCCATAAAGATTGCGCCGAACAAAAAACTTCCGGCAAAGACGTGAAATAAGGGAGATGGATTTTGTGGATTGATCAACCAAAACAATCCGCCAAAAACAAAAACTCCGATTATCATTGAAAGTGGAATTCGCCAGTTAACTATTCCAACTGCTATTAAAAATATTCCGCCAAGCAACACAGCTATTGCAGATGTTTCGCCAAGTGAGCCGCCAATGTTTCCAATCATTAGCGGAGTTTGTGCAGTTAAGATTTTATCAAACTTAAATGCAGCAAGCGGAGTTGCACTTGTAACGGCATCAACAGCAAAGTTTGGTTGTGTCCAGGTTGTAATCTGAACAGGAAAAGCAGCTTGCAAAAAAGCTCTGCCTACTAACGCAGGATTAAAAATATTGTATCCTAGTCCGCCAAAAATTTGTTTGCCCAAACCAATTGCAACAACAGAACCAATCGCAGTTGCTGATAAAGAAAAATTAGGTGGAAGCGTTAGTGCAAGAAGCAAACCCGTTAACGCTGCGCTTCCATCAAACCAGGTAACTTGTTTTTTCCTTGCTGCCTGAATTGCCGCTTCTGTTCCAACAGAAAATACTACCGCGGTGATCACTATTACTGCCTGGTAAATTCCAAAGAACACGAATGCTGAGGCAATGCAAGGAACAAGTGCAAGATTAACAAACCACATCACTTTTTGCGTTGACCACTTTGAGTGTAAGTGCGGTGAAGTGGTTAAATCAAAATGAATAGCTTTTTTTGTTTCTGTAATTGTTTGAGTATCTGTCATTTTATTCTGTTTTTTCTAGTACTGTTGTTTCGTTGTTCGATTGTTAAATTGTTATAACAATGAAGCAATTCAACAATTGAGCAATCTACTTTGCAGCCCTTTCGTGCTGTAACTGTAAAACTTTTTGTTTCCCTAATCTTATCCACTGAACAAGCGGAATGTTTGCCGGACAGGTGTAAGCACAGGTTCCGCATTCCATACAAACTGTTACGCCTGCTCCTTCAGCATCTTCAAATCTGTTTAGCTGCCCATATCTAGCAAGCTTTGTAGGCATTAAGTTTAAAGGACATACGCCAACACATTGTCCGCATCGCAAGCAAGGTGTTTCTGGATTTTCTGCAACTTCATCTTTTGTTAAAACTAAAATTCCAGATGTTGCCTTCATAACGGGAGCGTGAAGATCAAACTGCGCAACGCCCATCATTGGTCCGCCGACAACAATTTTTACTGCATCTTCTGTTACGCCTCCACAGAAATCAATTATGTTCTGGATTGGTGTCCCGACGGGCACTAATAAATTTTTGGGAACTTTAATTCCTTTTCCTGAAACGGTTAAAGCTGCTGTTGTAAGAACTTCTCCCTTTACAACTGCATTGTGTATTGCAATTGCAGTTCCGATGTTTTGAATAACTGCTCCGACATCCATAGGAAGTTTGCCCGGAGGAACTTCTTTTCCTGTTACAGCTTTTATCAACATTTTTTCCGCACCTTGCGGATATTTTGTTTTAAGCGATACAACTTCCAATCCGTGTTCATATTTAACTTTGTTTGATAATAATTCAATCGCTTCAGGTTTATTGTTTTCAATTCCTATAACTCCACGTTTAACGCCGAGAGCTTTCATTATTAATTTTAATCCGGATATTAAATCGTCGGGACGTTCAATCATAAATCTATAATCACGAGTAAGATATGGTTCACACTCACATCCGTTAAGAATCACAACATCAATAATTTTATCTTTTGGAGGAGATAGTTTTACGGATGTAGGAAATGCTGCGCCGCCTTGTCCAACAATTCCTGCAAGCGCAACTCGTTCTCTAATTTCATCTGGGGTGATTGTTTCAGGATTTAAAATTGGGAAAAGAAATTTTTCTGCTTCTGTTGTTCCGTTTGATTTTATTACAATTGAATCTTTTGGAAATCCGCTTGAAGTTTGCTCTTTACCAACACTCATAACTTTTCCCGCAATAGAAGAATGAACAGGAGCAGAAATAAAACCTTCTGCCTTTGCTACAAGTTGCCCAACTGTAACTTCATCACCTTTTTTAACTTGTGCAGAAGCTTCTTTACCAAGATGCTGTGACACAGGAAGTATAATTTCTTCTGGTAGTGGCACTACTTCGAATGCACATTTTTCTGTTAGCTCTTTATATTCAGGTGGATGAACTCCGCCACGAAAGGTTCTGTTTGTCAATTTTTCCCTTTTAAACTTTTACAGTCTCAATTCAGACAGAAAATATGCCATCGAACGCACGGAAATTCTTCTTTTAACCTGCCAAAAACGCAATAATCGCAAAATTTTTTTATCAAAAACAGGAAAGCAAAAAAGCTATTTTCACAAATGAAAATGTGTTTCATTTGTCAATAATTTCTGAATTAGGAATAACGATCTTTTGATCTGAACATTGATTATTGTGGGTTGAAGATTTTTTGTTACTCTACACCCGCTTGCCTAAATTTCGCTCCAAACTTTTGAAAGGATACATCTTGGAAAATTCCGGAAGGGCGAAGCTGCTTAAAGAAGGTTTTCATAAAACGTTTTGGGTGGCAAATGGAATGGAGTTGTTTGAAAGACTTGCTTACTACGGTCAGCAGATAGTCTTCATGATTTATATGCGTAACAAGCTTGGCTTCAGTGAATCGGAAGCGGGTCAGCTTTCCGGTATATTCGGCGGATTGATTTACCTTCTTCCTATCCTCGGCGGAACTCTTTCTGACAAATGGGGTTTCAGACGTGCGTTCAATGTTGCTTTTTCAATTCTTGCTATCGGATATTTTTTAATTGGTTCTGTTGGAATGAGTGCCTTCTCAGGAATTTATGACGGAATGGATCTCTATTGGTTAATGATGGCCTTCCTAGTATTTACTGCATTCGGAGGTTCTTTCATAAAACCCGCCGTGCTTGGAACAGTGGCTGTCACAACAACATCTGAAACCAAATCACTTGGCTTTGCCATTTATTACTGGCTGGTAAACGCCGGTGCGATGATTGGGCCAACCATTGCTTACTTTGTTAGAGACAGTTTTGGTAATGAATTTGTTTATGTAGTCTCGGCCGTAAGCTGTTTCGCAATGCTTATCATAAATATATTTCTCTACAAAGAAGTTAAAGGATCTGGTCCTGAGATAGTAGAATCGCTCGGGAAAAAAATCACAAACCTGTTTGTTGTCCTGGCAAATGTAAAGTTCATGATCTTTCTTCTTATATATTCACTCTACTGGATAATTTTCTGGCAGGAATTTATAATCGTTCCATACTATATAACGGACTATATTGATGTGAATGCGCCATATGAAATTATACAATCATGGGCTGGTGCCGGCGCGATAATTCTTCTTCAAATTCCCATTAACCGATTATCTAAAAATATTCCAACACGGAAAGCCATCTTATTAGGTTTTGCCTTCTCAAGTTTGATCTGGATAATTATCGGAATTCATCCAAGCATACCAACAATTGCTGTGGGAATTGTTGCGTTTGCAGTCGGCGAGATGATGCAGGCACCAAGATATTATGAATATATTTCAGAGATCGCACCGCCGGGGCAGCAGGGATTATTCCAGGGATATGCGTTTCTTCCGATAGCTATTGCAAGATTTGTTGGCGATCCATTAGGTGGATGGCTTTACCAAACATCAAAAGCAGCAGGAAAACCCGAGATGGTCTGGTATGCATTAATCGGGATAGGAGTTCTTGCAACATTACTGATGTGGTTTTATAACATTTATGTCGGCAGACAGGAAGCATCGAAAACAACCTGATGTTTTAATCATTCCGGCACATAATATCTTCAAAGATCAGGGTGGGCTCAATTGCCGATCCTGATCTTCAATTTATATTTGAATCCTTTTCTGCTTTCAATTATCAAATCTTTTGAAACAAATAAAATTATTACAGTATGACAACCGGACAAATATTTCTCTACGCACTAATTGCATTGATAGCATTTTATATCATCAGGAAAATTCTGCTGGTCAAATCAATAAAACATTACTCTGCACAGGAAGCTTCCGAGAAAGTTAAAAGAGAAAGAAATGTTGTTTTTCTTGATGTAAGAACAGATACCGAAAGAAAACAGGGCTCGATAAAGGGTTCATTTCACATTCCCATTACATCATTAAATACAAGCGGTAATGATTTGAAAAAATTTAAAGCCGCCGAAATTATTTGCTATTGCCGGACCGGTAACAGAAGCTTAAATGCGGCGGCAAAACTGAAGAAGCTTGGTTTCAACGCATCCAATCTTAAAGGCGGAATTATCAGGTGGAACGCAGCGGGCTTAAAATGATCTGGAATAAAATAAAATTATTTTTACCGGTTGTGCTCGGTGCAACTGCTGGGTTTCTTTACTACAGTTTTATTGGATGTAACGGAAGCTGTGCAATAACCGGCAGCCCTGTTAACAGCACTTTATACGGTTCTTTAATCGGGTTGATTGTGACCGACTGGAAAAAAATAAAGTTATTATTTACAAACCGTCTCGATAAAACCGGGACAGATAAGGAAGAATAAAATTATGAAAAAAAATATGGGTTCTGCGGATAAAATAACAAGAGTTCTTTTTGCGATCATTATTGCAATGCTTTATTTCACAAATCAGATTACCGGTGTCGCGGCAATTATCCTTGGGCTATTTGCAATTGTTTTTTTGTTAACAAGTCTTGTTGGTTTTTGTCCGCTTTATGCGCCGTTCAGGTTTTCGACTTTAAAGAAAACAGGCAAAAAATAAATTTTGTTTAATAGAAAGGATTAAAAATGCAATACGGGTTTTCAAAAACGGTTGACATGTCTTATGAACAGGCAATAGAAAAAGTAACCGCGGAATTGAAGAAGGAAGGTTTTGGCGTTTTAACTTCAATTGATGTTAAAGAAACGTTAAAACAAAAAATCAATGTGGATTTTAAAAAATACGTTATACTTGGTGCTTGCAACCCGGCAATTGCACACAGAGCTTTGCAGGAAGAAGAAGATCTCGGATTGCTCCTTCCCTGTAATGTGATTGTATATGAAAAGGATGACAAAACACGGATTTCTATTTTTGATCCCATGGTGATGACGTGGATCCTGGAAAACGATCAAATGAAACCTATAGCAACAGAGGTGCAGGAAAAACTGCAAAGAGTTTTAAAAGCAATATGAAGGCTCCACCCATCCCTTCCCTAAGGGGAGGGCAAAGGATAAAAATTTTTAATATTATACACGACTATTAACATAGAAAGGAAGAAATTAAAGTGGCTGAACAATTAACGAAACAAACATTTTTAGAAAAAGTATTTAACTACGAAAAAAACCAGGATTGGAAATTTGAAGGTGAGCTTCCTGCTGTGGTAGATTTCTGGGCGCCCTGGTGCGGTCCCTGCAAAATGGTTGGACCAATAATAGATGAGCTTTCTACTGAATACAAAGGTAAGGTTAATTTTTATAAAGTAAATACTGATGAAGAGCAGGAACTTGGAGCAGTGTTTGGTATAAGAAGCATTCCATCTCTGTTGTTCATACCAAAAGAGGGACAACCGAAGTTAGCAGTTGGTGCGCTGCCGAAAGAATCATTTAAATCTGCAATTGAAAAAGAACTGCTCACGACTGAACCCAGCCAGAATTAATTTTTTAAGAGATGATGCCTTTGCACAAAGCATCATCTTTTCTTTTAAACCTTCTCTGCCAAATGTTCTTTCTTAATCCTAAACTTTTTCTCTTACAACTGACTTTGCTTTTGAAGTTAGATAATAAATTGCAGGTATTACAAACAATGTTAGAATTGTAGAGGCTATCAATCCGCCAATTGCAACAATACCAAGTGGCATTCTTATTTCCTTACCTGCATCACCAATTCCAATCGCAAGCGGAAGCATACCAAGTATAATTGCTATTGACGCCATTATCTGTGGTTTAAGTTTTGTTGGACAGGCTTCCATCAATGCATCTTTTGGTAAATAACCTTGTTCTCTGCTTAATTGGTTTGTATAATCGAGAATAAGGATTGCGTTGTTGACCACAATGCCTATCAACATAATTATAGACATCAGCGATGTAATGCTGAATGCGGTGTTGGTTATATATAATGCTAAAATTACACCGAGCAATCCCAGCACCACAGTTATCATTATTATAACCGGCTGCCAGAAACTCTCAAGTATTGCGGAAAGAAGCATATATGTTAATAGCACCGCAAGGAAGAATGCAAAGATCATATCCTGGATCATATCGTTCATCATTTTTACGTTGCCACCCCAACTAAAAGAGTATCCTGATGGAAGATTAATTTCGGCGAATCTTTTTTCTATTTCACCCGTAACATTACCAAGTGGAAATCCAGGAGCGGCCGCACCCGAAAACATTATTGAAGTGAATTTATCCCGGTGTAAAATCTTTGTGAATCCCGTTGTAAACTTAACGTCCGCAAGCTGGGCAAGACGGAATGAGCCGCGTTGTGATGCAACTGTTATGTTGCCGGCTTTTTCAGGCGAGTTAACTGATTTATCGTCAAGTGTTACGGTAATATCATACTCGTCACCAAGTTCACGGTACTTTGCTGACTGTATTCCTTCTATTCCTGCACGAAGCGTAAATGCAAGATCGGTTATTGTTAATCCGACTTCAGTAAGCTTTTCTCTTATAGGATAAACTGTAATTTCGGGTTTACCTGCACGCGAACTGTTATCAAAGTTTATGAGTCCGGGAACATCTTTGAATTTTTCTATTGCCTGATCTTTTAGTCTTTCAAGCTCATCAAGATCCTGCCCCAATAAAAAGAATTGGATGGGGGCTTCCTGTCCACCCATGCGCGAACCAACATCAACCTTTATTTTTGCATTAGGTATGTCGGCCAGGTCTGCTGTAAAAACGGAAATCATATCTAACAACTTAATGTCACGATCTTTTGCATCGGTAAGCTGCACATCAATGCTGGCCATATTTGTTCCAACATCAAGGTCGCTGAGTTTACCAAGGTCTGTAAGAATATGCTCTACTTCATTACGGGTTTTCACTCTTTCCTCAACCAACCGAACTGTTCTTGCGGTTTCTTCAAGATTATATCCGGATGGCAGCTCAACTGAAATACTTATTTTCCCATCATCCGTCTGGGGAATGAATTCAAAGCCAAGCTTTGGTCCGAAAACCATTATAACAAAAATGAAAAGAGCAATAGCACCTAAAAGAGTAAGTAAACTTCTCATTTTGCTATGGAGAACATAGCCAAGAAGTTTTTTATAAAATTCCGTCTGCTTTATCTCAAACCTGCTGAACCACGATGCCAGCCTTCCGGTTTTATGATCTTTTGAAAGAATAATTGATGAAAGCAGTGGAGTCAAAGTAAAGGACATAATAAGTGAGAAGATGGTTGCAAAAACAGCCGCCAGAGCCAACTCCCTTAACCACATTCCAACCATTGATGACATATTGGCTACCGGTAGAAAGACTACAATGTTTGTTAATGTTGAAGCCAGCACCGCAACCGCAACTTCAGACGTACCTTTGTATGCTGCTTGCTTTATCGTCTCGCCCATCTTTTTGTAACGGAAAATATTTTCCAGCACAACAACGGAATTTGCAACAAGCACACCAACGGATACTGATAGCCCCATCAGTGTCATCATGTTCAATGATAAACCAAATACCTGAAGCAGAAGGAATGTAGATATAATAGATGTGGGCATAGACATAGCAACAACAATTGTAGAGCGCCAATCGTGGAGGAATAAAAAGAGCACAATTGCTGTGAAAAGTACGCCAAGATAGATGTTGCTCATTGTATCATCAAAACTACTCTGAACAAATTCAGAGGCATCGTTTACTATTTCGAGTTTTGATCCTTCGGGCAGCACATTTTGAATTTCGGGCAGAGACGTTCTTATTGCATCGGCAACTTTAACTACGTTTCCTTCGCTGCTTTTAATTATTCCAAGACGAACAACATTTTCGTTTCTAAAATTTTCTTTCACATTAAAAAAAGTTGCTCTCTGTCTTATATCTTTTCCTGAATCAAAAACGTCTGCAATCTGTCTGACTTTTTTCGGACCGTATGCTGTGGGTATTTCGAGTTCGCTTATCCCTTCGGGGCTCTGGAATTGTCCAACGAGTCTTACGGTATATTCCTGGTTGCCGATCTGAAAATATCCCCCGGGAATATCCATGTTTGCTGCCTGAAGAATTTGTGTCAGTTGGGGAAGAGAAATGTTGTTCTCATACACAACTCTGTTATCAAGCACAACACGGATTTCTCTTTCCTGCCCTCCTATAATATTAACTTTTGCAACACCATCTATCTGGGAGAACCTATCTTTTAACGTTTTATCTGCAATTTCGTAAAGCTGGCGCGGACTGAGATTACCGCTTAAAACAACATCAACAACCGGAAATAATCTTATATCTACTTTTTGTACAACCGGTTTCTTAGAGTCGGTGGGAAGGTCATTTATTATTTCATCAACTTTATCTTTTGTTTCCTGGTTTGCAACATTTACGTTCTTTCCAAGCTGGAACTCAATAATAATAACGGAAACACCATCAAGAGAATATGATTCAATTCTTTCAATCTGGCTGATTGTTGAAACAGCATCTTCGATTCTTTTTGTGATGAGTGTTTCTATTTCTTTAGGTCCGGCCCCAGGATAAATAGTTTGAACTGTTACGTAAGGAATTTCAACATCCGGCTGAAGATTGAGGTTAAGTCCGAAATATGCAATCAATCCGAATATCAGGAATATTACAATTCCTACAGTTGTAAGTACAGGACGATTAATGGATACTTTAGCAAGAAACATATTGTTTTCCTTATTGAATCACTTTTACTTTTAAGCCATCTGTTAACTGTGAACCGCCATGGGTTATAAGATTATCTCCAACCTGCAGGCCTTTTGAAATCTCATAATAAATACCACTGCCTTGTCCGTTCCCTATATATCTTTTTTCGGCTTTCCCTTCTTTCTCAACATAAACAAATTGACCGCCATCATCACTCATTACCAGATTACGAGGAATTATTATCGCTTTGGAATTTTTATATACCAGAATTTTTATTTCAACCGTTACTCCGCTTTTCAATTCTTTTTTTGAATTATCAAATTCAACATCTGCGAAGAACGCCTGCCTTGCGGGGTCAATCGCCATAGATATCTCAACTATTTTCCCCCTGTATATCTTGCCTCCAAGCTCCATTTCTGCTTCCATTCCTTTTTTAATTTCGCCAACCTCTTTTTCCGTAATCCATATTTTTGCTCTCATTTTATGAAGCTTTGCGATAGTAAATAGCGGCGCCTCGCTTTTAACATTATCACCGACTTTAACTCTTACATCGACAAGTGTTCCGCTGAAGGGTGCTTCGACAAAAATTAATCTGCGTGCAATTTCCAGGTTTCTTTTATGAACCAGGTATTGAACTTCCACCGCATCGAAGTTTGCCTGAGAGGTTTCACCCGAATCTAAAAGAGTTTTGGTTCTTTCATAAGTTCTTTTGGTGTTTTCATATGTTGCTCTTGCTGTTTCGTAAACTGAGCCGGGTTCGTCGGAAGGGAATTCTACGATCACCTGCTTTTCTTCGACATAATCACCGACATTAAAATTTATTTTTTCAATTTTACCACCAATCCCTGCGCCTTTCGTTGCATCTTCCCAACCTGCTAGTTTAGCAAAGTAATTCATAAATTTTTCAAAAGGCTTGTGCGCTATTTCTTCTATCTGTACGGGCACACCTTCTTCCTGTTGTATTTGATCCATGCTTTTTGGTAATTCTTCATCACCACCACATCCGCTTATCATAACTATAATCAAAATCGGAAGAGTAAATAAAAACTTATAGTTTATTTGTAATTTCATTTTTTAATTCTCCTGATTGGGTCAATTGTTTTAATCTTTTGGCATAAATGGGTCAATATATTCTTTGTTCAGTTTGCCCATAAGTTGTTCAAGTTCAAATTTTGTTATAATATAACTTTGTACTGATTGAAGGCGATTTATTCGTGCTTGTCTTAGTTCAACATCTGCATTTTGCACTTCAAGCTGGTTTCCTGTTCCTTCCTGATATCTGACAGAAGACAACTCATAAGCTCTTTCTGCAAGGCTAACATTTCTCTCCTGTGCTTCAACAAGGCTTTGAACCCGCTTTAATTCCAAATACTTTGCTTTAACCTGGGTTATAACATATTCCTTCAGTAGTTCAAATTGTTCTGCTGATTGTTTATAGGTTATTGTAGATTGTTCAACCCGATTTTTGGTTCTGTTTCCCTGCCATAAGTTCATGGAGAAACTAAGTCCTATTGTAGAGGCATCATAGTTCTGATAATCCCACCCATCCGAGGATCCGGCATAAGAAAAATTTCCGAAGGCTGCTAATGAAGGCCAGTACTCTGATAGATCCAGATCAATAAATGCTTCATCAAGATCCATTTTTAGTTTCATACTCTGCACTCCGTAGTTGTTAGCCAATGCAAATTGTATTATGTCCTCCTCATCGGGCAACACTTCGGGGTTATAAACTATCTGCCCATTAACATCTATATCAACCATCTGGTCAACTCCGAGAACCAGCTTTAAATCATTCAAAGTTGTCTTAAGCATATTTTCCATCTGCAGTATAACCGGGCGCAAATTTTCAGTTCGAACTTCTGCCTGCATCCGGTCAAAGTCTGAAACAAAGCCTTGCTCAAATAAAGCATTTACGTTTCGAAGATTTTCCCTGGAGTTCTCATAGCTTGCACGGGTAATGGCTAATAATTCCTTTGTAACGAGCGATCCATAAAATGCTCTTTCAACATTCAGTTTCGTTTTGCTTATCGTGTTTCTAAGTTCAGACAGCGACAAATCAAAGTATACCTGTGAAGCACCGATTCCCTTGAACACGGCTGAATTAAATAATATTTGGGTTAGTGTCAGAGAGGCCTCATAATTGTTTGTTTGCACAAATGATTGAAGCTGGGTTTCTATTGGCACATATTTGCTTTCATCTTCCGGAATAATGTTTTCCTCAAACAAAATACTGTACGTAGCGTTGGTTAGCAGCGCTTCAAAATCTGGGAAGGGTGTTTTGGGCTTTTTCAGGAAATGCGAAAAGCGGGCAGATGCATCAAGGCTTGGTAACGCATATCCAAACGCTTCTCTGACTGCCGCGCTTGATTTATCCGAGCTCAATGCTGCAATCTTGATGTCTGTATTGTTTTCAAGCGCTAACTGGATTGCCTCTTCAAGAGTCAAAATTTGAGGCTGAGCATTTCCGGCTCCGGATAGTAATAGAATAAATATTGATATTAAAATAAAACCCTTTTTCATTGGTAACTCATTTTTGATTTGAATTGTTTGAACAGATGGATGATGAGGCGAAAAATTCATTTATGGTTATTGTTGAAGAAATAATAAATCGTAAGGGTAAAACTAATTAATCTTCGTTTAATATATGAGTGCAAAACAATGACTCAATTACAAAATCATTCATATTTACAATGTAATATTAACGGTGAGACAATTATTAAGTTTTGATAAGTATCACAAGGTTTTGTTTGGCTGGCTACTACACATATGGCTTGTGTGGTGTTTGAAATTAAGGGAGATTTTTTACCCAGGTCAGGCTATCCGGCAGCCTGGTTGCCAAAGTTTTTATGTTGGCAAGGTTTCTTTCAAAACATCCAGCACCCTCACTAGTCCCGAGGCACTGGAATATGACTTTATCGCCGGCTCGTTCAAATATTTTTTTCTGATTTGATTTATCGCTTCTGTGTTTATGACATTTGTTTCGCCAGCTTTTTTAAAAGCCAAAATGAGAATTGCCGTTTTCAATGTGGTAGCTTTAACCCTTACAGTATGGGGTGAATATCTGCCAGGATGGAGGTGAACATATCTTTTTGATTCTTCACCGAGTCTCAATGTCCACAATGATTTGTCTTTCAATTCAACAAGCTGATAGTTCTTTTCTTCCTTTGCAAGCAAGACTTGATATTGTTCTGACGACGTTATTTTTCTTCGATTAAGAATTTGAAGTATCTGCTCTGAAATTTCCGTTGGGGAATATTTACCAAAGTATAAGTCCATTTGTGAGTCACCGGTTTTAAGAAGAAGAAGCTTCAGAGCCTCAATTGCACGAAGGTCTTTTATTGTTTGAATCTGCTGCCTTATAAATCCGGCATGATGTTTCCAGCAATTTAAACTTACGGGCGAGAGGACGGAACAATTCACTTTCATTGTTAAATCAAATTACAAATTTTATCGCCGGGTGCTCGTTCAGCTTTTGAAAAATTAAATCTCTCACTATCTCGGAAGGTACTTCTACGGCAAGATTCAGACTAAAATAATTTGCCTTTTTGCTGATGTTTGATGCCGAAAGATCGTAGACAAGGTTGTTAACAATGTCTTCAACAGCTTTGATCATTTCATCAACATCGGAACCAATTATTTTGTAATCCCATTTGGTCGGGTAATTAATTTCCGGCTTTTTATTTTCTAAGTCCATAATAAAAAATTGTTTGAAATATTAATTAGAATTTAAAAAATGATTCGTTGCTTTTAAAGGTGTGCTGTCATTCATTGCTGTGTTTTATGTTTTAAAAAAATTCTTTGCTATTTAATCTCTATTAACCAGGAAAACACCTATTGTAATGAGCACTCCACTAACGATTATTAATAATGTGATTTCTTCCTTTAGAAAAAAAGCCGCGGCAGCAACCGTTACAAGCGGTTCAAAGTAAAGGAATGCACCAACCTTTGCTGATTCCATATCGCGCAAGGCTTGCGCCCAGATTACATATGCAATACCCGAACAAAATATTCCAAGAAAAAGAATCAAAGACCAGCCGGTTAAGGAAAGATTTATTACAGAGTTGATTGTTTCCTGATTAAGATTGAATGGTATTATTATTACTGCCATCATAAGAAAGAGATAAAGAATTGTCATAACGGGGGAGTAAGACAAAGATATCTTTTTATTAACCATGGAGTAAACTCCCCAGGTGAAAGCACTTCCAAGCACCAGCAGATCTCCTTTGTTTTCAATTAAACCAATACTTGTTATATCTCCCTTACCAATGAGCATAAGCAAGCCAGCCAAAGCAATTACTATTCCTGCTAACTGAAAAAGTGTGATCTTTTCCTTATAAAAAATAAATCCTAATGTCGCCATAAAGATCGGAGCTGTGCCGATTATCCATCCGGTGTTGGAAGCTGTTGTGTACTGCAATCCTGTTACCTGAATCCAAAGATGGAAAACGGCCACAAGAGCTAAGATAAAAATCCAGCTATGACTTTTTATGTTAACTGAAAACTTTCTTTTTGAAGCGATAGCAATTGTGGTTAGAAGAGTGCTGGCCAGAATTAAACGAAGAATAATTATTGTAACAGGTTTGATTTCATGCAGAACCGTTTTGGTGGCCACAAAGGACGATCCCCAAAAAATTATTGCAAGGAGAATTAGCAGATAACGAAATGACTTTGAGCTTGTCAAGTTTATTTACTTGGACTTTTCGGTTTTCTTGGCTGAAGAATAATTCTCAAGATCATAATTGATCAACTTGTTCGGCATATCAACTTTAACAATCTCTACACCCGCACCATCAAAGAATTTGGTTGCCAGCGTATCATGATAATCAGAAAAAACAACGACTCTTTTTATTCCGGCAGCAATTAGTGCCTTTGCACAGGTTGTGCAGGACATATTTGTAATGTATGCGGTTGAACCCTTAATGTTAACGCCGTGAGTGGTAGCCTGAACGAGTGCATTTATTTCTGCGTGATTTGTTCTCACACAATGATTATCAACTATCAGACAGCCAACATCATCACAATGTTCCTGACCGGGCAAAGAACCATTGTAGCCTGTTGCCAGAACAAACCGATCCTTAACCAAAACGCATCCGCAGTGCATTCTTGGACAAGTTGCTCTTTCTGAGGCAAGCATAGCAAGTTTTAAAAAATATTCATCCCAAGAGGGTCTATTAACTGGGGCCATAAAAATTATCTCTGTTGAAATTAAAAGAAAAGAAATTTATTGAGCTGAAAATTAAAGCATTTTCATTGCTTTACAAGTATCGATCTGGGCCCAATGTGTGTGGCTTGACTAGGATAAAAACCGCTTTGCTGAGAATGTTTGTTGAAAGATATAATTTTTTCTTTTCAATCAATGAGCCAGTTTACTACTGACCAGCAATTCCCTCATATAGAGCTTCACCGCATCTTTGGCTGAGGTTTTGAATGTTATGAAAACATCCATGCCTTCCTTTTTATAAATATCCACATTGCTTCTGTCCATTCCTCTGGAAATTATTGCTGAGCAGTCGTTTAGCAGTGAATGTGATTTTTCGGAGAGAACCTCTTTTTCACCAACAGTTTTTTTGTCTTTTGAATTACTTTCTCTGTACTCTTTACCAACTATATCCGACTCATTGACATCATAAACCACATATCCTTTCGTTGGTAAAAACGGTGATTTGATGGTTACCCCGTCATTGGATTCAATTGCGATTTTCATATGCATCACTCCTCCAATTAATGTTTTATTATATCTTGCAGCTAACTGGTTTTTGAGAATGCTGTTAGTATCATTTAAACCTAGTAACAATTTAACATTTTAAAATTAATTGTCAAGAGCAATTGTAGTAAACGGTAAGATGTTTTGAGGCGGATAAAAGAAAAACCTTAGAAACACGAAAGCACTTAAATCATTTCTGAAAGCAACTCCTGGCGTGGATTGGCAATGATTACTTTATTAACAAGCAGACCTTTTTCTGAAACAATTCTGGCTCCGGCATCAACTGCTGAAGTAACAGCCGCCACGTCTCCAGTTACGCTAAAGAATGCTTTCCCACCCAATGCCATTGCAAGCCGAAGTTCAACAAGCTGAACTTTCGCAGCTTTTACTGCAGCATCGGCAGCTTCAATTAATGATGCAACAGAATAAGATTCAACAATTCCAAGTGATTCGAGCATCTGTACATTGTTATGACCAACTATCGCTGGAAATATTGTATGGTGAACATTAGGAATCACAAACTGATCAATCACCCCAAAGCCAATTGTGCTAACGGCGTTATCTACAGCAGAAGTTACAGCAGCAACATCCCCTGAAATCAATGTCATATATTTTCCAGAACAAATTGTCCGTGAAATCATTAGTTCTACTTCTGAAGTTTTGAGCATCAGGTCAGCAGCCTGGATACCGGAAGCAATGCTGCCCATCTCAATTAGTCCAATAGAGTTTTTATTTGTCATTTAAATACCTCTTAAGATTCTATCATAATAAATTTTTCAGTGACCACCGTTACTTTGCCGTTAATTGAAGCATGAATATTTGCGCCTATCTCATCTTCCGGAATTTTTCCAATCATTTGTCCTTCTTCGACCGCTTTGCCTTTTTTAACAATTGGCTGCGCTGGTTTCCCAATATGTTGCTGAAGCGGAATTCTAACTTTGCCGACAGAAATGTTTTTTGAATTGAAGGGCGCTTCAACATCATAATCCTGCAATTTAAGTTTCATAATTAATTGCTTAAGCGGAACCCGTCTTCCTTCTTTAATCGGATGAACTTTAACCGGCTTCTGCTGCACAAACTTAATTCCGGCTTCTTTCATTTCTACTTTAGCTTTATCGCAAGCTTCTTTAGGATAGAGATCCTCCGGACACGCATATAATGTACAAAGACCACAAGAACAGCAAAGTTCCGCCATCTGATTCCAAACGGCAGAACCGGTTTTTGTAAATCCTAATGAGCGCATAACTTTGTGTGGTTCAACCTGGTATCCAAGTAAATATCGCGGACAAAACTCCGTACAATAGCTGCATTGGTCGCAAGCAGATTTGCCGATGCGGTGCCAATTCTGTTCTGGTTGATTTTTTCTTTTAATCTGATAATGATCTTTGGGAAGAACTACTATTCCTGCTGTTTTTTTTGTGATGACTTCATCCAAATCAAAAGTTAAATTTCCCATCATCACACCGCCAACAAAAATTCCAAAATCTTGTGCTTTCGCTCCGCCAGCAAATTCTATAACATCTTTAAGGCTGGTTCCAACAGGAACAAAAAACGAAGACGGTTTTTTTACTGCACCCGCAACACAAATAAATTTCTTGGTAACCGGAATATTATTTTCTGCAAGAGCAATGTTGTAAAGAGTTTCTACGTTGTTAACTACGCATCCAATATCAAGTGGAATCCCTGCTGGGGGGATTAGTCTTCCCGTCGCTTCATAAACCAACTCAAATTCATCGCCGGAAGGATAGAAATCTCCAAGTTTTGTTAGCTCCGTTTTTCCATTCAGATGTTTGCTTATCGCAGAAATAGCCTTTTCGTTTTTTTCTTTTATTCCGAAGAAGCCTTTTTTAGCTGAGGTGCTTTCGAGAAGTAAATCAAATCCTTTTATAATTTCTTTTGAATGATGAATCATCAGCTCATAGTCTTTATGAATCAGCGGTTCGCATTCGGCACCATTGGCCAGCACAAACTCAACCTTTGATTTGGCTTTGATGTGTGCCGGAAATCCTGCGCCGCCTGCACCAACAATTCCCGCATTAAATATTTTTTCCAAAAGTGTCATCAGTTAATTTTTAATTACTAATTTTTTGAGGGTCTCAATCCACATCGGGTGATCATTTAAACTTTCCACAAGTTGAACTTTTTCACCGCCATGATCTGCAAATAATTTTTGATACTCGACTCCAATTTCTATTAATGTTTCCAAACAATCTGCTACAAATGCCGGACTAAAAACAAGAAGCTTCTTCGCTCCTTTTTTTGCCTGCTCGATAATTACTTTGTCTGCAAAGGGCTCCAGCCAGTTTTTGTCCAGTCTTGACTGAAAGCAAACCGTATGTTTTTCTTTTGGAAGATTTAATTTTTCAGCTATCAGTCTTGTAGTTGCATAGCAGGTTGCTTTGTAGCAGTAATTATTTGTTTCGTTTATTTCTGTTTCGCAGTTGTGACTTTCACAAAGAGATCCATCTTTGTAAACCTTGTCAACCTGCCTTACCGGCAAACCGTGAAAGCTGAATAAAATATGATCATATTCATTAATGTTATATTTTTTTGCGCGCTCAATTATTGTATCAATGAATCCTTCGTTATCATAATACTGGTTTAAAATTTTTACTTCAGGGACAACCCACCATTTGCTCATTATCTTCATTGCTTTGTCAATTATGGAGCCGGTTGTTGCTGAAGCATATTGTGGAAATAACGGGATGACAACAATCTTTTCATAATTTTTTTTATAGAAATATTTGAAGACTTCCTTCATTGAAGGATTTTGATATCTCATTGCAAGCTGAACGTCAAAACTATCGCCAAGTGTTTTCTGTAATTTTTCCTGAATGGATCTTCCATAATAAAGTATCGGAGAGCCCTTCTTTCCGTCTGGTAATCCATTGTTTGTCCACAGTTCCTTATAAATTTTAGCTGACTTTGGTGCGCGAAACGGCACTATTATAAAATTTACAAGGAAGAACCGGGCAACAGCAGGAATGTCAATCACTCTGGGGTCATTAAGGAATTCAAATAAATATTTTCTTACATCACGCACAGACGGGTTATTGGGAGTGCCCAAATTAACAAGCAATACGGCGGTTTTTAATTTCATAATTCAAACATAGTTCAATTGTATAAGTTTCAATGTGAAATTTAATAAGTCTTTAAATGATTATTAAATAGATTTTTCTGTTTCAACCAAGATTGATTTTTATATTATTAACTCTTAAGTTTCAATCAGCCGAGAACATCTGACAATAATAAGATTATAAGTATGAATTCATTTACATCTCCACTTGACTTAATTGAGTGGGGGAAGACAAGAGATACTCTACATAAATATTGCCGTCTTGTTGGCGCAATCAGAGAGGCTTTGTCCAATCCTCTACCCGATGCAATTCACACAAACCTGGTTCTTTGCAGAAAAGGCTTTACCACTTCCGCAATGTATAAAAATGAAAGCTCACCCGAACAAACCTTTGAAGTTATTCTTGATGTTAAAAATAAGAAATTACGTATTGAATCTAATTACAGAGAGCCGTTGTCCATTGCTCTAACCGGCCAATCGCTTAACGCTCTTTGTGATGAAACCTGCAGCCTGCTCACAGACATCGGAATAAAGCCGCCTCTCGAGAGACCAAGTTTTCTGGACGGAACACAGGGCACTTTTGATCCGAAGCCAATCACTGCTTTCTGGAAGATCATCACAACAACCAATAATGTTCTTAAAAAACTGAAATCCGAACTAACCGGAAAAACCAGCCCGATACAATTACGTGTTGATAATTTTACTCTATCTGTTCTATGGTATTGTAAAAAAGTTTTTAGAGATCTTCCTGTGGAACAAATTGAGTTCGGATTTTCAACCGGAGATGAGAAACTTGGTGAAGCATGTTTTTTCATCAAGGCTTTTCCAGAGGCAGCCACACTCAAGGAAATTATTCCGGACAGAAAAAACCTTCGCCTGTCAAAAGATGGTTCTGAAATGATTTTGCTGTATTCTGAAATTTTAAATATCCCGGATGGCGAAGAAAAACTCCTTGAGTTTTATAGACGTGTGCTAAAGTAAAGTTTTCCCGGACGAGATAGTCCATATCTGAATAATATTCCTACATATCCTCGCTGTTGGCTGAAAAATCATTTTTATTCCTCTTCTGGCTTGAAAAAAAGCAAAATTATTTTAAATTGGAACCGATTTTTATGAATTTCGGACGACACGCTAAATACCACTCGAAATAATAATAAAATAAGGTGAACATGAATTATAAATCTTATTTACAGCATAATTATAAATCCATTCCGCAGATTTCAAATCTTTCTGAAGACCTGGTTGAAGCAATAGACGTTGTCGGGTCCGTATTGCCATTTAAAACGAATAACTATGTGGTAGATAATCTGATAGATTGGGAAAAGGTGCCCGATGATCCTATTTACACCTTAACCTTTCCTCGTAAAAATATGCTTCGGGATCATCATTACGAGAAGATGAGAAAATTAATTGCAAACGGCTCTTCAAAAAGCGAAATAAAAGATGCTGCTCATGAAATCAGGCTGGAATTAAATCCTCATCCGGCAGGGCAGCTTGATCACAATGTGCCAAAAATGAATGGGGAAAAAATTTTTGGAATGCAGCATAAGTACAGAGAGACTGTTCTGTTTTTCCCCGGACAAGGACAGACATGCCATGCTTATTGTACATTTTGTTTCAGATGGCCGCAGTTTGTCGGGATGGACGAATTTAAATTTGCTTCCAGACAAGCAGAACATCTTGCAGTATATCTCTCTGAAAATAAAAGTGTAACTGATGTTCTCTTTACTGGTGGGGATCCGCTTATAATGAAAACAAAATTACTTGAGGCATATATCCTACCCCTTCTTGAATCTAACATAAAAAATCTCAGACACATCCGCATTGGAACAAAGGCGTTAGCATATTGGCCCTTTCGATTTTTATCTGATGATGATGCGGAAGATTTGCTCAGGCTTTTTAGTGATATTAAAAAGGCGGGCAAACACCTTGCTTTTATGGCTCACTTCAATCATCCGGCTGAGTTAGAACATCCGGCGGTTAAAAAAGCAATAGAAAGAATACTGGAAACAGGCGCTGTAATTAGAACCCAGTCGCCTATATTAAAACACATAAACGATTCCTCAGGTGTTTGGGCCGAAATGTTACAAAAACAAGTCGCGCTTGGCTGCATACCATATTATATGTTTGTTGCAAGAAACACCGGCGCAGATCATTATTTTTCTATTCCCCTGGTTGATGCATGGAAGCTTTTCAGAGAATCATATCAATTGATAAGTGGAATCTGTAAAACAGTAAGAGGGCCGAGCATGTCCTGTCTTCCCGGCAAATTGCAGATTCTTGGAGTTAATGAAATTGGAAATGAAAAAGTATTCGCCCTTCGATTTATACAGGGAAGAAATTCTGATTGGGTAGCAAAGCCTTTCTTTGCTAAATTTGATGCGGGTGCAACCTGGTATACTGACTTAAAGCCTGCTCTTGGTGAAGAAAAATTTTTCTTCCAGGATGAGCTTGACAAAATCCTTAAACCTGGGGAAATTGTGATGGAGTACGAATAATATCATGCAAAACAACAATTCTTTTTTTGATCTCAGCCTTAACTTGAATGTTCGGGGAATGCCGCTTTCGGCCACCCTTTATATTAATGAACTATCAAATAAATTAAAACTGCAAGGTAAAAAAGTTTACAAGTTTGGGCTTGGTCAGTCCCCGTTTCCTGTTCCTAAAATAATTGTAGAAGAATTGCGTGTTAATGCTTTCCAGAAGGACTATCAGCAAGTTAAGGGCTTGCCGGCTTTAAGAGAAGCTGTTGCCGATTATCATTCGCGTAGAAATGATCTTCAGTGTAATGCCGATGATGTCCTGATTGGTCCGGGTTCAAAAGAGCTGATGTTTATTCTTCAATTTGTTTACTATGGAGAAATTCTTATTCCAACTCCGAGCTGGGTTTCATATGCACCGCAGGCAAAAATTATTGGGCGACAGGCTGTTTGGGTTGACAAAAAGGAATCACACAAGTGGCTTTTACGACCCGAGGACATTCAAAAAATTTGTGAGGCAGATCCTTCACGTCCAAGATTAATAATTATGAACTATCCATCAAACCCAACGGGTGTTACTTATGATTGGAGTGAATTAGAAGAAATAGCCTCTGTTGCAAAAAAATACCGGGTGATTATTCTTTCCGATGAGATATACGGAGAACTTAATTTTAATGGAAATCATAAATCAATTGCAAGATTTTATCCCGAAGGAACTATTATCTCCGGCGGATTAAGCAAATGGTGTGGTGCCGGCGGCTGGCGCCTTGGAACGTTTACCTTCCCACAATCACTTTCCGGTTTACTAAACACAATGGCAACAGTAGCCAGCGAAACTTTTACTGCCACAAGTGCGCCAATTCAGTATGCTGCAGTTAAAGCTTTCAAAGGCGGATTGGAAATAGAGCGCTACCTATGGAACACAAGAAAGATTTTGAAAACGCTGGGATATGAAATACATAGTATTCTCGCTTCTGCCGGTGTGGAGTGCCCGAAGCCAGAAGGTGCTTTTTATCTCTTCCCGAATTTTAAAAACTATTCTGATAAGCTGAGAGCAAAAAATATTTTAACAAGTATGGAGCTCACTAACAGATTGCTGGAAGAAACAGGTGCTGCGCTTTTACCCGGCAATGTTTTTGGCAGACCTGACGACGAGTACACTGCCCGTCTTGCGTACGTTGATTTTGATGGAGCGCGAGCACTGGCTGCAACGGAAACAATCTCTCCGGAAGATCCGATATCTAATGAGTTTATCAATACATATTGTTCGCATATGCTTGAAGGCACACAAAAAATAGCTGATTGGCTTAAATCTCTCTGAGAAATCCTATCTTCAAATAAAAAATATTTATCGCTAACTTTTCATAAACTCTTTTACATAATTTCTCTGCTGAAAAATGACGATAACAAATGGTGCAAAAAATATTTTATTCGGTCTGCTTGTTGTCTTATCTAATTGCTCGCTGTTTGCACAAACAGTTAATATAAAATTTATTGAAACCAGTGATGTTCATGGTGCATTGCTTCCTTTCGACCTGACGAACGATGTGCAAACTACCAGTTCTCTCGCACAGGTTCATTCGTATGTAAATGCACAGAGAACAATGGGCAACCAGGAAATTGTTTTACTTGATAACGGTGACTTGATCCAGGGTGACCCGATGTCTTATTACTATAACTTTGTGGATACCGCCAGCACTAACATTTTTGCAGATGTTTTAAATTATATGAAATATGATGCTGCTACTATCGGCAATCATGATATTGAAGCCGGACATTCGGTATATGATAAGTTTAGAAAGGACATTGGCCTGCCCTGGCTGGCAGCAAATGCAATTGATATAGAAACCAACGAACCTTACTTTGAACCATATACCGTTATCGAGAAGGGTGGAATTAAGATTGCCGTTCTGGGTTTAATAACGCCGGGCGTACCTGGCTGGCTTCCAACAAGACTTTGGGCCGGGATACGGTTTGATGATATGATCGAAACAGCAGAGCGATGGGTGAAGACAATTCGTGAAAAAGAAAATCCCGACCTCCTGGTTGGTTTGTTTCACTCGGGTGTAGATTATACATACGCCGGGGGATCTTTAAATACATATAAAAATGAAAATGCTTCTCGGCTGGTTGCTGAACAGGTCCCCGGTTTTGATGTTGTATTTGTTGGACATGACCACACCGGCTGGAATTTCACAACAGAAAACAAATCTGGCGATGAGGTGCTTATCCTTGGTCCGCTATCAAAAGCAAAAACCGTTGCGATAGCAAATATTATTATGGAGTTCGATGCGGTTTCCGGAAATTGGAACAAGAAAAATATTCTCGGTGAAATTATCGAAATAAAAAATTTCGCTCCTGATGAAATTTTTATGACCAGATATCAAAAACATCTTGCCGATGTAAAACAATATGTGAATAAACCTCTTTGTCTCTTTTCTAAATCCATCTCGTCAAGAGAATCAATTTTTGGTCCTTCTGAATTTGTTGATTTAATTCAAACAATTCAGATGGATATCACCGGTGCAGATATGTCTTTCACGTCTCCACTGGCTTTCAACTCCACTATAAATGAGGGTGTGATTAGCATAAAAGATATTTTCAAAATATATCATTATGAAAATTTTCTCTACACAATGTCGTTGTCGGGAAAGGAAATAAAAGATTATCTGGAGTTTTCTTATGGAAGCTGGTTTAATACAATGCAAGATGAAAACGATCACCTTATAATGTTCGCAAAAGATGATTCCGGAAACATTAAATACTCTGCTCGTTACAAATCTCCTGAAACCAAAGAAAGGTATTACAATTATTCTTCGGCGGCTGGAATAATTTATACTGTTGATGTTTCAAAATTTCCCGGAGAAAGAGTTTCAATAATTTCAACGGCTGACCGCGGCTCTTTTTCTCCCGACTCCATTTACACCGTAGCGATAAATTCGTATCGGGGTAGTGGCGGAGGAGGACATCTGACGCGCGGCTCCGGTATTTTGCCCGAAGAGCTGACGAACAGAATTATAGCATCTACCGATAAAGATTTCAGGTATTACATTGCATCGTGGTTAGAAGGAAAGAAAGTCTTTGCCCCACAGATCATCAGCAAGTGGAAAGTTGTCCCGGAAAGCTGGTGGCAAAAGGGAAGAGAAAAAGATTACTATTTACTCTTTGGAGAAGAAGTTCTCGCTCCCCAAAAAACTTCTGATGAATTAAACAAATAATTATTAACATTCAATTAATATTAAATATGAAGACTGAAAAAAGCCGACAACTATTTAACGAAGCAAAAAAATATATTCCCGGTGGAGTTAATTCTCCTGTAAGAGCATTTAAATCTGTTGGCGGTGATCCTTTGTTCATCACAAAAGGAAAGGGCTCAAAATTCTGGGATGTAGATGGTAACGAATATATAGATTACATTGGAAGCTGGGGACCGCATTTGTTTGGACATAATCCACCATTCATAATAGATTCGTTATTAAAAGCAATTGAGAGCGGAACAAGTTTCGGGGCGCCAACTGCCCTCGAAGTTGAAATGGCAAAACTAATTATTGAGCTTGTGCCATCGGTTGAAATGGTCAGGATGGTAAACAGCGGAACCGAAGCAACAATGAGTGCTGTTCGAGCGGCTCGTGGTTATACCGGCAGAGATAAATTTATAAAGTTTGAGGGATGTTATCATGGTCACGCAGACTATTTTCTAATTAAAGCCGGTTCCGGCGCACTCACCCTTGGGGTTCCAACTTCACCCGGAGTTACAAAAGGAAATGCAGCAGATACTTTGGTTGCTGATTATAATGACATCGCCTCAATAAAAAAATTAGTCGCTTCAAACAAAAACGAAATTGCTGCAATCATTATAGAACCAATCGCGGGCAATATGGGAGTTGTTAAAGTGAATGACGAATTCATTAAAGAGCTTCGCGCTATTTGTGATGAAGAAAAAATTGTTTTGATATTTGATGAAGTAATGACTGGCTTTCGTGTTGCTGCCGGTGGTGCACAGGAAGTTCTTGGTATAAAGCCCGATCTTTCAACCTTTGGTAAAATTATTGGCGGCGGATTGCCTGTTGGTGCTTTTGGCGGAAAGAAAGAAATAATGGAAAGGATTGCTCCAAGCGGTCCGGTTTACCAGGCTGGAACTTTAAGCGGAAATCCTCTTGCGATGGCTGCCGGATACGCTGCATTAAAACATATAAAAGATAATCCCGGCATCTACAAAGAGCTGGAAGAAAAGTCATCTTATCTTGAAAAAGGATTTAAAGAAAATCTTAAATCTGTTGGAAAGAATTATGCGATGAATCGTGTTGGCTCGATGATGTGTTTGTTCTTCACAGAAAATCCAGTTAATGATTTTAATAGTGCCGTAAATTCAGATACAAATCTATACGGTAAATATTTTCACGAAATGTTGAAACAAGGAATTTATCTTGCACCCGCACAGTTTGAGGCTCTGTTCGTTTCAACTGCTCATACTAAAGAAGATTTGGATAAAACGATAGGCGCCCATAAGCAATCTTTGGAAGTGTTAAAATAATTAAGTTTGCTTTGGCCGCTTAATTATCACTTCAACAAAATTAATTTTTTTGTTTGCGAAAAACTACCTGGTTGTGCGTCCTCACCCGGCTGGGTAAATACAGATAGTTTATAAAAATAAATCCCGCTCGCTAACCCGGCTGCATCCCAGTGTTGATTATATATTCCGGCTGGCAAATCTTCGGAAATCAGCACGCCAACTTCTTTTCCCAGCGTATTATAGATAATTAGTGTAACGAGTGATTCTGTTGCCAATCCGAATGAGATCGTTGTTGTTGAATTAAATGGGTTGGGAAGATTTTGGGAAAGAAAATAATTGTCGAGACTCTTGGTTTTTTCTCTTTCGACATCCGTGATTAGTTCCGATAGTGGTCGCCTCCAATTTCCGGTATTAACTGTGCCCGCGAATATTTTCGTGCCCATAACTTTCAATGCGGCAATACCCAAATTTGTTAACCCTTCGTTGACTGCGGCCCAGCTTACGCCATAATCGGTTGTAAGAAATACTCCGCCTCCGCTTGTGCCAGCAAACAGATTTGTGCCGCTTGTCGTCATTGGTAAAATAATTTTATTGCTAAGTCCGTCGTTAACGGCTGCCCAGCTGTTTCCATTGTTCTTTGAAAGAAAAACACCACCGCCGTATGTTCCCGCAAAAAGATTGGTATCAATAACAGCTAGCGATCTGACATCCAAATTCGTTAGCCCACTATTTACACTTGTCCAATTGGCACCATGATTAGATGATCTGGACACGCCCCCACCCCATGTACCGGCAAAGATGAAGGAGTCTTTCGCAGCAGTACAAATAACATAATCGCTGTTTAATCCGCTATTAATTGCTGTCCAGTTTGTTCCATTATTGGTTGTAACAAAGGCCCCATCGCCAAAAGTCCCCGCATACAGATATGCCCCATCTACAGCAAAGGTCTGAACATATTTACCTGATAAACCTTTATGAGTCCATAGCGTTCCATTGTTGGTTGTAACAAACACCCCGTCGTCTGTTCCAGCAAAAAGCATGTTGCCACTAAGAGTTAGGGCAGAAACATAGGCGTTGGTTAAGCCCGCAATAACCGCAATCCAGTTTGCGCCATTGTCTGAAGATAAATAAACGCCACCACCGAAAGAGCCAGTAAATAGTTTCGTGCCATTGCTCTCAAATGCAAGAATAAAATTGTTATATGGTCCGGATTGTAACCACTGTGCATTGGTTGTTGAGATTAAAAAAAACAAGATTCTAAGCGATGATATAATGGGTGAGAAGATGGTTTTCATGGCGCTCTCCTTTTTTATCAGAAGAATGAACCGAGGTGGCTCGGTTCTGTTATTTAAAGCAAAATCCTTAGCCAGTTAAAGATTTAGATTTATAAATCGTTATATGCAAAATAATTAAAAAAACATTCTCTGGTATATCCGTTTGCAATCCGATTCCTCTTAAAACTCTAAGAAGCAACCCACCAGATATGGGCACGGTTCACAGTTTTGAAAACAATTTTATAATGTGGCGATTAACCGTTTGTGTGGTTGTGCGGTTAAACTAAGTGCGGTAGCCTATTTCTGAATTAGTCTTTGGTAAAAAATATAGTCCGTGACTGCTGGTTTTCCTCCAAGTGCTTTTACCTTTTGAGCTATTTGTGCGCGGTGATAAGTTGAATGATTTATAACGTGCGTTACAATATCTTTAAACGTATTCGAGAATTTTTCTCCCTTTGTGTTTTTATAATCTATTCTTTTTTCAAGATCACTATCCTTTAAACTTTCGAGCAGATTAATCCATTCAGAAGTAATGATTGTTGATCGAGAAATACATTCCTGCACAGTGTGCTTTTCCCATGGGTAAGTATTTATGTCTAGTTCAAGAATTCTGTTGAGCCAAATTTTCTGTGCAGAAACAATGTGTGAAAGAAGCTCTCTAAGCCTTTCGTCTTTGTTCTCAAACCCGCTCATAGAATCAGCGGCTTCTTTTGTTGCCCAATCGTTGTATTTAAAGAGATGAATAAAATGATCTTTTAACATTTTCGTTCCTTTTATTTAATCTCTTCTTCTCTTTTATAACTGCTGTTCGCAACCTCTCTTGCGGTAAGGTAAACAAGCTTAACAAGGTTTTCATACAAAGAAGGATTTAAAGTTTCGGGCAGATCTGTTGGAAGGTGAAGATGATCGTAGCTGTATTTAGAAACAAAATACAAACCTGGAATTTCTTTTTCATAAAACGGTGTCAGGTCAGCACCTCCGCCGTTCCATGTGTCTTTTACCATTAAGTTTGAATTTGCTTCATCAATTTTATCTGCCAGATTCCATAATTCCGGAGAACTTTTTCCGTTGCCAACCTGAATGCTGTCGCCATAACCAATACTGTCCAGGTTAAACATTGCAATAATTTTTTCCGGATTAATTCCTGCCTCTCCGGCAAGCAGGTTTAGATTATCTACAAAATGTTTTGAACCAAAAAGTCCCTGCTCTTCGCTTGCAAAAAGCACAAACAAAACACTTCGTTTTGGTTTCATATTATCAAGTGAGAAAGCGTTTGCTAATTGAATAACTGCGGCAGAGCCGGAAGCATTGTCATTCGCACCCGGGAATAACAGACCCGCCTGTGAACCAACGTGATCAAGATGAGCACCGATGATTAAATATTCATCCTTTAACTGCGGATCGCTTCCTTCAAGAAGACCAACAACATTCATTGTCTTTGCAAACTTTGTCATATTCAGTTTGAACTTTTATTTCGACTTTGTTTACAGTTACAAACGAGTTGGGCGATTTGCTTTCATCAATTATACTTTGACATTCGTTTAGTGAAAAATCCGATCCACTCAAAAGAAAATTAGCAGCATCTATTGAAATCTGAAGTTGTGGAAAATCTAATAGTTGTTCACCTTCCCCGTGCATTACGCTTCCTATTAACGGCTGTGGCTTTTCATCATTTGGTCTGGAAACAAAAAGAATTCCTTTTGCACCATGTTCGAATGCTATTCGGGATTTTTCTCTTGGATATTCCCGTCCCCACGATTCGTTATTTATTTTCCAGGAAGGATTCTGTTTAAATACTATTACCACTTTTTCTTTAACATCAATATTTTCATAATCATCATATCCAAGATCAGGTCTTGAAATTCCATAACCACAAAATGCAACGGGTAAAGTAAGTTTACCCGTGCCGGTAAATCCTCTGAATACAAAATCTTTTCCAAGATGATAAGAGATAATGTTCTCAGGTGAAATCGCTTTAAAAACTACCGGTGAATCAATACGATTGTATTCAACATTTAAATACTGAAAATAATTTTCATCGCCCGCAGGCAACAATCCTATCTGTTCAAATTTTTCTGCTACAAATTCAGCGGCTTTGTTATAGCCTTCGTTGCCGGGAAGTCTGCCATCAAACTCATCTGAACAAAGTATATTTACAGTTTGAATAAGACTTTTGCTGTTTATGTTTTCGAGTCCTGCGTCAGGAACTTGAGAAAGGATGTTGTTGAAAGTAAAAATTATTAATGAGATAAGAAGAATTGTTTTTATTTTGCTGGCTTGTTTCATTGTGATGTGATTATCAATATTTTTTTTCTTCATACTTAAAATAAAAAAGGGACATGATGCGTCCCTTTTAAAAGTGTTTCCTTTCAGAACTATTCTTCGTCCTCGCCGTTTTCTTCTTCGGGTACAACCTTGGCAATATCTGCAATTGAATCGCCATCTTTTAGTCTTATTACTCTAACGCCCTGGGTTGCTCTTCCCATTACACGAATGTCTTTCATACTTTGCCTGATAACCATTCCTTTGGTAGAAATAATTACCAACTCATCATTATCATTTACTTCCATCAGTGCTATCATCTTTCCGATCTTATCGCTTGTCTTTACTGTTATCACGCCTTTGCCGCCACGATGTGTAATTCTGTAATCGTTGACATCTGATCTTTTGCCGTATCCTTTTTCTGTAACAACAAGCACACTCATTCCCTGGCGTCTAATCACAAGCAGTCCAACAGCTTTATCGCCTTTGCCGAGACGAACACCTCTTACTCCTGTGGCTGTTCTTCCCATATCGCGCGCATCTTTTTCATGGAATCTAACTGCAAAACCGTTACGTGTTCCAATCATTATATCGTTAGTTCCGTCGGTCATTTTAACTTCAATCAGTCTGTCATTCTTTTTCAGGTTGATTGCATTTATTCCGCCCTTACGAACATTTCCATACGCAGACAGAACTGTTTTCTTTACAGTTCCTTGCTCGGTTGCCATGATAAGGAAATGATCATCACTAAATTCTTTAACAGCAACAAATGCGGTGATAGATTCTTCTTTTTCTTTTTGAAGAATATTTAAAATTGATCTGCCACGCGCAGCCCTTCCGCCTTCCGGAATTTCATGAACTTTGAGCCAGTAAACTCTTCCCTTATCCGTAAAGAAAAGAATGTACTGATGAGTGGAGGCAATGAACATATGTTCAATAAAGTCATCTTCCTTTGTGCCCGCGCCGGTAACACCTTTGCCGCCGCGACCCTGTTTTCTGTATCCGCTAACCGGAAATCTTTTTATAAAGCCACTGTGAGAAATTGTTACAACCACATCCTCTTCGGCGATGATATCTTCGAGAGAGAAATCTTCATAGTCATAAACTATTTCGGTCCTTCTGTCATCGGCGTATTTTTTTCTCAGCTCAAGAAGTTCAGTTGTGATAATAATTTTTCTTTGTTCTTCACTTTTAAGAATACCTTTTAACTTTTCGATCAGTTTGATTGTTTCTTTATATTCATCTTCAATCTTTTGTCTCTCTAAGCCTGTTAATCGCTGCAGACGCATGTCGAGTATAGCCTTAGCCTGGATCTCGCTAAGCTTGAATTTTTTCATCAGGTTTTGCCTGGCGGTCTCAACATCTTTAGATTTTTTTATGGTTTGAATAACCGCATCTATATTATCAAGAGCGATTATATATCCTTCGAGTATATGCGCACGTTTCTCAGCAGCATCGAGTTCAAACTTTGTTCTGCGTATCAGCACATCCATTCTGTGTTCAAGGAAGTGCTCAAGCATCTCCTTCAGATTAAGAACTTTTGGAACACCTTTAACCAGCGCAAGCATAATCACACCAAATGTTGTTTGCATCTGCGTGTGAACAAAAAGTTGATTTAAAACAATCGGCGGTTGAGCGTCTTTCTTCAATTCTATAACAACTCTTAATCCATCCCTGTCTGATTCATCACGGATGTTACTTATGTCATTTATCTTTCCGGCACGAACAAGATCAGCTATTTTTTCAATAAGATTTGCTTTGTTAACCTGGTAGGGGAGTTCTGTAATAATTATATGTTCCCGACCATTTTTTTGTGTTTCAATGTTGGCCTTTGCACGAACAATTATTCTTCCTCTGCCTGTAAGGAAAGCTTCTTTGACACCTGCATATCCATAAATTATTCCCGCCGTTGGAAAATCCGGAGCGATGATATTCTTCATCAGCTTTTCGATAGTAATCGCTGGATTTTTTATCAGGTTAATTAATCCATCCACAACTTCCCCAAGATTGTGCGGCGGAATGTTAGTTGCCATTCCTACTGCTATTCCACTTGATCCATTAATTAATAGATTAGGTAAGTATGATGGCATCACCGTGGGCTCTTGCAGTGAGTCGTCAAAGTTTGGAATAAAGTCAACGGTGTTTTTATCAAGATCTCGAAGCATTTCTTCTGAAATTCTTGCAAGTCTTGCTTCTGTATATCTCATTGCCGCCGGTGAATCTCCATCAACCGAGCCGAAATTACCCTGACCATCAACAAGCGGATATCGTAATGAAAAATCCTGAACCATTCTTACCATAGAATCATAAACAGCAGTGTCGCCGTGCGGATGATATTTACCAAGCACTTCACCCACAATCCTAGCTGACTTTTTGTAGGGCTTGTTGTGGCTCATACCAAGGTCGTGCATGCCGTAAAGAACCCTGCGATGAACAGGTTTCAGTCCGTCTCTGACATCAGGTAATGCACGGGCGACGATTACCGACATTGCGTAATCTATGTAAGAGGATTTCATTTCCTCTTCAAGTGTAATGGGTACTATTTTTTCAAAAATTGTTGCCATAAAGATTTGCTATTTCTTTCTTGTTTGCTTTTTAATTTCTTCCAAAAATTCCAGGTCCGCCAAATCTTTGGTACGACCAGCAGCTTTCTTCATTCTAATTATGTGTTCCAGCGATGGAATAAAAACCTTTACTTTTTCTATTTCCACTTCCTTCTTTGATTTCCAGACTTCTTTAAATTTTACTCCCGCCACAAATGGATGAATGTCGGTGTCCATAAGATATTGCCTAAAGAGAGTCTTCTTTTTGATCAGTTCATCCATCGTTAAGTTTTCTATGCCATCGTAACCAAAATCTGTAAGTGCTTTTACTAATCGTTTAGCGTTTGCGGATGTTGGCTCAAAAAATAAATCGATATCAACAGTATTTCTGGTGTAACCGTATGCAGGAAATGCCCACGCACCGATTACTACAAATTTAACTTTACGATCTACTAATAATTGTAGTAGTTTTTTGACGTTCATGTTTGCCTAGTAAATTCTTGTTCTTTTCAAACATCTTCAATAGTCTTTTGTATCTCTGGCTAACAGTAAGGCTTAGCTGAAATTTTATTTCGAATTCCAACTCCTTTTTTGGATCATCATTTTCAAGCGAAAGTATTTGTGTTTTATTCCTTTTCATTTAATCAGGTTTTTATATATCCAGATTAGCGTACTTTGCATGCTTTTCAATGAATGCTTTTCTTGGTTCTACGTCATCGCCCATAAGGGTTTCAAAAATTTTGTCAGCATTTGCTGCGCTTTCTAATGCGACCTGAAGTATTGTTCTTGTTTCCGGGTTCATGGTAGTCTCCCATAGTTGCTCAGGATTCATTTCTCCCAGACCTTTGTAGCGGGAAATAACCACCCCCTTAATTTCTTTTTCTTCTGGGAGCCCTTCTTCTTCGATTTCTTCTGTTTTCTCTTCGGCTTTTTTCTTTTCTTTACTGTTGACCTTCAACCGTTTTAATATTTGGTCTCTCTCGGTTTCATCGTAAGCATAAAATTCTTCTTTGCCTTTTTTAATTTTGTAAAGCGGTGGCTGAGCAATATAAACCTTGCCGGCCGTTATTAAATCTTTCATGTGTCTGTAAAGAAAAGTAAGAAGAAGTGTCCTTATGTGGCTGCCATCAACATCAGCATCTGTCATAAGAATTATTTTTCCATATCTTGATTGTGCATGATCGAACTCTGCGCCAAGCCCGGCACCTATTGCAGATATCATTGCTCTGATTTCATTGTTTTCTAAAATCTTGTTCAACTTCGCTTTTTCAACATTTAAAATTTTCCCTCTCAACGGAAGTATCGCCTGGAACTTTCGGTCCCTTCCTTGTTTTGCTGAGCCGCCTGCTGAGTCTCCCTCAACAATATATATTTCACAGTGTTCCGGGTCGGTAATGCTACAATCTGCTAATTTTCCGGGAAGGTTCATATTATCAAGAGCATTCTTTCTTCTTGAAAGATCTCGTGCTTTTCTTGCTGCTTCCCTTGCTTCCGCAGCACGCATACACTTCTCAATAATTTTTTTACCAACCGGAGGATTCTCTTCGAGAAATTCTGCAAGCTTTTCACCAACAAGAGTTTCAACTGCTGATTTTGTTTCGCTGTTACCAAGCTTTGTTTTTGTTTGCCCCTCAAATTGAGGTTCCGCAACCTTAACAGAGATTACTCCCGTCAATCCTTCCCGAAAATCATCGCCGGTTAGAGTAATCTTTCCTTCCTTGATGAGGTTGTTTTTGTAAGCATAGTTATTAAGTGTTCTTGTTAAGGCTGTTTTAAACCCTACAAGATGAGTTCCGCCCTCGTGTGTATTTATATTATTTACGTAAGAGAAAATATTTTCAGAGTAGCCATCTGTATACTGAAATGCTATTTCAACAGGTGTGTTGTCTTTTTCTCCTTCAATATAAACTGTTTTATGAAGAACCTGTCTTGATGCATCCAGATATTTTACAAACTCTATCAGTCCGCCTTTAAAGTGAAATGAAACTTCTTCGCCACCGTTTCTCTCGTCCTTTATGTTGATCGTAATGTTTTTGTTTAGATACGCAAGCTCTCTCATTCTTTCGGTTAGGATATCAAAACGAAACTCTGTTACTTTAAAGATTTCAGGATCGGGAAAGAAGGTAACTGTGGTTCCACGCTCACCACGTTTTGTTTTCCCTGTTCCCTTTACCGGCTTTACAGGAATTCCTCTTTTATATTCCTGAAAATATATTTTGCCATCACGCTTAACCTCTACCTTGAGCCACTCAGACAAAGCATTCACAACGGAAACACCCACGCCATGTAAACCGCCAGATACCTTGTAAGAACTTTTATCAAATTTGCCGCCTGCATGCAAAACAGTCATCACAACTTCAAGTGCAGAGCGTTTTTCAACAGGGTGAAGATCTACCGGAATTCCCCTTCCATTATCTGAGACAGAAACTGAACCATCTTTATTAATCTGAACATCTATTCTATCACAGTACCCAACCATGGCTTCATCTATACTGTTATCAACAACCTCATTCACAAGGTGATGAAGTCCGCGACTGCTTACATCGCCAATATACATTGCCGGTCTTTTACGAACGGCTTCAAGTCCTTTAAGAACATTAATATTTTTAGCACTGTATTCTGTTTGCTTGGTTGCTTTTGCCATAAACTATCCAATAAATCTTATTTGATTAATTCTTGTTTCCTTAAAGAAGGTGTTTACTTTTTCTATCATTTCGGTCTCCATAAATTTAAGTTCGTTTCTCCATGCGGGATTTTCTACCTTGAGTTTTAAAACTCTTTTTTCGCAAGTTTGTGGCGTTGCTACTTTTTCCAAATTAGGAAATATCTCAAAAAAGTTTATCACTACATCGGACGATTCTACTACTTCCCTAATTCCGGCAAGTGACTTTTCTTTATAAAAAACATCTTTCAGGCTTCGGAAGCTGCTACGCATAAGTTACTTTTCCTTCTGCCGAGATATTTATAACCCTGTTTCCCTTTTTCATATTCAGGAATTTCGTGTTACCAAAATCCGTTAGTGTAATAAATGCCTGTCCGATCTCGCCCAGATAGTTGCTAATGGAGGAAGCACGCTCAGCATCCAATTCGCCAAAGACATCATCGAGAAGAAACAGCGGAGATTTTCCTGTTCTGTCTTTAAGATAAAAATATTCTGCGAACCTCAGTATGGTTTGAAACGTTTTGTGCTGACCCTGAGAACCAAAGCTCCTGAGACTCATTCCATTAATTTCAAAAACAAAATCATCTTTGTGAGGACCAACGAGGTTGGTTCCGCGTCTTATTTCCTCATTTCTCCTCTGATCAAGTAATTCACTAAAGCTAGCTTCGTCGTCGTCAAAATGTTTTCCTTCCAAAAAGTAATACTGTATTTTCGGTTCTTCTTTTCCGAGAAGAATTTTCTGATATGATTCTTTAACGTAAGATTCGAATATCAGAACAAAATCTTTTCTGTGTTTTATTATTTCTGTGCCGGACATAATTAGTTTTTCATTCCACGCGTCGAGCTCATGATTGTCTTTGCCGCCGCTTTCTCTTATTCTGTTTAAAAGATAAGCGCGTTGTTTAAGTGTTTTGTTATACTCGATCAAAATTTTTAAATATGTTCTGCTCGCTTGCGAAATCACAGAATCTACAAACTTTCTTCTGTCAGATGAATATCCCTGGGTTATGGAGTGATCGCCAGGAGAAAGCAAAACCACAGGAAACTTTCCAATTATATCAGAAAATCTATTAACGGGCTTGTTATTCAACATATAACTTTTTCTATTCTCATCTGAAGAGTATCTTACCAGAACACTTTCGCTGGTTAATCCCGAAAAATTTCCAATAACATTAAAGCCCTCTTCTCCGACTCTTACCGCCTCAGAGTCCGTTGATGTTACACAGCTCTTCGTTGTACATAAATAATAAATAGCTTCAAGAATTGTTGTCTTCCCAACACCGTTTCCACCAACTATATAGTTAAGCTTGTCAGCAAATTCAAATTTTGTTTCGGTGTGTTTTCTTATGTTTCTAAGGCTGATTGAGGACAGGAACATTTCAAGTATTTAATCGTACCGGCATAAGTAGTAACATAAGGTCTTCTCCTTCTATTTTCTTCCCGGGTTCTATTATACAGGCCTTGGTAGGAGAATGCAGTTTGAATAAAACATCGTCATCACTTACATGAGATAAAACGTCGTTAACATACTGTGTATTAAACCCAATGTCCATTTGCTCGCCGCTGTATTCACAAGGAATTTTTTCAACAGCATTAGATCCAAGATCTATGTCCTCGGCAGAAACAACTATGTTGTTCTTGCTGATTGAAAACTTAACCTGTTTAGAACTTGAAGAGGAAAAAAGCATCATTCTTTTGATGGTAGATTGCAGCTCACCTCTTTTAATTTTAAGTGTGTTTTCGTTTTCAAGAGGAATTACGCTGCTGTATGCCGGATATTTTTCCGCTATCAGTCTTGAGCTAAACTCTACATCTCCAATAAAAAAAGATATGTGGGATTTGCCAAGATAAATTTTTACATCTGTCTCGCCCAAAAGTTTTGAAAGAACTGAAATGGCTCTTTCCGGAACAATGTATTGTTCATCTGAACCAGACTTAATATTTTTATAAATTAATCTTACCAGCCTGTGTCCATCTGTCGTAACAAACTTTAAACCATCAGAAGTAAATTCGAAAAGTGTTCCGGTCATTGCCGGTCTCATATCTTCTTTACTCATTGCAAAAGAAGTTTGATCTATTGCTTTTTTTAGATCCTTGCCACTTAGAATAATTTCTTTACTTTTCGCGACGGTAGGGGACTCAGGAAAATCCTCTGATGGAGAGAAGCCAATATTATAAACACCGTTATCTGTTGTAAGTTTTAGTTTGGAATTGCCTTCAACACTAAAGCTTATTTGAACGTCATCCATCGATCTTATGACATCGTAAATTAACCTTGCTGGAATTACGAGGCTAAGGTTTTCGTTTGATGCTACGTTTATAGATGATTTAAGAGAAATTTCCAGGTCTGTTGCATAAATCATCAGCAGCCCGCCCTTTATTTCGAACAAGAAATTCTCCAATATTGGCATTGGAGTTCTGGCCGGAACGGCAGGAATAATTTTGGATAGAGTCTTCTCTAGTATTTTGCTGTTTACTTTGAATTCCATTAAATGCTCTCCTATTAAAGCACAGAAAAATACTAAAAAAGGAAGGTAATAACAACGAATTTAATGGATTATAAGTTATCCTTAAAAAGAAAAACTTATACTTAGGATTATTTATTATAATTTTAAATTGTTATCAAATTATGGACCTATCGGATCGGGAAGAATTCCTTCTTCTGAAAGGTTATCTGAAGTAGTAACGCTGGCATATATAGTATACTTTCCTTCCTGATCAAAAACACTCGAGTAAATAACTAATATTTTTGTACCTGCTTTTAAAATAAGTGTTCCTGCCATTTCACCCTCAGAGCTGAAACCGGTTGCACCTTGAGGTATTGAATAGACGGTCTCATATTCATATTCACCACTATTAATGTCTTCAAGTTCTATGGTGGTTTGACTTGGTACTTTTATTTCAGATCCTCTGAAACTAAGATAAACATCACCATCAGCCTTATTATCGAGTGTGATTTTATTAATCGGACCATCTGAACAACTCATTAAGCTGAAAGATAGTATTACCAACGCAATGTAGATTGATATTTGTTTCATAACCTTACTCAATTTTGTTAATATTTATTATGGCTTATTAAAGCAAAAAATAGACCAAAAACCGTTCAAATCTACTTAAAGCCATATTTAATAATTATTAGTAAAACAAAGAGAGTATAAACATTAATATTATTATATAATCTATTTTTTTACTTAATAATTGTAATTATTACCTTGTTAGTATGTTAATTATACAGTAAGCGGCTTGTATATAAACACTTACAAAAGCACTCTGATATTAATATTGTGTATTGTTTCTTGATAAAACACAGTTAGTTTTCTACCCGTTGAAAACCTCAGATTATCAACATCCTGAAGTGCAAGTAGGAACAAGTTATAAACAAATGGATATTCATAAATAATCTTATGAAGAAAATTCTACCTTATTCCTAATTTCTTCCAGCACGCTGTAGAGGGTTGCGTCCTTAGCCTTATTTTCTTCAATTGTGTTACAAGCATGAATTACCGTGGAATGATCTCTTCCTCCAAAATGAAGACCGATTGTTTTAAGAGAAGACAACGTAAGTTCTTTTGAAAGATACATTGCTATTTGTCTCGCAAGCACAATTTCCTTTTTGCGTGTTTTATCTCTTATTTTATTTTCAACAACCCCCAGATGTTCACAAACCACCTTTGTTATGGTTTCAATTGTCAGGGTTCCCGTTTTTCTGTCGGTTGCAATTTCCTTAACAGTTTTCCTGGCCAGTTCGAAAGTAATTTCCTTTGAACTTAACGATACACTGGCCAGAAGTTTTATAAGACAACCTTCAAGTTCCCGGATATTAGAGGTAATATTTGAAGCTATGTATTCTAAAATATCGTTTGAAACATCCATTCCGTATGTTTCGGCTTTTCGTTTTAAGATTGCAATTCTTGTTTCAAGTTCAGGTGGCTGAATGTCAGCTGTTAATCCCCACTGAAACCGTGATATTAATCTTTCGTCTAACCCCTTTAAATCTTTAGGTGGTTTATCGCTTGATAAAATAATTTGTTTTCTTGATTGGTGAAGGGTGTTGAATATGTGAAAGAACAAATCCTGAGTTTTTTCCTTTCCTATTAAAAACTGAATATCATCAATTATCAACACGTCCATGCTTCGATAGAAATTTGAAAATTCATTTACTCTGTTAGTCTGAATCGATTCAACAAATTCTACAGTGAAGATATCCGAAGACAAATAAATTATTTTTTTTTCGGGAAAATTTTTAACAATCTGATTTCCGATTGCCTGAATAAGATGTGTTTTGCCAAGACCAACGCCCCCGTATAGAAATAAAGGGTTAAAAGAGGTTCCTCCCGGGTTATCACTGATTGCACCCGCCGCAGCTCTTGCCAGTTGATTTCCCTCACCCTTAATAAAGTTGTCAAAAGTATATCGGGTGTTAAGGTTTGATTCGAAAGTATGCTTCGGTTTAGGCTTATCTACGGTTGTTGGTTGTAAAACCGTTTGTCCGTTTCCATTCTCTCTGTTATCTATTGCTAAAGTTTCTTCAGCTATTACATAAGTTAATTTTGCTTCTTTACCTAAAACATCTGTGATCGATCTAGTTATAAGGCCATTAAAGTGTTCGTCGATCCACTCCCAAAAAAACTGACTGGGAATCTGAACCTTCAAAGTTGAGTCATTAATCTCTAATGGCTTTATAGGTAGAAACCAGGTATTATAGGTCATCATGGAAACATTATCCTTTATCTTTAAAAGACACGACTTCCAGATATTTAGGTGGTCAATTGTGGAGATATTTTCTTTGATATCCAGCTCTTCCATTTATACTTATCCACAGGCTAAGGTTTAAGCAAACATAGTATTATGAGGGCAAAATTAAAAAATTGCTAAACCGACCCGTATGTTACCAACAACTTATGAACATCATATGGTGGCAGACAAAGCCTTATAAGTAAACACGTTGGGGGTTTTAACAACAATTTTTCACACATGTAAAACAAAAATTTAAGCTTCACTTGCATAGCTCAAAATGTGGAACGTTTCCACAACAATCAGAAACTCACATCTTATCAACATTTTTAGTGATGCCCGGCTCTTTCAAAAAATAACACATAGTTCTGTTCGGAACAAATTAATTTTCTTTAAAATAAGTGCTCATAAATATTGGACAAGAAAGAAAAATAATATTCTTGATAATAAGACCTTAAGGGAGTATTTTTGGTCTCTTTTTTAAATGAACATGGAGAAATAGGATGAAAAGAACATACCAACCAAGTAATAGGAAGCGAAAAAACAAACACGGCTTCAGGGAAAGAATGAAAACTAAAAATGGCAGAACCGTGCTTTCAAGAAGAAGATCAAGGGGCAGGAAGAAATTAACTGTTAGTGACGAATAGTTAAACAAGACCAGAATTGATAAGAAAGAAAAAACTGTTTGAGACGCTTAGAAAAGAAAAAGAATTTGATTTGGTTTTCAGAAAAGGCAAGGTTGTTAAAAACGAGAAAAGCAAAGTAAGAGCACATTATTTACTTCTTGAAAACAGCGAAAAAAAGAGCATTAAAATTGCCGTTTCCGTTTCAACTAAAGCCGGAAGCAGTGTTTGGCGAAACAGATTTCGGAGAATTATAAAAGAATCTTTACGTCTTGAAACAGAGACTCTTAGCCACATAGCTGAGGATTTAAAAACGGAAATAATAATTGTTTTTTTTCCACACAAAATAAACCAAAGAAACAAAAACAGAATTTTTTTAAATGACATTCGTGCCGACGTTTTAGATATTTTAAATTATATATGCCGGAAATTAAAGCAGCAGAATCCTGCTTAATTTTCCCGACAGCAAAAAAGAAAAGAGCCGTTACAGATTGGATAGAAACACAACAATAGCATTTGTACTAATAGGGGCCATACTGGTAATATGGCTATTTATGAATACTCCCGAACAAAAACAGGAGAAACGAACCGACCAGGATACCACAACCGTAGTTGATCAAAAAATAAAAGAATCCTCGCCCCCAATTGTTGAAGAAAGAAGGATGACCCCGATTGACACAGTCATCAAAGAAGAAAACTCTTTGGGATTATTTTCAATTGCGGCAACCGATCCTGGCAGAATAATCACGATAGAAACCGACCTTGCCATTTACGAGCTGTCAACAAAAGGGGCTAACTTTCATAAGGTATATTTAAAGGAATTCAACAATTGGTATTCAGCAAACCAGGACAAGGAACAAAATTTCTATAATAAATCAGTACAATTAATAAACTATTCAATTGGCAATGCGTATAATATTTCCTTCATAAGCAAAGAGGGAAAGGCGATAAATACAGGGGAACTTAATTTTGCCACACTCCCGGAAAGCAAACATGTTATTCAAGGTGATGACACACTATCAATCAGCTTTCGCATGGAACTAAGCCCCACCAGAGCAATAGAGAAGAAATATTTATTCAACGCCGGGTCTTATCTAATCAGGAGCGAAATAATTTTTGACGGATTTAACGGACTTATAACGGATAATACTTATGATATTTCATGGGAAACAGGAATACGCTCGGTAGAAAAAAACACAACAAACGAAGCAACGTATTCGAGCGCTGACATTTTCTATGGAGACGAAAAGGTTGTCATTGATGCCCCTGGCGATGGCGATAAAATCAGTGAGGATTTTAATGGCAAAATTGATTGGTTAGCCGTTCGCAATAAATATTTTGCCACGATCATGATTCCTACCGATCCAAGCCAGGTTGAAGGGGCATATATCGAAGGGCAAACCTTCCCGACAAAAAATCTTGGTCTTAAAGAAATTTATAACGTCCGATTGGTGGTTCCATTTAAGGGGGCTGACAGGGAAAAAAGAACAATTGATTTGTACCTGGGGCCGGTTGATTATGATAAGCTAAAAGACATCAACATTAATCTTACTGCCCTTGTAGACTTTGGAACTTTTTTTGGATTGAAGTTTGTCGTTAGACCAATAGCAGAGTACTTATTATTACCCTTATTTAAATTTCTAAATCTGTTTATTCCAAACTATGGTTTTGTAATTATAGTCTTCTCGTTGATTATTAAAATTGTTGTCTATCCTTTGACCAGGAAGAGCTTCCAATCAATGAAAAAGATGCAAATGCTACAGCCGAAGATAACAGAACTAAAAGAAAAGCTTAAAGACGATCCGCAAAAAATGAATAAGGAAACGATGAAGCTCTATCAAACCTACGGCGTGAATCCGGCCGGAGGCTGCCTTCCGATTCTTTTGCAGATGCCGATATTTATTGCTCTGTGGGGATTGTTTCAGGCTGCGATTGAGCTTCGTCAGCAACCATTTATTTTTTGGATAAATGATCTATCGGCGCCAGATGTTATATTAGACATGGGTTTCAAGCTTCCCCTGCTTGGTGTTCAGGAGATCAGCGGGCTTGCACTTCTCATGGGAATTACGACTTTCTTTCAGCAGAAGATGAGCATTAAGGATCCAAAACAACAAGCACTTGTTTATATGATGCCAATTATGCTTACCATCTTATTTATGACGTTCCCATCCGGGCTAAACCTGTACTACTTTATGTTTAATGTTTTCTCAATAGCACAGCAGTATTATATAAATCACAAGCAAGACGACGTTGAACTTGTTCCCGTCGATCCATCAAAAAGAAAAAAGGGATTTATGCAGCGGCTTATGGATGCGGCCGATCAACAATCGAAGCAGCAGCAGAAAAATAAAAAATAATAACACAGCTATAATTATACTGCAAAGATCACATCTCCTTTGAATTCCTTTTCATAACTTTGAAGCGTGAACTTAATTAAGAAAATATTCTTCCTCATTTTCATCTTGCATCTTTCCATTTTAAATGCTCAAGAGATCAGGACAATACTATTAAAAACAGAAGAGCATAAACTTCCATATGGCCTGGTTCAAAAAGTACCGGCAAACCAACCTGTTGTTGGTCTTGCTATGAGCGGCGGCGGTGCGCGTGGGCTTGCACAGATAGGAATACTCAGGGTGCTGGAAGAAGAGAGAATAAATATTTCTGTTATTGCCGGCACAAGTATAGGGAGTATTATCGGCGGAGCCTATGCTTCGGGCTATTCTGTTGAAGAAATGGATTCGATAGTTACAAACACCGACTGGAACAAGCTGCTTTCCCTGAACAATCCATCAGAAAGAAGAGAGCTTTTTATAGATCAAAAAATAAATGAGGACAGATCACTTTTCACTTTGAGGCTCAATGGTTTCAGCCCGGTGCTGCCAACCTCTTTCAACGAAGGACTTCGACTTTCAAATTATTTAATACTTCTTTGCTTGTCTTCGCCCGTGGTGCCAGAAGAAAATTTTGATGATCTGCTAATCCGATACCGTGCAGTTTGTACGAATCTTGTTAATGGGAATCCTGTGGTCCTTTCAGATGGCTCCCTTGCAAGAGCAATGAGAGCGAGCTCGAGCGTTTCTTTTTTACTTGCACCGGTGGTTGTGGACACCCTTACCCTTGTTGATGGCGGCCTGGTTTCAAATATTCCTGTGAGTACCGCGCTTCAGATGGGCGCTGATTATGTGGTTGCTATTAACACAACCAGCGAACTGCGGGAAGAGAACGAGTTGGAAGCGCCCTGGAATATTGCAGATCAAACGGTCAGCATTCCAATGAAAAGGCTTGAAAGTGCCGAATTGATGAAAGCAAATTTTCACCTTCAACCCGGTCTTGATGCGTGGTCATCTACTGATTTTGTAAACATTGATTCGTTGATATCAGAAGGGTATAGATATGCAAGAAACCTGGTCCCTGAGATTAGAAAGCAAATAGATTCTTTATATTGTTTGAGGTCGGACATCGATTTATTTTGGGTAAAAAATATCAAGCTCACTTCGGACTTTAAAGAATATGAAAAACCATTATTGGAGAAGTACGCATCATTGGACTCTGTTTCAAGCCACGAAATTTTTAATGATATGACTGAACTTTATGGAACCGGTAGTATCGATTCGTTGTCAGCTACTATAAATAATTTTGAAAATTACACAACAATAAATTTTAATTACAAGCTTACTCCGATAATAAAAGAGGTTGAGATAATTTCTAATGGTATTGTGGAGACCCCATCTGCAGAGGGGCTGATTCGGTCGCTCACAAACAAACCTTACTCAGGCAAAATTGTATTCGATGCTGTGAGAAGCCAAATAGTTGACTATAAAAGAATGGGATATGTTTTATTTAAACTAAGCGATCATTCCTTCAATGCGGTAACGGGAAAACTAACACTGGAATTCACCAGCGGAAAAATTTCAAGGATTAATATTAACAGCGAAACAAGCAAAACCGTTATCAGCAGAGAATTTAATATAAAGGAAGGAGACATTATAAATTATTCCGATCTTGAAGAAAGCCTGATGAAACTAAGAGCAACAGGATTATTTGATGACATTAATCTATCTGTTGAGCAAAACAATCTTGGCGCTACCATAAATTTAGACGTTAAGGAAAAAATATCGAGCTTGCTCAGGGTAGGTTTTTTAGTAGATAACACTTACAACGCTCAACTGGGCATTGATATCAGAGACGTTAATCTTTTATATACAGGAACCGAGCTCGGCCTCTTTCTATTCGGCGGGGCAAGTAACAGAGCATACATTCTTGAGCACATTTCTTATAGAATTCTCGACACATACTTCACATATAAACTAAGTGCGTATTATAAGTTCAACGATATTAATGTTTATAATCAACAAACATCAGAAACAGGAAGCACATATACGAGCAACTATATTGGCAAATACCGACAAATATATTATGGCGGATTGCTTTCGATCGGAACACAACTGGAAAAATTCGGTAAGCTGATTTTTACAGGCAAGTATCAGTATGACGAGTTAAAGAACAAAGAAGGCGCGGTTGTATCTCCATATGAGACAAAAATAGTTAGCTTAAAAATCGGAGGCATTGTTGACAGCCAAAACAAGTATCCATACCCTGAAGACGGGCTTTACTTCAACGGTTTTTATGAAACGGCGCAGAGTTTTTTAGGTGGAGACGAAAGCTACATTTTATTTAGTGCCGATATAAAATATTATTTTCAACTTGCTTCAAGGCATGTCTTTGCGCCAAGACTGCAAATTGGTTTTGGAGACAAAACACTTCCGCTCAGCGAACAGTTTACTCTCGGCGGACTTTACTCCTTCTTCGGTGCTCATGAAAATGAATTCAGAGGCCGGCAGATTTTTCTTACATCACTTATGTACCAATTTAAGCTCCCATTCAAAATATTCTTTGATACTTATACATGGTTCAGATATGATGTTGGATCAACCTGGCAAGAACAGGAACAAATCCGGTTCAAAGATCTAAGGCAGGGTATTGGCGGAGCCATTTCTTTCGATACACCAATCGGCCCGGCGGATTTTTCGATTGGAAGGGGATTCATAATCAGCCAGGGCTTATCTAAGGACTCATTAATTTGGGGAGATGTTTTATTTTATTTCTCTATCGGGCATGCCATCAGCTTTTAGCGCATCAGCAAATCGCTGTAAGAATCTGCCACCAGATCTTCTTTTAAAATCCCGAACTTAGTTATAAAGAATTTACATTGTTCAAGCAACTTTTCGTTTCCTATTGAGCCATCTTCATCTATCGCTTCAATTTCTACAAATGTACCCAGCCCCGCAACACTATCAAGATGAAACTTTACATTATCAATAAAGTAAATCTCCCTTCTTTTTTCTACTACAATCAGAACACCGATTGATTTGGTTAAAATTTCTTTCAGGTTCGAATCAACATTGTGCTTGAATAAAATCACGCTTGATTTTTTAGGTTCCAGCGTATCACTTCTTTCATAATAAATAAGATGGTTCTCGATATTTCCTTCTCGTAATTTTAATCGGCCGCAACCAACCTTAAAGTAAGTATCCACCTGATGATCAATTCCTACGAAATTTGCGGCGCTTGATTTTAATATCTCTCTGATTTTATCAAGCCGACCTGTTCTTGCCTTTATTTCAATGTTGATGTGTGGCATTGCAGAGACTATTAATGAGTGGAAAAAATAAATTATAATGAAAAGAAAACAAGGACTAATTGCGCATTTCCTTTGCCAGCTTATAGAGCTCCAAATATTTTTCGGCAGAACGTGTCCAGCTAAAATCTGATTTCATTCCGTTATTTTGAATTTTTTTCCAGATGTTTTTATGCTTGAAAGTATTTACTGCTCGTTCAACAGACTTATATAAAGCAAATCCTGAGTAATCATAAAAAGAAAATCCATTTCCATCTTTAAATCCATAATGACTTTGCTCGTCCCAATCTTTTACTGTGTCCGCAAGTCCGCCGGTTTTTCTAACGATTGGAACGGTTCCGTATTTTAAACTATATATCTGGTTCAGCCCGCAAGGCTCGTATCTTGAAGGCATTAAAAACATATCTGCACCCGCTTCAATTAAATGAGAAAGCTCATCGTTAAAACCTATATATGCGCCAACCCTTCCGGGATGCTGATTTGAAAGTTTGCGAAACAGGTTTTCAAATTTGTCTTCGCCGCTTCCAAGTATAATCCATTGTGCATTAAGACCCATTAGTTCATTTATCGAATCGGAAAAAATATCAAAGCCCTTTTGAAGAACCATTCTGGAGACAATTCCAACAAGAGGAATGTTTTCATCGGGCTTCATTTGAAAATGCTTAAGCAAATATTTTTTATTCAGATACTTTCCACTTAAGTCGTTTGCGGTATAGTGATAAGGAAGATGTACATCAGTTTCAGGATTCCAGAGATTATAATCAGCGCCATTTAAAATTCCATACAAATCATTTTCACGCTGCTGTAATGTTGTTTCCATTCCGGCACCGTATTCTGGTGTAAGAATTTCGTGTGCATATGTGTTGCTTACAGTATTAATTATATCTGAAAAAGAAACGCCGGCTTTCATAAACGAGACTGCCCCGTCGTGTTCGACCGGACCGCCGGGATAAAAAAGATCACCGCGAATTTCCGCACTCAAAAGAACGGACTTAGAAAACAATCCCTGGTAGCCAATGTTGTGGATGGTAAAGAGTGTTGCTGTGTTATCAAAAAGTTTGTCCCAGCTATAATTATCCTTTATAAAAAGCGGCAGTAACCCCGTTTGCCAATCATTGCAATGAATAACATCCGGCGCCCATTGCATCCTTTGAAGAGTTTCGATCACAGCTTTTGAAAAAAGAGTAAATCGTTCATCTTCATCCGGGTCGTTTGTATAAATTATATGACGATAAAAATAATGCGGACAATCAATGAAATAAACATCAACATTAGTGTTTGGAAGTTTGCTTTGATGAGCGTGAGCCGATCTGATCGCCCCGTTAATTCTAATCGGCATTTCGCCTATGTCCCAATTATACTTCAGATTATGTGCGCCCTCATCAATGCGGGCATACTTTGGAATAAAGACCTTAACATCACAACCGAGGTTTGCCAGCTCTATTGGTAGAGAACCCGCAACATCGGCAAGTCCACCGGTTTTTGCGTATGGAACACACTCGGTTGCAACAAAGGCTATTTTCATTTTTTTAGTTTTCATCTGAACCCTGATAATGAGCTAAAAGTAAAAATTTTTATTCTTATATGAATAATAAGACATAATGAATTAAATTTCATTTGAACATAACAAATATTTTAAGGCGTAATGATGAAAAAAACAATTAATGATCTTTCCGTTTTTATTGAGGGAGACAATCAACCCAAATCCATAATTTTTGTGCACGGCTTCCCATTTGATCATTTAATGTGGAACGCGCAAGTGGAGGAGCTCAGTAAAAACTATTTGTGCGTTACTTATGATATTCGTGGGTTAGGCGAGTCTGCGGTTGATGACGGACAATTTACATTGGAAAGATTCGTTGATGATCTGGAAAAAATAGTAGATGAATTAAAACTTAACCAACCAATATTATGCGGATTATCAATGGGTGGCTACATTTCTTTACGTACTGTTGAAAGAATGCATGATAAATTCAGTGCGTTAATTTTATGTGATACAAAATCTGAAGCAGACGATAACGAAGGCAAGCTCAAACGTGCAGCAGCTATAAAACAAATTAACTCCGGCGATTTTGATAATTTCATTGAATCATTTGTGCTAAACTGTTTTGGCAAAAAATTTGTTCAGGAGAATAATGCAGAATTCAGAAAAGTAGTTGAACGGTCTAAAAAGAATAATCAGTTGGGAGTAAAAGGATGTCTGCTGGCAATGGCTGGCAGAACGGACACAACTAGCAGCCTGCCAAAAATAAAATTGCCGACGCTAATAATCTGTGGCAGCGAAGACAAGCTTTCACCACCAAGCATCATGAAACCAATGACTGAAAAAATCCCGAACAGCAAGTTTATCATAATTGAGGGTGCCGGGCACATGGCACCGATTGAAAATCCACAGGAAGTAAACAAAGCAGTTAAAAAATTTCTTACAGAAAACAAAATTTAGGTTTATAGATTAGCCATTCGTTAAGATTCTGAATTATCAATTATGCACCAACATCAGCCATCCGGAATTATCGAATTACTTCTAAGCTCACTTGCCGATACTTATTTAATGATACCGGTTTTGTTTGTTTTGTATTTTATTCTTGAATACTTCTCACACACAAAGCAGCTTGATATTGTATCGAAATTAAAAATATCCGGCCCACTTGGTCCGCTTGCAGGAACATTGCTCGGGATTATTCCACAGTGTGGAATGTCGGTTTTTATAACTACTCTGTATCTTTCAAAAAGAGTAACACTGGGAACTCTTATCGCAACTTACTTAGCAACTTCTGACGAAGCACTTCCGGTTCTGCTTGCTAACCGCGGTCAGGAAAACATGATTCTTTATATCGTGGGGCTTAAATTATTAATCGGTGTAATTACTGGTTATGCTGTTGATCTGATACTGAGCAAAAAACTATATGGTGGGGAATTACCGGAAGTTAGTTCTTCACACGCTGTTGAAATAAAACACGAGTTGGAAAAAACAAAGTATAAAGAAATTACGTTTCACACAATAAAGCGTACTCTGCGAATTTATTTTTGGGTGTTACTCGTTACGATTGCTCTCTCATTTGTTTTATACTTCGCAGATGGAGAGCGGTTGATCAGCTCAATTCAATCACATCCAAACATTCAAATTATTGTTGCTGCTTTATTCGGTTTGATTCCAAACTGTGCAGCTTCAATAGCAATAGCAGAGGCATTTTTACACACAGGTCTTTCAATCGGGGCAACTGTTGCGGGGTTAAGTACCGGTGCTGGTTTTGGGCCTATTGTTTTGTTTAAAGATGGAAAGCTGAAGTTTGCTCTTCAGGCTTTATTAATTAGTCTTACCGCGGCGATACTTTGGGGCTATGTTATTAACTACTATTTCTGATACACATAGAGCTTGCCGGATAAGTACAAGAAATATATGTCGGTGTCAGCCAAACTTTCCGGAAGTAATTGCATGAATATTTAATTCGTGGCTAATGTTTTAATAAAACACTACCGAGTAATCCACAAACCGTCCGTCTTTATAATTAAACTTGGCACTAAAAAATTTATTGTCAAATAGCCAGGGAATAAAAATTTTATCACCATCCCACAAACCGATCTCAGTTAGTTTTTCATTGGGTATCCAGTCAAGCCTTCCTTCGGGTGAATCAATTAGTTTCCCCTCAAAGTCGTCGGTGGTAAATAAAAAAACATACCAGTCATCTTTTCCATCAAACAAAGGAAAAGTAATAAATCCCCTCATCACAACACCTTTAACCCTAAGCCCGCTCTCTTCTTCAATTTCCCGGATTGCACATTCTTCAGGAGATTCGCCCGGCTCAAATTTCCCGCCAAGACCGTTCCACTTTCCTTCATGATAATCATTTTGTTTCTTGTTTCTGTAAATCATCAGCGTGGTGTTGTTCTTTTTATCCATTACATAACAAAGAGTTGCCAGTTTCATATTTGCCTTAAATTAATATTTTGATTGTCACAAAATAACTCTTTGACGGAAAAAAGTATTTGCAGATTTAAAAGGAAATTTTATCTTTTGACGTATAAAAAAAATCATTTGTGTATAAAAAAATTATTGCGAATATTAAATCGTGCCTTTGAAAATAACTTGAATGAATAAACTTAAACGTGGGAGAAATATTCGATGGAGCTAAACGAAAAAGAATTGCTGGAAACCTCGTTTGATAGCGAACCTATTAGTCGTCAATTGAGTCTTGCAGACGATCAATATACTATTAATGCCGCCAAGCGAAAGAAAAAAGATGAGGACGAGGATGATTCTGATAGTGACAAGGAAGATGATTTTTATGAAGAAGAAGAAGAAGAAGAGGATGACAATCCTTTTGACGCGGAGCCTTCAGAAGATGATATAATCGAAGATGATTTTCCTGACGACGAAGACGATCTGTTCGAAGAAGACGATGAAGATTCTTATCGTTAGTTGTTAAGCTCCCAGATATTGCTCGCCCAGCAAATAATTTTTCACATAGTCGGCCACACCGTCTTCCAAACTTGTAATTGGAACGCTGAAGCCGGCTTTTTTCATTTTATTCATATTGGCTTCTGTAAAATATTGATACTTTTTACGCAAGTGTTCGGGCAATTCGATATACTCAATGTTTATAGATTTGTTTAGTGCTTTGAAAATGGCTGAAACAAGATCGTTCCATGTTCGTGCTTTTCCGGTTCCCAGGTTATATAAACCATTAGTAGCTGGCTTGTCCAAAAAGAACAAAGTCATATCAACCGCGTCTTTTATGTAAACAAAATCACGAAGCTGCTCACCATCTTTGTATTTTGAATTTAAAGATTTAAACAGTTTAACTTTTCCCGTATCGCGGATTTGCTCAAATGCTTTATGAACAACAGAACGCATATCGCCCTTGTGATACTCATTCGGACCATACACGTTGAAATATTTTAGCCCAACGATTTTGTCGAACACACTATTTCTTTTCGCCCAAAGATCAAAGAGTTGTTTTGAGTAGCCGTACATATTTAGGGGACGAAGAGTTTCGAGCTTTGTGTCGTCATCATTGAAGCCCATTGTTCCGTTTCCATATGTTGCCGCCGAAGAAGCATAAATGAAACGAATATTTTTTTCAAGGGAATACTTAGCAAGCTCTTGAGTGTAGAGGTAATTATTTGAGAAAAGATGATCGGCGTCTTTTTCTGTGGTTGAAGAATTTGCACCCATATGAATTATGCATTTAATTTCTGAAGGAAGATCTCTATCAATTATCATAGAGATAAAATCATCCTTATGAATAAATTCATCGAATTTTAGTGGGACGAGATTCTTCCATTTTTCCCCCACTCCAAGCTCATCAACAAGAATAATGTTTGTTTCACCAAGCTGATTTAACTGCCAAACAATTGCACTTCCGATAAATCCGGCCCCGCCAGTAACTACTATCATACAATAAAATCCTTTGTTTTTTCCAAAACCAATTTAGTTATATTTGTCCGTGTTTTAAAAAGGCAAAGAGGCTTCTTCGCGTACACACATTCGTGCATTGACATGGTATCAATAATTCTTATATTTAAAACAGTTTTTATAAGTTCTTTTACATAATAATTCTTATCAAGAACGGCGTAGGGAACAGGCCCGCTGATGCCGTAGCAGCCGGTTTCGATTTAACTTCTCAAAAGAAAGTTCAATCGGGATGTCGGGTGCTAAATCCTGCCTTCCACTTTTGTGGTTGGAAAGATGAGATGAAGAATAGTTTTATGCCTCTTCATATCATCTGAAGAGGTTTTTTGTTTTAAACTTCATTCCGAATTTATTTCGGAATCTGCTGAAATACTTTTTTAGATTCTGGATATAAGTTATCCGGGAAAATTTCAAATTATTTATTTTACATAAAGAGTAAGGCAATAAGGTTAAGGTGTTTCTGGTTATTGTATGTTTCTAAGGTTGTCTTTGCAAGGGGTTGCTAAAAACTTATCGTTTTTTCTAACCTTAGTAACAAAGAATGACTTTTAAAAGCCTGGCCTTATTGTTTTATTTCAAATATTATTAATTAGAATTTTAAATTGTGAAGGAGATGCTGAAACAAATTCAGCAATGTGATATTTATGAAACTAACAGTCGAAGCATTAAAAAAAATATTGACCGAGAGAATTCTGGTTCTTGATGGTGCGATGGGCACAATGATCCAGCGTCACAATTTAACCGAAGAAGATTTTCGTGGCGAACGATTTAATAATCATCCGCACGATTTAAAAGGAAACAACGATCTTCTTTCAATTACACAGCCGAAAATAATAAAAGAAATTCATCGCGCGTACTTTGAGGCCGGCGCAGATATAGTTGAAACGAACACATTTAACGGGACGTCAATCTCACAGGCGGATTATCACACCGAGCACCTTTCTTATGAAATAAATTTTGAAGCGGCGAAAATTGCAAAGGAAGTTGCGGAAGAATTTAACAAAGAGAACCCCGACAAACGCAGATTTGTTGCGGGGGCGCTCGGACCAACAAACAAAACACTTTCTCTGTCGCCAAATGTAAACGATCCCGGATACCGTGCAGTCACATTTGATGAAATGGTGAACTCTTATTATGATCAAGCACGCGGGTTGATTGATGGCGGGGTTGATATTATTCTGATTGAAACTATCTTTGACACACTTAATGCAAAATCAGCCATAATTGCTGTAGAAAAATATTTTGATGAAATAAAAATTAATCTTCCTGTAATGATATCGGGAACAATAGTGGATCAAAGCGGGAGAACATTATCGGGGCAAACAGTTGAAGCGTTTTACATTTCTGTTGCACACACAAAAAATCTTGTCAGTGTTGGATTGAATTGTGCGCTTGGTGCAAAACAAATGAGACCCTTTGTCGAAGATCTTTCAAACGTAGTGGATAAATTTATTTCTGTTTATCCAAACGCCGGACTTCCCAATGAAATGGGCGGTTATGACGAAAGCCCCCAAACAATGGCAACAGTTCTTGAAGATTTTTTGGCAAGCGGATTTGTAAATATTGTTGGAGGCTGTTGCGGCACAACTCCGGATCATATAAAAGCAATTTCTGAAATTGTAAAAAAATACAAACCAAGAATTCCCCAAAAGCAGGAGCCCTACTTAAGATTAAGCGGGCTTGAACCGGTTGTTCTTCGTCCCGATTCAAATTTTATGAACATCGGTGAAAGAACAAATGTAACCGGCTCTAAAAAGTTTGCACGGTTGATCAAAGATAATAATTATGATGAGGCACTTTCAGTTGCGCGTGACCAGGTAGAAGGTGGAGCGCAGGTTATTGATATCAATATGGACGAAGGGATGCTGGACTCTGAAGCAGCGATGACAAGGTTTCTTAATATTCTCGAAGCGGAACCTGATATTGCAAAACTTCCAATTATGATTGATTCTTCTAAGTGGTCAGTAATTGAATCGGGATTAAAATGTTTGCAGGGAAAAGGAATCGTTAATTCAATTTCACTTAAAGAGGGAGAAGAAGTTTTCAAGGAACACGCGCGGAAAGTTTTAAGTTATGGTGCTGCTGTTATTGTTATGGCTTTCGATGAGAAAGGACAGGCTGATACTTTTAAAAGAAGAATAGAAATTTGTAAACGGGCTTACGATATTCTTACAAAGGAAATTGGCTTTCCTCCGCAGGATATAATCTTTGATCCGAACATTCTTGCAATCGCTACGGGCATAGAAGAACATAATAATTATGCAGTTGATTATCTCGAAGCGACGAGGTGGATAAAGCAAAATCTTCCTTTTACAAAAATCAGCGGTGGCGTGAGCAATCTTTCTTTTTCTTTCCGTGGAAATGATACGGTACGGGAGGCAATGCATTCGGCATTTCTGTTCCATTCCATAAAAGCAGGAATGGATATGGGAATCGTCAATGCAGGACAACTTGAAGTGTATGAAGAAATTCCAAAAGAGCTTCTTGAAAAAGTCGAAGATGTAATTCTTAACAGGAGACAGGATGCTACGGAAATACTAATTGAATATGCAGAAACAATAAAAAAGAAAGATAGGGTAGAAGAAAAAAAAGATGACTGGCGAACACTTCCCGTTGAGGAACGATTAAAACATTCACTTATAAAAGGAATTGTTGATTTCATAGATGAAGATGTTGAAGAAGCGAGATTAAAATATTCACAGCCATTGGAAATAATCGAAGGCCCCCTAATGGCGGGAATGAATGTTGTCGGGGATTTGTTTGGTGCCGGCAAAATGTTTCTTCCCCAGGTTGTAAAAAGCGCCAGAGTGATGAAGAAGGCCGTAGGCATACTTGAGCCATATATGGCCCATCCCCCGTCCCCTTCCCGAAGGGAAGGGGCTGAACTGAAGAAAGAATCAGCTGACAATAATTTTGGATATCAAACAGCGGATCCGATTTTATATTCTTTATTGAAAGAATTTGCAAAAAAAAATCGAAACAATCCAACCCCGGCTGAATTAATACTCTGGGAACAGCTTAAATCAAAAATTTTAAATGGATTAAAATTCAGAAGGCAACATATAATCGGGCAATACATCGCAGATTTTGTTTGTCTTTCTAAAAAATTGGTGATCGAACTGGATGGATCGATACATCAACTACCAGAGAATCAGGAATCAGACGAAATAAGAACAAATTGGCTAAATCAGCAGGGGTTTAAAGTTCTGAGATTTAAAAATGAGGAAGTAATTAATAGGATAGAGGATGTGTTGAATAAGATATTAATTGCTATTAAAGCAGACATATCTGAATTACCAAAAGATTCCACCCTCTCCTTTGGAGAGGGACGGGGAGAGGCCGGTCGTATTCTAATGGCTACGGTAAAAGGCGATGTGCACGACATCGGCAAAAACATTGTTGGTGTTGTGCTTGGGTGTAACAATTACAACGTAATTGACCTTGGAGTAATGGTTCACACAGAAAAAATTCTTCAGACTGCAATTGATGAAAAAGTTGATGTTATAGGTTTAAGCGGGCTCATCACTCCATCGCTTGATGAAATGGTTCATGTTGCTAAAGAAATGGAACGAAGAGGAATGAATCTTCCGTTGCTAATTGGCGGAGCAACGACGTCACGTGTTCACACAGCCGTTAAAGTAGCACAGAATTACAGCGGTGCTGTAATTCACGTTCTTGATGCTTCTCGCAGTGTGCCGGTTGTTTCAAATCTTCTAAATGAAAACGAAGGAGAAAGAAAAAAATATATTCAGTCATTTAAAGATGAATATGAAAAACTAAGAGAAGATTATTCAAAGAAGCAAAGTGAAAAGAATTTTATTTCTCTTGAACAAGCCAGGAATAACAGGTTAAAAATTGACTGGGCAAAATCCAGAGTAAAAAAACCAAACAAGCCCGGGGTAACCGCTCTAAATAATTACTCACTTTCAACTTTAAGAGACTATATTGACTGGACACCATTCTTTGTGACGTGGGAGTTAAAAGGAAAATATCCATCCATCTTTGATGACAAAGCTGTTGGCACAGAAGCAAAAAAACTTTTTGATGATGCAAATAAACTTCTCGACAAAATCATAAATGAAAATTTACTTATTGCAAGTGGAGTTGTTGGATTATTCCCTGCAAATTCAGTAGGCGTTGATGACGTTGAAATTTATTCCGATGAATCAAGAACAGGTGTGAAGAGAGTTCTTCATACGATAAGACAGCAAATGCAAAAATCATCAAAAGAACCCAACATTGCCCTCGCCGATTTCATTGCGCCAAAGGAAACAGGAATTGAAGATTATATAGGAATGTTTGCCGTCACCGCCGGAATTGGGATTGAAAAGCTTGTACAAAAATTTGAAAAGGAACACGACGATTACAACAGCATAATGGTAAAAGCATTAGCCGATAGACTAGCAGAAGCATTTGCCGAGCATCTTCACGAACTTGTTCGAAAAGAATATTGGGGCTATGCTTCTGATGAAAAATTTTCCACTGAGGATTTAGTAAAAGAAAAATATATTGGCATTCGTCCAGCCCCCGGCTATCCGGCGCAGCCAGATCATACCGAAAAACCAATTATATTTTCATTGCTTGATACCGAGAAAAATACCGGGATAAAACTTACTGAGAGCTTGGCAATGTATCCTGCTGCAAGTATTAGCGGATTATATTTCTCACATCCGGAAGCAAAATATTTTACAGTTGGCAAAATCGGCAAAGACCAGGTTCTCGATTATCATCGCCGCAAAGGTATGAGTGTTGAAGAAATTGAGAGATGGATGAGCCCGATTCTGAATTATTAAGGAGTAGCTGACGTTCTAATTGTTTGTTATTAGCTTTACTTTTGCTACGATCCAAGGATCAGGCTCAAAGCCTGTATTTATACCGTTTAAGAATTCAAGGACTGGTTTCCAATCTTTTGTATGATCAAAAAGTCCATAGTCGTTTAATCTAAGTCCAAATTTTTCTGATATTTTGGTTCCCATATCATTGCAATGAAAAGTATGAAAACTACCCCCTACCTCAACACCAATTAAATCATAGCCAAGTAAAATTTCATCTTTACTTTTAACATCTTCTATTCGTTTCAAAAGAGTTAAGCGAAGTCCAAATTCACCCAGTTTGTCGAACGGTGACTCAAATTCTTTCACCAAATCTGATGCTCCATATTCGTCAAAATAAATAGCTATAATTCTTAGATCTTCTAGATGTGGAAAGAATATCCGTTTATATTCTAATACACTGTCGAGTGTCATAAACACATTAGGGCAACCGATTAATTCCGATTTAAGTTTCTCGGCAACCCAATTTTTAATTTCATTTATTTTATAGCTGTCTATTTTCAGCTTTTCTTTTTCTTCTTGGATTACCCTTTGATTTTCAATGGCCCAAGGAAAAGACCAGATTTCCAACAGACTGTCATTAATGCAATCACTACATGTATATATCAAACTACCTTTTTTTGTTCCAAAGTTTATCGGGCGCAGTTTAACTAAATAATAGCCCCCTAGGTAATATTTTATCGGAATATTTCCCATTGTTTTTTGTAAAATTGTAGTACGTTATGTTAAAATAATTTATTCTGTATATTAACAAAAATAAACACCATTTATTGGATTTTGTACTAAAATATTTTTGGCAAAATCATTAACAGCATCTATTTTGCCCTTCAAAATTCTCTTACTATAAAATAAACGGAGCTCTTTTATGGCAGACAACATCCCCGAAAAAAAGCCAGGCATATCTTCTTTCTCAAAAAATTACTGGGTTGTAATACTAATGGAATTCTTCGAGCGAGGCTCATATTATGGAATGATGAGCATCCTTTCTGTCTATATGACCGATCAACTCAGTTTTTCAAAAGAGAGCGTTGGAGTAATTAAAAGCACAATTCAGCCGCTGCTATATATTCTTCCTATTCTGTCCGGCGCAATCGGTGAAAGATTTGGTTATAGAAAAACTTTGATCTTCGCATTTATCTTTTTGGGAATTGGTTACTTTCTGACAAGTCAAACAACCGAATATGCAATGGTGTTTGCAAGCTTAATAATAATGGCAGTTGGTGCCGGCGCCTTTAAGCCAATGATATCCGGAACAATTGCAAGAGAAACAAACGAAACCAACAGCACCCTTGGTTTCGGAATTTTTTATTGGTCAATAAATCTTGGGGCTTTTTTATTTCCGCTCATCTTGGTTCCTTACATTAAAAGTAATTTCGGCTGGCAGTATGTTATGCTTGCCTCAGCAATAGGAACTGCCGCAATGCTTATACCGACGCTTCTAGTTTATAAAGAACCAAAAAAACCGGAGAATACAAAAACTATTGCAGAAGTACTTAAAGGTGCCGTGATGGTTTTAACTGATGTAAGATTCATCGGGCTTATTGTTATTTACTCCGGCTTTTGGATTCTCTATTTCCAGATGTTTGATTCGGTACTCTGGTATGTTCAGAAATATGTTGATGCTACCTCGGTGGATAATTTTGTTAACGGAATTTTTTCGGCAGTAGGAATTAGCTTAAACTGGAAATTCGATATTGAACATGTTACAGTAATCAATGCCGGAACAATAATACTGTTACAAATAGTAGTTTCGAACATTGTTAAACACACGAAAGCCCTTCCCACAATGATCGCCGGAATTGCGATGGGAACGGTTGGAATGGCCATACTTGCAATCAACACGAATATCTGGGTTTTCATTCTTGGTATAGTAATTTTTTCAATCGGAGAGATGACGGCACACCCAAAATTTATAAGCTATGTGGGGCTGATAGCACCAGAAGACAAAAAAGCATTGTATCTTGGCTATGCATTTCTCTATGGTGTTCTCGGAAGTTTTATTGGTGGAATTCTCGGCGCAAATCTTTATGTTCATTTTGTTGATAACCTGAATCAACCGAGCACATTGTGGATTATTTTTTCAATGATTGGTGTGGTTACAATTATCGGATTAATATTATATAACAAATTTCTTGCACCAAAGAAATACTAATTAAACTTTTTGCCATTAAATGGAAAATTCACACAAAGGATGTTTACCCTTTAATTTTTTAAGGAGACTATTTATGAAATATCCCGGCACTAAAAATCATTTCCGTGTTGAGTGGGGCGGAAATAATATTGGTTTTATGGAAGTCAGCGGACTTTCAATTGAGCTTGATGTAGTCCCTTACCGCGAAGGATCGTCGCCCGAAAATTCCGTTACCGTTATGCCAGGGCAAAAACATTATTCTCCAATTGTTCTGAAAAGGGGAATATTTAAAAATGATAATGAGTTTTATGTCTGGATTAACACAGCAAGATTTAACCAGGTTGAACGGCGGGACGTTACTATTTCTTTGCTAAACGAAAACCATGAGCCAGTTGTAGTCTGGAAAATAAAAAATGCTTTCCCATTTAAGCTAGAGTATTCTCCTCTCAATGCTAATGGAAGCGAGGTTGCTATCGAATCTCTTTCCTTAGCACACGAAGGACTGATCGTAGAGCATGTTTAGTTTAAAAAAATAATGCATCATTTAATTTTCCCAGCATCCAATTCAAAAAGCTTTTTATTGTCAAACGGATCAGCTCTGTTTTCATTGAAGGCTGGTCGGTAAAAATCGTTGCTTTCCATTTCCTGAACCCAGCCATTTTCCAAACCATATTTATCAAGTAGTTTTAAAACACGAGCGTATTCGGTTTGCGTTATTTTTCTATTCAACAAAATATTTCTCCCGGCCCAGTTGGTTGGATAATATTGTGCCATTAGCGAAATGTAAACTTTCGGATCGAGGCCAGCAACAAATTTAAATACCTCTTCTGATTCAGCTAAACCGTTTGGAAGAACCAGGTGCCGGATTATTAAACCCCGCACAACAACACCATTTTCATAAACCAGTTCACCGCCGACCTGATCATACATTTCTTTAATTGCAAGTTTGCACCTATCAAAGTAGTCGGGAATTTTTGAAAGACGTCTTCCATCTTCATTGTCCCCATATTTAAAATCGGGCAGATAAATCTCAATTACATCTTTATAAAGCTTTAGCATCTCAACAGAATCATAGCTATTCGTGTTATAAATTATAGGGAGTCTTAATCCTTTTTCTGCTGCTATTTTAATTGATTTTAAAATCGGCACAGCAAAATGAGTTGGTGAAACCAAACCAATGTTATGACAATTTTTATTTTGAAGCTCAATCATGATATCAGAAAGTCTTTCAACAGAAACTTCATTTAGTTTTTCAAATAATGGGCGTTGGCTTATTTCAAAATTCTGACAGTAGTCACATCTCAGATTACAGTTACCAAAAAAAATATTTCCGGCACCATTAGTTCCCGAAAGAACAGGCTCCTCACCAAAATGAAGAGTGTAAGAAGAAACAATTGGCTTGTCACCGCTCTGACAAGTTCCGAATTCTCCATTAGTCCGATCAGCCAGACAATTCCTCGGACAGCTTGTGCAGCTTTTTAGAATTTCTTCAGCGCGAATTAAACGCTTTGCGAACTCTTCTTCCGATAATTTTTTATATGATGGAATGAAATCCATTGTTTTATTGTTGATAATCAGGAAATGCTTGCTTTTTCTAAATGCAAGATGCTATCTGTGAATCTATAAAACAACCAAAAAAACGAACAGCTCAAATTCACATATATTTAAGTATTAAAAGTTTATAATTTATTTAGGGAAAAATATCATGCAAACAATATTAGG
>CAVORE010000020.1:0-188688 GCA_963698525.1 uncultured Ignavibacteriaceae bacterium | reverse complement strand
GCAGTAACAAGAATAAGAGTGAGTGTTGGAACAGTTGCTTCTGCAATAATATTTAATTCGCTGGTTGCATACGTATTTCTTCAGATCGTATCGGCTCCGTTCAATGATATTTTTGAAATTGGCGCGATATTTATTTACAGTATTTTAATTTCAGCTTCAGGTGTATTCGTATTCCATCTTTTATTTTCAGGGAAATACAGGGAATATGTTCTGCTCACAGTTCTTTATTCTATACTTCATTTACTAATCATCCCGGCGATTATATTTTTTAAAATAAATTTGTTTATTGCACTACCTGCAGCGGCATCGCTCTGGTTTTTAACGGTATTGACAAATTACATTAAGCAGACAAGTATCTCCCCGGATATCTCTTTCAAAAAATTTAAGGATTTTTATAAAATTGGTTTATCAGCATTTGTAATTAATTCGGCTGTGTCACTTGCACTGGCTGCCGATAAATATTTTGTAAACCATTTTTTCGATCTGGAAGTTGCGAACTCATATACATTTGCATGGGGATTGACTGCACCTATGTTTTATATCGGGGTTATAATTGAGCAGTATCTTTTTTCTGAGCTGAATACGAGCAAATCAAACATTCTAAAGAAAGGATTTTCACTTTCGGCTTCGCTTGTTATTCTTTACGCAGTTTGTTTGCTGATAGCAGTCAACTTTTTCCCTGCACTATTTCCATCTTCGGTAGATTATAGTATTGTAGTCAACATATTAACACTGATGATATCAGGTTACTCTCTGTATGTCATCTTTCACTTTCCGGTAAATGCATACCTGTTCAAATCTTTGGGAACCGAAAAACAAAAAAGCATTTCAATAATTTTCAGTATCATTATTTCAGCATTCGTGGTTTTATACATTGTGATTATGCAGGAAATGATATCAATTAATTATTTATGGCTGCTTATTATCACGTGGAGCTACATATTTACACTGCTGATCACAAAAGTTTTCATAATGTTCAAAAAGGATGCTGAAGGAATTGTTCTTCAACCAACACTCGATCTTAAAAATCTTGAACCCTGAAAAATTAATTAAATACTCTGCTCCTCTTTTTGTTTTAGCAATAGTGAGCCGTTCAATTGAGGAGATAAGTTTTATTTACTACGCAGTTCCGGTAATGTGTGTTATTTTCATAGTTTATTAGCTTTACAGTTCGAGATTCAAGCAACCTTCGAGCGTTCGACTCAGCGATGACCTTCCGAAAGCTGATAACATTACCTCTCCATAGATCCATCACCATTACTTATTCCTTCATTCCGGGGATTTGGTTTTTATTAACTGCTCTATGGTCATCATATCCGGAAATATCCTCAGCAAGAGCCTTGTATTTTATTTTGATTTCCGCAGGCTGTATCTCAGCGGGAATTTTATGGATGCGGCATTCAGGTAAAAGTATTTTCGATTTATTTCTCCCTGCAAATATTATTGTTGTTTTTATTTGTTTATTCTCTTTGATTACAAACATACCAGCAGATAGCTGGACAGGTGGACACGGAAAAGGTTTTATTGGCTTCTTCGGACATCAGAATCTTTTGGCAAGCGTTCTCTTGTTCACAATGCCGGCAGTCTTTCTAAAATTTTGGAAACAGGACGGAGTGAACAATAACCAGTCATCAGTTAATGGTAAAGAGAAAAAAACAAAATCAATACCTGCGATTAACTACTTACCACTTACTGCCTACTGCTTACTGCTTACTGCTAACTTATTACTTCTCGTACTAACCTACTCCCGTGCTTCAATTCTATCATTACTGTTCGGAGCAATTGTATTTTTAATTTTGAATAAAAATTGGAAAGTGCTTGCATATAGCTTTGGAATTGCTGCTTTGTTCACAATCATAATTTTTCTAACACCATCATTAAATCAATTTGCTGATAAAATAATTAAAAAAGATTTCCCTGAATTTTATTCTTCCAGAATGTGGATGTGGGAACCATCGTACGAAGCAGCACTTGATGGAGGATTAACCGGACTCGGCTACGGCATAAGCCATCCTGATATACGATCCGGAGAATACATCGAGCATTTTGAAGACGGAAGATTAATAAGAGAAAAAGGAAATTCGTCGCTTGCACTAGTTGAAGAGGCTGGGCTGATTGGCTTGATACTCTTTATTTTACCGATAATCTATCTGTTCATAAAGTTACCAGATACCAGATACCAGATACCTGATAAAGATTATAAATCCAGAATCCGGAATCCCGAATCTGGTATCCAGCATCCAGCATCCAGCATCCTGATCGCTTCCCTCACCGCCTTTATCCTCCACGCTCAGTTCGAAGCCTGGTGGGTGGGAGTTGGAAGTGTTCAGCTTCCTCTGTTTTATATATATTTCGGTTTATTCGTTCAAGAGCCTGCCGTGAATTTATTTCAGGGTTTGAAGATTACAGTTTAGTTAAAAAATAATTTGAAGAAATAGATTTCCGGAAAACGATGAGAGAGTTAATACAAAAGTTTGCCTGGTTGAATACCTGCCCGCCGAATGGGAGGGATTGGTAACCTTGCTTGGTGTTTGGCAATTAGCATGTTAAATTAAAACAGATATATTTTTATAATATTTTTTTTATGAACCCATACTTAAAAGATTTCACTCCTGAGAAAAAGCTGTTTTTATCTTTAAACCTCTATCACTCAGCAATGCGGCTTAAAAAAGCCTCAGTGGCTAAGTTTTATCCCCAATTATCTGAAAAGGAAATTCAAAAAAAAGTTAAAGAAATATTTCTTCATGCAAGATCTTAACCTTTTTAAAATTTATACTGACATTTTAAACCAGTATAAGTTCAGATATTTTATAACAGGTTCTGTTGCTTCCATTGTTTACGGCGATCCAAGATTAACTCACGATATAGACCTTGTTTTAAATTTAAAAATTGGCGAAGTAAAAAACTTCACCGATGCTTTTTCGGCTAATCTATTTTATTGTCCCCCCGCTGATATTATTAAAGCTGAGTTAAAGTTAAAATCAAACGGACACTTTAATCTTATTCACCACCAGACCGGGTTTAAAGCCGATATTTATCTTACAGGCGAGGAAGAACTTCAAATGTGGGCAATGAAAAATGCAAGAGAAATTGAATTTGACGGAAGCATTATTTTTATTGCACCACCGGAGTATGTAATAATAAAAAAACTTGAGTTTTATAGAGAAGGCAATACTCAAAAACATCTTATTGATATCCAGGGAATTCTGGCTAACTCTAAGGAACTTATAGATTTTATATTTCTTAAAAAGGAAATTGATGACCGAATTTTGAATGAATATTGGGAAATGATTAAAAATGATGAGTGACGCTGTGAAGATATTCCAGTTTTTAATTTATAATTTTTAATTGACTGACAGATGTGCGGAATATTCGGCGTAATTAATTTTGACGGACAGCCTGTTGATAAAGAAAAGGTTTTATCTGCAAGGGATATTCTCGCTCACCGCGGACCCGATGACTCGGGTATTATTATTCTGACAGCCAATGACAGTCAGATAGCGCCATCATCATGCAATCAATCCATTCGTTCTTGGCTCACCGCCGCTTATCAATAATTGACCTCTCCCCCGCTGCTCATCAGCCGATGACTACTGAAGATGGAAGATATACGATTGTGTTTAATGGGGAAATTTATAATTATCGTAGAAATTATCAAATTCACATCATTCAATCACTAATCACCACAATTTAAGATACTAACAGCGATACCGAAGTTATTCTAAAACTCTTTGCGCTCGAAGGACCGGATTGTTTGAAAAGACTACGCGGTATGTTCGCATTTGCTATCTGGGATGATAAAGAAAAAAAACTTATTCGCTGCTCGTGACCGCTTTGGAATAAAACCATTTTATTATCTGCATAACGATAAAGAATTTATCTTTTCATCAGAACTCAAAGCAATCAAGCATTACAAAAACGGATTAACTCTTTCAATGGAAGGAATTGATGCATTCCTGAGAACCGGATCTGTTCCTGCTCCGTTAACAATTTACGAAGAGACAAAAGCGTTACTGCCCGGATACTGGTTGGAATGTAAGAGGTCAGAATGTAAGATGTAAGATGTATTGGTCATTCTTCGATTTAATAGATGACCATACAGGCATGCATCCATACAACCATGCAAGCGATTTAGTTCGCACTTCTCTGCTCGATTCAGTCAACGCTCATATGGTTTCCGATGTTGAAGTTGGTGCTTTTCTTTCCGGCGGAATTGATTCAACTGCAATCGTTTCGCTTATGCGACAAGCAGGACACGATAAAATTAAAACCATCTCCGTTACTTTCCCCGGCAATAAACTGGATGAATCTAAATACTCAAATCTTGCTGCAAAGAAATATGAAACCGATCACTTTGAATACAGGCTTGAAGAAAAAGAATTGATTGACGACTTTGATAAAATTATTGAAGCAATGGACCAGCCGACAATTGACGGCATCAATACTTACTTCGTTTCAAAAGCTGCTGCGTCATTCGGACTTAAAGTTGTTCTGTCAGGACTTGGAGGTGATGAGCTCTTCGGTGGTTATTCATCATTTATAAATATTCCAAAATACCAGAAGAATAAAATCTCTACCGCTTGCAAAACAATTGATGAAAGCTGCAAGTGTACTTGGCAAAAAACAAACTCCCCGCAAAAGCAATTGAGTATTTTAATAATCCCGATGCACCAAATGCAGAATACAAACTTATCCGTGGTCTTTTCACCGATGCAGAACTTACAAACATTAGGCTGGCATCATGCAGCCATGCATCCATACAGCCATGCGACCAATGAATGAATAGTGCAATGTATGATGCATGACCAATCGACCGGATCAGCATGCGATTAAATGATTTGGTAATGGTATCAATGCTTGAGTCGTGTTCTACATGCGCAACCAGCTTCTCCGTGACAGCGATGTTTTCAGTATGGCTCATTCACTTGAACTGCAGAGTTCCGTTTGTGGATCATCTTCTCTACGGAACAGTTCTGCCGTATCTTGATAGATGGCTTTGATAAAAATTTTCCAAAAAAAATACTTGTAGATGGAACCGGTGATCTCCCCGATGAAATTGTCCACAGACCAAAACAAGGTTTTACTTTTCCGTTTGCAGACTGGATGAAAAACGGAAAGATAAAAGAATCAATTAATGATTCGCTTAACAAGCAGTAAAATGAAAAATTATTTTAATCAGCAATGCATTAGTAAATTTGCAGAAGAGATTTTGAGCAAAATAAAATTCATTGGTCGAGAGTTTGGACAATGAATGTAATTTCTAAATTTTAATCGAGTAAAGAGTACAGACGCATTGAATATTTTTGATAGAATTAAGTTAAGTGTTGTTCGTGTCGATTATTGGCTCAGGAATTCTATTTTAAAATTATTTTCCAACCTTCTTTTTAATAATTCCAATCTTACTGATATAAATAAAGTTATAATATTCCGTACTGGTTCAATGGGAGATAGTATCTGTGCTTTACCAGCAATTAATGTTGTGAGAAAAAATTATCCTAATTCACAAATTGATATACTTACTAACGCAGGGGCCAGTAATCTGGTATCTATAAAACACCTCATAAATAAAAATCTTATCAATAACATCATAGATTATCTGGATATTCCTAAAAGCCGGCTCACACAATTAATTAGGAAAAATAAGTATGATCTCTTTATTGAATTGCCACAGGATCAACAGAGCCTAACTAGACAATTGCGAAATATAATCTGGGTTAAAATGCTTGGAATTAAAAAAGCTTTCGGTTGGGAAGTTGCAGCAACTCGGGTCTTCCCTATCATTCAAGCCAAATATATAAAATTTGAAAATGAACGCGACAGATTGGTGAACATTCTGAGAAGGAATAATTTTAAAAATTTTGAGTATGAATACCCTCTAAATATAGATCAAAATACCCGTGAAAAAATAAAAGAGATTTTGATCCAGCAAAACTTAATTGATATTTCAAAAAATATTAGCTTTGTCGTCGGCGCAAAGAGACCACAGAACAGATGGCCAATAGAATATTTTAAGGAAGTAATTAAATATGTTATTGAAAGAAAATACAACGCTATACTTATAGGGGATAATGCAGATCGGGAACTAACTAAAGAAATGATTGGAAATAGAATCTTTAATTTTTGCGGTGAGTTTGAACCACTTGAAACTGCTGAACTAATGAAAAATTGTAAAATTGTTGTTTCTAATGATACTGGGCCTATGCATCTCTCCTACTCAGTAGGAACACCTGTTATAGCTTTATTTAGCAAACGTGATTACGCAAATAAATGGTTTCCACCTTTAGCTAATTTTGTGCAACGACCTGAAGGTGATTTGTGTGTCCAATGTCTTAATGAATGTAAATTTGATAATTTTTGCCTTAAACAAATTAGCCCATCAGCAGTAATAGAATTACTCAAGAAATCGCTAATGTCAAACCGAAATGATTAAAACTTTTTTATTGCAGTACCGACATCTTATAAAAGAAGGTGGATGGGTATTCTTCGGGCAGGTAGCTGTCGCGGTTATGAGTCTGGTAGGTTTAAGAATACTAACAGAGATAGCTCCTGCAAACCTCCTAGGTGTTGCAACTTTATGGCTAGGTATTCTTACTCTTATCAGAAACATTTTTATCTCTCCTGTCGGGAATACACAGATACGTTTTCATCCGGAATATGTAAATAGCGGAAACGCTAAGTGGTTTGATGATAAAATCAAGGGAATATATCTAAAGGTTTTATTCGTTTCAGTTTTAATTTTTATTATAATTTTTTTTCTGTGGTCTTATATCAGTTCTTATGCATTTAATCTTTTATTGTTATTGATCCTAGTTTTGTACTACACACTGGACGCAATTAAAGGATTCAAAATTAACCGGCTTTCTGCAGAAAGAAGACAGAAGTATGCTGCAATATGGCAAACAGTAGATGCATTATTAATTAATGTGTTTTTTATTGTTGCACTGCTTATAGTGAACAATGTGGAAAGTTATTTGGCCGGGCAATCTGTAGGACTGGTAATCGGGCTATTCATTTTTGGATTCATTTATTTTCCAAAGATTGAAAATAAAATAAAAGAAAAACAGAACTCTATTGAAATAAAAGCTAAAATTGTACAATATGGTTTACCATTTATTCCATTGGCAATTCTTTCCTGGGTTTCTAATCTTGGGGATAGGTACCTTGATTGGAAATTTTTTAAATCTTAGCGATGTTGGTATTTATACAGCAGTATATAGTATCGCAAGCAGACCTTTTTTAATGATAGGAGGAATCCTGAGTGGCTTCTTTAGACCAATCCTCTTTCAGGAAGAAAGCAAAAAAGATTTTGCAAAAGCACAAAGAGCATTTAAATTTTGGATAAGGATTGCGACAATAATATTCTTAATAGGTATTTTAATCTTTATAACCGGAGGGAATGTTATTATCGATTTATTACTTGCTAAATCTTATGCGGAAAACGCTTATTTAATATTTATTATTATAGGAACTGCCTACGCATTTGTAAACCTGACACAAATACTTGAGAACAGAATTCTTTCCTTTGGTAAAAGCAATAGAATATTGCTGCCAAGTATTCTTTCGGTAATTGTAAATTTATCGGCAAACTATTTTCTAATACCCAAATATGGAATTCAAGGCGCTGCATTAGCAACACTTATAGCATTTGTAATTCAGTTCTTAATTACTTTTTACATAATGATTCAAATTTCACAAAAGTGACCTATTTATTTTGAATCAAAAACAATAACATATTTCATTCTTATTTTTTAAAATGCAGTATATAATCAAACAACTTCGAGAACGTATTTCACCCGTGTTAAAGGGAAGCTACAGATACTATAAAAATCTAATGTTAAAGCCGGTTTATTTGAAGCGATGGAAGATGCAAGGTTGTCCAATACCCCCACCTCATATTGTTAAACAAAAAATTATACGAGAATACGCTCCAAAGTTTAAATGTAGAATCCTCGTCGAGACTGGAACCTATCTTGGTGACATGGTTGCTGCACAAAGAAAATATTTTGATAAAATATATTCTATCGAACTAGGAACTGAATTATGGGAAAATGCAAAAAGAAGATTTGATAAATATTCAAACATCAAAATTTTACAAGGTGATAGTGGCAAAGTATTAGGAGAAGTTGTTACTCAGCTTAACCAACCAACTATATTTTGGCTTGATGGCCACTATTCCGGTGGAAATACAGCAAGAGGTGATTTAGAATGTCCCATATATAATGAATTGAGAGCAATATTTAATTCAAAAATTAATAATCACATTATTTTAATCGACGATGCACGTTTGTTTAATGGTTATAATGACTATCCAAATTTTATTGATTTAGAAAAATATATAAAAAAGTTTTCGAAAAATGCTGTCATTATAATTGAAAATGATATCATACGTGTGACTTTTGAAAATAGTAATAGAAATTATTAAAATGATAATATTGCGAACACTCGGTGGGCTCGGAAATCAACTATTTATATATGCTTTCGGAAGATCTTTACAAATAAATTTAAACGTAGATATTTATTTTGATATATATTCGGGCTTTATGAACGATACTTATAAAAGAAAATTTGAACTGAGTAATTTTAATATCCTGTTGAAGGAAGGATCCTAGTGTACAATTCTTTATTTTATCCAATTAACAAGAGATCACAAATACTTACTAGTTTATTGTTCCCAAATTCTTTTTACATTGAAGAAAATAAAAACTTTTCTGTTGAGCACATAAAAGCACAGTTAAATAATTATAGTAAAATCTTTCTGCAAGGTTATTTTCAAAAGGCAGAATACTTTGAAGGAATAAAGAATGAACTGAGGAAAGAAATAACCATTAATAAATCACTCTCTAGCATAGCTAGACACTATCTTGAAGAAATAGTTAAAAATAATTCGGTTACTGTACATATAAGAAGAAAGGAATTAAAAGAAACAGTTCCACTTCAGTTTTATATAGATAGCATAAATCATATTAAAGATAAAATTGATAAACCTAAATTCTATATTTTCTCTGATGATGTGAAATGGTGTAAAGAGAATTTAAGTAATACTATACACGCTTCGTTTATTGAAAAGACAAATAATCAGATTGAAGATTTTTGGCTTATCTGCAATTGCAAACATTTTATTATTTCAAATAGCACTTTTTCTTGGTGGGGTGCCTGGTTAAGTAAACATGAAGCTAAAATTGTAATAGCACCCAGCAATATATATTGGGATAATAAAGACATTATTCCAAATAATTGGTAGTTATTAAATAGGTGTATCATTCATGAAATTTGTAAATGTAATTTTTTACTACTTAAAAACATATTTGACAGCACTTCCAAGAATAATTTATAGATCTTCTCTATCAATAATTTTAAATTTCAAAGAAAGTCAATTATTTCTGCATGATGTTTTAAATGCACAGGATTTACGACTTAAAGATAAATTTATTAAATCAGTTGATCTTTTAGAGATAATCGGTGAAAATAATGTAGATATAATAATTAAAGGAAGTTATTACGATAGAAAAACAAGTGACACAAGAGATTTATTTGAGTTGGCAAATATTGGTTATTTAGTTAAAAACATTAATCCTAATATCATTTTTGAAATCGGGACATTTGTTGGACGAACAACGCGACTATTTGCACTGAACTCGAATAGAGATTGCATGATCTATAGCTTAGATTTACCTCAAAATATAGTTTCGCATTCGATAGGCTCGGACTTTAAAAATTCATTTGAATCAAATAAAATTTTTCAACTTTCAGGTGATAGTCAATTTTTTGATTTTTCACCTTATTACGAAAAAGTGGATTTTGTTTGGGTTGATGCTTGTCATGATTATGAGTATGTAAAAAAAGATACTTTGAATGCATTAAAAATATGTAAGCCAGATGGATGGATTGCCTGGCATGACTATCGTGTAACAGCGTGGTGGTCAGGGGTGACAAAATTCATTCGTGAATTATCAAAAGAGTATCCACAAATCATGCATATAAAAGGAACCACTACCGCATTTATGCAAAAAACAACCATATATAAGTAAATGAATGAACTAATAAGGCTTAGTATAAGTAAATGTATTATCAGCTTTCTGCCACAAAAAGGTAGAACAAGATTTGCAAAGTTGCTCTATAATTATGCTTCAAAGAAGATTAAAGGTATTGATTTAGTAATAAAATACACCACAAATTTTAATCTCAAAATTTTAATTAATACTAAAGAATTTAGTGGTTGGAATATTTTTTTCTTTGGTTATTATGAAAAGGAAACAAATAAAATACTGAACAATTATATTGATAAAGATGATACTGTAATTGAAGCCGGTTCACATAATGGAAGTGAGTCCTTAATCATAGGAAATATTGTTAATAAAGGTAATGGTAAGTTATATGCATTTGAGCCTGAACCATCTATATTTAATAAATTAAAAATAAATATAGCGCTCAATGAATTTGAAAATATAATAAGACCTGTCAATCTGGCTTTAGGTGAACAAAATAATGAGGTCAATTTTTTTTTGATGCCTGCAGATGCGGCTAATCAAGGTATGTCAAGTAAATATCCTTATCAAGAGGCAGGAAGAAATATAAAAGTTAAACAAGTTACTCTGGACCATTGGGTTCAGGAAAATAATATACCACATATCAATTTTATTAAAATGGATGTCCAGGGAAGTGAGCTTGATTTGATTAAAGGCGGATTGGCAACAATTAAAAATTTTAAACCAGTAATATTAACAGAAGCTGAAATCAAAGAATTGAATATGGGTGGTAATACATTAAAAAATCTTTGGCTTATATTAAATGAATTGGGTTACAGTATTTACAATATTAGCGTTAAATTAAAATTAAAAGATGTCAATAATTTAAGTCCTGGTATTTGGTTAGCAGTAGATACCGATAAGGAAAGTACATTTAATCATTCATATGAATAATATCCTCTATGTAGGGCCATTAAATTATGGCGGAACATGTTTACAAAGATATGATGCATTAAAAAGTTTAGGTTATAATGTTATTGGTATTGATACATTTTTATATTCAAAAAAATTTTTATTGCTAAGTAAAATATTCAATCGTCTACAAATGGAATTAGATATACTGAATATTAATAAAAAGATAATTGCTCACGTAAGTAAATATCAATATGATCTCATTTGGGTCGATAAAGGATTGATTATCAAACCAGAAACATTAAAGGCAATAAAAGAATTTAACAAAACAAATAAAATAGTCGCCTATTCACCTGATGATATGATGAATCCCAAGAATCAATCTAGTTATTATTTAATGACGGTACCATTATATGACATACATGTAACAACAAAAAGTTATAACGTAGTAGAACTAGAAAATATTGGTGCAAAAAAAGTAGTTTTTATTAACAATTCATACGATCCTAATGTACATCGTCCTTTCAAAGTAGGAGAAAATGAATTAGATAAATATTCGGCTGATGTTGGATTTATAGGGCAATTCGAAAAAGACAGATTTGAGTCGATGTTATTTTTGGCGAAGCACAACATTCGAGTAATAATAAGAGGACCTGGTTGGGAACATTATACTGGTATTGATTCCAATTTAATCATAAAACCAGGTTGGGTTTTAGGTGCTGAATATGCCAAGTACATCTCTAATACAAAAATTAATTTATGTTTTTTAAGAAAAGAAAACCGTGATTTACAAACTACTCGCAGTGTTGAAATACCGGCTTGTGGTGGATTTATGCTAGCAGAAAGAACAATTGAACACCAATATCTATTTGAAGAAGGAAAAGAAGCTGCATTTTTTAGTTCCGATGATGAATTATTAAAGTTAACAAGCTATTATTTAAGAAACTCAACTTTGCGTGAAAAAGTTGCTGCGTGTGGATTACAAAAATGTCAAATTAGTGGGTATAGTAATCAAGAAAGATTAAAAGCATTATTAAATAATATTACATCTCTGTAATTATTATGTTTACAACAAGTTTATTTTTTAAAGTTATTCCAATTGTTAATATTTAATACTTAAATAAAACAATATAAAAAAGCTATAAATTGATTAAAGAAAAAAATGATTCAAATCGTGATTGGCGGTATCTATTATCTTTCACATTAATTACAATAATTAATTACTATCTTTTTGCACCTTCGAACCGGCTTATACATATTTATGCGGTTGGCTTACCTGCTGCTCTTGGATTATTATTATTTTTAATTCCACGTATTAAGTCATCAGAGATTAATTTTGTAGTATTGCTAGGCATTGGTCATCTCATTCAATTTATACTCTTTTCTATAATACTTGCTCCATTTTATTATTATAAGGAGTTATATATCCAGGTAGATTTATTTGAATTCATACCCAAAGTGATTCTTGCCACATTATTAGGCCAACTTCTCCTTTTTATTGGATATTATAGCAATAAGTCCAAAGTGAAATTAAAGTCGGTCTTCCAAAATGAAATAAAACCAAAAATTGTTAGTATTGAAGGTCATTTAATTCTTCCATTAGCTATTTATATACCAATATGGATTGTAAGATATGTTCTTATTTCGACAGGAACTTACTATCATAATGTAAGAAGCGACTTTCAGTTTGAGAGCTCATTTTTTTCTCCAATAGCACAAATATCTACATTAAATATTTTTGTTTTAGCATATTTATTTATTCTTTATTATGAGGCCAAAAAGCACTCTCAAAAAAATGTTTCAAAAATCAAAATGATTTTGTTCTTATTGATGATTTTAGAATTTGCTTGGTCGCTACCAAGTGGTTCAAGAGAGGCTACTCTGATGCTATTTATACTACCTTTTATTGTTTACTATAAACACCAAGTCAAAATTCCAAAAAAATCAATAGTTCTATTAACTTCAGTTATTCTTTTCTTTATAACTTTTACAAAAATATATCAGGCTGAAACTGTCAGTTCTGTTATAAATCCAAATACGATAACTGTAAGCAAAACGACAACTCTAGTTCAGCAAAGTTTTGACCAGTTTGAAGCAGGCAGAAACGTTTTGGGTTATAGGTTTTACTTACCTTTTATATCCCGTTTTTGGGATGGGGTAAGTCTATCTATAGTTCTAAGTAGATTTAATGATCGTTATGAGTATGAATTGGGAGATACATACTTTGGCTTATTTTATTTATTTCTCCCGCGGTTCATTTTCCCCGATAAACCTATATCTCAATTAGCACTAAATGATTGGTTCCCAGAAGTTATTTTTCATGGTTCAATGCCGACAACTTTTATAGGTGAAAGCTATATTAATTTTGGCTGGGTTGGAATATTTTTGATTTCACTTATTGTTGGTTATTTAATTAGATACTTTGATATTTTCTTTATAAAAAGAAGTCAAAATATTGTTTGGTCTGCTTTATATTTTTCATTGGTATATTCTATTGTGAGAATGACTGTTCAACCAGTCCGTATTTGGGTCTCAACTCTAGTTTATAGTATTTTTTTCGGATTTGTTTTAGTATTCTTTTTTAATAAGTCTACGTACAGGAAAAACAGAAGAGAAATAACGTCTGCAATAATAAAATGAAATTGGTATTTGTCTCACCATCCTTTTATCCATCCACATATTACGGTGGTCCCTCCCTATCAGTTTACTATTTGTCGCAAGCTCTGGTTAAACTTATTAAACCATTATATGTAGTATCCACAGATGCTAACGGAAGAGAAAGACTAAGAGTAACAAAAAATAAATTTATAGAGCTCGAAAAAAATCTTCATGTAAAGTATTATGGGAATTCAACTTCTTTTGGTCTATCATTAAAAATGGTATTGGGAATATGGCAGGACATTAAAAAAAGCGATTTAGTTTACGTGGTTTCTGCTTTTTCACCTTCGACTCCTGAAGCTATTTTTTTCGCGGCTTTTTTTAAAAAGAAAATCATTCTATCCCCTCGCGGACAGTTAAGCGGCTGGGCTGTTGATAGTAAAAGAACATTATTAAAAAATATATGGATTAAGCTTTTCATAAAACCTTATCTTTCTAAAATTACCTGGCATGCTACATCAGAATCGGAACAAGAAAATATAAATGCATTCTTCAAAAACGCCAGGATTTTTGTTTTACCAAACGGGATTAGTATTGCTGATTATGACAGAATAAATGTTCAGCAAAATTTTTTCTCTCGCTATATAAACGAACCTGATAAAAAATTTATTATAACATCAATGGGCAGAATTCATAAAGTAAAAGGTTTTGATATACTTATCGAAGCGATAGAATTGCTAATAAAAAAAGGATTAAATGTATTTTTATTTATAGCTGGTGAAGATAATGGTGAATTAGGTAGGCTGAGAGAAATCGTAAATAAAAAAAATCTAGACGGAAATATTTATTTCATTGGTCATCTTTCCGGAGATGATAAAATCAACTTTCTTTCACATTCAAATATTTTTGCATTAGCTTCGCATAGCGAAAATTTTGGATTAGTTTATGCTGAAGCATTGGCTTGCGGTGTCCCCATCATTGCAAGTAAAAATACGCCATGGCAAATAGTTGAAGAATATTCTTGCGGTAAGTGGGTAGCAAATACAGTAGAAGATTTTACAGAAGCAATTAAAGAAATGAAAGATAAAATCAACCCGGAAATGAAGCAGCGCTGCAGAAAAATTGTTGAAGAGCATTATAGCTGGCAAAGCATCGCTAAAGCAATGAAAAATAAGTTCGAAGAGATTTATTATGGAGGATAAAAATATCTGGTTGAATAAATCAGCCTCTCCCTATTCTTTCAATGAAAAGATTAAGATGCAAATATGGTGGATTGTCGAAAGAATATTCTTCAGATTATCATTTCATAAGCTCAGAGGATGGAGAAATATTTTGTTAAGGTTATTCGGTGCCAGAATCGGTTATGGCGTTGGTATTCACCCTAAAGCCAGAATATGGTTCCCCTGGAATCTTGAAGTCGGTAATAATACAGGTATCGGTTTCGATGTGTTAGTTTATAACCTGGATAAGGTCAAAATAGGAGACTTCTCTACCATCTCGCAACGTACACATATCAATACTGGTTCACACGACATAAACGATCCCGATTTTAAGTTGATTACAAAACCGGTTACAATTGGTTCAGGTGTATTCATTGGAACTGAAACATATATAAGTCCGGGTGTTACGATAGGTGATTTGGCTGTAGTTGGTGCCAGATCGGTTGTTACAAAGGATTTACCACCTCATATGATCTGCTACGGCCATCCTTGTATTCCGATAAAAGAAAGAGTAAAAAAGTAGATGCCTGCTAAGCTTCCTGTCTCTGCAATTGTGATGTCCTTGAACGAAAAATTAAACCTTGAAGAATGCCTAAAATCAGTTTCGGAATTTATAGATGAAATTATTTTAGTTGATTGCTTTTCTAATGATAACACAATTGAAATCGCAAATAAGTTTACTAACAAAATTTACCGGAACAAGTGGATTAATTATTCGGAGCAATATAACTGGGCTTTAAGCAACACCGATATAAAAATGAATGGATACTTCGGTTAGATGCAGATGAGCGATGGACAAAAGAAGGATTTGAAGAACTAAGAGATATAATAGAAAATGATAAAGCCGATGGTGTTTATGTTAAGATGAAAATATTTTTTATGGGAAGATGGATAAAGCACGGCGGATTTTATCCAAATTATTTCCTGCGTGTGTACAAAAAGTCCAAAGGCAAAATGGAAGACCGCTGGATGGATGAGCATATAAAAGTCGAAGGCAGAACGATAGTCAGCAATATAGATGTGATAGAATCAAACTATGACAGGCAAAAGAATATTTCACTATGGACAGATAAGCACAACAAATATTCCACCCGCGAAGCTATAGAATTTCTTATCCAGAAGTACAATCTCAAACAGATCGATACAGTTGCAAAATTTTGGGGAAATAAAACCGAAAGAAAAAGATGGTTCAAAGAAAAATTCTATTTCCGTATACCGTTATTCCTTAGACCCTTTCTCTACTATATTCACCGTTATATTCTTTAAGCTTGGTTTTCTTGATGGAAAAGAAGGATTTATTTTTCATTACCTGCACGCATTCTGGTACCGCTTTCTCGTCGATGTAAAAGTTTATCAGATTAGAACAAATTAGCCAAGAAAGAAAAGAAAACAATTCAGGAAGTGATTAAGAGAGCATTATGGTATCGAGCTATAAGTAGTAAGCTGTGAGCATTAAGTAGTGAGTAGTTATTAGTTAGTGAAATTTTGTTATTGCCAAGGAATTACGGAAGTTATGATCAGGCTAAACTTTTGGTTATTGGTTGGTTGTCCTTCGACGAGCTCAGGATAACAAGTTGTTTGGTTTTGGTTTCTTGGTTTTTTGTTATGGTTACTGGTTTCTAATTCAACTGATCAACTATGACCAGAAACCATTCAACTGTAACTATGAACTAACAAACTAATAACCACCATCAGATAGTGGTTTTGATCTCATAGTGCCTGAATTCCAAGAGTCTGGTAGAAATGATTTCAAATATGCGGTATTGTTGATTAATTTAGATTTAAAGTCTAATTTTAGAGTAAATAAGAAAAGAAGGAATTAGTATGCAAACTACTCCCAAGGGAAGCGATTCCCGAACTTTTATAAATGATTTTCTTGAGTCAGTATCTAAACTATCGCTGGATGATCAGTTAATGATTTCGCAGATAATACACAACAGGGTTATTGAGGCAAAGAGAAAAGAATTTGCAAATTCAGTTAAGGAAAGTAAAGAAGAATATTTTGCTGGTAAAACAGGAAAAGGATCGACTGAAGATTTCCTCAAAGAGACAGAAAATGAGTAATGGTTCTTAACTGGTCGTCCTCCTATAAAAGAGCTTTTAAGAAAACTACAAAGAGCACTCCTGATCTCAAGGAAAAAATTATTGCAGCAATGAATCTCCTGGAACAGGATCCATTTCATCCAAAACTAAAAACACATAAACTTCAAGGTATATTAGAAGACAATTGGGCTAGTGCTGTAACTTATGATCTGAGGATAATATTTACATTTGTTAAAAATCCGGATTCAAATGAAACTGAAATTCTACTAATCAATTTAGGAACGCACGAGGAAGTTTATTGATACCGAGGCAGATTGATCGCCTTCAGCTAATAATGACAAATCCGGTCAGGTGTTAGAGTAGATGATTATTTTTTCAGACACGACATCAATAGAAAAGCGCCTGCCGGCAAATAGCTCAGAGCATAAAGCTTAATGCTTATAGCTTCAAAACTAAATTGTGGGAAATAACAAGGGCACATAATAATTAAAGTTATTAATCATAATTGGAGGAGTAAAAAAAATGGAACTTAGAAAAAGGAATCTTGGATTTGCATTCGGTCTGGTTTGGGGATTGGCAGTAATGCTCGGAACGTGGTGGCTTTTGTATATGGGCTCGCCGGGTGAGACAATTTCAAAAATTGGTGTAATTTATTTTGGTTATACTTTCAGCTTTGTGGGAGGCATAATTGGTTTCATCTGGGGTTTTGTGGATGGGTTTATTTGCGGAGTCTTAGTTGCGTGGTTTTATAATTTGGGATTTAAGATTTTTAAACGTAAAGCGGCATAGCTGCGAGCTGTAAGCTATAAGCGGTGAGCTGGTTAATAGTTTTGAGTTATTAGTTCTGATTTTTCAGTTGATGGTTTTGGTTTATTTGTTTTAGACTCAGTTGACGAATAACTAATCGACTACAACTATTAACTATCTAACTGTAACTATAAACTTACAAACTAAGAACTGAAGACGTGGATTAAAATTCATTATTGAAAAAAATATTTTCAAATAAACCTTTAGTAATAGTTATTCTATTTGCTCTCGTCGCAAGGTTATATATTGCTTTCGGAACAGGTTTAGCCTGGTTCAGTGTTGATTCTGTAAATTACATAAATCAGGCAAATGAACTTTTAGCAGGGCGGTTCGGATTATATTTCCCAAATGGATATCCTGTCATCATCGCACTACTTACATTGATTACCGGCAGCGAACACAGTGATATTTCACTAATAATACTGAATATATTCTTATCAATCTGTTCGGTTTATATTTTCTGGCTAACCTGCAAAAGAAATTTGGGCGCAAGTATCTTTTCATTATTAGCAGTTTTATTATTCGCTTTCTATCCAAACCAGCTCAACTACGTCAGATTAATATTAACAGAAGTTCCCGCTCTATTTTTTTTGATGTTATCATTTTATTTCCTGGGTAAAGAAAGCCTTTCACCGGCAGCTCTATCGATTGGTATTGCAGCCACAATTAAAACGGCTCTAATACCTATAATATTATTTTTTGCGATTTATTTGTTATACAAAATGTCTTATGCCAAAGGTTTAAAATATTTAGGATTAGCTATGATCCCATTATCAGCAATGATGATTTATGGCTTAATAATAACCGGTGTATTCACTTTAGGTTATAGTTCTATACACAATTTTTATTTAACAGTAGATCAATCCGGTTTAAAAAGTACTAATGCAGGTGATGCAATAGCTTATTATTTGAATTTCGCTTTTAGTCATCCTATTCAATTTATTTTAGAAAGATTAGATTCTCTTTGGGAATTCTGGGGATTCTTACCTTCGTCTAATGAAGGTTTAAGGGAAAATTTTATATTTAGATTATTGATTGGCATCCGTTTTCCACTGCTCCTTTTAGCCATATATGGTTTTTGGATTACAGAAAAAAATTATTTGGCTGTTTTTTCTGCTATAACGATAATTTCGCTAACAATATTGCATTTTATTTTTTATTCAATACCGAGGTACAATTTTGTTGCAGAACCTTTTTTAATTTTTCTTGCAGCAGCAGGATTGGGTAAAATTATTGATAATATGAAAAAGAAAAAAAACATATTAATTGAAGACAGTTAAAAGTCAGTATAGAATTTTAAGTGATAAAGCTTAGTTATAAATCCCTTTTCTATTTAATTCTTCTGGTATCATTTGTTGCAAGAATTTATTTTGTTTTTTTCACGAACTTCACCTGGTTTGAATGTGATTCAGAAATGTATCTTAAGATGGGTAAAGCAATACTGGACGGCAATCCCATTTCTTACTTCCCGAATGCCTATCCCCTTGTAGTAGCATTAGTAACATTTTTTTCAGGTTCTTACACTCTTTCGGTTTTGGTTGCAATAAACATTGCCGCACAAATTTTAACTTTAATAATTGCTGAACGAATTTTATTTGAAATTGGAATTGAAGATAAAACAAGACTGTTGATTATCTTTTTGATAGCATTTTTCCCCGATCAATTCAGCCGGGTCAGGTTTATTATGACAGAACCGCTCTCAGTTCTCTCCCTGATGCTGTGTATTTACTTATTTATTTCTAAGAAATACTTACTCGCCGGTTTTACTGCTTACCTTACATATTCATTCAGACCTTCACTAATTTTATTTATTCCAATTCTTATTCTCTATCAAATCTATAAAGGCAACAAAACATCAGCGTTCAAAATGGCAGCAGGATTTGCCGCAGGTATCGGTTTGTTTGTTCTTTCTGATACAATTGGTCTAACAGCTCCACCAGGTAATCAGACACAGAATATTTTAGTATCAATTCAATCCTATGGTTACAATATCAATCACTCGTTCAGCAATTTTACTGAGGAGCAGATTAGTAATCCGATCGCGACATACATTAATTTCGCAGCGACTCATCCCATAGTATATCTTGAACAGAGAGTATTATCACTCTGGAGCTTGTGGGGACCGGTTGTTCCTACAGAACTAGGTTTTTGGGGCATGGTGCTGCACGGTTTAAGGTTTCCTTTTTTTATCACTGCTGTTATTACATTTTTATTTAGAAAACGTTTTGGTGAGATGAAGGATTACATCATTATTTTATTTGCACCTGTATTTTCTATTACTTTTGTTCACTTATTATTTTTTTCAACCCAAAGACATCAATTTGCTGCTGAGCCATTTGTGCTGATACTTAGTGTGATTGGAATAGAATACCTGATAAAGTTAAAATATAAAGCAGTTAAAACCGTATAGCTTTAACTTCGGTGTTAATTGACAGTGCATTTATGGGCTTGAGGTTTGGGATAGAAAGGGATAAAGGAATAAAGTAAAAAGTTGGAAGACGAGCATAGTCCCCGGTTCCTGGTCAATAGTTTTTGTTTTTAAATTTCTGGTTTTGGTTTTTCAGAAATAAACTGTTTAACCATAACTGTGAACTGATTAACTACAACTTTCAACTAACAAACTAAGAACTGATTGTTGTTAATAGTTTTTAGTCCTTGGTTTTAGTTTTTCGGTTACTTTTGTTATGGTTATTGGTTTCTTATTCAACTTATAAACTATGACTAGAAACTAATCAACTGTAACTATCAACTTATAAACTAAGAACTGAATTATCCGTGAAGATCAGTTACATCCATTTGGTCCGTGTTCCATCGCCTTAAGTAGATTTAGTTAATAAACAATGTTAACAGTCAGAGCTAAAATAGAAGCAATTAACAAACACTGCCTTATTCATCTCTTTGATTTTTTACGTCTGAATTTCTTATCTTTTCTGCGGAAATAAAATAAATCTATAAAAGGAATAAAAATAGACAGGTCTGAGAATGAACGAATTAACAAGGATTGAGATAAATCCGGCAGTGCTGGCGGGCAAACCAATTATCAAAGGAACAAGGATTCCGGTAGAGCTGGTTATTAAATTAGTAGCACAGCGTTGGACCGATGATCAAATAATAGCGGAATACCCTGCCTTAAAAAAAGAAGATATTCGGGAAGCGTCTGCTTTACGCTGAAAAGCTTGTGCAGAATGAAGAAGTGTATCCAATTCTCAGAAAGTGATGAAATTCCTGATTGATGAGAATATCGGTGTATCGCTTACCGAATTTCTGCGTAATAAAGGATATGATGTAAAATCTGCAAGTGAACTATTCCCTTCACGTGACGATGTTACGATAATAAAAATAGCACATAAGGAAGAACGAATAATTATAACTAACGATAAAGATTTTGGTTATTTAATATTTAAAGCACAATTACCCCCACCCTCAATAATTCTCTTTAGATTTAAAGAAGAGAAACCAGCAGAAAAGATTAATGCGATTAAAGAAATAATTAATCTCCCTGCAGAAAAAATTGAAAATCATTTTATTGTAGCAAGTGAAAATAAGATTCGTATCCGGCCATATGAGAGTTTAGATAATTGAGGACTTCAACCTGTTAATTATAAGTCTTTAATTCAAATAATATAAAATGAAAATAGAGAAAGAGAACATAATTTGTACATACTCGGCTTAAACGCATATCATGGTGATTCAGCGGCTTGCCTGATGAAAGACGGTAAAATAATTAATGCGATTGAAGAAGAAAGAATTAGAAGGATAAAACACTGGGCGGGTTTCCCTTCTGAGTCAATAAAATTTTGTTTGAAAGATGCCGGAATTACTATCAGCGATGTGGATTACATTACTATCGGTAGAAATCCTTCTGCACATCTTGGTAAAAAAATTGTAAGCTCGTTAAAGAAACTGGCTAATTTTCAGTTCATAAAAGACAGAGTGTCAAACATTAAGAAAGTTACCTCACTTAAATCTGAGATCGCCATTGGTCTTGGAGTTAATGAGAATGATATACGAGCAGAAATAAAACATATTGAACATCACCGGTCGCATCTAGCTTCAGCTTTCTTTGTTTCTCCATTCGATGAAGCAGCAATTTTGTCTATTGATGGTTTCGGCGATTTCTCTTCCACAATGATAGCAGTTGGCAAAGGAAATAAAATTGATGTCCTGGATTCAGTTACTTATCCTCATTCACTTGGAGTTTTCTATACTGCGTTTACGCAGTTTCTTGGTTTCCCCTGGTACGGTGATGAATACAAGGTAATGGGCTTGTCTCCTTACGGTGAACCGAAATATGTTGATAAGCTAAAACATATTGTCAGGTTAAAAGATAACGGACTTTTCGAATTGGATGAAAGTTATTTCATTCATTCGACCGAAGGTGTAGCAATGACGTGGGATAACGGGGCTCCATTTATAGGCAGGATTTATTCTGATAAAGTAATAAAAGAATTCGGGCAGCCGCGTGATAAGGATGAACCGCTTTCTCAATATCATAAAGATATGGATCGGTGAGGAAGTGTGGATAGATAATCTCGGCAATGTAAAGATCGGGAATAATATTTGTCTTTCACAGGGTGCAATGCTTTTATGCGGTAACCATAATTACAAAAAAGAAACTTTCGATCTGATCGTTGGTGATATTTCTCTTGAAGACGGGGTGTGGGTTGGGGCTAAATCGGTTGTTTCTCCAGGAGTAACAATGAAAACTCACAGCATACTGTCAATTGGATCAGTCCTGACTAAAGATGCAGAAGCTTATGGAATTTACCAGGGAAATCCTGCAGTGCAGGTAAAGCATCGTGAAATAAGTTAGAATAATAGAACGCTGATAACGCAGATCGGAATGATTTTCACAGATCAGTTTAAATCCATTAAACCTGTCTGCCGGCAGGCAGGTCAGTTTTCGATTGAAAATATTTATATGTAGAGTATTCAGTCTTGAGTCATTGCTGTTCACAGGTCAGGCGACCTGTTCTAAAAATTTTAAGCTATGAAATTCTCGATAATCACAGCAACCAAAAACAACAAAGCAGGATTGCTCCGTGCAATCGAATGTGTGCGTGGTCAGGCATATAAAAATATTGAGCACATAGTTGTGGATGGAGGTTCGGAGGATGGAAGCGCAGATGCAATTAAAAATGAACAATTAAAAATTAAAAATTTAGTTTTTATAAGCGAAGCTGATTCAGGTATTTACGATGCGATCAACAAAGGAATTAAACTTGCATCCGGTGATGTAATTGGTCTGCTTCATTCAGATGATTTGTATGCGGATGAGAATGTGATTAGCTAAGTATGCAGATGTTTTTCAATCAACTACAAACAAGAAATTAAAGCTGTTTATTCAGATTTAGTTTATGTTAGAAAGACAAGAAGTTAGAAGCAAGAAGTCAGAAGCTGTAGACGTAAAGACTCAAAGATTCAGAAAATCATTCAATCATTCGTTACTGGAAAACACATAATTAGTAAGCAGTAATCAGAATTCAGTAAATAGTAATATAACTGATCAGCACTTACTGGTCACCGATCACTTACTAAAAAACGGCTGGATGCCTCCCCACCCTACACTGTTCATCAGAAAAGAAATATTTGAAAAGTTCGGTCTCTATCGAACTGATATGAAGATTGCCGCAGACTATGAAATGATTTTAAGACTGTTATTTAAACATAAAATCACTGCTCAATATTTACCGGATACTACATACCTTATGTCACTCGGTGGTGCAAGCAATAAGAGTATTAAAAATATTTTACAGAAGAGTAAAGAAGATTACAGGGCAATGAAAATTAACGGCATTAATTCTCCTTTCTTAACTTTGATCAGTAAAAACTTCAGGAAACTTCACCAGTTTCGTGCCCGTGAATTGTCTTAGCGTAATTGAAGAATTCTGCTATTCTGAATTAATTGAGATTTAATCTTTAATTTTGCCCAATGGAAAAATTATAAATCGTAATTATCTTTAATGCAATACCTGATAATATTCTTTACAACTCTTGTTGGAACAATTTTATTAACTCCTTATGTTATTGATATTTTCAACAAGATAAAAATAGTTGATGTGCCTGATGGTAAAAGGAAATTACACTCAACTCCGGTTCCAAGGATGGGCGGTTTACTAATATTCATAATCTTTCTCGTATCAATTTTTATATTTTATGGTGACATCAATTCAATAAAGTACTACCTTTTCGGTGCAATAGTTATCTTTTCGCTCGGCGCTTATGATGATTTATTAGGTACCGGCTGGCCATTAAAATTTATATACCAGGCAGTTGCCGCTTCACTTCTTCTGATCTTCCTGCTTCCTAAATTTTCAGTAGTTACATTCTTCACTATTGAATTTTCACTTATACCGGGAATTATTCTGCTACTGATATTTATTGTCGGAACAATTAATGCATTTAATCTCCTTGACGGTTTAGATGGACTCGTTTCAGGAATTTCACTTCTGGTTTTCACACTTTTGTTCTTCATAAGTCTGAATTTATTGGATACATTTTCGCTTGTTATACTTTCTTCCATTGTGGGTTGCGTATTAGGTTTTTTAAAATACAATGCTTATCCGGCAAGAATATTTTTAGGAGATTCGGGCTCTTTTCTGCTGGGTTATCTGGCAGTTAGTGCAGTTTTGATTGTGTCAGTTGATAGCCCAACAATGGTTCTGGATCTTACATTTCCGGTAATATTGTTAGCCGTTCCGATTGCAGATACTTTGAAAGTATTATTCGAGAGAATATTTTCCGGAAAAAATCCGTTTACAGCAGACAGAACACACATTCATCATATTGTTTACAGTCAGAACATAACTCATCAAACTACAGTATTTGTCATTACTATTTACTCTCTGTTGTTTGCCGGCAACGCAATCATTTATCTTTTTTATTCAAAGACATGGGGGATCATTACATTTTTATTGATGATATTCCCTCTCTTATTTGCGAATAAGATATTGCATTTCATGATAAGGAAGGAAAAGCTGGTCGTTTATGGCAGAGCAATTAATAAGTTTCCGCAATTCCTGATCAATTATTATAAGATCGGTGTTCTTCCACTGGCTGGATTATTCATTTCATACTTTTTCATTTACCTGTTATTTGGCGAGGACGGCCCGGTAGCAGAATTTTTATTACCTTCGTTTATTATCATCTGTCTTTTAATGATTTTCACTTTTGTTAATTATAACAGGAATAAATTAATTACTGATATAATTGTTTTTTTAAATGTTTTAATTTTCTTTATCATTAACCAGACACATACCGTTTTATATCAGGATATATCAGAGCTTCCTGTTCTTGGAAATATCACCTATCATCTGCTGATAGTTAGTGTGCTACTTCCTACTGTTGGTTTCTTTCTTGTCTTTAAGGATAGAATCGTAGCTAATGAAGCCACTTTTTTTACAGGGCTTGATTTGATCATCATACTTACTATTTTGTTATTATCTATAACTTCAAACTTGATCCCGGTTTCAAAATCTTATTTAATATCAGACACGATCTTCAGAAGTTTTCTTATTTATACATTTTATAAAGTGCTTGTGAACATTCAGGCTAAGCTGCGTCTGCCATTGTTTATAGCTTCTTTCCTGATAGTGATTTCATCCCAGTTAATTCTTTTGATTAATTAAAATGATTAGTAAGATGATTAGATCAACACTACTGATTTTTTTATTGATGATTATTTGTGTTAATGTTTCAGCCCAAACTGTTTATCAAACTTCATCATTGGATGTTTACAATTTACTTGAGAGACTGTTTATAAAAGGTGCTATCGAGTATCACTCAGAAATTAAACCAATCCCAAGAAAAGAAATTGCCGGGTACCTGCTTGAAGCATCAAGGAAGAAAGAAAGATTAACAGAGCTTGATATTAAGGAAATTGAATTCTATAAAAAGGAGTTTGCTGATGAGATATCACTTATAGTTGACACATCAGATTTAACACTGCCGAGGACAGAATTTTTTACTTCTGGAGAAACAGACAGATTCAGATTATTTAATTACAGGGATTCATCATTCAGTTTTTATCTTGACCCGATACTTGGTATCGAAATAGGCAACAGATGGAATTCAGGTTATTCACATCGTTGGAATGGTATCGAGTTTTTTGGATATGTATCCGATCGTTGGGGATACTCACTTGATTTCAGAGATAATTTAGAACAAGGTGATTACATTGACTATCAGAAAGTCAACATTCCCGAACAAGGAATTACTGTTTCAAAAAATACTGAGAACAGTATTCAATATAGTGCTGTTAATGCACAGATTAATTATAGCTGGGATACAGGCAATTTGTCTTTTGGTAAATATGCAGTCAACATTGGCAGTGGAAGAGCAGGTCAATTAATAAATTCTGCTAAAGCGCCAACCTTTCCATTGATCAGACTCGATTTTCGTCCGGTTCGTTGGTTAAATTTTATTTACTTTCATGGATTTCTAAAATCAAACATTCCCGATTCCACAACTTATCGTATTAATTCTGTAGAAAACCGCGAGAGTATCTCCGACGTACCTAAGTTTATTGCATCGCACATGCTGTCGTTTTATATCAATGAAGATATTTCGCTCTCGATTGGAGAATCAATTGTTTATAGTGAAAATGTCGAGCCCATTTATTTGATTCCGGTTATGTTTTTCCGCCTCGCAGATCACTATTTATCAAGCCAGGGATCTAATACCGGTGATAACGCACAATTATTTGCAGATGCTTCATACAAGATATCGTCCATAAAAAGTAAAATTTATAGTTCTGTTTTTATTGATGAGCTTTCTATTGAAAAAATTCTTGAAGGAGAAAACCTATCTTCAATCGGCTACACGATTGGTTCAGAATTTACGGATCTGCTGATTCCCAATTCAGGTTTTGTTTTTGAATATACAAGAATTCAACCATTCGTTTATAGAAACTCCAATGATGCTCAAACATACAGCAGCAGTTCGTATCAGCTTGGGCACTGGATTGGCAGCAATTCGGATATGGTCTATTTATCTTTTAGACAGAATATTTTAAGAGGATTAAGCTGTAAACTTTCAGGATGGTATTTCAGGAAAGGGCAAACAGAGTTGCCTGAAGAACAATATCAATCACCTTACCCACCAACGCTTTATGGCTCAAGAAGAATTGATAAACGAATAAACTTTGAAATTATGTGGCAGCCGTTCCATAATCTTTTTGCCAAAGGATTCTATTCATACTCAGATATCTCTGATGAGGAAGAGGGTCGTACAGCAAGAATTTATGCTCGGTGCAAATAACAACTTTGGATTTGCATTTTACTACGGTCTATGATCAGTATAAATATTATTTAGCGTGCTCCAATCTGATTTTCACTCAGCAATCAACTTTATTTAGAAGCAGGAATTAAATAAACTTTTCATCAGGATGTGCTGCTTCCGGTTAACTCACATGGAATGACTTTTCGAGTTACCAATAGCGGTCTTTAGAAATTTAATTAAGTTATAATTCTTCAAACAAGCTTGAAATAATAGCTAATGAAATTGAGCTGTGACCATTGCTAACTTATATAATAGAACAAGTTAGACGAACTTACCTGAGGATTACCATCCTCCACCACCGCCTCCGCCTCCGCCTCCACCGGAAGAACCACCTCCACCACCACCTGATGAAGAACCAGGTGCAGTTGATGATGAGGATATTGTACTGCTCAAACTGCCTGATAATGAAGAGGCAAATCCAGTTGCTCCCAGAGTGCTCCAGGTAGTTCCTGAGTACCAACCTGGTTTATACACTGAAGATTCTTTATCAATGCCGGAAAGTACATCGGAAAATTTCTCCGCCCATCTATTTTCAACATTTAAAGCAAGTGCATAAGGAAGAAAGGATTCAAACAATTCCGGTGTTTTATCAGGTTCCTCCATTGAGTAAATGCGATCATTCTCGGCAACACCAAGATACATCTTAAATCCATCTATCTTATCCATTATTTTTCTACCAAGCAAAGTTGGAGCTTTTAAGAGATTATAGAAAACGATGTTCACGAGAGCAATTATAGCAATAACAAAAATCATAAGCGGTGAACTTAATTCTGAAAGAAAATAAAATCCGATTATTTCCCCGATAACAAACGGGATTGAAAATAGAGTTATAAATATCGCACCACCTACGGCAGTAATCTTTCCTCTGCCTTTATTAATAACTCCTTTCCAGGCTTTAAAGACTGAAAACAAAAGAGCTGCTACTCCTATGCTCCAGAAAGATATCCAGATTAAAATAAAGACCTGCTCACCTGACCCACCGAAAACAGAGATTAACAGAATTAATATGGATATCGATATACCGATAAAAAAGTATTTGCGGTTAGTAAGAAAGTAATTTCTCTCGTAGCTGTTCTTAAGTGAATTTTTTAATGATTTAATGGCACTGCGAAGTACAGAATGATTTTTCTGTTCGAGTTCAAGAACTTGTCTGCCACCAGCTTTCTTAAAACCCAATTTATCAAATACGGTTTGTTCATCAGGAGATAATAACTTATTACTGCCATCAGTCTTCACCAATTTGTAATCCTTACCTTCCTCTTCAATTTTTATATATCCTTTTACAGCCAGCGATACGATTGTACTGGTAAATATTTTATCGTCATACCCCATTTCAGATATAAATCGAACTGATGCAGGTGATAAATTTGCTGGTGCCTCATATAAAGGTATTATGAGTCCGCTGACAGGATCTTTACCAACCCGCCACCAGACGAAAAGATAATAAATTATCAGAGCAATCATTCCAATCAAACTTATCACCACCTGAATGTTGTCCCCGACGAAATAAACTACTCTATCAGTTCCGCTGGGCTCATATACTAATCCCTTTGGCCACTGCAAGGAAATTGTTAATCCTTCATTTGGATTAAGAACATTATCAGTAGTAAATGATACTTTGTCAGAGTTTAGTATTTTAAAAGAATAATCGCTTCCCTTTTCACCAGCATACCCGGTATATGCAAATAATTTTAACTCATCGCGCGAAACAGGTGCCGGCAAATGAATTGTTGCCGAAACTTTCTCAATAATAAAATCCCAGCCGTTTCCGGTAACATTCCAGTAAAGTTCATCAAATTTTTCAAAGTAGCCGATCTGGCGATCCGTTTTGTACTTTATGTTGTAAGTATATTCGCCTGAAGAAAGAAAGTAGTCACTTCTTCCACAGTATACTCTAACGCCGTTAGCAAGATTTTCTGTATGATAATCTTCAGAATTCCCATCTCTCGAAACTTCTAGAACTTCAAAGTTGATGATAACATTGTGGCCGTAAGTATCCTTGTATTTAGTTGGGAAGTCCCGGAATATTCCTCTTTGTATCCTTTGTCCTGAAGCAAAAACTTTTATTTTTTCGATCACTAACATCGAAGCATCTTCGCTGAGTGTAATATCGCTATCGAAAGAAATTATCCTTTCAATATTTTCATACTGGGAAAAAGAAAAATTTGTCGTTAACAAAATTGAAATCAGGAAAAACAGTAAAAAAAGTTTGTTCATAATTTAACCTGTGGAGTTACTTTTTCGGTAGCAAGGGTGATCTCAAAAAAGTTTTCCTGTTTAAAGCCAAAAGCGTTGGCTACAAAATTTGAAGGGAAAGACTCAACCCTGATATTATAATTTCTAACCGCACCATTGTAGTATCTTCTTGCATATTGAAGCTGATCTTCAATTTCAACAAGTTGATTCTGAAGGTTTAGAAAGTTGTCACCAGCCTTCAGATCAGGATAGTTCTCAACGACGGCAATTAAATTTTTTAACATCCCGGATAAGTCCGATTCGGCAGGAGCCCTGTCTTCTATGTTAATTACTTTGGTTGCCTCACTTCTTTTTTGTGTGATGTCTTCTAGCAATGTTTTCTCATGCTTGCTGTAACCTTGAACTGAGGAAACAAGATTTGGAATTAAGTTATGTCTCCTCTTAAGCTGGACATCAATTCCGCTCCAGGCTTCTTTGATCAGGTTAAGATCACGAATAAAAAGATTATAGATAACAATTGCCCAGATAATAATTGCTGCAATTGTTATGATAATGATTATTGTCAAATAAATTTTTCCTTAAGAATAATGCCTAACTCATTAAAATTTCTAGCTAACGGGATACTGAGCTTCAATAATCGTTCCTCATCCTGGTGACCGTGAGAAAGAAGGATACAATCAGAATTTATTTCCCGTGCTACTTCAAAATCATGAATTGTATCGCCTATAAGTAAAATATTACCTGCCGAACCATTGCTTCGTATTTTTTGTGCTAACTGTTTTGCAAGGTGAACCTTCCCACCGGCATAGATGTTATCAAGTCCTACGATATTCCGGAAATAATTATTTATTGAAAAATATTTTAAAATGCGGTTAAGACTGTTCTGTTCATAAGCCGAAAGAAGATGCTGTTGAATATTTCTTTTATTTAATTCAGCCAAAATCTCTCTTACTCCGGGGAATAAATCACAACTGATTTTTTTAAGCTCATATTCTTCCATAAACTGCATGCCAAGAACCTCGAATGAGTTTTTCTCGAATGTGTGTCCCGCAATTCTGTAGTATTCAATTACCGGAAAAGTAAATATCTCTTTATACTTTTGAATTGAAATGTTTGGAAGAGATTCCTGTGTAAGCAGTATGTTCATTATTCCGGCACAAAGCTCAACATCATTGAAGAGTGTTCCGTTCCAGTCCCAAATAACGTGTTTGTAATTTTTCGAAGAATGGTTCATTTAGAAGAATTAATCATTCTGCACAGCTCAAAAACAATTTCTGCAGTAATGCCCCAAATAACGTCCTCACGTGAATTATAAACCAGCACCCTGTGAAATCCATTCTTCCATGGTTTTGAATACCGCGCCGGCAGTCCAAGTTTTTGGACGGGAAGCAGTTCAACTTTTTTACCACTTTCATCTGTATAAGATGGATGAACTTCAAGCTTAACTGTATATTCTTCCGGTTTTTGTTTCAGAAAGTTTTCAACAGGGATAAGAAAAACTTTTTCGACTTCATTTACATCAATTGCCAACTCGTCCAGACTACTGATGGATAGAATCCCCACAAAAGCATCTACTGTAACTCCCATTGGTGCAACAAGTGTTCCAAATTTTCCAATTATATTAATTTTTTCAGCCGGCAGCCCGAGTTCTTCAGATGTTTCTCTTATTGCAGTATGCCGAAGCCCCTGATCTTTCTTTTGATCAAACTCTCCACCGGGAAAACTTATTTCTCCTCCTTGCCGGATATGGTTAGCACGCTTTTCAAAAAGAAAGTTGAATTTGTCTTCAAAAAAAACCAAAGGAACAAGCACGGCAGAATTGAAATACTTGTCTTTGCCAAGGATTTCAGGGGAGTTCGTAAGTGCTAATGTTATATTTTCAAGAGTAAGATTGTTCATTAATCAATAATTAAAAACTGATTTTACAATTACAATCTAAAATTATCTCTTTTAATAACGAAATGAAACACGAAGTTTTTAAAATGAAATTTACTTTGTGAGAAATGTTGACTTGCCGACAAAAATAGTTTTTAAAAGAGTTGAACCGTCAAACCAGGCTTCGGGATTTTCTGAGGAGTGAATTACAAATGAAGCTGAGTCCTGATAACCTTTAACTTCAATAAATTTCAAATCAGAAGTAGTTATGTTTAATGAGAATGTTGGAGCAGATGCCGGATTAAATTTTACTTCATCAATGAAATTATTGTTTGAAAGATTCGCAAGTCTGGAAATGTAATTTGATGCTTTGAGCGAGTCGGTAATCTTACCGTTTATAAGCCAGCCGCTGGTATTTTTAACCATCTGAAAAGAGCTATCAGCGGGATAACTAAATTGTAATTGCTGCCAGTTATTATGGTCAGATTTTATAACAGTTCCATCTCTGAAAATATTTGCACCCTGGTTAAAAGTCATATCAAGAAATCCATCTACTTCATATACATCCTTATCGTTATACAATCTTACAAATGTGTTCATCGTTCTTGGCTGCTGAAAAGAGAATCGCCCGATAACCAGATCCAAAGTAAGTTTTGAACCTTCAAATACTTTCACCCTGGAACCTGTGCTATCCACTTGCAACTCAGTCCATTTATTTTCATCGCGGGCTGCAAGTCTTTTTGGTTTAATGGCGATAAGCTGAGCAAATATACTACTTACCTTTTGGTCAGTGACTTTTGCACTTCCACCCGAAGGAAGAGTAACTTTCCATCCGTCGTTTTCTTTGTAAAGCTTAACTTCTGTATGATTTTGCGATTTCGGATAAAGATGTATTTCAGTAACCTTCAAAGTATCAACATCAACAAGAACCTCTCTGAAAGTCCTTTCATTTTTTCCTCCATCAAAAACAAAAAGGAAAATTCCGATAAGAGCTAAGATCGTGAAAACAAACGCGAGTATTTTATTATTTACTGTCCGAAACATAATCCGTATTCATTAATTCATTTCGTTTTTTTCTTTTGAGTTGGAATCGAAAGACTCCATAGATAATCACTAAAGCAATTGGAAGGAGGAAGTTTAAATATTTCAGCAGAGTTTTAGTTCCATCTTCAAGCGATGCATCAAGCGGGCGCGAAGTAACTCCTTTTGTTCGGAGTTCAATCAATCCTGTATCATCTGATAGCCAGTCAACAGCATTTGCCATCAAGCTGATATTATCCTCACTTAGTTGCTGCGCATTTTGTCCTTCTCCGTTAACTGCAAAATCACCATCACTAAAGACTACCATTTTATATCCCGAAGTAGCTGGAACTTTTCCCTCGGCAATAACTGCAACCGGTAACGAAGATAATGTAAAATCATTCAAAGTCCATTGTTTCATTACATCAAAATAAAGCGGCGGACTTTGGATGCCGGATTTTTCAGAAGTGACGGCAAGCGGAAACATCACAACCGAAGTATCGGATGAAGTTAGTCTTATCGGGCTTGCAAAAATTAACGTTACCGACTCAATACCATCTGTCACAGGATGCTTTGTAAAATTGGTAATAGAAGGAAGGTAAGGAAACTGAAAAGGCGTGTTCATCATAAAAGGTCCCTGCTGCTGCCGAACCATAATATTGCTGCAGCTTGCATCAATCACAAAATTTTCTTCTACTTCGATCCCCTTCTGTTTAAGCCACGTTTCAAATCCTGTAGAAACTTTACTACCGCTTCCATTACTCAGATCACCCGATACTGTGTTCAGAGCCACCAGTAATCTTCCTCCTCTATTCAGAAATTCATCTAAATAATTAAAATGAATTGGAGAAATAGTATCCTTAGGGGCAATCACAACGAGAGTTTTGTACTGAGTTGGAATTCCAGTCGTATCACTTATTTCAACGGGTTGAACGGAGTATAAAATAGAAAGCTGGTTATTAAGTTGAGGAATTGAAGATAATGCAGCTTCACCATGCCCCTGGAGCAAAGCAATTACCGGTTTATCCTTTACTGAAAGTTTTTTGATGTTTGTTGAAAGTGCATATTCCATTGCAGCACCCGGCTGAATGAAAGGGATGACTTCCTTTCTATCCCCCATCTGAACTAATGCACCAAGATAAGCTCTTTGCTGTTTCATCTGGTCTCTTTCACGCACATTAATCATAATCGGCTGAATCCCGCTTTGCTGCGCTTTCATTTCACTTTCCTGTGTTCTCACTCGGATTTATAAACTCATAAACTATCAGACCATCCGAATTACTTGAATATTCAATGAGCATATCACGGAAATCCTGTCTTACCTGCTCAATATTTGGAGGAAGATCTTCTGAAAAATATGCACTAATTGTAACTGGTTCGCTAAGTTGACCAAGAATATCTTTAGTTGCTTTGCTTAAGGTATATCGCTGATCAGCCGTATAATCAAGCCTGAAAAAAAACCTTGAAGCAATAAGATTAACAAGAATGATTATACCTAAAACTAAAAGAATTGAAGTCTGAACTTTTTTTCTTGTAAGCATATAACCTCCCTACTCCACAATATTTCTTTTTGATAAGGAAGATTCAGCTAAGATCAATCCAAGGAAAGTGATTGATAGAAAATAAATAAGATCGCGCAAATCAATTACACCTCTCGAAATAGAATCGAAGTGAGACGACATACTTAGGTAATTTAGAATCTGAGCAATAGTTCCTGTAAAACTTCCTGACAAAACATCAAAGATTATCAGGAAGAATACTCCGATAAAAAGAGCAAGTAAAAATGAAACTATCTGGTTGTTAGTTATGCTGCTGGCAAAAATTCCAATTGCTATGTAAGCCATGCTCATCAAAATCATTCCAAGATATCCACACCATACTGCGCCATGGTCTATCGGACCAATTGACCAAACAGTTAGGTAATATGGTATTGTTAAAACGAGTGCAACACTGATCAGGATCAGGCAGGCCAGAAATTTTCCGAGAATTACCTGCCAGTCTGAAACTGCTTTTGTAAGCAGCAATTCTATTGTACCGATTCTTTTTTCTTCAGCTATCATTCTCATTGTCAATGCCGGAATAAAAAAGAACAATGTGAAATAAGCAATCGAGAAAAATGGCTGCAGTGTTGCCTGACCGAGTAAAAATATATCGGAACCAAAAAGCCAGGTGAAAAATCCGCCTATTCCGAGGAACACAACAATAAAAATGTACGATACAAGCGAATCAAAAAATGAATTGAATTCCCGTTTAGAGATTACCCAGATTGAGTGCATAGTTAGTTAGTAGTTAGTTCTCTGAAAATGTCTTCTAATTTTGTTTCGATGGGCGTCATTTCCGTTAACACCCAGTTCTTTTGAACACAAAGCTTAAAAATTTCTTTTCGTGAATTTTGATTTTCTTTACTTGTTATCAAAAATGAATCGTTCGAATCTTTCACAAAGTCAACAATAGCGACAGTGTCCAAACTTCTCAATGCATTAACTGCGATGTCTCTTGTTTCAAAATCTTTAATCTGAACGCGGACCATTTCTTCCCCACGTGCCCGTTTACGAAGCATATCCGAAGTTCCGTCAGCTACAATTTTTCCTTTGTTGATAATTAATATTCTGTCGCAAGTCGCTTCTACTTCAGGAAGTATATGTGTGCTTAGAATAACTGTTTTCTGCTTTCCAATTTCTTTAATCAATTTTCTTATTTCAACAATTTGATTTGGGTCCAGCCCTGTAGTGGGTTCATCAAAAATTAAAATTTCCGGGTCATGGATCATTGCCTGTGCAAGCCCGACTCTCTGTCTGAAACCTTTAGAAAGCTCACCTATTTTTTTATGCTTTTCGATATTAAGCCCGCACACATAAACCATTTCGGTAATCTTACTTTGAATTTTATTTTTTTGGACACCCTGCAGCTCAGCAACAAATTTAAGATAATCCAGCACCGGCATATCATGATAGAGTGGATTATTCTCCGGAAGATAGCCGATCATTTTCTTTATTTCATCCTGATCCTCAATAATTGATAAATCATTAATTTTTGCATCGCCATCGGATGGAGCCATATAACAAGTCAGGATCTTCATGGTTGTTGTTTTTCCGGCGCCATTTGGTCCAAGGAAACCAAGTATCTCTCCTGTTTTTACTTCAAAGGAGATATTATCAACAGCCCTCTGGGAACCAAATTTTTTTGTCAGATTATTTACAACTATACTCATGTTTTCCTGATGATTAATTTGAACGGTGTAAAATTATAAACACATAAAAAAAAATGCAATGATGATGAAAGATTTATTTTGATGAAAAAATTGTTCCATAAAAAAATATTTTGAAAAGTCAGTTAATATAGTTTATCTTCCCTGCCATAATGTGTTAAAACACTAAACTTCATCCATTTATTAGGAGTAACTATGATCAGAAATATATTCTTTTATTCTTTGCTGGCTTGCACCCTGTTGGTGAGCGATGTCTTTTCGCTTCCACGTTTTGCTGTAAGGCTTGGAGATAAATGCATTGATTGCCATTACAATCCTACCGGTGGTATCATCAGGAATGAAGATGGCTGGAATTTTGGAAAGAATATTTTGAGTGCAATTACACCAAGAGATCAGGATTTTGCTACTACACCAAAAATAGGTGATAATATCAGCTTCGGTTTGGATTATAGAACACAACTTTTATATTCTGAGCAGAAAAGTAGAACAGATTTTCAGCAGATGAGCGGTGCAATTTATACTAACATCGGGCTTGCAAAAAACATTAACCTTATTGGTAAATATGATTTCATAACTCAAATTTGGGAAGCTTATGGTGTTGCCCACATACTTCCGAACAACGGCTATATTAAAGCCGGATCGTTTGTGCCAAATTATGGAATTAGAATAGACGACCATACTGCATACACCAGAGGCGGCGACTTTTTCTTACTTGCTTCAACTGGGAGGCAAGGATTAATTTACTCACCATATTATACTGAAGCGGGAGTTGAAGCCGGATTGTACATCAGCAATTGGGCACTCTTTACAGCAAGTGCAGGTTCAAATCTTTTAAACAACAATACTCTTTCAAAGGATCCGACTTATACAACGAGATTAGAAATGTTTCCGAAGATAGGTAAAGTCGGTTTACTCTTCGGTGGGTCTTATGCTGCAGCAAAAATTCCTCAGACAGCAGATTTCTATGGAGGTTTTGCAGGATTTGGTTTTAACCGTTTCTCCTTGCTGGCCGAATTTGATATTGGCAAAAATGTTATATCCAATGATACGAAATCGAATTTCGCCATGGCTGAAGCAGCTTATATTATAATAATGGGTTTAGAAGCAGTTGTTAGATATGATCGTATTGATCCTAATACATCAGTAAGTGATGATGAACTTCAACACATTATTGTTGGATTCGAATGGTTCCCCTACAGCTTTATTGAAATAAGACCTCAGTACAGATTCATAATAGAAAATCCAAGTGAAAAAAATAATTCAGCCGTTCTTCAGTTTCACTTCTGGTATTAAAATAATTTAAAGAAAAAACCCGATTTCAATGCGAAATCGGGTCTTTTTCAATTAAGACTATTTAATGATTAAACTGAAAAATATTTAAGCGGTGTAAATTCACTTCTCCAAATTTCAAAATAGTTCTGCATTCTACCAACAAAATACTTTGAATCTTCAGAGTAAACTTTTCTTCCAATAGAACGGGCTTCTCTGATCAGATCTATTATTCTTCTGTCAATAAAATTAATTAAATCACGCATGTGCTGATCATCCTTCAACTTGCTCTGATTCAGAATTATTTTTTCTTTAAGAAGGAACAAATCATTTGCATCGCCGAGTGTATCAGATAGTTTTCCTAAAAGTATAACAAGCGGACTCATTATTTCGGGCCAAATGTTGCTTAGGATTCTCATTGAGTACCAAAGATTTTTAACTCTTTTGCGCCACTCGTGAATATTTTCTTTTATCGATTCGCTTAATACAGCATACATATACCGCTGACCTTGCTCATAAATAATCTGGAGGTTTTTCTTTACAAGTTTGAAATCATCACCACTTAACGGCAAGTCAAAAACACGGCTTCGGCCTAATAATAGATCGGTTGAAAGCGAATTTATAACCGCACTCTTTTTACTTTTTGCAAGCCGTATGTTTTTATGCTTTTCGATCAGGAAATCCCTGAACACCGAAAAATCAAAGTTAGACATTTCAAGCTCTGAATTTTTCAATAGCTTATCGAATGTTTGAATCAGAACCGTACTATCCCTTAAATCGGACAATGTTCTTCCGGAATCACGATAAAAAGAATTTTCAAGCTGAAAACTATGCTCGCCTATATTTGACCGAACCAATCTTAAAACCGTTCGAGCTTTTTTGAAATTTTTCCTGGTGTCATGAATATCTTCATTAAATGAACCATTCCCTTTAGCCAGATTAAAAACTGATCTATCAATGATCTCAAGAATAATCCTCTTAAGACCAAAGCTTAGTGTTTCATTATTTTCTAATTGGTAACTCATTATTTTCTATTATTTCAAAACGAAGTGCATAACAATTTATAAAAAATAAACGTGAAAAATATTGAGAAAACTAAATCAGGTTATTTGAATTTTATATTGAAGACTAGGTACGAAAGTAAGAAATACTAAAAAGAGCCTGAAAAGTGAATTTTAAGTTTACCTTTCAATGCACTCAACTTAATATGAGTTTAAAATAATATTGCCGTTTTGATTAGTCTTAACCCAGTACCCTTTACCTGGTTTTAAAACTGATGCGGGAATATATCCCCCTTCATAACCGTAGAAAGATGAAATAATTATGTTAGCTGGACTGGTAGTTAAGTTTTCAATACTCATTTCATTTTCAAATGGGCCAATTAAATTCCAACCTTGATTAACTGATATCTCATTGCTTGCTGAATTTATACCTGAAATAATAACATTTTGATTACCCGAAAATTTTGCCCAATATCCTTTACTATTTTCAAGAGTGCTTACCTGATTATAAATTGAATTGAATGAATAGAATGGTGATATAGCTGTTGGGAAAAGTACCGATGCAGTCATCTCCGGAGCTGATACCGGCACTGAAAGGATGTTCCAACCATCACTGATACTGACTTGTGCATGCAGAATATTATCTTGCTCGAAATTCAAAGTTGCCATTATTGGTATGTGATCACTGCTGTAATGCAATGCATTTGCGATCTGCTGGCTGACGGCATTGTTTGGAGGGCTGTTGATTGAATCATTGTAATGGTTGCCGTCGTTTCCATAATTAATAAAAGAACCAGGCAGATAAAAAATACTTCCTGAATCTATTACTGCCTGGGAAAATAGAATCATATCAAATCTATCATCCATTCCTCCGGTAGACCCTCCATTAAATTGCCGCGTTCTTGGAGATTGTGTATGGTATTGAGCGTACGCCTGATTATTCCAGGTTCCGGTGAGATTAAAAATATCAATAAAACATCCCGCTGAAGTTGGATCTTTTAACTTCTGATATGCAGTTTCATCTGAGCTATAAATATTGAAATCACCACAAACAATAAAATTAGAATGTGGAGGTAAATTGTCGGTAACATTCCGCAAAGCTGTAGCTTCAGCCAGTCTTTGTTGTTTGTCAGATGCAGCTGTTCCTGCTTTTAGATGAACCGAATAAATTCGTATTGTATCACCGGTTAAATTTTCTGCAAGCACGAACTCGTTTATATCTCTTAAACTAGTTGGGATTACATTATTAGAAAGAAAAGTAAAGGATGAGGATTTATAATATATTGCATTATCTGTATCATATCCGTTAATAAAAGTGCCTGCAGCATATCCGCTCGAAGCAAGATTTAATACATTATTTAAAAAACCATTTACACCTTCCTGAGATAATATTTCCTGAACGACCAGTATATCAGGAACAGTGTTAGCAATTACTGTTCTGAAATACGGATTACGGATAGCTGAGTCACTACCCGGATAATTTAACAAGTTGTAAGACATAATCTTATACTGATTCTGACTGAAACAAGTAGAACTCAGAATAATCAGCATTAATAGCTTCAGTGAGATAGCTTTTATCATTCTAATAAATAATATTTTTTGAATAATTAAAATTAACAAATATTATAGTCACTACTTAATTTCAAATCATTGATAATATCGATCGAATAAAAACCACTTAGCAGATGCTCAGTGGAAATGTAAATGTCGGTCATAGATATAATTTATATTATTAGATACAGATTTATAAATCAAACAAATTTTCATTTTTCAAAAAAGAAAAGGAATTTCGGTTCTTAACGCTCTTTAACAATAATTATTATTTCATCACGAGTAGGTTTAATATCAATTGCAGATCCGTTGAATGTACTGGCCTCGGCATGGGAGATTTTTATTGAAGATTTAATATCACCCTTGATACCAGACAGTTTGGTGGTGCTATAGTTTACAGAAAAAAGATTATGATAATCTCCGGGTAATAATCCATTGTCATAATTTAAATTGTAAAGTACTACAAAAATTTCATCTTTTGATGCTCCGTTTTCGGCAACGGATCCTTTCATTACATTAAAATCCAATAGCCAGCTTGGGTCACTCAAATCAGATCCTTTCTGAATATCCTTAAATATTAGCACAGTACTATCATCGGATGCTTTATTTATTAATAATCTAAATTGCATAGCCTGAGCTTTATCACCAATGTTGAACAATTGAATAACTTCTGTATATGAACTGTCTTCTAGTCTATATTCAATTTCTATATCAAACATTAATCCGCAGTTCGAAGCAGATTCTTTGGATTCCAAAGTATCGGTTTTTTGGGCTAAGCCTGAGAAATGAAATAGTATGATATAAACAATCGCAAAAAGGTTATAGTAAGACATTATCATCCTAATTTTATTATTATTAATTATTTAATTAGTAAAACAGACTCAAAGGAATAAAAATATTTACTTATCTATATCTGCTAGATAGAATTCTGTAATGAATTCTATATTATCCTTTCTACTTAATCAAAGTCATCTTTTTAATGGTAACAAAGTTATCAGTTCGTAACTCATAGATATACATTCCTGTTGCAACATTCTGTGCATTCCATTGATAACTATACTTGCCTGCTACCAATGCTGTGTTTACCAGTTCTGCTACCCTCTCGCCCAACATATTGTATATCGATAGTTTTACGTTACCTACATTTTCCGGTAATGAAAACTCAATTACAGTACTCGGGTTGAATGGATTCGGATAGTTCTGCTCTAATGCATATGCTGCCGGTACTAGTTCGCCTGATACCATCAACTTCTGTATCGTTGCATCACTGATAACTACATTTTCGCCTGATTTCAGATTTACATTTACTGTCTTGCCTGTCTCATCCATCAATCTCATATCCATTCCTTCTACTCTTACTGTCATTGGATAGGTTACTCCACTCATATCTATCGTCTTCAATGAACTGTTTATGTCTTCGGCTATCCTGCCACTTGAGAATCTGATATCAAACATTCCTGCCATTGGTGCTGGTGGTAATTCATAATTGTCAAGGTTTACTTCACCTTTTACTGCATACAGTGTATAATTTATTCCTGTTGCATCTGTCAATATTATCTTACCCCAGTTTTCAGGGAAGTATTCTACTGGCTCTTCTCCCTTTGCCAATGTTTCAGGTATGATTATCTGTCCTGCAGCATCAAGTTTCATCCAGTATCCGTAACCTGGATCCATGGTTGTTGCTACCTGGTATCCACCTGAATACTTGTAGATTGGTCCATTCTGTAATCCCGGTGGATTGGTTGTGACTCCTGCGGTTGCTACACTCAACTCATATCCGCCTATCATATTCCAGCCTGATGCGCCAGCTAATGGATCGTGGGCTACTATCTGTATTCCACCTGCGGGCCATTCGTCACCCGTGTTATAGGTTCTGATTCCTGAATGTTTCATCCAGTATCCTAGTCCCGGTGTTGCATCTGTTATTGCCTGATATCCGCCTGCATACTTAAATACGCTTGCACCCTGATCTCTGAATTCCCACCACGTATCTACATTCTGATCTGTTGGATGCAAACCAGGAACTGATACCATATTCCAATCATCAGTTATTGATACACTAAGTGGGAATGTTGAAACTTCGCCATCAAAATGTAAAACATATAACCCAGTTTGTATATCTGAAATCAAAGTATTTCCAGATGGTAAATAAGGATAACATCCCCACGCACCATCATACGAGCCACCATTAGAATTAGGATAAGTATCATATTGTCCGGCAACGTGTGGATTAGTAGGATCGGAAATATCAAGAACAACATATCCGGAAGTGTAATATGATATATGAGCAAAATTTCCACGAACAAATAAATTGTGAACTATAGAACTTGTACCCGGCATTTGCCAATTTGCAACAGCTAAATCCCATGAGCTTCTATCAGCTAGATCCCATACTGTAAGGTCTCTAACATTAAATTCTTCACAAGCAATAAAAAATCTTTTATCTGAAGTCATCCAGCCACTATGTGCATAAATTCCTGGAAGTGATAGACTTGAACTAATTAACTGCGGATTACTTTTATTTGTAACGTCAACAAGCTGATAAATTTGAGATGACCCAGCGCAAACAGCAACAGTATCATTCCATACATATACATCGTGAATGTACCCGCTACCGTTGTAATATGCTGTCCTAGTCGGATTTGTTGGATTACTTAAATCCAGAATGTGCATACCGCCGCCTCCATCGGTACCAATTACATATGCATAACCATTATCTATAAAAATATTATGAGCACGTGTAAACCACGTTTCGATTGTGCTAACAAGAGTAGCACTATTAGGCAATTGCGAAAGATCGACAATCTGAAGGCCTCTTCCTGTGCTTGTTCCTTCAGTAACTATATAAGCATAAGTACCATGAGTTTTTATATCCCGCCAGATTGATGATGGTCCAGGAATAAATGAAATTTCCTGGGGTTGGGTAGGATTATCAATCCTAATAATGGATGTTCCAATTCCGCAACCTAATAATGCATATTCAATTCCGCTAACATCAACATACCCCCATACATCATTATACTCTGCTGTGGGGTACTGATTAAGATTACTCAAAAATGTAACGTTTGTCTGAGCAATGCTTTGTTTAAGTAATATGATTACAGTTAATAAAATTATTTTTTTCATCATTACCTTTTTTTAGTTATAGAGTCTTTAATCAAATTTAAGTCATCGAACTTTAAATTCTATTGAGCATTTTAAGTTCTCAAATGTAAATTGAAATCTATTATTAATTTTGGATTACTTCATCAGAATCATTTTCTTAACCGAGATAAATTTATCAGTTCTTAATTCATAAATGTATATTCCGGTTGCGGTGTTTCCTGCTTCCCATTGGTAGTTGTACCAGCCGGCTTCTAAGTTTGTGTTTACTATCTCATCTACTCTCTGGCCTAATGTGTTGTATATTCTTAGTGTAACATTCGCTGCTTCCGGTAATGAGAATTTTATTGTCGTACTTGGATTGAATGGGTTTGGATAGTTTTGTTCTAAATTATATGTTGTCGGTAATGATTGCTGTTTCGTTATCTTCAGCATCTTTACTTCTGCATTTCTGATTATTATTTCTGAGCCTTCTGTTATTTTATGTGATTCAAGCTCTACTCCATTTGCTATCTCTATGAGTGAATAACTTTCATTTGAATTCAGATTGCTTATAACAATACTAATTGGGTATTGACTTGCCTGAAGTTGTATGCTTACTTCATCTCTTTCACTTAATCTATAATCTCCACTCAATCTTGCATCAAAGCTGCCCGGTGGTGGCAATGGTGGCATACTGTAACTCTCTAATGATAATTCTCTATCCAGATTACCTTTAAAATAAAGTGTCTGACTGTTCTCAGATGCATCGCTTATTTCTATCTTACCAAATTCTTCTGTGCTTGCTTTTATTTTACTTAACACTTCTTCTGTATTTTCAACCAAGCTTCCACAGCTTATTGTTATCGTACCGGCTGCGCTTGTCTTTATCCAGTAGGCTTTCGTTGCATCTATCGATGTTGATTGTGTGTATGTTCCTGAATAGCCATACAATGTTCCCGGTATTAGTATTCCTCCCGGATCTATTACACTACTCAAAGGCACATTACAGTTCGGGCCGCCTATCATATTCCACCCCGTATTCAGTGCTACTACACTCTCCGTTCTGTCCAATCCGCATACCTGCACTATCTGTGTCGACGTAAACTTCAGCCAGTAGCCCATTCCATTTAACAACGTCTCCGTTGTGTAATATGTGCCCGTGTATCCATACAATGTGCCCCCCACTGATGCTGGAAACAGAACTTGATAATTGTTGTTTGCTACTTCCAACGGCAAGCTTAACATATTCCATCCAGCGCCTACATTATAGTTTGAACATATCTGGTAATTGTATTTTATCTGTAGATGTACCTAGACCTATTACATCTGTGTAACTGTTCCGCGTTCGCATATTTACATTTACCAGGTTTCCATAGATCGGATCAACAAGATGGAAATATCCTGTGGCAGGCAGTTGTGATGGGTTCCAGCTTACTGTTGCTGAGCCACATCCGCTGGCTGGTATATAATATACAGACCACACTCTTTCTCCTGTTGGATTACTTCCACGGATATCTGTAAACCACGCTTCACTACAGCTGCTAAATCTTGCATCAAATGCTCCTACCGGCGGCGGAGGTGGGGCTGACTGATCTAAGCCCAGCATCATAGCAATCTGTGGCTCCGGGTGCAGTACCATATACTAATGGAACCTGGTTGTTACAGCCATCATAAACCAATACTTCTACTCCGAAGTCAAGTGCTGATTGTGTTGTTGCATTTGTGGTTACCCCGGTTGAATAATTACTTCCGTTATATGAAAATGCTTTGTAGTAATATGTTGTTAGTTGAAGTAATCCAATATGATTTACTGGTGATGATGTTCCGTTATAAAGTAATGTTCCGCCAACAAATGGCTGTCCGGCTGACGGCGGTGGGCCTGATGGTGTGGTGAATGTGCCTGTTTGATTGAACACTAAAACTACGTTGTTGTTTGAACCATTTGGGCTAAAGGTGATATTTATTTGTGAGTAACTGATTGCCTGCGCAGTTAACGAAGCGGGATCGTTTATAACAATTGGATTATTAATAATACTAAAGTTTGCGTTTGAAATATCAAAGAAAATATTTCCCACTGCTTCAACTTTTATACGAGCTTGTGATGTAGGGATATTCGGAAGATCAACAATTTGCGAACCATCATTAGGAGTGCTCGCAAGTAAAACTGTATTAAAACTATTTCCACCATTGGTGGATAAAAGGATTTTTACGTTAGCACAATTGACAGGAGATGAACTTGTATTCGCTACATTCCAGGTAATAGTCTGCTGAGAATTCCCTTGCCAAGATACATTTGTATTTGGTGATGTAACAACAAATGGGCCTGAATTTCCATCAACAAAAAAAGTTGACATCTGGCTGTAATCCACACCACCGCCTCCAGCCCGGTTATCTCTAACGATCAATCTAAAACTAAGATTCCTCGTATAGCTTGGCAAAATTTCACCGATTGTTTGAGTATTATTTAATAAATCAGACAGCTTTGGAAATGTTCTTGTAGAAGAAGTTGTGGGATTAAAGCTTCTGAATATTGGGGCATTACCAGATGGTGAAGTAGGTGCACCTGCTGGACCAAGATCAAATTCTTCCCAGCAATAAGTAAGCGGATCACTATTCGGATCAGTTGCTGAACCAGTTAACGCAAAGGGAGTACTTTTTGGAATATAAAATCCTCCGGAAGGCATAGTAACAACTGGCGCACTGTTACCAGTGCTTGTGATTACTGCACATCCATTACCACTGCTGTTGTTCGTATAGGTACGGATTTCATCAAAACTTATAACATGGAAATAAGCATCACTATGAGATTGAAGATCTTGAGGTGAACAAATTCCTGCATACGCCATAATTGTTGATCCACTTCCCGGTTCATATGCCGTAGAAGCATTACGATTACCTGAACAGGAACCAGAATTACCATTAAATGTATGATTTGCATCAAACTGATGACCCATTTCATGCGCTACATAATCAATATCAAATGGATCACCAACCGGAGAGGATGAACCAGTTACACCTCTTGCCTTAGAACCATTAATACAAACAACTCCGAGTCCAGCAATTCCACCACCACCGGTACTAAACACATGACCAATGTCATAATTTGCACTACCAATTACAGCATCAAGGTTAGATTGGTTTTGCCCTAACATAGTACCGCCATTATTATTGCTGTAAGGATCAGTACTTGCATTCGTGTAAATTATTAAACTATTATTGGCAACAAGTACCATCCTAACAGCAACTTCTCTTTCGTAGACTCCATTTACTCTATTAACACTGGTTGTAACTGCAGCTAATCCTAATGGAACAGTTCCTCCGTGGAAGTTAGTATATTCTCCAGTGGCTGCATTTGCTAATCTATAAGTTCTTAGTTGTGGACCCGTTGGTGGAACTGGTGCATCAGAATAATTTTTAGGTTCAGGTATTGAATATTCATCTAACACAACCTGACATTCAAATTCCGCATTAACTTTTTGATAATCTCTTGTATAGTAAGAAATATAATTATTGATATCACCCATGCTATATGGATCAATAAAAACTCTACCATTTGGTGAGAGAATCTGAGCATGAAATCCTTGAGGTGTAAAATCAAATTTCAAAGTTGCATAAGGATCATCTATCCCCTGCCCTGTATATGTTCGTATCTCTGGAAATTTAGATTGGAGTTCCTGCTCCATTGTGGGTGATTCCCAAAACTTAAATTTTTGAAAAGAACCATCAGGCATAGGAAGACTTATTGTACTGCTTCCTTGACTCGCTTCCGGAGTAAATTCCATCGGGGCTGAGCTAAGAAGAGGTCTTACAATATCTGAATTTAATTTTACCGTACGATACAAATCAGGGATTATGTATCTTTCACCAACAATAGTGATTTGAGATTCTGGAGTATCAATCCAAAGATGAGTTTGAGCATAAATAAAATTTCCAGTTACTATTAACAGGATAACAAGCAGTAATAAATTTTTCATTTTCATTTCATTTTTATGATGTAAAAAAGTTGATTATTCATATAATAAAATATTCTTTGATAAATATTCAAATAAATGAATATCTATCAAGATACTTATTCCCGGATCCGTATTCTGTAAAGACAAAAAACCCTAAAATTATTTTTTAGATGGGAATATTTTTAAGTGTATTTCACAGCACATTTTTTGGAAAAGCAGAATATCATTTCTAATATACCAAAACTAATAACAACCTTTATTCAGAACAATCAAATTTTGAAATTCAAAAAATTAAAAGTCCTACGAACTGCAGGGTTTTTACATTAACGACTACTTCAAGAGTAACATCTTCTTAACTGATACAAAATTATCAGTTCGTAATTCGTAGATGTACATTCCTGTTGCTACGTTCTGTGCATTCCATTGATAACTATACTTGCCTGCTACCAATGCTGTGTTTACCAGTTCCGCTACCTTCTCGCCCAACATATTGTAAATCGATAATTTTACATTACCTACATTATCAGGTAATGAAAACTCAATTACGGTACTCGGGTTGAATGGATTCGGATAGTTCTGCTCTAATGCATATGCTGCTGGTACTAGTTCGCCTGATACCATCAGTTTCTGTATCGTTGCATCACTGATAACTACATCTTCGCCTGATTTCAGATTTACATTTACTGTCTTGCCTGTCTCATCCATCAATCTCATATCCATTCCTTCTACTCTTACTGTCAATGGATACGTTACTCCACTCATATCTATCGTCTTCAATGAACTGTTTATGTCTTCGGCTATCCTGCCACTTGAGTATCTGATATCAAACATTCCTGCCATTGGTGCTGGTGGTAATTCATAATTGTCAAGATTTACTTCACCTTTTACTGCATACAGCGTATAATTTATTCCTGTTGCATCTGTAAGTATTATCTTACCCCAGTTTTCAGGGAAGTATTCTACTGGCTCTGTCTCCCTTTGCTAATGCTTCAGGTATGATTATCTGTCCTGCACCTGTTAGCTTTATCCAGTATCCATATCCTGGATCCAAAGATGTAGTTGGATGGTATCCTCCTGAATATTTAAATATTTGTCCTGTCTGTAATCCCGGAGGATTAGTTGTTATTCCGTATGCAGCCACACTTAGTTCATATCCACCGAAAAGATTCCAACCTTGTGTTCCGGAAATTGGATAATGTCTGGTAATTTGGATTCCGCCCTCCGGCCACTCATCACCTGTATTGTATGTTCTGGTACCTTCCTGCTTCATCCAGTAACCAATACCGGGAGTAACAGTTGTGACAGATTGATATCCAGCAAGAAATTTATATACTCCTGCAGTAATATCTCTAAATGGCCACCAGGTGTTAATATTTTGATTTACAGGATGTTTCCCTGGTATCGATACCATATTCCATCCGTTAGCCAAAGTTACTATTAATGGAAATGTGGGTACGGGCTTGATATAAATTTCTCCATCTATAGTACCTCTAATTAAATTTTGAGAAAGAGAATCAGATAGAATTGCCTGACTCAAATGAAGTGGAAATTTTCCAGTATCATTCCCAACTACAAAATTCATTGTTACGACAGTACCTGTGTCTCCGGTAAATGGAAGCTGATTTGCTGAGAAAGTAAAAAGACGAAGTTTATTTGATGTTAAAAGAGCTTCAAACACCAAATGATCCTGTCTCCTGTTGGTTAAAGCAGCACTGTTGGAGACGAAAGTAAGACTATCCGGAAAATCGAGATCCAATTGAAAATTAAAAAATGGTTCATAATTATTGACATCAATTTTTAATGATACAGTGTCACCAACAAATGCTTCAGCATTTTGGATAAGCATAAAATTGGGTGCATACGCAGATGCTGTAACATATATAAAAAATGGATCTTCATCCGGATCATTGCTTCTGATAGTGTATGTAGCTGTATACTCTCCCTTATTAATATTATGAAACTTAAGATTAAATACTTTGCTTTCACCTGGTAAAATATTTTGGGGGAGCTGTGTTTCATTCCAAAAGTATCCCTCTGATGAAAAGAATTCAGTAACAATTAGTGTATCATTACCTGTATTACTTAGCTGATAATCATATGCAATTGTATCAAGGACCGACACCTCACCAAAATCTATGTTTGTCTGACCGGAAATATCTGGTGAGATAATTTTGATGTAGCTGGAATAAAATGCAGTAAGAATATTTACACCAATTGAATTAGAAATAACCACATTACTCAATCCAACATCATAGGTACCAGCATTTCCATTCAGATCAAACATTATTTTTACAATATCACCATCGTTTCCTGTGAATGGCTGATTTGAAGGCGAAAAAGCAACAATACGTAAAGTTTGTTGATTAACTAAATTAGCTATTAAAATATGATTGGTCTTTCTGAATAACCACACTGAGTCCTGAACATAATTAAGTTGAGGAGGAAGAATGATATCAAACTGAAATGCTACAAATTGATCAGTATTATTTATAGTAAATGTGATTTTCACCGGATATCCCGATCTACCGGAATCAGGAAGTATATGAAGCTCATTGACTGCTAATTCAGAAGCAGTTTCTGATATATTCAATGATTGTTCATTAGGATTATTGATATCACTGAAATTATCAGATATCAACATTATGTTTTTTGCCTGAGCATTCAGAATCAGAAATATTATTGCAAAAACGAGAGTTGTAATACTTCTTATTTTATTATTCATAATAATCCTATAAAATTTATTTTTTCATTAAGGAAAAAATAATAATTCAGATGATAACATAGCTATCTCAACAGGATCATCTTTTTAACTGATACGAATTTATCCGTTCTCAATTCATAGATGTACATTCCTGTTGCTACGTTACCTGCAATCCACTGATACTGGTATTTTCCTACTGGCAATGATGAGTTAACCAACTCTGCTACCTTCTCGCCCAACATATTGTAAATCGATAGTTTTACGTTACCTACATTCTCTGGTAATGAGAACTCGATCACCGTACTTGGGTTGAATGGGTTTGGATAGTTCTGCTCTAATGCATATGCTGCTGGTACTAGTTCGCCTGATACCATCAACTTCTGTATCGTTGCATCACTGATAACTACATCTTCGCCTGATTTCAGATTTACATTTACAGTCTTGCCTGTCTCATCCATCAATCTCATATCCATTCCTTCCACTCTTACTGTCAATGGATATGTTACTCCACTCATATCTATCGTCTTCAATGAACTGTTTATGTCTTCGGCTATCCTGCCACTTGAGTATCTGATATCAAACATTCCTGCCATTGGTGCTGGTGGTAATTCATAATTGTCAAGATTTACTTCACCTTTTACTGCATACAGCGTATAATTTATTCCTGTTGCATCTGTAAGTACTATCTTTCCCCAGTTTTCAGGGAAGTATTCTACTGGTTCTTCTCCCTTTGCCAATGTTTCAGGTATGATTATCTGTCCTGCACCTGTTAGCTTTATCCAGTAGCCATATCCAGGATCAAGTGTTGTTGCTACTGAATATCCTCCTGAATACTTGTAGATCGGTCCACTCTGTAATCCCGGTGGTACTGTCGTTACATTGGCTGCAGTTACGCTCAGCTCATATCCTCCAATAAGGTTCCATCCTGCTACACCCGGAATTGGATTGTGCGGTACTATTAGAATACCACTTGCCGGCCATTCATCGCCGGTGTTATATGTTCTGCTGCCATTATGTTTGATACAATATCCTCTTCCTGGAATAAGTGTATCTTCAACCTGATAACCATTGTTAAAATGGAATACACTAGCAGTCGTATCTCTGTAAGGCCACCAATTATCAGGAGTATTTCCATCCGGATGATTTCCAGGGATGGACAGCATATTCCATCTATTGCTAACATTAACAGTCAGTTGGAAAGATATTGGAGGATTTGTATTAAAGAAGAGATAATTTCCTTTGTTCTGATCCCAGTTCGTAATGCCTATATCAAGGTTGCTAGAGTAAGTAGATTTTATTTTCACTTCAACACCTGTTGATGGTTGCGAAGCAAGCATTATCCAGCCATTCTCCATATCGTAGCAATATTCATTTGCCTGAAGAATATTTGTTCCCACCATTACTCTGATTATATCCTGAACCGGAGTTTTAGAAATATAAAATAATTTTTTGGTTCCAGTGCTAATAAATGTGTCCTCATAATCTACTGTTGCATCTTTGTTAACATCACCCATAACAATAGTTTCCACTACACTAGTGCTTGTAGAAGTATATTCAGGATTCGTATTGAAATTTCCATTATTGTTTAAATAAATTCTCATTGGCTGCCACCATCCGCCGGTGATTAAATCCAAATCATTATCATCATCGAGATCTGCAAGATTAATTCCTGATCCATAACCAAAAAACGTTGAAGTCCAGAATGGTATAGTATTAAGAATTCCATTATTGTTTAAATATATTTTGAATCTGCCAGAACCTCCGAGTTGATTATTGTCAGATATTGCAAGATCAAGAAATCCATCATTGTTTACATCTCCCACGAAAAGAGAATTTGCATATTGACTTGCATCTGCTGATTGCCAGGTTGGTGTTAAACTAATTACTCCATTATTGTTTGCAAATATTCTATTCGGAGTACTTTCACCTGCAAAAACCAAATCAAGATCGCCGTCATTATCAAAATCTGCCCAGTTTACATCATAGCTGTATTGAGTTGCAGTTGCCTTCCACGATGGAAGTGATTCAAGCATACCACCAATGTTATAATAGATTCTTGGTTGCTCGGGATTGTTATTATACGATTCACCTCCGGCGACAGCAAGATCAAGATCTCCATCACCATCAGCATCACCAAAAGCACAACTAAAGGTAAAAATCAGATCACCTGATACCCAATCAGGATTGGAAGAAAGAGTTCCGCTATTATTTAAATATAGTTTCACTTTTCCCGGAGTGCTAAATCCTCCCGTCCCGATGTAAACTGATACCGCAACATCAGGCCACCCATCTCCGTTAACATCACCCACATCAAGATGTCCGTGATAATCAATATCTGTTGATTGCCAGTTTGGAGTTGCGGGAAATGTTCCGTTTCCATTATTGTAATAAACTACCAGCTTCTGAATAGAAATATCATTTCCGTTTGCGACAACAAAATCAAGCCACCCATCTTTATCGATGTCTGCAAAAGCTCCGCCGGTCGATACACTGGAAACATCTGTTGAAATCCAGTTTGGATTTTGTGGAAATGGTACCTGAGAATAAATTTGTGTGAAACAAATAAAGAAAAGAATAACTAAAAAGATTTTTTTCATTTTAAACCCCCAAATGTTGTTTAATCTGAAATACATATTTAAGCTAATCCTAAATTAATAATTTCTACATTCAAACAAATTGATAGAAAAAAATCCCACTCGACTTTAGCCAGGTGGGATTTCATTACAAATAAGTATTGATTAATTCTTGATTATTTCATCAATACCATTTTCTTAACTGCAACAAAATTATCTGTCTTTAATTCATATATATACATTCCTGTTGCAACATTTCTTGCGTTCCATTGATACTGATAATTACCTGCCGATAATGCTGTATTTACCAGCTCAGCTACTTTCTCGCCTAATGCATTGTAAATCGAAAGTTTCGCGTTGCTTACATCTTCAGGCAAAGAGAACTCAATCATCGTACTTGGGTTGAATGGATTCGGATAGTTCTGATAAAGCAAGTAATCTGACGGAATCGTTGACTGCTCGTCGTAAATTATTTCAACCTGAAGATTTAATACCTTCTCTCTATTTATATCAACCAGAATAATTTTTTCAAGAGAAACTTCCTCTGGTTTTGTAAGTATGAAAGGCATATCGGCCATAAAATGTTCACCGGCTTCTATAAATTGTTCTCCAAGAGGATCATATAGAAGTGTTCTTAATAGTTTGTTCTCTTCAAGATAGTTATAAAAACCCTTTCCTAAATCAGTTCCGATTATCATCCCGATTGGTTCATCACTAACATTTGTATATTCTATCTGGGCTCCACGTATTCCGATAGTAGCATCTAGGTACACTTTAATTCCATTCTTATTGATATAAAAAGTTACTTTAGCCTCCTCCTCGTCACCATTTTGCTTTCCAACAATCGGATTATCGAATGAACCGGTAGGCGTGCCATTCGGATAGAATCCAGTTAAAATAATATTCTGAATCAGTGAAAGTTCCTGCACATTAACAATTCCATCCGGTTCCGGAGTTGGAGTTCCAGGCAACCATGGAGCAATATCGGCCCTTAAAAATTCTATTCGATCTAATGAATCTAAATTCAAGATATGATCATCTACCATGAGTAAATCAAGAATATCTAAATATCCGTCGCTATTAACATCTCCATACCAGGAGATTCTGTTTTTTGCGATCACATTTAGAATATCACGCGAAGGTGTAACGTCTATAGGTATTCCTTCAAATGTGCTGGCATCAACATTTGTAATCTTAAACGTTGAATTAACACTATCTTGTAAAGCGGGCAGATTTGCAACTCTATAATTTATATGGAAGAGCTCATTGTAATCCCCTGGAGCCAGTGCCCAACCCTGATTAAGATTATAAAGTAAAACGAATACTTCATCTTTAGAACCTCCGTTAGGCGTAATCGGTCCTCTGACGACATTATATTGTAATATCCAACTTGAATCACCTATATCAGAGCCCTTTTGAATGTTCTCAAATATTATAAAAACATTATCATTAATTTCTTTATTTACCTGCAATCTGAATTGAAGAGCATGAAGTGAGTCAGTAAGACTCTTCAATTGCATAATATCCATGTACGAATTAATTTCTAATCTGTATACTGAATCTTGCTCGAATATCAAACCAGCCGTTGATACAACTGTTGCTGATAAAGGAATTGTTTTGGATGGTACACCAGGTGAGCTAAATACTAATGTTCCTGTAAAAACAGCAGGAACGGAAGGAGCTGTGAACCTAACTGTAAATAAGAAATTTCCACCAGCAGAGATCGTAGCCGTGTCTGGAGTAATGGCCCAGTTACCTGATCCAGTAATATTCGCATTTACAAGTAATTGAGTAGTGCCATTATTAGTTACAGTGATTGGTATATTAGTAGTTGTACTAACTATAACATTAATAAGATTAACAATATTTATACTTGATGAAATTGCTTCTACTCCTGTGCCCTGCACTGAGTATACATTTGGTGAGCCACTTGCATTATGTGTGAATGTTAAATTAGCAACTGTAAGTCCTGTTGCTGTTGGCGTAAATGTTACATCAAATACCTGACTGCCTCCCGGTATAATTGTGATAGGAAATGTATTTGGTGCAAATGTAAACTGAACATTTGATGATACTAAGTTTGATATTACTAAGTCTGATGTTCCCGAATTATTTACTGTTGCCTGGAGTGTTGCGTTCGATCCAATTGCTACACTGCCGAAATTCAGATTTGGTGGCGTAATTTGAAAAGTGGGAGATACACCAATTCCTTGCAATGAATAAGATGTTGGTGATCCTGATGCATTATGTGCAAATGTTAAACTTCCTGTTACTAATCCTGCTGCTGCTGGTGTGAACGTTACATTAAATATCTGATTTCCACCTGGTAGTATGGTTACAGGAAATGTATTTGGTGCAAATGTAAACTGTCCGTCTGATGATGTTATGTTCGATATTACCAAGTCTGATGTTCCGGGATTGTTTACTGTTGCCTGTAATACTGAGTTTGTTCCGATCACTACATTTCCAAATGAAAGGCTTGGCGGACTGATTGCAAATGTTGCTTCTACTCCTGTACCCTGCACTGAATATACCGTTGGTGAGCCACTTGCATTATGTGCAAATGTTAAACTTCCTGTTGTCAGTCCTGCTGCTGTTGGTGTGAACGTTACATCAAATATCTGATTTCCACCTGGTAGTATGGTTACAGGAAACGTATTTGGTGTGAATGTAAACTGTCCGTCCGATGATATTATGTTTGATATTACTAGATCACTTGTTCCAGGGTTATTTACTGTGGCCTGTAATACTGAGTTTGTTCCGATCACTACATTTCCAAATGAAAGGCTTGGTGGACTGATCGTAAATGTTGCTTCTACTCCTGTGCCCTGCACTGAGTATACTGTCGGTGACCCCGATGCATTATGTGTGAATGTTAAACTTCCTGTCGTCAGTCCTGCTGCTGCTGGTGTGAATGTTACATCAAATACCTGACTGCCTCCCGGTATAATTGTGATAGGAAATGTATTTGGTGCAAATGTAAACTGAACATTTGATGATACTAAGTTTGATATTACTAAGTCTGATGTTCCCGAATTATTTACTGTTGCCTGGAGTGTTGCGTTCGATCCAATTGCTACACTGCCGAAATTCAGATTTGGTGGCGTAATTTGAAAAGTGGGAGATACACCATTTCCTTGCAATGAATAAGATGTCGGTGATCCCGATGCATTATGTGCAAATGTTAAACTTCCTGTTGTCAGTCCTGCTGCTGCTGGTGTGAACGTTACATCAAATATCTGATTTCCACCTGGTAGTATGGTTACAGGAAATGTATTTGGTGCAAATGTAAACTGTCCGTCTGATGATGTTATGTTTGATATTACTAGATCACTTGTTCCAGGGTTATTTACTGTGGCCTGTAATACTGAGTTTGTTCCGATCACTACATTTCCAAATGAAAGGCTTGGTGGACTGATCGTAAATGTTGCTTCTACTCCTGTGCCCTGTACTGAATATACCGTTGGTGACCCTGATGCATTATGTGCAAATGTTAAACTTCCTGTTGTCAGTCCTGCTGCTGTTGGTGTGAATGTTACATCAAATATCTGATTTCCACCTGGTAGTATGGTTACAGGAAATGTATTTGGTGTGAATGTAAACTGTCCGTCCGATGATGTTATGTTTGATATTACTAGATCACTTGTTCCCGGGTTATTTACTGTTGCCTGTAATACTGAGTTTGTCCCGATCACTACATTTCCAAAACTTAGATTCGGTGGACTGATCGTAAATGTTGCTTCTACTCCTGTGCCCTGTACTGAATATACCGTTGGTGACCCTGATGCATTATGTGCAAATGTTAAACTTCCTGTTAATAATCCTGCTGCTGTTGGTGTGAATGTTACATCAAATATCTGATTTCCACCTGGTAGTATGGTTACAGGAAATGTATTTGGTGCAAATGTAAACTGTCCGTCCGATGATGTTATGTTTGATATTACTAGATCACTTGTTCCAGGGTTATTTACTGTGGCCTGTAATACTGAGTTTGTTCCGATCACTACATTTCCAAATGAAAGGCTTGGCGGACTGATTGCAAATGTTGCTTCTACTCCTGTGCCCTGTACTGAATATACCGTTGGTGACCCTGATGCATTATGTGCAAATGTTAAACTTCCTGTTGTCAGTCCTGCTGCTGTTGGTGTGAATGTTACATCAAATATCTGATTTCCACCTGGTAGTATGGTTACAGGAAATGTATTTGGTGTGAATGTAAACTGTCCGTCCGATGATGTTATGTTTGATATTACTAGATCACTTGTTCCCGGGTTATTTACTGTTGCCTGTAATACTGAGTTTGTCCCGATCACTACATTTCCAAAACTTAGATTCGGTGGACTGATCGTAAATGTTGCTTCTACTCCTGTGCCCTGTACTGAATATACCGTTGGTGACCCTGATGCATTATGTGCAAATGTTAAACTTCCTGTTGTCAGTCCTGCTGCTGTTGGTGTGAATGTTACATCAAATATCTGATTTCCACCTGGTAGTATGGTTACAGGGAATGTATTTGGTGCAAATGTAAACTGTCCGTCTGATGATGTTATGTTTGATATTACTAGATCACTTGTTCCAGGGTTATTTACTGTGGCCTGTAATACTGAGTTTGTTCCGATCACTACATTTCCAAATGAAAGGCTTGGCGGACTGATTGCAAATGTTGCTTCTACTCCTGTGCCCTGTACTGAATATACCGTTGGTGACCCTGATGCATTATGTGCAAATGTTAAACTTCCTGTTGTCAGTCCTGCTGCTGTTGGTGTGAATGTTACATCAAATATCTGATTTCCACCTGGTAGTATGGTTACAGGAAATGTATTTGGTGTGAATGTAAACTGTCCGTCCGATGATGTTATGTTTGATATTACTAGATCACTTGTTCCCGGGTTATTTACTGTTGCCTGTAATACTGAGTTTGTCCCGATCACTACATTTCCAAAACTTAGATTCGGTGGACTGATCGTAAATGTTGCTTCTACTCCTGTGCCCTGTACTGAATATACCGTTGGTGACCCTGATGCATTATGTGCAAATGTTAAACTTCCTGTGTCAGTCCTGCTGCATAAGTTACTTCCTGTGCTGTTGGTGTGAATGTTACATCAAATATCTGATTTCCACCTGGTAGTATGGTTACAGGGAATGTATTTGGTGCAAATGTAAACTGTCCGTCTGATGATGTTATGTTTGATATTACTAGATCACTTGTTCCAGGGTTATTTACTGTGGCCTGTAATACTGAGTTTGTTCCGATCACTACATTTCCAAATGAAAGGCTTGGTGGACTGATCGTAAATGTTGCTTCTACTCCTGTGCCCTGTACTGAATATACCGTTGGTGACCCTGATGCATTATGTGCAAATGTTAAACTTCCTGTTGTCAGTCCTGCTGCTGTTGGTGTGAACGTTACATTAAATATCTGATTTCCACCTGGTAGTATGGTTACAGGAAATGTATTTGGTGCAAATGTAAACTGTACATCCGATGATGTTATGTTTGATATTACTAGATCTGAGGTATCTGTATTGTTTACGGTTGCTTGCAAGGCTAAGTTAGACCCAACGGGAACATCACCAAAATCAAGATTTAAAGGTGAAATTTCAAAGATCTGACCTAATCCAAATCCGGAATATAGAAGTATTGTATTAAATAACAGTAATAGTTTGTACATAGCAGAATCTCTTATTTACTGAGAATAATCATGAATGATTTGATAAACAGAAATCAAATTCAATTCAAATTAAAAATTCGGGCAATCATCATACCATGAAAAATTATAAGTATTTAGATTGCCTTGCTTCATAAATTCATAAAATTGAGTCTTTCGTATCAATATTATACATAAATAGTCTCATCATTTGTCGGAATGATGAACATAATTTCTCATGAAAATATTATTAAACTAAAATGAAATAGCCCTTTATGAATTAAATCTCTTTGCTTTATGGTCTTATGTAGAAATAAAAATTGGTAATAAGTCCCTAAGCTTCCTTGAGTAAAATTGAAGCTATCCATTAATTTGTGTGATCATACTTTCCCTCTTAGGTAGGAATAAATACCCTTACGAACTTCAATAAATAATATGAAAAAGGCAAGTAATTATAAATAATTCTCGATGAAAATTTTTACCAAATTCACTTCATTAGAAGTGATGTAAGATATTTAATTATATTGCCTTACGATGATCTGATTTTATCGGCGACAATTATGTCAGTTCTAATTTCTAGAAAAAAAACAATTTTACTGACTTTTCATCAGCTTTATTGATACTTATATCTCTTAATCAACACTGATTTATTGATTAACTCAACCAATTACAATGTCATCCGACTTAGATAAGTAATATCAAATTAAACATCAATTGCATGATGGAATATTTAATAATCCTTCTCCTGTAGACTTAATCCAGTAAGCATAACCAGGATACAATGTAGTTGCATTGATGTATCCACCAACATAGCCGTATACAGATCCACTTTGTAATCCAGGAGGAGTCGTTGTTAATTGATTCGCATCAACCGGACATTCATATACACAAATTAAATTCCAACCAACATGAATTGTTATTGGATCGTTTAATACAATCTCTATTCCACCTGTGGGCCATTCATCTCCAGTGTTGTACGTTCTGGCACCTAAATGTTTCATCCAGTATCCTTTGCCAGGTGTTGTGGAAGTAACTATTAGATATCCACTAAGATATTCAAAAACATTAGACCCTTGCTCTCTGAATTCCCACCAATTATCTACACCCATTCCGTCCGGATTAATACCTGGTACTGAAACCATATTCCATCCATCTTCTACATTTACAGATAACTGAAAAGTCGCGGGCGCTGGTGGAAAATAATTAACTGCCTCAAGAGCATTAAGAATTCCCCATCCATACAAATTATCGGGGTTAGAATTTTTTGATGCAGTGTTTCTCATTGCATCTCTTACCTGCATTGGTGTTAAATTCGGATTAGCACACAATATCAAAGCAGCGACACCAGCAGCTAAAGGACAACTAAATGATGTCCCACTTGCAGTTGTATAGTTATGATCATTAGATGGAGAAGCAACAACATCTCCTGAGCCTAAAGCCATAACATCAGGTTTAACTCTACCATCAACAGTTGGCCCAACACTGCTAAACGAAGATCTGGTGCCTGAAGAATTTACTGCTCCCACAGTTATAACACTATCTCCATCAGCAGGAGCACCTAGTGTATTGTGAGAAGCATTATAACCTTCATTGCCAGCAGAGTTAACAACAACTATTCCAATATAAGCTGCATAATCTGCTGCATTTGTTATTACTGTAGTACTACCATCCATATCCATCCAGGTATAGCTCGCGTATGGAGGATCATAACCTAAATATGAAAGCGATGTGCTCGTTACATCCACTCCGATGCTATCAGCCCATTCAAGAGCAGCAATCCAGTTATCTTCTTCGATAGGGGTTTCACTATCGGTATTCTCAGTTTTAGCGAGAATGTAATTAGAATTGAAAGCAGGACCTATCAAATGCCCTGGCGCAAAACCTCCAATTGCAGAAAGGGTTTGAGTTCCGTGTGAACCTTCTCCCAAATCACCTTGGTTACCAACATTCGGATCATTATTTACAAAATCCCAGGCAGCAATAATATTCATTGAAAGAAACGCATCGTGACTTAGCCGGTTGAAACCTGCATCCATAACACATATTGTAACACCCTGTCCGGTAATGCCGGAATCGTGAACTGCAGGGACATTAATTTGCTGAACTTGCGCGTATGAACTGCCATAATCGTAACTGTTTACTCCCTGAGGTTGCTGAATAGTTTGAGAAAAATTATTTAAATCTGAATCAGGTTCACTTCCCTTTTTAATTTTATAAACGATATCAAGTTTTTTTACTGAAGGAAGAGCAGCAATTTGTTCCAATTGAATTTTATTGGCTATCCCGCTGACGGCATTTAACCATTTCGATGGCCACTTAATTTTCAAACCTGATGATTTAACCAGTGAGATATAGTCTGAGTTCACTGGTAAATCTTTAAAAGTTAGTAGTATAGAATTACTGAATACTTTCTCTCTCCTTTGCAGTGATTTCCGGCTTACAACCATCTGAGGATTATTAAAATAAAAATTTGCATTGCCGCCTTTGTCAGTAAAATAAATCCAGACCAAAACATCATCTGTAGACGACATACCAGCTATTTTATTTTCAAGTGCTTTTGAAAATTTACTATTTGATGTTTGCGCAATATTTGTTGATATAAGACACAGAAAAAATCCAAATAAAAAAAAACGTTTCATTTTAACCTGTTGATTTTATTTTAAATAATATGTCAAATCTTAAAGATGTTCATTTAAAAATTACTGATTATTATAACGGATTAAAATCAATATTCTAAATTAATAATAAAAAAGCCCCGAAATTACCGGGGCTTTATCAATTAAAGTTATATCAATAACTATTTTAGTAGTAACATCTTTTTAACTGAAACAAATTTGTCAGTTCTTAATTCGTAGATGTACATTCCTGTAGCTTCGTTCTGTGCATTCCATTGATACTGATACTTTCCTGATGTCAATGCAGTGTTAACCAATTCAGCTACCTTTTCACCCAACATATTGTATATCGATAGTTTTACGTTACCTACATTTTCCGGTAACGAGAACTCGATCACTGTACTTGGGTTGAATGGGTTTGGATAGTTCTGCTCTAATGCATATGCTGCTGGTACTAGTTCGCCTGATACCATCAACTTCTGTATCGTTGCATCACTGATAACTACATTTTCGCCTGATTTCAGATTTACATTTACTGTCTTGCCTGTCTCATCCATCAATCTCATATCCATTCCTTCTACTCTTACTGTCAATGGATAGGTTACTCCACTCATATCTATCGTCTTCAACGAACTGTTTATGTCTTCGGCTATCCTGCCACTTGAGTATCTGATGTCAAACATTCCTGCCATCGGTGCTGGTGGTAATTCATATTGATCAAGGTTTACTTCACCTTTTACTGCATACAACGTATAATTTATTCCTGTTGCATCTGTTAGTACTATCTTACCCCAGTTTTCAGGGAAGTATTCTACTGGCTCTTCTCCCTTTGCCAATGTTTCAGGTATGATTATCTGTCCTGCACCTGTTAGCTTTATCCAGTATCCATATCCCGGATCCAATGTTGTAGCTACTGCATAACCACTTGAGTATTTGTAGATTGGTCCACTTTGTAACCCAGGAGGATTTGTTGTTACATTAGCTGCTGTTACACTCAGTTCATATCCTCCGAACAGGTTCCAGCCTGAAGCTCCTTGTATTGGATCGTGTGGTACTATGCTGATTCCTCCTGCAGGCCACTCATCACCTGTATTGTATGTTCTGGCTCCTGCGTGTTTCATCCAGTATCCAAGTCCTGGTGTTGCATCAGTAATTGCCTGATATCCACCTGCATACTTAAATACGTTAGCTCCCATATCTCTGAATGCCCACCACGTATTCACATTCTGATTGGGTGAGTTCAATCCTGGGATTGATACCATATTCCAACCGTTGGAGACTGTGACTGATAATGCAAAATTTGCAGGAGTTACGTTTAAAGTGACAGGTACAATCACAGGATTTTCATCAGGATCGTTACTATTTATTAATAAATTACAGTTGTATGTTCCTAAAGCAAGCCCTGTTGCATCAACCGTTACATTCACATTCTGGTTGCTTCCTGCAGGTATTGTCCCACTTGTTGGGTTTTCAGAAATCCAGGGAACATCCACACCAATTGTCCAGATAATTGCATTGTGAAGCACTAAAGGCATGTCTCCGGTCCACTGGTAAAGACCACCAAAAAAACCATTGACGCAGGCAACACTCGAACCTTTCGTTGCAACAAAAGGAGTCCCATTGGCAAATTCAGCAACCAATTGCGCACCTGTTGTCAATGATACATTTGCTGCAAAATACTCACTCAGTGTACTAACACCATTCATTATGGGATGAGCGGGATTATAAGTTCCAAGATTTAAAGTAGTATAAAACGTTAGCCCCGCATTAAAAGCAGAATACCCGTCCGTCATAAATCTTCCAGTTATGTCCCAACCAGTTGAAAATGCAAAGACGGCTGTTACGACTTTACCGTCTGCATCAACATAATCGGCTAACACATTACCAAGAGCAACCGGCTCAAGAGGTGGAAAATTAGTAAATGCCAAAACCACATCATACGATTGAAGTTGCGCTAAGCTTGGAGTACCCAATCGAGAATCGTAGTAATCCACAACTGCAATATCCGGGAATGCAACTAAATAAGACCGAATAAAAGTAGGATCATCATCTGAGGCAACAACCAAAACACTCGATGGTAAAGCTTCAGTCGTAGAATTGAATTGCTTCGCAGATTCGATGTAACTTTTAAAATCCCGGTCGATATAATTTTCATACCCTGCGGTTGCAGATTCATTACTCTGAAATTGCTGTCTAAACTCCGGACTTATATTTGATCCGGCCGTTAGTATTTGAGAAGTATTTTCTGTTTTGTTTATTATTAATGGAATATTTTTTCCATCTTCTGCAATCAGAGTTACTTCCTGTTCACCGATATTCCAATTTAAATCCTCGTAACCAACAGGTGCAGTATTGGCAATTTGAAGAACTTCAGTATCTGTTCCTCCTACCTGAACTGAAAATGTCAGTGAAGTAGGTGTTACGTTAATATCGGGTGGAAGTTGAATTACATTTAACGTAACAGGAACTATTATTATTGGTTCGTCAGGATCGTTACTGTTAATTATTAAATCACAATTATATGTTCCAGCAGTTAATCCAGTAGCATCAACAAAAATATTTACAACCTGATTTCCTCCACCGGGGATAGCACCTGAGACCGGACTTTCAGTAAGCCACGGACAATCAAAATATTCACCAGGTAATCCAAGCCATCCAAGCTGCACTAATCCACTAGGCGTTGTACTCCCTAAGACTCCGACTAAAGTTGTACTTCCGGTAGTTGTATTTCCTGTTCTCAACTCAGCCTGAAACGTTGAGCTGTTAAAAGCAGATAAATATAGAGTCCCCGTTAATGGATCGAAATCCATACCCTGTCCATAATTTGCATCAAAGCCCAGCGGCCCTAAAATGGTTCCAGCAGCTGTACTTTTATTTACGCTAAGCATAATGTCAGAAATAATATCATGACCATACATTTGGCCATTATTATTTACGGCAATGGCAATCATTCCAGGTGAATTCGTGATGGTCCCAACAAGGGATGGTGTACCTGTTGAGGTATTAACTGTATATAACCAGGAAGTTGCTAAGGTTGTACTGGATAGATAAACAATGCCTGTTGTAGGATCAATCGCCATACCTGTGAATATTTCAGCAGGAGGATTTTGTGTTGGTATACAAGGACCAACTATTGTAACAACACCGGTCGTTTTATTAATTTTAATAAATTTATTTGTTGCAGCATTTACTGCATATGAAAATGTTAAATCAGCCCCAAAATCACCTGCCCAAATGAAATCTGCAAGTGGAGTAATTGGATTTAATACTTGAGGAAGACCGAGGTCAAATTGAATGTAATTTCCATTTTGCGTTTCAGTTGAGAAAGCATCCGTTCCAAATAACGCAGGGTTTTCGAACGGTTCATATCCATAAAGTGGCTTATATATTAAATCAAGCGGTGGCTTTTCAACTGATGGAGGAAGAGGTACATAATCTTCTCCTTTTACCGGTTGACTCCAGTCATACTTTTGTTTTACACTTACAGGTAACTCCCTTCCATCGTCAAGCTTTAATTTCATCCCAGGTAAAGCGGGATCTTGCTCAAAAATGTTCCAAACTAATGATTGCTGACCAAGATTATTTATAGTGATGATGTCCGAATCGTTACCACCTTCGGGTACACTAAAAGTCAATGAAGATGGAGTAACATTTATATCAGGTGGTGATGCCGGTGTACCAATCAGAAAATTTAATATTCTTGTCATCAATTCATTTTTTGTGCTTGGAAATGATCCATCTGTTAAATATGCAAGTGCATAAGAAAAACAAAATGTTTTCTGTCCAAAAGCACCCGAATTTTGCACCGCCACATTGCCATATGAAGACTCAACAAACGCTAGTGTTCCACTACTAGGTAAATATATATCAATATAATTATTTCCAACTTGAGTGGAAGCTGTAAACGATATGCCATTAGCTAAGGACCCAACCTGCCCTTGTAATCCATTAATTACATTCGTTCCTCCATCAGTACCATCTCCAAGACCAAATAAATTATGCAGCGGTACATTCACAGATTGGTCAAACTCTAATGCATCACCGCCTTCAAGATATACCCTACCACCAGCTTCCAAATATGTTTGAATAATTGAAGCTTTAGTTGAATCGAGAGCAATATTGTTCGGGTAATTTCCAAAGGATAAAAATACAGCCTGATAACCTATCAAGCTTGATGGAAATACAGATGTATAATCTACGGTATAAGCTAATCCTGTTAAGAAATTTCTAATATATGTTCCGCTATAGTCCTGACCTCCAAGTGCTCCTTCCCAAACGAGAAATTGACTTGGTGCGAGAGATATTTTTTCATAGTAGACATTCGGGTCTTTACGAGGTGCACCGCCTGCAAGATCATCACGATTATCAGACCAGACGACATGAAATGCATTCGGTGAAGACGTAACAGATGCATGATTATAATCACCCATATAAACCGAATTGACTACACCATCTCGACCAAATTCGGGTAAAGAAGCAACATCACTTATTGCAAAACTTGGATTGAATGATACAGTTCCGCCAGAGATAGTCCCAATACGTCCATAATATCTAAACAAATTATTATTTGTAGGATCTTCCTGCCGGCTGTAATAAAAAATCCCAAGTTTATTTCCATCAGGAGTAACAGCGATAGTCGGCATCCATTGGTCAGTCGTTGTTGCATCGTCGTTCACACGTACCGCCGAAGTCCAGTTAACTCCGCCATTAGTTGACATAACCATAAAAACATCGCCTTTGTCCGAGCCTGCCGCATCGTTATCGAAAGTAACATAGATGTGACCACTTATGGGATTAACTGCTGCATGTGGAAATTGGTTTGAACGAAAACTACTGTAGGTTGCAGTTCCTTGCCTGAGTCCTGTTAGTCCAAGATCACCATTAACTCCACCAACTAAGCCGCTTGCAACAGTCACTGGTGCACCAAACGTAAGTCCCAGGTCTGTCGATTTCCTCATTTGTATAGTTGATGTGCCATCATAGCGAAACGCATAAACAGAGTGATCTGGACCAACCGCAACAAAAGCACCTTGGCCGCCAGAAAATAAATTTACACCTCCTGATGGAGCGAAAGTATTTCCGTTATCAGTTGATCTAAAAAAGTAGATACCCGGTGTACCACCGAATCGTCGTGAAATAAGATAAACGTTTCCATTCCCGGTACCTGCAAAATTGTCTACAGCCATCCATTGTTTATCTTCAGATGATCCTCCCGGGGTTCCATTTACAGGAGCTAACCAAGTTAAACCGTTATCATCAGAACGAAATACCTGAATTGTAGAAACAGACCATCCAAGTGTTGAAAAATAAATCCGCCCTGTAGTATTATTTCTTACAAGTACCGGATCACCTGCATCCCCACCTGCATTTGTTGGTAAGGTACCACCATCAGTAAAGTTGACTCCTCCATTTAAAGAGTAAGAGAAACCGGTGAATTTGCCCGCACCATTATTAGAACCAGAATCGTTAAATCCTATTAAAACATTATTCCCGAATGCCAAAATACTGGTTTCACTTTGTGTAAAATAAGATGTGCCCGTCGAACCAGTATTATTGTTAACTAAAACATCTGAAGCATTCACTACATCTAAGGGCATATCAATTGATTCAGCCTGTGGTGCTTGCATACCCTGATTTAACCCTGAAACAAATTCCCTGTAAGATGATTCTTTCTTACCAAACTTTTGTTCTAAGAGAGATCGTTTGGCTCCTGAAAGTTGTTGGAAGAGTTCGTCGTTTTCATATAATTGCCGTTCAGAGTCAACCTGAGCATAAAGATCAGAGCCCAGGTAAAGAACAAAAGATATAGAAACAGAAAGAAGAATGGAAAGAAACGATTTCATTTTTTTGCCTCCTTAAATGAAATAATGAAGTATTTAAATTATTGCAGAAACATTCCTATAAATGTTATGCTCCTGCTTAGATAGCAACAATTTACATAAAAATAACTTAATAAAACAAATGAATAAGATTATAAAATTGTTACTTTAGTCAATTACACCTCTCGATAAGAAGTTTTATACAAATCGATGAAATGTCACACATAATGATTTTTCGTTATAATCTCATTGAAATACAAATTCAGAATTAATTGATTCTATAATTTGTTGGCTGAAGATCTGCGGATAGTGTCCCCTTAAATATTTCTTAGAATTCAAGCAGTAGCCTTTCATTATCTGTTAATTTATTACTTCATCAAAATCATTTTTTTTGTTTCGATAAATTTTCCAGCTTTCATTTGATAAAAATATATACCACTCGGTGAGTTAACCGGATACCAGCTTATCTTAAAATTGCCTGCTGGTTTTTCTTCATTTACTAATGTTTCTATTTCATTACTCAGAACATCGTAAACTTTAAGCGTTACGAAACAAGGTTCCGGGATATAACAATTAATTGTTGTCACTGGATTGAAAGGATTTGGATAATTTTGTCCTAATAAAAACTCTACAGGTGAACTTCCATTCATAAACTCTTCTGTGTTTGAAACAGTATAAAGATATTTCAATATTCTACCGTCAGTTCCTACTGCATAGCCTGTTGAAGAATCAGTAAAAATCAAATCTTGAAGAACTACGTTACCGGGAGTGTTAATTTGTATCCATTCTGCCCCACCGTCAATCGAATACAAAAATTTATCTTCTTTCACTGCCCATCCTTCAAGTTGAGTTCTGAAGGATAAACCATTTACAACACCTGCGAATTCTAGTTCTTTGTAGATCCAATTAATTCCACCATCGTATGTGGTAACTTGACCTATTCCATAAAATCCTTCCGGATCTCCTCCAAGACCAATAACATTTAATGAATCGAAGATATGAATATCATTAAATGGGTCTGGACCCAAACCATTTGCCAGCCAATTATCGCCACCATCTTTCGTCCACCACATAACACCAGCCAAATCTTGTTTTCCGCCACACGCATATCCAATTTGATTATTATAGAAAACCATTTTCTTAACAGGAAATTCTGCATAATTGGGTGGTATAGTATCAACATCGGACACGTTTACTTCAAACCAATTAACTCCTCCGTCAGAAGTTTTAAATATATCAGACCCAGCCAAAAATCCAGTAGTCGAATCAAGAAAGTAAACTGATTGAAAGAAAGTATTTTCACCCGGACAAAATTCAACTACCCAGCTTAAGCCACCATTTGTTGTTTTCAATATCTTTGAAGTATACGGAGGAATCAAATCCCAAAATAGAACCCAGCCTAAATTCTCATTCAGAAAAAAAATATCAAGCATAAAAGTATCTACAGCACTGTATAACGTATTCCAACTTTCTCCCCCATCAGAAGTATTTATTATTGTCCCACCTTCTCCTTCTATCCAACCTATATTGTTATTAATAAAAATTACTTTGTTCAGCGTGTTAGATGTTGGACTGTTAATCACTTCCCAATTTAAAACTCCCTGGGGAAATGAGACTATCGGAGAGATTATCACTAAAATTAGATAATAGTAAGTTAGAGAAATTTTCATTTGATAAAACAATTCTTCAATATCACTTTTAAATAATAAACCAGGAAAATAAAGTTTATAAAAATTCAGAGAATTATTTTATAATATAAAGAAACCCCTGCTAATTTTTTACTAGCAGGGGTTTAAGTGTTTTTTATGATCTGTTTTTTACTTCAAGAAAATCATCTTTTTAACCGATACAAATTTATCCGTTCGTAACTCATAGATGTACATTCCGGTTGAAACATTAGCTGCATTCCATTGATAGCTGTGTTTGCCTGCTGACAATGATGTGTTAACCAACTCAGCTACCTTTTCACCCAATGAATTGTAAATTGATAGTTTTACATTGCCTACATTCTCTGGCAACGAAAACTCGATTACAGTACTTGGGTTGAATGGGTTCGGATAGTTCTGCTCTAATGCATATGCTGCAGGAATAAGTTGAGTAGATACCATCAGTTTCTGTATTGTTGCATCGCTGATTACTACATCTTCTCCTGACTTCAGATTCACGTTCACTGTTCTTCCTGTTTCATCCTGTAATCTGATATCCATTCCCTCAACTCTTACTGTCAATGGATACGTTACTCCACTCATATTGATGGTTTTTATTGCACTGTTCAGATCTTCTGCTATCCTTCCACTTGAGAATCTGACATCAAACATTCCTGCCATTGGTGCTGGTGGTAATTCATAATTGTCAAGATTTACTTCACCTTTTACTGAATACAAAGTATAATTTATTCCTGTTGCATCTGTTAGTAATATCTTACCCCATTCATCCGGGAAGTATTCTACTGGTTCAGTTCCCTTTGCAAAAAATTCTGGCAGGATTATCTGTCCGTCTCCTGTCAGCTTTATCCAGTAGCCATATCCTGGATCCAATGTTGTAGCTACTGCATAACCACTTGAGTATTTGTAGATTGGTCCACTCTGTAATCCCAAAGGATTTGTTGTAACCCCTGCGGTTGCTACACTCAACTCATATCCACCTATCATATTCCAGCCTGATGCACCAGCTAATGGATCGTGAGCAACTATTTGGATTCCGCCTGTCGGCCATTCATCTCCAGTGTTGTATGTTCTGGTATCAGTGTGTTTCATCCAATAGCCAGTTCCTGGTACTGCAACTGTTACTGACTGATACCCAACTGCATATTTGAATACATTAGCGCCAGGGTCTCTGAATTGCCACCACGTATTTACATTCTGATCAGGCGTATTCAATCCAGGTATTGATACCATATTCCAGCCGTCGTTAATTGAAACAGATAGAGCGAATGTCGCTGTAGATTCATAAGTTGTGATTTTTATATTATCTGCATACCAGCCATCTGTGGTTACAGAACCATCAGATCTGAAATAAAATCGTATCGTGATATTTTGATTCACATAATTTGAAATATCGATTGTCTCGTGAACCCAGCTCAACTGTGCTCCATCATAAAGTGGTTGACCATTTGGTTGAAAGCTTCCAACTCCGGGATTTGTGTACAAACCCTGGAGTGCAGTCCATGTTGAACCATTGTTAGTTGAAATTTGAATCTGTCCGTAATCCCAATCAGTTTCAATATTCCATTGAGTATCGAATTCAAGCGTAGCACCGAGAACATCACTTAAATCTATCTGGCTATTATACTTCAAAGACGAGGTAACATTGTTTCCATAGTTTCCTCCAGGTGAATCTGTAAATGAAGTTGGCGGAGAAACATATTTAGCTGCCGTGATATTCCATCCACTAACAGAAGTCCAGTTATTAATATTATTTGCTTCATCATAAAATGCAATTACTTGTGATGCAACATAGAACTGGAAAAAGCCTGGAGGTGGTGTACTTCCGGGAGGATTAAACCCACTGCCACCTGCAGGCAACGTTTTTACTACACTGGAATTTTCATCTTGAGCAGCCAGATAGTACTGAACGATTGTTCCGAGTGATAATGAAGGAATAGTGAAAGTATAGTTTCCGCTTTCAGTTAAAATGCCGGTTATCGCTGTAAAAGTACCGAAGGTTCCTCCACCTGTTCTCGTTCGATAGTATAACCTCGGTGAAAGATTTCCTGTTCCTATATCTAATCCTGTAGAGACCAATGCTGAAGTAATTATCGGACTCGTCTGTGTTGTTGAAGCAATCGGTGTATGAATAATATTCAGATTAAGATTCAGCGCAAAGGAAGCGAGTGTAGCAAATGCCAGCTTGGCTGATTTAAAATAGTATGGTTGATTAAAGTGCTGAATCAAATCATTAACAGTATGGTAATAAGGATGAAAATCATTGTCATCTTCAATTAAAAGTATAGCACCATAACCATGATTTAGAAATGAATCATGATCACTATAAGGTTGAGATGGAACAACATCAAGATCAAGATTAATTCCATACAGCAGATTCACCTCAAGCATTTTATCTTTAATAGAACTTGTGTTTGCAACCGAACTTGTATGTACATCGGCATTACCATCGTTGTTACCATCATAACCAATCATATCCAGATTAATCACACCAAGTATTGAGTCTCCTGCATTTTGTGCTTGCGTTGCATAGTATTCACTGCCAATTAAGCCTTGCTCTTCCTCATCCCATAAAGCATAAACAATTGTAAAAGGAAAATCGAATTGAGAGAATATTCTTGCGGCTTCGATAACAGCAGCAGTTCCGCTTGCATTATCGTCAGCTCCGGGTGCAGTACTTCCCGAAGGCATATCATCAAAGTGAGCACATATAATATATTTCTGGTTTGGGAACTCCGTACCGGTCTGTACTCCCAAAACGTTTTTACCAGTAGTGCTGAATGATTGAATTGTTGTTATCATCCCATACGATTGCAGCTTTTGCTTTATGTAAGTTTCCGCAAGAGCATTTCCTGGTTGAAGTTTATGGCGTGATACTATTGTTTGTGCAGTTCCATTAATTATAGTTGGAACATTACCTGAAAGTTCACGAACAAAATATACGAGCGAATCCTGTCTGGCAGCATTTAATATTTGCTGAACAATCGGTGATTGTGGGAAAAGAAAAGTTGAAATAAAAACAAATATTAGTATGAATTTTTGTTTCATAATTTTTATTACTCCATATAACAAAGCCCCGCTGAATTGTTCAGCAGGGCTTTAGAATTAAATTAATTATTACTTAATCAGTAACATCTTCTTAATTGAAACGAAATTATCAGTTCTCAATTCATAGATGTACATTCCTGTTGCTACGTTCTGTGCATTCCATTGATAACTATACTTACCTGCTACCAATGCTGTGTTTACCAGTTCTGCTACCTTCTCGCCCAACATATTGTAAATCGATAGTTTTACGTTACCTACATTCTCTGGCAACGAGAACTCGATCACTGTGCTCGGGTTGAATGGGTTTGGATAGTTCTGCTCTAATGCATATGCTGCTGGTACTAATTCGCCTGATACCATCAGTTTCTGTATCGTTGCATCACTGATAACTACATCTTCGCCTGATTTCAGATTTACATTTACTGTCTTGCCTGTCTCATCCATCAATCTCATATCCATTCCTTCCACTCTTACTGTCAATGGATACGTTACTCCATTCATATCTATCGTCTTCAACGAACTGTTTATGTCTTCGGCTATCCTTCCACTTGAGTATCTGATATCAAACATTCCTGTCATTGGTGCTGGTGGTAATTCATAGTTGTCAAGATTAACTTCACCTTTCACAGCATACAACGTATAATTTATTCCTGTTGCATCTGTTAGTACTATCTTTCCCCAGTTTTCAGGGAAGTATTCTACTGGTTCTTCTCCCTTTGCCAATGTTTCAGGTATGATTATCTGTCCTGCACCTGTTAGCTTTATCCAGTAGCCATATCCAGGATCAAGTGTTGTTGCTACTGAATATCCACCTGCGTACTTGTAGATCGGTCCACTCTGTAATCCAGGTGGATTGGTGGTTACGTTTGCTGCGGTTACTATCAGCTCATATCCGCCAAAAAGATTCCAGCCTGATGCTGCTGTTAATGGAGTATGAGGAACTACATTTATTCCGCCTGCTGGCCATTCATCGCCGGTGTTATATGTTCTGGCTCCTGCATGTTTCATCCAGTATCCTATGCCAGGTGCGGCTGTTGTTACTGATTGATATCCACCAGAATATCTGAATACGTTAGCTCCCATATCTCTGAATGCCCACCAGGTATTAACATTTTGATCTACTGGATGTAAGCCTGGGACTGATACCATATTCCAACCGTTAGCTATGTTTACTGATAGCTGGAAGGTGGTTGAGCCAGATTCCGGTACCCAAGTGTTAGCAACTCTTAAACCTCCCAGAATTAATCCCGCGGCATTAAATGAACTTCCTTGCCTTAAAGCAAACATACCTAAATTCACGGCATCGGATATAGCTTGCGAGTGAACCAAATCTGGTGTTGGCTCTATTCCGTTCAATACCGGATTCACCCATAATTTAACAGTATCATTATTAGCACCAACGCTAAATTCATATGATACAACAATTAAATAAGTTGTTCCTGTAGAATAAATTGAATCAGTATAAACTGGTTGAGTAGTGACATTTATAGAACTCTTAGATAAGCCAAAGGCAAGGTTATCATTCATAGCTTTTCTAACATATACTCTCCCATAAAACAAAGAAGTTGTGTTTGCCACTCCAAGATGAAAAAAGTAATCACCTGTAGCTTTAGCAGAATCAATATTTACCATAAATGAAGCATAATATGTTCCAATTGTATCACTATTAAATGCCCGGTTTACATCTTCCCCCGATGTTGTCATAGTTACGGATTTGCCAATTCCGGAGTTAATGTAACCGGTGTATGACAATGATGTACCATTTACCATAATTGGATTAGTTCCTACCCCGCTATGTGCAACCCATCCATTATCTGTTAATTTACTCCCGGTTGCATACTCAAAGTTATCTGTTATTGGTAATGATGGTAACGTCGCTGTTGCGATACTGAGTTGAGGTACGGTTCCATCTGTCTTATAATTTATTAGTGAACCTGAGTTTGTGTATGGAAATATTTTGAAATAATAGGTAGTCGTTGAATTTAATATAAATGTTTTATTCTGAACTCCCTGTAAAACGTTTTGTACCAGTTGCGAATTTAATTCTGGAGTTCCATCAACCGGATTTGTAATATCTGAGAAATCGATTGTACTTCCTTTAATTAAATAACCATCAGGTAAAGTAGCTCCTATTGCATCCATCCAGCTCAGATCGATGTTATAGTAAGGAGGTATGCCTTGAATACCCGCAAAATTAGTAACGTGATTCGTGGGTTCAGGTTGTACAACAGATCCATTGCAAGTTACATTCTGAGCAGTGGCACCACCACCTTCATTTGCTATAAGCTCACCATTATAAGTTCCTCCTGCTAATCCGGCTTTTAGTCTGATGTGAATTGGTGTCGAAGCCAGATTGCCACCTGAATAAGGTACGTTTACACTCGCGCCAAACGTTGAGTTATTCAGGGATACTTCATAATTGGTTGAACCTGTCACTGTAATATTTCCTGAAGCAGGTGATAAATCACTCCCACTCAAATTATAACTCTGAGAAACTGATGGACCTCCTCCAACAAAATATGAAAAACCGGATAATACCGAGGGACTTACGTTTAAAAGTGGTGTACCCGATACCGGAAATAATTCAGGCCAAGCTGTGGCAATTCTGATTCCATCAACTGTCATATTCTGCGTACTACTATATTGGCGTAGATAGACTCCATCAATACTAGCTAACCCCGTTCCTAAAGTAGTTGTAACCTCAGGAGTTCCAGCCGCAATCTCAGTTGCAGGAATGCCAGATGCTTTAACCCAAAGACTTACATTACTCGTAGGATTAGTTACTTCGTATTTTACGATCATCAAATAAGTTGTCAATGGATCAAAGTCTGTGGAGCCATAAACAGCCGTACTAGAGTTTGAAATTCCAAAATTAATTTTACCCGGTGTTGCAGAAGGTTGCACAAATACCCTTGCAGCGAATGTCGAAGGCCCAGTTCCTAAGTGAATAAAATAGCCGGCGGTACCTGTAGTTACATTAGTAAGAAATGCGTAGTAAACAAATCCTGAAGTTTGTTCTGTAAAAGTCCTATTAACATCCTCACCGGTATTATCTAGTAAAGCTGCATTTCCCAGACCACTTCCAGGATAATTTGCATAAATTAAACCGGTAGTTGTGTTTATGGGATTAGTTCCAGTACCACTGTGTGCTGTCCAGCCATTGTCAGTTAAGTTTCCAGTAAATTCAAAATTTTCAACTAATAGCAAAGCCTGAACGGATAATTCTAAGTTCTGAATTTCTCCTGGAAGCCCTGTACCTGTATCCCAACTATAAATTCTTGTGTAAGGGGTAACAGAATTTTTCCAGGCAACATTAAAAAAATCTGAGCTGAACGAGACTGCAGAAGTCTGTAATCTGAATCTGTAAATCCTAAGACTTTCACCTGCCTGAATAACACCATTTGATCCGGGCATATTAGAAGAGGTTCTTAAAATATTTGGACTTGTAATTAATGCAGAAGGCGGAAATGCACTCGCTGCAAAATCGCTGAAGCCCGGAACGAGAGAAAAGGAAGCCGTACCTCCATTCAAAATGGCTGTATCATAAGTCCAGGCTAAACTTCCGTGACTGTAAGTGAAACTTGAAGTGCCTGTATTTTCAATCAAGACATCGAATGTGAGCGAATTAGCTGATTCGAAATCAATGTTGGCTACACTTACTTCACATTGTTGTGAAAAAAGATTCACATTCAATGCTACTACCAACATAAGTGTAAAGAAAGATAAAAGAATATTTTTTGGCATTTTGCCCTCCGATTAGATTATTGATTAGATGTTAACTGGATTTCTTTAATATTTATTTTTTAACTGAATTAAACTTAACGATATTCTGAAAAACATTATTACATATACATATTAACTTTTTGTTAATAAACTAATGTCGTTACTTATTTAAACCGTTACTTATCACTTCTTCCTTTGAGGATGTATAGCCGACCGGAGCTTTCCGCATTATTCCAAGAACATTATTTGTAAAAACAATATTCAGATCTTCAATCTCCGTAAACATATCACCATTTAAATCAGTTGTCACATAACCTGTTACCCCATTCACATTGTCAGTAAATACAAGATTTAAATCTGTCGTTTCTACGAATCCATCCTGATTTACGTCACCACTAAAAATACACCACTTGGACTCAACTAATTTTAAGTTGTTGCCGTAAGCTTTATCAGAGCCTGTAGTAAAATCATAAATTAACGTGCTACCTACAAATGTCTGAGGTAAAGCACTCCAGGTTTCAACTCCATTACGATGCTTTACAACTATATAATATGGTATTCCATTAATTGCATCATAAAATCTGCCTGATCCTTGACCATCGTTGCTCAATAAAATTTCAGATTGATCAATTAATAAATACGGGGCAGAAGAATTTCGAAGTTCAACAGTAATAGTATCGGAAATCATCGATGTACCATCGTAAAATCCTTCGATCAAAGCTTTGAACGAAGTAAGCTCAACAAAGGTTGCTATTTCCATCGTTACAGGAATAGTTGTGGTTGGTGTAACCGGATCATTGCTGTTTACTACAACATCCATTGTATATAAACCAATGGGATAGTCTTCGGAATTAAAAGTTAAAATAAGATCAATAGAATTGCCGTGGTAAATAGTACCTCCGGTAATATTCCCTGCTAACCAATCAGGATCAGCAGATATTTTTACTGCGAGACCATTTGAAATATATGCGGCATTGTATGCAATCTGTAAACCATCCGTGCCAGTTGCATTCTCTATCCCTACCGTAGCTGAAGTTAATGTAGCATTCATATTATTATAGTAGAACATTATTCTTCCATTTGAGTACAGCACGATTTGAAATGTGAGTGATCCTGTAGCGTTGTACCTTTGCCAGTTAGTGAACTGAATGTAAAATTTATTGTTATCTAATAGATAGTGAACAGTGCCCTGAGTTCTTCCATCAAGGTCATCCCAGATTGGAGCAATTATATTATTTGGTAAACCTGCTGCAGGAATTGTAGCGTTTGTAATGTACGATGAAGCCAGAGCATTAAAGCTTAAGAAGCCATTCGTACTTAAATAAAGATTATTGTATTGATTACCATAAAATTCGAATTGAAATCCGATTGGGATGGCATTTGTCCATCCGTCATCAAGATCACCATTTGGGAATGCCATCTGAACTGCTGATGGATTTGAAGTAATATTATACCAAGTATATTGTGGTCCATTCGGATCATTGCTATCAATCCAATTGTAACCAAATAAATCCGGTCCTCCTTGACCATCGATGCTTATTCCATTATTACCAATCTGGTTTTCTTTATCAACATTACTTTCCTTTAATACTTCTTCAATACTCTTCGGAATTAGTTTTGCTTCAATTAATCCATCAGGAAAAGTATTATTCTCTAGTGATACTGTAAAATCCATTGTTGATGGAAGACTTGTAATATTAGAGATAGTTATTGTATCTGTAATAGTAGATTGTGGTGAAAGAGTATGATTTATACTTAGTGGATCAGCAGATATTTCAGGTGCAATCCATGTTGTACCAGATGATGAGTTTGAAATATCAGACCAATTAGCCCACATATCGCTTGACTTAATCGAAAAATAATAAGTTGTTGAAAAATTCAATCCTGTAACATTAAATGTTTCAACCGCACCAATTGTATCCGGACTTCCAATAAAAGTCAGAGGTGTAGCATTTTCGAAAGTTGTATTATTTGTAATTGGCGACAATGAGTAACGAATATCATAATCAGTTATTCCATTATCTGATGAATCAAAAGGAACAGTCCATTGAAGAGTTAACGAATTAGATGTTGGATTAATTACTGATAGATTAACAATAGGATCAGGTGGAGTTAAATCAGGGGTTCCCAATGATTGATAAGCAGCATAAACATCAATCAAACCCATCCCATAAGTATTATCTTCACCTGCAGTTCCGAGATCTCTGGCTGTGTAATACAACGCTTCAAGTATTTGCTTGCCAGTTAAATTAGGAAATGCTTCTTTTAAAAGTGCAACTGCGCCTGCAACATGCGGTGCTGCCATGGAAGTTCCTGTAGCTAAAGTGTAACCACTCGAACTATTACATGAACGAACTGATGTTCCCGGTGCAGAGACTTCCGGTTTGATTAACAATGATCCGGTTCCTCCGCAAACTGATGGGCCACGACTTGATGAACTTGCAATCGGGTCATTTGAACCGCTTAACCAGGTTGCACCATTAATATTTGCAACACAAAAGACACTCACTTCATTAGTATTAATATTTTTAGGTTTTGTAATTGTTGATGTTCCGGGACCTGAGTTACCTGCAGAAAAAATAACCGCTATTCCCACTGCTTCAACTGCATCCAAAGTTGTTTTATAAATACCGGAACACTCATTAGTAACATCAGGATCGTACCAGCTATTACTTATTGCATCCGGCATATCGTCTGTAGTTGAAGGATTTCCATCAGGATTCATTGCCCATTGAAATGCAGCTATTGAATTTGATGTGTGAGAACTCGAACAGATTGTTTTTGCGGCAATCCATTCAGCATCAATTGCAACACCAACTGTGTCTGCTGTAGTAATAGATCTGCCAACCATCGTACCCATTGTGTGGGAACCATGATAATCGCAATCATTAGGCGTTGTTGTTCCTCCCCCCGGATCAAACCAGGCCTGGTTACTTGGAACATGGTTTCCTCTCCATTTATGTTGAAGAGCAGGATGTCCTAACTGTACACCTGTATCTACTCCCATAACGAGTCTTCCTTGTCCTGTAATTCCTATAGCCCACAAAAGATTTGCATTAATAATTTTTAAACCTGATTCGACCGATTCTGTACCTTCAGTTCCCTGGATCAGAAACTTCAACAGGTTTGTCGAGTTCCAATAACGCATCAAGATCCATTTCAACTACATCTAATCTCAACATAAGCTCATTCAATACGTTGACTTTAGCTTCAACCATAACAAGGTTACTTATCCAAAAAGATTCATATCGAAAAACATCGCCCTGCTGAGATTTTTCTTTTATATAATTAAGAAGATTAACTTGTGTCGTTCTTGCTTTTTCTTGAAGAGTCTGAATTAACTCATATGCTCTTGCTTGAAGAGAGGCAGATTCAATGTAGAATCGCTGATCCATTCCAACAACATCAACCTGATCACGCAAGAGAACTAATGTTCTGATGTAATCATTCGGGTTAACTTCCAAAATCGCTTTTTGAAGTCTTGAACTTACCTCAACCTGACTGAATGCCGAAGTAGAAACAATTAAAATGAATATCGGGATTAGAAATATTTTTTTCATGATAGACTCAATATTTTATTGTGTATTCTCGTTTATATGTAATCAATTATTTTTTATTTCTTGCTAATAAAATTAATTCAAAATCCGGGCGGCGCTTTTCTTTCAATGCCGAGTATGTTATTAATAAACACTATGCTTACATCACCAGCATCTGTAAACATATTTCCGTTCAGATCGGTTGGAACATAACCGGTAACACCATTAACATTGTCTGTAAATACCATGCTGATATCTGCAGTCTCAACAAATCCATCCTGGTTTACATCACCGCCATAAATGCACCACTTAGTGCCAACTAATTTTAAGTTATTTCCGTAAGCTTTTTCAGGACCGCTGGTAAAATCATAATTTAATTCATTGTTTGTAAATGTTTGAGCTGTTGCACTCCATGTCTCAACAGCATTCCGGTGTTTTAAAACTATGTAGTATGGTGTTCCATTTACTGCATTATAAAATCTTCCAGTTCCCTGTCCATTAATACCCAATAATATTTTTGTTTGATCCACTATGTCAAACGGAGAATTTGCATTACGTAATTCTACAGTAATAGTATCGGCGACCATTGAAGTCCCGTTATAAAATCCTTCAATCAATGCTGTGAGAGAATTAATCTCAACTGGAACAGTGAAATCAATATATGCCTGGAAAACACCACGCCCATGAGTTCCCGCACGAAGCATATTATTCGAAGGCGAATAATCAAGGTGCATGATAACAGTATTTGGTAAACCATTAGTTACTTCCGCCCAATTGGTTCCGTTATTTTCCGTTAGAAAAACTCCTATGTCAGTTGCGGCGAAATATGTATTTGATGAATTTGGATTATCAGTAAAAATAAAAAGATCATTAACCGGAGTGTCGGGTAGATTTCCATGAATAGATATCCAGTTGCTGCCACCGTTGGTTGATCTATAAATTTTGCTAGTACTAAATCCTGAAAAAGTCAGGAATACCTGATTTGCGTCAGTTGGATGAACATAAACAGAGGTGATTGTATTGTTAGGAAGTCCTGATGTAACATTCGTCCAATTAACACCTTCATTAGTTGATTTAAATACCTGGCTTCCTGAAGTGGCAAACATGATAGCAGGATTTGTTTTACTCTGTGATAGTTCCCTTATTGAACTTGTTCCGTTTACATTTGCAGAAACAGCAGTCCAGCTTCCACCATTATCAGTTGATTTATATATTTTTTGGCGGGCAGTATAAAAGGTACCTGAAATTGTTGGATGATGAATAATAGGTGCAACCCATGCTTTATTTTCCGAACCACTGAGTCCCGAAGTTGAAGAATTCCATGAAGTTCCTCCATTGGTGGTTCTGAAAATTCCATTGTACTGAGTTTCGCCAAGAATAAAATTTGCATCGAATGGATTAAAACAAACTTCACCGCCATCGCCTCCGTAAGCAGCAGCCCAGTTTAATGCTGAATAAGTTTGTTGAGTTCCGTTATCCTGTGTTCCACCTAAAATACGGCTGGGTGTAAAAGGACTTGTAGCAATTCTATAAAACTGTGTAAGTGTTAAATTCTGATTTAAATTTGAAAATGAAGTTCCATCATTTGTTGATCTCCAGATCCCACCGTCATTGCATGCTACTATCGTATTTTCCTGTGTTGGATGAAATAACATAAAATGCTGATCAACATGAACATTACCACCTGTATATCCATTGGTAATATTTGTAAAAGTATTTCCATCCGTGGTTCTGTAAATATCAATTGTTCCGATATAAACTTTGTTATGGTTTTTAGGATTTATCAAACAATATAAATCATACCATGCCTGCCCTGCCTGACCAGAAAATCCTGAAGGCATAGTTATTACACTCCAGTTAACACCAAAGTCAGTTGATTTATATACAGTCACAGCGCTTGATCCGTAAACAGCAGCCCACATAACAGAAGTATTAGATTTAGCAAGATCAAAATGAGTTCGTGAACCAGTACCTAAACCCGTTGCTCCATAAGTTGCAAAAGTAGCCCCACCATTAATTGATCTTCGTATTCCGATTCCGGAACCGACTGCAAAAGCTGTATCACCGGTTGGTGAGAAAACTACATCATCAACTCTACCGGAAAAGATTTGAGACCAGCTTGCACCTGAATTTGTGCTGCGGTATAAACCATTTGTTCCTAATGCTGCCAGTAGTTGTGCAGAATAATTTGGTCTTATCTTTAATCTTGAAAAATAAGTTGAAGATGGAAGTCCCGAGGTTATGTTTGTCCAGGTAGCACCTGCATTGGTTGACTTTAATAATCCTCTGCCATAATATGAAGCTGCTGAATAAGTTGCTTCACCAGTTCCGGCATAAATTATATCCGGGTTAGCCGGATCAATGGCAATTGCACCCATTGATAAAGAAGATTCATAATCAGATTGAGGCATCCATGTAGATCCTGCATCAGTAGATTTCCAGACACCGCCATTTGCCGGTCCGACGTAAATTATATTTGGATTGGTCGGATGATATACACCGGTAACAATCCTGCTTGAAATATTTCCGTAATTAAAATAATAACCGGGTGTTGGTCCAAGATTCATCCAGTTAATTTCCGGAATATTTTCTATTTCCGGATTTCGTCTTAATTCTTCCCGCTGCTCTAATGATCTTTCGTAAGCACCTTCAGGAATATGATCAAATGGAAAAGCTCTTTGTTCATAGAACCATCTTTGTCTCAAATAAGGTTTTGAATGACGGATGTCATCTGGTACTTGTGAAAAAATACCGTCAGGCATCAGCTCATCGGATGATTTTATTGGTGTTTTAGTTTGAGCTTTGACTTGACATATCACAAGCGATGCTATAATAATTACAGCAATGAAGAATATTCTTATAACAGAATTAATAATTTTCATTTTCTATTCGTTCTCATTTAATGGAAATCCAGGTGGTCTGACTCGTGCCACTCCCAGAACATTATTAGTAAAAACAATATTAAGGTCTTCAACCTCAGTGAACATATCACCATTCAAATCAGTTGCTGCGTAACCAGTAACCCCATTTACATTATCAGTAAATACGAGGTTCACATCCGCTGTTTCAACAAATCCATCCTGATTAACATCACCGCTATACATACACCACTTACCACCGACCAATTTTAAATTATTGCCGTATGCTTTATTTGATCCTGTCGTGAAATCATATGCTAATGTATTAGCTGTAAATGTTTGTGGTGCTGCACTCCAGGTTTCTACAGCATTACGATGCTTCACAACTATGTAATATGGAGTTCCGTTTACAGCATCATAAAATCTTCCCGATCCCTGCCCATTGCCGTTCAATGATATTATAGCCTGATCTATTAATGAATAAGGAGCAGAAGCATTTCGTAATTCCACAGTTACATCATCAGAAACCATTGTAGTTCCATCGTAAAATCCTTCAACCAATACTGTTAATGAAGTGATCTCCAAAGAAGTAAAATAATCTGATTCAAGTTTATAGAAACCATTTCCCTGCGCATCGAATTGTGTCATTGAATCCACTGACACTACCTGATAACCTGTTGACGGAATTGAAATTGGTGTCCAGGTTAATCCGGCATTTTTTGAACGCCAGGTGCCCGGCGAAGTGGAATAACTATTAACTAAAATTATATTTCCATCTGTCGGTTGAATATGAACGCCCCACATATTGATTCCAGTAAATGTAGAATGAGGAACCCAGGTTTCACCATAATCAGTTGACTTTAATAGCCCACCTCCACCACCCCATTTCGTAGCCCATGCAACTCCGGGATTAGTAAAATCTACAGAAATTGTTGGAATCTCTCCGCCGGTAAAATATTTTTGTGTCCAGGTCAAACCATAGTCTGTGCTTTTAAATATTCCTGTTTGATTATCTCCAATCAATATGATGTTGGTATTTGGAAATACTTCTATATCGCATGGTGCGGATGCAGGTCCAAAGTTACTGGCAATCGTTGCCCACGTACTTCCAAAATCTGTTGACTTTTTAAAATTTGCACCAGTCATTGTAAAGATGGTATTTGGATTTGAAGGATCTTGCGTAATTGGTATTCCAAAGTAAGACATTTGACCTTCATTAAGTGTGAGAGTCCAGGTTGCACCGTCGTCGGTTGTTTTATATACTTTATCGTTTGGTGATGATTCAATGGCAACAATAAATGTTCCGGGATTAGCGTCATCGAGGATAATACTTTTTATTTCATTTGCACCGGGAACTACTATTCCTGTCATAGCAAAAGTTTCACCTCTATCTGTACTTTTATAAATGGTATTGTCCGAACCATAATAAACAAGGTTTGGGTTATTCGAGTTATAATCTATCGGACCTCCAAGACTGCTGCCTGAGCGCTTTAATGTCCATTGGTAAGCCGGCTGTGAAAACACGAAGATTGAAAAAAAAGAAAACAAAGCTAAAGAAAAGAGATACTTCATTATTACTCCATACGATTTATAAAAATGATCTGATTTTAAATATCCCCTTCTTCATAAATAAAATTTAAAAAATGAATTTTTCATACTCATTAATTCTCATTTACTCAAATGAACTCAAAAACCCGGTGGTCTTTGTATTGCTGCCCCCAGTACATTATTAATAAAAACTATATTCAGATCTGCCGCCTCTGTAAAGAGATCACCATTCAGATCTGTTGAGAGATAACCACTTGCACCATTAACATTATCAGAAAAAATTAAATTCACGTCGGTTGTTTCAACAAATCCATCATGATTCACATCTCCACCATAAATACACCACTTGCTGCCAATTAACTTTAAATTATTCCCATATGCCTTATTAGATCCCGTGGTGAAATCGTAAGAAAGCGTACCTGCCGTAAATGTTTGTGGTGTTGCACTCCAGGTTTCCAGAGCGTTACGGTGTTTTACAACGATATAATAGGGTGTTCCATTATCAGCATTATAAAATTTTCCTGAACCCTGCCCGCTGCTATTCAAATAAATCTTCGCCTGATCAACAAAAGAATATGGAGCACTGGAATTTCGCAACTCCACAAGAACAGTATCTGGTTTCATTGTTGACCCGTTATAAAATCCCTCGATCAGAACGGTTAGTGATGTGATTTCAACATAAGGTGCATCAAAGCTGAATGTTGCATAAACCGGAAGATGATCTGATGCATAATGCAACGCATCTGCAATTTGCTGACTAACAACTGCATTGGGTGGCTGATTTATAGAATCATTAAAATGATTTCCGTCATTTCCATATTCATTATACGAACCGGGAACAAAAGTTATATCACCAGAATTCATTATTGCCTGAGACATTAAAATCATATCAAACCGGTCATCTAACCCACCTGTTGCACCACCATCTCCTAAATTTCTTTCTCTCGTTGACTGAGTGTGATATGGTGCGAAAGATCCGTTATTATTCCATCGTCCAATAAGATTCAACGGATCAATGACATAACCTGTTTGTGACTGGTTGAGCAATTTCTGAAATGCCAGTTCACGTGAATCATAAATATTGAAATCACCCACAACAATAAAATTAGAATTTGGTGGTAATGAGTTTGTCCTCTTTCTAAGGCTGTCAATCTCTGCAGCCCGTTTTAAACTATCAGCACTTTCATCACCTGCTTTTAAATGAACTGAATAAATTATTATTGTATCTCCTGTAGAGTTGTACCTGAGTTTGAATTCATTAATATCTCTGAGTTCTGTGTCGATGGGTGTATTGCTCAAAAATGTGAAGAGACTGGTTCTATAGTAAATAGCATTATCAGTATCGAAACCATTAATAAAAGTACCGGCAGCATATCCTGATGAAACCCTGTTAAGCACCCTGTCACGAAACCCGTTCACACCTGTTTGCGATGTCATTTCCTGGCAGATTAAAATGTCTGGCTGTATGTTTGAGAATATTGTCCTGAAGTGCGGATTACGTTCCAAAGTATCAGTAAGTACTAAATTTAAAACGTTATAAGTCATTATCGTGTGCTGAGTTTGTGAGTACGATGAACTTACAACTAAAAGAAAGATTGATAAATATTTAATAATGAATTTCATTCCAGCTTTTTTCTTACTTCATCAGAATCATTTTCTTAACCGAGATAAATTTATCAGTTCTTAATTCATAAATGTATATTCCGGTTGCGGTGTTTCCTGCTTCCCATTGGTAGTTGTACCAGCCGGCTTCTAAATTTGTGTTTACTATCTCATCTACTCTCTGGCCTAATGTGTTGTATATTCTTAGTGTAACATTCGCTGCTTCCGGTAATGAGAATTTTATTGTTGTACTTGGATTGAATGGGTTTGGATAGTTTTGTTCTAAATTATATGTTGTCGGTAATGATTGCTGTTTCGTTATCTTCAGCATCTTTACTTCTGCATTTCTGATTATTATTTCTGAGCCTTCTGTTATTTTATGTGATTCAAGCTCTACTCCATTTGCTATCTCTATGAGTGAATAACTTTCATTTGAATTCAGATTGCTTATAACAATACTAATTGGGTATTGACTTGCCTGAAGTTGTATGCTTACTTCATCTCTTTCACTTAATCTATAATCTCCACTCAATCTTGCATCAAAGCTGCCCGGTGGTGGCAATGGTGGCATACTGTAACTCTCTAATGATAATTCTCTATCCAGATTACCTTTAAAATAAAGTGTCTGACTGTTCTCAGATGCATCGCTTATTTCTATCTTACCAAATTCTTCTGTGCTTGCTTTTATTTTACTTAACACTTCTTCTGTATTTTCAACCAAGCTTCCACAGCTTATTGTTATCGTACCGGCTGCGCTTGTCTTTATCCAGTAGGCTTTCGTTGCATCTATCGATGTTGATTGTGTGTATGTTCCTGAGTAGCCATACAATGTTCCCGGTATCAGTATTCCTCCCGGATCTATTACACTACTCAAAGGCACATTACAGTTCGGGCCGCCTATCATATTCCACCCCGTATTCAGTGCTACTACACTCTCCGTTCTGTCCAATCCGCATACCTGCACTATCTGTGTCGACGTAAACTTCAGCCAGTAGCCCATTCCATTTAACAACGTCTCTGTTGTGTAATATGTGCCCGTGTATCCATACAATGTGCCCCCCACTGATGCTGGAAACAGAACTTGATAATTGTTGTTTGCTACTTCCAACGGCAAGCTTAACATATTCCATCCAGCGCCTACATTATAGTTTGAACATATCTGGTAATTGTATTTTATCTGTAGATGTACCAGACCTATTACATCTGTGTAACTGTTCCGCGTTCGCATATTTACGTTTACCAGGTTTCCATAGATAGGATCAACAAGATGGAAATATCCTGTGGCAGGCAGTTGTGATGGGTTCCAGCTTACTGTTGCTGAGCCACATCCGCTGGCTGGTATATAATATACAGACCACACTCTTTCTCCTGTTGGATTACTTCCACGGATATCTGTAAACCACGCTTCATTACAGCTGCTAAATCTTGCATCAAATGCTCCTACCGGCGGCGGAGGTGGGGCCGACTGGTCTAAGCCCACATCATAGCAATCTGTGGCTCCGGGCGCAGTACCATATACTAATGGAACCTGGTTGTTACAGCCATCATAAACCAATACTTCTACTCCGAAGTCAAGTGCTGATTGTGTTGTTGCATTTGTGGTTACCCCGGTTGAATAATTACTTCCGTTATATGAAAATGCTTTGTAGTAATATGTTGTTAGTTGAAGTAATCCAATATGATTTACTGGTGATGATGTTCCGTTATAAAGTAATGTTCCGCCAACAAATGGCTGTCCGGCTGACGGCGGTGGGCCTGATGGTGTGGTGAATGTGCCTGTTTGATTGAACACTAAAACTACGTTGTTGTTTGAACCATTTGGGCTAAAGGTGATATTTATTTGTGAGTAACTGATTGCTTCAGCATTAAATGCTATCGGATTCAGTACTGGCGCCGGTAAAACATTAAGTGTGGCTGTTCTGCGATGAACAGGTGTACCATTTGGTCCTTCACCCTGAATATTAATAGTATAAGTACCGAGTGTAACATTTCCGGATGTCCGAACTCTTAATATTACGGTATCGGGGAAAGAGCTAAGTGTATTGCCTTGAGGAAAATCAGGAATGATTGATCCGCTTGGTGGAGTTGGTGAAACGGTGGCTGAAAAAATTGCCGTCGAATTATAAAGTTTTACACTTGGTACATTAATATCTATAAATGCACTATCATTAACATTTTCTATGGTTGTTACCGAGGGAGAAACCTTCATCGCAAAATCCGGGAAGTATCCGACATAACTTCCAAAACTTCCGTATCTGAAATCAGTCCACATCATCAGTGCCTGATTATTTGTAGAAACAATTGCATCATAATCTCCCTGGTAACGCGGAGTTCCTCCGCCACCACAAGTTGAACAATTAATTTTCATTTTTTCATTAGAGATTCTTTGATTAGCTGCCCAAGTTACACCACCATTATCCGAATAACTTGCATAAATATATGCACTGTCACTGGTCGGGGTATCTCTTGTATCCATCCATTTAACATACAATCTTCCAGTTGATTTATCGCACCAGATTGAAGGATGCCATTGATGGTTAACTGTTGTATTTAAATCGTCATTGATCTTAATTGCTGAAGACCAGGTCGAACCCTGATTAGTTGAATACCTGCAAAAGATATCCGGTTTATTTCCATTTCCCGAAGGAGTGTTCGATGCATAAACAACAATACAATCTTCCCCTGTATGGTACCGTTACTTTGATCAGCGGCAATGAAAGGATAAGGTCTGGTTCGCATATTCTGAACAGAATTTCTTCCATTTACATTCGTGCCGACGTAGTTCGCAAAATTCTGTGCAGACTTCAATGTAAAATCTAATCCACCATTAGTAGATACATAAAAAGTATATGTCGAAGCAAACGAACTCCCGGAATTTGTAACGACATAAACTGCTCCTCCATCTGTTGTACCGTTTGGTCCAACACAAACCATCATACCCGGTAAAGATTGGGTGCTGAATGTTTCAGTAGTAGTCCAATTTGCACCAAAATTTGTTGATTCTTGCAAAATTACCGGGAGTCATTGTTGTATAAATATAATTTGCAAATGGTCCGGTAGTCTGATCAGCAGCCATCCAGTTTTTATCATTGCCAGAAATTGATGTCACCGATGACTCCCAGTTTGCTCCATTATTTGTCAGATCGAATAACTTTGCATCCGGTTACACCTCCAAACATAGATTCATAATATAAATTACCAAGATTATCATAAGCTGTTGCTGGATCTCCATTAACAGATGTACCGAAATTTGGTTCTATTGAAGTCCAATTATGTCCGTCATTTGTGTACCAGGCGCCATTCGTATTATATGCACCAAAATATTGCTTGGGATTATTCGGGTTCTGTGTTAAATGTGGTTCGGCAAAATCAACTCCAAGGTTAAAGTTATCGTATCCATCTCCATCAGTAATTACATCTTCTTCACTATCCTGATGATTTATATTCTCTAACCATTCTGGCAGAATGTTATCCACTAATGGATTATCCTGCTGTGCAAAAATTTCGGGTATTAAAACTAATTCAATACTTAAAGTTAGAATTGCTAATAGTGTTAAACGGCTTAGTAATTTATTTTTCAATTTTATTCTGGTATTTTGTTATTAAATATATTGTTACTACTTAAGAAGAATCATTTTCTTCATCGAAACAAATTTATCAGTTCGTAATTCATAGATATACATTCCCGTAGCTGCATTTTTTGCACTCCACTGAAAGTTGTACGATCCTGCTTCTAAGTTTGTGTTTACTAACTCTTCTACTTTCTGCCCTAACGCATTATAAATGTACAGAGTTACTTTAGATGCTTCGGGTATCGAAAATTTTATTGTAGTGACGGGATTAAATGGATTAGGATAATTTTGATCAAGAAAATAAATTTCAGCGGGTGTTACATTTACATTAATTATTTCCGAGTATGTTAATTTTCCGTCCAGATCTATCTGCTTCAAACGATAAAAATAATTTTCACTTTGCAGATCCCTGTCAGTAAAAGTATAATTTCTTGGTTCGCTAATCGTTCCAAATCCCGGAATAAAAGCAATTTCACTCCAGCTCTGATTATCTTCAGATCGAAGGATCCCGAATCCTGAATTGTTCAGTTCAGTTGTAGTAGTCCAATTTAGAAATACATCATTTCCATTAACAGTAGCAGTGAAGCTGCTTAATTCAACGGGAATAACATAATCTGTATTGATTAAAAACTTGCCGCCCGAACCACAAATTAATCCGGTATTGTTTTCTGTAAATTTTATTTTATAAAGTGCAATGTTATTAGCTCCATTAAAATCACTGAACCAGTTAACACCACCATTTGTAGTTTTGTAAATCTGTTCTGGATGTACCAACAACGTATGCGTTCTGTTCATCAAATATGTGAGCAGCTCGCATCAATCCAGATCCACCTGCATTGCTGGTTGCCCAGTCAGTTCCACCGTTAGTTGTAAAACGAACTTTTCCATTTTCACCTGTGACTATTCCATAGTTTGTGTTGTAGAATTCAACACCTAGATACAAATTGAATGCTACACCAGAATCAATTTCAGTCCAAAAAAATCCGGCATCAGTAGATTTGTAGATCATTTCATCACTACCCACCAGGAAAAGTGTATTGGCATCTGCATAACATAAATCCTCTACGTTATGCTTCAAGCCAAAGCAAGGTCCCCAGGTAAGGCCAGCATCCGAGGTTCGGTAAATTACAGACGGATAGCTAACAACAATTCCGTGATCGGCATCCCAGAATTCAATGTTATTAAAATACCAGAGCTTTGAATCGATGACGATTTTTGTCCATGTCAAACCTCCGTCAGTAGTTTTCATTAAAAAATTTTGATAACCACCGGCGTACCCAACATCAACCGAAGTAAAACAAACGGCTTTAAGACCGGGAATTGTATCTGCAGAAATTTTCGACCAGGTTGAGCCTCCATCGTTTGTTTTAAGAATAATTCCATCTCCGCCAAAAGTTAAAGTTGAACCAACTGCAAAGCCAATATTGCTTTGCCCGGAGGGGAAACTCATATCAAAAATAATAACGGGAAAACCTGTGTCTAACCATTGCCATCCCTGGGCTGAAATATTTTGCATAAAGAATAAACACAAAAATGCTGTTGTTGATAATATTTTTTTCATTTTATCCCCATAATCTTTTATGATTATAAATTTTACTTAAGAAGAATCATCTTCTTGATTGCGTTAAATTTTTCAGTTCGTAATTCATAGATATACATTCCGGTAGCGACGTTTTGTGCGTTCCATTCATACCGATACTTTCCGGCTGCCAATGATGTATTCACTAATTCAGCGACTTTCTCTCCGAGTGCATTGTAGATCGATAGCTGTACATTTGCCACATCTTCCGGCAATGAAAATTCTATCACTGTGCTTGGGTTGAATGGGTTTGGATAGTTCTGTTCAAGTGAATATGCTGCAGGTATTATTTCACCTGTTACAATCAACTTTTGTATTGATGCATCACTGATCACTGCATTCTCACCTGACTTCAGATTTACGTTTATAGTTTTTCCTGTTTCATCCATCAAGCGCATATCCATTCCTTCTACTCTTACTGTTATTGGATATGTTACTCCACTCATATTTATCGTCTGTATTGAACTGTTTATGTCTTCAGCTATTCTTCCACTGCTGAACCTGATGTCAAACATTCCTGATGGTGGTGCCGGTGGAAGTTCATACTTTCTCAAATCAACTTCACCTTGTGCTGCATAAAGTGTATAATTTTTTCCTGTTGCGTCTGTAAGTATTATTCGCCCCCAGTCTTTCGGAAAGTATTCAACTGTTTCTGTTCCTTTTGCAAAAGTTCCCGGTATAATTATTTGTCCGGGACCTGACAGCTTCATCCAATAACCATATCCCGGATTGAGCGTTGTGGCTACAGTATAACCACTGGAATATTGATATAAAGGTCCACTTTGTAATCCCGGAGGGATTGTTGTTAGTCCTGAAACCTGAGCAATGTTCTCGTATCCTCCGATCAAATTCCATCCGGTGAAACCGTTAATGGGATTGTTACCAACAATTTGTATTCCGCCTGCAGGCCATTCATCACCTGTATTGTAAGTTCTTACTCCTGAATGTTTCATCCAATAGCCTTCACCGGGAATAGCTGAGGTAACAGAAACATATCCACTCCCACCGTATTTAAATACATTCGCTCCCAAATCTCTAAAGGCCCACCAGGTATTTACGTTCTGATCTGTCGGATGCAAGCCTGGAATTGAAACCATATTCCATCCGTTATTTACAGATACTGATAACTGAAATGTTGTTGCTGCCTCTATAACCTGAATAGTGCCTTCAAATGGAATGTTCTTTCCACCATGCACAACAATATTCAATTCACCAGCTTGCTGTGGATTAACATTCAGGATTACGGTACCATCGGAGAGAGTTGAACCGACAACATAAATATTGTCTCCGGAGATACATACTTTGGCATTCGAAACCGGTTGACCGCCAGATAATTCTGTCACAATTACATGAATCTGGCTACTGCCAACATTTATTGTATCGGTATAACTAACACTTATACTTCTGGGAGTATCCTTCCATATATGAAGACTGGGATCACCAAGAACATTATAGATTCTATAATGATATCCAACATATGGGTCTGTTCCTCCAAATACTTCGTACATATAAAATTTTCCTCTAAGCAGTGCTTCTCCGGGACTATCTAACCCTTCATCAAACATACCCATATATATTCCCATATCGATTTTATTATTATACGTTGTATGTGTGTTGGAAGTTGGACCAATAAATGCGCAAGCGCCCTTTGGAGTGTTTTCGTCTCCAATTTCCATCCAGGCTTCACCAAAACAATTGTTCCCGCTAGCTACCCAGTTGGCAACACCACAGCCAATGCTTGTAACAAATGTTAGCTTCTGATCGTTTGTTAACGCATTAACTTGGGTAGTACTATATGGAAAACAATCCGCCCACCACTGAGTGTACCAGCCTTCTCCTCTATAATTTAGCCAACCCCTTCCAGCATTGATCATGTTGGAAATAGTTGTGACATTTCCAGGACAAGGACTTCCATTATACATTGAATCAACCGAAATAAAATTTCCGCTAACCAGCATCTTTTGCGCGGTAAATCTTTTCGTATCTATTTGTGATACATAAGCATCATTTGAACATACAAGACCTTTTCTAAACCAGTTAGGATCCGTTACATAAGGAATTTTTTCATAATTAATTAATTTATTCCTCATTGCTCTTAATTTAGGATTAGCTTGATTTGTAAATCTCCCAATCATCATTTCAGGGAAGTAATCGTTTCCCGCTAATTCAACAAAGTAATCGTCGTATGCAAATGTCCAGCCATCAAGAGTAATATTTTGGTGCGGCGCAACTCCGGCATCTCCTATAATCAACACGTGTGTTGGAGGAACCGACCAGGTATTATATGTAGTTAAGATATGATTTTTAACAGCGGTTGGATTATTACCTGATGCACCAATTTCACTGAATTTTGTTATATGAATGTATGTACCTGTTTTGTGATTCCAATCTGCATAAGGCTGGAAACTGGTTACAAAAGAATCTGGCATAATGCACAACATTAAATCGTAACCTAATTCGTCACCATTATATTCACGTTGCAATACTTCATCATAATTAAAAATGATGCTTTTATATAGTTTTGCAAATGATGGTGCAATGGGTTTTTTCAATGTTAATTTAGGATTGATTCCATCACCGTTTCCATATTTAACTTTTATAGTAATTGAAGAGATTACTTCAAGCTCCTGTTTCGCAGGAGAATATCTGATTGGAAAAATAGAAACGCGAGCAATCCGAAAATCTCTGAAAATAACCGGGTCTTCAATTCTTGCCAGATTACCGGGATAAACGACTTCAGAATTATAAGAATCATTGTTTTTTAGATATTGAGATTCAGGCTCACCTTCAAACCAGCTTTCTCTTACAGGTGGAATATTTATTCCTTTTATTATTTGAGTCTCACTTGTTTCAAGAATTTCAATACTTGCAACGCCAAGATCAGGTATGGCCAATATTTTGGCGATATGTGGAATCTCAGGAAAACCAACTTCATTTGTTATTGCCATTTCATCAAGCTGAATGGAATGATATATAATGTTATCATTATAAAATTCCTTTATTCTGAAACCGGGAAGTTCAATCTTAATAATTGTGCCGGTGTTATCATCACTTATTAGTTTTACAATTGGTTGTGAATCCGGTGCTGCATTTTCGATCAATGGTATCCATTGAGCAAAGCATATAGAACTTAAAAACCATAAAAGAGCAAAAAAGAATAAATGTTTTTTCATTTTCTTGTACCCCTAGTTATTGGGAAATGGAGAATAATTATTTAATTAAAAAAGCCGGATGAAGTTTTTAATAAAAACTAATAATAATTTTTGTTACACTTATTTATAAAAAATTTTATTTAAAGAGCCCCGACAATAATATCAGGGCCCTGATAAAATATTATTACTTCAAAAGCAACATTTTCTTAACTGATACAAACTTATCGGTTCTCAATTCATAGATATAAATTCCTGTTGCATCATTCTGTGCGTTCCATTGATACTGGTACTTTCCAGCAGCTAATGATGTATTTACCAATTCTGCCACTTTCTCACCAAGCATATTGTAGATCGATAGCTTAACATTACCTACATTCTCTGGTAACGAGAACTCGATCATCGTAGTCGGGTTGAATGGGTTTGGATAGTTCTGCTCAAGTGCATATTCCGCTGGTACCAATTCGCCTGATACCATCAGTTTCTGAATAGCTGCATTACTGATCACTACGTCTTCGCCTGATTTTAGATTAACATTTACTGTCTTTCCTGTTTCATCCATCAATCTCATATCCATTCCTTCTACTCTTACTGTTAATGGAAAAGTCACGCCATTTAGGTCTATAGTTTTCAGTGAACTGTTCAGGTCTTCTGCTATTCTTCCGGTTCCATACCTTATGTCGAACATACCTGCGGGCGGTGCTGGTGGTAACTCGTACTGGCTTAAGTCTACTTCTCCCTTTACTGCATATAATGTGAAACTTACTCCGGCTGCATCGGTAAATATTAATTTACCCCAATCATCTTTAAACCATTCTGTTACTTCCCTGCTTCCCTTTGGCATAGCATCAGGATCAGGAATAATTATCTGCCCACTGCCTGTTAATTTCACCCAATATCCATGCCCCGGTTCAAGGTTAGCTGGTATAAAATATCCACCTGAATATCCGTATACAGGACCATTTATTAGTCCGGCTGGCGTTGTTGTTAAACCCACTGCGGGAACTATCTCCTCATATCCTCCAAATATATTCCATCCTGATGCTGCATTGATAGGATCATGGCGCACTATTTTTATTCCTGCTGCTGGCCATTCATCTCCAGTGTTGTACAGACGATCTCCGAGATGCTTCATCCAGTAACCCTTTCCCGGAATTACTGTGCTTGTAGAAAAATATCCTAAACCACTCACATATCTCCACACATTAGCTCCCGGATCTTTGTAGGGCCACCAGGTATTTACATTCTGATCTGGTGTATTCAATCCTGGAATTGATACCATATTCCAACCATTATCCACCTCTTGAGCTAGCTGGAAAGTGGTTTGACCAAGAAAAGAATAAATTACCCGAAGATAGGGCTTATTATCTTCAGCCCATCCGTGAAATTTAACATAGTAATTCGAACTGTAATCAAAATCCAATATGCCAATAGCAAACCAATTCCTGGATAATGCACTTTGCAAGTCAACTGTAACAGTCGAACCTAATGGCCGTGCAAGCCAGTTATTATTTAGTGTTCCTGATTCTAAATTATAACTATAAGCAATTCCCTGACCGGAATGAGTACTAACCTGATTATATATAGCCGATGCAGCATCTGTAACCGGATTAACATTACCCATCGGAGTGATTGACCAATAAGGCCAGCTATTATCATACAAATAGCCGTTAAATGTAACTGAGTTGATGGTAACATTATTAGGTATGGCACTCACATCGAACACCATCCATCCCAGCTCAGGTACTGATGCTGTTTACTAAACTTATTTGAGTTTTACTTGAAGGATTACAAGTACCTGTCCAGTTATTTAAATTTTTTGGATAGACATAAATTGTATCAATTACAAGATTGGTATCCTGCACAGTTGTAAATGTCCAGCTCGGTCCATCAATAGCACAAGTATCATTTTTGCATACGATATACCAACGATATAAAGTACCGTAACTAAGTGTACCTAATGGCCACGAAGTTATCGCAAGTCCATCATAAAGCTTAAGAACTCTGTCGTTAGGTCCAAACCAGACTTCAACATTCACTGCCCCTGCTCCGTTTGTCCATCCTAAAGTTCCTCCGGTAATCGGCACATTCGTTGAATCATTTGATGGGATCGGATTAGATGCTTCAGTTAAAAGACAAGGGTTTCCTTTATAACCATTAATCCGAAAAGATACATCATAATGCGGTGCAGTTCCTACATTGCAACTGCTAACTCTGTAACCCCACGTTGAACAAGTATTTGCCCAACCACCAGCTGGATTTTGCCATATCGATTCCATATTAGTTTGAAGTTGTTCCGTCCAGCCCCATTGCCCACCAATTGTAGAATCCATGTTGCATTGTACTGAGAGCCAATAGGTATTCGGTGGTAAAGTCACAGGTGATGCCAATGGTATAAAGAAGGACCCAGTTGAAAGTCCGGCAGAAGGAATTACATCCATTCTACTTGCAGCGATAGAGCCTGGAAATCCAAGACTGTCATTATAAATCCAAATATTAACCGATGTTGCTGGTCCGGTTCCGTTAAAATAAATGCCAAGAACTTCAACTGATTCAATTGTCCAACTTTCATCTCCTGAGGGTATTATGAAATCATCTGCGATCTGGTTATCAAAAGTGTCATAGATCGCTTCAAAATTTTGAGAAGTTAAACTATTTGGACCAAAATTAGCCATTTGTTCATATAGAACTACTCCTTCTGTTTTATTAATTACAGATTTACCTTTACCCATCAGAGTGGGAAAATTTTGAGATAAACCTGAAGTGGTGGCTAATATTAAAATCAGAGCAACCATTTTTAAAAAGTGAAATTTGATCATACGCCCTCCCAAAAAAGAAATTAATAATATTTTATTATTTAAAGAACTTTCGAACTTATCTTTTAATCTTATGTTGTCTAATAAATATTCTATACTCAAAATGAACACCGGATTTTTATATAAACTTTGGATTACACTAAAGTAATCACATAAATAAAATTATACGCCGCCTACTACTTAAACCTGTATTATAATTTTTACAAAATCAGAACAAAATGATTTAATCGTCAAAACATATTTTTTGTAAAAATAAATTCCTGTTAGTTAACCCTATATACTTAAACGATCGTATCAATTTTTATTATCAAAACCATTTCACCCTAAAAATGATCTAAAAAACTAATACTTAAGTGAATAAAAGGCGGTCAATAAAATGACCGCCTTTAAATTAATTGAACATTACTTCAGTAGTAACATCTTCTTAACTGATACAAAATTATCAGTTCTTAATTCATAGATGTACATTCCTGTTGCAACATTCTGTGCATTCCATTGATAACTATACTTGCCTGCTACCAATGCTGTGTTTACCAGTTCTGCTACCTTCTCGCCCAACATATTGTAAATCGATAGTTTTACATTACCTACATTCTCTGGTAATGAGAACTCAATTACTGTACTTGGGTTGAATGGGTTTGGATAGTTCTGCTCTAATGCATATGCTGCTGGTACTAGTTCGCCTGATACCATCAGCTTCTGTATCGTTGCATCACTGATAACTACATCTTCGCCTGATTTCAGATTTACATTTACTGTCTTGCCTGTCTCATCCATCAATCTCATATCCATTCCTTCTACTCTTACTGTCAATGGATAGGTTACTCCACTCATATCTATCGTCTTCAATGAACTGTTTATGTCTTCGGCTATCCTTCCACTTGAGTATCTGATATCAAACATTCCTGCCATTGGTGCTGGTGGTAATTCATAATTGTCAAGATTTACTTCACCTTTTACTGCATACAGTGTATAATTTATTCCTGTTGCATCTGTAAGTACTATCTTTCCCCAGTTTTCAGGGAAGTATTCTACTGGCTCTTCTCCCTTTGCCAATGTTTCAGGTATGATTATCTGTCCTGCACCTGTTAGCTTTATCCAGTAGCCATATCCTGGATCAAGTGTTGTTGCCACTGAATATCCACCTGAATACTTGTAGATCGGTCCACTCTGTAATCCCGGTGGATTTGTTGTTACGTTAGCTGCTGTTACAATCAGCTCATATCCACCGAATAAGTTCCAACCGGTAGCTCCTGCTAATGGTGTATGAGGAACTACATTTATTCCGCCTGCTGGCCATTCGTCACCTGTGTTATATGTTCTGACTCCTGCGTGTTTCATCCAGTATCCTGTGCCTGGTGTGGCTGCTGTTACTGATTGATATCCACCAGCATATCTGAATACGTTAGCTCCCATATCTCTGAATGCCCACCACGTATTTACATTCTGGTCTGTTGGATGTAATCCAGGTATTGATACCATATTCCAACCATTAGCAACATTTACTGATAGCTGGAAGGTCGATGCACCACCTAAGTTATCAGAATATATTTGCGTAGTACCAACTTGGACACTAGAAGAATTAATTCCACCTGTTATTACTAACTTCCACAGATTACCATCATTTACACTGCCTGAAGTGGCTGCAGTAACTGGTATTGGAACGTCGGCTTGCTGAATCCAGGTATCACTTGCGGGTTTATATACGTAGCAAGGATTTGGATTGGCTGGCAGCCAGGCCGCAGAGGGACTTCCGTTCGCCACTATGATACCATCAGTTCCCCAACTGGAGCCATCAAATCTGAACATAGCACCAGGTGGATAAGTTGTCGCTTCCTGACTTTAAATCTTTTCGTGGTTTTTCAGTCGGCATTATGTCCGCAAGATGCTGGTTCAAGTATTCGGTAACCTCTCGGCCTAAACCTGGATAAACATTTTCCGCGGTTGTCCAAGTTATTAATGTTGGGTCAGAGGTATTAATTGTTCCAACATAAACTGTATTAACAATTCCTCCACTGGTTGCTCCGCCGACATAAACTAGCGTGTTACCAGTTATTGAGAATGCGCCACCAAATACACCGCCTGGTAGAGAAGTAGCTGCAGTCCAGGTATCTGCGAAATGTTATACAAGTATACAGAGGATAGATAATTTGCTCCATCATATCCACCTGCGAGGTAAATATAATTATTGGTATAACCTACAGCTTTTCCCCAACCAAGAGTCAACGGTAATGAGGCTGCCGTAGTCCATGCATCACCTGCTAATATCATACTTGTATACGGTTGACTGACATACATTCGCATTGTAACCTCCAATTGCTAAAATAGTAGTGCCAACAATGCTGTAGCCAATCTACTCTTTTCCAATTGGTAAAGATGCTATAGAGACCAAATATTTGTAGCTAACGTCATATTTATAACAAGCGGTTTGAGTCACATTGGTCAATTCCAACCTCCAATAGCTATATAAATAATCAAAGTAGCATCTGAAACAGTTGTAGTATAACCAACTCCACTACCTAAGTAAATTGCGATCTGGGCATAACTCTCCACTAGCCCAGGAACCACTGAATACAGAAACATCTTTAGATTTACAATCGTTTGTAGGATCTCCATCACTACCCAATTGAGTGCATACATTTATGGTATATGCACCAACAGTCGCATTCCAATTGTCGAATGTTACCTGCTGTGTAGCTCCACTGGTAAGACCCGTTACAGTCTTGGTGGATGTATAACCGCCAGTGATGGTCATTTGAACACTGAACGTCTGAGTTGCAGTTCCATAATTTTTTACAGTTGCCATAGGCGAAAATGATCCTGCACCAATTGTCGCCGGAACATCAATCGATTCTGTTCCAACATCATTTGCGAGTGGTTCAACTATCTTAATATTATCAACAAATAAATTATTCCCAAAGTCAGTAACTGCTGTGAATTTGACTTTATTTGCATTGACCGGTAATGTGAAAGAGATAGTCTTCCAATCGGTGGCCAATACTGGATTAGCAGCTGATCCGTACTCTGAAGTAATTCCATTATCTATGGTAACCAGATCGAATGTACCATAAGTCGGATATTCACCACTACCTGCGGCTAATAAAGTCCAGGTGGAACCAGCATCAGTTGAGTAGAATATTTGTAATTCGTCATCATTTGTTAAATAATTATCATACGCCCAATCAAATTTTACTGCCTGACCACCCATTCCACTTGCGTCATAATCTATGGAAACAAGATCTCTGGAACCTGTGCTTACGCCCCAGAAATCAGCCCATGCGGAATATGCACCAACTCCATAACCACTAATACCTAACGCCAACATGTTTGATGAATTCCAGAGTGCAGTTGCAGTTCCTGTCAGTGTCCAGCAAGCTGGAGGAAATAGGCCTGTTTCAAAGTCTTGAGTCCAGGGTGCAACAATTGCAGTGCAAGAAGTTGTAAAAGATAAAGGACCAGTCCATGCACTGTATATAGCCACACCGCAATTCTGTCTTACATAAACATCATAAGATGTATTAGATGCTAAACTGTCAACTGAATAAGGATTTGTCGTTACACCGCCAACAATGTCCCCGTTCCTGCCGGATGACCTGGTGCACCATAGTCGATATCAACAGTGGCAGCACCACTCCAACCAATATTTACTGAGGTATAAGTTATACCAGTAGCTGTTAATGCTGTTGGCATCGGACACGACGGGGTTGGTTCGAATCTGAAATCATCAAAACTCAAATACCAGGGTGTAGATGTGGGGCAATTAACCCTTATCGCAAAATAATATGCACCGCTAACAGATGGTGTAAATGTATAAACTTCCAATTGATATGTTTTTGTTGTTACTTCAGGATCAGTCACAAATGAAGTTCCTAACTGGGTTGCACCGGTTGAAATCTGAGAGTTGTTATAGAATACATCACCCGTCCAACCTGAAAAATTATCGCCAGCCCAATAAAATGAGAAATCATAAGATACGCCAGCAGTCAATTGAAAACCCGGACTCCAAATATATTCATTTGTAGCACTCCAGGATTCGCGCAGGAATTGTGTACCTGTGCGTGCATCAGCATCATTAGTCGAGTTGGCATTATTTGTCGTTACCCAGTCACCATTTTCTTTAAACCAGCAAACTGGTAGTGCCGGAATAGTAACTGATTCAAACCCTTGCGTCCACGGAAAAGTGACAATTGGCTCACAAAAAGTTGTAGCACTAACTGGTATTCCGGAAGAGTAGATAGTTCCTCCACCCCAGGTGAATAATCTGTAATAATAAGTCGTTGCAGGGTTTAGTAATAGATGATTATATGGAGATATCAATCCATTATATAATAATGTACCTCCAGCAAATGGCTGCCCAATAGCGGGCGGAGTAGTTGTTGGAGTAGTAAATATGCCAGTAGTATTAAATACCAAAATTACATTATTACCTGCATAAGGAGTGAAAACCACATTAATTTGACTGCTGCTGATCGGTGTTGCCGTAACTCCTGTTGGATTAAGTATTGCAGGTACTGTAAAAGTATACGTTAAGCCACTAGATGGAACAGTCGTAAGATCCGAAGAATTAAAAAACATTGTAGAAGTGTTAAGAGTCCCAGCGGTGGAATTTATCCAGTTCCCTCCACCTGTTACTATACTTCTGTTGTTGAAATCTGTATTAGCAGATCCCCTTAAACCGATTTGTGGATAAGTGGTGCTGGCTCCCGGTGTTATTGTTCCACCATAAACGAATTTTATTGAATTGTTTGAGGTATTCAGTCTTAATTGAACACTGAATATTTCACCAGCAATATTATACCTTCTTACATCCTGCCACTGGATTATAAATTCGTTCCCAACCTGTTCATACCTAACTTCAGGCGTACCAGTTGTTGCCTGATTTAAATCTCTTCCGAAAGCTGAAAATACTCCAGGTGAAACACTAGTACTACTTATCGGAGCATAACCCATACTTACCGTTCCTAAAGTAGCATAACCATTTGCCGATATGTAAAGTGTTGTATATGCAGTACCATTAAACTGGAAAGATGGAATTGTAATGGCGGTTGAAAATTCATCATCAAATGTCCCTGACCAAAGAACTGTACCACCAGTAATTGGCGTATAAGTTCCTGCGGTTTGTGTAAAGCCATAACCAGATGCTTGTGAAAAAGTATCTTGTGAGAACACAAACAGAGCGAAGAGAAAGATGATTGTTACAAAATTGAAAATATTTTTAAACATAATCCCTCCAAGTGAGATTAAATAGTTAATTTATAATTAATTAAATACCATCCTGATTTTTTTTGCTTTGCAGCGAATGATATATAAAAAACACCTGCAAAGCGATTAAATCGGAATGGCACGTGGCAGCCCCACTTTCCAAATCGCTATATGCTTTATATTTGTTAATATAAGATTAACTAAATGGGATGGAGAGATTTCCCTCGTAAGAAGAATCTTTTTTATTATTAAACTGTAATAGTTTGACCACATATTAAAGACTTATGATAAACATTTACTGACCATCAGTTAGTTAATTGTTTTCTTTATTTCGACGTAACATTTTTTCAAACACACCTCTTCAATGATTACATCGTTTAATCAAAATACTTAAGTGAATTAAAGGCGGTCAATAAAATGACCGCCTTTAAATTAATTGAACATTACTTCAGTAGTAACATCTTCTTAACTGATACAAAATTATCAGTTCTCAATTCATAGATGTACATTCCTGTTGCAACATTACTTGCATTCCATTGATAACTATACTTGCCTGCTACCAATGCTGTGTTTACCAGTTCTGCTACCCTCTCGCCTAACATATTGTAAATCGATAGTTTTACGTTACCTACATTCTCTGGCAACGAGAACTCAATTACTGTGCTTGGGTTGAATGGGTTTGGATAGTTCTGCTCTAATGCATATGCTGCCGGTACTAGTTCGCCTGATACCATCAACTTCTGTATCGTTGCATCACTGATAACTACATCTTCGCCTGATTTCAGATTTACATTTACTGTCTTGCCTGTCTCATCCATCAATCTCATATCCATTCCTTCTACTCTTACTGTCAATGGATAGGTTACTCCACTCATATCTATCGTCTTCAACGAACTGTTTATGTCTTCGGCTATCCTTCCACTTGAGTATCTGATATCAAACATTCCTGCCATTGGTGCTGGTGGTAATTCATAATTGTCAAGATTTACTTCACCTTTTACTGCATACAACGTATAATTTATTCCTGTTGCATCTGTAAGTACTATCTTACCCCAGTTTTCAGGGAAGTATTCTACTGGCTCTTCTCCCTTTGCCAATGTTTCAGGTATGATTATCTGTCCTGCACCTGTTAGCTTTATCCAGTAGCCATATCCCGGATCAAGTGTTGTTGCTACTGAATATCCACCTGCGTACTTGTAGATCGGTCCACTCTGTAATCCCGGTGGATTTGTTGTTACGTTAGCTGCAGTTACTATCAGCTCATATCCGCCAAAAAGGTTCCAGCCTGATGCTGCCGTTAATGGAGTATGAGGAACTACATTTATTCCGCCTGCTGGCCATTCATCGCCGGTGTTATATGTTCTGACTCCTGCGTGTTTCATCCAGTATCCTGTGCCAGGTGCGGCTGCTGTTACTGATTGATATCCACCAGCATATCTGAATACGTTAGCTCCCATATCTCTGAATGCCCACCACGTATTTACATTTTGATCTGTTGGATGCATACCTGGGACTGATACCATATTCCAACCGTTGGCTATATTTACTGATAGCTGGAATGTGCTGGCACCACCTAAATCATCAGTATATATTTGTGTTGCATTTGATGCAGCTGATCCTGTATATCCAGATGCAACAATCAATTTCCAGGTTGGACCATTACTAACGGTACCAAGAGATGCACCTAATACCGGAATTGGTACATTGGGTTGTTGCACCCATGAATCTGTTGCTGGTTTATATACATAACATGGGTTCGGATTGGCTGGTACCCAGGCCGCAGAGGGACTTCCGTTCGCCACTATGATACCATCAGTTCCCCAAGGAGCTGCGTCAAATCTGTACATTGTTCCAGCCGGGTAAGCTGCTGCTTCGATTGGATTAATTTCTTTTGAAGAGATTTCTGAATTCATAAAATTTTCCATATCAATTGTATAGACTGTTCCCTCTGTTCCCGGATAAGGACTATCCATTGTTGTCCAAACAATAAGTGTTGGGTCTGTTCCATCTATAGTTCCTACGTAAACATCACTTGAGATTACTGTCGCATTGGCTCCTGCCACATAAACAAGTTTGTTGCCTGTTACTGAAAATGCACCACCGAACTTTGGTCCCGGCATTGATGTAGCTGCAGCCCAGGTATTCGACGTAATATCATATACATAAACTGTTGAAAGCACGGCTCCTCCGACGGCTCTATCAACACCACCTGCAAGGTATATTTTATTATTATAACCCACAGCTTTGCCCCAGCCAATGGAATCTGGTAGTGGCGCAACCGTCGTCCAGGAATCTAAATTAATATCATATCTATATGTTGTGGTCGAATAACTGGTACCGTCCGATCCACCAATCGCATAAATAAAATTACCAACATTTGCAGTTGCAAATACTATTCTTTTTACCGGTAATGAAGCTATTGGTGTCCAGGTATCAGAAGCTACATTATATTTGTAGCATTCTGTTCCGAGCGTGGATGTTGTATTCCCTCCCATACTGAAGAGAAATCCGTTTGCTGCAACACCGCTACCCATATAAGTGGTGGTTGGAAATACTACACCACTCGTCCATGAACCCAAGGATGGATCGAATTGTGTTGTAAAGCTCCATACAGCACCTACCGTTGTACCTGTACCACCGGTTTCATCCACACGCCAATAATATTGAGTGTAGTAACCTAAGCTAGTAACATTTACAGAGCTAGCAAGAGAACCAGAATGAATGAGATTTAAACTTGAAGGATTCGTTCCGAAATATACGGCATTGGAAGTTGCACCTGCAGGGTTAGTCCAGCTTAAAGTTGTATTTGGTGCTGATACACCGGTAGCTCCAATAACCGGATCTGGGTCTGTCGCAGGACCCGGACCAGTAGTACCGGTTGTGGTTAATTCGTAACCAAAAAGTCTGTTTGGAGTTCCCTGAAGCATTCCACCAAGGATAACTTTACCAGATATCAGATCATCAGTGATAAATAATCCACCAGCTAAACAACTATCCTGACCAACTCCAACATCCGTTTTGACATCATGCTGTACTCCAGTATAGATCCCTGTGGTGTAATCCATCTGTCTGATAATTTGAGGATTATTATATCCAGCACCCTGTGTCCAGACCCATAAATATGGACCCCCGGTGGACCAATTATCATAAGCAAGTCCGTAAATACCTGACTGTGTATTTGTTATTGTTCGTAATAACGTACCTGTTAAGCTGAATTCATAAAAATTAAAATTTGGTGATGTCCAGTTTCCACCAATAATTGAACCCGCTCCTGCATTTCCATCAGGATTATAAGTGATGAACCTGAAACCATTTGGAGCACCCACTACAGAAACAGTACCGACAACTGCTCTGGTTACAGGATCAACTTTTTGAACAGTTGTTGTATTAATAGAATGATAAATATATTGACCATCAAAACACATTCCCCGGGTTCCTGTGAATGACAAGGTAAATTGAAGATCTAATGTACCATTTGCATTCCATTGATGAGCAACAGCCGAAGCCCACCTGCTTGTCCAGAATTTATTTATTGTTGGAATATAAACAGCACCTGCATTACCTGCGGCACCGGTAATGGCAGTTGCATCATAATTAAATTCTACATCCCAGATTGCTTCTTGTGCAGGATCTTGGTTAGCAGGCTTCAGAGTAGGACTTAGCTCATAATAGTCCTGAGCTGTTAAAACAGAACACCAAATAATTAAAAACGGAATTAAAATAAATTTTTTCATAGCTGCCCTCTATTTTTCTATTATAAAATAATTGTTTTAAAAAATAATTTTTACTAATAAAAAAGGCTTTACAGTCAACAGTAAGTACAGCACTCCTGTAAAGCAATTATACCGGGAAGACACGTGGCTGCCTCGATTTCATATTACCTCCAATTTTTTATTATTGAAAAATAGAATAATTAATTTTGAGGGAGAGATTTCTCTGAGAAAAAATACTTGCCGGATTGTAGAATTAAAAAAGTCTGAGTACATAAAAAAGACTTAATAGAAAATTTTGAGTTACTTTTAGCTAATTATTATTTATATCATTTTTCCTAGGTACCGTTTTTAAACAAAAATCTTTTGAAATATATTTTATAGAAACAAATTATTTAGTGAATTTAAAGGCGGACTGGATAGGCCACCTTTCAATTCCTTTAGAATTATTTTAACAATAACATCTTCTTAATTGATACAAAATTATCAGTTCGTAATTCATAGATATACATTCCTGTTGCAAAATCCTGTGCATTCCACTGATAACGATATTTCCCTGCTGACAATTCAGTGTTTACAGGTTCCGCAACCTTTTCACCCAACATATTGTAAATCGAAAGTTTTACATTACTTACATTCTCTGGCAACGCAAACTCGATCACAGTACTGGGATTGAATGGATTCGGATAACTTTGATATAAGCCATATTCGTCAGGTATTCCGGAGTTCAAATCTTCAACCGAAACAGATTGTTCAATTGTAAATGTATTATCACTTACATCATTTACAGAGGAATTGCTTGCATCACTGATACGTACCAGACATTGTGTTGATGGTGTGTTTGGTACTGTCCATGTATAACTTCCAAATATTGAGGGGACCGATGCAACTATATCTATCCATACACTCCCATTATCTGTTGAATATTCAATTTTAACCTGAGCAACTACCTGTCGGGTCCAGGTAATATTGTGATTTGTAAATCCTACCCAGTTTTCACCACCATTAGGAGCAGTTACTGTTACCATTGAAACGAGTGCGGCTGTTATTGTAAAAGTTGCATTGCTCACATCATTGATTGAAGTGTTACTTGGATCACTAATACGTACCAAACATTGTGCTGATGGTGTGTTCGGTACTGTCCATGTATAACTGCCACTCGAAGCAGGTGTCGATGCTATTACACTTATCCAATTGCTTCCATTATTTGTTGAATATTCAATACTCACATTTGTTATACTCTGACTGGACCAGGTTATATTATGATTGCTATTACCTATCCAATTTTCACCTCCGTTTGGCGAGTTAACGGTAATTAAAGGAACTATTGTGAAAACGTTATCACTAACATCATTGGTTGATGTATTATTGGCATCACTGATACGAACCAAACATTGCGTTGATGGTGTGTTTGGTACTGTCCAGGTATAACTGCCACTTGATGCAGGTGTTGATGATATAACACTTATCCAGTTATTGCCATTATTTGTCGAATACTCTATGCTCACATCCGTAATAATCTGACTTGTCCATGTTACATTGTGCTGACTGTTAGCTAACCAGTTTTCACCTCCGTTAGGAGAGGTAAGAGTTACTAAAGGAACTATTGTGAAAACGTTATCACTCACATCAAATCTAGAAGCAAGGGCTGCATCACTGATCCGTACGAGACACTGTGGTGAAGGAGTATTAGGGATTGTCCAGCTGTAACTTCCGCTTGCTGCAGGTACTGATGCTGCAACATTTAACCAAACACTACCATTGTTTGTTGAATAGTCGATTTTTACATTAGTCACATTTGAGCTAGTCCAGGTTATATTTTGTGAACTATTAACACTCCAGTTTTCTCCTCCGTTGGGAGAAGTTACGAGAACAGTTGCTTGTCCCGGGACGGGTAAAATTGCAAAGTCATCCAGATGCAAAGTAAGTGAATTTCCATCGGTAGCTTCCTCAAATTTGAGTACGTAACCGGTATAATCCTGTCCTGAATTAAAGAAATAGTTTATTCTAACCCAGTTTTGGAAGAAAGCTTGCGTAATTATCAGCTTACCACTATCCGGATCAGTTATCGATGTATTGTTAAGCGAATCAATACCAAGTGCAACTTCACCGCTGCCGGTTAAACCATAAACCCCTACAAAATTACTTGCAGTGACAGAGTCTTTAACCCAGAAGGTTAATCTATAATCAATATTATTCAAAGGAGTTAAGAGTGTTTGCATCAATTGGGTCAATCCCCCAACAGGAGAAGTTCCGGATTTGATTTCCACACTCCAGGTTCCTAAATGTGCTACACTATTCACCGGTTCGACAGAAGCACCGGTTACTGATACATTAGCACTCCAAAATTCAAAATGATCGGCATTCTCGAATCCCCCGTTCCGCATTAGTTCTTGAGCATTTACAAATGAAGAAATAATTATTAAAATAAAAATTGTAATGAGTAATTTCATGTATATCTCCTTAATGAATTATAATTGAAAAATTAGATTTTAAGCATCATCTGAAAAATTTCATTATCTAAAATAAATATCGTCTGAATCGATATTATGTAATTTATTTAAGCTTATTTAAAGTCAATTAATTGTTTTACTTGAACTCTTCAAGTTTTTCAGTTCATTGACATATTGAAACTGCTGAAGTAAATGAATCGGCATAAGTGGTTTTGTTGCTTATCATTTGGGTACAACTATTTCTCTCAGCAAGTATTATTAAAAAATTTGGCTAATGTCAGTTAATTCCTCAGCGGTTTCAATATGTTAATTAATGTACCGTTCAAATCTATTAAAGAAGAAGTTAAACTTTAAATTGAGTTGTTAATATCTCTGCAAATAATAATTCCAATATTCAAGAATGAATTTAATTTCCGGTTAAAAAAAGGCGGCCTGATATAGGCCGCCTATGAATTCATCCAGAATTACTTCAAGTAGTAACATCTTCTTAACTGATACAAAATTATCAGTTCTCAATTCATAGATGTACATTCCTGTTGCAACATTCTGTGCATTCCATTGATAACTATACTTACCTGCTACCAATGCTGTGTTTACCAGTTCTGCTACCTTCTCGCCCAACATATTGTAGATCGATAGTTTTACATTACCTACATTCTCTGGTAATGAGAACTCGATCACTGTGCTTGGGTTGAATGGGTTTGGATAGTTCTGCTCTAATGCATATGCTGCTGGTACTAGTTCGCCTGATACCATCAACTTCTGTATCGTTGCATCACTGATAACTACATCTTCGCCTGATTTCAGATTTACATTTACTGTCTTGCCTGTCTCATCCATCAATCTCATATCCATTCCTTCTACTCTTACTGTCAATGGATAGGTTACTCCACTCATATCTATCGTCTTCAACGAACTGTTTATGTCTTCGGCTATCCTTCCACTTGAGTATCTGATATCAAACATTCCTGCCATTGGTGCTGGTGGTAATTCATAATTGTCAAGATTTACTTCACCTTTTACTGCATACAGTGTATAATTTATTCCTGTTGCATCTGTAAGTATTATCTTACCCCAGTTTTCAGGGAAGTATTCTACTGGCTCTTCTCCCTTTGCCAATGTTTCAGGTATGATTATCTGTCCTGCACCTGTTAGCTTTATCCAGTATCCATATCCCGGATCAAGTGTTGTTGCTACTGAATATCCACCTGAATACTTGTAGATCGGTCCACTCTGTAATCCCGGAGGATTGGTGGTTACTAAAGATGCTGTTACAGAAGTTCATATCCGCCAAAAAGATTCCAGCCTGATGCTGCTGTTAATGGAGTATGAGGAACTACATTTATTCCGCCTGCCGGCCATTCTTCACCGGTGTTATATGTTCTGACTCCTGCGTGTTTCATCCAGTATCCTGTGCCAGGTGCTGGCTGCTGTTACTGATTGATATCCACCAGCATATCTGAATACGTTAGCTCCCATATCTCTGAATGCCCACCAGGTATTAACATTTTGATCTACCGGATGTAAGCCTGGGACTGATACCATATTCCAACCGTTAGCTATGTTTACTGATAGCTGGAAGGTTGCTGCTCCACCCAATGTTTGGGTATATATTTGAGTTGCACTTGTTAAGACCAACTGCACCATCATTACCCGAGGCAACAATATATTTCCAGGTGCTTCCATCATTGACAGTCCCTATTGATGTGCACCAACTGGTATTGGCAGATTTTCCTGAGCATCCCAGGTATCAGTTCCCGGATTATAAACAAAGCAATGGACCTGGATCAGCAGCAATATAGTTAGAAGTAGGAGTGCCTCCAGCCATAATAATTGCATCTCCCCATGTATGGGCATGTGTTCTGTATATCGCACCTGCTGGCCATACAACTGCATCCGGTGAATGATTATTAGCAATACCTGTTGACTGAGAAAGCATCTCTGCAACCAGACTTGCACCATATTGATCAGTTATTTCTTTACCAATTCCCGGATAGGTGTTATCCATGGTCGTCCAGGTAATCAATGCCGGATTACCAGCGTCTAATAGTTCCTACCATAACGGTATTGTAAATTCCGGTTTCGTATGCACCTGCAGCATAAACAAGTGATGTACCTGTTAAACCAAAACCACCGCCAAATACTGCAAGAGGCATTGGACTGGCAGTAGAGTAAGTTTCAGTAAGTGCATCAAACAAATAAACAGTGTTCAGATAATTAGCAACACCATCATATCCGCCAGCCACATAAATGTAGCGATCTAAATATGAAGCGGATCTGCACCAGCCAATAGTAGTAGGTACAACCGCAGGAAGTAGCGTCCAGGTGTTAGCTGCAATATCGTATTTGTAAGTTGGACTAGTATAATTAGTCCCGTCGGATCCGCCTATAACATATAATATAATCTCCGATAGCTTCAGCGGAGAAAATTAATCTTCCGGAAGGTAATGGAGCTATTGAAGTCCATGTGTTTGCAGTAACATTATACTTGTAGCATTCAGTTCTTAAACCGGATGTAGTATTACCTCCTAATACAAACAACCAGTCTGTAGTACCATCATTATAACTTACATCCAACACCATTATAAGTTGTTATTGGGTAAGCAGCACCACTTGTCCATTCTCCACTATCATCCCATACATGAACACCCTGGTTTGACAGTTATTATCAGGATTAATCATCCGTACCAAGCTGTGTACATACATCGACTGTATAAGGACCTACTGTGTTGGTGTCCAGTTATCAAATGTCACCTGATAAGTTGCTCCGGTGCAAGAGCTATTGCAGGAACTCTTTGAATAGATGAATAACCGCCAGATTGTCATTTTAACATCAAATGTATTGGTTGCTGTACCATAATTCTTAACAGTAGCTTTAGGTGCTTGTGGCTACCCGGAGCCATACTGGAATATCATATCAATGGAAACTGTACCAACATCATTGGCAATCCTCTGGATTGGAGGAGGTACATTACTGAAAAATAGTAATTATCAATGTACATTTCATCAGGTTCGAGAACTGCACCAAAGAAATCATTTGCACCAAGTGATCTGTTATAGTTCCACCTTGCGTCCAATCCCAGCTGTACAACTGTGCCATTTGACCAACTTTGCCAACCCAAAATTCAGCCAGAGTTGGTGTTTGCTCAAAATCCACTACAACCATAACCTGATGCCATTGTCCTGCATAAAAGTAAACTTTATTGGTACCACCAGGAACATTTGTTAAAACTCCAGCCCCGCCGGCATTGAAATAACTTCCATACCCCAATCTGGACCCGGAGGGTCAGGTAAGTGGACCTGCTAAAGTATTAAAGTAACCAGCTTCCCTGTTGGAATGTAAGCAAAACAGCCAATATACCATTTTCCTGATGTTTTACTTCGAGTGGTTTAACCAGACAACATCCTTACTCGTAACTAGTCTATTAGAGCTGATTTGGACCTGAAAGCATAGGTTGTTGATACGTTGCATCTTCAGTATCGCAAGGTTGGTCCACTCCAGGTTTGCCAATCAGTTGTCTGACCACAACCTGTCCAGGCCAGCAGTATACGTTTGTTCAAAGTTATCCAAAAATTGGTCTGAAATTCCTAAGTTATCAAGCCAACAAATTGTTCCAAAGCTGTTACAGCAGTAAACCTAATCTTGTTTGTACCAGCAGGTAAAGTTAATGACATAGTTGACCATTGATCATCTAAAGGAAAATAAGCTGTTGTTTGTGCTAAATGAAATGGATTTAATATACCATTAAGTCCACCCGGCATTGCAAGTAAAATAGTCCAGGAAGCTCCGGCATTAGTTGAATAATAAATATCCAATTCATCCGGATCATTTATATATGTTGCATATGCCCAATCAAATGATAAAGTTGGATTGGAAGCTCCAGTTGAATTATATTCAAGAGTTACAAGGTCATCTGAACCTGAAGCTACAGAATAAAAATCAGCCTCTGCTGACCATGTACCATTACCATAACCACTTACAGTATTATCGTTAGTCCAGATAACACCAGATTGCGACCAGCAAAGAGGTGGAAAGTTTCCACTCTCAAAATCTTCAGAAATTGGTAATGGCTGAACCGGGCAAGGAGCTGCTCCTGTAGTAAAACTCCATAATGTACCTTTTGTTGTATTGCCACCACTGGTTTCATTTACATACCAGTAGTAAGTAGTAGCGTAAGCTAACGTTACAGGTCTGCTCGCAACAACTGCACCTGAATAAATGCTTGGTAAACTTAATGGATTTGTTCCAAAAAATACTTCGACTGAAGTTGCACCAGCAGCGTTAGTCCATCCAATTGAAGGTGTTGAAATTAAAACACCGGTTCCACCGTTAACTGGTGTTGGATTAGTTGCACGTCCCGGACCTGGTAGAGCAGCAATGGTTGAAGCCGGAGCGAATGGTGCAACCTGGTTTACACCATAACTGGCAAGCAAATTTGTATAACCAGTTTGTGGATCCATAACTCTTAGCTGACCATCATTGGAAGGTAGATTTCGAAATGAGCTAAGATAAATCCAGCCTGTTTCAAAATCGTAACCCATTCCTTGACCGAAGTTTGCTGCAAATCCTAATGGACCTAAAAGTGTTGCAACACCGGTTGCCAATATTTATTGTATATGCGTTATCAGTTGCCAAATCAACAGCATAACAGTTACCGGCAAAATCAAAACAAAGATCTATTATTAAACCACCGGTGCCAAAAGGACCAATCAGGGTTGCTACCCTTGTTCCAAGATTGAACGAATATAAGTTAAGACCTGATGCAATAGTAGTAAGTACTATTATTTGGGTTGTATGAGATTCCATTGGGAGAATTCTGTACCCATACCCGTTATATCACCAAGCAGTGTAACTGCCCCGGTTGTGGTATTCAACTGATACAATCTCGCGGGTTCCACCGTTGGGGTAGTTTGAGCAACAGTGGTAATATAATAATTACCATCACCACCCTTTGTCATTGAAGACGCGAAGGATGGAAATGTAAAAGCAGCCAGATTTGTGAATGGCTGTCCGGCCGGCAAAGGCATTGAAAGAGTTTGAAGCAACTGTGCTCCATACCCATAACCTAAAGTAGCCAGTGGATTATCTCCTAATGTATTCTGGTCAGGAGCTTTGCTGAAATGTTTGTTTAAATAGGTTTCGGGAATTTGTCCCGCAGAATGATCCTGTGCATAAGTATTTAAGCTGCCCATCAATGAGATGAAGACGGCTAATACCAGGATTTGTAAATAGAAAGATCTGTTCATAAACGACCTCCATTTATGATTCTCGTGAAAAAAATAATTAATTAAAAAAATATATGAACTGTTCCAGGTCAACACTTTACAGCTAACAGTTAACACGATACCACTGTAAAGCTATAAAAATGGATAGATAAGCGGGTAACTAGTATTCATACTACCTCCATATTATTATTGTTAAGGATGAAGTTATTTAGGGTGAGAAAAGAAAATTTCTTCTTAATAAAAAATTGCAAGGTTGAATAATATATACGACTAAGTAACATTTTTTTTAATTAACTGGTTTATCAATTTTTATACTTATATAGAATTAATTGACTCTTTATTATTTCAAATCGATTCTTAAACTTCTCACAAAAATATCCCGTCCTGATTTATCAGGACGGGTTGCATATTTAATTTATTACTTCAGGAGTAACATCTTCTTAACTGATACAAAATTGTCAGTTCTTAATTCATAGATGTACATTCCTGTTGCTACGTTCCTTGCATTCCAGGTATAACTATACTTGCCTGCTACCAATGCTGTGTTTACCAGTTCTGCTACCCTCTCGCCCAACATATTGTATATCGATAGTTTTACGTTACCTACATTTTCCGGCAACGAGAACTCGATCACTGTGCTTGGGTTGAATGGGTTTGGATAGTTCTGCTCTAATGCATATGCTGCTGGTACTAGTTCGCCTGATACCATCAGTTTCTGTATCGTTGCATCACTGATAACTACATCTTCGCCTGATTTCAGATTTACATTTACTGTCTTGCCTGTCTCATCCATCAATCTCATATCCATTCCTTCTACTCTTACTGTCAATGGATATGTTACTCCACTCATATCTATCGTCTTCAATGAACTGTTTATGTCTTCGGCTATTCTTCCACTTGAGTATCTGATATCAAACATTCCTGCCATTGGTGCTGGTGGTAATTCATAATTGTCAAGATTTACTTCACCTTTTACTGCATACAACGTATAATTTATTCCTGTTGCATCTGTTAGTATTATCTTTCCCCAGTTTTCAGGGAAGTATTCTACTGGCTCTTCTCCCTTTGCCAATGTTTCAGGTATGATTATTTGTCCGGCACCAGAAAGTTTCATCCAGTATCCATATCCTGGATCTATGGTTGTTGCAACCTGGTATCCACCTGAATACTTATAGATCGGTCCACTCTGTAATCCCGGTGGATTTGTTGTTACATTGGCTGCAGTTACGCTCAGTTCATATCCACCTATCATATTCCATCCTGTTGCGCCTGCCAGTGGATTGTGTGCAACTATCTGTATTCCGCCTGCGGGCCATTCGTCACCCGTGTTATAGGTTCTGATTCCTGAATGTTTCATCCAGTATCCGAGTCCCGGTGTTGCATCTGTTATTGCCTGATATCCGCCTGCATACTTGAATACACTTGCACCCGGATCTCTAAATGCCCACCATGTATCTACATTCTGATCTGGTGAATTTAATCCAGGTATGGCTACCATATTCCATCCATTGGTTACGTTTACTGAGAGTTGGAAGGTGTTAGAACTTGCATCAACTTGAACTGATCGCATCATCCAGGCTCTCTCGGTTGTAATTACGAGAGGTGTCCACATTGTGGTATCACTAAACAACTCATAGTGGCTTCTTCCGGGTGTGAATCCGGTATTATGAACACCACCAGGATAGAGAACACCAAGAGGAGCTTTTACAGTAATCCAATAATCATTGCCTGCAGGAATAATTGGAGCTGTATCATCAAATGCGAAATGTATATAATCACCTGCAGCTGCATAGTAGCTAACCGTATCATAAATTATTATTTCATATAGAACAGCACCTGGTGCACCTGGAGTTAAACCGCTATCTCTTACTTGGATTTCCCACGTGCCACCAGTAACTGTTTCAGTTCTACAGATGAAATCTACACCTGCTATTTTTATATCATTTGCGGGAGCAGTAAAACGTACACCTGCTTTCATTCTTTCAGTTGGATTTGCTGTGCCCCATCCAACCCATGTATCAGCTAAATTATCACCACGATCATAAATTGTTCGTGGTGAAATGTATCAGGATAAACACGCATACTGAAATGGAACCTGCAGAATTATTACCAAGATTCTCATCTGCCGTTACCGTTATATCTCCTGTGATCATGAATGTACCACGCTCACCTGAAGACCATGAAATATTAGCAGTATCTGCATCTCCTGCGGGTACACTCGGTCCATTATATGTTGTTTGTGCAACGCCTCCCGCAGTCCAATCCAGATTATACGATGCAGCATTTGTACCGAAATTATCTATAACACCTTTTAAACTAGCTGCAACTAATTCAGGAGTAAATGGAATTGTACCTTCATGAGAAATCGGAGTTGTTCTTTCAATAACTGATGTCCGAACTCCGCTTACATTTACAGGAAGATTTGTTTCTGGCTTAATGCCGCTGTTCAACAATTCTTCATTCTCTTTAACTTTGTAATCGGTGAAGTTTTCACCAGGTCTAGGAATTGGTAAACCTGTTGCCTGGTAGAAATCCGTGAACGCCAGGTCAACAGCTGGAACATATAGCTGTGGTCCAAAAACATCGTCCACGTATATTCTGTATTCATTCAATCCACGATACACAAAAGCAACATAAACATTTCCAGGATAAGCAGACAAATCGTATACTTGTCGCATCCAAGTAGTATTGTTACTTTCAATGGAATCGATATCTGTCCAGGTGCCAGCCGGGTCATTTGTGCTTCCTATCTTAATGACCATACTTTCGAACCAAGTAGCACTGTAGGCACGCCACCAGAATACGAGACTATCTCCAGCTGATACAACGAGTTTTGGAGTAATTAACCAGTCATCGTTTTGCAGAGTTGAAGATTCCCATCTGCAAGCTGCTGAAGCAGGAGGTGAAAGGAAGTAAGGACTTGTAATATTTTTAATCCATGTCTGTCCACCACCATCTTCGTTTGCAACAGTCCATCCCGGAGGTGGAAATGTTGTTCCGGTAAAGTCTTCAAACAAAATACCGGCTGGTAATGCCGAACCAGTTAATGGCACTATTGCAGGTGATCCGGCAGCATTGTGAACAATTTCCAAAGACGCAGTTTTAGCCCCTGCAGAAGTTGGAGAGAATGAAACCGTTATCACTTCACTTTCGCTTGTACCAAGTGTGATCGGGTAGGAAATTGCACCAATTGTAAATTGATCCGAGTTTGCACCTGTTATGGTTATCCCACCTGAATTAATTGTTAGTGTACCACCACCAGTATTCATAATCGTAAAATCACGATCGACAGAGTTTCCGGCTAAGATAGTTCCGAAGTCTCCACTTAGTGGATCGATTGTGAAAACCGGAGTTGTTGGAACTGCTTCCCAGACAACATCATCAATTAAAATACTTGCGGCAGGAGTACCTGGATGTCTGATTGCAAGAACTTGATTTGAACCCGGTGCTGTACCGAGAAACGCTGAATATAATTCGTAATTTAAACTATTCATAACAACCGTATCAACAGCAACAAAGGTTAATGGATTGACAGGGTCAGTTAAATAACCAATCTGCAGCATACCACCAACAGAAACGTTTCCTCTAGCATAAAACTTCAACCAATGAGTTCCCGCTCCTGCATTACTTACCGGAGGCAATGAAACCATTGCTATATTCGAAGTTGAGCTAGAATAAATATATAAACAATTTGGCGGAGTATAATTATTAGTGGTTTGTGTAGTGACAGAACCTGTAGTTCCAACTTTGGCCCAGCAATCAGGAAGTGAGGGAGTTGATACTCCATCAAAGTTTTCCGAAAATTCTGTTACAACACCACACGGAGTTGTTGCATTGGCATTAACACCAAAGGAATAATCTACCCCATCATATGAGAATAACCGATAGTAGTAAGTAGTTATGGGTGTTAATCCTGTGTGGCTGTAAGGTGAAGAAACAGTATTTGCTATTAATGTTCCGCCTGCGAAAGGTTGACCAGCTGCTGGCGGAGGTCCTGAAGGAGTAGTAAAAGTACCGGTTAAATTAAATACAATTACTACGTTATCAGCTACTTCGGTTTGGTGTAAATCCAATGTCTATCTGATCTCCACTTATTGCGGTAGCAGTTACATTAGTAGGATCTAATACTGACGGTGGAACGTAGGTATATTCATCGGCACCAATATCCGGTGTTGTAACATTCCTTGTATCACCATCAATATCATCAGGTACTGATGCAAAATACAAACCCTGTCCATCAAGATTATTAATAAAAGGTTTAATATGTAAATCATCACCACCTATGAATCCAGGATCTGCAGATAAACTGTTGACATCACGACCCGTAGTTGTCTGCCACGTAGTCAGGTCAGCAATAGCACCTGTACTATAATACCCAAATGTGCCGCCTGTTCCATCTGCAAATAATCATTATAATCCAATTCAAATGTTGCATTAGTGGTATCACTAATATAAACAGCATAATGGGTTCCGTTACCAGAACGTGCATTATGAACTACATTATTGTATGCTTTAAAAATTGTGCATCATTTGCCTTATAAAATCCATAAGAGTTACTAGTGCTGTAACACCTGTTCCACCTATGTAAATTGAATTATTATATACTTCAAAGAATTTGTTGCATAACCGATACATACAAACCGTAAAGTGTACCGGTGGTTAAATTTGTAATACCAGAAAGTGAAATGAAGTTATTTCTGAATATAAATGATCCATAAGATGAATTACCATTACATACATACCTCTGGGAAGACTAGTACCCATAATTTCCCGGATATTACATTTTTCTACGATCAAACCCTCAGCACCAAGTACATATATACCATAAGGTGAAGTTGTTCCCGGTGAGGTCTGATAAATATCGCATCCGGAAATCAATCCGTTTGTTGATGGTCCACCACCGTGTCGCACACCATAGTAGTACCAATTGTAGATTTCGCAATCAATTACCTGGTTACCATCTCCCACATTTGCAGTGTAGGTATAAACACCAACGTGAGGTAGATCGCACTAAGTGTATCAACATCTTTAATTGTACAATTCTGAACTAGTATTATTGTCCATTCCTGTTGAAGGATCACTAAACGTAAATGTTCCATAACCTGTACTGGATTCAGTGCTTTCCAGAATCAGAGTTTTTGAATACGTTATTGCTAGGACTTCCTTCCAGATAAATAGCCGCTGATCTTACTGTGCCGGAAACACCTGCAATTCTTAAATCCTTAGTAGTTCCTCCGGGAGTATTGGAACCATCCAGAATTAACCAATCAGTGTCAAAACAACGAAATGACGCTTCGATTTGATTAATATCACCCGGAATTTCAGTTTGAATACCTGTAGCTGGTTTGATAGTTATCGTATTTGTTGAACTGGCTCCGGCAACTGCTATTACATCTATCGGATAATTTTCATTTGGATAGTAAGTATCAACTAAAGAAAATATAACCGGACCTGAAACACCTCTTAAGTTAAGATCATTGATAGCTTCAGTGAGAGTTGGGTAAATGCCATCCAGTGACTTTCCGGGATTGGAAAAATTTCTATCGAAAGGTTTTCCATTTTCCATCAGTTCCTTATACGTCTCTGTTACAGTCGACCTCATAAGGTAGTAAATCAGGGTTCAACTTTTGTGTTTTTGTTTCTTCATTAATTACGTAAGGATCTTCAGGAGTAATCATTTTGGTTACTGTCCTAGTGCGAGTTTCAAAATAAACCTGTTTACCCGTTTTGTTTATGAAATCAGCTAAGACCTACGGTATAAATTCCGCTCAACGGTACATCAACAATAAGTAGAAATTGGGTGATGACGGTGGTGTTGTTCCCGGAGGACTTGCACCTGAACCACCTAAGGATTAGTTGCTGCATTTCCATTTACATCCTCAGCTGCAACATAGTATTCTATTGTATCTCCGATGAAATACCACCTATGGCAGAGTAATTAATCGTAAATGAGTAATCATCTCCGGAACACCCGGATTATTGTCAAAGACATAGGAGACATCGGTAGTCTTTTTAATATATAACCTTGGCAAGTTTGATCCCGCTTGCAACTCCACTTGCATCGGTAATATTTGCAGTTAAGCTAACTGATGAGTTGAATAAGAACATTCGGAAGTAAATCGTATGTAATATTTGGTGCCGTTAAATCTGCACCGATACCATTAAATTCATCTCCACCGATATCTGGTGTTGTTGCGTTACGTGTATCACCATCGTAATCTGTTGAAACTGCAATCGGAGTAGTGATAGGTGTTCCAGCACTCTCAAGTTGCGTTGGGATTGATTATTAATATGTAAATCGTAAGGTGGAACAGTAGAATTAACAAAAGGAGGAAATCCGGAAACTGAGGCTGATTCTCCTGGTGTTAAATGTGTCTTCACTTCATTTATAGTCTGAAAATTATTTGTTCCATCAGAGAATAACAGATTGCTGGCACTTGGTGTACCTGCATAAAAATTATTGTTATTTGATATGGTGTTATAATTAGCAAGACTCGTAGCACTACTTCTTCTGAATGCCACCGTAAGTCCAGTACCGTTCGCAGTAGAGTTGTTAACGATATTATTATTTCGCATATCAAGTGTTGAAGAGGTAGCAGTTGCACTGTAAATATGATAAATACCCGTCGTACCGAAATTTGCACCAGTTGAAGTTGCATTTAAATAGATTGTATTATAGTAAACATTTCTCGTAGCATTAGTGGTTGCACTTGAAAAACTTATTCCACGAATAGCATCTGTTGCTGCACAATTTGGTGCTTTAAGATCTGAAATGAAATTATTATATACATAAATGTCAGTTCCTGTACTTACAATTATACCGGAGACATAAGGTGATGTTGTCAAAGTTGTATTTGACGTAATATTATAGACACTATTGTTGTAAATATGTGCCAAAACACCAGTAGCACTATAAAGCGCAAAGACATCATCCTGTCCAGTATTATTATATACATTGTTCTCATAAATCATCTTAGTCGATGTTGAAACTTCATTACTATAAAGGCAATATAAATCTCCAGTACCTGCGGAATTGGTATTTCCGTACAAATCATTACTGTAAATATTCGCAAAACCATTCGTCCCAGTATTCAAATTATACAATAAGTACATAGTACCGGAAGTTCCACCTTTAGTATTATTTCGCACCATATTGTCATAAATATTAACATTGAATGGTGAAGTAGACTGGTAGAGGCCGTACATAGAACCACTTGTTGCAGTTGGATATGTGCAGTTTTGAATTATGTTATTGTAAATGTTTACTGTGTTATCAGTTCCTGAAGAACCCATAGCGTTGCTTATACCATAAATTGTGCTTGTGGTAGCTCCACCCTCTATGGTTATTGAGTTGTTATAAAGATCAACATTTGAGTTGGTACCTGTTGATGTGGATATTCCATAAAGAGTTGTAGTAGTACCTGCACCACCATTAATTGTAGTATTAGCTATTTTAAAATTGTTTTGATAGATAGCATAAATACCATATGCAATTGAAGCACCTCCACCATAATTAGTGATTGAGTTTGCGCCATCAACACCTATCTCTATATTCTGATCATAAAGATCGTATGGTGTGCTGGCAGCATCACCTCGTACCTGGACACCAACATAGACATTAGATATTGTACAATTGTATATTTTAATATTCTCACTTCTTCCACCAGTTGAGGTTACAGTAGCATCAGATCCACCAACTAGATTTGAGACATAAATTCCATAAGAATAACGTGTTGTTTTATCAAGTGAAATGCTACAGTTTCTTATGGTTACATTCTTACAAGCATCATCTCCTGAAAACTTTTTTAGGAAATATCCTGACTCCATTAATTGCGCACCTGTGGCTGCAACATTTTCCTGCAAATCAATTCCATCAAAAGTGATATAATCACCACCTTCAATAACAATGATTCCATCACCATTTGCTGTTAGTGAAGTAGATGTTGCAATATTACCTAAAGCTGAGGCAGTTATTAATGGATTAGCGCCGACTCCTGATTTTTGAAAGATAATCTGGTCACCAGAATTTCCTGTTGCTGATATAAAACCAGCTGAATCGGTCGAGAAAGTTTCTGTATGGCCCGCAGCAACGTTAAACGTAACTCCTCCTGTGCCAACACCTTGTAAATTAAGATCCGTAATTGCTAGCTGAATCGTAGCGTAATCACCGGGAATCGTTTTTGTACCAGTAAGCTGTGCTATAGAAAATTGAGAAAAAAACACCAAGCTTAGGAGGAAGCTTAGTAAATTAATTTTGAATATGTTATTTAACATAATCCCTCCGTAATGAAATGAATAAAAATTATTTAACTATTACAAGCTTTACAGTTATATGAATTACCTGTCTCCTGCAAAGCATTATATAGGGCCAGATAAATGGATGATACTTATACATTATCCACCTCCACGTTTTGTAATTAATAAATAATTTAACTAAAGCAGTAAGTGTATGCTAATTATTTTTATAAATTGATTATTTGTTTAAGCTACCCTTACCTTGAAAATATTTTTTTATTATAATAAAATTTATTTTATTAACAACATCTTCTTAACTGATATAAAATTGTCAGTTCTTAATTCATAGATGTACATTCCTGTTGCAACATTACCTGCATTCCATTGATAACTATACTTGCCTGCTACCAATGCTGTGTTTACCAGTTCTGCTACCTTCTCACCCAACATATTGTATATCGATAGTTTTACGTTACCTACATTTTCCGGTAATGAAAACTCAATTACAGTACTCGGGTTGAATGGATTCGGATAGTTCTGCTCTAATGCATATGCTGCTGGTACTAGTTCGCCTGATACCATCAACTTCTGTATCGTTGCATCACTGATAACTACATCTTCGCCTGATTTCAGATTTACATTTACTGTCTTGCCTGTCTCATCCATCAATCTCATATCCATTCCTTCTACTCTCACTGTCATTGGATAGGTTACTCCACTCATATCTATCGTCTTCAATGAACTGTTTATGTCTTCGGCTATCCTTCCACTTGAGTATCTGATATCAAACATTCCTGCCATTGGTGCTGGTGGTAATTCATAGTTGTCAAGGTTTACTTCACCTTTTACTGCATACAACGTATAATTTATTCCTATTGCATCTGTAAGAATTATCTTACCCCAGTTTTCAGGGAAGTATTCTACTGGCTCTGTACCTTTTGCTAACATCTCAGGTATGATTATCTGTCCTGCTGCAGATAGCTTCATCCAGTATCCGTAACCCGGATCTAGTGTTGTTGCTACCTGGTATCCACCTGAATACTTGTAGATTGGTCCACTCTGTAATCCAGGAGGATTTGTTGTTACATTTGTTGCTGTTACACTCAATTCATATCCTCCGAAAAGGTTCCAGCCTGAAGCTCCTTGTATTGGATCGTGTGGTACTATTTGTACATCTGAATAGTTATAAACGTGATCTCCTGAGTGTTTCATCCAATATCCAATACCAGGCACTACATCTGTCACTGATTGGTATCCGCCGGTATACTTGAAGACATTGGCACCCAGATCTCTTAATGGCCACCAAATATTTACACCTTGACCACCAGGATTTATTCCAGGTACGGATACCATATTCCAACCATTTGTTACGTTAAGTGTAAATTGGAAAGTGGTAACACCACAATTATATTCATCAGCACCAAGATCAGGAGTAGTTGCACTTCGAGCATCTCCATCAATATCTGTTGTTACAGTTGCGATGGAAACACCGTTATCACAAACAGTGCTGAAATTTGGATCAATATGTAAATCAGTAGAGCTCAAGAAATGTGGATCATCAGAAATACTATTCAAGTCCTGTCCGGTTGCTGTCTGCCAATCATTTAAAGTCAGAACATCACCACCGAAATATCCAAGAGCACTTCCTGTTGTCCAGTAATCATTATTATTAATAATCGTGAAGGTCGTTGTATTCGGTGAATAGACTGTGTAGTTCTTTGGCGAAGTTCCGCCTGACCTGGTATTTGAGAAAATATTATTTCTAACATCAACATTTGTAGCAGCAGTTGAAAAATATAAACAAGATGAAACCATTCCGGTTGCAGGATTTCCAATTGTGTCGCTTATACTGACTGAATTATAATAAATTTTATAACCAGTGGAAGTTGCACTACCAGCTACTCTGATCCCAACAAGATACATTGATGTATTTCCATAAGTGCTCAGATCGTAAATCATATTATTATCAATCTGATTATCAAAACAATTTGAACTGGAATTAAATATTATACCAACAGAATTAAATCCTACGGTTCCATTCTGTTTAATCGAATGTATTTTATTCTTACTAACTAATGCATTATTAATATTGTTCGTGAAATAGATTCCCCACTTACTTACTTCGGATATCATATTATAGACTTCATTATTAGTAACCTGCGGTGCGTCTGCATACCCAAGATACATACCGTATTCAGTAACATATTCGTCAGGATCATCTGAACCAATTACGTTGCCCGATATAACAAGATTCTGCATCTGATCTGCGAAAGGTATAGTAGAGGTTCCCCTGATAAATATTCCTTCGCGGCATTTTGAAATGTTATTTTCGATAAATGAAATATTATCAAAATCAACTCCACCCGCATTTCCTGTAGTCATTGTTCCGGTTGAACTACCCCCAAATATTCCGAATACATTAGTAACAATATTAGAACCGGCTTTAATGTTACAATTCCTAATCGTGATGTCTGTACATCCCTGCCCGGCAGCACCAAGACTTATCAACTGGAATGTCGCTGTTGCATTAGTGTCTTTATTATTAATGAATGTCAGGTAATTTCCTGAACCATTGTGACGTCCATCTATAAGTACCCGGTCAGCTCCATTTATTCGGAAAAGACCGCCTTTATAAGTTCCGGATATAGTCCTGTTCACAGCACCGTCTGGTTGAATTGTCAATGTATAATTACCGGCTCCCTGTTCAACCCATTGATTAAGACTCGACTCACCGGTTTCGGTAAGATTACTAATAATTTGTGCTGTCACATCTCCAGTTATAAAATTTCCGTTAAAAGCATTGAACAGCCCATTTGGTCCGGTTAGAGATTGATAGTCTCCTCCTGTTCCTACAGTCACCGTTCCGTTTAATAGTGTAATTATATAATATGAATTAATATTACCTGTAAGAGGAAATGCTGCCGCAGTTAAATTCACAGATGAAGGTGGTGTATTAAAATCGCCTGAATTTATTCCAATATTTGGTGGGGAATTCAAATCCTGGGCAACAACAAAATATTGTATCACATCTCCCATCTGAACTCCGGTTCCTCCAAACAACAATGAATAATTTATAAGAAATTCGAATGGAGAACTTGTATTACTCGTTTCTGTATACTTCCAGCCATTTGTTGAAGAAGTATTGTCAACAAACGTATTGTTGTCCGTACTTCTTCTAAAATATATCCTTGGTGCAGTTCCGGGAGTTACGTTTACGCCACTCTGATCAGTTATTGTTACATTAGATAGTGTTACGTTCGATGTTGAAGTTGTAGGATTTAAAACTGTATAAATTATTGATGGCGCAGTAATGTCTATCCCCATACCGTTAAATTCATCAGCACCGATATCAGGAGTTGTAGCATTCCTTGTATTACCATCATAATCAATTGAAACTGCTATTGGAGCAGTAACAGGAATTCCTCCGCTTTCAGTTTGTGTGGCAATAGTCGTTTGAACGTGCAGGTCATAAGGAGCAGTTGTGGTATTAACGAAAGGTACATTCTCTGTAACTGAACCACCTTCTCTTGGTGTAACTCGCAACTTAAAATCCTCAATTGTTTGATCGAAATTTGTTCCATCAAAAAAGATAACATTGCTTACGCTTGGTGTACCAGAATAAAAACAATTATTATTAGATAAAGTTGAATAATTATTAAGGTTAACATTAACAGCACTTCTTCTGAACGCAACAGTTTTTCCTGTACCGCTTGGCGTTGAAAGATTTACAACTATATTATCACGCATATCAAGGGTAGCGGAAGTTGCTGTTGTGCTGTTTGTGTGATAAATGCCTGAACTTCCGAAATTACCAGTGCCAGCAGCGTTTAAGAATATCGTGTTATAATATAACCCTATATTCGAGTTTGCTGTTGTACTTGTAATATTAATTCCTCGCACTGCATTCACATCAGAAGAATTAGGAGCTTTTACATCGGAAATAAAATTATTGTATATGTAGGTATTAATAGGTCCACCGGGAATTAATATTCCTGAAGCAACTGAACCAGAGGTGCTGGTAGTTCTTAGATCATATATTTTATTTCCGTAAATATGATTATACGTACCTGTTGTAACGTGTATCCCATTTATCGATCCGGCTGATGAGTTATTATAAATTTCATTGTTATAAATATTTGAATTTACCGTACTTGAAGCATTACTGTAAATACAATGTATTGGGCCTGAACCGGCACTTTTCGTATTATTCCTACACCTATTGCCATAAATATTAAGAGTATTTGCACTTGCTAAATTATAGATCATCCAAAAACTATTGCCTGATGAACCAGAGTACAAACAATTTTCAACAGTGTTATTATAAATATTAACAGTCCCTGCGCCTCCCATTGAATTAACAATTGCGTAGATAAGACTTGTTCCACTCTGTGTAACTGTAACACTATTTAAATAAATATCAACAGTGGAGTTAGTTCCTGAACCAGTTCTAATTCCATACAGTAATCCTGTATGTGAAGGACCACCACCATTAACTGAATTATGTGCTATTTTAAGGTTGTTCTGATATTCAATATCCATTCCGTACGCACTTGCTGATCCGTTCCCATAGGCCAAAATATTATTTCCAGCATTAACACCAATTTCATTTCCTTTTCCAAAAAATGCAGTATTGGAAGAGCTCGTAATTTTAATACCACTATAAGAAGTAAGTGAATTATTATCGAACTTGCAATAACTCATCACATCGGAAGAATCGGTCATTGTCGAAAAGGTTGAAGCGGTATCGGTATGATTTGCTGCATAAATTCCCCAGGTAGCAGTATTTTGTTTATCCAGAGTAATCGTACGAATTTTTGATGATTAACGAAATTGCAACCATTTGCCGGAGCTAGATGTACTTCTCTTCAACAATGCATAATCCCCATTCCATTCTGGAAACATTATCAGTGTTCGAGTGGATTTTCAGAAACATCAATTCCATCAAAGGTGAAATAATCACCACCTGTAATTATTATAATACCATCCCGTGTACCGGTACCAACAGCAGCAGTAATATTTGGATTATTCCCCTACACCACTTTTCTGAAATATAATTGGATTTGAAACAGTACCCGTAGCTGCAATTTTTCCGGAAGAATCCGAATTAAAAGTTTCTGTATGCCCGGCTGCCACATTAAAAGTCACACCACCAGAACCGACCCCATGTGTGTCAAGTGCATTAATAGCTGATTCAATAGTTGCGTAATCACCTGGAATTGTCTTGGTACCTGTTAATTGTGCAAATGTATTACCAGGGAATAATAATATTGCTACAAGTACTAGCAAAGCAAAATGTATCAGTATATTTTTTTTCATTTCGCATTCCTTAAATTAATTTTTTAAATATTTGATTGATTACTTCATCAGAATCATTTTCTTAACCGAGATAAATTTATCAGTTCTTAATTCATAAATGTATATTCCGGTTGCGGTGTTTCCTGCTTCCCATTGGTAGTTGTACCATCCTGCTTCTAAGTTTGTGTTTACTATCTCATCTACTCTCTGGCCTAATGTGTTGTATATTCTTAGTGTAACATTCGCTGCTTCCGGTAATGAGAATTTTATCGTCGTACTTGGATTGAATGGGTTTGGATAGTTTTGTTCTAAATTATATGTTGTCGGTAATGTTTGCTGTTTCGTTATCTTCAGCATCTTTACTTCTGCATTTCTGATTATTATTTCTGAGCCTTCTGTTATTTTATGTGATTCAAGCTCTACTCCATTTGCTATCTCTATGAGTGAATAACTTTCATTTGAATTCAGATTGCTTATAACAATACTAATTGGGTATTGACTTGCCTGAAGTTGTATGCTTACTTCATCCCTTTCACTTAATCTATAATCTCCACTCAATCTTGCATCAAAGCTGCCCGGTGGTGGCAATGGTGGCATACTGTAACTCTCTAATGATAATTCTCTATCCAGATTACCTTTAAAATAAAGTGTCTGACTGTTCTCAGATGCATCGCTTATTTCTATCTTACCAAATTCTTCTGTGCTTGCTTTTATTTTACTTAACACTTCTTCTGTATTTTCAACCAAGCTTCCACAGCTTATTGTTATCGTACCGGCTGCGCTTGTCTTTATCCAGTAGGCTTTCGTTGCATCTATCGATGTTGATTGTGTGTATGTTCCTGAGTAGCCATACAATGTTCCCGGTATCAGTATTCCTCCCGGATCTATTACACTACTCAAAGGCACATTACAGTTCGGGCCGCCTATCATATTCCACCCCGTATTCAGTGCTACTACACTCTCAGTTCTGTCCATACCGCATACCTGAACTATCTGTGTCGACGTAAACTTCAGCCAGTAGCCCATTCCATTTAACAACGTCTCTGTTGTGTAATATGTGCCCGTGTATCCATACAATGTGCCCCCCACTGATGCTGGAAACAGAACCTGATAATTGTTGTTTGCTACTTCCAACGGCAAGCTTAACATATTCCATCCAGCGCCTACATTATAGTTTGAACATATCTGGTAATTGTATTTTATCTGCAGATTACCTAAACCTATTACATCTGTGTAACTGTTCCGCGTTCGCATATTAACATTTACAAACAGACCATTTATCGGATCTACAAGATGAAAATATCCTGTGGCAGGCAGTTGTGATGGGTTCCAGCTTACTGTTGCTGAGCCACATCCGCTGGCTGGTGTGTATTGTACAGTCCAGATTCTTTCTCCTGTTGGATTACTTCCACGGATATCCGTAAACCACGCATCACCACAACTCAAAAATCTCCCGTCAAAGCCTCCTGGCGGCGGTGGTGGAGGTGCTGAATAATCCAATCCAGGATCATAACAATCTGTGGCTCCGGGGGCAGTACCATATACTAATGGAACCTGGTTGTTACAGCCATCATAAACCAATACTTCTACTCCGAAGTCAAGTGCTGATTGTGTTGTTGCATTTGTGGTTACCCCGGTTGAATAATTACTTCCGTTATATGAAAATGCTTTGTAGTAATATGTTGTTAGTTGAAGTAATCCAATATGATTTACTGGTGATGATGTTCCGTTATAAAGTAATGTTCCGCCAACAAATGGCTGTCCGGCTGACGGCGGTGGGCCTGATGGTGTGGTGAATGTGCCTGTTTGATTGAATACTAAAACTACGTTGTTGTTTGAACCATTTGGTGTAAACGTGATATTTATTTGTGATCCATTAATCGCAGTGGCTAATACATTTGTGGGATCATTTACTGGCTGGCTGAAAGTTACTTTGGACATCCAGCCTTGATAATTTCCCGTTCGGTTATCAGCCCAGAAAGGGTAAGCAACATTATTATAAGCAGCAACACCAATGTAATCTCCGGCATAACCACCGGCTAAATTTGGAATCGGGGCGGGTGTATGTGCCTGATCGCTGACTTTAAAATTTTCAAAAGAAACTCCACCATTTTCAGACCTTGCCATAAATACTTCGGCCTGAGAATTCACAACATTTCTGCTGTCATAAAATACGAGCATTAATTGACCGGTTGCCTGATCAACAGTACACCAGGGATAATATTGATCTTTACCATTATTAATAGGGTCGTTATTTACACGAATTGGTGTTGACCAATTTGCACCTCCATTTGTAGACCTTATAAGAACAATATCAGGATCACTTCCAGCTGGAGATACTCCTCGCTGCGGCCAGGTGATGTAAATGTATCCGTTATAATCTCCGCCGGATCTATCCACAGCCATTGATGGAAATGAAGAAACTCTGATTCCACTTTTACTTGATAAATAACCTCTTATTCCAAAGTTATTCTGAAAATATGCGTAAGTTGGTGCAGACCAGGTAACTACCACCATTTGTTGATTTTGCAAATCCAATTCCGTCCTCACGATCGAATGATCCAGTATAAACTGCCCAGGTTGCATAAACTTCTCCATTCGGTCCGGTCTGAATATTTACTCCCTGATTAAACGCCGAGAGTGAATTACTTAAATTTATTGACGATGACCAGGTTTGACCAAAGTTAGTCGAATACCTAAAAACTGCATCGCCATCATTAGTGCCCCCAAAATCTGTCCATGAACAATATGCTCTGTTAACGAAAGAGCTACCAGATTTTTTATCAACCATAAAATGATTTTTATCAGCAAGCTGACCAGGACTAGGTGCAACTGTGTATGTATTCCAGTTCGTTCCGTTATTTGTTGATACCGCAACTCCCTGTCCATTAGAATTATTAATATAGTTTTCATAAAATCGTCCATCGTTCCCTATCACAGAAACCGGGTCACCTGAATTCGATCCGAAGGGCGGACTATCATATCCTGTCCAGCTTGTTCCACCATTAACTGACCAATAAACACCTGTCCCATATAAACTGGTCACGGGCCAGTTAGTAGAATTCGCTGAACCAAATACTATACTATTATTAGATGGATGTACATCTACACTTATTTCTGATTGTGTCGTGTTTGATCCGGGCTTTGGTCTGAAGTTAGGTCCGACAGTAATGATTGACATAAAGTCGTAGATTTGTTCCACTTGTTTTGCCGGTATCCAGTTATTTTCTTGTAAAACCTTGTTATCATTATTTGGTTCAATTTTAACAATTGACCATATCTTTTGATCGTCAACAGCTTCCTGAGCTACTGTCGACATTATAAAAAAACTTGAAAAAATAATATTAAAAAGAAAAATGTAGAATGGTTTGTTCATTTCTCGCCTGTAATTGTTTTGTAGTCAAAATAGACCCGAATGTAGAAATTTGGAGGAAAGAGTATTATTCTGAATAGCTTTCCATATACTTTGATGGAAGCTATCCCCCGATTTATTTTGAATAATTTATTATGCACAGCAATGGTGTGTTAGTTATTACAATATTTACTAAGATAAAGCCTGACTAATTAATCGGACATCATCAACTCTTATTAAATATTATCCTTATATATATTCTTACCGATTAAAGAAGAAGAATAATATATCTCGTAGCTATCTCACCGAGATTTTTCGCCTACTATTTTCATTATACAAATTATCATGAGCACGCAGCTAATGTGAGCTTGCCCTAATTTAAAATAAAAAAGCCCTGCTAAATTTTGCAGGGCTTATTTTTTTCAGAACTATTTCAAAAAAATCATTTCTTTCACATCAACAAAGTCACCGGCGGTCATTCTGTATATATAACTTCCAGAAGATACTTTAGCGCCTGTGTTATTGGTTCCATTCCAATCAACTGTATGTTTGCCAGCTTGTACCTGGCCGGTAAATAATGATTTAACTTCTTTACCAAGCATATCATAAATTACGATAGAAACATCGTTAGCTTGGGGAACCTGAAACTGAATAGTGGTTGAGGGATTAAACGGATTCGGGAAATTCTGGAATAATCCAAAATCACTCGGAGTACCATCAACTTCAACTACTACTTCAGGTGAATAACTTACAGTTCCATCAAAATCAATTTGTTTCAATCTGTAAGTATATGTTCCTGAGGTTACATTCTCATCCAAGAATGAATAAGATTTGCGTTCTGTGGTTGTTCCATAACCTGGAACATAGCCTATTTTTTCCCAGCTCTGAACAGATGTTGATCTTTCTATATCAAAGCCCTGGTTATTTAATTCAGTTGCTGTTTCCCATTTTAAGAGAACTCCATCCTGAATGACAGTACCGGTGAATGATGTAAGTTCAACAGGTATTGCAACATAAGTAATAGTCAAAATTGCTTTCGTTCCAAAGGCAGTATAGGTTGCCGGAATTACTGCTACTCCACTTCCAAAAAATGGACCTAAATTTAACAATGTACCAGTTATATTATCCACAATAGTCATTGATTGATTTGGTGGAAGATCATAAGTTATATTAATAGATGAAACGCCCGGTGTGGTAACCTGCCACCAAAACATATGCTGCATAATTCCATCAAATGGAAACGCAGCTGCAAACCTGAAATCTAACCAGGTTGATAGATTTGGACAACCATACGGAGATAGATCAAATCTCATATCGAATACACCTGGAGGGGGGAACGGTGGAAGATCGCTTTCACCAAGTGCAGGATCAATGCAATTAGTTGCTGTAGGATCCAGACCAACAGCTAGTGGAATTGTTAACGATCCATCTGTACAGGAAAATGGAATAGTTACAACTGCCTGACCAAAAGCAATTGTGGAATAAAGTAACATTAAACAAAAAATTGAAAAGAGTTTATGCATAATATGCCTCTCTGTTTAGTTATTGATTATTTATTAATTAATGTACCGTTTTACGAACTCATTTTAACCCTGTAATTGAAAACGATAATATTCTTACTATTTTCAATTATGGGGTTAAAATAGCCTCATTACTTCGATCCTACAAATAATCTCAAATCTCATCTAATAAAATAATTAGCTTTTAAGTAGAAAAATCAAAATATCTTTTTTTTCTTACCGAATATATAAAAAATATTCTTCAATAATAGAAATCAGTATCTAACTAATATTTTCCTTTTATAAACTATGAACAAACGAAAATCAAAAATAAAATAAAGAGCCTCGCACATATGGCGAGGCTCTTTATTATAGAAAGAACTTACTTAATATAAACCATCTTTTTAGCCTGCATAAATTCACCGGCAATCATTCTGTATATATAACTACCTGAACTCATCTGCTGACCTGCATCATTGAGGCCATCCCATTCTACTGTGTAGTTTCCTCTCAATACTTCACCTGAGAACATGGTCCTTACTTCCTGACCTAACATATCATATACTTTAATTGTTACGTCACTGGTTTTTGGAACCTGGAACTTAACTGAAGTACTTGGATTGAATGGATTCGGATAATTCTGGAATAAAATATAATCCAGTGGAACAGGTGCCTGTTCATATATAATGTTAACCTGAATCTTCATTACTCTCTGTGTGTTCATATCAACCAATACCAGTTTATCAAGCGTAATTTCTTCTGGGTTGGTAATAATGAACGGCATATCTGCCATAAAGTGAGTTCCAACGTCAATGTATTTGTTACCTAACCTGTCATACATTAAAGTTCTTAGTATTTCATTTACCTGCAGATAGTAACCCTGACCAAGGTCTGTATTGATTGACAGATTTCCTACGTCTTCACTAACATTATTGAATTCCATCTGAGCACCGCGTATACCAACCTGAGATTCCAGGTATACGGTTATTCCTTCGTTGCTGATGTAGACATTTAATTCTGCATCAACTTCGCCGGTAACCTTTGGTAGTATTGCAAAGCTGCAAGGTGCAACAGGTGTTCCATCAGGATAGAATCCGGTAAGGATTATATTCTGAATCAATGAAAGATCCTGAACGTTTACAACATCATCTGGATCCGGAAGTGCATTTCCAGTTACCCATGGAGCTATGTCTGCTCTTGCAAACTCAGAATCTGATAATGAGTCTCTTCCTACGATATGGTCAACGACCATTATAAGGTCAAGTATATCAATACATCCATCACCGTTTACATCACCATAGCCTGATTTTGTATTCAATGCATATATTTCCAGTTCGTCACGTGAAGGTGTGATGTCAACATCAAATCCTTCATATGTGCTGCCTTCTGCATGACTAATAACGAATGATGATTTTACGCTGTCCTGCAATCCGGAAAGATTTGCAACTCTGTAATTTACACGCAACAGATCAAGATAATCTCCTGCAGGTAAACTAACATCGGTTGTATTATAAAGCAGAACATATATGATATCCTGTGAAGCTCCGTTACCTGTAATAGGACCACGGAATACGTTGTAATCCAATACCCAATCTGAAGTTGCTACATCAGGACCTTTTTGAATGCTAAGGAATGATAAAATTGTATTATCATCAAGTTCCTGGTTTGTATATAATCTGAATTGAATAGCGTGAACTGGAAAACCTGTTTGAATCAACTGCATTTTATCCATATATGAATTGTCTTCCAGTCTGTATTGAACTTCCTCTTCAAATACTAATCCGAATACAGGAGGAGGTACAACTGAGTTACCTGTTAAAGCAACACTGTGCGGTGAACCAGCTGCATTATCTGTAAATACTAATGTTCCTGTATATGTACCAACTAAAGCCGGAGCATTAAATGTAACTGTGAATACCTGGCTTCCACCCGGAACTATCGTACCAGATGCTGGGCTAACACTATATTCAGCTGCTGCTATTGCAGCACTGGAGATAACTAAATTAGCATCACCAGTATTAGAAACAGTTACGTTTAAGTTTTTGGGGGTACCCTGATTTACGTTACCGAAATCCAAAGAAGGAGGGGTAACGTTGAATATTGGCGCAGTAACAACTCCAGCAGCATAGACTATGTTCACATAAGCCTTTGTCCCAAAAGCAGTATAGGAACCTGGAATTATTGCGACACCACTTCCGGTAAATGGTCCGAGGTTTAATAATAAACCGTTTATGTTATCTACTATCGTCATCGTTGCATTTGGATGCAGGTTGTAATTGAGTGTGATTGGTAATCCAGCTGCACTTACCTGCCACCATAATGTATGCTGTATGGTTCCATTGAAATTAACCGGATCGGCAGCAAACCGATAATCTTTAAGAGTCGATAATGTTGGACATGTTGGTGACAAATCAAATCTGATATCGAATACACCTGGAGGTGGAAACGGTGGAAGATCACTTTCACCTAATGCCGGATCAATACAATCTGTTGCTGCTGCATCTAATCCAGTTGCGAGATCAATTGTTGTGGTTCCATCTGTATCCAGAGAATATATTCTCGAGATCTACCAGACCAGGAGCGGTTCCGGCACCTGTCATTGGATATACAAATGGTGAACCTGTAGCATTGTGTGTGAATGTTAAATCAGCGGTATATGATCCAATTGCTGTTGGTGCAAATGTTACATCAAATACCTGGTTTGCACCTGGTGCAATATTAACTGGGAATGCACTTGGTGAAAATGTGAACTGTGCATCTGATGAAACAATATTTGATATTGTAAGCATTGCAGTTCCCGTGTTAGTAACAGTTGACTGCAAAATAGCACTTGAACCAGACTCTACGTTACCAAAAGCTAAGCTGGCTGGTGCAATTCCAAATCCTGGTTCTGCAACGCCGCCAATATTCGTGTAAGTCATATTCATATATGCTTTTGTACCAAAAGCAGTATAAGAAGCAGGAATTACAGCTACTCCACTCCCTGTAAATGGTCCGAGGTTTAATAATGTACCTGTAATGTTATCAACTATTGTCATTGACGCACCAGTCGGTAGATTATAAGTCAATTGAATAGCTGAAACACCTGGTGTTGTTACCTGCCACCATAATGTATGTTGAACATTTCCAGTAAATGGAAATGCTGCTGCAGGACGAAAGTCCTTTAGCGTTGACAGGGCAGGACATGTTGGTGATAAATCAAATCTGATATCGAAAACACCGGGAGGAGGGAATGGTGGAAGATCACTTTCACCAAGTGCCGGATCGATACAAGCTGTTGCAGTTAGATCTAAACCAACTGCCAATGGAATTGTTGTCGTACCATCTGTTCCACTGAATGGTATATCAACTGCTGCCTGTCCGAAAGCAATTGTTACGTACAGTAGTACGAGCGAAAGAATTGAAAACAGTTTACGCATAACGCACCCTTTTTGTTAATGAGAATTATGTTGATTAGTGTTCATTTGCCCTAAAATCTTTTTTTATTGCAATCCCCGTCCCGACAAAATCGGGACGGGTTGCAAAGTTGAAATAATTACTTTAGTAGTAACATCTTCTTAACTGATACGAAATTGTCAGTTCGTAATTCATAGATATACATTCCTGTTGCAACATTACTTGCATTCCATTGATAACTATACTTGCCTGCTACCAATGCTGTGTTTACCAGTTCTGCTACCTTCTCGCCCAACATATTGTAAATCGATAGTTTTACATTACCTACATTCTCTGGTAACGAGAACTCGATCACTGTACTCGGGTTGAATGGGTTTGGATAGTTCTGCTCTAATGCATATGCTGCTGGTACTAGTTCGCCTGATACCATCAACTTCTGTATCGTTGCATCACTGATAACTACATTTTCACCTGACTTCAGATTCATATTTACTGTCTTGCCTGTCTCATCCATCAATCGCATATCCATTCCTTCTACTCTTACTGTCAATGGATAGGTTACTCCACTCATATCTATCGTCTTCAACGAACTGTTTATGTCTTCGGCTATCCTTCCACTTGAGTATCTGATGTCAAACATTCCTGCCATTGGTGCTGGTGGTAATTCATATTGATCAAGGTTTACTTCACCTTTTACTGCATACAGTGTATAATTTATTCCTGTTGCATCTGTCAAGTATTATCTTACCCCAGTTTTCAGGGAAGTATTCTACTGGCTCTGTACCTTTTGCTAATGCATCTCAGGTATGATTATCTGTCCTGCAGCAGAAAGTTTCATCCAGTATCCGTATCCTGGATCTAGTGTGGTTGCTACCTGGTATCCACCTGAATACTTGTAGATTGGTCCACTCTGTAATCCCGGTGGATTCGTTGTGACTCCTGCAGTTGCTACACTCAGCTCATATCCGCCTATCATATTCCAGCCTGATGCGCCAGCTAATGGATCGTGTGCAACTATCTGTATTCCGGCTGCCGGCCATTCTTCTCCGGTGTTATATGTTAAGGCTCCTGAATGTTTCATCCAGTATCCAAGTCCTGGTGTTGCATCTGTTACTGCCTGATATCCACCTGCATACTTAAATACGCTTAGCACCTGGATCTCTGAATGCCCACCACGTATTAACATTCTGATCTGGTGTATTTAAGCCTGGTACCGATACCATATTCCAGCCGTTAGCTACATCTACTGAAAGCTGGAAGGTATTGCTGGTAGTATGTCTTTGAACTTCTACTAAATCAATACCAACATAGTTTGAATTTGTGATAGCATCGTAAATCAAATAACGGAAAGCAAAGTACCTGTTTGCTGCATTTGGTAGTGCATATGCAAACCTGTTCCACTGATCAGTTAATTGGTACCTGAATATAATCGAGTAGTGTAGTGAAATCACCGGTATTTGTTCCAGTAGTTGATACACGAATTTCAATTGAATCCGGCCATAATGATCCATCTGGAGTTCTTATATAAAATACCAATGAATCTGTATCGAGTTGATGATCCACCTGTATTAGGTGAAATCAACCACTGATCAATAACGTTAGATGCATTTGCACCCTGGATAATTAGCACCAGCGTATCCGTTACCTTTAAAGCTGGAAATACTGTTGGATTACCTGGAAACCAACTTAGTTCCACTTCCATCCGCATCTATATCAAGCCAGCCTGCTGGTGGGAATGTTGCATCTCAAATCCTTCAAGGAATACAGAATTATCTGGACTGCATAGAAATGAAATACTGATGAGTATCGTTAATTGGATTTTCATCTCCAGCAAGTATTGTCCAGGCTCTTGAAGTATGAATTCCTGCTGCCGAACTGCCCAGGTGAGAGTAAGTGTATCTGTATCACCAATCTTAAGGGTTCAGTATTACTAACACTTGTCTGATTTGCTCCATCTATTTTCCAGCCAACCTGGTAGCTGTTTTGAATTGCAGCACCAAAGTTCTGAACGATAACTTTGAAATCTATAGGTGCATCAATCGGGCTATTTTGTACTTCTTGAACAAGAGAGATCGAAATATTTTCAGTACCAATACTTGGATCCTTCTGTGCATATTCTCGGCTCACTCCCGTTACAAACGGATGTTCAGTTGTAGGTTGTGAGTAAGACGCAAGTCCGATATCATTTTGTGTTAAATATTTAACAGGGCCTTGTACGTCGTCAACATATACTCTTAACTGATCCAATGCACGATAAACAATTGCAACGTAAACATTCTGACCAGCATATGAATTTAAATTATATGATTGTCTCATCCAGGTTGTGCTATTACTTTCTAAAGAATCAAGATTGGTCCATGTTCCGTTGGGATCAGCAACCAATCCAACCTTTACAACCAATATTTCCGGGAAACTGGTACTGCTTGCTCTCCAGTTGAACACAAAACTATCGCCTGAAACGACAGCAAGCTTAGGTGTAATTAACCAATCATCATTTCTTAAAGTTGATGATTCCCATCTTATGCTCGCCGAAGCCGGTGGTGATAAAAATGCTGCAGTTGATCTTGTCCAGTTTTGTAAGCCACCATCATTCTGGAGTGCTAACCAACCTGCCGGTGGGAATGTCGTGCCGGTGAAATCTTCAAACAAGATTCCAGCCGGTAATGCCGCTCCAGTTAAAGGAATTACTGCAGGTGAACCAGCTGCGTTATGTGTAAATTCCAAGTTTGCAGTTTTTGCACCTGCTGATGTTGGTGCGAATGTAACTGAAACTGTATCGGATGATGAAGCAGCGATGTTTATTGGATAGCTTTCTGCGCTAATTATAAACTCACTAGCATTTGCACCAGTGATGCTGCCAGCTGTTATTGTTAAAGTACCTGCGCCAATATTAGTTATAATAAAGTTCTGAGGTGCCGAAGTATTTCCTGCAATTAAAGATCCAAAATCTTTCGATGTTGGAGTAACGAAGAATATAGGTGAAGCAGGAATTTCTTCAACTAAAATATCATCAAGGCCAACACCCTAAGCACTGCCAGTGCCATTAGTCCAATCACGCCATCTGAAAGAAACAACCTGACCAGCATATGCACTAAGATCCTGAACCACTTCAACATAACTTGACTGTGGTGAAGGTGCTGATAAGAATGTCAATACTGTCCAGCTTGAACCTCCATTCGTAGTTATCTCAAAGAAGGTTGTATCCTGGCCAATAACCATAGGACTAGCAGAAATATCATCATCCTTCCACCAGAATTTAATTCTGGAATTTGGACTTGCTGGAAGACTAAATGGTGGAGTTTGAAGATTAGCTGTTCCGGCTGGAGTGTATAATGATCGCGCTGCTTTAAGTCCACTATGAGCCTCCGAACCAGTTGACCATAATTTGGTTCCATAGTTTGTCCATCCTGAAGGTGGGAACGTAACTCCTTCGAATCCTTCTACGTACGGCATTGAACCAAATGTTGTTGCATTTACAGGAACACCAATTGAATAATCTGTAAGATCATAGGAGAATAATTTATAATAATAAGTAGTTGCACCAGTTAAACTAGTATGATTCACAGGTGAAGCTGTTCCATAATATAATACTTCTCCGCCTGCAAATGGTTGCCCAACTGCTGGTGGTGCACCTGAAGGTACTGTAAACGTACCTGTATTGTTCCAAACAACTAGCACATTATTAGTTGCACCATTAGGTGTAAAAGCAACATTTATCTGTGAAGAACTCACTGCTGATGCTGAAACACCGGTTGGGTTTGCAACTAATTCTCTTTCACCAAGAGCAAAGTAACTTAAGCTTGTCATCACATCAGTTGTAATTATATTTCCAACCGGAGCTGCACTACTGACCAGATCATAAGAACCCGTTTGTGTTGCTGATTTTCCAATTCCATCTGAAGATGCCATTCCATATTCAGTGAGACTCAATGAAGTAGATGTAAGGTTTGCACCACCAGAAAGAGCAGTTGCATTCCAATATCTGTCAGTGTTAAGTGATAATAATCCTATTCCAGCAGTACCACCCGAGTTACCATCAAATACTTCTGCTCTTACCATTACTGAATCACCTGCACCTGTTAATGGATTTACTATACTTAAAGTATTCAAGGTGTCTTTACCAACCGGGAAATTCAAAGTCAGTGCAGCAACCTGATTAGCAGGAATTTTTCTTATAAAAGGTCCTTGCACATAACTTGATGCCGATGCTGTTATTGCTGCAGAAGACTGATAAGTTAAAGAATTAGTATTAGTAGCAATAATATTACCAAGTGTAAATGTCATGAAATTCTGAATATTAACAGGTCGGTCTAAAAATAATCCGTCAACATCATTAATAAGTACCTGGTTCCAGTTTTGTGGACCAGCAGGCATTTCATTATATGCACCAGTTGTATGGCTGCCAACTGCAGTACTATATATGTATGTACTGAATCCGGAAGTATTATCAAAATTAGGTACTGTGGTGAATGAACCAGCTGGATCAGGTGTAGCAGTACCTCCAATCTGAACAATTGGGATAGAAACACCTGCTTTTCCAATTGTTAAGTTACCGCCAGGACTTAATGTTCCTGAAAACAAATTAACTCTGTTGGTTACAAGCGGATTTGTATTTGAAAGTGTAATAGTGCTTAACATTGGAGAACTACTTAAACCTTCGGGATAATTGAATATAGGCCGATGTTCAACTATCTCCCCACTGAGATCTGCTTCCTGATTGTATTGTATATTTTCTTCAATTAATTGTAAATCAGAAAATCTGAATGAAGTTCCAAGATTAAAAACACTTACAGTTGCTATATTGACAAAGGTACCACTTCCAGTTAATGACTGTGGACCTAATCCACCAAAATAAAATGTACCAATATGCTGTGTTCCACCTGGTTCGCATCCAGCAAGAATTCCATTATTTATAATGTTTCCAAAAGGTACCAAAAATGTTGAAGTAGTACCTGACCCAATAAATAAGTATGCATTTGATTTAATTTCGAGTTGATTTAAAATGTTTGTTGTCCCGGATATTCTTGCCATTCTTGAAGTTGATACATCGGTTCTGTTATCAATTTCCAGATCCCAGATACCAGCAGTAGCAGTAATTCCAAAGCCGGAGGTATTTGACAAAGTTCCGCCTGAAGTGGTTGATGTTCCATCTCCAATTCTTAATTTACCACCGGTAATCACTTTCGCAGCACCTGATGAATTTGAGAAAGCAGTTCCACCAGCAGTTGCACGAGGATCGACAATAGTAATAGTTCCACCAGTCCAGTTTAATGTTGTTGAGATCCCAATGCTGAATGTTGTTGTTGCTGTGGAATTATTTGTATGCTGAGGATCTACATTAAAATTACCGCCGGACATATTAAATACAACTCCTGCAGCACTCGAAAATGATACAACGCCATAAAAGTTTATAGTGCCACCATTCATTACAAGTGCACCACCACCGCCTGTTGAAGTAACTGTCAATGTGTTATTGCCGCTACCGTAATTAAATGTGCCATTGTCCATTCTTAACTCTCCGGCTATTGTCGGAGATCCTGCAAAAATTCCATTATAAACTGCGCTTGCATGATTCAACCATAATCTTCCACCGGCAGCAATAATAGTCTGTGAACCTCCTGCGGGTGTAATGTCAGTTGCGCTTGATATTTTAAATGTACCATTTGTCAGGTTAAGACGTACTGTGCTTGAATTTACAATGCTCATAGTGATTGGCACTAATACATCAAGAGTAGCACCATCCCTGGTCGTACCTTTGTTAACTGTAATAGCATAGAAATCCGTTGTTGTACCAGAACCAGAAATGCTCTCATTTCCACTGCCTAAAAATGTTGTGGTAACACCAGCAGTTGTATTAAGATCAAAAGAACCATTGTTTATTAAGCTACCACTTACACCACTTTCTGCACCAGTAGCAGAACCTATGCTTAATGTATGTGTAGTTAATGTACCTGCACCTGCTGAAAAGCTACCACCTGTGGCAACTGTTAAATTGCCATTAACAATTAATCCAGCTAAAGGTGTTGCCTGATACTCAAGAATACCAGATGTTCCTTGTCCTACCGTAAGATTATTACAAGCTAAACCTGTTGCATTAATAGTAACAGTGTGCCCATCAGCAATAGTTACATTATCCGTTGCTGTCGGTACAACTCCAAGCGGCCAAGGTGCATCTGGAGTCGTTGAATTCCAGTTTCCGCTACCCGTTGAGACAATTGAACCTGCTGCTAAAGTTGCCTGACTTCCAGTAAGATAACTGGATTCCAAATCAGTAAATGCTGAAATTCTAAAATAATATGTAACTCCTGGTAATAAACCGGTCTGAGCTTGTGAGTATAAAGTGCCTGTTGTTCCAACAGATGTTGATGGAATATCAGCACCAACTTTGATAAAATTAAGATTATCAGTTGATCTATAAACTCTGAATGATGCTTCATCTGTGGAATTATCAGTCCATCCAATATCCATTCCTGTAGTAGTGATATTTGTAGCTGTGAATGTGATAGGTGGAACCGGAGTAATAGGCATCCTTGAAATAAGAGAAATATTATCAACACTTGCTCCTGGTGATGTTCCACCGCTAGTATCATCTTTCCAACCAAAAATCAATCTAAAAGTCGTACCAGCCAAACTTGAAGGTAAACTAAGAGTAGCTGTTTGTGCAGTAACTTGGAGATTACCATATCCGATAAAAGTTGCTCCTGTAATTGCACTAGGTATGTTTGAAGTTCCACTGCCCGGATATGTTGTTGTTCCTACCGGAACAATAGAAGTCGGTGCTGTAAAAACCTGCCATAAATCCCAGGTTGATTCACCATTACATATCCAGTTAAAACTTAAAGTAATTATAGTCTCACCAGCTGGTACAGTAACATCACGATAAAAGAAGTTAAGTGCACTAGCTGTATTTGTATAATTGTTTGTTACTCCTGCATCGTTGCTGACGTATCCACTATTCCCAGCAAAGGGAGCGCCTACGACAGCGGTTCCAATCACCCAAGGGTTATTTGCTGAACTGGATTCAGTCCAGCCATTTGCCGCAAAAGTCCTACCATTAGAAAATCCGCCATCTCCAGCCGGATCAATGATTGTAGTTTGCGCAAAACCATTCTGCGGAAGCACGAACAGCGTAATGAGAAATACGCCTGAAATAAATTTGAAAAAGTTATTAAACATAATCCCTCCAATTGAGATTAAAAAAAGTTAATTATTTTTTTTCATTTGAGAATACTAAGCTTTACAGTTAATCAAACTGAGCACACATTTGTAAAGCAATTATAGTGGACAGATAAGTGGAAAATTATTCCCCATAAAGCCCTCCATTATTATTATGAATGAATGAATTAAGATTTAAGTGTAAATAATAAAATACCTGATGATTATCTCTTTGAAAAAGAAAATAACCGTTAAGAGAATTTCTCTTAATGAATAATTCTAGATTATAGGACTGCATATCCACGAACCTTTTTTAAAGGCCAATTGAATAAATTGAAATGATTGCAACATGAATAAGCCCTCAATAGTAAAAGAATTAAATGCTAAATTATTTTTTTGTATCAGCACAGCCCTAAAGTTTGGTAAGTCGTACAATTCTGCTTCAAATACAAGGCAAGCATAGTAAAAAAAATTCCTATTGTCAAAGAAATATTTAAAATTTTAAAAAAAAATTTATGCTGCTTTTCATCACAAAGCGTGCCTTTGCTTTGCCGGGAAAAGATTCGACTTTATATGAGTTACTATAAGTCTATGTTTTTACTGATGAAAATCTTTGGGTGACAGAACTGTCGCTTAGAGGATTTCTATTTAAAAATGTATTGTCGGATTAAACCGATCTGATTTAATATAATATATATATTGAGAATAAAAAATTAATAATCACTGATATTAATTCAATAAATATTTGTGATCTTAAATCGGTTTATTTTTTTATAAAGTCAACTAAAAGAAGTTGATAAAATAATTATTCACTTTAAGAAAAAAATTTTCTTTCGGGTGATTTGCTCTTGAAAAAAAATATTCATCCTACTTTAGTGGTAGTTTGTAAGGAAGGCTTTTTAAGTAAATTATTTTGAATCTGATTTTCAGTTTGTCTGTTTTAGCATTACATACTGAATTGGTTGCAGTTTTTTAATTTATAAGAAGATTGATGGGTGTACGATTTTGTTATTTGTAATTTGCATTTCTTCTTACTCTTTTTATATTAATGAAATCTTCATTCACCATTATCAATTATTTGAATGGTACCTGCGGCATTTGATTTCAACCAGTAGCCTTTTCCAGGCTTGAGTGTATCCTCTACAAAATATCCTCCTTCATAACCATATGAAGGAGATATTATGATATTCGGAGGTACAGAACTAATGTTTTGGATATTAACTTTTTTATCAAATGGACCAATTAAATTCCATCCCGGGCTAACCGGAATTGGCTGAGTTATTCTGTCACCACAAATTTGTATGATTTGACTATTGCTGTACTTTACCCAATAACCCGAACCATTTACCAAAGTATCTGCAATGTTGTATCCTGAGTTATAGCCAAACACTGATGAGCTGGAATTAATAAATACATTTGATGAAGCCATATTATCTGTAAGAAATGGAACCGATACAAGATTCCAGCCACCATTCAAATTAATGTTAAGGCAACTTGATGTCGGACTGAACTTATAAATTTTTCCATTGAATGAAACTAAATAAAGTTCCATTTGCTCATCGAGTCCAAAAGATGTTATGTTTCCCGGGGCTGTTAAAAGTAACTCACTGGAAGTTGGATTAATTCCATCATAATTAAGGGCCCAGACTTTACTCATTACATAATCCGCATAAATATATTTACCATTTAATTCCGGAACTCCAGATCCGCGATAAACATATCCACCGGTAATTGAAAAACCTAAGCTACGGTTATACTCCCATATGGGGAAAATATACTCAGGATAATTACAACCTGATAGATTATATGAATGATTACCCTCGTAACACCTCCAGCCATAGTTCTTTCCATTTTGAATTAAATCAATTTCTTCCCAGGTATATTGACCAACATCGCCAGTAATGAACCAGCCGGTTAATTCATCATAGCTGCACCTCCAGGGATTTCTAAATCCCCAGGCATATATTTCTTTCTTTATAAGAACATTAGTACTGTCATAAAAAGGATTTGACACAGGTATTGCATAAGGAGAACCGCCATCAACATCCAAACATAGAATTTTACCAAGGAGTGTTGTAATACTTTGCCCATTATTTTGCGGGTCGCCTGCAGAACCACCATCACCGGAAGCTATATAAAGTTCTGCACCGTTTGGTCCGAAACCAATCCAGCCCCCATTATGATTTGCAAACGGTTGACTGAAACTTATTATAATGAATTCGCTATTTGCATTTGCCGAATCGGGATTTGATGTAACCTGGAAACGGGAAACAATGGTTCTTCGGGGATTATCGGCAGTATAATTCACATAAAAGTAACCATTCGTTTCAAAATTAGGATGAAATGCCAATCCAAGTAAACCCATCTCTCCGCCCGATGCGACTCTACTGGTAATATCTAAAAATGTTTTTGCATTCACTGCAGAAGCGATATTTGGAAAGACTTTGATTTTACCAATTTGTTCAACAACAAAAACTCTATTGGTACCATCTCCTGCATTCGTGAGATAGAGGGGGTTATTGAATGTTAGACCAGGGAAAGCGTTTTGTAATTCAATTTGACCGAACGAAGGAACTTGTGCTAAAATAAAAAATATAAATAATAAAATATTTCTCGGAGTTTTGAATTTATAGAAATGTGCTATATTCATTTTTGTTGGCATTTGATTTAAATATTTTTGATCATTAAGTGATTATAATTTCAATTGGTAATTTATAAAAAGCAGAGAACTAACATGATTAATAAAAAATATATTAAGTATCTGGATTTATGAAAAAACCCTCAAAGCAAAATGCTTAGAGGGTTTCTTGTGGGCCCAGATGGACTTGAACCACCGACCCTCTGATTATGAGTCAGATGCTCTAACCAACTGAGCTATGAGCCCAAATTTGTGGACGCAAATTTAATATTATCAGATTCAGAAATCAAACCTATTTAATTAACTAATCCTATCTTTAATCTTCTGAATTGTAAGTGGTGCTGATCCTTCAAAGTGATTATTTACATTCACGAATAAATCGACTTCCTTGTTTTGTAAATCTTTGATCATTTCAACGATTGATTCAATTTCTTTGTCGCGCTCCAAATATATCTGGTTCCAGTTTTCATTTGCAATTTTTTCAATGCCTTTCCTGTCTGGTCCGTGCAGTCGAATAATAACTAAATTTTGAATATACTCTTTAAACTTTGAATATATTTCAATTACGGGAGGCATGTAGTATCCCTCAAGAAATACAGGTGCTAATTTTTGCTCGGAAAGAAAACTGAAATATTTCTCATTTAAATAATTCGGGTTCCTTATTTCAATTCCTATTGGTGGGATATCTTTTTTCAATTTTTTAAGAAACTCTGATAATCTCAACTGGAATTCTGTTAAAGATTTCATCTTTTGTTTATTCAAATATTCAAATTGAAAAATAAGACAACCAACTTGCGCCCTTATCGCTTCAATTGAATTAAGAAATTCTTGGAATAAGTCTGCAGAAAGAAAGTAAGGATTTGGCCTTAACTCTTCTTCCTTCGAATCCTTATAAAAATGAGTGAGTGTAATTGAATTGGGAACTTTTAAAGTAAAAAGAAAATTTGCAGGAACTGAATTTCTATACTCTTCAACAACTTTTTTTTGTGGAAGAACAACCTTAGCCGGAGAAAAGAGTGACCAGAACCATTGATCAATTTCAACGGTATTGAATTTATGAGAGTACTCACGAAGATAATTTTTTTTGTTTGTGCCAAAATAAACGATCCCTTTCCAGGAGTCATACTTCCAGCTGCAGGTTCCTAATCTCAGCATAATGTTTTCTAATTTTTAAAAAAGTTTGAACTATCCTTCTCTGTCTCTAAAGAATCAATAATATCATAATTATTTTCCAGGACGATGTCCCCGTTATTATCATACTGGTACCACAATCCAACCCTGATTCCATTCAGATATTTGCCTTCCTCTCGTTTCTTGCCATCTGGAAAATTCCAAATCCACAATCCATCCGGCATATCGTTTATGAAATATCCTGTAGATTCTATTTGCCCATCAGGAAAAAAATAACTCCACTTGCCCACGTTTCTGTTACTATCCAATTGACCTGATATTTCAAGCACACCTTCTTCAGAAAATATTTTGAACTCGCCGTGTTTTAAGCCATCCTTGACTTCATATTCAACTATTTTATTTTCTACCAATGCTCTTTCTCTACCTGTAAATGGAGTATTGCTGTCCTGCTTGTACAAAACATTATCCTTCAATATCAACGATGATTTTGGAATTTCATCATTACCACATGAAAATAAAATCGCTGACAGTAATATTAAAGTTGCAAATATATATTTATAAATATTAGTTAAATTCATAATAGTAAAATTCGTAGTGATGAATAAGAAATGAATTAAAAATTAACTGCTTAATTCTTTGTAGGCGGCAAGCAATCTTTTTTTAGTCTCAGCAAGCTCTTGAGAAATTACTTTCACCTCACCGATTGCAGGCATAAAATTAGTATCGCCATTCCATCGAGGAACTATATGAAAGTGAATATGATCTTCAATTCCGGCACCACCTGCTCTTCCAAGGTTTGCACCAATATTAAATCCTTGAGGTGAAAATATTTTCTGTAAAACTTTTTCGGCTAGGATAATTTCATCCATTAGCATGTGAGATTCTTCAGAAGTGATTTGTTCAATTGAGCCTATGTGTCTTTTCGGAACGACCATTAGATGACCATTATTATATGGATAAAGATTCATTATCACTATAATATTTTGTGATTTATGAACTACCAGGTTATTCATATCCGATATATCTTCTTCAACAGCTTTGCAGAAAATGCACTGCCCATCAGATTGCTCATCTTTAAAAGATTCTATGTATTTAGATCTCCACGGAGACCAAAGATTTTTCATATAATTAAATTAAAAAATTAAGGCGGATATTATCCGCCTAAACCAACCTGGTAAATTAATTTTCCTCTTCACGTGATTTCTTGTATTCTTCAATAACTTTCTGCTCAATTTCTTTTGGCATTTCCTCGTAGTGATCGAACGTACGCTTATGCACTCCCCTTCCCTGTGTTAAGCTTCTGAGATGTGAAGAATATTTATACAATTCCGCTAGAGGTACGAGTGCTTTAATAATCTGAAACCGACCATCGCTATCCATTCCTAAAATTTTTCCACGTTTACTTGATATGTCACCCATTACATCGCCCATGTATTCTTCAGGAACTTTAACTTCAACAACGTAAATAGGTTCGAGAAGTACCGGCTTCGCTTCGAGAAATCCTTTTTTAAATCCCTGGCTTGCTGCAATCTTGAAAGACATTTCATCCGAGTCAACCGTATGATAAGTTCCATCAAAAAGTGTTACCCGTACATCAATAACTTTGTTACCAGCCATCACGCCTTTCGCCATTGTTTCAATTATTCCTTTTTCAACGGCCGGGATAAACCTGCCCGGAACAACACCACCAACAATTGCATTAACAAACTCAAAGCCTTTTCCTCTTGGTAGGGGTTCCATTTTAATATGAATATGTCCATACTGACCCCGACCGCCTGACTGCTTTTTATGTTTGTACTCAACATTGTTGGCGGATGCTTTTATCGTTTCGCGAAAAGGAATTCTTGGCTCTACAAGGTCAACTTCTACTCCGTATCTATCTTTCAAACGTTTAGTCGCGAGCAGGAGCTGAAGCTCACCTTGCCCGGAAATAATTGTTTGTGAAATCTCCGGATCAAAATTTACATTGAATGATGGATCTTCTTCATGCAGAGTATGAAGTCCGGTTGCAATTTTATCTTCATCGCCTTTTGCTTTTGCCTGAATGGCTCCTCTGATAACAGGATCCGGAAATTGTATCGGATCGACGATAACAGAATAATTTTTTGAAGCAAGAGTATTGTTAGTATGAGTATCTTTTAATTTTACAACTGCTGCGATATCTCCTGCAACAACCTGGGAGATATCTTTCCTGTTATGTCCGTTTAATGTAAATAACTGATTTAATCTCTCTGTCTTATTATTATTTTCATTTAATAAATCTAATCCCGGAGATACTTTACCAGAGTACACTTTAAACAAAGAAAGTTCACCAACGTGTTGTTCAGAAATTGTTTTGAACACAAATAAGACCGGCTCACCTTTTGAATCTATTTTTAGCTGAAGAGGTTCTTTCTTGTTGGCAAGTTTCGCACTAACGGTTCCTCTATCAACCGGCGAGGGAAAATAAGCGCTCACAAAATTTAAGAAGTTATCTATACCTACAGCTTTTGTTGCCGATACAGCAAAAACAGGAATTAAGTTTCCATTATTAATTGAAGCTTTCAATCCTCTTTGAATATCTTCATCACTCAGTACACCAGCTTCGAAATATTTATTCATTAAATCTTCTGAGAATTCAGCTACTTTTTCAATGAGTTGAGTTCTTAAACTTTCTGCTTGCTCTTTTAACTCACCTGTAATTTCAGCTTCAGCAACTGTTCTGCTGCCAGCTTCTCCAAAAGTATAAACTTTCATTGAAATTATATCAACGACCCCATTTAAATTTATTCCTTCTGAAAAGGGAAAAGTGATTACTGTTGCCCCGGGATGAATTCTGGATTTAATATCTTCGAACGTCTCGAAAAAAGTGGAGTGTTCACTGTCAACTTTATTTATTATTACAGAGGTGGGAAGATTGTATTCATCAATTATACTTTTTGCAGCATCTGTACCAACTTCAATTCCTTCAGCCGATTTGATTACCATGACCGCGGCATCACAAACCTTTAAGGAACTTTTTACATCACCGATAAAATCTGAAAATCCCGGTGCATCAATAATATTTATTTTGGTATTGTTCCATTCAACGTTCATGATTGAAGAGGAAATTGAAATCTGTTTATCAATTTCATTCGGATTGTAGTCTGAAGTAGTGTTCCCATCTTCAATTCTTCCGATTCGATTTGTTTCTTTTGCAGTGTAAAGAATAATTTCTGAGAGTGAAGTTTTACCGCCTCCGCCGTGACCGACTAATGCAATATTTCGTATAGCCTCCGAAATAATTTCTTTCAAGGTTATCCTCCTGGAAGTATTTAGTTAGTTTGAAATTTATTTTTTAAGGTAGTTGAGAAAAGTGCTTACTCCGTTCGAGATTGCTTTAAACTGATTAATGACACTCATAACAGGTCCTTCAATTCCGGCTCTTATTTTTTCTTCAAGTTCAAGAATTTTTTCTACACGATCTCTAACGCTGAAAACCATGCCCTTAGTAGCTTCCAGCTGCCGCCTCGCCTGCTCACCTATTTCAGAAAATTTTTCAGTGAGATCAGAAAGAGAAGTTAGTAATGGTTCAAGCTTATCTGTTAACTTGCCAATATCTATCTGCAGTTCCTGAATAGAGCGCGTAATTTTCCCCAGGTAAACAATTAAGAAAACAATAAGAGCCGAAACAAGAATCAGAACAACAACAGTTAGAATGTCAATTAATGTCATTGAAAAAATTATTCCTCGGAATGTTTGGATTCTTTATATGCATCTACTCCGGCCCTGATAGCATCTTTTACCTGATCTTTTTTCTGTTCCAAAGATTCTTTGCCGGTCTTAAAAGTTTCGGATACTTTACCTCTGGCATCCTTGTAAACTTTTTCTGCATCTTTCATAAGTTGGTCCGATTTGTCCTTAGCATCCTTTACTAATTTTTCGGATCTTCTCTTGCCTTCATTCATCACCTCAACAGCTTTTTCTCTAGCTTGAGAAATATATTTTTCTGCCTCATCGAGGTACTCATCACTCTTTTCCTTTATATCTCTTCTTAATTCTTTTCCACTTTTTGGAGCGAAAAGTAAAGCGAGAGCGGCTCCTAAGGCTCCGCCTGTAAAAAAGCCAATCAAAAGACCCTTTTTAAAATTATTACCTTGTCCCATAATCGTCTCCTTTCATTTATTAGTGGGGTACAAAAATACCATCCATATACCATTAAATCAAGAAAAGAGATCAGTTTAACTGGTAAATTAAGTTAGTATAAGATTGATCTCTACACTTTAGGTAAATTATTTTCTTAATAAATACCTATTCAACTATTTCACAACAACCTCACCGGACATTCCCGAACTATATCTGATCCGATGATTAATATTATAAATAATGATTATATTCAATCAATTTTTATTTGTCCAAATCTTTTTTGATAGAAAGTCAGACTGATAATTCCAACAAGAACCGCAAACCAAAGAGTTACAACTCTAACTATAAAAGTTGTTGCAACAGAGATATCAGCAGAAATTCCTTTTTGAACTAAAAGAAAGGTTAAAGATCCTTCGGTCAAACCTAAACCACCGGGCAACATTGAAATTGCTCCAACAATTGTCGAAAAACTATAACTGAATGAAGCCCAAAGAAACCCAAAATCAATTCCGAAATTTTGCAAAATTATAAAGTAACCCCAGCATTCGAATCCCCAGGAAACCAAACTCAGTAATGTCATCATTATCAACGGCTTTGGTTTCAATAGATTATATGAGCTTTCGTATGCTGAGTGAATGCTGTGAATATATTTTTTGATGAAAGGAATTTTTTCGGATAAATTAATTATCGGCAACGCAATGTGCTTATTACTTATAATCACTATTAGAATTAAAAAAAATGCTGCAACTATCAAAGTAATATTTCCACCGTAGTCAAACATGTATGCCCCGGTAATCGCGATTATTAATAAAGATAAAAAATCTGTTATCCGTTCAGCAAGAATTATCGGTGCAGTTTTACTAATTGGTTCGCCCGTTATTTCTTTTACTAACACTGATTTCAGCACCTCACCTAATTTGGCTGGGGTTACACTCATTATCAATCCGGACATAAATGTTGAAAGCGAATCTACCTTTTTCATCCTGACTTTGACTATTGAAAGATAATAATCCCATTTAATAAATCTTGTGAAGTAGTTTAAGAAGGAAAGAAATAGCAAAAACGGCAAAAGAAGTAAATTAAATTTTCCGAAGGCATCAACTACACTTGTGAAGTCAGCATAGATCGTAAAGGCAAGATATAATACTCCTGCAATGACAGTTGTAATGATTACTTTTTGTTTAAGTTTTTTTAACAAATCAGGTTACTTCCCTGAGAGCTTTGTAAAGTTTAGTTAAAGGCAATCCAACAACATTGTAATAACAGCCATTAATACGCTTAACAAAAACGGCACCGAAATCATCCTGGATTCCGTATGCGCCGGCTTTATCCATCGGGCTACCGCCATTCACATAGTCAACAATTTCATCTTGTTTTAAAGTCCGAAATTCAACTTCGGTTTTCTCATGGTCAATGATCAACTTGTTTGTTTTTTGATTCAATACACAAAAACCTGTGTAAACAGTATGTGTTTTCCCACTAAGTAATGATAAAATTTTAATTGCATTTTTTTTACTTGTCGGTTTGCCAATCACTGTTCCGTCGAGAACAACAATTGTATCTGCTGTAACGATGATACTATTATTTAGTTTACTCTTTGCCATTTCCAATTTTTCCGATGCAATTCTCTCTACACACTCAACAGGATGTTCGCCATCCAAAAAATTTTCCGGAGAATTTACCGAGAAGGATTTGAACTTTATTCCCAGTTGTTTAAGCAGTTTCCGCCTTCGGGGTGATTTTGAAGCAAGATAAATTTTCAGATTAGTTTTAATCATTTATTTTCCCGGTACTCGTTCCCCGGTAATAAAACTCTAAAATTGAATTGAAGTCCCAACCTTTTCGAGAAAGTGATATAGCACCCCACTGACACAGCCCAACGCCATGTCCAAATCCATTACCAGAAAGTATAACTGAATTTGAATTCAATTCTACATCAAACATCGTACTCCATAAAATACTTTTGCCATCTGCAGTTCTTAAAATACTCCTGATTTCATTTCCTTTAATAATAATTATTTTATTCTCGCCGCTTTCACTAACAACTTCAATTTCCATTTCATTAATTCTTCCTGAATCAAACCTGCTGCTTATTGAAATATTTGTAAGGCGATAATTTACATTCTCAAGAAGTGAAGCATTTTTAAGTCTGCTAATAATTAATTCCTTTTTGTAAGTTTCCGTCCATTCAAATCTGGGAGATATTTTACAATTGGGTTCATCACCATCCTTAATACTGACTAAATACGGAATTTGTTCTTTAGTAAAAACATTAGCAGAAGATTCTGTATATCCGCCGCAGGTTGAATGATAAAATACTTTTGTGACTGTTCCATCGAATTTGAGAATGAGGTTTTTTGTTTCTTCGACAGCCAAATTTGAAATTGGTTTTTCAGCGTCCAACCCACCATAAACCTGATCGCGTGTATCTGGATAAATATCAAAATATAATTTACCGTCTTTCATTTTCTGAATTGCGTAAGTTCTTACACAAACTGCTAAAGCTTTCAGCGCTTCAAAATTTTCTCCATTTTTGCCAACCGGCATTTCTTTAGCTAATACACCTTTAACATAATCTTCTAAACCAATAATATTGATTATTTCGATTGAGCTGCCCGAAGATGAAATTTGAATTTTCCCTCTAAACCTTTTACCGTTTACTTTAATTATTTCATCGCTCTCAGCTGAAACAAGAACAAATTTTTGTCCATCAAAATTCTGATCATTAATATTTAGTATGATTTTACCATCATTCTCATAACAATTGATGGCATTTCCTACATAGTCTAAAGCCAATTTATTATTATCATCGTACAGAAAAACACGTGATTCGATAGTTAGTGATTCGGAAGGAACTAATCCCTGCATTGAAACTCTGATTTCATTAAAATTGAATTCTGATCCTGATTCATCCTTTATTATATTATTTGTAGTGGTCTCCTCAGTATTAACTTCAACGGTTTTTTCTTCTGGTTTAGTGAAACGTTTTGTGGATGAACAAGAGAGAGAAAATAAAATCATTAACACCAGTAAAACAAATAATGTTTTAGAAGTTATTAAAGACTTGAGATTATAATTGGGTTTGTGGTTTAAAGAGAAATGGGATTTTTCGCTAATCACCGAAACATAGCCTTGATACTGCCCCAGGTTCGCTTAACTCCGGAAACATTATGCGAAACACTAACTTCGTTCGAATAGGATGCCTGGCCGTTTGTATCAACTATCTTAAGCCTGTAAATAAAAACCATATCGGAAGGTTTATAGGTTGACGGATCTAGATAAGTATAATTCGAATTACTACCCTTGGGTTGAATAGTTGTAATCTCAACAAATGAACCTTGAGGAGTTTTTCTTTCAACAATGAAATGCTGCAAATTAATTTCTTCTTTTGTTTTCCACTCCAGCCTGATGTCATCACCTTCACTTCTTCCCTGGAAATACTCAAGGAAAGTTCCGGCAAACATTGCAGTTGTAATTAGAAGAGCTATTAAAATTTGCGAAAGTTTTATTTTCATAGTGTCAATATATTTCACTTAATGCTTAATGTCAATACTTATTTGTTAGGCTTTTACTCGAAATCTTTTACCGCATGAAATCCGTACCTGTTTATTTTTCAATCGAAATCTTTGTATACCAGGTAGTTGAATTAAATTTCAAATATATAATCAAAGAATATAGTATTATGTAGACAGGCAATGCCATCCAGGCCCAGGTTAATCCAAGTTCCAGATATATCCCAAGAAAATAAGCCAAAGGGACAAAAATGATAAGATTTGTTATAATTTCTGACATCATTACAAAGAATGATCGTCCAGCAGCCTGAAGTCCATTTGCCAGCACGACACCCACCCCATAAAAAATTTGTGCAAAACCTGCAACTCTTAATGATGGAACTGCTGTATTGATGATGGATTCATCATTTGTAATAATTATCAAGACATATTGCGGAATAATGGTAAAGACAAAACCAAGTAATATTGTATAAATCGTTGCAACTTTTGCCGTTTCAAAACCATAAATTTTAGCAAGAAGAAATTTCCTGGCACCGAGATTATTTCCAACCAGGGTCTGCACTGCAATTCCAAAACCAAAACAGGGCAGGAAAGAAATAAAGAGTGTGCTGATGATGGCTTGCGTAGATGCCTGTTCAAGAGTTCCGATTATTCCGGTGATAGAGACAAAGCTAAGAAACCCAATAAGAATAAATACATTTTGAAATGAAACAGGCAAAGAAATTTTAAGAATTGCAGTAATAATATTTTTATTTGTTATTAAGTTTTTAAGATTTTGAAATCTTTTCCGGTAAGATGGCATCATTATGATGGCGGTATAAAAAAAGCCATCGAACATAGTTGCGAGTGTAGATCCAAGTCCTGCACCGGCCAAACCCATTCTTGGCGCTCCGAATTCACCATAAATGAAAATATAATTAAATATGATATTGAGAAAGTTTGTTATGACACCTGAAAACATGAATATTTTAGTTTTATTTATCCCGAAGAAAAATCCTCTGAAAGAAACTGAGATTAAGAAGAAAGGTATCCCCATAAAACGATAATATAAATATTCACTTGCCAGGTTACCAACTATTTCATCGGTTGCAAAAAGATGAGCAATCGGATAGGAAAAAAAAACTCCAATCATTGCTACAACAGCTCCGACGAGCACGGCAACAAGAAGGGAATTGTTCAATGTAATTCCACAAGCTATAAAATCTCCTTCCCCGTACTTTCGAGCTACAACAACATGTATCCCCGTGGCAAGACTCGAGAAAAAACTTATCAATGCCCAGGTAGCAAGAACACCTATTCCCATTGCTGCAAGAGCATATGTGGCTTCATCCAATCTTCCAACCATTGCGGTATCAACGAGAGAAACAACCATCTGTGTTGATAATCCAGCGATCGCCGGTAATGCCACTTGCAGAATTTTTTTATAAAAATTATTTACCGGGAGTAATTTCATTTAACGAAGGATATTTAATTAAAAAGGCGTTGATTATTAACTGATCAACGCCCTGAAATGCCAGCCAAGGCGAAGTTTGGGCCGTAATTATTTACGATATTTACCCGGCTTCGCTACACTTCGCCGTGACAGTCTTCGTTCTATCACTTTGCTCAAAACGAAGATTGGTGGAGCTAAGCGGGATCGAACCGCTGACCTCTTGAATGCCATTCAAGCGCTCTCCCAGCTGAGCTATAGCCCCGTAATGCTTATCTAAAAATTAATTTTTATTTCAAAATTCTCAAGTATCGTAAAATTTTATTTTTCAGTTGAACTGCTCTCTTATAATCTTTTCAATCATTACTCTACTTTTAGAATTTTTAAGTTCTGTTTCTCTTTTCATTGCCTTCTGTCTGGTATCATAATTTTCTGAATAAACTAATTTCCAAGGGATTCCTGATTTTGTATATTTTGAATATCCTGAATTATGATACAGAAGCCTTTTCTTAATATCAGATGTCTGACCGATATAATATTTATCAGTAATTAAACTTTTTATTATGTAAACAGAAAACATAAATAAAATTTTTTGCGGAGCTAAAGAAATATTCTCCTGACCTTCCCGATTTCAATCGGGACGCTCTCCCAGCTGAGCTATAGCCCCAGAATCCGTTTTTCCCGGAACAAAACTAATTATCTTTTGTTCGTTTGTCAATTAACATATAAAGTTCAGGTAATTATTTTAACCATTGATAGATAAGTTCCACGAGAATATTTTTACATAGCAAATGAAAAAACAATCTCTAAAATATTCTATCCTGTTTATAATCACTTTTGCGGTAATTATTGCACAATCTTGTGATGACACCCTTACCTCATCTGATATTGATAAACTTGTAATGCCGGATTCAAATGTAAGTTACAAAGCACACGTTGCACCAGTATTCGAAGTAAAATGTGTCCCCTGCCATAATTCGCAAAGGAGTGAAGCGGGTTTAGATTTGTCTTCCTGGGTAAATGCAACAAGAGATCCAACAATAATATTTCCCGGAAGCGACAGCACGAGCATTTTGGTCTTTGCTATAGAAAGAATTCCTCCCTACGCACCTATGCCGCCTTCTGAATGGCTGCAGAGAAATCACATCAACGGCATACGTACCTGGATAAGAGAAGGTGCTCAGAATAATTAAATCCACTTCATTTGCTTGTACCAATCACAAGTTCGTTTAATCCCCTCTTCAATTGAAACCTTTTGACTGTATCCAACTTCCTTCATAGCTTTTGAGGTATCACAAATCCAATAACGCTGAACTAAGTCTTTTGCCTTTTCAATATTCAACGTAGCAGGTTTTGAACTGAACATCGCAAAGAACTGTGCAATTGCCGCTATTATGAAAACTATAAAATGAGGGATCCTTATTCTGATTGCCTTTTTGTTTAATACTTTTGAAGTGATTGATCCAACTTCATTCCATGTATAAAATTTTTCTGAACTTATAAAATAAATTTGACCGTTTGCTTTATCAGAAACTGCTGAGAGGTATAATCCCTCTGCTAAATCTGCAACGTGAAGAAGGCTTAATTCTTTCTTGTCGAATCCAATCATTGTTGTCAATCCACGATTGAACACCTGGAAATAAATAAAAATCTCAGTGTCTCTTTCACCGTAGATAGCCGGTGCTCGACAAATCGTTACCGGGAAAATATCTTTAAAGCTCAATGCAACCTGTTCCTGCTTCAGTTTGCTTCTTGCATAGGTAGTCATCGGTCTTGGTTCCATATCTTCAGTAACAGGTTTTCCATTTTGTGCAGGACCACTTACCGTTTGACTGCTCACAATAACGAATTTCTTTATTTGATCTTTTACTTCAGCGGCAACATCGAGCAATACTTTTGTAGCTTCAACATTTCCGCTAAAATAATCTTCTTCTGTTTTAGCTTTAACAACTCCTGCAATATGAAAGATATAATTAACATCTTTAAAGGCTTCTCTCAATCCTTCTTTATCGAACAGCCCGCATTTAAAAATCTTAACATCTTTTCCTTCCAGCCACTGAAGGTTACTCGACTTTCTAACAATACATCTAACTTCAAAATTTTTTGTAAGTAAATAATCAACCAGATGGCTGCCAACGAATCCGTTAGCTCCGGTTACTGCGGCAATTTGTTTGTCATTCATTAACTTTGTTTGCATTTAATTCGTTTTAGTAATACATTTTATTCCAAAATTAACAAAAATCTTCAACTTTTTATTTTAATATTGCTATCCATAACCAACCAAGGAGTTCCATTTGGATCTATTCGCAAAATGCTTTGAATTTAAAAGAGCAGATGAAGTTAAAGCTTTAGGGGTTTACCCTTATTTCCGACCGATTGAAGAAAATGAAGGACCTGTCGTTCAAATCGAAGGAAGAAAAATCATTATGGCAGGTTCGAATAACTATCTTGGACTCACTGCTCATCCAAAAGTAGTTGAAGCCGCAGTAAAGGCTGTTGAAAAGTATGGCACCGGCTGTTCTGGCTCACGTTATTTAACAGGTACACTTGACTTGCACATCGAATTGGAAGAACGACTTGCAAAATTCTTTAAAGCAGAAAGTGTATTGTTGTTTAGTACCGGTTACCAAACAGCGCAGGGTGTAATTCCAACTCTTGTCGGGAGAAATGAATATATAATTTCAGATAAGGATAATCACGCTTGTATTATGGCTGGCAACCTTATGGCAAAAGGTGCGCTGGGAAATTTTTTGAGGTATAAGCATAATGACATGGATGACCTGGAACGGGTCGTAGAAAAAGTTCCGGCTGATGCTGCAAAATTTATTGTGAGTGATGGAGTTTTTAGTACGGGCGGAGAGATAGTTGATCTGCCAAGACTGAATGAAATTGCAAAGAAACATAAAGCAAGAATAATGATTGATGATGCTCATGCAGTTGGAGTGATTGGGAAAGGCGGAAGAGGAACGGCAAGTGAATTCAATCTTGAAAATGAAATTGACCTTACAATGGGCACATTCAGCAAAACATTTGGTTCGTTGGGCGGATTTGTTGCAGGACCAGAAAGAGTAATTAATTTCATTAAACACTTTTCACTTGCATTAATTTTTAGCGCATCTCCAACTCCCGCTTCGGTTGCCGCAGCATTAGCTTCACTCGACATCCTCGAAAAGGAACCTGAACGTGTTCAGAGATTGATCAGCAATGCAAATTATATAAGAAAGAATTTGAAAGAAAAAGGATTTAATGTAATTGAAGGAAGAACAGGAATTGTTCCTGTAATTGTTGGTAATGATGAACTTGCTTTTAAAATGTGGCGATTGCTATATGATAGCGGTGTCTTTGTGAATGTGTTTATAGCACCTGGCGTTCCTGAAGGAAGACAGATGATGAGAACAAGCTATATGGCCACTCACGAAAAAGAACATCTTGATGAGATCGTTCATCTTTTCGAAAAAGCAGGTAAAACTGTGGGACTAATTTAATTTTAGTGAATTATATTTTTCAAGCATACTTCGGTCTTCCCGGAGTATGCTTTTTTTATAAAAGGAAGTGCCATGCAGGAAATAACAGTTAAAAAAGTATCTTCAAAAAGTGAACTCAACGAGTTTATAAAATTCCCATGGAAAATATATAAAGATGATAAGCATTGGGTTCCTCCTCTTCTTATGGAACAAAAAACTTTACTCAACAAACAAAAAAATCCTTTTTTCAAAGCTGCTGATGCCGATTATTTTCTTGCTTACAGAAACGGTGAAATCGTTGGAAGAATTGCAGCTATAAAAAATGATCTTCATCTTAAATATCATAATGATCAATCAGGGCAGTTTGGTTTTTTTGAATCTGTAAATGATCAGCAAGTTGCTAATGCATTGTTCGATACGGCAAAAAACTGGATGAAAGAAAAAGGTCTAAAGTTCATGAAGGGTCCGGCGAATCCTTCGAGTAATGATATTTATGGAATGTTAGTTGAAGGATTTGACGACTCGCCAAGATTGCTGATGCCGTACAATCCTGAATATTATATCAAGCTCTGTGAAAATTACGGAATGAAGAAAGCTAAGGATCTCTTTGCCTGGAAAATAGTTAATGAAAAACTTATGACTTCAGAGAAATTAAAACGCGGGCAGGAACTTGTAAGGAAAAGATATAATTTGAAAATAACTCAACTGGATATGAAAAATTTTGCTAAGGATCTTGAAAAATTCAAATATGTTTATAACAAAGCCTGGGCGCCCAACTGGGGCTTTGTTCCGATGACTGAAGAACAGATTGATGCAATGGCTAAAGATATGAAACCACTTGCTGAACCTTCTTTAGTTCTTTTTGGAGAAATTGAAGGTAATCTTATCGGGGCTGCACTCGTTATGCTGGATTATAATTTCATCTTCAAACAAATGAATGGAAGACTTCTTCCTTTCAATTTCATAAAACTTTTCACTCAAAAGAAAAAAATAAAGTGGGCAAGAATTCTTACTCTTGGAATCATTCCAGAATTTCAAAAGCGTGGCTTGGATACAGTTTTCTATTGGGAAATAGTAAACAGAGCGGCTGAAATTGGAATTCGCCTTGGCGAAGCAAGCTGGGTACTTGAAGATAATGATATGATGAACCGCGGTCTTGAATTAATGAATGGTGAGCGATATAAGCGCTACAGAATATGGGATGTTGGAGTTTGATTCTTTCATCTCAATAATTTCACCAAAAAATCTAAACATATTTCTAAGGCATCACTGCATCATATTTTGAAGAGTGCGGCGGATCTATCTTCTTAAGGTTTGAAAATATTTCACTGTCCGGATAATCTTTTAGATAGTCAACTATTTCACCATTCTTTGCATCGAAAAAAGTTCTTACATAAACACTGTTCAGGCTTCCTAATTTTTCATACATTATCCATAGAACATTTATAAGACTAACCATCTTCTGCTGACCAAGCTGTTTATTCTTTGAAAAAACATCTAAGCCGTAATGATAATCGAATATAGAACTTCTGAAGTAACTATATGTTGCCGTCAGTATTTCAGTTACCAGACCATTTCGATTATAGACTGAACTGCTCGGCTGCCAGCCAAAATTTGAACCGCTTGTTGCCGCTGTGTTTGCAATATCCTGCGCCCGTTTAAAATGCACTGTACCGCCGAATTCTCCAAATGTATCCGCATCCATTCCGATTATGATCATCGCATAAAAATCCAGAAAGCTGGTAAGAGGATCGAATGATGTTTGGTTAGAATATAGAGCCTGACCCTTTTGGTATTTAAATTGCCATTGCCCATCATTAACGGTAAGAGTAGGTGAATTTTTTGTTGTGTTGAAAATAGGTCTCTGGCTTACAATAACTATCTGCGCAGAATAATCCACATCGCTGCTTGCGCCTGTAAAAAAGATGCTCATCGAACAGTCTATTTTCTGGGCATAATCTTCATTGGTATAACGCGTTGTGTTTACATAATTTTCAATGACACCTGCGAAGTCGGTTAAAAGTTCACGGTTATTTACGGGTAAATTCTGGAAGTTAACTTCTACCCTGCAATTAAGTTCCTGGGCGAATGATGTTACCGTAAAAAACAAAAATATTAATAATGTATACTTCATTACTTCCTCGTAAAAATTTGTAAATTTAACCCGTTGGATACTTCCATTTGAAAGACTTTAATAATATTTTTACCATCCAATGGGTTTAATATAGGAATTTAGTTATACTGACTCAACAAATTTTAAATAACACTTATGAGATTAGTTTTTACCCTTTGTTCGATTCTTTTTCTTAATTCACTGATTTACCCGCAATACAGTCCCGGGGCCAGGCAAATTTCTTTAGCTAACTCAGACGCGGCTCTTGCTAATGATGTATTTTCATTATTCAGCAACCCCGCAGGACTTGCACAACTTAACTGGAGAGAAGTTGGTATTTACTACTCCCCTGCACCGTTTGGCTTAACTGAATTATCAAACGGATACGTGGCTTATCATGAACCTTTTTCTTTCGGCTCAATTAGTATTGGCGGTATGACTTATGGCTTTGATCTTTATAGAGAATCCAGAGTTGTGCTGGGATATTCGTACAACTATCAGAATATTTTATTCGCCGGAGCAACAGTAAATTATCATACATATTCAATACAGAACTACGGGAGTACCGGTGCATTTTATTTTAACCTTGGCGGACTCGTATACATTCTTGATGAACTTCGCTGGGGATTTGCTGTAAATAATTTAAACAGGGCTTCAATTGCAGATATAGATGATCAGATACCGATGACGATATTAACCGGTTTAAGTTTTGATATACTGCATAATTTTTCTTTGAACTTTGCTCTCGAAAAAGATATCAGGTTCAACCCATCAATTCAATTTGGAATTGAGTATGATATTATCGAATACCTTTCACTTCGTGCCGGAACTTCGAACGACCCATCAAGATTTACGGCAGGTGTTGGGATAAATTATTCAGTCTTTAGTCTGGACTATGCATTCTTCACACATCAGGATCTTGGCCTAACACACCAGGCTGGTATTATATTATCTTTTGGAAAAGAAGGAAGCCGGGCATCAGCAGTCAGGCGGTATCTGAATTTGCAAGAATAATCTAATCTGAATCATTTGAAAAAAACTAACTATATATTATTCGTATCTGCAATTTTATTTACTCTATTTTCGAATGAAGTTTTTCCACAAACAGATTCAAGCTATCTGCAGACTGAAGAAATTTTGGAAGACATTCTGCAAGAGCCTGTCGGTGAAATAGATGAATCCAATTTGTATGAGCAGCTTGAACTTCTTATGCTAAATCCTATAAATCTCAACACATCAACTATTAATGATCTGCTACAAATTCCCCTTCTGGATATTTCGGATGCAAGATTGATCATTGATCACCGCAGCCGATTCGGAATTTTCTTTTCACTGGGTGAACTGAATGCTGTTGAAAATCTTGACAGGGAACTAATAAAAAAAATTACTCCATTTTTATATATTGAAAAAATACAAACCGGGATAATTGAACCACCGGGCGATTTTGAATCATTCACCTCAAAAGCAAATGTCCTTTTAAGAAGTAGATATATTAGTGCACTACAAACCAACGAAGGATTTTCAGAAAATAAATTCGTTGGAACCAAGCCAAAAACTTACAACCGGCTACTTGTGAAGTACAACAATCAATTCCAGGCCGGATATCTTGCAGACAAAGATGCCGGTGAAAATTCTATTGATGAGTTTTCAAGTTTTCACTTAGCATTTAATGAAATCAGTTTTTTATACAAAGCGGTAATATTGGATTACCTTCTGGAATTTGGTCAGGGATTAACTTTGTGGAGCCCGTATGCTTTTTCAAAAGGAGCTGATGCTGTAGTCCCCGTAAAAAGGAATGACAGAATTCTCAGACCTTACACAAGCTCCACTGAAAATAATTTTTTCAGAGGCGCTGCAGCAGCTTTCAATCTTGGTGATTTTCTTTTAACCGGGTTTTATTCCAATAATTATTTTGATGCCAATATTGACAGCGTTACCGGCAAAATAACCTCAACACCAATTGATGGACTTCATAGAACACCGAATGAAATAAGGAAAAGAAAGGCTGCAAGCGAAAAGATGATGGGTGGAAGAATTGATTATAATTATCAAAACTTATTTCATATTGGCGTCGTTCATTACCAATCAGAAATCAGCAATGAATTTCAACCGACCAGTGTTTATGATATATCCGGCGATAAATTTAACTACACTGCTGCAGCGTATAATTTATTATTTAGTAGTTTCAGTTTTTCCGGTGAGTTTTCGTATAATGGGATTTCAGTCGCTTCAATAAATCAAATTGAAATGATGATAAGTAACAATTTTACATTCATCACGTCAATTCGAAGTTATCCAAGAAATTTTTATAGTCTTCATGGTTACGCATTTGGCGAACGAAACGGGGCAACACAAAATGAAGTTGGAATATACACCGGATTTAAATGGCGCACGCCTGTGGGATTGTTGAATTTTTACTACGATCAATTCAAATTTCCGTATGCAACTTTCTTCAACCCTAATCCAACACAGGGAGATGAATATTTAGTTGATTTCCTTTCTAAACCGATACGAAGATTTGAACTGAGAGCAAGATATAAATATGAGAATAAGGATCAGACTGAACTGATTGATAATTCAAAAAGCGTTGTGAAAAGATTGAGACAGGTGTTCCGCACAGAAATTATTTATTCCATTTCAAATAAAATAAGATTGAGAGGAAGATTTGAGTATAACACCTTCAGAATTGCTGAGTCCGGCGAGAACGAAAAAGGATATTTAATTTTTCAGGATGTAAGATATTCACCAACAAATAATTTAAATCTTTACGGAAGAATAATTTTCTTCAAAACGGATTCATTTGGTTCTGCAATTTATGAGTATGAAAATAACTTAACCGGCGTGTTAACCAATATTCCCCTGTTCGATGAGGGTATCAGATGGTATTTGTTATTCAGGTACCGACCTCACAAAATAATAACATTGTCAGCTAAATATTCTGAAACTTACAAACCTGCAGAAAAATCTCTCGGATCGGGAGATAGCAGCATCCCGGGAAATCTCGATAACAGTGTCTCAGTTCAACTGGATGTAAATTTTTAAGCTTAATGATCTCTGATTTTGCTCATTTTTTTTATTTAACCAGGTATTCTAATTTCAACTAATTTGATATATTTACACCGACAATTTAGACGTGGTTTCGGGATGCTGTTATTTGTACGATTTTCAGAATTGATGAAACAGGGTATGTAGATCATTCTGAACTTCATTCTGGATATTTTTGTATTCAATCTTCAAAGAGAACATAAAATAAATGCTCAGTTCAAAAATTGATTTAATTTCGAAGTATAATAACTTAGTTCAATACGCTTTATCAGCAGCAAAAGAATTCCCTGAGAATCTTTGCGACCATCTCGTGATTGAATACGAGTTTGAAGCTGTAGTGCTTCTTAAAGTAAAAGATAAATCATTTGAACTTTTAGGAAAATCCGGATCTGCTCGGAAATCACTGAATAATCCATCCGCACTGGGTTGTAAAAACTGCCAGGCACTTAGCAATCCGTCAAACGAAATCAAATTTGAAGTAAATCCTAAGTGTGAATTCAATGCAACAGATATAGTTGTTTATGAAGGCTGCCTGCATATCAACATTACAGATGAAGAAAGAGTTCTTCTTAAAATTGCTAAGAAGAGTGAGTTCACTAATATTGATCAGGATAACCTCATCATTATTGGTAATACTATCAGGAATTTGCTTCATCTTTGGATGGGCAAAAAAGGCGGGTTGAGTAATACAATAAGTGAAATTATTTCTTCTATCGGTCCTGAATTAAGAACGCCCATAAACAGCATTCTGGGATTTGCTTCGTTGCTAAATGAGGAATCGCTTACTCAAGCTCAGTTAGAATATCTTTCAACGCTTAAAGAAAATGCACACGATTTACTCTCGCTTTTAAATGATCTTGTTGATCTTGTAAAAATTGAAACCTTTAAGAGTTCCTCAGAAATTGCTGAGATAAACATCAATCAATTCTTTAAAGATATTTTAGTACTCTTTGAGGATAAAGTATATCGTAACAGGATTGAAATAATATCAAATATAGATAAAGGATTACCGGAGTCAGTAAAATGTAATTCACAAAAGCTCCAGTACATCATAACAAACCTGCTTACAAATTCAATTCGATTAACTGAACGCGGAAAGATAAGTCTTACTGTATTTTCTCCCGGTAAGGATTTGCTGTCGATAAGAATTTCAGATACCGGAGTTGGAATTCCATCGGAGAAATTGAAAGATATTTTTAATCCTTTTTCATTAACTGATCAGTACATAACCACGATAGGAAATACCACCGGACTGGGCTTAACACTTGTTAAAAGATATGTTGATTTCTTAAATGGTGAACTGAACATTGCAAGTACTATTGGAAAAGGAACGACATTCAACCTCACCATTCCCGTTGAAGAAATAGCCAAAATAGAAAAACAGATAAGTAATTTGCCAAAACCTGATTTCACAAATAAAGTGCTTGTTGTTGAAGATGATTATGCAACATCCAAGCTGTTGTCAAACTATTTGCATAAATGGGGTTATGAGCCGTCTATTGTTAATTCAGCCGATCAAACATTAAAGATTCTGCAGAAAGAACAATTCCTTGCCATATTAATGGATATTGTTTTGCCGGATGCCAACGGTTTGGAACTTCTTCAACAGATTCGTGAAATAAAAACAGCGAGAACTACTCCCGTTATTATTTGTTCTGTTGAAGCTGAACAACAAAAAGCATTTCTGATGGGTGCGGTTGAATACTTTGTTAAGCCGATTAATTACAAATATCTGATCGAAGTACTTACAAATTACCGGCTCAGAAAAGATTCAAATATTTTACTTGTTGATGATGACTTCCCAAGCCTCAATCTGCTTAAAGAAGCTGTTGAAAGAAATGGATTTAAAGCTTTTGCTTATTCAGATTCAACGCAGGTTATTGATTCAATTCAAAATGTACAACTCGATCTGGCTATCATCGATCTGGACATGCCGGAAATAGACGGAATTGAATTAATCGAAAAAATTAAATCTTTAGATCAGTTCAAGAACCTTCCAATTATCATTTATACCGGTAAAGAAAATTTTGAAGAAGATCTTAAACGAATAGATGGCTTATTCGAAAACCTATTGCAGAAAAGCAGCTCAGGATTAGAAGACTTGCAGGAAACAATTAATCAGATGATTAATAGGTACGAAGAACCATCAACACAGGAAGAAGTAAAAGACAAAAAGGATTCAGTAAAGATTTTGCTCGTTGAAGATTACAAGCATTCACAGATAATTGTTACCCGGTTATTGAAGAAAAATGAATTTGATTCAATTGTAGTAGTCGAAAATGGCCAGGAAGCTTTGGATGCTGTTAAACAGCAACATTACGACCTGATTCTAATGGATATGCAGATGCCTGTTATGAATGGGTTCGAAGCAACCAGAAAAATCAGGGAGCTTAAAGAATATAAAGACACACCAATTGTTGCCTTAACTGCATTTGCAATGAAAGGTGACCGCGAAAAATGTTTGGATGCCGGTGCAACGGATTATATCCCAAAACCTATCGATAGCCACGAGTTTATTCAAAAAGTTAAATACTATACCGAGAAAAAGCTGGTTGCAAAATAGTTCCTGATTTTCCGCACACTTAATTATTTAACCATTTACTTTTTTATCTTTGTTTCCAATTAATTTGTTTAAACTGAAGTAAGATGAACAATACAACTCCGAGAGTAAGATTTGCGCCAAGCCCAACCGGCTACCTTCACATTGGCGGACTAAGAACAGCGCTTTACAATTATTTATTTGCTAAAAATCAAAATGGCAAACTTATTCTTAGAATTGAAGATACCGATCGAAAAAGATTTGTTGAAGGTGCGGTAGAAAACCTGATTGACACTTTGAGGTGGGCAAGAATTAATTTCGACGAAGGACCAGAAGTTGGCGGAAGTTTCGGTCCATATTTGCAGTCTGAACGGCTTGATATTTATAAGAAACTTGTTGAGAAACTTGTTACTGAAGAAAAAGCATATTATTGTTTCTGCACACCTGAAAGGCTCGAGCAACTAAGAGAAGAACAACAAAAGCAAAAGCTTCCGCAGGCTAAATATGACAAGCTGTGTCTGCACTTATCAAAAAATGAAATTAGTGAAAAACTAAAATCAAACATCCCGTTTGTGATCAGACTTAATGTTGAACCTGATAAAAAAATTATTTTTAGCGATGTGATCAGAGAAGTTGTAGAATTTGATACTAACAATATAGATGACCAGGTTTTATTAAAAAGTGATGGATATCCAACTTATCATCTTGCCAATGTTGTAGACGATCATCTGATGGGAATTACTCATGTTATAAGAGGTGAGGAATGGCTTTCATCAACTCCAAAACACGTAATATTATATGATTACTTTGGTTGGGATAAACCTATATTCGCACACCTCCCTCTTTTACTTAATCCTGATAAATCAAAGTTAAGCAAAAGACAGGGCGATGTTGCGGTCGAGGATTACAGAGAAAAAGGTTATCTGAAAGAAGCACTAATAAATTTTGTTGCATTATTGGGATGGAATTATGGTGATGATAAAGAATTTTATTAGATGGATGAACTGATCCAGAAATTTTCTTTAGAAAGAGTACACAAAGCCGGAGCCGTATTTAATCTTGAAAAACTTAATTGGTTGAACTTCGAGCATCTCAGAAAAAAAAGTGATGCTGAAGTTTTAACAATGTTAAAGTCGGAAATTGAGAAATCAGATTTAGAAAAAAAGAAGCTTTGATGATGATTATCTGCTTAAGGTAATTTTAGCAATGAAGGAAAGAGTTTTGTTTGTAAAGGAATATCTGACAAAGAGTTTGTATTTCTTTGAAGCGCCTCAGTCTTATGAAGAGCATAATTTAAAGAAAAGATGGAAGGAAGATTCACCTTCGCTTCTTCTCAAATTGAAAGAAAGTTTTGAAAAATTAACCAACCCGTTAAAGGAAGATTTTGAGAAAGCATTGGACAGTGTTGCAACTGAATTAAATGTTGGTAAAGGTACACTTGTTCATCCTTTACGAATAGCAGTTTCAGGTGTCGGCGAAGGTCCGGGTGTTTACGATTTAGTTTCTATTTTAGGGAAAGAAGAAACTTTGTCGAGAATTGAAACTGCATTAATCAAATTGAAATAAAATATCATTAAAAATTTATGACTAAAGAAGAAATAAAAAACGAAAGTAAAAAACAATCCAACTTCATCCGCGAAATTATTGATGAAGATTTGCAATCCAGCAAACACAATGGCAGAGTTCACACCCGGTTTCCTCCTGAACCAAATGGTTACCTGCATATCGGACATGCAAAATCAATTTGCCTTAATTTTGGTCTGGCAATAGACTACAAAGGAAAGTGCAACCTTCGTTTTGACGATACAAATCCTACAAAAGAAGAACAAGAATATGTTGATTCCATAAAAGAAGATGTACGCTGGCTGGGATTTGACTGGGAGGATCGTGAGTATTATGCCTCCGATTACTTCGGGCAGTTGTATGAGTTTGCGATCAAATTAATTAAGAAAGGAAAAGCTTACGTCGATTCATTGAATGCCGAACAGATCAGAGAACTAAGAGGAACACCTACTGAAGCAGGAAAAGAAAGTCCGTTCCGAAACCGTACCATTGAAGAAAATCTCACTCTTTTTGAAAAAATGAAAAATGGTGAATTTAAAGAAGGCGAACATGTGCTGCGAGCTAAAATTGATATGTCCTCTCCAAATCTGAATATGCGTGATCCTGTGATGTACCGTATTCTTCACAAATCACATAACAGGACCGGTAGTAAATGGTGTATATATCCAATGTACGATTGGGCACATGGTCAATCAGATTCAATAGAGAAGATTACACATTCACTCTGCACACTTGAGTTTGAAAACCACCGTCCGCTATATGATTGGTTCATAAAAGAACTTGAAATCTACCCACCTCAACAGATTGAATTTGCCAGGCTTAATTTGAGCTACACAATAATGAGTAAGAGAAAGCTGCTCGCACTTGTTGAAGGCAAATTTGTTGATGGATGGGATGACCCAAGAATGCCGACTATCTCAGGTTTAAGAAGAAGAGGTTTTACTCCTGAATCAATAAGAAATTTTTCGGAACGGGTCGGTATTGCTAAACGTGAAAATACTATTGATGTGTCTTTGCTTGAATTCAGCGTTCGTGAAGATTTGAATACTCGTGCCAAGCGAGTAATGGCTGTGCTCAATCCTCTTAAGGTTGTAATTACTAACTACCCGGATAATCAAATAGAAGAACTTGATGCAATAAATAATCCTGAAGACTCATCAATGGGAAGCCGGAAAATTCCATTCTCCAAAGAAATTTTTATTGATAGGGATGATTTCAGAGAAGTGCCGCCGCCAAAATTTCATCGTCTTTCACCGGGTAAGGAAGTACGTCTTCGATACGCATACATCATAAGTTGTGATGAAGTTATTAAGGATAAGAACTCTGGTGAAGTAATCGAATTACATTGCACTTATTTCCCGGACACAAAAAGCGGTTCTGGTACTAGTCAGAAGAAAGCTAAAGGAACTATTCATTGGGTTTCAGTTAACCACGCAATTAATTCTGAAGTAAGACTTTACGATAGACTTTTTTCAGTTGAAGACCCTGAAGGCCAGGAAGGAAAGGAATTCACTGAATTTCTTAACCCAAACTCACTGGAAATTTTAAACGACTGCAAGCTGGAACCATCGTTAATAAATTCCCGGCAGGGAGAAAAATTTCAATTTGAAAGATTAGGATACTTTTGTGTGGATTCGAAATACAGTAAAAATGATTCACCTGTATTTAACAGGATTGTAACACTGAGAGATTCCTGGTCAAAAATAGAACAGGCCGGTAAGTAAAAATTTTGAAACTATCTCCTTTCTATGGAGACGAGTCCAATGGAGAATTAAATTTTCGGTTTTATAATTATTAATTACGACCGACGTACTTATAAAGATTTAACATCTTCATAAGATTGTTGATAGCATCTCTGTCAAACGGATTCGGGATTTTATTAATGTCCCGGTATTCCTTAATTATCCCGGTTAGCTTCCCTAATCCATCAACCATTCGCTGGATTACGTTGCCATTATCTTCGATGTCGTAATAGCCTTCTTTACCAATGAAAGTTTTCATTCTGCCCCCGTTTGTTAAAGATTATAGTTGCATAAAATCATCATAATCATCCAGCTCAAGTTCGTTCATATTTATGTGACCGTAGCCGTTGTTATCAATGATTTCATAAATTTGTTCATCGTCCATACACTCAGGATCGAGGCAAGGATCTTCTTCCGACAAAATCGGCAGTTCTTCATCACTGAAGAATGAATCAAATATTTGTTTCTGTTGTAGATGTTTGTTCATTATTTGTACCTCCTATTAGTTTATAAATATGGTTACCACAATAATGCCAATTTTAATGCCAATTATGTCGCCACGACAAATTTGTTCTGTTAAGAAGAAAAAGTAATTTTTTAATAAAAAATTTCAATGCAAATGATTTCCTGGGTACCCTCGAAAAGGAGATCTTGAAAAATTATAGGTCAATTTTCCCGACCACATTACAAGAATTCAGTGTTATCATGAAACACTTGACCTACGGATGTAATTGAATTGTCAAATCTGGTGAGGTTATTTATCTTTGCGTTGTTCTTTTTAACAGTAAGGTAATTAGATTTTGCCGAAGTGGCGGAATTGGTAGACGCGCTGGACTCAAAATCCAGTGAGGCTTAAACCTCGTGCCGGTTCGAGTCCGGCCTTCGGTACTAAATTAACCCTCCATGGAGGGTTTTATTTTATTAAAGGAGATAAATCAATCCTAAGTTTAAATAAAATAATCAGTCTCGTTTTTACAAGTATTCTTTTAGGATTATTTGTTAATTATTTCAATCCCGAAGGTATACCATTGGTCAGAGAAAAACTTGAGTTGAATTGGGCACCGGATTCAATATTCAATAATATGAATGAAGAATCTCCTTCTGATATAAATGATAGTTCATCCAGATTAATAACAGAAAATGATCATCTGGTCAATCATGAGAATACCAACAAGGAAGTAACTTCAAGAGAAGAACCTATTCAACCTCAAACGATTGAGGAAGAAAGTAATGATGAACCTAAAGAAACAATTTCTTTTACCGAACCTCAAGCTGTCACTCTCGAACAAGCATTTAAGCTTTATAACAATGGTGTAAAATTCATTGATGCGAGAGATGAAGCAGATTTTTTGTCCGGGCATATCATAAATTCCACCAATATCCCATTTGATGATTTAGGAAATCATATCCAAAAACTTGATCAACTATCAAAAGAGAAACCGATGGTTATATATTGTGCAGGAACGGATTGTGATTTAAGCCATCTACTTGCTAATATGCTTTTTGAAAAGGGTTATAAAAAAATTTATGTTTTTTTTGGCGGCTGGATTGAGTGGCTGAGTGCTAATTATCCTATTGAAAAATCTTCTGAATAATTATGTTTAATAAATTTTTTGGAAATAAGTATCTACTCTTTTTTATAAGATTGTTCGTGGGACTAATTTTTATTTTGGCCGCGATCACTAAAGTATCAGATCCTCAGGGTTTTTCTCAGTCGATCTACAATTATAAACTTATGCCTGATTTTATAATAAACTTTCTCGCTATTGCTTTTCCCTGGATTGAATTAGTTACTGGCTTGCTGATTATTTTTGGAATTTCCGTAAAAGAAAATGCAGCAATTTTAAGTGGGTTGCTTGTTGTTTTTATTATTGCGATTGCAATAAGCCTGGCGAGAGGATTAAATATTGATTGCGGCTGCTTCGGAACTGTTGGAGGAACTAAAGTTGGGCTTCAAAAAATATTGGAAAATGTTGGGTTACTGATTCTCGGACTAATTCTCATTAAATTTGATTCTGATTACCTTTCCTTATCCAAACAGAAATAGAATTCAATTTTTTTCTTTTATACTCTCCATCGTATCTCTTAAAACTCCCAGCGATCTCTGACTTAGAATATCAATTTTAATTAATCCTAAATCTTCGATTGAATACATATCTGGTTGAGTAACAATTAAACCCAACCCTTTGTTCTTTGCGTATTCAAGTGCAACATAATCAGTAATTTTTGTTGGAGTGATAACAATTCCACCGGGATGAATTGAAATGTGGCGTGGAAATCTCGCAATCTGTGATGCCAGATTAACGATAGTTTTCCAGGGTTCCTGTTGAAAGTTAAGATTTTTCGATTCTGGAAAAAGCTCAGCAAGATTAGGAAGATTTGTTGCATCTGTCCAGGGAATTTTCTTGCTGTATTTTGAAATCTCCTCATTAGTAAAACCAAATGCTTTTGCAACTTCTCGGAATGCCGACCTTGCTCTAAAAGTAACAGTCGTTGAAATCATCGCAACTTTTTCGTATCCATATTTTTCAAAAATATATTTTATGATTTCGTCTCGTTCCTTCCAGGAAAAATCAATATCAAAATCCGGTGGTGAACTTCTTGCTTTGTTTAAAAATCTTTCGAAGTAGAGATTGTGTTCTAAAGGATTTATTTGAGTTATCTCAAGACAAAATGCAACTAAACTATTGGCAGCAGAACCTCTTCCAATTGTCATCATTCCCCTTCTCTTCGCTTCGTTTACAATATCCCAGACAATAAGAAAATAATTTGAGAAGCTCATTTCTGCAATAACAGAAAGTTCCATCTCCAGTCTTTTTGTCGCTGCATCCGAAACGTGACTGAATCTTTTTTGGAGACCTTTAAAAGATTCATTCCAAAGCATCGTATCCGCTGTAACTTTCCCGGTAGTCGAATACACAGGAAATTTATATTCATTTAATTTCAAATCAACATTGCAATCTTTTGCGATCATTTCAGAATTTGACAAAGCCTTGGGAAGTTTTTTCCACTCGCGTTCGATGGACTTCGGATCTTTAAAATAATATTCCTCGTCTGCACAATCTTCAGACCGCAGATTTTCAATATTAGTCCTCAGCCTTATTGCTGCAAGTGTTTTATGAAGCAAAAAATTATTTTCTTCAAAAAAATAAACGGGGTTTGTGACTACAATTTGAAATCCGTGCTCTTGTGCAAACTGATATTTTCTTCTGTTATTTCTTTTTTCATTTTTTGAGGCAATCAGTTCGACAAATAAATTAGCTCGTGGTTCAATCTCCTTAATTAAATCTATTGAGGAAGTTAGAATAAAAAGGTTTTCCAAATTTTTACTTAACAAAGACTTCAGTGAAAAATCATCATTAAGTTTTCTTGAAGTTATTATCTTGCATAATTCTGAATATCCCCTGCTATTTCTTGCCAGCAGGATGAAGTACTCATCTCTATTATCAGGTGAATCAACTAAACTCCCGATGATTGGTTTAATTCCTCTTGCTTTTGCGAGTTTTGAGAACTGAACTACTCCATGCATTGAGTTAGTATCAGTTAAAGCTAAAGAAGTAAGTCCAAATACTTCAGCTTTCTCAACTAACTTTTCAATTGGAACTGTCCCTTCCAATAAAGTATTATTTGAATGTACGTGAAGAGGAATCATTTAAGCTTAAGTCGGTTTTAAATTACAGGAAAATGTATAGATAAAATCTGATACGAAAAAAGAAGGTAAGAATGTAAACTTATTTCAGTGCTTTATCTGAAATATCCTTTCTATAATAAATATTGTCGAAGTGTATTTTTTCCAGAGCCTGATAAGCTTTATGTTTTGCAAGCATTAAATTAAAATCAGGAAGTACAGAAGTTACTCCAAGTACTCTTCCGCCATCAGTTAAAATTTTTCCGTTCTGCTCTTTAGTTCCGGCATGATGGACAATAATATCCGCCGGCAATTCATTCAGTCCTTTTATTTCAAAGCCTTTTTGATAAGAATCTGGATAACCGTTCGACGCGGCAACAACGCAAACCGATGAACCACCATTATATTCAACCGCAGCTTTATCTATATTACCTTGTGAGGCAGTATAAAGTAAATGTAAAAAGTCACCTTTGATTACAGGCAAAACGACCTGAGTTTCCGGATCGCCAAATCTGCAATTGAACTCAATTACTTTTAGTCCTTCTTCAGTAATTATCAAACCAGCATACAAACAGCCAATGAAAGTTGAATTTCTTTTATTCAAAGTACTAATGACAGGATAAAATACTCTGTTTTTTATTTCCTCAAACATTTTGGGATTAACAATTGGCGCCGGGGCGTAGGCACCCATTCCACCTGTATTCTTTCCGGTATCATTATCTCCAATTCTTTTGTGATCCTGAGATGCGGGTAAACAGACAAATTCATTCCCATCACAAATTGCAAAAACTGAAATCTCCTCACCTGTCAAAAATTCTTCGATAAGTACTTTATCGCCAGATTCTCCAAATACTTTCTCATGAAAAATTAAACCGAGTGCTTTTTCAGCCTCTCCCGGATTGTTACAAACAAAAACTCCTTTGCCGGCAGCTAAGCCATCAGCTTTAATTACACAAGGGTACTTTTTACTTTTTACATATTCTTTTGCTGGTCCAAGCATATTGGAAGTAAACGGAAGATATTTTGCTGTTGGAACTTCTGCTTCTTTCATCACTTTTTTGGCGAAGTATTTTGATGATTCAATCTGGGCGGCTTCTTTATTCGGACCAAATACATTTATTTGATGTTCCCGCAGAATGTTTGCCAGCCCTTCGACCAAAGGCTGCTCTGGTCCAATTATTACTAAATCAATTTTATTTCCCTTACAGAACTCAAGAATTCTATTTTGTTCCGATGGATGGATATTAATGTTTTCACCAAGAAATCTGGTGCCGGGATTACCCGGCAGGATATATAATTTTTCAAGCAAAGAGCTTTCTTTTATTTTGAGAGCGAGTGCATGCTCTCTTCCACCTGAACCAATAATAACTACTTTCATATTAAACCCTCAGAATCTTATTCATTTGTTTTGCTAATTGCTCAGTTAATAGATCCCGCCTGAAACCTTCAACAAAATCTTCATCAGGAACCGGCAACTTACCTTCTTTATATAAATTATAAACCTGGATAATTGTGTCTTTGATTTGATTAATATTGTCCGGTTCAGTAATGAAAGCTGCTTTGTATTCGGTAGCAGCCATTTTAGCTGCACCATCCGGAACGCAAGCTACAATAGGTTTCCTTGAACCAATATATTCATATACTTTCCCGGGAAGAATTGTATCAATATTTTTTCTTTTTCCAACCATGAACCATAACACATCAGCGGATTTTATTTTTTCGATAGATTCAGCATGATTAACATAACCATGATCTTTAATGAAAGACTGAATATTCAATTTTCGGATTAATTTCTGATTTTCTTTTCTTAAAAACCCAACAAAATGAAGTTCAATATTGGATGCAATATCGGTCCGTTCAATTGAAAGTTGTTTAAATGCTTTAAGAAAATATTCCGGGGTACTGTAAACTAAAAATATTCCGGAGTACATAATCACCATTTTATTCTGTGGTTTTGGCTGTGTAGAATATTTATCAAAATCTTCCTGATCAAACCCATGAGATATTATATTAACATCGTTAAATGTTAAAAACTGAAATGTATTGATTAGTTTTTCTTTGAGCCTTCTATTGGTTACTATTATATTATCGGCAGCCTTAAGTGCTCGATACTCTCTCTTCTTATGTAGAATTCTATGATATGGAGTTGGATAAAAAGCAAAATAACTATCAAACCAAAGATCGCGGTAATCAAGAATTAAGGGAATATTATGAACTTTTTTAATATCACTAAAAACATCAAACTGACTAAAAGGAGGACCTGAAATGAAAAGACAATCAAATTGTTCCTTTGAGAGAATTTCAAGACATTTTGTAAAAGCCTTTTTAGACCAGGAAAGTTTGTTATCTGGTATGAAAAACATTTGACTCAGCCGGTTAAAAGTCTTTCGAACAAATTCACTTGGCAGTTGAATCGTACCTTGTTTTGAGAGTAAAGAATTTGGTTCAGAGCCGGCAACTCTGATAACACGTATTCCGGTTTCATCCAATTCTTTCTGAAGAGAATTATCGTGAGCAAAATAAGCAATGTCAGTAGTTGTTATTACGGTCGGTTCCCATCCGTAATTTCTGAGGTACTTTACAAACTTCAGAGTACGCTGAACTCCGCTTAATCCCATTGGTGGGAAATAATATGCAATTACAAGAACTTTGTGCATTATAATTTAATCCGCCCTCTCAGGAAGCCTATGATTTAACCTGGTAGTTAGGTGCTTCTTTAGTTATGATTACATCGTGGGGATGACTTTCTTTCAATCCTGCCGCAGTGATTCTCACAAAAGTAGCATTCTTTCTTAACTCGTCAATATTTTTGGCACCGCAATATCCCATCGAAGCTCGCAGACCTCCAACTAGTTGATAAATTGTATTTTCCAGCTGACCTTTGTACGGAACTCTACCTTCAACTCCTTCCGGTACTAACTTGGCAATATCATCTTCTACATCCTGGAAATATCTATCCTTACTTCCTTCTCTCATTGCACCAAGACTGCCCATGCCTCTGTAAGATTTGAAACTTCTTCCTTCATACAAAATTGTTTCACCCGGACTTTCTTCAACACCGGCAAAAAGACTACCTATCATTACACTGTGTGCTCCGGCTGCCAATGCTTTGGCAACATCACCTGTTTGCTTGATCCCACCATCCGCAATTACAGGAATACCGGATTTACCTGCTGCAAGATAAGCATTCATCACGGCGGATATTTGGGGAACACCAACGCCTGCAATAACTCTTGTTGTACATATTGACCCTGGTCCAATTCCAACTTTGATTGCATCCACCCGGCAATTTATTAAATCAAGTGCAGCTTCATAAGTTCCTATATTACCTGCAATTAACTGTACATATCTAAATTTTTTTCTTACATCCTTTATTATTTTAATCACTCCTTCAGAATGACCATGTGCAGTATCAATTACTATCGTATCTGCCCCTGCAAGTGTTAAAGCATCAATTCTGTCAAATGTATCCTTTGTAATCCCAACTGCTGCTCCCACCCGGAGCCTTCCGTGCTCATCTTTGCATGCATACGGATGTCGCTTCTTCTTCATTATGTCCTTGAAGGTTATCAAGCCTTTAAGAATTCCTTTTTTATCAACAACGGGTAGTTTTTCAATTTTAAAACGTTGAAGGATTTTCTCCGCTTTCTCCAAAGTTGTGCCGATTGGAGCAGTTACAAGATTTTCTTTAGTCATTAATTGAGAGACTTTGAGCTTGTCATTTGGTTCAAATCTTAAATCTCTGTTGGTAAGAATACCAACAAGTTTATTTGAACTATCAATGATTGGAATACCAGAAACACTGTACTTTCTCATCAACTCTAATGCTTCTCTTACAGTCTTATCGGGTGAAAGAGTCACCGGATCTTTTATCATCCCACTTTCTGATCTTTTGACTTTATCAACCTCTTCACACTGTCGCTCTATACTCATATTCTTATGGAGTATGCCTATACCGCCTTCTCTTGCTAAAGCTATTGCCAAGTTAGCTTCAGTCACAGTATCCATAGCGGCTGAAATTATCGGAATGTTTAATTTGATTTCGGGAGTCAGAAACGTTGTTACATCAACTTCGCGAGGGAGAACCGATGATTTAGCAGGAACTAAAAGCACATCATCAAATGTCAGGGCTTCTTCAATTCTAAATTTTTCTTTCATATAGATTTCTCTTTCCTAATCAAAAGCCGGGATACCTGTTATGTCTTCACCAAGAATTAATGTGTGCATTTCGTGTGTGCCTTCATAAGTTTTAACTGACTCTAAGTTTGCTGCGTGTCGCATTATTGGGTACTCGTCAAGAATTCCGTTTGCTCCGAGAATTTCACGTGAGATTCTTGCTATTTCAAGCGCTTTCTCACAATTATTTCTTTTTGCCATAGAAACATGCACGTGTTTTGATTCACCCTTATCCATCATTCTTCCCAACTGCAGATTGAGTAATTGAGCTTTGGTAATTTCCGTTAAAATATAAACCAGCTTTTCTTGAGTAATCTGATAACCAGCAATAGGTTTACTGAATTGTTTTCTACTCTTTGCATAATTAAGTGCAGAATCATAGCAAGCCATCATTGCACCGACAACTCCCCAGGCGATACCATATCTTGCCTGATTCAAACACATTAACGCACTTTTAAGTCCTTCCGATTTAGGAAGTAAATTTTCATCAGGAAGAAACACATTATCGAAAATTAATTCTGATGTTACTGACGCTTTCAAAGAATGTTTGCCTTTCATCTCTGGGGCAGTAAATCCCTTCATTCCTTTTTCTACTATAAATCCACGAACAACTCCATCAAGTTTTGCCCAAACAACTGCAACATCGGCAATAGTCCCATTCGTGATCCACATTTTGGCTCCATTGAGAAGATAACCTCCATCAACTTTCACAGCTTTGGTCACCATTCCCGATGGATTAGAACCATAATCAGGTTCAGTAAGACCATAACATCCAATCTTCGATCCATTTGCAAGTTGCGGCAGCCATTTTTCTTTTTGCTCATCGCTGCCAAAACGAAAAACAGGGTACATTACAAGCGAACTTTGAACGGAAACAAAACTTCTTATCCCGCTATCACCTCTTTCAAGTTCCTGAGTGATCAATCCGTAAGAAACATAATTAAGCTCTGCGCAGCCATATTTTTGTGGTAAAGTATTTCCAAACAATCCAAGTTCAGCCATTTTAGGAACAAGTTGCATAGGGAAGGTGGATTCCCTGTTATGTTTTTCTATTATCGGAATGATTTCATCAGTGACAAATTCACGAACTGTATCCCGGATCATTATCTCTTCAGGAGTAAGAAGAGATTCCACATTGTAATAGTCTACGCCTTTGAAATTGTTCATTTGAAATAATTTGTGAATATAATTTTAGTAGACAAATCTATTAAAAGGTGCTTTGATATACAATTTAATCGGTATCGGATTTCTTCAATGTGTAATCATTTAACTAATGGGCTTGTATTAGTTGAAAAAAAAATGAATTTTTCAAAAGAAGTTTTGAGAAAAATACTCATGAAATATCGTCAATTGGTCGGAAGAATAATTCTTCTAAGCTACCTTTTAATTTTCACTCTGAATTTATTTCATTTTCATAAATATGATATCAATTGCGTTTCAGTAATTGATATTTCGAATGAATCGAATCGGCACATACAAGTTTCCAAATCTGAAATTGAATGTATCGTTCATCAGAATTTATTAAGCTTACAAACGGCACTAACTAATTTTTTAGCCAATAATCTTTTACTAAATCCTGATCCAAGTTTCTGTTCTTTCGATGAAAGTAAAAATAAATTCTGTTCTTTACATTTATCCGATAATTTTCTCCGTGCACCTCCTGACCAATCTATAAAAAATTAATCATTTTTAATTCAGAACTTCTTCTGAGTTAGTTAATTTTGTTTACACTTTAACGGAGAGTTTTATGGCCAAAAAACTGATTTTTTATTTCTTATTGTTTGATTCAATTATTTTCTCACAATCAAACATAAACCCTGATATAAGTTTAATAGGTACCTTTAATACTTTTACTAATTTTAATGAGGATACACCTGAATACGGAAAATTAAACTTTGACATCCCTTCATTTGAACTTTATATAGATGGATATTTAAACCCGTATGCGAGAGCTACAGCGAACATAGCATTTGAAGAAGGTGAGTTTAGTGCAGAAGAAATATATGCGAATATTGTACGCGGTTTGCCATTAGATATTCAAATAAAAGCTGGAAAATATCTTCTTGGGTTTGGAAAATTGAACTTGTTTCATCCACATTCATGGCCATTCATTAACAGACCTCTTTTTCATCAGGTATATTTCAGCCCCGAAGGATTTAATGATATTGGAATTAATTTAAGTTTCATTTTACCCACCGAAGATTTTTACACTACTTTAGATTTAGGTGTTTACAAAGGTGATGCTATCACAAATAATACAGGTGGAGAAGATGCAGATGCTTATGAGGTACGAGGAAATAGCCTGATATTTGTCGGTCGTCTTGGTTCATTTTTTCCTTTAGGTGATTTCAGTAATCTCGATATTGGTTTAAGCGGATCGTATGGTGACTACGCTAAATCTTCATTCTATATTCCTGACAGCATTGGGTTTTCTTCAGAAATGTTACCTTACTTTTACGGCGGCCTCGACTTCAAGTTTAAGTATAAGCCTGATAGCTACACATCTTTAGTTATTCAGGGGGAAGGAATTCTCAATCAACGGGATGTAATCAGAGGAACTAAAACTGAACCAGCGATTGAATCAATAAATACTTTCGGCGGTTTTATTTATTTCGATTATCAATTTCTAAAACAATTCAGTGTTGGTTTAAAATACGATTTTACTTATGGAATAATCGGCGATGAACCCTCATATAATACCCTCGCTAATGACGATATGAATAAAACAAATGGAATAGAATACTGGTTTGGTTATTATCCTATTGAAGAAACTCTGGCGGTAAGATTAGGTGCTCAGAATTTATTTTTTGATCTGCCGGATAATTCAGAAAAAGATTCCGAAACCACTATTACATTGCAGCTGATTTTTTCACTTGGCCCGCATAAGGCGCATCAATTTTAATAAAAAAAGATTTAAGGTTTATGATGAAAAATTTAATAATTCTGTTCTTACTGATTCTGACTTATAATAATCACGCAGAAATAAAAGTTGTAACCACAACAACCGTTATTGCCGATATTGTAAAAAATATTGGTGGAGAAAAAGTATCGGTTGATTATTTATGCCGTGGTGATCAGGACCCGCACTTTCTTGAAGTATTACCAAGTTACATGCTTAAACTTAGAAAAGCAGATTTAGTAATAAAGATCGGGCTTGATCTTGAAAAGTGGCTTCCGCAGCTAATAGATGGTTCGAGAAATGATAACCTGATGTTAGTAGACCTCTCTGTAAACATTCCTAAAAAAGAAGTTCCAACCACCAAAGTTGATGCAAGCCAGGGAGATGTTCACCCATTTGGTAATCCTCATTACTGGTTGGATCCTGAAAATGCTAAAATAATGGCAGATGAAGTTTATAATGCTCTGCTTGATTTTTCATCGCAGGATGGAGACTATTTTAAGAAGAATCTTGAAAACTTTAAAAGTTTAATTGATTCTAAATTGGAAGAATGGTCATCCAGGTTATCAAGCATTAAACAAAAGAACATCATTACTTTTCATCGAAGCTGGATCTATTTTACTGAGCGATTCAGTTTAAATGTTGTGGCGACCGTTGAACCAAAACCTGGTATTCCCCCAACACCTTCACATGATGCTGAGCTCATTCAACAAATAAAGAAGGGAAATATTAAATTGATACTGATGGAAAATTATTATAGTGACAGTGCGCCTAATCATATCTCAGAATCGACAGGAGTAAAAGTAGTTAAGGTACCAAACGCTGTTTTCGGGATTGAGGGAGTTGATACTTATATTAAATTGATTGATTACATCGTTAATCAGGTTTCTACCAATGGTTAATAATCCGACAAATTCAATAATAAAATTTTCCGACGTTTCGATCGGATACGGAAGAAAAGTGATTCATGAAAAATTAAATCTTTCAATTGAAAGAAATGATTTCATTGGTCTTGTCGGGCCAAATGGATCCGGTAAAACCACGTTTCTAAAGACACTGTTGGGAAATATTAAAGCATTATCCGGAAAGATTGAGAAAAATAACCTTGTATTCGGTTATGTACCTCAACGGGATCTTGTGCAGCCACTTTTACCTTACAACGTCCATGATGTTGTTATGATGGGGAGATATTCGATGATGAAGTTATTTAAATCACCTGGTATAAATGATGAAAAAATTGTAAATGAAAGTATGGATCGTGTTGAAATCAGTTCACTCAAATCATTTAACTACAACAGTCTTTCAGGTGGACAACGACAGCGGGTTTTAATTGCAAGAGCTCTTGCTGTAAAGCCCGATGTACTTATACTTGATGAACCAACTAATGGGTTGGACACTCCTTCTCATCATTCAGTTTTAAACCTGATCTCACACTTACACGAAGAATCTGAACTTACTATTTTAATCGTTAGCCACCTTCTAACTGATGTTGCAAATCTTGTTAAAAAAATTATGCTGTTTGAAAATGGAAGTTTCCAATTTGGATTGACAGAGGAAATTATTTCGGAAGAAAACCTGGCTAAAACTTATTCTGCGAATATTGAAGTTAAGAAAGTTGATGACGAGTATTTAATTACTACAAAACATAAAGGATTAAAACCTGGAAACAATTAATATTCTTTATGAACTTTTTCCATATGCATTAGCCGGAAGTGTTGCCGCAGGCATTATTTGTTCATTCCTTGGAGTATTCGTCATTTCGCAGAGAGCAGTCTTTCTTGGTGCAGCACTTACACAGGCAGCTATTGCGGGAGTGGCTTTTGCTTTTCTACATTTTTTAAATCTGGAAGAATTGCTCGCTACACTTTTCGGTGTTCAAAGTATTGAAAATTCTTTTCTTCATCATTTTGAACATACCTTCTTTTCACTTCTATTTGCGATTATTGCAGTATTAATTTTCTCTCAAGGTTATAAACAAAAATATTTAACGCAGGATGGCTTGCTCGGAATTGTCTTTGTTGTTGCTGTTGCGCTTAGAATTATTTTTATACAGAAAAGCCCGATTGCAGAAATTTCCGAAATTGAATCCATACTTAAAGGCGATATCCTTTTTATCGGTGCCCAGGAATTTTTTACTTTAATTGTAATTCTTTTCATCATCGTTCTATTCTTCAGTTTATTTTCGAAGCAATTGAAATTCGTTACGTTTGATGCCGAAACTGCTACTGCTCATGGAATTAATTCCAGATTCTGGCTTTTAATTTTCTATATGATAGTAGGAATCGGTATTTCGCTAACAACAAGATTTGTTGGTGACGTTTTCACATTTGCATATTTAATCCTGCCTGCATCCACTGCCCTGCTTATTGGTAAAAGTGTTTCAAAGGTATTTCTAATTTCAATTTTAATCGGCGCTTTAGTGCCTCCATTAGCAATTTATATAGCATTTCAATTAGATATTTCAAGCGGACCAACTGCGGTAGTTTTAGCACTATTAGTATTCCTATTTTTCTTTCTGTTAAAGAAATTAAAGAATCAGACTTATTAAAAGGTTTTTAATATTTAGCTGAATAGTTTATTTTTGCACATAAATTTTCCAACAACGGAGAGATGGCCGAGTGGCTGAAGGCAACGGTTTGCTAAACCGTCGTACTGGGTAAACTGGTACCGAGAGTTCGAATCTCTCTCTCTCCGCTATACTTCCGGTTGTTTGCTTTTCTTTTTAAAGTAAAAATCATCTTAATGAATAATATTTTAACAAATCAGAAATTTATTAAGCAATCGTTTGCATTGGCAAAAAAGGCTGTGGGCTTCGTAAGTCCAAATCCTTTTGTTGGAGCTGTAATTGTTAAAAACAATAAAGTGATTGGCGAGGGTTACCATGAAAAATATGGGAGTACCCATGCTGAAGTTAATGCGATACGGAATGCATCAGAAAATGTTGCAGGTGCAACGCTTTATTGCAACCTTGAACCTTGCTGCCATACAAAGAAACAAACTCCACCTTGTGTTCCATTGATCATCCAAAAAAAAATAAAAAAAGTTGTAATCAGTACATTCGACCCAAATAAAGAAGTTAATGGTAAAGGCGTAAAACAACTGCGAGATGCAGGTATAGAAGTTATAACAGGAATTCTTGAAGACGAAGGAAAGGAATTAAATAAATTCTACTTTAAATACTGCTCAGAAAAAATACCTTACATAACATTAAAGATCGCTCAATCAATTGATGGAAAAATCAGTTCAGCAAGGAATAAACAAACCTGGCTTACAGGAAAAGAGTCAATAAAATTTGTTCATACGCTTCGAAGCGAATATGACGCGGTATTAGTCGGTGCTGGAACAATTAGAACAGACAATCCCCTTCTGAATGTTCGTGAAGTTAAAGGACGAAATCCGGTTCGTGTTATTCTGGATGGAAGACTTCGCATTCCCATAAAATCAAAAATATTAAATTCAGTTGATCCGGAAAAAACGTGGATCATCACTTCTGATAATGCTGATCAAAAAAAAATCAGTAAGATTGCCGAAATGCGTAACAGAATATTCAGGGTTGAATCCTCCAGGCAAAATCATCTTGACTTAAAAATAATTCTTAAACTTCTGGCGGAGAATAAAATCACTTCCCTGCTCGTTGAGGGTGGTTCTGAAATTTTTAGTCAGTTCATTGATGAAGAATTATTTGATGAAATAATTATTTTACAAGCTCCCAAAATGCTCGGGCAGGCGGTAGGTTACTCAAATCATAAAATAATCAAGAATCTTAAGCTTAAAAGCATTTCAAAATCAGGAGAGGATATAAAGCTTGTTTATGGTAAAAAATTATCTGATTAGTTTATGATTGAAAATATTTAACTTTACTTTATGTTCACAGGAATAATTGAAGAAACAGGCAAAATTGAAAAAATAACTCCAATTGCCGGAGGTATAACTCTTAAGTTAAAAGCTGAAAAAATTATTGAAGATCTTAGGGTTAATGATTCCGTTTGCATAGATGGAGTCTGCCTGACTGTAACAAAAAAAGATATAAATTCGTTTTGTGTTGATGCAGTTGGAATAACTCTTGATAAGACCACATTCAATAAAGTTAAAGAAGATGCGTTAGTTAATTTAGAAAGATCTGTTCGATTAAGTGACCGGCTTGGCGGACATTTGGTTCAGGGACACGTAAATGGAATCGGAACCATCACACTCATAAAAAAGCTTGGTGAAAATTATCTGGTAAAAATTCTGGTGCCTGAGGATCTTGAAAGATATTTAATTAAAGAAGGCTCAATTGCAATAAATGGTATAAGCCTTACTATTTCTGATCTGAATAGTAGTGAGATATCCCTTTCAATCATTCCTCATACCTGGAAGTATACAAATCTGAAAGACAAAAAGGTTAATGATAAAGTAAACATTGAAATTGATATTTTAGCAAAGTATGTAGAAAAACTTTTAGCGAAACACAGCAGCAATTCGAATAAGGATATAACAGAAGGCTGGTTAAAGGAGCTTGGCTATTAATGAAAGGTAAAATGAATAATAACGAATTTAAATTTCACACAATCGAAGAAGCGATTGCAGATATCAAATCCGGGAAGATGATAGTCGTTGTAGACGATGCTGATCGTGAAAATGAAGGCGACCTTGTGATGTCTGCTGAGCTGGTTACAGCAGCAGATGTAAATTTTATTACCAAAGAAGGAAGAGGGATACTCTGTTTACCTATAACAGAAGAAAAGGCTCAAGAACTTAAATTGGATTTAATGGTGCAAAACAATACTGCTTTACATGGCACACCTTTTTCAGTTTCAATTGATTACAGACACGGCACAACCACAGGTATCTCAGCACATGACCGGGCAATAACCATCAACCGTGCAGCCGACGAAAATGTTAATCCTGATGATTTTGGAAGACCCGGTCATATATTTCCACTTATCGCAAAGAAGGGCGGAGTTTTAAAACGCGCCGGACATACCGAAGCTGTAGTGGATCTTGTAAAATTGGCCGGATTAAATCCTGTTGGAGTTTTATGTGAAATCCTTGATGAAGACGGAACAATGGCTCGTGTTCCAAGATTGATGGAGTTCGCAAAAAAACATAATTTAAAAATTATTACGATTGCTGATCTGATTGAGTACCGAATGCTGAGAGAACACTTTATTCAGAAAAAAGTTACTGTTGATCTGCCGACAAAATACGGTTCATTCAAATTATATCTTTATGAAAATACACTTGATCATATGGATAATCCGATTGCTTTAGTAAAGGGAGACATCAGTGGAGATGATCCGGTTTTAGTTCGTGTTCATTCAGAATGTTTAACAGGCGATATTTTCGGTTCACAGCGATGTGATTGTGGTGAACAACTTTTCGCCGCAATGAGTATGGTTGAAAAAGCTGGCAGAGGTGTTGTTCTTTATATGCGTCAGGAAGGAAGAGGAATTGGATTAGTAAATAAACTACTTGCCTATCATTTACAGGAACAAGGCAAAGATACTGTTGAAGCAAATGAAGCACTAGGGTTCAAAGCTGATTTAAGAGATTATGGAACCGGAGCACAAATCTTAAAAGATCTTGGTTTGAAAAAAATTAGATTGCTCACCAATAATCCTAAAAAAGTAATTGGTTTGAGAGGATATGATCTCGAAATAGTCGAACGAATTCCTCTCGAAATTCCACCAAATCCGGTCAATGAAAAATATTTAAAAACGAAAAGAGACAGATTAGGTCATCTTTTTTATTCTGAACAAAAATTGTAATTATAATAGAGGTTAAAATGGCAAATATCATCGAAGGAAAACTTAACGCAAAGGGAAAGAAATTCGGAATAGTAGTAAGCCGGTTTAATGAATTAATATCTTCACAACTGCTTTCAGGAGCTAAGGACTGTTTACTCAGACACGATTGTAAAGAAGAAGATATTACAATCGTTTGGGTTCCCGGTTCATACGAAATTCCACTTACTGCCAAAAAGATGGCTCACTCAAAAAAGTATAGCGCTGTGATTTGTCTTGGTGCAGTTATTCGCGGAGGGACTCCACATTTTGATTACATAGCATCTGAAGTTTCAAAAGGTGTTGCACAAGTTAGTCTTAGTGAAAACCTTCCGGTTATTTTTGGAGTTCTTACAACTGATAATACCGAGCAGGCACTTGAACGTGCGGGAACAAAATCTGGCAACAAAGGTTGGGATGCAGCATTATCTGCAATTGAAATGGTGAATTTATTTGGGAAGATCTAATTATTTCTCAATAAACTAAAACCACATCTTTATTTAATTTTGAACTCTCCCTTTATCCCTCTCTTAAAAAGAGAGGGATTCATTATCAATAAAACCTCAAATAAAATTTTCTGACTGAATGTTAATGACTAGTCTTAAAATTCTTATAAGCCCTTCTCTTAAAAAGAGACTGTGTGAATGTATTAAATTGCCACGACTTTTAAGTACATAAATAACTAAAACAACTAATGGCTTTAGCCTAAAAAGATTTGGCTAAAGCCGAGAATATTTTTTAATTTTTAAACCACGAGCTGAAGCTCGTGGCAATTATCAGGAATTTCACACAACCTTAAAAAGAGAAGGGTTGGGATGAGTTCGTAAAGATTTTTGGGGTACAGTCCGCTATGGTGGATAAGCGCAATTGAGATGATTAATTTGTTTGACCAGACTAACCCTCTTTCATACTCAACTGAATTCGTTTTCTTTCAACATCAATATCAACAACTCTAACCATTATTTTCTGGTCTAACTTTAGACACCTCGGAAGGGTCTTTAATAAAACGATCTGTTATTTGAGAAATATGCAGCAAGCCGTTTTCTTTTATTCCTATATCTACAAAAGCACCGAACTTAGTAAGATTTGTTATTACGCCCGGCAAACGCATTCCCGGTTTTAAATCTGTTATTTCGTTTATCGTTTCTGAAAATGAAAACACTTCTGTTTTGCCTCTTGGATCCAGCCCCGGCTTTTCCAGTTCCTGCATAATATCTTTTAACGTCGGCAAACCGACTGTATCTGTTACATAATTATTGATATCAATCTGCTGACGTAAAGTTGCGGCTTCAATTAATGATTTAACCGGCTGGGATAAATCCTTTGCCATCTTTGCAACTATGGAATAACTTTCCGGATGAACAGCGCTGTTATCAAGCGGATTTTCCGCACCGGGAATTCTTAAAAATCCTGCTGACTGCTCAAATGCCTTTGCCCCCAGTCCGCTTACTTTTATCAGTTCCTTGCGTGAACGAAAAGTTTTGTTCTCACGCCGGTATTTTATAATTGATTTTGCAAGCTTCGGTCCGATGCCCGATACATAACTAAGTAAATGCTGACTGGCTGTATTTAAATTTACACCAACCTGGTTTACAGCAGAAGTTACTACCTTATCCAGACCATCTTTCAAACTTTCCTGGTTAACGTCGTGCTGATATTGTCCCACGCCGATTGATTTAGCATCAATTTTAACAAGCTCGGCAAGCGGATCCATCAATCGCCTTCCGATAGAAATTGCACCGCGGAAAGTTAAATCGAGATCGGGAAACTCCTCTCTCGCAGTTTCAGAAGCAGAATAAATTGACGCGCCTGCTTCGTTTACCATAAATATTTCTGTTGTGCTCGTTTCACCAAGCAGAGATTTAATAAATCGTTCCGTCTCCCTGCCCGCAGTTCCGTTTCCAATTGCAATTGCTTCAACTTTATATTTTTTCAACAGCGCTGTTACTTTCTTAGTTGCTTCATCCACTTTCGGCTGCGGGGGATGCGGAAAGATAGTATCGTGATGCAACAGGTTTCCCTGCTGATCAAGACAGACAAGTTTACAGCCTGTTCTGAAACCGGGATCAATTGCCATTGTAACTTTTGGACCGAGCGGTGGAGACAAAAGCAGCTGGCGCAGGTTTTCAGAAAATACACGGATTGCCTCTTCATCGGCTTTGGCTTTGGAACTGTTTTTAAATTCGGTTTCAATTGAAGGCGCCAATAATCTTTTGTGAGCATCTTTTATTGATAACCCGACCTGAACTGCAGATTCATTTTTATTTTTTATAAAGATTTTTTCCAGACTCTCAATTGCGTTTTCATTATCTATTGAAATTGATACACGCAAAATCCCTTCCTGCTCTGCTCTGCGTATTGCAAGCAGACGGTGACCTGCACAGCGTTCTAACGGTTCGCTAAAATCGAAGTAGTCCTGGTATTTTGTTCCTTCATCTTTCTTTTTCTCTATTACTTTTGAACTGATTATTGCATCACGCTCAAATAGCTGTCTTATTTTATTCCGGGCATCTGCATTTTCATTAATCCATTCTGCAATAATATCTCTTGCCCCTGCTAACGCTGCTTCTATGTCCGGCACTTCATCATTTAAATATTTTTCCGCAATCTTCTCTATCTTATCTTCCTTCTGTGCCATTATTATTTCTGCAAGAGGTTCTAATCCTTTTTCCCGCGCTGCACTTGCCCTTGTTTTTCGTTTTGGTTTGTATGGAAGATAAATGTCTTCAAGCTCTGCCATATTCCAGCAGTTATTAATTTTCACTTCCAGCTCAGGAGTTAACAATTCCTGGTCGTTAATGCTTTTAAGAATAGCTTCACGTCTCTTAACCAATTCCAGCAATCGTTTCCATTCCTTTTCAATTGCTGTTACCTCTGTTTCATCAAGACTTCCGGTAGCTTCTTTCCTGTAGCGGGAGATAAAAGGAATTGTCGCTCCCTCCTCTAACAGCTTAACAGTATTTGAAACCTGAGATTTACTTATAGAAAGTGTGCTGCTTATATGTTTAACTAAAATTTCTGTCATTGTTTTCTATAAAATGTTATATGTGTCATTCGGTAATTCCGGTTTATCAAAGAATAGGTAGAGGAGGATTTTACTTATTTGAGAAGTGTGGTTTTTTTTCTCAATATTATTTTAACGTTTCGTATAAGAATAATAGCCGATTACGAGCTTCATTCCTGTCAAATTACAGGAAAGTTGAAGCGGACTATAACCCTTGAATCTACTACTGTCTCGGCTATTATTTTTATACATTGTTACCAACCGTATTTTTATTGATGATAGTAGAATTATTTTTAATTCTCTAAATAATCAACGGCAAACTGAATCCAATCTTCAACAGATTTATCCAAATAAATGTCAGGTTGAACTCCAATGTTGTCGATTGGGTAATCAGGAAGTCTAGTGACTCGCCAGGTTGGCATCATAAGTTTGTAATTTTCACATCCAAAATCGAATACACTTGCAGAACCATAATCGATTGCTCCATAAGTTGGTGTTCCTAATATTTTTACTTTTTTGCTCTGTTTTGCCTCTAAAACAAAAGCCTCCCCAGAGCTGGCAGTTCTCTTATTTGCTAATATTACAATTTGCGTTGGACTCTTTTTTGCTATTTCTATTTCACTTATGTAAACATCAGTAGTATCTGTATTTACAAATTTACCAATATTTCCTTCAAACATACTTATCCATCTTCTGGCCTTTTCCCTTCCAACTTCATCATCAAACCAAGATTCCACAGCATCAATTAAGGTTTGTGTAACAAGAAATTCAGAACCAGCACCCCTGATTGTATTTGTAAGAATGTATGGTAATATTTCATCATAAGCATCATACGTACCTCCTAAATTATTTCTGACATCAATAATTAAATTCTCACAGTTTTCTATTGTTTGTTTGTTATCTGATACCATTTTCTCAATTCGTTCAACATATGCATCTTCAAAGCTGGAAATACATAGCAATGACGTTTTATCCGATAATTTAGTAAAGTAAAAACCTATTATTTTATTTATTTTTTGTTGAATTCCATCTTCAGAAAGTTTCGGAACCGGCAATTCTTTTGTAAATACAATATTATAATTATTAAGATGTAAGATGCACTCATCAAATTGCTGATAAGTATCTTCCACTTTAGAATGGTCTCCCATATAATAATTAGCCTTTCCGTCCAGCATCAAACTCAGTTTGATTTCATTTGCATTCCAACCTGAGCTACTTGTTTCAATAATAAAACCCTGATATACGTTGTCAATTTTTATAATACCTACTTTGTATGCTGACGATTTCCATACCCCTTCAAGTACATCTTTAGATTTGGCAATATGATTATAAAAATCATCAAGATTGATATCAAGCTTAGTTTCTGATTTCTTATCAGTTTGAGAATCTGTAGTCTCGTTTGTCTGAATCAGGCGTACGTGTGCATCTCTAAAATAGGACAAATAGTATTTTAATACATCAAAACAATCAGAATCCTTATTATTCCGGGATTTAATTATTAATCTTTCTTTAAAATTACTATACATTATTGTATCTGTTGTTTTTTCTTTAAATCCCGGATATTCACTTTCCATTTTTTTAATTAACAAATTTAATGACTGCTCACAATTACAGTCATTCTGAGAAAACGAGGATAACGACATGACCAAAACTAGAAATGTAATAATGTTTTTTTTCATGATCTTAATTTTGTTATTTAATGAAATTTATCATTAGTATGACTATTTTACTTTAATTTTGCAACTTTTGTATCAGGTTGCCAAGCCGTTAATATGGTTGGTAACCTCTCAGTATACGCATTGCGTATAGCAGGACTATAAGTTAATTATTTGATTGTCAATTCAAAACTAAAATATATTGTGACCAACCTCAATTAAACAAAGTTTTAATTGATTAAGCAAAACTTTTCAGCACTTTATCCAGCGAATATTTTTCACCGCCGTTTGTCTTATCACAAACCGCTTTAATCACACCCTGCAGTC
>CAVORE010000019.1:0-6560 GCA_963698525.1 uncultured Ignavibacteriaceae bacterium | reverse complement strand
CCCTGACTCTCCGCCAAGCAATTTAGCTCAAAATCAAAGGTTTTGAGCTTTTTATTTTCATAGAAGGGAAAGAAGAAGAATTTATTAAAATTGCAATTTTAGATTAAATTTGAAAGAAATTTTGTTCTCACGAAATTCTCTAAATATTTTTAATTCTTTCGACTTTTTTTGTTTGTGCTTTTAAAATTTTGCTTCTTTGCTTTTACATTATATTTTGGGGAAGTTCATCCTTCAGCTGAAACTTTACATCATTTTTAATCAAATATTGAAAAAAAATACTTTTTTTATACTACTGCGGCATAAAAATCCTTTAAAATTTCTTGTTGTTTAAAGAATTCTGTGTTTCGTTCTTTTTGCTTGACAAAAGAAAAAATTAGCATTAACTTTGTTCGTGAATCGAACAAAGTATGGCTTAAACTATAATCAAGTATAAGTTTGCAACTGTTAAAAACCTTTTACCACCAAATGAAAGCGTAGAATGCAGTTAATATTTTCAAATTTTATTAGAACAAAAATCAGTGATAGAGCAAGACTTTGTTCAATAAATCACCTCACATTCGATCAAAGTTCCCACCCTATAAAATCAAATCAAAAAGTATTCTCTAATCAAAATAATCTAAATAAATACAAAGACCATTTTATACATTACGAAACTTACACATACCACATGGTAAGGAGGTTTGCATGGCTTTAAGTCAAATAAAACTAACCTGTTTTAGAATTCTTATTCTCTCTCTTCTGGTTGCCTTTTCGGTTACCAACGCACAAGTAAATAAAATCTCGCTAGTAAAAAATGAAAACGGACATAAATTACTTGTTGATGGTAAGGACTTTATAGTAATTGGAATGAATTGGGATTACTTTCCAATTGGTGAAAATTATTCATATAGTCTTTGGACTAAATCTGATGAGTTTATAAAGCAAGCATTGGATGAAGAGATGTCTCTTCTGAAAAATATGGGAGTGAATGCAATACGTGCATATACTGGAATCCAGCCTAAATGGATTGAATACATCTACAGGAACTATGGGATTTATACAATTCTAAATCATTCCTTTGGGCGCTACGGTGTAACAATTGATGGAGTTTATATTCCTAATACAGATTATGCTGATCCGCAAACAAGGGAACAGCTTCTAATGGAAATCAACACACTGGCGAATGAATTTAAAAATGTTCCTGGCCTTTTAATGTGGCTTTTAGGAAACGAAAATAACTACGGCCTTTTCTGGGGTGGTGCAGAAACTGAAGACATACCTGTAGGCGAGACTTTGGAATCGGTTAGAGCCAGACATATGTACAAACTTTTTAATGAAGGTGTAAAGGAAATAAAAAAGTTTGATGAAAATCATCCAGTTGCTATTTGTAATGGTGATCTTCTCTTCCTTGATATTCTGGCAGAAGAAGTTACCGATATGGATGTTTTTGGTGTTAACGCTTATAGAGGTGTTTCCTTTACGGATGCATTTGATAGGGTGAAGGAAAAATTAGATGTTCCAATAATGTTTACTGAGTTTGGCTCAGATGCATTCAATTCTTTAACTATGAGTGAAGATCAGTTGATGCAGACAAAATACTTACTGGGAAATTGGAAAGAAATTTTTGAACACGCTTATGGAAATGGAAAAACGGGTGTATCAATTGGTGGTATAACTTTTCAATTCAGTGATGGCTGGTGGAAGTATTTGCAGGAAAGTAATCTAAGCGTTCATGATACTCACGCGTCCTGGTCCAATGGCGGATACAGCGAAGACTATGTTGAGGGTGAAAATAATATGAACGAAGAATGGTTTGGAATATGTGCTAAAGGTCCTACAGATGCTAAAGGATTTTATCAGCTTTACCCAAGAGCTGCATACTATGCTCTGATGGATGCATTTAAATTGAATCCACTGGATAAAAATGTTGATGCTGCAGCGATTGAATCATACTTTAATAAAATCTCACCCATGCCTTATATATTAAAAGCGCGCGGAGATAAAGCAGCTCTGGAAACATCTACATTAACTGCTGTTAGGTTAAGTGGATTGCGTCTAAAGTTTGAAACATATAGCACTGGCGGTGATAAAATAACCACACCTGATGATCCAATTTCTGGTAGTAATAATTATCCTGCATTTTTAGGATTTGATCACCTCCAATCATTTTATGCTGAATTTGAATCACAACCAGCAGCCAATGTAACTGGTAAATTAGCTCTAAATGTTTTAGGTAATATTCCAACTAATCCTATAGATGAAATTTTTTATGAAAATAGGGGAAGGCCTCAAACTTTATTAACACCGGATGAGCAAGTTACGCTTGAGAGCATTGATAGAGTAAAAGTTTACAGTGCAAGCTTTGATTGGGAACATTCCTGGTTTCACTTGAATGCTTTTTATAGGACAGGACATTATCATTGGGGTTACGAGGGTGACTTCTTTGGTTTATATCCTGAAGCTAACTATGGACCGAACATTGATATTTATAATGCTAATGCCCCGCTTGGATTTGAAATAGCAGGTAAGAAAGAACTCGATGGTTTAAAAATTGCATTTGGCCCCGAACTTTGGTGGGGAGCTAACCCAGCCATATTAATTAAATATAGTAAAGTTCTTGGGCCTTTTAATATAACTGGAATTTTTCACGAAGATCTTGATAAACAAGGTGAGACAGTTAGCTCTTTTGCAATTCCTGTTCCACCCACGAGGCGAGCAACATTACACTTGACAACCAAGCAAGGTATTTTCGGATTTGAGCTTGGCGGTATTTGGTCTGGCAGTACGAAAAAAGGCGAAACATTTCAGCTTGTATCCGGTGATGCAGGTAATTATAAAATTTTAAAAGATCAGATTAAAGCATCAGATGCATTTGGTGGAAAAATAAAGATAACAATGACAAGTGGAAGATGGAATTGGTATACAGAAGGTTCAGTGCAAGGTTTAGTTGCTGATGGTGGAGTCAATCAATCTCTTACTTTTACAGGCTGGAGATTAAAAAACAGTGGCTCAGGAAATCAGTACAGTGTACTTTCCGGTTTAGCAGTTTTATTTGGCGATTTCCAAATTGGTCCTAACTTCTTATGGCAAAAACCGATTGAAGCTCCAATACCTGGAGATGTTCCTCCACCCGGAAGACCAAGAAATATTTTAGATGATCCGTTTGCAGTCCTTGGTAACCGTGAAACTGTTGCAGGAGAATTGTTAATTACTTACGATCCAACACCAGCAACATGGATGTATGCTTGGGACAGTGATGTTAGAGAAGACGCACCATTTTCAATTAGTGCAGGCGTGATCTTCAGGCATCAACCAACTACGAGAGACGCATCAATTGGAATATTAGCTGATGGTAGAACCATATTTGCTTTTCCTGGGGCCCCTCCTGCAAGAGATCTGTGGGAATTTCATGGCAGAATAGTCTCCAAGCTTGCACCTGGCTATGGTTTAATTGCTAACATTTATGCAGGTGAAGGTGAACCGAACGGTAGTGATACGCGCCTTATTCATAGATATGGCGCTGATATCCGATTAGCAATGAATTCATTTAAGTTTATCACACAAGTTAAGATCAACGATTGGGGACCATACGATTATCACAGAGATTTTAACTTAACATATCCACTTCAGTTAGTTGCAGACTTATCAGTTCAATTAGGGATACCGGAATGGTTTGATATACCACAAACCAGATTAGGAGTCCGCGGGACGTGGCGTTCACTTGATGAATACTCACCACGTTATTGTCCAACAAAAAATCTGAATGTTTTAGGAATCCCGATATGCGATCCTGAGGCTCCTGGTTTTTCCAACGGTAGCGAGTGGGAGATACGTACATATTTGCATTTCAACTTTGGTATGTAATTAAAATAATTAGCGGAGTTTCTCATGATAAAAAGAAATATTTTTTATTCGACAATAACTATCTTCACAATGATTTCCGTGCTATTCTTTACAAGTTGTGAAAGAGATCCCAACCTTTTAGAACCTGCAACTTATCCCGATATTCCTGAAGTATTTATAGACGGATTTAGTTCCGGTCTTAATTATGCTGCTTTCGGCGGATCAAAAGTAACTGCTTTTGATGTTGATAAAGATATCAAGTATAGCGGGACAGCTTCAATGCGTATTGAGGTTCCAGATTTTGAAGATCCAATGGGAGCTTATGCAGGTGGAGCGTATTTTACTGAAGCCGGAAGAAATCTTACCGGTTATGATGCATTAACTTTTTGGGCCAAATCAAGTCAACCAGCAAATATAGATATAGTTGGTATTGGCAACGATCTTGGACTATCAAGAAATCTTGCAACTATAACTGGATTAGCCGTTAACACCAATTGGAAAAAGTATATTATTCCAATACCTGATCCAAGCAGGTTTACAGAAGAAAGAGGAATGTTCTTTTATTCTGAAGGACCTGAAAACGATCGTGGCTACACAATATGGTTTGATGAAGTAAAGTTTGAAAAACTTGGAACAATTGCGCATCCAAGACCCTTCATATTAAATGGACAAGATCAAACTATTATCACCGCTGTTGGACAGACGCTTAACATTGGAGATACATATGTACTCTTTAATATGCCCGATGGAACTGATGAAAGAGTAAATGTTTCACCCAGTTATTTTACATTCACTTCATCTGATGAATCAGTCGCAACCGTTAACGAAAACGGACAGATAACAGTACTTGCGATGGGTTCCGCTACAATAACTGCAACATTTGGTTTACAGAGTGCTGCAGGTTCTATTTCCTTAAATGTAGATGAACTTCCTGAACGTGCACCTGTTCCAACTGTTCCTGCTGCAGATGTTATATCATTATTTAGCAATGCCTACACAAATGTACCAGTTGATACCTGGGCAACAGGATGGCTTTACTCAACAGCTGTTTTAACTGAGCTTCAGATTGATGGCGATGATGTAAAACTTTATACTAATCTTAATTTCAACGGTATTGAGTTTGCCTCACAGACAATTGATGCAACCCAGATGACACATTTTCATATGGATATCTGGACTCCAAACTCAACTACTCCTCCAGCAGCTTTTAAAGTATTGTTAGTTGATTTTGGTGCTGATGGAGCTTTTGGCGGTGGAGATGATGTATCTCACGAAGTTACATTTACGGCAAATACAGTTCCAGGTTTAGCAACAAGGCAGTGGGTTCAGTTGGATATTCCTCTATCTGCTTTTACAGGACTTACTACAAAACAGCATTTAGCTCAGTTAGTAATATCCGGTGACTTACCCACGGTTTATGTTGATAATGTTTATTTCTATAAGCAAGGAGGAGGAACTGTTAATGAACCAACAACGCCGGCACCTACACCAACTTATCCTTCAGCCGATGTTATATCATTATTCAGTAATTCTTATTCGAATGTACAAGTAGATACATGGTCTGCTTCATGGGATCAAGCTGATGTAGCAGATGTTCAAATAGTAGGTAATGATACTAAATTGTATACAAATTTGGTTTTTGCAGGAATTGAATTCACCAGCCAAACAGTTGATGCAACCCAGATGACACATTTTCGTATGGATATCTGGACTCCTGATCCAACAGCAATTCCTGTTGTATTTAAAGTCAAACTGGTTGATTTTGGTGCAAACGGAGTTTTTGGTGGTGGTGATGATGTTGAACATGAACTTACATTCGATGCGAACTCAGTTCCTGCTTTAGCAACAGGAAGTTGGATTAGATTTGATATTCCCTTATTGAATTTTACAGGCTTAACGACTAAGGGTCATTTAGCACAGATGATTATTTCTGGTAATCCGAATACTGTTTACGTTGATAATATACTATTTCATAAATAAGTGAAGTTCTAATGCTATTTAAATTGATAACAAATTATGCATAGAATAACCAGTAATGCTGAAACCCAAATAGATCAGCAAAGCGAGTTGTCATTGAAAGATTCTACGTTGAGATTAATTTGGCGTGAACATCAAATTTCAAGAGCTGAGATTTCACGTCAGTTAGATTTATCTCGTTCAACTGTTACAGAGATTATTAAGGAATTACTTCCAACAGGTTTAGTTGCTGAGGTTGGGAATGGTGAATCGAGCGGCGGCAGAAAGCCAATTTTACTTGAGTTTCAGGATGATGCAAAAGTAATTCTTGGTATTGATATAGGTGCTACACACGTTTCCGTGGCCATGACCAATTTGCGCGGCAAATTACTTCTATGGAAAGAAAAGGAATATCCAGTAAGAGAAGATCCTGAAGGCACGCATAAATTAATAGATGAACTCTGTAACGAATGTCTTTCATCCTTGAAGCAGGGCTCTGAAATGCTTTTAAGTATTGGAGTATCTGTACCAAGCCCTGTTGACCCAATTCGTCCGGAGTATTTATCCGAATCAATAATTCCCGCCTGGCATGGAAAAAGCGGACTGGAAAGATTACGTGAAAAATACGGCGTGCCCGTTTACCTGGATAATGATGCAAACTTGGGTGCATTAGCCGAACACTGGTGGGGTGCAGGCAAAGATGTTAATGATCTTATATATATTAAAATATCCAACGGAATTGGTGCAGGTTACATCTTTGGCGGGAAATTGTATCGTGGTTC
>CAVORE010000018.1:0-7575 GCA_963698525.1 uncultured Ignavibacteriaceae bacterium | reverse complement strand
AGATACAGCACGCTTCATCGGGCTTGGGCATTTACCAGGAGGAACATACAGCACAGCAACGGATGTATCTGGAAACGGATTAGTCGTTGTTGGTGGTGATAACACACCTCCTGGCAATGCCTTTCGCTGGACAGAGATAGGTGGACTGGAAGTACTTCCCACTTATTCAAATGCAACATCTCAAGGTGTTCACGGTGTTTCTGGCGATGGATCGATCATGATCGGTGGAGCACTCATTTCAGGAGTTGGAGCAAAAGCATTGCGTTGGTCAGGAGGTACCGTTTCGGCGCTGCCCTCACCGCCAGTTGATCCACCCATAACGGAAGGGAGTCTTGCGATGGGTATCTCTTACGACGGAACAATAATCGTAGGGCACGGAAAAAACAATACCAATTACTACGAAGCATTGATGTGGGTCGGAGGCGGAGTTCAAAACCTTGGTTATCTTACCGGTGGAAATTCAAGCATTGCTACAGATGTCTCCCCCGATGGTTCCGTAATAGTGGGATACGATCGACTCTACTATAGCGCATTGCAGCCATATTCCGTTGCATTCAGAAGTATCAATGGTGGTGGACTGCAGCCATTAGGAACAGGCGGCTATTATGAGAGTCAAGTTTGGGGTGTATCTAATAATGGGGAGGTTATCGTCGGTGCACTTACTGCAACTTATTTAGGTCCGCTTACTGCTGCACGATGGACTATTGCAGGCGGGTGGGAACCGTTGCAGGGAACAACGGTGGGCAGCAGAGCTTACGACGTATCAGCGGATGGCAGCATCATTGTTGGATCAATGAATTTGAGAGCATTCATTTGGGACGCAGACTCCAGTGCACGGGATCTTAAGACAGTACTGGAAAATGAGTATCATCTTGACCTCACTGGTTGGACACTTACCAATGCTACAGCAATTGACAGTTCAGGTACAGCCATCGTTGGCTATGGAAACCACAATGGAATGACTGAAGCATGGTATGTCAAACTACCTCGCTTAAAAATCACCAAACCAACAAAAAATATGCTCTGGATCGCCGGTGAAAAAGATACAATCAAGTGGAAAGGCGGTAAGAAGGATCAATTTTTACAAATAGATTTTAGTGCCGATTCGGGAAAGACATTTAATATCATAGATTTTATACCGGACGCTGATACTGGACTGTATATATGGGATATTCCCAAGAACATCTTATCTAAAAAATGTATGATAAGAATTGTTGATATGGCAGATACGACAATTGCAGATACCAGCGATCTATTTAAGATTAAGCCATATATTCTAACACGAGATAGCAGCGGGCAGTATGAGCCGTATAGAAAAGAGGAAGACCAATGGGGATTTTCGAATAATCAAGCCGATATGTTTCCCCAAACATGGTATCAGCAATTCTTTTATCAAGGTTTAGATTCCTTTACCAACAGCCAATATTCACAGTGGCAAGGTGGGTTCACTTTTGCTTTTGCAAAATCTTCCGACTTTCCAGACTGGGTTTCATGGGTAAATGCATTTGGTATCAATGCTTGTTACGCAAGCACCACATTGAGTATTTATTCTCCTACGGCTATTCAGCGGTGGAGTGCGGTAAAGAACCCCTGGGGTGGCTCATGTTTCGGAATTGCAGCATCGAATGCACTCGCCTTTAGTTATAAGGGACAATTTCAAACCAAGTTCAGCAGCTTTCCGGCATTCGCAAATCCTATAACGGTGTTATCCAATGATGGTGTTAAGAAAGTGGTGAATGAATTATTTACACATCAGTTCGGTAATCCTACTCAGCAATTTAAAATTGGAAGATGGAATGTTGTAACTCCAAATCAGACAATAGGTGAATTGAAAGAGATGTTTAAAGTGGATAATGTCTCTCCAAGAACATTGTCAATTTGGAACAATAACGGGCCGGGTGGGCATAATATTTTACCATATAAACTTGAGCAAGACATAGCGATGAAGCATATTTATTATTTATATGTATATGATAACAGTTACCCAACTAGTTTGGCCATAATAAAGATTGATACATTAGGTAACTCATTCAATGGAACCTGGACGCCACTCTACGGCTGGGCAAATTGGGGCGGAGAAAAGAAGTTCATGTTAGAGAATGAATCAAGTGTATATTTTAACAGTGCAGCCTTACCCAAGAGAACAGAGGGTTATACTTCACCCTTTGTATTGTCTTCAGATGAACGGGAGATTTATACTAACATAGATGCGAGTACAAAAATAATAGATGCCCTGGGGAATGTAACTGGTTTTAGTAATGGTTCAGTCTTAAGTGATATACCCAATTCAGTACCTATGTTTTATTTAGATGGCACAGAAACACCGCCATATGGGTATTCACTTCCAACAGATAATTACTCAGTTATTACTGACAACTTCACATCAGATACAGTAAAGACATTCTTCTTTACTGGTAACAAAACATTTACGTGTAAACGATATGATGCAGAGCAGACTCATACTGACAGATTCTTTTTCGATGGAGGTGTTTCTGTTACTAATCCCGATTTGCAAAATAAAACAATTAGTCTTCTGAACATCATAAATGAAACCACGCAAGAAAAACTATTTGCCCTAAGCTCAATAGAGTTAGCACAGAATGATTCAGTGAAGATTGAAAACCCGGACAGCACTAAAATTAAGCTGACATCATTCGGAACAGCCAAAGACTATGACATTGAAATAAACTATGTAAACGAGAATGGAATTGGAAGGTTTGGAGAATTTAATATTCCATTAACAACAAACACCTCTCATACAATTGTTCCTGACTGGACAGATGTAACAAACACAGAACTAAAAATACTTGTTGATGAAGGAAACAATGGTACGATAGAAGATACGTTATCACTTACAAACAAATTAACTGGAATCGGCAATGATCAAGGTTCACTCATTCCAACTGAATTTCGTTTAGAGCAGAACTATCCTAACCCATTTAATCCAACGACTAAAATCAGTTGGCAGTCACCAGTCGGCAGTCATCAAACTTTGAAGGTTTATGATGTGCTTGGTAATGAAGTTGCTACTTTAGTGAATGAATACAAACAGGCAGGAAGATATGAAATTGAGTTCAGCGCTGAAGGATTTTCAAGTGGAGTTTATTTTTACAGATTGCAGGGAGGTAATTATACTCAAACTAAGAAAATGATTTTGATGAGGTAAAAGAGTTTAACTCTATTTAATAAAGAAAAATTTTTTAAAGTAAAAAGTATAATTGATATGAAGAAGGAATGTTCCTTAGCATGAATAGACCTGAAGATTTTAAGATTGCAAAGGAGCATAGGATTAAGAGCATTCGTTCAAATAACTAAATACATTAAGTATAAAGAAGAAATTTTATGAAACAACTGCTAAATACTAAACAGAAATAAGGAGTAAACAGAAATGAAAATAACAATTTTTATGTTAGCTGCTGCTGTAGCGTTCCTTTCGATCTGTGTCCCATTCTTTAATATCGGTTCCGGAAATTTATATGCTTATCCTCCTGCTGTTGGAATACTTACCAATGCTAAGAATTGCCTTAGTTGCCATGCCGACAATGGGCCCTGGATTAATCCTGATGATATTATTATTGATATAATCCAAAAGGAAACAAAAAAATCTCTCCGGGGAAAAGATGGAAGCTTTCTGCTGGCTACGAAACGTTACGAATCACTTACTGTACTTACAGTCATAGGCTATAGAAAGAATAGCACGGAAGTTAAACCATACAGAAACGGATGGATTTATGTTGATACTGCAGCTATAAAAACAAGTTCGATATCCAAGTTTGCACCTGGCTGGGATGTTAATTTACAGGCATCCTGCAGGCTTGTTGGTGATAATCTCGAAGTATATGAAAACTTTGACATAACGGTATTACCAATGACGATCCGCCCTTCAGATGCTGCCCGCGATGCCAATCTTTTACTTCAAGGAATGTTAACACGCGGAGAATCTGTTAAGGGAAAAGGAAAAGAAGGAATGGTAGGTAATTATTTTGAAAGAACTGTGGAGCTGAAAGTGCTTGATTAATGTTTCGGATTTAGCTTCAGGAATTTATTTTTATAAACTGCAATCAGGCAGTTTTGTTGAAATGAAGAAGATGATTTTGATGAAATAGCGACATTTGTCGCCTCGTAGATAGCTAAATCAGTAATTATTTTAACAATCATAAAAGGAGGCTATATGGTTAACAAGATTTTACTATTTCTGCTTTGTGCTTTTTTGGTTCTCTCAGAAAATTCTCATTGTCAAGTATCAATCGAGGTGTACGCAACCGGACTTACAAATCCAATAGGCTTAACTATTGATGGTAATGGTAACCTCTGGGTTGCAGAACAAGGAACCGGAAACAATGATAGCAGAATATCAATTGTTACTCAGGCCGGAGTTGTCCATCCCTTCATTATTAATCTTCCCTCAGCAATAATTCAAGGTGATCCTATAGGTGCTGAACACGTTCTATTTGACATAGACGGAAAGCTTCTGATAGTTCAGGGTGAAGGAAACAAACCAAGCTCTGAATCAATACTTGTTGTTGACACTTCCGGGTTCACTCCGGGTGATCCTCCCCTAACTCCAATTGCTATTGAAGCCGTTTATAATATTGGGGATTATTCTCTCAGCCAGGGAGGACAGACAACAAACCCCTATAGAATAGTTATTGGACCAAATGATGATTGGTATATCTCTGATGCTGGTTTTAATGGTGTGATTAAGAGAGAAAGGAGTTCAGGCACATTGAGCGTCTTCACTAATCTTGGTAATGTTGTATCAACAGGAATAGTTTATACCATAACAAATTTTTATGTAGGCTCACTCAGCACTTTTCCATTCCCTACAGGAGGTGCGGCAATCTATGATGTCGATTTGAATGGTAATAAGAGTATCTATCAGGGACAGCTAACTACAATTACTGATGTAGCAATGGATCCAATTGATAACAAATTAGTAGCTATTCAGTTTGGAGAATTTAATGGGGGTTTTCTGCAAACTACAGGAGCCTTATTCAAAATATACAACTCAAATGTGGATACATTAATATATGGTTTAGATTTTCCAGCAGGAATGGTTTTTAATTCAGCAGGTGAATTGTTTATTTCAACTTTAGAAGATGGTGAAATATTAAAGATAACTGGGATACCACTTGATGTTGAAAATGAACTAAAGCCATTACCTGATAACTTTACACTTGCACAAAACTACCCTAACCCATTCAACCCTGCTACAACAATAAAATACTCAATAGCTAAACAGAGCAATGTAACATTGAAAGTTTATGATGTACTAGGCAATGAAATTGCGACACTGGTTGATGAAGAAAAATCTACAGGCGTATATGAAATAAATTTCAATGCATCAAACCTTGCCTCGGGTATATACTTCTATAAAATTCAGGCAGGAAATTTTGTTGAGACAAAGAAGATGATTTTACTTAGGTAACTTAAAAAAACTAAATAAATGAGGTGTCTTATGAAAACTTTTTTATACTTTGTAATTCTTACCATCGTTTTGAGCCTGTGCGTAAAAGCTCAAAGCTTCGGCAATGCACTCCTGTTTGATGGGGTGAATGACTATGTGGATATGGGAAACGATTCAACCTTCCATGTAGGAACTGCGGTTACCTATGAAGCCTGGATAAAACCGGATTCTTCTCAGAGCGGATATATTTTCCGTAAAGTGGTTGCCTTCGCAGAAGATAAGCAATTTTTGTATTCCGGGAACCGGGTATATTTTTATTTATACGATATTTTCGGAGGAACACACCTTATATCGTCTCCTTCAATTCCGATTCATCAGTATACACACGTTGCAGCAACATACGAGGCTTCCACCGGAACAGCTAGTTTATACATCAATGGAGTATTTGATACAAGTAAAAGTGTAGGCAATAGTGTCAGCAACTCTACCGGCAATCTCTATTATGGTTTTGATCCAGTAGGGAGTGATCCTCCGCTTAAAGGAATAATTGATGAAGCCCGTATCTGGAATATTGCCCGGACAGAATCAGAAATTCAATCCACAATGAACCAGACGCTGAATGGAAATGAAACTGGTTTAATTGGATACTGGAAATTTGATGAAGGAACAGGTACAATAACATACGACGCCACCAGCAGCCATAACGATGGAACAATTAGCGGAGCCACCTGGGTTATTTCGGGAGTTCTTCCCGTTGAACATACTATTGACAACATACCCGAAGAATTTTCTCTTGAACAGAACTATCCCAATCCATTTAATCCGACAACAACAATTGAATACTCAATTCCCCAACCCGGAGTAGTTACGATTAAAATATATGATATTCTCGGAAGAGAAGTCACTACTCTTGTTAATGAAGAAAAACAAAAAGGTAATCACGTAGTAAAATTCAATACTGGAAATCTTTCAAGCGGTATCTACTTTTACAGAATTCAAACCGATTCATTTACACAGACTAAGAAAATGATACTTCTGAAATAATCTTTCTCCTCTCCTAAATAAGAGAAGGAAAACAAATAAATCACCGGTTTAATTTTCCTTCTCTTTTAATCTCTTTTCCCAATACAGCGGGACAGTCTTACATAAAAACCACGCGTTTGCGTGATTGAAACCATACCTGCCAAATAATAATTTTATCCCAGAAAGATTTTAATAAAGGAGTAAATGTGAAAAAAACATCTTTAGTTTGTTTAATCACAATCATAGTCCTCGGTAATCTGACAGCACAAAGCACTTGGGTTCCGGACCCAACCTTCGGCAATAATGGTATTACCACGGTTGATTTTAGTACAAATCAGATTGATACACCAAACGATATTCTTTTTCTTTTCCCTGATAATAAAATTCTAACAGCCGGTATAAGTATTCTTTCACCAAGCGTAGTATATTTTTATTGTTTGCAGGCAACTGATTTTGTTAAAACTAAGAAATTATTACTAATAAAATAAGGAGAGAAACAACTATGCGATCAATTTACACAATTCTTTTTGTCATGATTTTTTATTCTCAATCATTCAGTCAATTCCTAAATGTTGGATTTGAAGACTGGGTAACTGATCCGGATAGTAACAATAATCCTGTCGGCTGGCAAACTTCCAATAGTTTTCCTATAGTAAATGTCGAACCTTTCTCTCCTGGCTGCAGCGGTAGTTATGCCATGAAAGTTAAAACATTGAACCTTGGATTTCCTTTCCCGGGGGTTGCCATTTTAGAAACTGCATATAACTTTAGTCAGATACCCACTAGATTTTCAGCTTGTGTGAAATCAAACATTATGCCCGGCGATCAAGCAATTATTCTGGTAGGCTTGATGAAAGGTGATAGTATCATTGCTGCAACGGACAGTTGTACTTTTAAGATCGATTCGACTATCAGCGAATTTACCTATCTGGAATTTCCAATTATTATTCAATCCAGTTTATTACCAGATTCAGTATTCATCATGGTTGCGTCTGGCATTGGGAACCCGCAGGTAGGGACAGAACTAATAGTTGATGAAATAACATTTAAAGTAGGAGGCTCTACAGCAGTTTTGGTAGAAGAAATACTTCCCAGTACTTTTTTTCTGTATCAAAACTATCCTAATCCATTTAACCCATCAACCA
>CAVORE010000017.1:0-317137 GCA_963698525.1 uncultured Ignavibacteriaceae bacterium | reverse complement strand
TAGCCGATGGATCAACAGGTGATCCATTAATTAAAACTCCTTTCAATCTTGAGTATGCCGGTTGAGTTCCATCGTAGAAATACTGCATACCTGAAACTTGAATCAGAAATTCATCGTTCTTTTCTATTTCTGAAAGTCCAAACTCCAAACCTCCCAATAAGCTTTCACCGTACATATTAAAAGTAACCATTTGGAATCCTAAGCCGTTAATAGTATTAAACCCGTATCCATTAACTCTGAATACATCAGCTGCAACTAAAGGACCTTCCCAAAGTGGCAGAGCAGTAAACCCACCGGGCTGGATTGCAATATCTGTTGCAAATGTTGCTCGGAAAGCATCGGTAACAAGATTGCCAATTGGTGTATCGTGTGCACCTTTGCTTGAAAGATTTGTTGCTTCTTCACTAAAGAAATAATTTGCGTAACCCATTTGCTGTGAATAAACTGGTCCATACACTAATTCAATTCCAGCAATCAGATCGTTTACAGCAGCTTTGACTGTAGGTTCCTCAGGAATATTTTCATCCATCGGAATTAATTGATAATCAATTAACTGAACATCATCTCCATTAATTTCCAATTTCATTTTCCCTGCATACATATAATTTGATTTCGCCTGAACCAAAAGTGTCGTTCCTCCAAGTGGATCAGTAATAGTTAATGGAGTTTCAAACTTGTAATGATCGTGTCCGCTCACTATCACATCAATTCCAGGAACGTAGGAAGCAACAATCTGATCAAGCGCAACTCCAAGATGTGAAAGAAGAATTATAACATCGCAATCCTGCAAACTTAAAGTTGTAACCATCTCAGCAGCTTTTTCCACAATTGCATCGGAGACTATAATGGGTGCAGGCTGAGAGAAAAGATTTGTTTCCGGTGTAAGTAGACTGAAAATTCCCACTTTCACAGGACCTTTTTGAATGACGACATAAGGGTCAATATAGTCTTCAAGTAAAGGTGTTGTTCCATCGAATATTAAATTTGCTGATACCAATGGAAATCCACTGCCGGGCGGAAATGATGCCTGTAAAGCACCCAGCAATGCATCAGGAGTTAAATCGAATTCGTGGTTACCAACTGCCATTGCTTCAAAACCGAGCAAGTTCATCAATTGAAATTCTGCCGCAGCGAAATACTGAGTAAAAAACATATCGCCGATTGATACATCACCAGCATGAAGAACGAGAACATTTTGTTCTGTCATTTGAGTTAAACCAATGACAGAAGCAACGCGCGCAATTCCACCTTGTGTTCCTTCAAGGCTGCTCGTTCGCGGACCCAAAGGTGACAGTGTAGAATGTGAATCGTTAAAATGAAGAATCGTGAGAACATCCCCTTGAGCAACAGTATTTTGATTAAATACTGTGAATATAAAAATTACTGTAAAGCAAAGAAGTGATTTAATCATGTTATACCTCCAATTAATGTGATTAGTTTTTTGCAGAGCTATTCTGCACACACCAAATTGCAATTATTTACGAATACAAATGTCATGAGAATGTCATGTGATTGTAAATATTTTGTAATGGAAAGGAATTGGTTCATAATTCCCTCATCAATAAAATCGGGATAAACGTATTCTATTTATTTAGCCCCAGGAAGAATGAATAAGGTATGAATATTCCGGAAAGTACTACATTCTGCACAATAGCCTCCTCCTAAGGTGCTTAGAATAATTGTGACTTTAATTTGTAATTAATTCCGCTGACAAACAATCAACTCTTAAGGGTTGGCAAATATTATAAGTGAATTTTTACAAAATCATGACAATTCTCAGACAACTTACACTTCCTAATTAATTAATTTGACATCAGAATAATTATGGAGGCTCAAGATGAAAATTTTATGTTTTATAACACTTTTTCTTGCAATCATTTATTTTTTAGGTTCAAAATCTTTAGCTCAAAAAGATAAACTCCCTTATGTTGTAACTCCCTTGATAGGTGATACACTTACCCCGGAGGAACGAGATTACTATATGCTATTTCCTCAAATTGAAGAATTCCAATTTGCAGTTTTCTATCTTAATCCAGATAGTTCTTTGAATGCAGTAGTTAAATACTATGACGATGGGATTTTAAAAGATACTCTGATAGAGAATTATAAAAGTATAAAAAGTCTGAACTACCATATTTATGCAAGAAATGCATTGGAAAATGGATCACTGGATACTTTTCACCCTGTTTACGAAAGTCCAGAATACAAAGAGGGTTCTGAAGTGTGTGCATATATGAATGACGGCAGGGAAACATCCGGAGAATTATTGTCCGTTAGAAAAAGTTCTTTGTTAATACTAAAGCCTGATTGTGATGATGATTTGAAAAACCCGGATTGCATAAGCAAAATAAATACTTCTGAAATTGATAAGCTTGTGGTTAAAGGAAGTTCTAATGTAGCCGGTGGGATAGTACTTGGAATAGTTGCTGCAATTGCGGTGGGTGCAATCATTTATCAGTCAAATTACGAAAATTCAAGTAGCTGGTTGCGTGGTTTAGCAGCGTATGAAAAGTCTAAACTACCTATTATTCTTTCTTCGATTGGTTGTATAACACTCGGAGTAACTATTGGAATTGCTACTTCAACACCTGATCAAGAAATCAAATCATTCTCAAAATACGAAATCAGCGGACTGAGTACTCATTCACGCTATCAATCAAATGAACCCAATGAGCTAAAGAAAACTAAATGAGGTATGAAATGAAAACTACATTTTACTTTTTGCTTTGTTTTATTGTCGTCTATATATCTAATCCTTCTTCAGCACAGGAGAATGAAAAACCTTTTATTGTGAGTCCGCTTATTGGTGATACACTTTCACTTGAAGAAAGAGATTATTACAACCTGCTTCCAACTTTTAATGGATTCCAATTTGCAATCTTTTACTTGAATGCTGATAGCTTGCTGGATGTGCAAGTAGCATATAAAACTCGTAGTGGAATCAGAGATACATTAATTAGTAATTACAAATCACCTACTAATATGAGAATATATCTTTTCAAAGTAGATATAGAAATGGCCAGGACGGTGGTAGTATATCTTGAAAATAGAACAAACATCATTGGTGGTTTCTTATCAATAAATCATGGTTCAGTTTTAATTTATTCTGAGGAATGCGAAGAAGGAACTTTAAGTTCAAGTTGCTTTAAAAAAATAAACAATACAGAAATAAAAAAATTCGTAATACCTGGCGAATCTAATATCGGGGAGAGTGTAGTTTGGTGCACACTTATTGGCTTAGCTGCAGGGTCAGCCATAGGATTAGCAATCAATGAAGGCACAAATGGTTGGGAGGAATTCAATGCTACGAGTGCCCTTGCTGGAGGGTTAGTTGGTTCTTGTGTTGGTTTATTAACGGGTCTTATTTACGGTTCAATTACTTCAGAACCAGATATAGTCATTCAACCATTATCAGAAGAAAATATGAAAGGATTGAGCCAATATTCTGTATATCCTGATGGAGAACCAGAAGAACTGAAAAAAATTAAGTGAGGCGTGAAATGAAAAAATATTTAATATCAGTTTTTATCCCTTATCTACTCTTTCATCTTAGTGGTTGTTACAGTGTGGAAAGAGTAACTACGTCCATACCGGAAGGTCATTCCGGAATGTATGTTAAAACAAAAGTTAAAGAATACACTTTTGAGGAGGATAACTATCATATTTCGTATGATACAATTTATGGCAAGGGTGAAATTAGATTATTAGATAATCCTTTTAAACCATTTGAAGGAACAATTAGCATAAATGATGTAGAGGATATACAGATAAATAGGTTCAATAACGATTCTTATACTCCTGAATTGCTAATTAAGACGAAGGATATAGAATACATCTTCAAATCTGAGATAAGCAGTTATTTAGTAAAAAATGATACTATTTATGGAAAGGGAAAATATAGACTAAGGTACTTTGATGATGAGTTTGAAGGTACTATTGATTTCAATGAAGTTGAGTATATAGAAATTAACAAGTTTAATCCAGGTGCTACTACTGCCTTGGTTTCTATATTGGTAATTAGTGTTGTCGTAATAGTGGCGGTGATAAGTAGCGTTAAGATGAATTATGATGATGTGTGGAGCGGGATCGGTAATGTCCACCCATAGTGAAATTAGAACCAAAGTAATAAGAATTCTATTCTTAAAGAGGTGAAAAATGAAAAAGAAAATTTATATTATCCAGCCAACATACCGTTTAATGGATGGGACATTAATAAAGGAGTTGCCGCTTTTTAACTATTCTTATAATCTGCCAATTATAAGCGCAACAGTTCCCTCTGAATGGCAAAAGGAAACTTGCCTGGAATATACTGAAGAGATCAACTATGATTCAGATGCTCACGTTGTAATCATTACTTCTCCCGGGTATGACCTTTCTCATTCAGTTGAGATTGCTGAGAAATTTAAACTTAAAAATAAAGTTGTGATCTTCGGTGCACATATGGATGAGTTCAGTGATAAAATTCTCAGAAATATTTGTGATGCGGTTTTTTATGGATATCCTAATCCGGATAAAATGCAGAGAAATGTTAAATGATGTTGAGTCTGATCAATTAAAGAGTGAATATCACTTTGGCAATAATCTCAACTTCGCTTTTGATTATTCAGTTCTCAAAAAAATGAATATGCCTTTCATTCCAATGATTGCAAGTCTGGGATGCAGGTATAAATGTTCGTACTGCTGTTACCCGCCGATTTTTGATGGTCATTACCATTTAAGAAATATTGAACATGTAATTTCTGATTTGAAGCAAGTAGCTGAACTCAAGAAGCCCGTAGCTTTTTTAGATGCAAATCTCTACAACAACAGAAAATATCTTACCCTATTGTGCAATCGTATTATCGAAGAAAAAATTAATATTGTTTGGGGTGCACAATGTACAGTCAATATTGGTGATGATGCTGAAGTGCTGAACCTTTTGCACAAAGCAGGATGTCGTATGATGTTTTTTGGTCTGGAAACTCTTGACAATAAAAATATGGTGCAGTTAAATAAAGAAATGAATGCAGATCATTACTCTCGCCAGGTTACAAGTATCCGACGTGCAGGGATACAAATCGGTGCTTTCTTTATGCTTGGTCTTGATGAAGATGATTCTTCCACATTCGATAAAGTTTATTCCTTTTTCCAGGAGAACAAGATTGCAGTTCCTTATGTGCATTTATATTTTCCGATTCCCGGTACTTCTCTAGCCAAAAAATTAAATACCGAAGGAAGAATTTTAGAAGACTATTTTGACGACTATCAATACAAACAATCAAAATTCAGCGCACCGTGCAGCATAGCATATTTTTCTCCAGCCAAATTATCTAAGCCTGAGCTTGAAGCAGGATTTCTTCGTCTGTTCAAAAAAATCACAAGTTTAAAAAATATCTTCAGAAGAATATTTGTTCCTGATTTAAGGATTGCATTGCTTATTCTTAAAATGAATTTAGAAGCCAGAAGAAAATCTAAGTCAATGATTCGAAATGCTGTGCAATCAAACCTAGCTGAATGTAAAAGCACGAATTTAGATTAATTAAGCAAGGAGCTAAATTAGGTGTAAAATGAAGAACTTAGCTTTACTTAATCCCTTTCTTATTGCACTTCTGAAATTCAAAACGTAATTTACAAACAACTTTTTTGCATACTCTGTAGTTACTGGAGACATTCCTTTAATTTTAATGGAGGATAAATGAAAAGTGCACTTGATAATAAGTTTGCACTTTTAACTCTGGATATAATTATTATACTCTTCTGTATTGCAGGATTATATCAAAACTACCTAAAACCCTCACTTCCATTCAGCTTAACAACTACAAACAATAATCTTACTGTCAAAAGCATTGATAAAAATGTTACCGGTATTTCAACCGGTGATTTAGTGTTGAGCATTGATGATTATTCCTTTCAGCAACTGGGAGGAAGTTGAACTATATCTTGATGGCAAAAAAATAGGTGATGAAGTAGAGTTAAATCTTCGTAGTGATGGAAGTGATAAAACTTTAACAGCAACTCTTACAAACTATTACTCTCTTTTTGATCTGTCCATAATCGGTATAGTCGGATTATTTTTTATTGTATTTGCCATTCTTGTTCGGATAAAAGCACCTCATAATAATTCATCAAGACTTTTTCATCTTGCCAGTCTTGGACTTGGAATGGTAATAATGATGACTGCAGGTAATTACACTAATTGCACCTTTTGGATATGGATACTTCAACAGGATAATCTGGCTTTTTGCCTATAGTATTACACCGGTTTTATTTATTCATTTTACTTCGTCATTTGCTCAGAAAAAACCTCTTAGCATTAAGTTTATTTTAATATTCTTTTACTGCTGTAGCAATTATAAACTTTGTCGTCCTCTGGTTTTTTATTTCTTAAAGCTACACTGGCAAAGGACTTCGTATACCACAAGTACTACGTACTCTTTTTTGATTCATTTTTCAGGCTGTTTTCTATTGGTTGCATTATTGTGGCAATTTCTATTTGTGTTTATGCATACAGGCAAGCAACTGATTTAGATGAGAGAAAAAGACTGCAGTGGCTCCTGTTAGGATTTTTCATCGGACCATTCAGCTTTGTCATCTTTTGGGTATTACCTATTTTGTTTATTGGACATAGCCTTCTGCCCGAAGCATTTATTCTAATCTTTTTAACAGCCATTCCAATTACATTTAGCATTGCAATAATTAAATATCATTTGATGGATATTAATTTGCTGGTGAGAAGAAGCGTTGTTTATACAATAATACTGGCTTTTATAATTATAACTTATATTGGAATTTCTTCTATCATTACGCTGTTCATCACTGATATTAACCCTGCTTTTCCATCAGTATTAACAGCGTTAGCAGTAGTTGCTTTACTTCAACCGGTTAAGACAGGCATTCAGAAATTTGTTGACAAAAAATTCTTTCGTGTTGAATATGATTACCGCGAAGAACAGAGAAGATTTTTGGAAGACATAAAAAATATTTATTACGTTCAAACGCTTGCAGAACTCATTGTTAGTCGTACTGACAAATTAATACCTGTTGAGAAGATAGGTTTCTTCGAACTATCCAATCAAACAGGAAGAGTTAAAATTATTGCAAGTAAAGGCTGGGAATTATTGAAGGGTAGAAGTATCCGCTTCGAATCTGAAAATCTCAAAACCGATATGTCCATTCCTGTTGCTGTTGATGATAAAGTTGAACCCGGTCTGAAAATAGAATCCGCAGACGTCAAAGTATTTAAAAGATGGGGGATGGTGTTAGTTTTTCCGATTAAGTCACCCACTGGAATAATTCATGGATTCCTGGTGCTTGGCGCAAAAAAGTCAGGCGTTAGATTTCTGAAAGATGATATTGACTTGTTGAACTCTGTAGTTATTGCTGCTGCTCTTGCCATTGACAGAATAAAATTACAGGAGGAGTTAATACTTGAACATCTCGAAGCCAAACGGCTGGAAGAGCTGAACGAGTTGAAATCATTTTTTATGCATACGATTACTCACGAACTTAAAACTCCTTTAACTTCAATTAAATTATTTACTGAAAAACTTCAGGACAAAAAACATTGTGGTTCTGATAAAGCAGATTTTTTTCTTAAGGTTATTGATGGTGAGAGTGACAAGCTGAGAAGATTGATTGATAACATTTTAGATTATGCCAGAATTGAAAAGGGAATGAAAACCTACAGTCAAACGCGCATTAATCTTAATCTGGTTATTAAAAAAGTAATTGAATCTATGAAATACCAGTTTATGATAAGTAATCAATCAGTTGAGGTTTTGAATTCATCTGATGAGATCTTTATTAATGCTGATGAAGAAGCAATTGAAAGAGCTGTTACAAATTTGCTTACCAATGCAATCAAGTATTCATCAAGTGAAAGTAAAACAACTATAGCTGTTAAAAAGGTAAACGGAAGTGCAGGTGTTGAAGTGAGAGATAATGGCAGGGGAATATCCAATGAGGATCTAAAAAATATTTTTGAACCCTTTAAAAGATTGAAATCAGTTGAAACAAAAAAGATTGAAGGTACGGGACTGGGTCTTGCAATCGTAAAACATATAATGGATGCGCACAACGGACGGATTGAAGTTGAAAGCGAAATCGGAAAGGGAAGTAAATTCACACTTTGGTTTTCATTAGCAAATGAATAAAAAAATATTATTAGTTGAAGATGATCCGGCCATTTTGCTTGGTCTGGAAGATTACCTGCTTGAACAAAGTTTTGATATTATTAAAGCAGACGATGGTAAAAAGGGTTATGACATTGCTTTGAAAGAAAATCCGGATCTTATTTTACTTGATATAAATTTACCTTCTTTGGATGGTATCCAGGTGTGCAGAATGCTGAGAGAGCAGGGTTATCACAACCCGATTATAATGCTCACTTCAAGAGGAGAAAAAATTGATAAAGTAGTTGGACTTGAAGTTGGTGCAGATGATTATGTTACAAAACCATTTGACACACGCGAACTTCTTGCAAGAATCAGAACAAACTTAAGACGATCGGAATCAGAAGGCGATAATAAAACTATCACAGATGCTGGTACGGAATTACAGAGACACCTACTCGCAATAATGTTTTCGGATATGAAAAATTATTCAAAGAAAATGAACAGAGATGAGGAACAGGCTTTAAAGCTTCTGCAGGATCATAATCAGATAATGAAAGATTCTATTGAGAATTTCAAAGGAAGAATTGTTGAAATAATTGGTGATGCATTTCTTGCTGCATTTGAAAGTGCAACCGATTGTCTGAATTGCTGTATTCAAATTCAGGAAAAGTTCAGGGATTACAATTCTGAAAAACCGAAGCACGAAAAAATAAAAGTAAGAATAGGAGTTCACGTTGGAGATGTTATTGAGTTCGAAGGTAAATTAAAAGGTGATGCATTGAATATTGCAGCAAGAATACAGCAAATTGCTGAACCGGGAACAATTTATGCATCCGAAAACTTTTACCTGACCGTTAAAGGAAAAACTAGATACAGAGTTCAGAAAACTTAAAACATTCGAACTGAAAAATATAAAAGGTGAAATTGATATCTATATCGTTTGAATGCTTTGCTTAATTTTATGCAGATTCTAAATAATTTTTTTGTGGAGGCATTATGAAAAAAATATTAATTATTGAAGACGATCCGGCAACTGTTGCCGGGCTGAGTGATACTCTGACTGAGGAACATTTTGAAGTATCAACTGTAATGTCAGGACAGATGGGATATGAAAGAGCCAAAGAAGGTGATTTTGATCTTATTATTCTTGATTTAATGCTTCCTGAAAAAAGTGGAATTGATGTATGCAAGGATTTAAGAAAAGATGGAGTGAATACTCCTATATTAATGTTAACTGGCAAAAAAGAGGAAATTGATAAAGTGATCGGTTTGGAAATTGGTGCTGATGATTATGTAACGAAACCATTCAGCATAAGAGAGTTAGTAGCACGGGTAAAAGCATTATTAAGACGTCCGCAGGAAATTCGACCTGAAGTAGAAGAATATTCTTTCGGTGATGTTTTTCTTGACTTTAAAAAGCAGGAAGCTAAAAAAGGAAACAAACCGGTTGAGTTTTCTGTAATGGAATTTAAAGTGATGAAGTATTTTATTCAGAGAGAAGGTGAAGTAATAGAAAGAAATCAACTGCTTGATGAAGTTTGGGGTTATGAAAATTATCCTTCGACAAGAACTGTTGATAATTTCATTCTTAATCTCCGTAAAAAAATTGAAGACGATCACTCAAATCCAAAACATCTTTTAACAGTTCACGGTGCAGGGTATAAGTTTGTTAAATGATATTCTTAAATCAGGTTCGGTATAAGTAATAGTTAGGCTTATGATCAATTAGCAATTTAATTTTAAGAATTAACATTTTTTTTCAATAATAAATTGGAGGAAGCTATGAATCTATCAGTTTTTAGAATTGCACTATTTGTATTCAGCATATTGCTTGTTAACGGATGCACACCTAAACATAATGCTCAAAAAGAAATGCAGCCAAAGATTGACAAATTATTGGGATACTGGAATACCGGCAATTTTGATGATATTGAAAATACACTTCATGAAGAATTTGAAATGAGAATGTCGCCGCTTTTCGAACCAGAACCAGGAATTGAATCATTCAAAGAAAGTGTAACAAAAACTAGAGAGAATTACCCGGATTTTACAATCAAAATATTAGAGGCAATATACGGCGATAGTTCCGGAGCTGGACGCTGGATAATGACTGCTACAAGCAAATCAGGTAAAAATTTAAGCGTCATGGGAATAAGTATACTGCATTTTAAAGATGGCAAAATTAAAGATGAATGGATATCCAGTGGTGATCTTCTTTGGATGCAGCAGTTAGGATATACTCTTACACCGCCGCAAGAATAGGTTGCTTGACGAACTAAAGCAGAGATTTGTAATTTCGGGCGCCGTGTAAGATTCTATGAATAAGAATTGTTCTTGCTTCAATTGTGTAAAAGACGATATAGTTTTGAACAATTATATACCTATAACCAAGATTTCGGATTTCTTCATCACGTGGTATTCTTCCCAGATGAGGATTATCGGAAAGCAGTTGTAAGTTCTTTTCAATTTTGGTTGCGATTGCTTCAGCGGCAGTTGGGTTGTCATCTGCAATAAACTTTATGATTTCTGTAAAATCTTCTTCAGCAATTTTGAGAAGTCGAATTTGAAATTTATCTGCCGGCATTAATTGTAGCCCTGATATTTGCCATAACTTGTTTTAATGTCCGCCCTTTATCACCATCAGCTTTTTGATTTTGCGCTACAGAAAGTTTACCGAGCAGTTCAAGTTTTAATTGCAGTTTGGAATAATGAGACATAGACATAACAACTAAATCGCCCTCTCCATTTTTTGTAATGAAAATGGGCTCGTTGGAATTATGTGCTAATTCAGAAATTTCATTTGACTTATTTCTCAGATCGGAGATGGGTTTTATTATTGGCATTTTTACTCCTAATTTTGTGTCAAAATTATATCATAATTATGATAAATGCAATAGAAGTATGAAACGCATTTTAACCCGCGCCCTACCTGCAATTGATTGGGCAGTCAGGTTCGGTATATGTAATAGTTATAGGCAGAAATAAATTTAAGAGGTATAATTATGAAAAAGTATTTTATTTCAATAATTATTTACTTGATTACTTTGACCTTAACAGAAGGGCAACAAGTAAACTCTTTTATTACCTCAGATAGCGAATTAATCTACTTTACAAGATTTGGTAATGGACCGAAAGTACTTTTATTATATGGAGGTCCAGGTTATGCGGTTAGCGCAATGAGACCATGGGCAGATTCCTTATCAAATGAATTTGAATGCATCTTATATGATCAAAGAGGGACTGGTCTCTCGAGTAATGTTAAATTTGATAGTACTACAATAAATCTGCAGAGAGCCGTAAAGGATATTGATGAATTAAGAGTACATCTGGGAGTAGATAAATTAACAATTTGTGGAATATCATGGGGAAGTATGCTCGCACAAGCATACGCCTCATATTATCCGGAATATACAAAGAAAATTGTCCTTGTCAGCCCATTAGGGCCAGATTTAAGTTTGATGTCTTCTTTCATCGATAATATGAATATGAGAAGATATCCGGAGGAAGTTGATTCACTAAATTATTGGAATAATCAACCTGATAATGAACTATCAAAAATGAAACGATCTTTTTACAGCTACTTACCGGAATTCTATGATCACGATATTGGAAAGAAAATGCTGGTGGTTTTTTTCGAAACAACAACCTTAAACGAACAGATGGAAAATCTAATGTGGAATGATTTAATCACTAGTTACGATTTAAAATCGAGTTTAAAAAATTATAAAGGTCAATGTTTTATAATTAGAGGTAGACAAGATCCGGTACCAGCAGAGGAGATCTATCGGATAAAAGAAATATTGTCCCAAACAGAAATACTAATAATTGAAAGATGCGGTCATTTCCCTGATTATGAAAAACCTATGGAGCTCTTTGTAAAATTGAGAGAAGTGCTATAATAATAATTGTTTAATTCCTTAACTCTCGACCTACTTGCGTTAGGCAGAGCAGTCAGGTTCGGTTTAAGTAATAGTTATGTCTTTAATATATGTTGACATCAATTAAGAAAAGTGATAACATCAAAGTTCTAGCACGTTATTCTGATAAAAATGATAAACCGTTTTTATGCCCTGAATGTTTTGGCGAAACTATTCTGAAAAAAGGAAGAATTAAAATTCCCCATTTTGCTCATAAACCACCTTTTGATTGTAAATATGGTGTGGGTGAAAAGGAAATTCATCGAAAAGCTAAAGAAGAGATTTACGAAGAGATAAATAAATCGAAAATGGTCTCATTCTGTGATCTTGAATACGGACTAAACGGTGTCAGACCTGATATATATTTTGAATTTGACAACATTAAAATTGCTATAGAAATACAGATATCAAATTTTACCTTAAATGAAATAATGAACAGAACAAGGAAATACTACAATCAAGGGGTTTACGTTTTGTGGCTTCCTTTATTCTCCGAAAAATTGAGACAAAATAAATACAGTCCTAAATCTTGGGAAAAATGGCTTCACGCATTGAATTATGGAAAATTATTTTATTGGAAGGAAAAGCTGATTGTTGTCCCAGTAAAATTCAATCCATTCAAACTATATGTTGAAGAAAGTTCTTGGTATGAAAATGGAGAAGAACGAACTGGTGGAGGTTATCATAGATTTTCAAAACGATATCGAACTCCATCTATTCTACCTCGTTTAAAATTGTTGAACGATTTTCAGATTGTAAATAGAGAACAATGGGTAACTGATAATATTCAAATCCCAAAATCAAAAATATATCTAGCAAAAAACACATAACCTTTATAATTAGTAAAATGTACAACTAACGGCGGGTAAGTAAATTAAAAGTATTTACAGCTAACCTGCGTTTGATTCCTGAGCTTCGTCTTAAACTTAACTTTGTTTTGTTTGTGGATAAATTTTTATGGAATACTCTCTCTTCTGCATGATGCTTCTGAAATATTGAAAGCTTAAAGTAGATTACAGTCGAGATAAGCACTTTAAGTACGAATTGAGGAATTGACTCCTGAACAGACTGCTTTTTAACAAACTTTATCCATCTCCTGAAAATGTTCTTCCAGGAATAAAATATTTTATTCACTCTTTTATAAGCTTCGTAAATTTCTTCTTCAGTCAGATTATTATGTCTGAAAAGAACGTGGTCACCTTCGTAATGAGAAATGTCTTCATCAATCAATCTTCCTTCAGATTTAATTTTGTCGTAGAGCGGTGTTCCATAAATCGGAATTGAAATTGATGGAAGAATAACATTGCATCCAACCTCGTCCAGCTTTTCCGGTAAAGTCTCGTAATATTCTTTTGTGTCTTCATCAAGTGCAAACATTAAACCGGTAAAAGTTAATATTCCTTTTCGGTTCAGCTTATCAAAATATTCTTTGTACTCTTCAACTTTATTTTGTTTCTTCTGCACACCTCTGAGACTTTCTTCATTCAACGATTCCATTCCAAGAAAAGACATTCTGCAGTTTGCTTCAGCTAATGCTTCAACAAAATCATCATCTCTCAAACACTCAATGCTGTATTGAGCACCGATTCCCCAGAACTTTAGTTTTGCAATTTCTCTTAATAAATCTTTTGCATATTTAAGATCGCCACCGAGGTTGTTATCAAGCAGCATTGCCATCTTCCTTTTAAACCAGGGCAATCCTTTTGTGTTGGTTAAATCTCTAACAACATCCTTTATCGGTCTCATCCTGTGTGGTGTGCGGACTATATTTAACTGGCAGTATGTGCAAGGGTGAGGACAACCCCTTGTAGCTTCAGTTACTATCGGAGAAAAATATTTCCTTTCTACAAGATCATATCTTGGCGGAGGAATATATTCAAGTGAAGGAGATAACCCGGCATCATATCTTTTCTTAAGTTTTCCCTCAACCATATCATAAACCATTTGCTGCCACATTTTTTGAGCTTCACCAACAAGAATCGAATCAAAATGCGGCTGTACTTCATCAGGAAATGTTGATGCAAATTTTCCGCCACCGATTACTATTTTTCCCATTGCTCTGAATCTTTCAGCAACCTGGTAAGCGTGCGGAGAAATATAATCCATAAAACTTAGTGCAATAAATTGTGCATCAGTGTTATAATCAATTGGTCTCACCATTTCGTGCAATACTTCAACCTCAACAATTGGCGGAGTTAATCCCGCAAGAAGAATTCCCGGTAAAGGAGGAGCCGGGTTGCGGGCGTAATATGGTTTTTCATCCAAAAGATTTTGAAACAATACTATTATTAAGAGCTTAGGCTTTTTCATTTTCTTAAACCTCAAATCTTTTTAATTGAACAAAACTTTTTTATTGTTGAAATAAACTTTTACTGCTTCTGTTTTCTTCTCCGGCTCAGGTTCATTGTTTCTCCAGATCTCAGTTATAGCTTCCATCAGTCTGTCAATATCTTCCTTAGTGTGAGTTGCCATTATGCTTATTCTGAATCTTTGCTGTGATTTAGGAACTGCCGGATATTCAATAGAATTAATGAATATTCCTTTCTGATGAAATTCAAACGAGGCATTTCTGATGTTCATATTAACAGGAACCCTCAGAGGGAAAATTGGAGTTAAAGAATTGGCAGGGAAACCCAACTGAGTTAAGCACTGCGTTGTATAGTTTATGTTATCTTTTAGTCTATTAACCAGCTCCGGTTCCTTCTCCATTACATCGAGTGCAGCAAGCACGGATGCAACAACTGTAGGCGGTAATGATGCAGAGAACATATAAGATCGTGCAAAGAATCGCAGATAATTAATTATAGATTTAGAGGCTGCCACAAATCCACCGGTTACTGCAAACGTTTTACTGAATGTTCCCATTGTAATATCAACTTCACCTTCAAGTCCGAAATGTTCTGCTGTGCCTGAACCGCTTTTACCCATTACTCCTGTTCCATGTGCATCATCGACAATCAGAATTGCATTATTTCTTTTGCAGATTGGAACAATTTTATCAAGCGGTGCAACATCTCCGTCCATTGAATAAACACCTTCAACTCCAACAAAACGATCTTTGAAATTCATTGATTCTGTTCGTTCTAATGTTTGTGCAAGTAATTCAACATCATTGTGCGAAAAATGAACTGCCTGTGCACCTGACATTTTTATTCCATCGTGAAATGAAGCGTGGCTGTAAGAATCATAAACAACAAGATCTTCATTGTTCATCAATGCAGAAACCAATCCGACATTAGCTCCGTAGCCGCTTGAGAAATATTAATACATCTTCTGCACCTTTTAAATGAGCAAGTCTTTCTTCCAGTTCATGATGAAGTGCAGTATAACCATTTAGCAACGGAGGTCCGCCAATTCCAGCACCATATTTTTGAATCATTCTGCAAACATATTCTTTGATGTAAGGATGGTTGGCTAAACCTAAGATAATTATTTGAACCGAACATCAGCATTGATCTGACTTCACCTGTGTAAGAATCGACAACTTTAACTTCCCGATCGGCAGGGCTTGAGATAACTCTTAAATGCAGCATCTGTTTGTTGCTAAGTAATTCATCTATAAAAGAATCAAAGAATTCAGTTTTCTTTTTAAGATTCATTTTTCGTCCCCTGATGAGAATATCTCTAAGGTCGAAATTCTCGCCGCCCATATATTCGCTTTTATTTAACATTTTATTTTCCTTTCTGTAATTAGACATTCATTCTTTCTGGTAGTTAATCTAAATCGAAAAAGGGAGGGAGTTGTCAGGGAATTGTCAGTGTGTTGTAAAATTCAGGTACGGTTCATTTTTAAGTTGATAATCATACTCTAAAAGCATTTTAAGGTAGTGATTTACATCACCATTTGCTTCTGTTGGAAGATTTCTAATCAGGGTTGTATTGATTGGAATCAATTTGCCATAAATGTTGATTTTCACTTCTTTTTCTGGAATGACTTTTCCCAGCTCAATTGGTTCGAATCCGCTATTTAAAGATGTCTTCAAGAAATGAAGCTTTTAAATCTTTGGGAATTGTAAATATTAATTCAAACTCACCGTGCTGTCCTGCAAGTAATAACCAGGTTGGAATGTTGAGGTTTTTTACATATTTAAGTGCGTCGTTCATCAATTGCATTTAACCAATCTGAACCTATTTCAAATCCGACATTATTTAACCGCATAAGTTGATCAACAGTTGAAATAAATCCATCACTAGTATCCATACAGCACGAGGCATATTTACTAATTACATTGCTATTTTTTATTTGAGCAATGGGTTTATAATTTATAAATGAATCTGTTTGTGAAATTAATTTTGAAATTGCATAAGCATTTCCGCTCCCGAGTTTTCCGGATGAAAAAAGAATATCACCAGGTTTGCAGCCGATTCGTGTGAGTGGTTTTTCTTTATTAATAATTCCAATTGCTGTGCCTGTCAAAACTAATCTTTCTCCTTCGTTTGTATCGCCGCCTAAAACAAAAGTATTATAAGCTCTGCAAGCATCAGAGATACCTCTTTGAAGTTCTGTAACTTTTTCATCACCAAAGTTTTTAGGAATAATTTCAGAAACAAGAATTCCGATAGGAGATGCACCAACTGCAGCCAGGTCACTCATATTAACTGTTACAATCATCCATCCGATCATATAAGGATCATCGTATAATCCTGTTGAGATTTCTTCAGAAATACTATCTGTTGTTATGGCAAGTTTTGTGTTATCATTTAATTGAATGATCTCCGCATCACTCTCATGCGGTTTGTTCAACTGCAATTGGTGATCTTTCAAAAGACTCAATCAGTTTATTGATTGTCTTGTTTTCTAATATTGAATTTAATTGATGCATACTTTTATTAACCTCGGTATTACAGAAAACTCAACTGTTTTAGTTGTAATTACTTCTCCATCAAACTCAACAGCAAATTCTTTGTCCGATGAAATAGTAATTCTGTCCGTTCTCCAGAATTTTTTATTCAAAGTTGAGTCAGACTTTCCTTTGCTCAGATTGTAAAAGAGCTTCAGCAATTTTACTTTCGATAATGATTCATATAAATGAACGTCAAACAAACCATTATCAAGCAAAGGATCAGACTGATATCGAAGCTTACCTGTAAAAAACGGCGACTTAAGAATTCCCAGGTTTGAGATATTTGCTGTAAATGATTCATTGTTGCCTCCTATTGTTACTTTGAAGTTTTTGTAGGTAAAAATATTTTTAATTGCTGCGTAAGTATATAGCGCTTTGAGTGCTGATCTTTTTTAGAAATCTTAAAATAAAATCCGGATTGTTGAAAAAATTATTTCCTTCAGCAGTTATTCCAAGACTAGCATTGATAAGAAAATATTTCTTTAATGCTTTCCCATCTTTTTCATATAACAAGCAGCCAACATCACGCTCAACTGCATCTTTGAAGTTTAATTTATAGGGGATTTTTTCCACAATGTTTTTTGATTGGAAAGGTTTGTGAAAATCGTTGCTTGAACCAATACCTACAGCACCAATTTTTATTTGTTTCAGAATATCCGGTTCAACAAGATTTATAAGATGGTTCAAAAAGTAATTGATTGAACCATCTCCACCTGCGATTATAAAATCAGTATTACCTTTGTTGAATGACTTCAAGTATAAATTCATCTGTTGAACTATTAGTCCCAATAATGTAAGTCTCGGTTGATCCATTAAAATTTAATTTTGGGTAAACCCGATTCCATTTTTGTAGAGCTGTTCCGCCACCTGCATTTTTATTTATTAAAACAATCATCTCAACACCTATATCTGATCCTTTGCTGGTCTTATTTTTAGAACAATTATGTAAATGGAGTAAAATGCCAGCAGGGGAATGAACCATTCCGATTGATTTAGGATTGCTAAGCTTGAAAGAAGAAGTATGTAACTGTGCACGCAGGGTGCAATTGCTCTGTGTGCTTCATCATCCGATTTCACGGAATGTAAATTCATTTGAGAAAAAATAGAAGCACCAATTCCTCCGTAGGCAAAAACCAATGCTCTTAATATTGTTTGATAAAGAAATGAATCAAATGCCAGTGTAATAATCAAAACAAAAACCGAAGCTGATGCAATAAAACCAAATACATCGCTTACAATGGACGAAGTTTTTGGTCCAAAGACGACCGGAAGAGTATTGTAAGCGGTTGCTCTGTCAGCACTAATATCTTTGAAGTACCCCGTCAATACGAAATTAGCATATCCGAAGAATACAGTTAAGATTGCTGCAAGAAATATGGTATTTGAAAAATCTAAGTAATTTGATCCAAGGCCAGCCAGGTATGCCATCATAAAAAGAATGAGAACAATCCAGGAATTATAAAACGGTCCTGCCCACCACTTACGCTTGAAATACGTATAGGTTGTCAGTCCAAATCCAGCCAGACCACCCAACAAGAGATTTAATGGATTGTAATAAGTTAAAATCGAAATGCAGAAGAACAATCCGAGACCACTGATTATCAGGAAGTGGTTTCTGTTTACTATGCCTTGAGTTAATGGTCTGTATGGTGAAGAAATTGAATCAGTATCAATCTGAAAGCAGTCGGTTAATGCTTGCCCAAATCCGTATGATAAGAAACAGGCAATAAATATTAATAGTGTTTTAAAGAGATCAGGTTCGGCTGCAAATGACAATCCTGCTATTCCTGTTATTCCCGAAACAAACATCAGGTATGGTCGCATTGTAATTACAAATGCTTTCAGAAATCTGATAGATAATATCGGATATTGCTCAACAGCCAACGTGTTCATCTTATTACTCCTTTTGCAAATGTAAAATCGCAGTAGAGTTTTTGGTAATTTCTTTTTCTTGCAATTCCAATCTTGTGTAACAGACCATATAAGGTGGAAAATATAATTGGTGAGAAGACTAGTAGTTTTGATGAAGTGGAAGCGTTTCTCGGTATTATTGATTCGGCTTTAGGTTCATGGATCACTTTTAGTACAGAATTTGCAACTGTAATGGGACTTATAGGTTTACTAACAAAAGAAATTGCGGTATCATTATCTTGGGCTTCGTAGTCAAGCATTTTGGTGACAATAGAACCTAGAGTTACTAAACTTAATTTGATACCAGTTCCTTTTAATTCTTCAGCTAAGGAAAATGTGAATCCTCTCAACGCAAACTTGGTTGCGCTGTAAACTGCAGAGTAGGGCATTGGAACAATTCCACCTAATGAACCTATATTAATAATATGTCCAAAACCTTGATTCATCATTATCTTAAGAGTTTTATGTGTGCCGGTTATTACTGAAGTAAAATTGATATCAATCATTTTTCTTAATTGATCTTCTTGGAGCGATAGAAAGTTTCCTGGTTCCAATAGTCCTGCAGAGTTTATGAGCACATCGATCTTTCCAAATTTGTTTTGTACAAATGATACAAGCTTGTCCCACTCTGTCGCTTGCTCAAGATTTACCTGAAACCAAGTAATGTTATTTTCTGAACTTTCTAAAGGAAGGTTCTTGTAGTAAACAGAAATAACGTTAGCACCAGATTCTGCTAGCCTATTCACAATGGCTTTTCCTATTCCACCGGAACCACCTGTGACTATGACAACTTTATTTCTGAGCGATTTGTATAGCATTTTAATTTCCGAAGATTGTTTTAACTCTCACCTGAAGAATACGAAGCTATGAAGAGGTATTTGTCAGAGAATTGTAAAAGAGTTGTAAGAATTTGTCATTCTTGTTTACAAAGGTAAATCTTTATTAGAATGTTTTTAATCATAGTCTGAAATCCACCTGTACCATCGGAATAATAAATGATTTAGGAGATGCACTGTCAAACTCAGTAAGGAAATAGAATCTTGTCCCAAGTAACAGTTTGTGGTTTTCTCCGAAATAAAAAGTTAACCCTGGAGTAAACTGAAATAACCCAATTGTTTTTGTACCCGTACATCGTAAACAATTTCTCTGTAAGAGTCATAATAATAGTAGTTATCGTCGTAGTAATTGTCATCAGTTTCTTCTGGTTCAAAATCAATGATGGTTTGTCCACTGTAACCGATATTAATAAAGAAATTAATTAACCATTCGGGATTACAGGAATTGACGGTAAAGTTGATAAATGGATTTATATGAGATGACTCATCAGTATCGTGATAAAAAATTACATAGTTATCCGAAACCGATGGTCCTGTTATTACAACATCTTCAACAGTATAAGCATCATAGTAAATGGATTGAAGGTGTGCCCCCATATCCAGCCGAAAACCAAATCCTTTTTTACTTGCTCCATAAAGTCCCAAACCAAAATTTCCTCCCCAAAGACTTTTATTATTGGTGGAAGTGTAATTTAAGCCTCCAAATAGTGCAAAGTTGCGTGTGATTTTAATATCCACATCCAAACTCATGACAATATCGGGCAAATACCACGTCATATTATTTTCATTAAACTGATATCTGTTTGCACCAGTAGTTTTTTCATAGTGATTGATTGTACCGTCAAGATTGTAAATTGTATCTATTTCGAAGATCCCATCTTCATTTACAAGTGTATGGCCTGATACCATACCTGTAACAGTATTTTTAGTATTGTATGAAAATTTTGGTGAGAAAGTAATTGATGGAGTATCTGCACTATCGGAGAGATGAATAGGGGACTCATTCAGCGGACCTGAGATTTCAATTTCCTGCAGGTAAATAGTCCTGGTTTCAACTGTTTTTTGTCCAGGAGAACAACTGTAAAAAATTAGCCCGATAATCAGAAGAACTAGTGTAGATAAAATGTACTTTTTCATTTCATACCTCCAATAAAAAAAATTTTATATCTTAACGAACGCTAATGCCAAAATTCAAAACCACTTACCACTAGCGCTAATCCATTTATCTTCGTTTCAAGGAAGTGATCAGCAAAATAATTTGTATTGTAATATCTTAGATCAAAATGGTCTGATATAAATTTTATTGACTGATCATCAGAATATTTGTTGAGAAGTTTTAATAATCCTTTTAATCTAATCTCGATTCCATTGGTCTTTCTGTCTTGAAAACCTCTCCCATTAAAATGTCCGTTTCTTATTACCAGTGTCTCAAGTAAACTTATCTGTAAACCTGCGTGTGAGACGACTTTATCGTCGCCCTTAATCTGAATTACATGTTTGTTGAAATCAATATCACCCAAACCAGATTGGTATTCAAAGCTACCTGAAGTATCCCGGTCAATAAGTATATCCTCCGCATCCACTGTAAATGCAATGTCAAAAACATTGATATCAGTTTCTTCAAACTGCAATTTTATACCTGTGGATAAGCCGTAACCCAGTCTTGCCATTCTAGGCAAAGGATCTGCTTGAGCAACATCAAAGTAACTAACCTCGTCTCCGATATTAGATTTTGCTAATCCGAATGAAAGATTAAGATATGGTACTGCAGGAATGGTTTGAGTTAAATCAAAAGAGAGATTTTCGTCAATTAATCTTATTATTGGAACGCTAAGTAAAAATCCGTAGTCTATTGCACTTACTTCAGCTTTTCCTGAACCTTGCTCTTCACCGACAGGTTGATCTGATAAAATTGAAGTGATACTTTTATACGTAATACCTGCATAAAACTGTAAATAATAATCAACCCCAGCACCTAATGAATATGCATAATAATAATCTTTTGCTTCAAATGTGCCCAGTGGTGTTGGATCACCCTCACCCGTTCTAATAAAAAATTCACCATAATTTATTTCCGGATTTGCAAAACCAACTCCCACACTTAAAGGTATACCGACCAGGTTTTTAAAATTATAACCGAGGTTCAATGCAATACCGCTTATCGAGAGTCCAGAGGATCCCAGCCAATCTATTGAAGACGGGTAAAATATAAATGACAGATTATTTGATTGACTTGAATAACCTAATTGTGCAGGATTATAAAGAAAACCATAAGTGTCATCGGTAGGCAGAGAAGTGCCAGTTGACCCCATTGCATTTTGTGCCGGTGAAACCGGGAGCTGTAAAAATGGAATCGCAGCTTCGCCCTGTGGCAGGGAAAGATTCAATGGAATGAGAATCATTATCAAAATGAGTGTTTGCTTTTTCATTTGATTAACCTATTTATTCTTAAATAAATCTTTGTTGATGAAATTGTTTCATAAAAATAATTATTACTCATGGACTAAGAGATAAACTCAAAATTAATGCAAAAACCATTGTAATAAGTGCAGCACTACCAATTGTAGACTTTAATTCTTTACCAAGTCCTGTGATAGCTAATCACCCGAGCATTAAATTAACAACTAAGGGACAATTTCTACATCACCACCAGTTTGGCTACCTATCAGTACTCCTATCAACCCTGTAGGTATACCTAGAAGAGCAGTACCCAATATCCAGCCTTCGATTGGAACGTCTTCATCTCCAAATAAAATTGCCGTAAGTGCAATACCACCCACCAAATAGCCAATTAATCCTCCTGCTAGTGCCCCACTGGTTCCTTTAACTTCAACCAATGCTATTTCAGACCGTGCAAGTGTAACGACCTGACCAGCTGTTTTCAAACCAAGTGAATCAGCCGTAACAGTGATGATTATACCACCTCTTAACGTTCCATCTCTAAGCGTTACAATTGCATCGCTTCCAGGTCCATTTTGCATAAGGTATTGCCAGTCGTCTGCAACAGGTGCTGGGTTGGGACTAATGTTTTTAGGAACTAAGTCCAATACGCCGGCATAAGGTGAAGAATCATACCAGTTTGTCTGGCGTGCACTTTGGTAGGCTGTACCGCAGTTAGTCAGCGTAAGAGAAAACGATCCAAGAACCACAATGATCATAATTCTGTTTTTCATAACTCCTCCTTGAATTAATTGACTAAATAGGAACCTTTGTACATATTTTACTTCATCAAAATCATCTTTTTCGTTTCAATATAATCTCCAGCTTTCAGTTGATAGAAATAAATTCCGCTTGATAGATTCCGGACAGAGCTGGAATGAGTATTAAATACTTCTTTATAAGTGCTGAATAATTTGTTTATCAATTTCCTTACATGTAATAGCATGTTTAATCATCCTTATAGCGAGTGACTTCTCTTAAACCTATAATATCCTCTTCTTTAAAAGGTGTTGCGTACTCGATTTCCGAAACAGTTGTAATCGGAAAAATATCGCTCAATAAATAACCTGTCAAAGCGCCAATAGCACCACCAAGCATTGCATACAGAATAGGAGTAATGCCCAAATTTATTCCTTCAGACCAATTAGATGATACATCTTCCGTATTATTATCTGCAATAATTCCCGCAGTAATTCCTAATCCTAAGCCAAGAACAGTGGGGTAAATAAATTTCGCAGCGTTGTATTCATTATATACAATTACCTTGTTTACGTTTTGACCATCAATATATCTCACATCGAAAGGGGGGTTATAATCTTTATGATAATCTATCGCATTCAGTTTCAATAACATTATAGAGCTGTTATCTACATTTAACAACTCACCGTCCACTGAACCAATATCCGTTAAAACACTTACATATTTTCCACCCTCAATCTTTTTATCAACTTTGATCCCTTGATTTAATTGATAATCAATGTGGTCTCTTAGTCGGATTAATGATATATAATTCACTAAAAAAGTATCCTTTACTACGTCATCATCTTCGTAGATCACGAACACATTTAACGAACTGTCGGGGTTCAAAGAGAATATTGCTTCCCGAAAATTCTTTAAGGCAGGAACTAATTTGAAATATTCTTCTTCAATCCGATCTAACTTTTCACCGATCATTGGTGATACAATTATGAGCTCTTCATTTTGTGAGAATATCATATAAGTTAAAGTCAGTTCAAGACAAATAACGAGCAAGACTATTTTCATTTTCTCAACCACACTTATTTATTTCATTAAAATCATTTTTTTAGTTTCAATCATTCTATCTGTTCTTAATTGATAGAAATAAATTCCACTTGGTAAACCTGTCGCAGACCATTCAACTGTGTAACTTCCTGCAGGTTTGTATTCATCAACAAGAGTTGCAACATTATTTCCTAGCACATCATAAATTTTTAATGTTTGGTGGCTGCCTACTGGTACTTGCCAACTGATCTTTGTGCTTGGGTTGAATGGGTTAGGGTAGTTTTGATGCAAGGAAAGATCTGATGGAATTAAATTACTCTTGGATTCCACATCGCTTACATCGGGAGTAGTTTTAATCAGCCATACATCCGCACTAACTCCAGTATTCTTAATTCCAGTTATGATATAGCCTCCATCTTGGGTCTGCTCAACTGAACTACAAAATTCTTGAGAACTTCCCCCAATACTTTTTGTCCAGAGTGTATCACCTGATTCATCAGTCTTAATCAGCCAACCGTCTTGCCAACCAGAACCAAATGATTCTGTATATCCAGTTATGATATATCCACCGTCTTGGGTTTGCTGAACTGAAGATAATACATCTGAAGAATTTCCCCCATATATTTTTGTCCACAGTGTGTTACCCGAATCATCAGTTTTAATCAGCCAACCATCATTAGAACCGGCACCGAATGATTCTGTCCTGCCACAAATTATATATCCACCATCTGTTGTCTGCTGCACCGAGCCGCACCAATCATCCGAAATCCCACCAAACGTCTTTGTCCAAAGTGTGTCACCGGAATCGTCGGTTTTTATCAACCAAGAATCAATTAATCCTGCACCGAATGACTGTGTGGTTGCAATAATAATATATCCACTATCAGTCGTCTGCTCGACTGACCAGGCAGCTTCCCCGTCGGCTCCACCATACGTTTTGGTCCAGAGTGTGTCACCGGAATCATTAGTTTTTATCAGCCAGACATCCCCACTGATGTTTCCGAACGAACTTGTTTTGCCTGCTATGATATAACCACCATCAAAAGTTTGCATTACCGAATTGCTCCAATCAGCGTAACTTCCAAGGATTTTTGTCCAGAGTGTATCACCTGAGCCATCAGTTTTAATTAGCCAGACAGCATAGAAATTAACGCCGTATGATTCTGTCATTCCCGCAATAATATATCCTCCGTCCGTGGTTTGCTGAACTGAATATCCCCGATCATTGGAACTCCCTCCAAATGTTTTTGTCCAGAGTGTATCACCTGAATCATCAGTTTTAATTAGCCACACATCATCTAATCCAGCACCGAATGATGTCGTAAATCCAGTTATGATATAACCACTATCATTTGTTTGTCGAACTGAATTTCCCCAATCCGATTCCACTCCCCCAAAAGTTTTTGTCCACATAGTATCAGGTGCTTGTGCGAGTGAACAATCAAGCAAAAGAAAAAAGACTGCTATCGTTGTAATTAGAATTTTCATTGACTCATCCTCTAATTTTTTATTTCATTAAAATCATTTTCTTAGTTTCAAATAGCCCTTCAGTCTTCAACTGATAGAAATAGATTCCGCTCGGTAAACCAGTGGCATTCCATACGACTTCATAAGTACCTGCAGGTTTGTATTCATCAACAAGTGTTGCAACTTCGTTTCCAAGGATATCGTAAATTTTTAAAGTGTTTTTGTGCATTTTTTAATTATTTCATCAAAATTATTTTCTTTGTTTCAATAAAATCACCTGATAGATTTGTATTGACATTACATTGAAAATCCAAAATAAATATTAAAGTTAATTACTGAATTTTTTATATCTACTTCACTAGAAGTATCAAAAACTGATTTTAGTCCCAAAATATATCTTACATCAAACCCGAGTTCATTATTACCAACTATAAAACCAATTCCACCTCCAAATGCTAAAGAAAAATCCGTCGATTGTATATCATTACTAATATCCCATATTTCGATGAGACCTCTATCAATTTCTTCACTTTTAAATTCTGCCGTAGTATTAAAACTGATTACAGGACCGGCATAAACTGAAGGTCTAATAATTGAACCCTCCAAAGGTATAGTTAGCTTAAAGAGAAGTGGTAATTCTAAATAGTCAATTAAATAAGAAAAGTCACCCCAACGATGGTCACTAATAGTTGCTCCCTTCATTGTATAATATGCTTCTGGTTGAATGGCAAATAAGTTGCTAAATTGGAACTGAAAGAAAATACCGCCTGCAAATCCAAGTTTTGAATCATAATCTGTAAATTTTGCAATATTAACTCCAACTTTGGGTCCTAATTGTATCTGTTGTATATACACTTGAGCATTAAGCGGGGTGAAAAATAATGCTAGAACAACGATGAGAGTTCGTAAAGATAAGTTTTTCATAACAGCCTTCTTGATAAATTTTTTTGTTAATAACAGTTACTTTATCAACACCATCTTCTTAGTTTCGACAAATGAATCTGCTTTCAATTGATAGAAATAAACTCCACTTGGGTAGTTACTGGCAACCCATTCAATCGCATAAGAGCCGGCTGGTTTGTATTCATCAACAATTGAAAGCCCCACCCAACCCTCCCCAAAGGGGAGGGCTTTGTAAATAATCTTCATCTTATTAGAACCATTTTTTTTGATTGAATTATACTTCCAGCCTTTAATACGTATAAATATATGCCACTGGAAAGTTGACTTGCATTAAATTCAATTTCATATACTCCGGCATATTGTACTTCATTTACTAATGTTGTTATTTCTCTTCCGAGAATATCAAATACCTTAAGAGTTACAAAAGTCCCTCCTTTGGAGGGATTTAGGGAGGCCGGTATTTGCCAACTTATTTTTGTGCTTGGGTTGAATGGGTTTGGGTAGTTTTGTGATAGCAAGAATTTTATTGGAACCTCACCAATTGTTTCTTCTTCAATTCCAACATTAGGATCAAAGTATTTAAAGATTCTGCCATTATAACCAACAGCCCAACCAAGACCTTCGCTCAGAAAAAACATATCTAGTACCTCTGAGGGATAATCAAGGAGAGACCAGGTGTTACCCCCATTAGTTGTTTTATAATCGTAGAATGGTCCTACTATGTATCCATCGGAATCGTTGATGAAAAATATATCACCTGATCTATAACCGCTTGGAAATGAAAGCGTATCCCAATTAATTCCGCCATCTGTTGTATGGGCAGCTATAGTCCTGTAACCACTGGAAGATGAGTTATACCCCGTAATCCAGCAGTTTAATGGTTCTGGAAAATAAACTCCGGTTAAATTATATTCTTCCCAGAATAAGTTTGGATCAAGATTACCCCACGATTCTTCCCAGCTTGTTCCTCCGTTTGTGGTTTTAATTAAAGCACCAGAAAGCCCAGCAGCAAATCCGTATTCTGGATTCACAAATTGGACATCATTTAAACCCCAGCCTGAAATGTTAATGTTGGATTGCTGCTCCCAGCTAATTCCTGAATTGGAAGTATGTGTGATAAACAACTCATTGTTTTTAGTTCCTACTGCCCAGCCGTTGTTGTTATCATAGAAAAAGATACTTTTTAAATCAGTACTATCTAAGTGTAATGTATTCCAGGTGATTCCTCCATCTAGGGTATTATTAATTATCGAATGATTGGACCAAACCCCTGAAATTCCAAATCCTAACTGATCAGATGTAAAATCTATATCTCTGAATTCGTATATCGTATCAGAATATATTACACTCCAATCATCACCCCCATTCTCTGTTTTTATCAGGTCATTGTAATTGTATCCAGAAATATTACTATTACCAGCAGCCCATCCTGTTTGCGAACCAATAAAGTCTAATGCTTCAAGATTAGACAGTGTAACAGATTTGTGTTTCGGGGTCCAGGAATAACCGCCATCTGAAGTATAATGAACCATACCTAATGCAGAAGTTATCCAGCCTTCGGTTTCCGAAACAAATTCAATTTCACCCAGTTGGAAATCAATTAAATCCAGCTCTGAAATTTCGTTCCATTCAACTCCTCCATTTGTTGTTCTATACACTTTTAAGTATGGCCAGTTGGAAACAACAAGCCAACCGTTTAAGCTGTCCAGCGAACTCATATTACATCCAAATGATCCATAATCATCATCCACTGTCATTTGCAACAACCAATCATTACCGCCATTAGTAGTTGAATAAATTTTTAGCTCAGAATTAGAACTCGATTCTTCCCACTCACCTGCGGCCCATCCGTGATTTATATCAGAAAAGTGAATCATAACAAATTCATCAAGTGTGTCTTCAAACTGTACTTGCCAGTTCATCCCACCATCAGTCGTATTAATAATTCTCGATAGAGGTGAATATTCATCAGATATCCAACCATAATTTTTATTGGCAAAATGGATAGTGTAAAATGCACTTAAAGTATATGGCCAAACACTGGAGTTGGAAGTCCAGGTTTCTCCACCATCCGTTGTATGATACACTTTTAGAATATCTGAAGATGAACCAACATTTTCAGTAAAGACAACTCCATTGTTTTCATCAAAAAAATTTGTATAAAGTATTGAAAAAGAATCGTCAGAAAGTTTTTCTTCCCAGGAATTTCCCAAATCAGTTGATTTTAGAAGAAATCCGATATAATCGGTATCGTATCCACCCAACCAAATATAATTTTCATACTTAGCCATCGTAACGAGTAATGAATTTTGCTCAAACGTCTGACGGTTCCAATTCTCCCCATTGTCTGTAGAAATTATTATATCACTATATACGGATGGAGGTGTAAGTGATAAGAATACTACACCAGTTGAGATCATAAAATTATTATCAGCTTCGGTTGCAAGAAGCCAGGCATCTGTTGGATATGGTAACTGGAGTGTCCATCTATCATCAAAAAGGATATTGGGAAATGAATTTTGTTTCTGGAAGAAAAGTGATTTAGGATCGAACTGTTGCCGTGGTTCTACCTCATCGAAAATAGAAATGTTTTGTTTATTAAGAACCCATTTTTCCTCTCCGTTTACAAGGGTTTTTGTGTATTGTTGTGAAACCTGAGGAATAATAGTAACAGCGAAATAAAAACTTATACTCAGAGTTTTCAGTAATGTTAACAATAACTTTTTCATAATTAACCTCTAACTTTTTATTATGAATTTTTTTTTCAAAAAGATCATCTATTCAGCTTACAAAAGGTCTTCAGTAATTGATATTTCTGAGCAATTCATTTTAATAAACTTCCTTGATTATCATCAGATAGATCAAAGGTCGCTGCTCCAATAAGCAACACAATAACTACTAAAACTCCCACAACTAAAAGAGTTGTTTTTAATCCATCCAGTCTTTCAACTTCAATTTTAGCTATTTGATCAAGTGACATTGTCATTGTTTTTAATTTCATACTTTTTTGATCTTGGCTAACGATAACTTTGTAAAATAAAGTGTCATTATTTATGTAACATTTGTCCCCACTGAAATTATATACGGTATCTTGTGTTATTACTTTAATATTATCTTCCGCATCAAAATCGTAATCACCAGAAATCAATTGCTCTTGATAATAGCAGCCAATTAAATTTAGAAAGGATAAAATTGTTATCGTGATGATTAATTTTTTCATACTTTACCTCATTTCATCAAGATCATTTTTTTAGTTTTAACATAGTTCTCAGTTTTTAATTGATAGAAATAAATTCCACTAGGTAAACCACTTGCATCCCATTCAACTTCATAACTACCTGCAGGTTTATATTCATCAATAAGAGTCGCAACTTCATCACCCAGCACATCAAAAATCTTCAAAGTTTGATGACTGCCTACTGGCACTTGCCAACTGATCTTTGTGCTTGGGTTGAATGGGTTGGGGTAATTTTGTGATAGAAAATATTTATCGGGGATATTGTCTGACTGAATCTCCTCAACCGAAACTACTGTAGACGTATCAAAGTTATTATCATATAATACATCCGATATAACTGCAATATTTTTAACTTCACTGATTGAAGTAAGAGCATCAACGCCTTGTCCAACACTATAAGCAACGAATATTTCGTATTCCTCACCTTCCTTGAGAGAAAAAGGACCAATATTCTGCATTTGCCTTTTATCTCCAATGAATGTGCTAATCCATCCATAATTAGTTACTGGATTACCTGAATACCAGAAAAAAGGATTAACATCAGAACAATTAACACCACCGAGTACCTGACCATACTGCCAGTTACAAGGATCAGCACTCAATCCTATCCGATTGAATCCAAGCATATAGTTGCGAGCTTCTTCCTTATTATTGGGATCATTTAAATTCGGATCACCATTTATATATTCAATGGATGAAGAAAGAGTTTGGTTTTTTGCACCGGGATACTTCTTTATACCCAGAACCTGACCACGATGAACCATTGCTGTATCTAAAGCTGTATCAATTCCTTCATCGTAGGATCCATTGCCATTGATATCAACGTAGGTTTCACCCGCAATGTATGTTCGTGGACCGGCTAAAAATTTGTCGAGAAAACTTGGTGGTTTGTTTCCATACTGAGTATCAGGTCCATCATTAAAAGTGTATCCAGCTTGAAGGAGTGTATCACATCCAACTAGATCGTCCTGTGCAAATCCAATATCAGGATCACCCCAAACACCGAAGTATACATCAGTTAACTCATTCGAAACAGTCCCTGTATTTATTATATGGTAGCGGATGAAAATAATATTTTGAAGTTCCGGTACGTAATCGTACGCAAACACTGTTTGTCGAACTTCAACACCAACTTCTATTGTTGTATTCCATCTTCGTTGTGAAACCGGTAAACCGTCGTGATAAACACACCAAATTGTTTCATCTCCTAAAACATCTGGTCTGTCCTCTTCAGGATCCCATTGTCCGTTGGAATTATAATCAACAGGATTGTATATACCGTCTCCATTTCCATCATAGAAATCTGCGCCCAGAGAAACTGCATCTATCCAGTCTTGCCAGCTAGGGCCAAAAGTCACATCATCGCTTCTTAACTTATACAATTGAGCATTGGGGTTATTTGGATTACCAACAGTGCCAGGTACATAATCTTCCACAAGAGAAGCCGAAGCAACCGCATTTGCCCACAAAGTTCCGTTACTATACCCGCTCAGAAAGAATCCAGCAGAAAAAAGAAATGTATTCCCACCAAACTGACCTCCGGAACCATTTGGTGAAATATTTACATCAGCAAGTACGCCTTTTCTGTTTAATGGCATATAAATATTATTAATATCTAAAGCGTATGCATCTCCAACTTTTTGAGGGAACAGATCAATAACACAAAATGATATTATTACAACTATTAGAAATTTCATTTTGACCTCCAATATTTAAATGAATTTATTTTAGGTGCAGAACAGCTATGCTCTACACTTTTTAATTATTTAAGTAATATCATCTTCTTAGTCTCAATATATCTTTCAGTCTTCAACTGATAGAAATACGCTTCCAGTAAACAAGTAGAGCAAAAGTAAAATATAAGAGTTTATTTTTTTCATTTGGTTTTCCTGTTAACTTTTAACAATGTTTTAAGCTTTTAAATAGTTGCCTAATAAATTCATTTCCATTTCAATAATAATTGACAGATGGACTTTAAATGTCATGGAAATGTCATGAAATTGTAAAAAAGTAGACTGGATTATCTTCATAGCTTGAATCCCTTCAAAAAATTAAGGATCCACGCCTTGGGGGAAGCAAAATCAGGATGGAGCAAATACAGTAAAGACTTTAATTGTTTCTCACAAGGTGTAGAGTTATTACACTTTTAAAAACAAATTCAGTAAGAATCTATATTCTATGGTTAATTTTATTAAATAATTGCTCATTGTCAAGTATTTATTATTTGTTACGGCATAGTGTTATTATGTGCAATACTGAGTGATTATCAATTAAAGGAAAATTCAATACAAAAATATCGCTGATTAGAGTTATCAAATGAAGATATACTAATTAAATTCACAATATTGCCTTCTTCATTAAGTAAAAAGAGTTAAATGATTATTTCTTATTTTTCCCTATATTCATATCACAAAAGAGTGCTTTGTATTTTGGACTGAATAATTAAGGAGGCATGATGCCCAAAAACATTGTAATACTTTCTGACGGTACCGGACAGGAAGGCGGGAAGGGGAATAATACCAACGTCTACAAACTGTTCAACATGGTTGAGGACCGGACAGAAAATCAAATCACCTTCTACGACAGGGGGCTCGGAACCGGCTGGCGAAAATTAACCGGCAACATCAGCGGTATGGGTATTTCACAAAATATCTATGAGTGTTATAAATTCATTTTTGAAAACTATATGGCTGAAGACAATATTTTTCTGTTTGGTTTCAGCAGAGGTGCAACTACTGTAAGAAGCCTTTCAGCATTTATCCATCTCTTTGGAATCTTACCCAAATCCAGACCGGAACTCATAAAGCAAGCATATAAGATTTATAAAATAGCAGACAGTGAAGAACGAAAAACACGTGCAAATGATTTTGTATCAAGACATCATAATCAATGGACTAAAGTTAAATTTATTGGAGTTTGGGACACTGTTGATGCACTCGGATTGCCAATTAAAAGTCTTAGTACTCTGGTTGATTGGTTGCCTTTCTTCAGGCATAAATTTCACAACCTTACTTTAAGTGAAAGTGTTGAACATGCACGCCATGCTTTAGCGATTGATGATGAACGATTAACTTTTCATCCGAAGATATGGGATAAGGAAATCAAATCTTACCAAACTATGAAACAAGTCTGGTTCAGCGGAATGCACACCGATGTGGGTGGCGGTTACTTTGAGCAGGATCTTTCCGACATTCCATTATTATGGATGATCGAGGAAGCAAAACAGTTTGGACTGAAAATATATCCCAAACATAAAGTAAAAACTCATCCTGATGCCGATGGCTTTATGCACGATTCGCGAAAAGGTTTTCCCGGTTCTCTTTTCAGGAAAGCAACAAGAACCTGGAATTCGCAAACACACGGCAAACCGGTTATTCATCAGAGCTCAATAGAAAGAAAACTTAACCAGCAAAATACTGGCTCACCTCCCTATAAGCCCTGGATTTTTAATATCGAACATGAAGTTGAATCATGGACAGAATTTCAGAAAACTCGTAAGATCATATTGTTTGAGACTCAAACTGTAATAATCAATTATTTTATTTAATATAATTTTATTTCGGGAGAGAAATAAATGCCCAATGGTTTTTTAATAGGTACAGGAATTTATGATGTAACCGGTCCAGCCGCTGAACTCGGAATGATGGGGATGGCAAGTATTGAACAGAAAACTGAAGGAATTCATTCACGACTTTTTGCAAGAGCATTTGTTGTTTGTGATCAAGCTTCCAATAAAAGAGTAGTGATATTATCAGCAGATATCTGGTCGTGCACACAAGCGGTTAAGATGGAAGTTGTGAAAAGATTGAAAGTAATTTATGGAAATGATCTTTACACAATTGAAAATGTTTTATTAAGCGGAACACATACTCACAGTGGTCCTGGTGGTTATTCACACTATGCACTGTATAATTTATCAATACTTGGATTTGACAAGCAGAATTTTGAATGTATTGTAAATGGAATGGTTCAGGCGATTAAAAGAGCTCACGAAAATTTATCTCCCGGAAAAATATTTATAGCAATTGGAAATGTTGAAGATTGCGGAAATAATCGCTCACCAATCGCATATGAACAAAATCCCGCCAACGAAAAAGCAAAGTATAACGGTAATACCGATAAAGAAATGCTTCTTATAAAATTTGTTAAAGATGATGGAAAAGAAATTGGCTGCATAAACTGGTATGCAATTCATCCGACCAACCGCGGAAATAAAAACAAATTGATTACCGGAGATAACAAAGGATACGCTTCTTATCTTTTTGAAAAAGAAATGGGAAGTAACATTCAAGAAAAAGAAACATTCATTGCAGCATTTGCAAATTCAAATTGCGGCGATATTTCGGGAAATATAAAATATGGTATTCCCGATCTGGTTCACGACTTTGCACATATGAAAGAGTTTGGTGATAAGCAGTTCAAAAAAGCAAAAGAATTATATTCGAATGCAAACTCTCAACTCAGTGGAAGTATAGATTACAGACATTCGCACGTGGATTTTTCTAAAATTCAGATTGATGGAACAAATAATAGAACATTTCCCGCTGCATTAGGTGCATCAATGTTTGCAGGGAGTACCGAGGACAGCAAATCGGAATTCGGAATTGTTGAAGGAATAAAAGCAACCAGTTCAGGAGATTATCCTCCGGATAAAAGAAATATTATTCTTGATGCAATTAATTTACTTTCAGGTTTGTTGACCGGATTTAAAGTCCCGGGAATTTTAGAAGATGAAATGAAAGAAGGTCATAAACCTAAACCAATTGTTCTTGCTCAGGGTTTGGCAGAACCACATCCATTATCTCCGCAAGTTCTGCCTCTGCAAATTCTTCGGATTGGTAATTTGGTTTTACTTGGAACTCCTGTGGAATTGACAACGATGGCTGGCAGAAGATTACGGGAAACTATTCTCAACATTCTTCAAAGTTCCGGAATAGATCACTTAGCACTTGCAACTTATGCAAATGCTTACGCAGGATATGTTACTACAAAAGAAGAATATGACATCCAGCATTATGAAGGAGCGTCAACTCATTTTGGACCTTACACTTTGATGGCTTTTCAGCAGGAGCTTGGGAAGCTTGCAAAAGCAATGAAAGATAATCAACCTGTTTCTGAAGGACCAACTCCGAAAGATTTATCTTCTGAACAAACCACATTGCAGACCGGACTTGTAACTGATACACAACCCTGGCCGTGGATTCCATTTGGTGGAGTTCAAACAGATGTTGATTCATCCTACAAACCTGGTTCAACAGTCAGAGTTATTTTTTGGGGAGCACATCCAAAAAATAATCTTAGAACGCAAGGATCTTTTCTTGGAAGTTCAAAAGAAAGAAGGGGATAAATGGAAATCTATTTTCAACGATAACGATACTTGCACAATTTACGAATGGAAAAGAGACTTCATAGCCAATTCAAAAATTACTATCACATGGAATATTCCTGCAGAGACAAAACCCGGTGAGTACCGAATCTGTCACTCCGGCGATGTACGCGACGTTTCAGGCAATATTAAACCATATACAGGCACATCAGGTACCTTCAGAATCGGTGAAACATCAGCAATTAATGAAATTAATTTCAAGAACTCTTTTGGCAGGCAAGTTGAGTTATGGTTCTATCATCCGAATGATTGGCTCAAATGGAGCGCTTATGCACACCATATTTTAAAAAAGGATGATAACTTTGTTTGGAAAGTTCCTTCCGGTTGGGGAAAAGTTCAGGTTCGGTTTACAGGTCCGGGAAAATGGAAAACTATTTCTGGTGGTGAATCAATAAACATCAAAGCTAATGGTGATATCGAAAATTTATCATAACATTTATTAAAATATTTTTTGAAATCATACTGAGTTATTTCAAATCATAAAAACCAGCTAAGGAGGCTGCATTAATGTCAACAGAAACATAATTCAGGTTTTGAAAAAATCCAATGGTGGATAAGATTTTATTCCTATATAACTTTTGCTGCGATTCTTTATGGAATCGCTGCTGCACATATTCCGGCAATTATCGGAGATCCCTGGTCTTCGTGTGAATTTTGCGAATGCAATTTAGCCTGTGTGCTTGTCTTCCATTTTTATGAAGTGCCACTCGTTGCTTTTAATACTTTTTTTGCCTGGTACGGATTAAAACGTTTTTCCCCGGTAACAATTCACAACTACAATTCACTTTTAACATTTGCTATCGTTTCAAATCTGGCATTTTTCACATTTGAGTCTCTTCTTTTATTAGATAATGTGAAAAGTGATGCACCTGCCTGGGAAAGCATTGCATTAAGTTCCGTTGCATTGATTCTGATTGGCGGTTCAGGATTCGGAATATTCATCAAACAGAAATTAATTTCATTCATCTATCACGCAGATAAAGTTTAAGGAGGAAATAGTATGGATTGTGATATAAAAAAATCTTCTGATGGTTTCTATCATCCTGAATCTGAAGAACAAATAATTTGCCTCGTTAAAAAAGCATATGAAGAAGGATTGCAAATTCGGGTACGTGGAGCTACACACTCAATAGCTCATGCGATTTATACTGATCCCGGAAGAGATAAAAAGCATGTTCCAAATAAAATTTCAGTCGAAGAGCCGCCTGAAGGTCCGAACATTAATATTATGCTCGATAAATACAGAAAGCTTATTTGGGAAGATGAAGAAAATGGAATAGTTGTAGTTGATTCAGGAATACATCTTAATATTGATCCACACGATCCGACCGGAACATCAACAAAAGAAAATGGTCTGCTTTATCAGATATTTAAAAAAGGATTTGGCTTTAGCGATCTCGGAGGAATAACCCAGCAAACCGTCAGCGGCTTTTTGATGACAGGATCTGCCGGTGGTTCAATGATGTACGATCTTGCAGAAAATATTTTAGGTTTTAAAATAGTTGACGGAACAGGTGATTGCAGATGGATAAATAAAGATGATGAAATATTTCCGGCAGTTTCTCTCTCACTTGGTTTGCTCGGAGTAATTACAAAAGTCAGATTTAAATTCGTTAAGACTTACAACATATACGGTCAGGAAATTACAACTCCTGCCAGTTTCAAAGAATGTCCGATTGATTTGTTCGGACCCGGCAGAGAAGGTAAACCGAGTATGAGAACTTTCCTTGAAAAAACTCCTTACACAAGAATATTATGGTGGCCTCAGAAAGAAAGTTGAGAGGATTGTAATCTGGCAGGCAGCAAGAGGAGATGATCTTCCTTTGCTGGATCCGGTTACTTATGTTCTCTTTGGAGATCTTCCATTCGTTAATAAACTGCAGCAGCTTGCCGGTGCGATTTTATTTACGCTGCTTGGCAACAAAGGTTTCGGAAAAATCTGGGGCAAACTTTACTATGATTTCAAACGATTCCGAATTCTGATGAAAGAATTATGGCAGAAGAAAATTGGAAAATTTTTGGGCTGCGTTGTTTTCAACCCTGGTTACTTTACTTCTGGAATTAATTATGATCGTTCCTGTTTTTCTTTTGAGCATTTTTAGATTTGTACTGAATATGATGCTTCCGTTTGTAATAAAATCACTTCAGCCTCTAACGGAAAAAGGTAAAGGTATTTTATTTATGGATTACTATTGGAGAAGTCTTCCTATGGATAACGAAGCCGATGAAATTCTTATGGGAACAGAGTTCACAGAAATTTTTATCCCGATAAAATATACCGAGCGTGCGATGCAGTTGTTGAATGATATTTATGTTAAGAAAGGTTATGCTGCAACCGGATTTTACTCTACTGAAATTTATGCAGGCTATCCAAGTAAAAGCTGGATTCATCCGGGCTACGAGGAAGGAGAATATGCTGAAGGAACTTTTCGTGTTGATATTTTCTGGTATATTAATAATGATGGTAACCCTGCGGCCAAAGGCGGTTACTTTCAGCAGTTCTGGGATCTTTTCAGAAATAATAATATTCCATTCAGACTTCATTGGGCCAAATTCATTCCGGATTATGACTACAAAGAATGGTCTGCTTATTACAAAGCAAACTTTCCGAAGTGGGATGATTTCCTCAGACTTCGCGAAAAGAGAGATCCTAAAAATATTTTTCTCACAACTTATTGGAGATTACGGTTTTATGGTGAATAATAAATTTATTTTGTATTGTTCAATTGAAGAAAATTATTTCTTCGGGAGGCAAAAAAATGAAGACTAAAAATAATTTCATTTTATTTTTTATTTCTCTTCTAATTCTATCTCAGTTTGGCTGCACTAACTATCCGGTTTTGCAGGAACCAGATGTTCAGTTGTTCAACCAGACTGTACATTCTGAATCGCTCCGTGACAGTCTGATTCTTGGAAAACTAACAGCCGGAATGCCGCGGTTCGTTGTAAGTCAACTGTTTATGAATTACTCAGACGGATCAATGGAAACAAAAATTCCGGTTGCTACACTTGGCAGCAAACAACGGCTTCAGGAAGAAGAAGGCTGGAACAGAAAATATGTTGATCCTGATATAAATGTTTTTCTTGATAAGTATGAAACCTCAGAAGGAAGACTTTATGTCTGGTACCAGCGACCTGATTTTTACACAATGGATGTTTCTCAGCGTGATACTTTATGTGTTTTTTATGAAGACACAGTTTATTGCTCGGTAATTAATTATCTTAATAAATCTTCTGTTCTATCAGTGAGAGATTCACTTCCTCAAATTCTTGTCAATACAAAATTATACGCAGAAATACGTTACAATGATCATCCGTGGAGAGAAGTTTCTTACTGGTATAATCTTGAAATTCTGAGTAATGCTAAGACATTCAAACTTGGTGACACAAATTATGAGTTTTATCCGATTGAGTTATTAGAATTCAACAATGAACCTGTTACATCTTTTAACTGGAGAGAGGTAAACAATGAAGATTAAAAAAGATTTTATCAAAGGGAATAAAAAAATTAAAATTATATCGAATGATGGTAAACCTTATCCAATTCCTGAAAGCTGGCAGCCGGTTCTTAGTAAATGCGACATATTGGTTATCATTCCTGATATGCATATGTATATCTACAATTCACATCTTGATAATTTCAAGTATGGTGCTGATGCAATGATTAAATTTTTAAATCATCTCAGCACGCTAAAAGAAGAATTGGAACTCGTTGATCAGACTTTGCGAATTTACCAGCTTGGTGATTTGTACGAACAAAGGTTTCCGGGTTTACATGGACCAAACGCAACAGCAGTTGAGATACGAATGTCTCATCCGGGCTATGATCAAATAGTCAATTCAATGAATTCCATGCGGATGCACTTTTTATATGGCAACCATGATTTTGAACTTCGTCACTTTCCTGGTTTTCGTTTCGCTACGCTTGAAGGTAAAGTTTATATTGAGCATGGATTTACACCTGATAGCTGGCAGGATTTTTCTAACCCGAATGCACCTCTCTGGGAAGTCGGTCAATTTATGTTTTTAACGATCAGAGAAATAAATGACTTCTTTGCTAATCTTCTTGTTGCCGCAAATGTTATTCAAAAAGATGAATTTTATTCGTGGGGTGTTCAATCGGGAAAAGATCCTGTTTATGATTATCCATCTGAGAAGGAATACATAAAAAATTATGGGCATTGTCTGGACTATTTCTCTGAACGAATGAAAAAGAATCCTGAGAATAAAGAAACGAAAATTTCAGTAATCGGGCACACTCATCATCCATATATTAATACCGATGTGAATAACGGTAAACATATTTTTATTGATGCAGGTGCATGGACTTCCGGTCGTTCTGATTTTGTGGTTATCACGAATGAGGAACTGGCTATTTGCTGTTACCAGAGGTAATTAATAAAAAAGTATTTTAAATTATCTTGTTGCTTAATGCAAAGTTTTGATTCTTAATTAAGGAGGAAAAAAAACTATGGAGTTTGAAATAACGGATAAAATACTTCACAGACTGTGTGAAGTAAACAGTTTCAGCATCCGCACAAATGAAATGATCTTCTTTGGATTGCGAGGTGCTTTACCGGATAATGTTGAAAATTTTGAATTCGGTACAAAACATAAAGTTTCGCTAACCGATATAAATTATAGTAATCCTCGCTGTACTTTAGGGCAATGGCTGCCTAAAGAAAAAGAATTTGCAATTTTCCCTGGCAGTACAATACCACATCGTGATTATGTAAGTAAATCAATTCAAAAAGGTGGAGCCGGTGCTAACCAGTTGATGACTGGATATTATTCGGATTACAGAAAAGGAGTTCACAAAGCTGGAAGCCCGACCGGACACGATGCATTCAGGCAAGTAAATTCTCACCCGGTTCAAAGAACCAGTGATGATCTTGATTTTGACAACGATGACAGAGTTGAGTATGAAAACCCGAACGATAATATTCATGCCGGTTGGTGTATGGGAATAAATTCAACTCAATATGCCAGTGCAGGCTGCCAGGTTTTAGTTGGTTATCCGCAATGTCAAAAACGAGGTCAGCAGCCAGCTACAGGTCCCTGGAAAGTTTTTAAAAAGAATGCTTATGACATCACACAAAAAAGTTTTGGATATATTCTACTTGATGGACGTGAAGTATATCGAATTGCATCAGCAGGAACTTCAAAAGTTTCCGCCCGGCTGCGATTCGGTTCGCAAGGTGACCTTGTAAAAAAATTACAGAAAGCCTTGCAGGGTAAATCATTTTACGAAGGCAATATTGATGGCGATTTTGGTGAACGCACGCTTCGTGCTGTATTAAATTTTCAAACTTCATCCTTCGGACCCAACGCAGATGATGGAATCGTAGGACCACAAACTGCGTTAATACTTAAAATGAGTTGGCCGGATATTTAGAGGATGATAATTTTTATAAGATAAAATAAATATATTAATGCGTTAACAATTAGAAAGAAAAATGAAATGAATTTTATTCAGAATTTAATTGAAAAAGCAAAGCACAGCCCGACTAAATTACCAACCAGAATTAATATTCCGGCTGATAATGTAAGTCCGAAGGACAAGATAGGTATGTCATTGGAATCTGAACAGCATTATTTTCAAATTAGAATAAACGAATTGTATCTGAAGAATAAACGAAACTGGTATAAGGAATACGCACCTATGGTTTTTGTTGTTTCTCAATATACTTATAACGGTAAGGAAGAGACGGTTCCGTTCATAGTTGGTCCACAGATAATGGATAAGTTCGGCCAAAGCTTACCCGATGACATGGTGTTTTTAAATACCAGGGTTGCAGGGCTGCATCCTTTCAAAGGTGGTCAAATAACTCTTTCTGTAATTCTGTATGAATATCAGGTTGGAGACTATCGTGAAAAATTCCTTAGAACTTTAGAAAGCACTGCAAACATTTTCAGTTTTGCCACTGCATTTAATACATACATTAAAATTGCCGGAGTATTGTTCGATGGTTTGGAATCACTTCTAAGCTTGCAGAATGTTAATCCATTAATAGGTCTTCGCATTCAGATGGATCAGGATGCCGGTGATTTACGATCAGGCTACTTTGTTTTAATAAATACACCGGAAGGTACTATAAATGAAAACCAGTTGTGGGTTAAAAATAATCAATTGTTATTCGGCGATACTCTTGCAGCGGCAAAACCTTTCCGAGATGCTGACTATACTCTTTACAGTATTTTACATGATGAAGATAGAAATGACTTAACCGCTTTGCCTTTTCATCAGCTATGGCAGGATGTAAAAAAAGAAGCAGCAATTCCCGGGGAAGATTCAGGAAAAACTGCAGTTGCATATCTTGCTACATTGAGCCAGGCAATTTTAACAAGCCCGGATTTAACAGAAAAACATGCGTTCGGTTTAATTGGTAAATACCAGTCAGATCTGGAATTGATTAGAAAAGTTACTTCCGGTGAATCTAAGCGAAGCACTAAAGATTCGACAGAAACAAAAATGGATAAGGTGCGTGCTAAGTCAATAGAAATTTTGAAAAAATTATAATAATTAAAACTAATAAGTGAAATATGAATCAGGTAGAATGCAGAATTACAGTTTCTGAGGAGAATGGATTTATTGTTGTAAATTACTGGGACAGCAGTGCAAGCAAGGTTCCGGATTTTAAGCACAAAAAAGATGATCTTTGCATAAAGACCATCGAAAGGATCAGCCATTGGGCTGCTGAATATGATTCTAATTGCAGTGAGGATGATCTTAAACTTTTAGGCTTACATCTTTATTATTTATTAATCAATGAGGAAATCAGGAGCTATTTAGATAAAGCTATTTCGAAGCCAGACGGTAAGGGTTCAAACATAAAACTCAGACTAATACTCATGTTTGAAAAGAGCGCAGAAGTACTTTCTCAATACCCATGGGAATTTTTATTCCTGCCTGATAAACTAAATAGTTTTGAAGGAAAATTCTTAGCAAGAAAAGCCGAGTTGATTTTTGCAAGATACTTACCCGAATCCGAAACTCTGGAAAAACTTGCACCAGAGCCAGCCGATATGCCTATAAGAATACTAATTGTATCAGCTAGTCCGGAGAGAAGCAGCGGGAACAAATTAGACCCAATAGAGAATGATAAAGTTGTGCAGAATCTGCTGAAGTTTAAGTCAGAAAAAATAAAAGTAGAACACCTGACCAATCCTAATTATAAAGAATTAAAAAATTTTATTAAAGGTACTGACAATAATCAATCGTTCTATCCGCACATTTTACATTTTATTGGTCATGGCGAAGCCGGCAAAATTGCTCTGAAAAAATCCAGGGAAGAAATAATCACTGATGGCGGAGCTATGGTTGATCCGGATCTGGCTGATGATGCACAATGGATTGGTAAAAACGAAATCAGCTCACTTTTTGAAGGTGGTAAGAAACCAAAATTTGTTTTTCTTAATGCATGCAATGCAGCAAAGTCAGAGCTAAAAGGATATAATGACTTTTCCAATAATCTTGCAACCGAGCTGGTAATTTCCGGTGTGCCTGCTGTTTTAGCAATGCAGCATAAAATAACTAATAATGATGCCGCAGACTTTTCTGAAAGAATTTATTTAGATCTGGCCAAAGGAATTCCCATTGATCAGGCAGTAAAGAATGGAATCCAAACCCTCGGTGATCGAACGCCTGCCTGGAATCATCCAAGATTCGGCATACCTGTTTTTTATTTAGGTGCGAAGGACACAACTTTTTTTACTGTTGCAGTTTCATTTGATACACAAAAAGATAAAACCAAACCCTCACAGGTTCAATGTCCTACTTGCGATAAGAAATTCGCTTCCAGATTTGAGGAATGTCCTCATTGCAACCAGGTTTACAAATTTTGTGTCAATTGTAGTGAAACGTTGCCGGTTGAATCTGTGAAATGCCCGGTTTGTAAAGCTCAACAAAAAAATATACAAAGTGTAATTGATCCTGATCGAAGAAGTAAAATCGCCGGCAATGAAGATAAAGTTCTTACGTCGTCCGGCAGTGCATTAAAGCTTGATGTGACAGGCGGTAGTCCGGATAAAAATTTTTTAAGTTCAGGTAGTTCACTAAAAAATTGACCACGAAATAATAAAATAAATTTAAACATCTTTTAAAAGTTAATGCTTGGTAAAATGATACAATCTGATTTTGAAAAGTTAACTCTGATAATTGCTGAAGCATATAAAACTTCTGCAATTAAAAATGTAAATATGAAAATTGCCTCGGAATATTTTGAAAATATTCGGGATGCATACTCCAGATCGGACAATGTTTTTGATGTCTTGAGAATCATTGATCATCAACTGGGTTTTTCACAGGAAGACAGACTAAAAAACATACTTCTCGATTTACGCGAAGAGATAAAAACCTATTTGCTGCAGAAAGAAACAGCCGCAATTACGAATAAATTTTCCGCTGACTATAAAGATGGCTGGAATTCCTGGTTGAAGTTTTACATCCAGTCTTTGAACAATTGGAATCTCGATTTTTGTACGGAACTGATCAAAAGCAATTTCCCTTTCAAGCCTGAAGAAGTAAATGAAGTTAAACACATCGCACTTATGAATAATTATATTTTGCACGAGCGATGGGCAGAGTCATATCAGTTCTTTTATGATATGGGAAAGAATATTCTTTTCGATGGCGCTGAACGTGTAAAGCTTTTAGTTACTGCAGGAGAAATTCAATTATATCATCTGCTTGATTCAAAAAAAGCAAAATTGCATTTCGATGAAGCATTAAGCATTGATCCAAAAAACTATAAATCAATCATCGGTCAAGGTGAGTATTATCTAAAGACCAACGAAATAGAGGAATCGAAAAAATATTTTCAGAAAGCAATTGAAACTAAAAGAGATACCGGTGATGGTTATTATTTTTTGGGAGATTGTTTCGAAAAAGCGAAAGATTTTTCTGAAGCCGAGAGATGGTTTAAAAAATCTATTGAGAATGATTGCACCAATTCAGCAGGTTACATCAGATTGATGCGTTTGTACGGCTCCAGGTTTTTCAATTCAATGGAAACAGAAATTCATAATCTTGTGAAACGGGCAAGCATACTGGCTCCGCAGGAAAAATATGTTTTGTTTTCAGAACTTGCCTCTATTTACCAGGGGCAGGGAGATTTTGAAAACTCTGAAATGTGGTTTAAAAAAGCCATCGAGCTTGAACCGGATAGATTGGGAGCCTACGTTTCGCTGGGTTATTTGCAGGTTGAAGCAAAAAAATATGATGATGCATTAATTGTACTCAGTAAAGCAATTGAGATTGCACCGGAATCTTTTGACGGTTATTCAGCTATGGCCTGGCTATATGAACAAAAAGAGGATTATGAGAATGCAATTAAATTTTATAAACAAAGTCTTGAAAAACGTCCCGAGTGGATGGTTAGTATTTCGGAAAAAATAAATGATCTTCAGATTAAGCTCGGTAAAGATGAAAACGCTATCGATCAGTATATTAATCTTCTGAAATCTGATCCCGGTAATGAAAGAATCCTTCAGAAAATATTGGAGCTTTCCGAATCCGATCAAATTAATATTGATGAAGTGTTCGGCAAAATTGAATCTTCAGGTCTGATGAGCGGAAGTTATTTTTATAACATAAGTTCAACACTTTCTAAACGAAAAAATTATAAAAAAGCAATTGAGTTTAACTTAAAAGCAGTTGAACTTGAGCCGGCTAATGATGTTTATTGGAATGCACTTGGTCTTAATTATTATTATCAAGGCGATCATGAAAATGCAATCAAGTATTATCAAAAAGCTATCGCGATAAAAACTGACAATCACATCTATCATTCTAATTTAGGATTATCACTGAGATTTCTTAACAGATATAAAGAATCAGAAACTTCGTATAAAAAAGCTGTTGAGTTAAATCCCAAAGACGATATCTCCTGGAATGATCTCGGATTATTATATTATTATCAGGATGATCATCAAAATGCAATAAGTTATTATCAAAAAGCAATTAATGTAAAACCTGATTATGCAACTTACCATGCCAATGTTGGTTTGTCTTACAGAATCTTACAGAATTGGAAGGAGGCAGAACATGCTTACAGGAAGGCGATTGAACTGGATCCCGGTAATGAAGATTACTGGAACAGCCTTGGATTAGTAGCGTATTACCAGAATGATCACGAAAATGCGATCAAAAATTATGAAAAAGCTGTGGCTCTTAAACCGGATATTGCAGTTTACCATGCCAATCTCGGTCTATCACTTGGAAATTTAAAGAGGTGGAAAGAAGCAGAAGCAGAATACACAAAAGCGGTTAAACTTGATCCTGAAAATGATGAATATTGGAATAGTCTTGGATTGTTATTCTATAACCAGAATGATCACCTAAATGCAATCAAATATTATAAAAAAGCAATCGGATTAAAACCTGAGGCAGCAGTATATCATTCTAATGTTGGATTATCATCGAGGTTTACACGGAATTGGTCGGAAGCGGAAGCAGCTTATAAAAAATCTATCGAGCTTGAACCTAACAGAGATGAGTATTGGAATTATCTCGGTTTGGTTTACTATGATCAAAACAAACATATTGAAGCCGTGACTTACTTTAGAAAGGCAGCCGAATTAAAACCAGAATTAGCAGTTTATCACTCGAACATCGGTCTCTCAATGGGATTCTTAAAAAAATGGGATGAAGCAGAAAAAGCTTACAAAAAAGCAGTTGAACTCGAACCAAAAAATGATGAATATTGGAATAGTCTTGGGTTAGTTTTCTATTATAAGAATGATTACACGACAGCAATAATTTATCATAAAAAGGCTATCGAAATAAATCCTCAACATTCGGTATACTTTGCAAATATTGGTTTGTCCTTCAGAAGGTTGGAGAATTGGAATGAAGCAGAAAGTGCTTACAAAAAAGCGGTTGAACTCGAACCTGAAAATGATGAATATTGGAATAGTCTTGGATTGATATTCTATTTCCGTTTTAATTACGTTGAAGCCGTTATGTATTACCAGAAAGCTATTGAATTAAATCCCGGGTTGGCTGTATATCACTCTAATTTAGGTTTGGCTTTTCGCTTTCTGAAAAAATACAAAGAAGCTGAAAGTGCCTACCTGGCAGCACAGAAACTTGATCCTCAAAATGCTCAATACTATAATGATCTTGGAGTTGTTTACTTTGAAGTTCAGGAGTACGATAAGTCTATCGAATATTACACAAAAGCAATTGAACTTGATCCGGCAAACGTAGTTCAGTTTAGAAATATTGCACTCAGTTATCAAGCTTTGGGGCAGCAAAAAAATGCAAATGCCGCAAACAGAAAAGCTGATGAGTTGGAAGGTTTAGTCAATTAGCAGGCATTTAATAATTCAGATTCAACCAGTCAGTGCATGAAGCTATGGAGAAAGATTTCCAATACAAAATAATCCAGTGTGGAAAATTAGAAGCTGCTTATTTTACTTATCAAGAAAATTTAAAATAATTAATCCCCTGCCGATTTTAACTGCCAGAGGATTAATCAAATGATATATTATAACTTTGCTTGTAAACCTGATAATTATGAAGCTGTTATAAATCTTATATCATCATCCCAATTTCATTTTTAATGGATCTATTTACCGGCTTTCAGGAAGCTCTTCCTGAAAAGAAATTTTTCTGGTCGGAAAGTTTGAGTCGAAACTACTTAGTGCTTCATCCAGATTATTAAAACAATCCAGCATCTTAGTAACACCAACAGAATGTAAATAAGTCATCGCCTTATTCTCAGGGAATACTAATTTCACCTGTCCGTTTCTGCTGTTAACAATCTTAAAGACTTTAACAATCATACCAATAAAAGTAGAATCAATAAATGTGCAATATGAGATGTCCATGATAATCTTATCCCAGTCTACAATTGATTTGCTCTCTAAAAAATCCCAGAATGGCTTAACATCTCTATGAGTTGCTACTAAAATATCGACCGTAACGATTACGATATCATTGACAATTTTAATCTTGTAGTCGTCCATTGTACGTGCCCCTAAAAAAATTATAAATATATGTTCAAGAGAAACCAGCTACATCGCTCTAAGCTTGGCATAAAGCGAAATAGCAAGTGCAACAAAAATCACTATATAAATAAAAAGCAAAATATCCCTCATTTATTTGGCTAGTGAACAACATGTCCAACTTCCATACCGTTTACTGAAATAAATAATCCAATATTTTGAAAATAAATTTGTCTCCGAATGGTAATGCTATGCAATACTGTGTATTTATGAATCAAATTAGTTTTTTGAAAATAAATTATCCGGGTAAAGCGGACAATGTTGACGGCTTATTATCACGGAGGTGAACTTGAAGAAGAAATCTACTTTGAATATGTGACTAAGTTAAAACTGTTTTAATTGTTGTCTTACAGAGGGAGTGGAAATATTATCGCTAAAAGAAGGAGATTAAAATGATTTGAAAATATTTATACAATAAAAACCAATTAAGATGCTTTAGTTACATCCCATAAAAATAATTTTGGCCAAATAAATTTAGCCTATAAAAAATTCATTGAGCCAGAATTCAGTAGAAATTCAAACAGATTTATTATGACTCTCTTCTACCGATAAATAGGTACAGTGTAGTCAAAGCTACAACTGAAAAAATAATAATTCCTATAAGCATTGCATCCCTCAAGAAATGGTTAGACAAGTTTGATTACAATTCGTATACCGTAAATTAAGTGCAATTATTAAGCATTTTAGAAATCAACTTGTATTCGAGTGAATATGAATGAGAATGGGTGTCAATATTTGAATCAAATAAAACTGGTAGAATAAACCATCATTACTAACTTCGGAATAATATTATTGAAATAAATATGGATGGATTTTCTCTTTTTAGCATCCTGCAATAAGAAAGTTTGATTGCAAGAGGAAACCAAAATTATGAAAAGAGGATTGCGGATTAAAAGAAAAAAGTTGTAACTAAATCAACTTTGATTTTTTAAGTTTTATGATAAATAAGAAATTTGAAGGAAGAAAAGTATTAGTGCTAACTAATTGAGAGTTGAGATATTAATACCGGCAGCAGTAACTTCAGCAATCATTTCGATAGGAGTTGATCCGTTTTCACCCAGTTCTCTTCCTTGAGCAGTTATTGTTGCAATCTGACCAGCGCACGCTGCTGTATACACTCCGTTCGATGTGGTATCTAACTTAGCGGGAATATTCCAGGCATCAAAAGTTAAACTTCCTCCGCCATTAGAAACCGGTTTCCTGTAGAACTGTATGGCTAAAGTACTCAGGTTATAAAGTTCAGAATAAATGCTATCTCTGTTTGCGGTTTGGGCATTTGCACTGAACATACTTACTCCAATCGAAATGGCTATTCCTACAACAATTGCTGCCACAACTAATAAAAGAATTTGCTGCTGACCCATTTTTAATTTATGACCATTTCTTTATTTACTAATATATTTCTCTTGAGCAGTTCTCTCTGATAATCAGCCATTGCCTGATCTGAGCTATCATAACATTTCAAGATTTTTGTTATTCCGATTATTCTAAACGAATCAACGATTGACAGTTGCGGAAAAATAAGTTTTAACTGACCTTCGTTCTCACTTACTTTTTTGAATATTTTAACCAACATCCCGATAAACGTAGAATCAATGTGAGAACAACTGGTTAGATCAATTAATATTTTACTGCCGTCGAATAGCAAGTATTTCTCAAATATTTCCAGCAAAGTGTTCGCTTCTTTGTCAGTAGCATTAATGAGATCAACTTTTATGACTACTATGCCCTCTGTTTGAGATATTTGAAAATGCTCCATTGCTAAATATGATAACTATTTCTACAATTAATTAATTTATTTGCACTTCCTTTTTACTAAAATAATGCCAGTACAAATTGATAATACAGGCATTTTTTTAACTAAATATTAGATTAAGAATGAGAATATTGATTATTTTGAAACAGAATGGAGATTTTTTTTTTCGTCGAAACTGATTGAGCGTCATATTAGAATCAGCTTAACTCATATGATCACACCTGCCGAACGAAAGACTTGATAAGGTTAATATTTACCAAAGAGTTTGAATACGTTATTTATTTCAATGATTTATTTGTCGGTTGAAGAATAAATACTTAGCTTTGAAACACTCTCCCACAACTCGGGCAGCATCAGCAATTTTTTATCCAATTCTATTTTTTAAGAGGCAAAATGAAGATTTTCATTATTTCTTTTTGTTCAATTTTAATAACATTTCTTTTTTTCACGGGATGTGAGAAGCAAATGCAGGAGCATCGAGACTCTCTCACAACTAAAAATGAAACTCCTGAGTATTTCAATCTTCGTCCAGATGTTGAAAAGGCATATGGATATTCTCATGCCGTAAAGATTGGAAACGATATTAAAATCTCAGGTGCTGTTAGTATGGATGATGAAGGTAATCCAACGGCAGTGGGTGATTTAGCACAACAAATGAAAAACTGCTATTCAGATTTAGACAAAGTGTTAAAGCATTACGGATGTACTTTCGATGATGTTATTGTTGAAAATATTTTCACTACAAATATGCCCGAGTTTCTTAATCAGGCTGCTTATCGCAATACCATCTACACAAAGCAGTTTCCAACCGGTTCATGGCTTGGAGTAAAAGAATTAGCATTACCGGAATTTTTGATAGAAATAGAATTGGAAGTACATAAATCCAATTGATGGATTCATCAAAAGTAAAATAAATACTAAAAAAAGTATTCTTAAATAATATCTTCAACAAACAAAAAAAGGAGCTCGTGCTATGAAAAAATTCTTTCAATTATTTGCAATCACGCTTGTTGCATTTCTCGTTATCGGCGAAAATAATTTCGCACAGAGTGATGATCAGCCGTTACTCATTGTAAGTTCTAATATGGTATCTATGGGCGATGTAGGAAAAGTGAATAAGATGGCTGATTCCATATTCGTCCCTATATTAAAAGAACTTGTAGATGAGGGAATGCTTTACAGTTTTGGCAGCTTCAATCACAATTGGGGTGATGAGTGGAATGTTAACTACTGGTACACCGCAAAGGATATGGCATCGTTTGAATTATTCTGGGATACGTATGTGAGCAGGGTTTCAGAGAGACATCCGAACGCTTTTGGAAGTGTTACCAAATATTTCCAGGCACATAAAGACAATATCTACACAATCCGTAATCAGTATCCTGCACCACCGAAGAGATAAACAAATAGTAAAAGACAAAGATGTCATCCTTTATTTAGGATGACATCTTTTTTAATTCCAAATCACCGAAGCAGATAATATCCATTATTCAGAATAAGAAAGTTAATTTATGCTGTTTGCTGAAACTAAACGAAAAAAATTGAAAGAACTTCCAGCGTTATCGCAAAATACTTTCTTAAGATATTTCTCTTTCGCAGCTCTGTATGTTGCACAGGGAATTCCCGAAGGATTGTTGTGGTATGCAATACCTGCCTGGCTTGCAATGAATGGAAAAAGTCCCGTGCTGAAATTGGTTCATACGTTGCCGTTATTGGTATTCCGTGGAGCTTAAAAATTATTAACGCTCCGATTATGGATAGATTTACTTATCTGGCAATGGGAAGAAGAAGACCCTGGGTTTTGTTCGGTCAGCTTGGATTGATACTTAGCTTCCTATCAATGTCTTTGATTATCGACCCGCTAAATAATTTACCCATACTTATGACTCTTGGATTTATTGTAAGTTTTTTTGAAGTCTCACAGGATATTGCAGTAGATGGAATGGCAATAGATATTTTACCGGTTGATCAGCAGGCGAGAGCAAATGGATTAATGTGGGGTTCAAAAACTCTGGGTATCTCTGCATCCGTAGCTGCCGGAAGCTGGATAATGAGTGAGTACGGATACTTCTATGCCATAGTTTCATTCTCATTAATTGTTTCATTAATAATAATTATTCCGCTTTTGCTGAGAGAACGACCCGGCGAAAAATTATTACCATGGACAAAGGGCGAAGCATCTAAATCAGCAGAAAAAATTCAGCTTCATAGCTGGAAATCAATTTTTAAAAGTCTTGTTAAAGTTTTTTTCCTGCCAGTAAGCTTAATGATGGGCGTTGCTGCATTCAGCTTTTCAGTAGGAAGAGGTTTGATTGATACTGTCTTACCTGTATTTACTGTTCAACAACTTGGATGGGCCGATACTCATTACTCACAAGTCTTTGCAACTGCAAACCTGATTTCAGGTATAGGAGGAATGATCATCGGCGGATTCCTGATCGATTATTTTGGCAAAGTTAAAATGATTTCTATCTATCTGGTTCTTTTAATTCTGATGGTTGGATCAATGTCCTTTCTCAGTATTTATTGGCAAAACGATTTATTTGTTACCGGATTTATAATCGGCTTTTACATTCTAATTACATTTACAACCATTGCAATCTTTGCTGCGGCGATGCAACTTTGCTGGAAGAGAGTTGCAGCAACTCAGTTTACACTTTATATGGCAATCTCAAATCTTGGCTTAGCAGCAGGAGCAGCTTTAATGGGTCAGCTAAAAGGATTTTTTGATTGGGAATACGTAATCCTGGCATACGTAATTTTTATTGGAGTGATGTTAGTGCTGATAAGATTTATTCATTTTGAAAATCATCAGGTACGGGTAGATGAACTGGAACTCAGGCATATTGAAAATATGTGATTTAAATTAGTAATTTTAATTTATTCCCCGGAAAAAAGACTTAAATGAAAGCAAAATCAATAAAAGGAAATTCAACAGAAGAAGTTAAAAATGCTTTAGCTCAAAGTATGGCTGATGCCCGCCTGCCGGACGTGCAGGGTTTCAAACCTACGCTGGCTATTATGTTTATCTCAATCAAACAGGATAGAAAAGCTGTTCGCGAAATATTGCACAATGAAGGAATTGACATTTTAGGCGCTACTTCCTCCGGAGAATTTATTGACGGATATCAAAGTGAAGGCGAAATTGCCATATTGCTAATAGAGTTACCCAAAGATTCCTACTCAATTATATTTGAAGAAATTGGAACCAGAAGTATTAAAGAAGCTGCTTCTCAGTTAGCTCAATCTGCACTGCAAATATTTCAAAATCCTTCATTGATACTTTGTAGTACAGGCATGAATAGCAAAGGGGAATACTTTGACGGGGAAACCCTGGTACATAGCATTGAAAAAGCCATTGGTCCGGACCGAATATTTTTTGGTGGCATGGCAGGAGATGATGGGACTTTTACAGGCACTTATGTATTTACTTATGGAAAAGAAACTGACTTTGGTATTGCAGCACTTGTTTTTGATGCAGATAAAGTAGCGTTGCAAGGAATGGCTATCACCGGATGGAAACCAATGGGCATTTCAAGAATAGTAACCAAAAGCATAGGTAACCTGGTTTATACCATTGATGATAAGCCGGCAATTGAAATGTATCTCAAATATTTGGGTAAAGAAGACAAAAAAGATGATAAGTCTTTTAATGTGATGGATGAGTTGGGCATGCCTTATCCATTTATCGTGGAAAGAAAATCCGGCGAAGAAACAGTTTTAAGGACACCAATGAGCATTGATCATAATGAAAATGCTATTGCTTTTGATCTTGAAATTGTCCAGGGAACGAAACTATGGTTTTCCATGCCACCTGATTTTGATATTGTTGAAGAAATAATTGATGAAGCAAAGCAGCTAAAAAATAGTAACCAGCTTGATGCAGATGCTTTATTGATTTTTTCCTGTGCAGGCAGACAACCGGTATTAGGTCCATTAGTTACAGCAGAAAATGAAGGATTACATGAGGTGTGGAAAAAACCTATGGCAGGATTTTTTACCTATGGCGAATATGGAAGGGCTAAAAAAGGAAAACAAGAGTTTCATTCGGGTGCATGTTGCTGGGTAGCCATAAAAGAAAAATAAATATTTCGTGAGTGTCATGCTGAACTAGTTTCAGCATCTACTTTTATAAATACTCGGACCCTGAAACAAGTTCAGGGTGAAAAAAATCAAAAATAAAGTATTACCATGAAAGCAAAATCAATTAAAGGAAAATCTCCTGAAGAAATTAAATCTGTTTTACATCAAAGTATGGAAGACGGATTTAAACCAACGCTGGCCATTGTGTTTCTATCTGTTAAACAAGACCGAAACGCGGTTTGTGAAATATTGAATGATCAAGTGATTTCCATTTTCGGTTCAACTAGTTGTGGCGAATTTATTGACGGAGATTACTCCGAAGGTGGAATTGCAATTCTTTTATTAGAAATAGACACCTTTCTTTTTAAAATACTATTTGAGGAATACGCAGAAAAAAATCCACGAAGTGTTGCAAAAAAGATGGGCAATGATGCTCTTACGTTTTTCAAGAATCCAACTTTTCTTACAGTAAGCAGTGGACTTTTTCTGGACGGAGAAAATATCATTCATGGTCTGGAAGATTCAGCCGGCCTAGAATCTAATATTTGGGGAGGCAAAGCCGCTGATGATCGAATGGGCAAACAAACTTTTGTGTTTACAAATCATAAATCAAGTGATCAGGGGATTGCAATTCTTGTAATTGATGGTGATAAAGTTACCGTGAAAGGTCAGGCATTATCCGGATGGAAAGGAGTTGGAACTCCCAAAACTGTAACCAAAAGTGATGGACTCTGGATACATACTTTAGATGATCAGCCAGCACTGGATACGATGATAAAATATATGGGATATAAATTTGAGGGAATGGGAGATTCCAGTCCTCAATATGATTCTGATGTAACCTCTCCGGTAATGTTATTACGTGAAAAAGGCGAGCCTATCTTAAGATCTCAATCATTTATTAATTGGTCCGATAGATCAATTATGCTCAGTGGAAACTTTGAACCAAATGCTAAGATTCAACTAACTCTGCCACCAGATTTTGAGATAGTCGATGATGTAGTCAATAGTTGTAAACAACTCAAAGAAACAGAGCTACCAGAAGCTGATGCAATAATAATGTTCTCCTGTTCGGGAAGACTTGTCGAATTGGGTCCGATAATCGGGAAGGAAATTGAGGGCATCAAAAATACTTTTGGTGTTCCTATGGCCGGATTCTTCACTTATGGTGAATATGGCAGAGCAACCGATGGAAATAATGAATACCATAATTATACCTGCTGCTGGGTAGCTTTGAAAGAAAAATAAAGTTCATAATGAATCAGAAACTTCAAAACATACTTGACATTATTCAGCAATCTGAAAAACTTGATGCAGGACAAAGAGATAACCTGATAAAAGCTGTAAAGAATGCAGACAAAGAATTAGAGATAACAACATTTAAACTTGAAAGAACAGAAAAAGTAAAGAAGACCACTGCCATCCTTCTCGAAGAAACAATTGAAGAGCTGGAACAAAAAAGAAAAGCAGTTGAAGCTCAAAACCGTGAGTTAGAAATCGAATCTTCACTCGAAAGAGTAAGAGCAGTTGCTATGAGCATGAATAAATCGGAAGATTTGTTAAGTATCTGCGAAGTATCATTTAAAGAGTTTAAGAAACTTGGCTTTGATAATATCAGAAATGCTCTTATCCACATTCAATACGATGAACAAAAATATTTTATGGATTATGACTTCTCTGATTTAACAGGCGGTGCAATAACAAAAATCGAATACGGCTCTCATCCTGTTGTAGAAGATTACTTACAACAAATTAGAAGTGCTAAAGATGCTTTTTACCAGGGAGTAATAAAAGAAGACCAGCTTGAGGAATGGAAAAATTTCAGAAGAAACTCCGGACAGATTGACGATCCCCGATTAGAGAAAGCAACTGCGCTTTACTACTACTTCTTCTCAATTGGTATTGGTGATATCGGTATCTCAACTTTAAAATCTATCGATGAATCTCAGATTAAAATTCTTAAAAGATTTCGGAATGTATTTGACCTTGCTTACCGCAGATATGTTGATATAACTCTTGCAGAAGCACAGGCAAGGGAATCGCAGATTGAAGCTGCGTTGGAAAGGGTGCGATCTAAAACAATGGCTATGCATAATAGCCATGATGTCGGAGCTACGGTTGTTACTTTATTTGACGAAGTGTTAAAGTTGGGTCTTGATAAATCCATTCGTGTTGGTATAGGAATCCTTGAAGGAAATGAACATATGGAAACATGGTCGGCAACTTCATCTTCGAAAGGTAAGGTTGATTTAAAGATGGGTATGTTGGATATGACGATACACCCAATGCTGATAGGACTTAAAAAAGCGTGGGAAAGTGGGGAAACGGGTTATAGCTATGATTATATCGGTGATGATGTATTTCGATATTACGAAGCTCTAAACAATGAACCAGATTACCCATTTCAGGCAAACCTGGATTCATTGCCCGAAAATGAGTACCACAAAAGTTTCTTTTATAAGGAAGGTATTCTTTTTTCTTTTGCACCTAATCCAATTTCAGATGAATCAGCTAAGGTATTAAATAGATTTGCTGGTGTTTTTGGACAAACATACAGAAGATACCTAGATCTGCAAAAAGCCGAAGCACAGGCAAGGGAAGCACAGATTGAAGCAGCTCTGGAAAGAGTAAGAACTAATGCGATGGCCATGCAGACTAGTGATGACCTTGCCAAAATTGTTGAAATAGTTTTTACTGAGCTCAAGAAAGTTGGTTTTGAAACAATTCGCTGTGGAATAGGAATAATTGAAAGTGCCGAAACTAAAAAAGTTGATATCTGGTCTACTACTCTTGCAGATGAGAATTTATCAATTCAAATCTCTGGTGATGAAGTTTTGGAAGGGCATGCTCTATTAGATGGTATAATTGAACACTGGGTAAATCAAACGGAATTTTCTCATGTGCTTGAAGGGGATGAGTTTCTGAAATACTATCAAACAATTGAAAAAACAAACTTTCATTTGCCGGATTTTGCACAGAAAAATTTATCAAAAGATGAAAGACAGTATTACTATATGGTTCCCTGTAAAGCAGGTGGTATATATGCCTTCAGCATAGTTCCGTTTACAGTTGAAGTTAAAAAATTAATGAGAAGATTTATTGAAGTGTTTCAGTTAGCATATACCCGCTATGTAGATCTTCAAAAAGCAGAATCGCAAGCAAGAGAATCTCAAATTCAACTTGCATTGGAAAGAGTTCGTGCAAGAACGATGGCAATGCATAAGAGTGAAGAACTTGCGGAAACAGCAGCAGTCCTCTTTCAGCAAATGACGGAACTAGGTGTTACACCTGAACGGATAACCATCGGTTTGATAAAAGAAGAAACTAAAGTGTTCGAAGTCTGGTCTACGGATCAGGAAGGTATAAAGATAAATCACCATTTTAATGTCAGTTTGGATGAACCAACCTCTGGAAAAAGAATATACAAAGCATGGAAAGAAAAAAAGAAATCTCTTATCATTGACTTAAGTGGACAGGAATTGAATGACTGGATACATTATGTGCGGGAAGTAATGGGTATGACTATAAAAGAAGAGCTAGTTCAGGAACATAGGATACATAGTGTGGCTTTCTTCTCTCATGGAATGATATTAACAACTACTCCTGAACCATTGCCAGAAGAATCAATGAATTTACAGGAACGTTTTGCAGATGTATTCAATTTAACTTATCGTCGTTTTCTTGATCTGAAACAAGCGGAAGGACAAGTAAGAGAAGCCCAAATTGAAGCTTCGCTTGAAAGAGTACGTTCAAAAGCAATGTCAATGCATAGCTCTGAAGATTTGGCTTTAACTATTGATCATTTTTTTCATGAACTGAAGAGTCTGAACGTTAAGCCAATACGCTGCGGAGTCGGTATTAAAGATGGAGACTCACGTACTGTTGATGTAACAGTTACATCAGCCACTGAGAAAGGTGAAGATATAAAACTCACCGGAAAGCTGACTCTTGGAGGTCATCCTATATTGGATAAAGTATATGAAGCATTGCAACTTCAAGCAGAATATTTTCCTGTATTACGCGGGGAAGAAATAAGTGAGTATTATCAGGCAATGAATCCGGATATTGAATTCCCAAATTTTACTGAAGATGATGTTCAATATGGTTATTATTTTCACTATGAAGAGGGAGGGGTATTTGCCTGGACTGAGAAGGAATTATTGGAAGAAGAAATTAACATTTTCCGCAAATTTAAGTCGGTACTTAGTTTAACTTATCGTCGCTACATTGATTTAAAAGAAGCTGAGGCTCGTTCTGTAGAAGCTGTAAGACAAGCTTCTCTCGATCGTGTGCGTGCTGAAATTGCTTCGATGAGAACTTCTGAAGATCTTAATCACATCACACCAATTATCTGGCGTGAGCTTAAAAACCTTGAAGTGCCTTTCTTCCGTTGCGGTGTTTTTATAGTAGATGAAAAAAATGAAAAAGTCCGGGTTTATTTAACTACTCCGGATGGTAAATCACTTGGAGTTTTACACTTACCGTTTGAATCTAATAAACTTACAAGTAACACAGTTGATTACTGGCGAAAGAAACAAGTATATAAAGAGCATTGGAGCAAAGAAGAATTTATTAACTGGACTCATTCAATGGTTGAGATGGGACAGGTTCAAAATGAAATAACTTACCAGGGTTCAGCCGAACCTCCGGAATCTCTCGATCTGCATTTTGTTCCTTTTACACAAGGGATGCTTTATGTTGGCGATACTTCACCTCTTTCAGATGGAAAACTGCAACTGGTAAAAACATTAGCCGAAGCATTTTCAATTGCCTATGCTCGCTATGAAGATTTTAAAAATCTTGAAGAAGCTAAAGTTGAGGTCGAATCTGCTTTAAGCGAACTCGATATTCTTTCCAGGGAATTAAAAATAAAAAACGAAAAGTTAGAAGTTGAAAACCAACGGAAGGCTGTTGAATTAGAAGAAGCTCGTCAGCTTCAGCTATCAATGCTTCCAAAAGAACTTCCTAAACTACCAAATCTTGATATTGCAGTTTATATGAAAACCGCAACTGAAGTTGGCGGTGATTATTATGATTTTAAAGTCGGTGATGATGGATCACTTACTGTAGCAATTGGTGATGCAACCGGTCACGGAATGAAGGCAGGTACAATTGTCTCAATGATAAAAGCGCTATTTGCTTCCGGCGGATCAAAAATGGATATGAAATCGTATTTTAAACAAAGCAGCGATGCGTTAAAAGGAATAGAACTTGGAAGATTAATGATGGCGTTTTTGATGCTTAGAATAAATTCACACAAGCTCCAGTTTGCCAATGCAGGAATGCCACCCTTATTTATATACAGAAATCGATTGAAAGAAGTTGAAGAAATGATGATACATGGAATGCCTTTAGGAGCGATAAAAGATTTTCCATATGAAATAGGCGAAATAGAAATCTCTTCAGGAGATGCGATACTTTTGCTAAGTGACGGATTACCTGAATTGAAGAATGAGAGAAATCAAGAATACGGTTACACCCGGGTGAAAGAAAAATTTAAATTGTCAGCAGAAAAAACTCCCGATGAAATAATCAGCTATTTAAAAAACTCAGTAGTTGAATGGGTTAACGGAATAGAACCTGATGATGATGTTACTTTTGTTGTATTGAAAGTCAAGTAACAATTCGGCAGGTTTGAGCAACCAGATGATATAGCCTGTCTGACCTTTAAATATTTTTAAATGATTTCATTATTCCAGGAGAAACTAGTTGAAGCAGAAAAACACAATCGTGGTCGGGTTGATTTTATTCACTGTTCTTCATAACGAAATAAAATTAATAACCCCCACTGGCTTTCGCTAATGGGGGCTTAGTTTTTTTTTAATTGAATCTAATATTACTTGTTAAAAACAACTTCCTGATAAATCTCATCAGAATGCTGACCGGTGAAGTATTTATTATACGCATCATTAAATGCATCTCTCTTTTCTTTCGTATTCCAATGTTCTTCAAATAATTCATTTGCTTTTTGGTTGAAGTTTAAAACATCCTCCCAGGTTTTAACTTCTGTAATTGTTATGAAATCTCTATTATTATTGCCCCACCAATGTCTTACTACCTTGTAGCTTATGACATACTCGTTTTTATCCAAGCACCACTTGTTATATTCAACTGTCAGAGAATCGAACTCAGATATTGATCCTTCTCCCGAAAGTGCAAGCTCGGAATTATTTACAACTACCACATTTCCCTGAGTAGGTTGAGCAAAAGCAATTGTTAGCGACATAGTTGCCATTGCGACCACAAATAAAAAAGTTCTTGTACTGAAAAACCTCATAATGTCTCCCGATAAAAAATTATAAATTTGATTAATTAAAGATGTGGAAGGATTAGTTAAAACCTTGAATTCAAGTTAAGTAAGTAAATATTGCATACCAAAAGATTATAAAAAAAACATTTGTGCTAAGAATAATTCTCAATGAGCGCAATTGTTACATAATTTTTGTTTTCTGATTACGGAGAGGCAAAAATTCTTTCACATTTAAAACTGATTGATCGATTTGCATCGGTGGAGGAGAGATAATCAGGTGCATGGATAATGAAAATCAGCTCAACCATTTCTTTTTTGCATAAAAATAATGCGGAGAGTCAGGGATTCGAACCCCGGAAGGACTTGCATCCTTAACGGTTTTCAAGACCGCCGCATTCAACCACTCTGCCAACTCTCCGATATAAAAAATCTACTATAATTCCTTAATGGTTTTTCCCGCAAGACGGGATTTCACTTTACTCAACAAGAACGCTGCATTTCCTCTTAAATAGAGTCTCGCTTCTCAAGAAAAACCACGGAGTTTATCCCAATCTTATCGGGACCAACTCTCCGATTATCCTTATTTTGGGCTGTAAATATAGGAATTGTTGTCGCTCCGAACAAAGAAAAATTTCTTAATTTTCATATCATCTTTAATTAAAATCACATTGAAATGAATGAACTAAATGAATACAAGAGTTTTTGTAAAGTGCTTGCCCAAGTTAGTGCTGATGTTATTAAAAATTATTTCAGAAATACAGTAAGTATAGAAACGAAGGCTGATTTATCTCCAGTAACTATCGCTGATAAAAAAGCTGAAGAAGTAATGAGAGAAATGATTTCAAAGCACTATCCAGATCATGGAATTATTGGTGAGGAGTTTGGCGAAACAAATAAAGATGCAGAATATACATGGGTATTGGATCCGATCGATGGTACAAAAAGTTTTATATGTGGTGCTTACAGCTTCGGAACCTTAATTGGATTAGTGAAAAATGGCGAACCGATTCTCGGTGTTTACAATCATCCGATTCTCAATGATTTTTTAATTGGAGATAATTTTGAGACAACAATTAATGGAGAAAAAACTAATATCAGAAATTGTAAGAACTTAAGTGAGGCCGTACTTCTAACAACTGATCATCTTAACATTGAAAAATATCAGAGCATTGATAAGTTTAACAGCCTGCTCAAAAAAGTAAAACTGTACCGCAATTGGGGTGATTGTTATGGTTATTATCTCCTGGCAACTGGTTATGCTGATATAATGATTGACCCGATAATGTCTCTCTGGGATTTACTTCCATTAATACCAATTATAAAAGGCGCTGGTGGAATAATAACTGATTATCATGGTAAGGATCCAATTGAAGGGAAGAGTGCCGTAACAGCATCCAAACAAATTCACTCGAAGGTCATTTCAATTCTGAACAATTAAGTTTAGTTATCAAATAAAAAAGAATAGAAATACTGTCGCAACAACTGCAAAAACTGTAACTACTCCAACATATTTTCTATTAAATATAAGTATTGTCCCGGCGATCCAAATAAATAAAATTAATAATAATTCTGGCTGTAAAAGATCGGTTAATTGAGGGACATGATGATTTATTGCTCCAAGTTTATAACTATTTCTTAATGGAGCAATAATTACTACTAAAGGCAATAAAAGTGTGCATGTTATGATCGAATATTTCTTTAGAATTTTATTATTATTGAATAGTTCAAGTAAACAACGGATCGAAAGAATCAATCCACCATACAAAAAAATGAAATATAAAATGTTAACAGTGGAGGGAATGTTTCCCCAAAATGTTAATGGAATAAATTCTTTCTTAAAAATTTCGAATGTTTTTCCGTTGTGCTGTATTACCAGCTTATATTTTATTTCTTGGCCTGGCTTCTGTATTGGGATATTGCACTCCAATCCGTCTTCAATAATTTTATAAGCAGTTTCATATTGTTGATCATTCTTCCTCCAAAATAATCTGGCTCGAATTCCTTGAATATCGCTAATAATAATATTTTTATAAGATTTTTTATCGAAGCAAACTTTATCGAGCTTATAAGAAACTTTCTTGCCTTTGATTCCAAATGTTCCGGAAATTGGATAATCTTTATCTGTTACATTTTTAATGTATCCAATTAAAAACACTATAATAATACTACTGAGCCAAAGAATAATTTGATTTTTCATATAACTAAATTAAAGAAGAAAGTTTTCTGTTCACTCAATAAAAAACCCCGGAGAAAATCCGGGGTTAGCAAAAAGGAGTAATGGATTCAGACTACAATGAAGATCCCAGTTTGAATCTCATATTCACAAATATTTTATAAACACCAAAGCTACCATCCGTTAGTCTGGACATAATCAGTGATGGTCCAATAGAAAATGCACTGAAAGCCCAGCTCTCTGCAATTTTCTGCACCGTTAAAGTCATCACATATTGTGGATTTCTGTTCTCGCTGCTTGTCATCGCATCGAACAAGAAATCGAAAGTACTACCTGCAAGTGACATTTCTCTGAAATCAAAACCAAAATGCCATTCATTTAAATATCGCGCTGCATAAACTCTTCCTTTTGTTGCACCGAGTACTTTAACCGGATATCTGAATTCCCAGTTCAGGAATGAATCATCAACTAACCAGGCTTGATATTTAACTGTACTATCTTCATTAAACACAGTAGCCCCTCTATCAGGATTGAGGAATGATGTTTTTTGGGTTTCTGAGAAATCATCTACTGAGCTGAGGAAATTAATTTCAAAGAAGTTTCCGAATGGAAAAACATAACCTATTTGATAACCATTGGTGAAAATAAGATTATTATGGTTATTATCTTTAAAGGAAGTTATTAACGGATCAATATTCGTATAAGCACCAGCGTAAACACCGAGTATATGAAAATTAGCTTCTAAGAAATTTGTGTTAAGTGGTCCTTCATACCTGGTAAGCATTCCAAAGGAAAGACCGATATCTTTTTTAATAGGAATTCCTAATCTTTCTCCACCAAACAATTCAAAGAACGGATTGATATATCCCATTGTTGATGAAATTTGCTGTTTAGTTGGCGGGTCAAGCACTTTATTGATTTTAATTTTTTCAATCACTCGGGAGAACACACTACCATAATGAATATCTTCCTCGAGATTAATTTTAAATGGGTATGTAATCACTCGTGCTCTTAAATCAGGGGAAAGTGCAAGGAATGGGTAAAGTGCACCTTTAATAGAAATTGTCTGATTATTTGCATCTCTTAAGTCCGCAATTATTTCTGCCTTAGGATCCGGTGGATCTATGAACAATGCCTGCTGAATGTAAATGAATAAACTATCGTCCAGAGGCTCCATTTGAAAATAATTGATCTGCTCGTCTTCCTCCTGTGCAAACACTGGTGTAAGTGCGGCTGAGCTTAAAACTAAAATAAAGAAAAATAAGGCGTACGTAAATTTCATTTTATTATACCTGATATTTATTTGGCAAAGTCTGTGAAGAAAAATGAGTCACCCACCTGAACTCTGTCTTTTGTTCTTTCGTCAACTACTATGAAAAAGAAGTTAGCTTTATATCTGCCATCAGCTTCTCGTAACCCTTCGTTTTTGTCAATCCAATCATCATACTGATTTTCGTTGGCGGCAATTTTAAGAGATACATTGTAAACCATATTTCCGTTAGCATCTTTTTGCGGACCGGTTACCGAGATTGGCCCTGAGTTGCTAACTTTAAGTTGTTCAGGTCTGGCATCTATAATTGTAACTGTAAATGCTGTAATCCTCTGCAACTCCTGGACATAAATATCCTGTGCATTCATCTTTGTCGTAACTCTTTCAATTTTAATTTCCGGAGGTTTATTTGGAATTACTTTAACCCGTTCTTCCTGAGTTCCAAAGGCAACGATTACTTCCGACTGGTCGATTAAATCAAATTTTATTTCCTGACCCGGAGGTATTACAACTATTGGTTTTGAGCGATCACGCGGGTCAAGAATTGTTGTTGGCACAGTTCCGCTGTTCCTTGCAGTATTCCATGTATACTGGATAAATGTCTGCTTCAGTGAGATAGGAAGTTGCATTTTGAGCTGTTCATCCTTTGGCTCTTCTTTGGGTTTTTCCACCTCCTTAGGTGGTGGAACATAATCTTTTACTGCATCAAGCTTTCTGTTCATTTCTGCTAGCTGTTTTCGCATTTCTTCATTTTCAACTACAACATTAGGATCAATTTTAATTGAAAAGTCTATGCCGAGAGAATAGAGAGAATCAAGTACGGACATAAGTGAGTCCCTCACACTAACCTGCACAGTTTCATCCTCAAGTGCTACTCTTCTAAGATCAAGGTCAGCTCCTTTGAGCGCAAGCACTGTAATTACGAAAATGTAAAGTACCTGATAAATAACAAATTTGGCGTCGCGGTCTCTTCTAGTCATCTTTTAACCTTTACTTTTTTACAATTGCTTCAAGGTGTTTTAAACCAACAAGTGTCTTTTCATCTGTAAGAGATGTAGATGCCTGCGTAATTGAATTTGCAAGTGCGCTTAATTGCTGGATTTTATCAGAGCTTATCTGCTGAACTGAATTTACTTTTTCCATCATAGCAGTAACGGCGGCAAAATTTTTGTAAACTATCTCGCTCAGTTTTGCAGATTCAGTAACAATTGATTTATACTTTTCCATATCCTGAACCGACACTGCAGCGCCGCTACCAATACCTGACTGATTAAACTGTTTAATCAGACTCTTTGAACTTTCAATTTGTATTCTTGAGAAGTATTTATCACGGATATCTTTTACGTGGTTAACTACGTTTTGAAAATCAACTCCAAGCTGATCAAGAACCGGTTGGAACAATTTTCCAATTGCCAGAATAATGAGTGCTTTAATTTCAAATGGAACTGATAAACCTAAAAATATTTCTTCACCCAGTTTTATACTTACAAGGAGAATTGCTGCACCAATGAGCGGCAGAGCAGTAGAGATAGAATCAATTACACTTGTTGATGATTCAATAATTCTGTCAATTGTTTCTGAGGCAGGTGTTCTGATAATTTCAAGTTTTAATCTGTTATATGCTAGAAAGGAAATAAAAATAAATAAAGCGTAAACAGCAATAGGTAACCACCAGAAGCTATATGGTTCAAAAGCGTCTACAGGAGGCTGCCAACCCGGGAATAATGAACGTGCCAGGTCGAAAGTTACTTCGCCAAGTATGGGTACGTTGGCAACATCAATAAAAAAAGAAATGAACAATGCTATAAAGGAAATTATAGCTGGCTTTATTATCGTATTGAACCTAATACGGGTTACTGCAGATCTTGTATAACTATCAAGTTCTTCTTCGAGACCATCATCAGCTCTGTGCGGAGCATCAACCAGAGTACTGCCCGTATTCTCTAAATATTTTTTTCTGTTTAGCATCTATGTCCTCTATTAATTCTTTAAATATTATTTAATTATCAACGATATTGCTATAGATAAGCGCTTTTTAATTGAAAGTAAGGAATAATCCAATTATTTAGAATTTGACCCAACCACATAAAAATATTGCAGATAAGCAAAAACAATTATCATACCAACGGATTTCTTGTTAAGCATCAGGTTTATTCAGGTAATGAATAAGTTTTTTTAACTTAAGCTGCCCCATACCAACGATTAACTTGAAAGATTTACTGCTTTTTAGGGAGCAGTAATAATGATTTTTTAACATAATCCCCGAAAATGACTGAACTATATTCCGACTATTAATTTTTCATTTTAGTCAACCAATTTACTTAATAATAGCTGGGTTACATTCAGCAGATTTCTTAAGCAGCTGAGAGTGTCTGATAATTGTAAAAATTACGTAAATATTTACCGAATCATAAAGTTTTAATCCACTTTAGTAAGAACAGAAAAGAACCTGTGAAGAATCCGCTCAAAGTGAATTCACGCCAAAAATAAAATTATCATGATTGTGAATTTTGTGTATGCTATGTTTTTTCGTATTAACTTTGGAAACAGAATTTTATGTTAAACTGAAATTAATCTATGCCGAAAAAAAATAAATATAATCAGACAAAGTCAAGTTATCCAATTGGTAAACAGGCAGGTAAAACAGAAAACGAAAAAAAACCTGACTTTTACCATAAGCATAAAAGTACAATCTGGACGATCATCATTGTAGTAGTACTCACAATATTTTTTATAGTCAATAATACCAGAGAGGTTCCTGAAGAGGGACAATATCCTCCAAATTATAACCAGGGGAAAACTGAAAATGAATCGCATTAAAATTTTGCTTTACTAAAATTTAAGCGAAGCTAATTCCTGTTTTCCGCTTTTTCAGTTTAGTAACTTTATAAAATTATGAGCCACGAAAGTATAGTTAAGAAATCCAGGATCCTCATTGTTGAGGATGAACTTGAAAGTCAAAGATATTTTGAAATTGTTCTGAAAAAAAAATATGAAATAGATTTTTGTGATTCCGGAAAGTCTATGTATAAATTTTTAGATAAAAATAATTACGATGTAATAATGATGGATATTTCATTGAAAGATGGGAACAATGGAGTAGATTTGATAAAAGAACTTAAGGGAGAATCCTCCGGTATTAATATTCCAGTTATCTGTCTTTCCGCACATTTTTATGGTGATGATAAATTAAAAGCTGCAAGGGCAGGGGCTGATGTTTATTTAACTAAGCCGGTTAAAAGTCAGGTGCTCATCAATGCGATAGAAGAATTAATTGTTTCCAGCCTAAACTAGAACTATAAGCTTAAAGCCCGTCTCTCATAAATCTTGGCTCTTCGAGAGTGAGGATAAGCGAAATTCTGTGCGAGTCTGGTAATCTGTCTAATTCTGATTGACTAAAGCGTGCGAAAGAATAATCGATATTTAATTTTGGCAACCTGATGCCAGCGCCAACTGTAAATTGTTTAACATCGCTATAGCCACCTCTAACATAAACAAGGTTTTTGATGTTCCATTCCAAACCTGCATGTGGATCAAAACTTACCGGGCCAACATTGAACTGAGATGCAAACTGTCTGTTTTCAAATCTAATATCAATATCTAAAGCAGGCATAATATATCCACCGAGTATTTCAGTAATTCTGTAAGCAGTGCCTAGTTTAAGTGTTGGTGAAATGAGTTCATTTGTACCGGTACTCCACGCAACCAAAGTTGTAGTTGCATCCTGAAGATTGCCGCCAACAGATAAATTTTCTAACGGCATCCAGAAAGCACCAATGTCGAATCCGATACCAGTTGCTCCAAATTCAGCAATATCTCTTCTGATAATTTTAACATTAGCACCCCAATAGAAATCTTTCCACTGCCTCTTTGCAAAAGTCAGATAGAATGCCCAATCCTGATTACTGAATTCGGTAATCCTGGAATAATCCAGGCGAGCATACATATTATTAATATCGGTTATAAGCTGGCCCGTTTGACCATCGATAAGTGCATTTCGTGTATCTGGAATTCCATCAACTGCAAGACGCATTATACTCAAGCCAAATGTCATATCTTCCTGGAAGGGAATTGCAACAGCGCCATAATCGTAGTTCACAAGATTGCCAAACTGTTCGGAGTGCATCAATGCGAGCTGCGGGTAATTTACATTTGCCAATCCTGCTGGATTGTAGTAACCTGAAGTAACATCATCAGCAATACCTGTAAATGCACCGCCCATACCAAGTGGTCGTCCGCCGATTCCGATAGCCATAAATTCACCGGCATATTTACCAAAGACTGTTTGTGCATTTAAAGAAGTGAGTGTAATGAGAAAAGATATTGAGATGAAGACTATTTTTTTCAGCATAATAGAAACTCCCGAATGCATTAATTGTTTAAATCCTGATAAAAAGATGGTTAATGAAATTCATAAAGTCAAGGCTATTTTTATGCGATGAGGGGGAATGACTCATTTGTTTATTTCAAAATATTGATGCATTTATTGATAAAATTTCGGGTTTAGACTATTTCCGAATATTGCTACTTTAATTTCTCTTTAAGGGTTTTTTCAAGCAGTTTAATTGCATCTTCTGCAGACAGATTATTTAGCCCAATTTGAATAGAAGAAATTATTTCTTCAACTTTGTCCATCTTTCTATTCAAAAAAGTAATTTTTTCCATTAGCAGATTTTTATCTTCAGTTTCCCAATAGCTTCCTTCGTCGAATACTTCCAGATCAGAAATATATTTTGCTTTTAGGTACTTTAACAACTTGATAATTGATATATGAATTTCTGGTGGTGCAAACTGAGTCTTTACTGATAGATAACCAGGTTCTGAATCGTTCTCATCAGTTTTGATAGCCATACCTAAAACATTCTGAAGATTTCCATCTCTATCAAAAAAAAGTGAAAGTGATTCGCATTCAGAATGAGGATTTATTCGAATTCCTTTCAGTGGAATATGACCTGTAATTTCAATTTTGTTTTCGTGATGTAATATTTGTGATGTATTAGGTTTGTCCCAATCCTCATTCAAAACGGCGTGGTTCCAATTCATAATCTCTGCAATATCTTTAAACTCATCAATTAATGAATTGACCATCTGAATATCTTTTAGTTTACCTTTATAATGTATTGTTATTCCCATACAATATTCTTGAATGACTAATTTTTAACCCGACTCTACTTAAGCCCCCCTTTGGGGGATTTAGGGGGCTTTCCTACTTTGCCTTACCCTGATTTGCAACTGCTGCTGCAGCTTTTTTAATTTCATCCGCATCACCGAGGTAGTAGCTCTTTTGTGATTTCAGATTTTTATCTAATTCATAAACAAGTGGCACACCTGTCGGAATATTTAAACTAACAATTTTATCTTCAGGAATATTATCAAGATATTTTACCAGAGCTCGAAGACTGTTACCATGTGCAGCAATTATAACTTTCTTTCCTTGTTTAATCGTTGGTGCAATTGTTCCTTCCCAATAGGGGACAAATCTTGCAACTGTGTCTTTTAAACATTCAGTTAATGGCAGTTCAGCCTCACTTAAATCTTTATAGCGGGGATTATTGCCAGGATAACGTTCATCATTTTTTTCTAACGCGGGTGGCGGAGTATCATAGCTTCTTCTCCAAATATGAACTTGCGCTTCGCCGTACTTCTGTGCTGTTTCTGATTTATTCAATCCCTGCAGTGCACCATAGTGTCTTTCATTTAATCTCCAGTTTCTAACTACAGGTATCCACATTAAATCCATATCCTCAAGAGTAATCCATAAAGTTTTAATAGCTCTTTTTAAAACAGATGTGTAGGCGATATCAAAAGTGAACCCTTCTTTCTTTAAAACTTCTCCGGCTTTATGTGCTTCTTTAATTCCCTTTTCAGAAAGATCAACGTCTGTCCATCCGGTAAAACGGTTCTCTTTATTCCATGCGCTCTCACCGTGTCTTAGTAAAACTACTTTGTGCATTTATTCTCCGTTATAGTTTCTGATTATTATAAGATTTTATGTGTTTAAAGATAGGAAGAGTTGAATTGAATTTGTAATAGTTAAAACGAATTGTCATTGCAGAGAATCCCAACATTTGGGATGACGAAGCAATCTTTCAAGATCATCTATGAGATTGCTTCATCCCGATAAATCGGGCATCGCAATGACAAGAAAAAATTAATTTCTTGGTGATGAGGATTTCAAGAAAATAAATCCAACTACTCCGGAAATAAGTGAGCCGGCTAAAACCCCGATCTTCGAAAGATCAAGTAAAGCCGGATCATTGAATGCTAAACCTGCAATGAACAACGACATTGTAAATCCAATACCTGCAAGAATTCCTGCACCATAAAGATTTTTCCAGTTTACTCCTTCAGGAAGTGAAGCAAGTTTCATTTTTACTGCCACAAAAGAGAAAGCGAATATACCAAGCTGCTTTCCAATAAATAGTCCTACTATAATTCCAAGGCTAACCGGACTGAACAACGCTCCCAGAATATCGAGACCCGCAAGTGTTACTCCTGCATTTGCTAATGCAAAAACCGGGATAATGAAAAAGGCTACCCATGGATGCAGGTTATGTTCGAATCTTTGAAGAGGTGTTAAAATTCTTTCGCAACTATTTTCTATTGAATGGACATGATCCTGTCGTTCTGAATTGTTGAGTACATTTTTCCAATGGTCGCCCGTTTCATCAAACTTTTTAATTAAATTTTTTACCCGGTCTGAAAATTCATTAGTGTTGTAACGCGACGAAGCAGGAATTGTAAATGCGAGCAATACTCCGGCTATAGTTGCGTGTACCCCCGACTTTAAAAATGCCAGCCACAAAATTATCCCGAGAACTGTATAGGGAATTAAACTTTTTGTGCCAAGCCTGCTGAGAATAATCAATGTTACTAAAACTATACCTGCAATAATTAAAGCAGTAATTGAAATTTCAGCAGTATAAAATACAGCGATTACAAGTACGGCCCCGATGTCATCTGCAATAGCAAGTGCAAGAACAAATATTTTTAAAGTTAATGGAATTCGTGGTCCTAGCAATGCCATAATTCCCACAACAAAAGCAATATCGGTAGCCATCGGAATTCCCCAGCCATTTGCACCTTCACCGCCCAGATTAAAAATTACATAAAAAAGTGCTGGCGCAACCATTCCACCTATGGCTCCTGCAATAGGTAATGAAGCCTTTTGCATTGAGGAAAGCTCACCAACCAATAATTCTCTTTTTATTTCAAGACCAACAGTGAAAAAAAATATTGCCATCAATCCATCATTTATCCAGTGATGAATAGAGTAATTAAGATTAAGTAAACTTCCAATATCAATTGAGATATAAGTATGCCACAAATGATGATACGATTCAAACCATGGTGAGTTTGCCCAAGCGAGTGCAATTATAGTGCATATAATTAATAATATTCCACCGCTTGCTTCCTGGTGAAGGAATAGATTTATTGGTTTTAATAGTACTTCGATTGGTTCTTTTTTACGCTGCATAACACTCCAATGTCTCTCTGATTTAATTTATAAATATTAACATCTAAAGTTTTTGGACTACACTCTGGATTTTATCATCCATTGTTTGAGTTTTGTCTGTTCTGGTTCCTACTCTTATTGTAGTTGATATTCTTGGTGCACCCATTTGATGAACAACCTCATGACATTTCCTTACTGCTGTCAATACTTCATCCCATTCACCTTCAATGTTAGTTCCATACATGTGCATTTCGTGTTTTAAACCTGCTTCTTTTAACACACGCTGACAAGCAGCAATGTATTCAGAAACTGAAACGCCGACTCCAATAGGGACGACACAAAAATCTAATAAAACTTTCATTTAATTCTCTGATTTTTTTCTAAATATTTTTTAAGATTATTCAATTGCTTTCCCCAATAGATTTTCATTGTATCCGCTTCTTTCGCTGTCTTGATTCTACTTTGCTGAATTACCAGTTGGGTTTTGTTAATATCCTTTTGATATAATTGAAATTCGACAATCGTTTTTTTATCAATCCACTTTCCGCGAATAGATTTATCCTTGGTTGATTTTGTTATGGTAATTGCAGGATCTTTTAGCCATACTATTCTCTTAAGGGGCGAGTTGATGGAATTAAAAATTTTGGTAATCGGGGAAAAAAGAGTAATGCTTTTACTTATCTGGAAACCTTCTGGTTTCTCGTGCTTCTTTCTTCCTTTAACTTCCTGTTCATACTGAACTGTTACCATCTGTGACCACCATCCTGAGAGACCATACTTAGTATGTAACAACTTAGCTACCTGTTTATGTTCCATTTTCTTTGCACCAGCCTTATTAAGGACAGAATACCATTCTTTCCAGATTTTACCGGTTCTCTTCTTAACTGCTTCATCACTAATTTTTTTTGCAACATCAAATCCCGAATTATTGATTCTAAATTAATGTAAGTTCTTTTAGAATTACAATCCCAGCAGCAATTGTAAAAACAGAAGCAATTGTACTGATCAAAACTATGTTGCCGGCAAGTTTGCTGTTGGCACCCATTGCTTCCGCCATAATGAAACTTACTATTGCTGTTGGAGAAGCAAAAAGTACGAACATAATTCCAAGATCCAATCCTCTAAAACCAAAATGGAAAGCACCAAGAGTTAATAATAATGGAATTAAAATAATTTTTAATGCAGAAGAAGTAAAAGCAAGTCCGGAAGCTTTTTTAATATTTTCAAGATTAAGTGACCCGCCGATTCCAACCAAAGCTAATGGAAGAGCAAGCTCGGATAAAAATCCTAAGGTTGAATTTATGAATGAAGGTATTTCTATTCTGTAATATGAAAATGGAAGACCAACCATCACGGCAATTATCAATGGATTTAAAACAATTTCAATAATTGTTTTTTTGAGATTTAATTTTCTTTCCTTTCGAAGAGGCACGGTTAGAATAATTACAGCGAGGATGTTATAAAGTGGAAGGATAAATGCAAGAACAACCGCCGCTTTTCCGAGTGCATAACTTCCGAACAATTTGGAAATTATAGCAAAGCCAACAATTGCAAAGTTGCTTCTATAAGCACCCTGAACAAATACGCTCAGATTTTTTCCATCTTTGATGAAAGGGATTGATAAAACCCAAACAATAACAAAGCTGAATAAAGTTGCGGCATAAATGTAAGTTATCTGATCGAACTCAATTGCCTCACTTAAATCTATATCAGCAATGTTAATAAATACTAAGGCTGGAAGCGAAACTGTATAAACAAACTTTGAAGTAACATCAACAAAATTCTCATTGATAACATTTATTCGTTTTACAAAGTACCCTAGTGCAACAAGCAAGAATACAGGTGCAACAACATTTCCTGTAAAGATTATATTCTCTATCATTTAACTGCTATTCCTTCATACATGTAACCAACAATTTTTGGATCTCTTTTCATATAGTAATTTTTCAAATCAACAAATTTAAATCCTGCATTATTTAGTATTGATTTTATATCTCTATTCAAATTGCATCCACCAGCCCAAATTTTCTGAATTGGATTTAACCTGTGCTGCCATTTTTGAGTTTTAGGGTTATCAGCAAGACCATGTTCCATAAAATAATATCTGCCACCAGGTTTTAGAATCCGATAGATTTCTTTTAATACCAGGTCAACATTTTTTAGAGTGCACAATGTGTAAGTACTCACAACTGCATTTAGACTATTATCGTGGAATGGAATAGTTTCCACGCTACGATGTAAAAGTTCTATTTCTATTTTACCTTCATCTAACTTCTTCCTGAACTGATTTAACATTCCTTTGTTAACATCAATCCCTATAATTTTTTTAACATTTTCAGGATAGAAATTGACATTTATTCCTGTACCAAACCCTATCTCAAGAATTTCTTCTTCCGTAATTCGGTTAAGGATACTTTTTCTTCCCTTATTAATTTTTTCCGAATCCATTGAGGAATCGTAAAATAGAGGGATGATCACATCCGAGTAAAATCCCATCAGCCCAGATCCTTAATCTTCTTAATGAATGATGATGGCACAGGTGCAGTTTTTCTTTTATCATAATCAAAAAATACAATTCCGGTTTTTGCAACTGCAATTTCTTTCTTAGAATTTTTATTTGTCAACCTGTAAACAAAATCACAACCAATTCCAGAAAAATCATTCACTGCAACTTCGACTAATAGTTCATCACCATAAAATCCCTCTGACTTGTATTGAATAGCAGAGTCAATCATAATTATCCCAACTCCTTCAACATTTGATTCAAAATATCCAAGATGATTTAAAAATCTTACTCTTGCTTCGTGAATAATTGAAAGCAGAGAGTCATTACCGAGATGTCCGCCGTAGTTTATGTCGGTTATCCTTATCGGAATTTCAGTACTGTATATAAATTTTATCCGGTATAGCGATTTTTATTCTTGGCATTCTTTTCTCTATTTAACTTTCGATATTGCAAAATAAAATGTCAAAGGTTGCATGTTGCTTTGTAACTTCCAAGGTTTTTTATTGCAACCTTGGAGGTTTTAGGCGAACCTTCAAAGTCTTTAAATGCGACCTTCAAGGTTTTTAATGCAAAATTAAACAATAATTTATTTAGATGGATATTTCAACAATAATCCGCAGAATAAATTAAACCCGAAACTGCCTTGAATTGTCTAATGCATAATCTTAAGTTTAAACAGTTAAAAACAGAGGAAAATTATGAAAATCAAAATCGGAATTATTTTTATTGTAATCAGTTTCTTCCTTTTCTTTTGGGGATGCCAATCGGAAGTTAGCTCACCGGATCAAAATGATTTCTTGGCTGATCAAATGAGTTATGAAACAGTAGATAACGACCTTGCTTTTATGAAAGATGGCGGGATGCGTTTGGATAGTGCTGCCGGAGTATTTTCAATCGGCTGGAACGAAATCTTCAGACCATTTATGGACAGTTCAAGAATAAAGGGAATGGCTTTCGCAGTTGCGTTTGGTGAAAGACCGACAGACCTTCCTCATTTCAGAAAATTTGGTTTAGATATGGGTGAAATAACAATTAATTACTCAGGTAATCAAATTGAAATGTATAAACATAGTCATCCAAGACGTGGAGTTGCTTATAGTTTGTTTGAAAGACCTTTTGGTAAATGTAATTCAGAGAACATGCTTGAATTTATTCCAAATACAGATTATCAATTTGAAGTATCTGGTTCAGAAAATTTTGCACCAATTACAATTACCTTAACTTCTCCTTCAGCATTAATGAATATAACAAGCCCGTCGTTTGGTGAAATAATAAATCCTGCTGAAGATCTTACACTTAATTGGGAAGGCGGAAATGAAGGAAAAGTTGGTATTAGATTAATGCCGGCTTTTAAACCTCGAAAAGGACATGATGATGGAAGAGGCGGAAAGCATGGAGGTCCTGGACATGATCCGAAACCACCGATGCATCGCGTGATCTTTGTAATATTGGAAACAAACCCAGGCACATATACATTTACGGCAGAACAAATTCAGGAACTTATTAATGGAATTCCGGCTGATGGTTTAAGAGCAGAAGTTTCTCAAATGGATTTTGTTGATGTTGAACATCCGAATGGAACACTTCACACTGCGATGAGAAATGGCAACAGTGTAATGATGAGAATTCAGCAATAAGAAATTAAAAATAAATTCTAACAAGCCGCTCTTAGTAGCGGCTTTTTTAATTTTTACTTGTAGTTGTTGGAATTTGATTCTTTAGCTATGTTATCTTCAGTTGATTTTTAAAAATACGGTGGTTCTCCGTTATATATTTAATACTGGAGTCAAAAAGCATGCGGATCAAAAAGTTTTTCTATTTACTGATTGCACTTACAATCCTGCCAAATATTATTTCAGCTCAGACCAGACCTGACAATCCTGACGACAAACAAATTCCTGCATATCAAACTGCTCCGGTAATTTTTGATGGGGAAGTATTATTTAATGTGATTGGAATATCTTCTTATCCCGCGAAGGAAAGAGCTGAAAAAATAGCGGGAAGAATCCAGGATTTTGCAGATAATAATTCTTTACCAACAGATTCAATTAAGATTTTAGAACTTGAAGATCGAGTTCAACTGGCTGTAAAGGGGAATATAATTATTGGTATTGTTGATTTAGATGCACAAGCTGAGGGCGTTGATATAAAAATTTTGGCCGCCTTAATTCAAAACAGAATCAAACAGTCGATTGATAACTATCGACTTAAAAGAGAAACTAAAACCCTTTTGATGAATTCAGTACGAGCTGCCGTTGCAACAGTAATTCTTTTCGTGCTGCTTTTTATTCTTATCAGATTATACAGGAAGTTTAACCTTTTTATTGAAGCCAGATTGAAATCGAAGATCGAAGGGCTGGAATCAAAATCTTCAAAACTAATTCAGGCTAATCAATTATGGCAGGCAATCCTTGGACTGATGAACCTGATAAAACTGGCAGCAGTAATAATTCTTATTCAGATCTATCTAACTTATGTGTTAAGTCTTTATCCGTGGACTGAGCCTTTTGCTGATGATGTAATTGATTTTATTGTTGATCCTTTAAGGCAATTTGGATTGAGTGTACTCGCATTTCTGCCTGACCTCGGATTCTTAATTATAATAACCATCGTTACTCGTTATCTTTTAAAACTTGCTAAATTATTTTTCAGCGGTATTGGCCAGGGAACAGTATCATTATTAAATTTTGAAAAAGAGTGGGCATTACCCACTTATCGTGTTGTTAGAGTTTTGATAATAATATTCGCTATCGTAATTGCTTATCCATACATCCCGGGATCAGAATCAGATGCTTTTAAAGGAATTTCAGTTTTAGTAGGATTGATGATATCACTTGGTTCTTCATCTGTTATAGGAAATTTGATTGCAGGATATTCTCTGATTTACCGTCGTACTTTTAAAATAGGTGACAAAGTCCAGATTGATAATCACATTGGTACAGTCGTAGATATGAAAATGTCTGTTACGAGACTTCGATCATTAAAGAATGAAGAGATAGTAATTCCGAATTCGAACATTGTCGGTGGCACAGTAATTAATTACAGCACTCTTTCAAAAAACAAGGGATTGATACTTCATACAATTGTTGGGATAGGTTATGAAACTCCATGGAGACAGGTTGAAAAGATGCTTTTAATTGCTGCTGAAAGAACAGAGGGCTTATTAAAAGAACCACCTCCATTTGTGCTGCAAAAAAATCTTGGCGATTTTGCTGTTAATTATGAACTAAATGTTTATTGCGATGATCCTGAAAAAATGATGTCTTATTATACTGAACTGCATAAAAATATTCTTGATATCTTCAACGAATACAATGTACAGATTATGACTCCGGCTTACGAAGGTGACCCTGAATCGCCAAAAGTTGTACCGAAAGATCAGTGGTATCTTAATCCTGCTAAAAAGAAAGATGACGAGAGTAAATAATAGAGTTGAGATGTTTTAAAAAGTGATTTTCAAGTATTTTTCACTTCTCACCTGCTCTTAAATCTGAAGGAACTGGAAGTATAACTCGCAACACCCATTACTAATTAATGAAACTTCTAAACCGTTTTTTTATAATTCCAGATAGCCAATCCATTAAACACAATTGCAAAACCAATAACAATAAGAAAGTGAAAGCGCAGATCCCAAAAGCCGCTACCTTTTAATACTATCATTCGCATTGCTTCAATCAAATATCTAACGGGATTGATGAACGTTAAGTATTGTGCCCAATCCGGCATGTTCTCGATTGGTGAAAATAATCCACCAAGCAAAATAAATATCAGCATAAAGAAGTATGCGATGAACATTGCCTGTTGCTGCGTATCAGCATAGATGGATGTAAGCAGACCAAATCCGAGCAGTGCAATCAAATATATTCCTGCAAAAAGAAATCCAACCCAAAAACTTCCGGCGGGATAAATTCCGTATATGATAAAACTGATAATAAATCCAATGATTAGTACAACAAAACCAAGAACCCAAAATGGAATTAGTTTGCTTAATATAAATTCATATTTTTTTATTGGTGAAACATTAAGTTGCTCAATCGTGCCTATTTCTTTTTCTTTTACAATATTTAGTGATGACATCAGGAACCCAACCAAAGTAACGAGTAAAGCCAGTACACCCGGTACAATGAAGTTTTTATAATTCATTTGAGGATTAAACCAGTTAGAACTTGTAATATCGATGACAGGACTTGCATTCAAACGTGGTTGCTGAATCCATTGAGCACGGACATCATTATTAAAATCTTTTAAAATTGTATTGGCATAAGCAACAGCAAGTCCTGCAGTTTGTCCACTTATTGCATTGGCAGCGAACAAAACTTTTGTTTCATTTTCTCTAATAAGATCGCGCTCAAATCCTTTTGGAATTTCAACTATCAAATCTGCGTAATCTTTTTCAACCTGGTCTAACGCATGGGTATATGATTTGGAATAATCTACAAGTTGAAAATATCCTGAGGCGGTAAAATTATTTATCAGTTTTCTTGAATATTCTGAATGATCATTATCAACAACACTAAGTGTTATGTTCTTAATTTCATAAGTTGCGGCATACGGAAGAATTATCAATTGTATTACCGGCAAAGCAAAAATCATTCTTAGAATAAGTTTATCACGGAAGATTTGCAGAAATTCTTTTCTTAATAAAAATTTTAGTGTTCTCATTATAACCTGATCTTAAATCTTTTTATACTGATTATCAAAAATATTCCGGTCATTGCTAATAGAATTAATATTTCCTTCCAGATTTGTTCCATGCCTATTCCTTTTATCATTACTCCTTTCACAATGATGATGTACCATTTTGCCGGAACTAAGTTGGACAGTAGTTGCAGAATTGTAGGCATATTTGCAATTGGAAACGCATAACCGCTTAACATTACTACTGGAAGCATTAAACCAAGAAGCGAGATTAGCATTGCTGCTTGTTGTGTTTCAGTAATTGTTGAAATTAGTATTCCAAGCGATAACGCACAAAATATATAAACAATTGTAGTAGCGATCAGCAATAGCAAACTTCCTTCAATGGGGAGCCCCAGAACAAATACGCTTAATATTAAAATTGTAAAAACATTGATTAGAGAAATAATAAAGTAAGGTATCACTTTACTTATGACTACAAGCCATGGCTTCATTGGGGAAACAAGAAGTATTTCCATTGTTCCTAATTCTTTTTCTTTTACGATTGCAATCGAGGTCATCATTGCAGAGATTAACAACAAAATCATTCCCATTACACCAGGAACAGAGCTGTATGCGCCCTTTAATTGTGGATTGTAAAGCATCCGAGTTTCTGTCTTGATTGAGTAAGGTAATTTATTTTGTTGATTCAATTCATTTTGGTAATCCTTTACAATCGAACTTAAATAATTTGTGAGAGTTGTTGCCTGATTCGGATCAGTAGCATCAGCAATTATTTGAAGTTGTGCTTTGTTTAAGTGTGATAATTCATTTTGAAAATTTTGCTGAAAAACAACTGCTAATTTTATTTTACCGGTTTTAAAAGCTTGTTCAATTTGTTCATTGGTTGAAATTGTTCTATCGATATCAAAGTATTGTGAGTTCTCTACTTTATTAATGATGTTTTGTGTGACCTTATCTTTTGAATTATCGAGAATAGCAATATTTGCATTACGAACTTCAGTTGTAATTGCAAAACCGAAAATCAGAAGCTGTACAATCGGCAAACCAATTAGTACCAGCATAGAACGTGTATCGCGCAGGATGTGATGAAATTCTTTTTTTACAAATGTTAAAAGCTGATTCATAAAAAATCAATCTCCTCTTTCAGCACTGCGGGCAAGCATCAAAAAAACATCATCCATTGATTTTGCATTAAATTGTTTTTTTAATTCTGCTGGTGAATCAAGAGCTTTAATTACTCCATCAACCATAATAGAAACACGGTCACAATACTCTGCTTCATCCATGTAGTGTGTGGTTACAAAAACAGTTATACCGTTGTGTGATGCTTCGTAAATCATGTCCCAAAACTGTCTTCTGGTTATAGGATCTACCCCGCCTGTGGGCTCATCAAGAAAAACAATTTTTGGAGTGTGAAAGATTGCAATGCTGAATGCAAGTTTTTGCTTCCAACCAAGCGGTAGTGAACCAACTAATTTGTTCGCATCGTTTTGCAAACCTAATTTTTCAAGGAGTTCCGTAGTTTTTGATTCAATTACTTCATCACTAAGACCATAAATTCCGCCGAACAACATCAAATTTTCTTTTACTGTTAAGTCTTCATACAAGGAAAATTTTTGGCTCATATAACCAATGCTTCTTTTAATTTTTTCTGTGTCTTTATAAACATCAAAGCCAGCAATGGTTGCATTTCCGGAACTCGGTTTAGAAATACCAATGAGCATTTTCATTGCTGTTGTTTTACCTGCACCATTAGCACCAAGAAAACCAAAGATCTCACCTTTATATACTTCAAAAGTTAGTTCATTGGCTGCGATAAAATCGCCAAAATTTTTAGTGAGCTTATCTGTTTTAATTACAATTTCGTTATTCATTTTTTATAGTCTGTTTAAGCAGCTAACTCTTCTGAATTTGTATTTGCGATTAGTCTCATAAAACAATCTTCAATACTGGGTTCAATTTTATTTATTTCAAGATTGCTTTGATTTTGGAGATATGTTTTGAGTTCATTCAACTCGATATTATTATCCTTTAATACAAGGTGATGTTTATCTCCAAAAGCAAAACACGATTTTGTTTTAGGAAAATTTCTTAAATCCGTAAGCAGCTCAAACATATTATCAGATCGAACAGCATAAAGATTGTTATCAAATCTATCAACAATATTTTGCGGGGTATCAATTTCTAAAATTTTACCATTTTGAATTAGGGCTATTCTGTCGCAGAGTTTTGCTTCATTCATATAAGGAGTAGAAACAAGAATACTTATTCCTTGCTCTTTCAATCTTTTCAACATTTCCCAAAATTCTTTTCTGGAAACCGGATCAACACCGGTTGTCGGCTCATCAAGAAAGAGGACTTTCGGTTTGTGGATTAATGCGCAGCAAAGAGCTAGTTTCTGTTTCATTCCGCCGCTGAGTTTTCCAGCTCTACGTTTTTTGAAAGGTTGCAGTTGCACATAAATATCAGCAATTAAATTGTAGTTCGCCTCAATAGTGGTGTTAAAGATTGTAGCAAAAAATTCTAAATTTTCTTCAACGCTAAGATCCTGGTAAAGCGAAAACCTGCCGGGCATGTAACCAACAATTTTTCTGATTTCTTTATAATCTTTAACAACATCAAACTCCATTACGGAAGCACTTCCGCTATCTGCCAGAAGCAAGGTTGTCAAAATTCTAAAGATCGATGATTTGCCTGCACCGTCCGGACCAATCAAACCAAATAGCTCACCTTCTTTTACTGAAAACGAAACGTCATCAACTGCAGTAAGCTTTGTCTTCTTTGTTGGATAAGTCTTAACAATATTTTTTAATTCAATCGTATTCATATCAAAATTTTACTTCACCGTACATTCCTATTTTTAAGTAGCCATCATTTTTAACTCTGACTTTAATAGCATAAACAAGATTAGCACGCTCATCTTTTGTTTGAATCGTTTTTGGTGTGAACTCAGCTTTTGAGGAAACCCAATAAATCATTCCTTCCAACTCTTTCTGTTTGCCATCACCTTTATCTACAAAAACCTTCACCTTCTGATCAAGTTTAACCTGACCTAACTGATCACCATTTATATAAGCACGTAAAATCATTTCAGTTAGGTCTGCAATTTTATAAAGAGCTTTACCGTTTGAAGTTATTTCATCCTGTTTGGCGTAGCGAGTTAAAACTGTTCCATCAATCGGGTTTTTTATAATACTTTTATTGATCTGATCTTGTATCTGCTCAACCTGTGCAATCAGTGGAAGTGTTTCACTTCGTATTCCTTGCTTGGTTATGGTCAAGCTGGATTTTGTCGCGTCATACTGCTTATTCAAAACATCAAGCTGAGAATTTATATCATCCAGCTGTTTTGTCGTTGCTGCATCAGATTTTAAAAGATTTTCAATTCTCTTTTTTTCTCTTTCAGCTGTTGCAATTTGTTCTTGTATTGCTGCAAGTTGTGTTGGAATATCAGGCTGCTTACTTAACACTGATTTAATTGTTGATTCAAGTTGTTTTTTCTTAAGATGCAACTGAGTTGTATCAACCAATCCTACAATCTGATCTTTTTTTAGAACCATCCCTTCTTCAACATCAAACTTTAGAAGTTTTCCCATCGCATCGGTAGAAACGATAACTTCTTCGGATTCAAAAGTTCCGGTAGCATCAAAATCTCCATTTCCGTTTGAGCATGAGAAAAGAATTGTTGTAAGAGCTATACAAGAACCAATTAATAATCTGTTTTTCATTTTCATCTCTTAAATAATTTTTAATTTCCTGTTGTCATTTTATAATTATACTGCGCAAGTAATAATTGAATTTTATGAATTTCTAAATTTTGTTTTGCAGTATCTTCCGCATTTAATTCACGTATGTAATCGTTTGAAGTAATAACCCCATTTTCAAGTTTTGATTGCGCAGCTAATTTAACTGAAGTTCTTAGTTCAATAATATTTTTATCTACCTCAATCATTTTATTCAGCTTTTCCATTTCCTGTAACTGCTGGTTGGTAGTAATTTTTGTATTTAGCAGAAAAGTCTCTGTTTGAGCATCTATGCTTTGGAGATTTAGCTGATTGATTTCACTTTCATTTCCATAACTATAAAGACTTGATAAGGACCATGAAAATCGAATGCCAGTTATATAGTACCAGGCAAATTCATTTACAAAGAAATTTAGACCCGGTTTACCATAACCTCCTTGAAAAAAGAGACTGGCTTTAGGAATAATTTTAGAATCTGTTAATCCATCCTGATTTTCGATAAGATTTTTTTGAGCCGAGTAAAGTCTTAATTCAGGTCGAATGATTTCATTTACTTGCGAAAAATTAATTTGTGATGGGGTTGATATTATAGTTGACTCATTTAATTTTTCATTTATCAGCAATCCTAACATATTTAAGTAAGATATTCGGGAGGATTGTAGTTCAATCTTACGTTGTTCTGCATTCAATAATTCAGCTTTTAAAACATCAACATCGGATTTTGTTGCAGTGCCATTTAAATAGGCAGCATCAAGTTTTGAAATGCTTTCACTCAAATCTTTTTTTACTAATTCAATCTGATTTAACTGAGCATCAATAAGAAGTATTCCTAAATAAGTCTGACTGACTCTTTCTTTTATATTCAGTAATTCAATTTCGATTTTCTGATTATCAATTTCACTAGCTGATTCTTGAATACCTGCTTGTGAACTCATTATTCCGCCATCATAAATGGTTTGAGTGACATCAGCTACAACTTTATACTGATCTTTTGAGAGTCTTTGAATTACAATTCCTGGCAGAGGCAACGGAACCTGTGTTACATCGGATTGATAGGTCGCTTGTCCGTTAATTGTAATTTGGGGAAAATATCCATTCCAAACATTACTGACATTGTATTCTTTAGTTTTTTCAATATAATCTTTCTGTTTGATAAGCGGATAGTTTATCCTTGCTTTTTCATAACAGTCTTCTAGTGTTAGCTGGGTTTGAGGAATAATAAACTCTGAACTTAGCAGTATAAGAGTTATAAATAATAATCTTTTCATAGTTACATCTTATTAATTGTTTTATTAAAAATCTTTCTGCCTTTTTCAGTAACAATTCCTCCAATCACAACTTTGAAAGCATACAAAGCTGCTTCACTGATTGAAAAATTGTTATTGAGGATGAACTCAGGATTCACAATTGCTCTCACGGAAGAGACAAGTGTATTCATTATTATGGGAGTTGGGTAGTCAATGAACAACCCTTCAGCTTTTCCCTGATCAATCACCTTAGTAATATTTCCAAACATCATCTTTGTTCTGAAGCTATCTATCTCATTCCATAATGCTGGAAAATGTTTTCTGATTTCATCCATCCGCTTCGATGAAATTTTTTGTGATGATTTTGCTAATATGCTGTTCAGTTCGGCGAGTTTTTCGATGGCATTTTTATCCGAGTTCAAAGCTGGAAGAATTTTTTTCTTCATACCTTCCATAAAATGATTTGCAATTGCTTTTACCAGGTCATCTTTGGAAGGAAAAAATTTGTAGATGGTTTTCTTGCTCATCTTTAATTCTGAAGCAACTTCATCCATTGTGGTCTTGTAAAAACCATCTCTGAAAAATTTTTCTTCGGTTAATTCAACTATTTTATTTTGTTCGTCCATATATTCCTTTGGAAACTATTTTCGTTTTTCTGGTTTCCAATTTAATAGATGGAAACTATCTTGTCAAGTATTAGTTTCCGGAAGTGCTTCTAATCACCAAAACAGGCTCTTGTTAATATGTTATTGAATGATTAAAATTCAGTTAAAAGAAGAGGAAAATATGAAAAATGCGTTAATTCTCAGTTTGTTTTTATTTATACCAGTTAGTTTACTAGCTCAAGCGAAAACCGAACAGGATATTGATGTTGCATATCAAAATGCAAAGAAGGGAATTTATTGGGCATTATCTAACATTCCCGGTAAGAAAGCAACCTTAGATAATGATTTAATTGGAGAAGATAAACTTTATGCTTCAGTTAAAATTAGTAAAGAGGTTAACGGAGTAAAAGTCGTTTCAACAGGTTACTATCAGACTAATCAAGTTGCAATTACAATTTATAAATCATACGAGAGTTTGAAAGCTGAAGGATATAACGTTCCGAGCAGTGGTTGGGGAGGGGATTGAGATTAGTTCTTATTAAACTTTGCTTCTAACTCTTCAGCGAAAGACAAAGCGAGTGCTTGTACATCTTCTTCATTGCCAAGAAGGTCCTGAAGAGTAAACTTACTTAACACACCATCGAGTACATTCTGAACTGTTTTCCAAACAGAACGAATGCTGCAGTCAATTGAATTTGTGCAGATATTTTCGACACCAGCATGCATACTGCAAAAGTCCTGTTCGTATAATTTACCACCAAGCGCTGTAAGGACATCACTAATAAGAATTTTATCTGCCGGTTGGTTTAACTTGTAACCACCTGTTTGTCCTCTTGCACTATCGATAAAACCAGCAAGTCTTAAAGCTCTTAATATCTTTGCAGTGTTTGCAGGAGAGAGACCTTCGACTTCACTGAGTTCGGGAATAGTAAGATCATGCTGAGAATCACTTTTAGCAATTCTCAGCAGTAATCTTAAACCATATTCTTCTTGTGTACTAAATTTCATAAAATTACCCTGAACTTGATTCAGGATCTTTGGTTAAACATTAAGATGCTGAAATAAATTCAGCATGATTTACTTATCCCTGATACAAAGGTATCTTTGACCCACACGCTTTTGCATGCATAACTTTCGCAAAATGTTCTGCAGGAATAGAAGGTCCCTGCTTTGCACAATGTTCATTAAAAATCTCTCGCCAGTATTCGGAAATCTGCTGAGGCATATTTCCTTCGATTTCATGTCTGTGCATAAAATGAACCAACTCACCATTTTTAAATAAAGCAAAACTTGGAGAGGAAGGAGGTACATTTCCTACCAGTTCTCTTGTTTTATCAACAGCATCTCTTTCTTGTCCGGCAAAGACTGTATAAAGCTTATCCGGAATAATATCATTCTGTAATGCAAGTGAAACACCAGGTCTTGCACTTCCTGCAGCACATCCGCAGACTGAATTTATCATAACAAAAACGGTTTCTTCATTATTTACTTTTATTGCACCCTCAGCTTCTTTTGCGTTTAATAATTCTGTAAAACCTACAGCTACCAATTCATCTCTCATCGGTTGAACTGCATCCTGGTCATACATTGGTGGTCTTGAAGTTATATTGAACATTATTTCTCCTTTTGTTTCACCCTGAATTTATTTCAGGGTCTTTAGTTTATAGTTTAATCAAAATATTACGTATCTCGCTTCGCTCGCACGGAATGACAATGGGGATTGTCACATAAATCCCAGTTCAACTTTTGCTACTTCCGACATCATATCTTTATCCCAAGGTGGACTCCATACAATTTCAACTTTTGCATCATTAACTTCTGTCATTGCTTTTACTTTTGCTTCAACTTCAGGTGGAAGTGATCCTGCAACAGGACAAGCCGGTGAAGTTAAAGTCATTTTAATATTAACATTTGCTTTATCATCAATTCCGATTTCATAAATAAGACCCAACTCGAAAATATCCACTGGTATCTCCGGGTCGTAGCAAGACTTTAAAGTCTGAATTATTTTCTCTTCGAGTTGTTGTTTATTTAATTCTGACATATTCTTACTCAAAATTCTGTCACACTGAGCTTATCGAAGTGTGAACGTTAAATATTATCAAATGTCATCCTTCGACTGGCTCAGGATGACATAACGATTTACTCTGTCGAAACTTTTTCCTCTTTATTATTCAACGCATTCATCATTGTGTGCCAGGCAAGTGATGCACATTTAACTCTTACAGGAAATTCCTGTACACCTGCAAAGACTGCAAGCTTACCGAGTTCATCAATTTCCGGATTGTTACCAAGCTTTCCTGTAACGAGATCGTGAAATTTTTCAAAAAGTTTTTCGGCTTCTTCTTTTTTCTTCCCTTTCAAAATTGAAGTCATTAGTGAAGCAGATGCTTTGGAAATCGCACAACCTTCTCCTTTAAAGGAAACATCTTTTACAATACCATCATCAATTAATAAATAAACATCAATGTGATCTCCGCAAAGGGGATTGTACCCTTCAGCATGCTGTGTTGCATTTTCCATCTCCCGAAAATTTCTCGGACTTTTATTGTGATCTAAAATTACCTGCTGGTAAAGTTCTCTTAATTCCTGGTTCATTATAATCTGCTTTAGTTTCTTATACGAATTATTAAAAAATGTAGCTCAGGACTCCAGTCCTGAACAATAATACTCAGATTTGGAAATCTGAGTTACGAAATTAAAATTATCCGAATACCTCAATAATTTTTTTAAGTCCTTTAACTAAAACATCAATTTCTTCTTTAGTGTTATACATAGCGAATGAAGCTCGTGATGTTGCAGGGATCTTAAATCTTTGCATCACCGGCTGTGTGCAGTGATGTCCCGTTCTGATTGCAACCCCCTCAAAATCAAGAAAGGTTCCGATGTCATGAGGATGAATATTTTCCAGTACGAAAGAAAGCACACTTGTTTTATCTTTTGCTTTGCCGATTATTTTCAATCCAGGTACTTGTTCAACTTTTTCAGTAGCATATTCAAGTAAATTTCGTTCGTGTTCTTTGATGTTTTCAATTCCAATTTTATTAACATATTCAATTGCTGCTCCAAGACCGATTGCACCTGCAATATCGGGAGTTCCAGCTTCAAACTTATGAGGTAACTCATTGTACGTTGTTTCTTCAAAAGTGACTTTTGATATCATATCACCGCCGCCCATATATGGAGGCATTGCTTCAAGCAATTCAACTTTTCCATAGAGTGCACCAATTCCTGTTGGACCATAAATTTTATGTCCTGAGAATGCGAGAAAATCACAATTAAGTTCCTGGACATCAACTTTGATATGATTTACAGCTTGCGCTGCATCTACTAAAACCGGAATTTTAAACTGATGAGCGAAGTCAATTATTTTTTTAACAGGATTGATTGTACCAAGAGAGTTTGATACATAAACAATTGAAATAAACTTTGTTCTTTCATTAACTAATTTTTCAAACTCATCATATATCAATTCGCCATCATCATTGATCGGAATAATTTTCAACTTTGCATTTTTTTCGTTACACAGCATCTGCCACGGAACAATATTGGAATGATGTTCCATGTGAGAGATAATTATCTCATCACCTTCTTTAACATTTGCTCTGCCATAAGAATTTGCAACAAGATTGATCGCTTCGGTCGTTCCTCTGGTGAAGATGATCTGATTTTTTCCAAGAGCATTAATGAATTGTTTGATTTGAATTCTTGCACCTTCAAATGCTTCTGTTGCTTCCTGGCTTAGCGCATGAACACCGCGATGAATATTTGCGTTCATCGTTGTGTAGTATTTGTTCACCCTGTCAATTACAAAGTTAGGTTTCTGAGTTGTCGCAGCATTATCCAGATAAACAAGATTTTTGCCGTGAACTTTTTTCCTTAGTATCGGAAAATCCTCACGAATCCTGTTGACATAATACTTATTTTTTGAAACTGCAACATCTATCTCAGCTTCTGTACTCATTAAATTCTCTACTGGTTGAATTTTTCTGATATTATTTTCTCAATGTAATTGCGGATCGATTCGATTTTAATTGAAGTGATTACATCACTTGCAAATGCGTGCAGCAAAATACCTCTGCTGGCTTCCTCACCAATTCCACGTGATTTCAGGTAAAATTTTGCTTCATCATCCATTTGACCGATTGTTGCACCGTGAGAACATTTAACATCATCTGCAAAAATTTCAAGCTGTGGTTTTGTGTTTACTAAAGCTTCATCAGAAAGAAGGATATTATTATTCTCTTGGAACGCATTTGTTTTCTGTGCATCCTGTCTTACAATTACTTTCCCATTAAACACTCCTCGAGATTTAACGTCAAGAATTCCTTTATAATGTTCGTGACTATTGCAGTGAGGTTTTGCGTGATCCATCAAGGTATGTGCGTCAAACAGTTGAGTGCCATCAATCATGTATAAACCATTTAATGTGCACTCGCCACCTTCATCATTAAATCGTGCATTGAAATCATTCCTTGTAAGATCAGCACCGGTTGAAATCAAATGCGAACTAAAATTACTATTTCTTTCCTGGTCAACTTCCATTCTTGCAATGTGGAATGATTTTTTGCTTTCTTCCTGAAGTTTTATGTGATCAACTACTGCATTTTCTTCAACTACTATCTCTGTAACCGAATTGGTGAAATAAATTTCGCCTTCATTGCCAAAATAATGTTCGATAATTGTAACTTGAGAATTTTTCCCGGCGATAAAAAGATTTCTTGGTTGTGTTAATACTTTTTCATTTGGAGAATCTGTAATGTAGATAGCGTGAATCGGTTCTTCAACAACTTTTGCTTCCGGAACATAGATGAATGCCCCGTCCTCAGTAAAAGCAGTACTCAGTGCCGTGAAAATTTGGTTATTATCGTCAGCATATTTTCCAAAGTGTTTTAGCAAAATCTCGTTATTGTTTTTTATTTCTTCTGCTATACTTCCAACGATTACTCCTTTTGGAAGATTCAGAATGATGCTATTTTCATGACAATATCTTCCATTTATGAAAACGATTAAGCTATGTTCCATCTCATCAAACAATAAAGATTTGATGAGCTCCTTGGAAACAGTTTTCTGTTCATAGCTCGGAATAAAATTATGTTTTAATAACGGTGCAATACTTGTGTATTTCCATTCTTCATCTTTGATTGAAGGGAAATCAAGTCTGCTGAAATTTGAAAGTGCTTCTTTTCTTTTATGATGAAGAGGATTTTCTTTTCCTCCATTCAGTCTTTTCTCGAACTCACCGAAGTTTGAGATGTACCAATCTTTTATGTCTATTGTCTTATCCATTAATGATTTACCACTTCTTCTTGTTTACCATTTTTTACCCAGTCGTAACCAAGCTCTTCAAGTTTAAAGGCCAGTTCTTTCCCACCCGACTTAACAATTTTTCCATTATAAAGAACGTGAACAAAATCTGGAACAATGTAATTGAGAAGACGTTGGTAGTGGGTTACAACAATGGTTGCATTTTCTTTTGAGCGTAATTTATTTACGCCGTTTGCAACTATCTTTAAAGCGTCTATATCTAAACCGGAATCTGTTTCATCAAGTATTGCAAGTTTAGGCTGAAGTACTGCCATCTGAAAAATTTCATTTCTCTTTTTCTCACCACCTGAAAATCCTTCATTAACAGCTCTGCTCATAAATTTCTGATCAAGCTCCACCAGTTTCATTTTTTCTTTGATAAGAGAAAGAAAATCTATTGTGTCCAACTCTTCCTGACCACGATATTTTCTTATTTCATTTAAAGCTGTTTTTAAAAGATTCGTATTAGAAACACCAGGAATTTCAACAGGATACTGGAATGCGAGAAATACTCCTTCTCTTGCTCTGTCTTCGGTGTTCAATTCAAGAAGATTTTTTCCATTGTAATAAACTTCTCCTGAGATAACTTCATATTCTTCTCTTCCGGCAAGTACCTGCGCAAGTGTACTTTTTCCAGATCCGTTGGGTCCCATAATTGCATGTACTTCACCGGCATTAACTTTTAAATTAATTCCTTTCAGAATTTCATTTCCTTCAATACCAGCGTGTAGATTTTTAATTTCTAACATTCTTTTGTTTCCTTTAATTCATATTCTAAAAATATATTTTGGGCTAAAGCCCGGTTCATTACTTTTTATTCTATCTCCACGACTTGAAAGTCATGGCTATTCAAAGCCCTCTCTTTGGAGAGGGTTGGGTGAGGCTTTTAACCTACACTTCCTTCAAGACTAACACTTAATAATTTTTGTGCTTCAACAGCAAACTCCATCGGAAGCTCAGCAAGAACTTCTTTGCAATATCCGTTTACAATTAAACCGATTGCATCTTCAGTTGATATTCCTCTTTGATTTAAGTAGAAGATTTGATCTTCACCAATCTTTGATGTAGTTGCTTCGTGTTCAACTTTTGCACCTGGATTATTTATTTCGAGATAGGGGAAAGTGTGTGCACCACATTTATCACCAAGTAACAAAGAGTCGCACTGAGAAAAGTTTCGGGCATTTTCAGCTTTCTTAGCAATTTTAACCAAGCCGCGATAACTATTCTGACTTTTACCTGCAGATATTCCTTTTGAAATAATTGTGCTTCTTGTATTCTTTCCGAGATGGATCATCTTTGTACCTGTGTCAGCCTGCTGACGATTATTGGTCATCGCAACAGAATAAAATTCACCAACAGAATTATCTCCCTGTAAAATACAGCTCGGATATTTCCAGGTAATAGCTGAACCGGTTTCAACTTGTGTCCAGGAAATTTTTGAATTTATCCCGCGACAAGCACCGCGCTTTGTTACAAAATTGTAAATGCCGCCTTTTCCCTCTTTATCTCCCGGATACCAGTTCTGAACTGTGGAATATTTTATTTGTGCATTGTCCAGTGCAATTAATTCAACAACTGCCGCATGTAATTGATTTTCATCTCTCATGGGAGCTGTGCAGCCTTCAAGATAGCTTACATAAGATCCTTCATCCGCTACAATTAATGTTCTTTCAAATTGTCCTGTGTTTGCTGCATTTATTCTGAAGTATGTTGAAAGTTCCATTGGGCAACGCACGCCTTTTGGGATATATGCAAATGAACCATCACTGAAAACTGCAGAGTTTAATGAAGCATAAAAATTATCTGTGTATGGTACAACACTTCCAAGATATTTTTTTATCAGTTCCGGATGATTTTGGACTGCATCTGAAAATGAACAGAAAATAATTCCCATTTCGTTTAATTTATCTTTAAATGTTGTGGCAACTGAAACACTGTCAAACACTGCATCAACTGCAACACCTGTTAATCTTTTTTGCTCATCAAGAGAAATTCCAAGTTTCTTATATACGTCAAGTAATTCAGGATCAACTTCATCTAAACTTTTTAATGTTGGTTTTTTCTTCGGGGCTGAGTAGTATGAAATATCCTGATAATTAACAGGAGAGTATTGAACGTTTGCCCAATGTGGTTCTTTCATTGTAAGCCAATGTCTGTAAGCTTTCAGTCTCCACTCAATCATAAACTCAGGTTCATTCTTTTTTGCTGAGAGCTGTCTGATTATATCTTCATTTAAACCTATCGGCAAGGTGTCTGCTTCAATTTCAGAAACAAATCCGTATTTATATTCTTTATTGGCTAATTCTTCAATTTTTGAAACTTCTGTAGAACTCATTTAATATCCTTAAATAATGCGTATTAAGTCTAACAATCTTTACTATTTCTCAGTTCAAACTTACGTTATCTATACAAAAAAGTCAAGATTAAACAAATTTCATATAGCTTAGTTACCCGATATTGTTCTCAGAGTATGAATCATCATAAAATTGTATTTCACTAAGGATTGGGTTAACTTTGAATTAATGTTAAATCTTGAATGTTTAACGATTTCGAACAATTAAAATAATTTTATAAAGATTTAATTAGTGGAAGAAAAAGAAGCCCGGCAAGAACCTCAAAAGCAGCAAAATGTCGGTTATAAGCGTTATAACAGCCGAAGAAAACGCTATCATCACAGACCAAATCAATCCCATCAATCTGAACGTACAAAATCTACATTTAAAAAGATTTCCATTGTAATTCCTCTTTTCAATGAGGAAGAATCCGTTATTCCTCTAAGCCATGAATTAAGAAAAGCTTTAAGCAGGCTTAATACAAATTATGAAGTTATTCTTATTGATGACGGAAGCACAGATTCTTCTCTTCAAAAGTTGAAAGAGATAGCAAAGAATGATAACCGATTCAGGTACTTAAGCTTTAGAAAAAATTATGGAAAATCTGCTGCTCTGCAAGTTGGATTTAAAGCTGCAACCGGCGATGCTGTCGTAACTATGGATGCAGATTTACAGGATGATCCACAGGAAATACAGAACCTCCTCAAAAAGTTAGAAGAAGGTTACGATTTATGTTCTGGCTGGAAGAAGAAGAGACAAGATCCCTTCATTAAAAAAATCTCGTCAAAGTTTTTCAACTTTGTTACACGTGTAATAAGTGGTATAAAAATCCACGACTTTAATTGTGGTTTGAAAGCTTATAAAAAAGAAGTTGTAGACAACGTTAAAGTTTACGGTGAACTTCACCGATACATTCCGGTGCTTGCAAAATGGCAGGGATATAATATTACAGAAGTTCCTGTGATGCATCACCCAAGACGATATGGTAAAACAAAATTTGGTATCTCACGTTTCTTCAAAGGATTTATTGACCTTGTTACAGTTGTATTTGTTACTCGTTACATCAAGCGTCCAATGCATTTCTTTGGTTTTCTTGGGGCACTTTCATCTCTCGTGGGATTTGTTATCCTCGGTTACTTAACTATGCTGTGGATACAGGGAATACCTTTGAGCAACAGACCAATGCTCTTTTTGGGTATGTTGTTGATCATAGTTGGTGTCCAGTTATTTGCAGTAGGATTACTCGGTGAAGTTATTGTTCATAATGCAATGGATGATCGTGAGTATGTAATAAAAGAAAAAAGTTAAGACGGAAGATGTTTGAGGGTTGATGTTTGATGGAAGATGGAAGATGGAAGATGTAAGATGTAAGATGGAAGATGGAAATTTTATTACATCGATTTTTAACTAAATGGTTTATGGATACTGCCCGCAAGATTTCTCTGAACTCGAGCTACAATTTTAAGAATGATTTATTTTAACATCTTCCATTTGCCACATCCCATCATCTACCATTAAAATGTATTACGATCCAATAAAGAATATTTTTGCCAATACTATCAGAAAGTTTCCTTTCCTTAGAATTCTATTTTACAAAATTCTTGATTTAATGTTTTTGCGTTCCTGGTATGTTAGAAAAGAATTGAAAGAAATTAGAAAGAACTTCGGAGGCAGAAATATAAGTATCTACGATGCTGGCTCTGGTTTCGGGCAGTACACATATTTTATGTCGAAGAAATTACGACCCTGTAATATTCTTTCGGTTGATGTAAAAGAAGATTGGATTAGCGACTGCAGAAATTTTTTCAATCAAAAAAAAATTACTGATGTTTCATTCTCAGTGGAAGACTTAACTTCCATCACTCATCATAATAAATTTGATTTGATTGTTTGTGTCGATGTGATGGAACATATTGCTGAAGATCTAAAAGTTTTCACGAATTTTTATTCTGCATTGAAAAAAAGTGGATTTCTTTTAATCAATTCTCCTTCAGTTTATGGCGGAAGTGATGTTCATGGTGATGAAGAAAGTTTTATTGCTGAACATGCGAGGGATGGTTATTCGAAAGAAGATCTCGAAGAAAAACTTTGTCCGCTCAGTTTTTCTGTTCATAAAAGCAGATACACTTATGGATTCTGGGGTGACAAAGCATGGCGGCTTGGAATTAAATATCCAATGCTTCTGCTTAACATTTCGAAACTGTTTCTTCTGATTTTACCTTTATATTATGTAGTAACAATTCCGTTTACTTTAATAATGATGAATCTTGATTTTTTTTCTGAAAGTAAAAGAGGTTCAGGAATAAATTTCGTTGCAAAGAAAGAATAAAATTTTGGAGTTTTATGTCAGCAAAGAAGACCACCAAATCAGTCAAATCAACACAAGAAAACAAAACAAACTTTTTTTCAGACTTTAGTCTGAGCAAGTACATTCCGGAGAAATTTCATATACTTCTCTTTGCGTTGGTGATCCTTGCTCTTTTCTTGTACTTCTTCTCTCCGATTTATTTCGATGGTAAGACTTTTCAGTCAGGTGATATTATTACCAGTATGAGCGCCAAAAATTACATTGATAGTCATGATGGTGAATATACACTCTGGAATCCGTATGTATTTGGAGGTATGCCGGCTTACGCAATTTCTGTTGGATTCAAATGGTTTAACCTGGTTTATGTTACTATCACCGAAGTTCGTAATATTTTCAGCAGCCCGTTTGCGGTTGATTATGCTAAATGGAGTTTCTATCTGCTGGTGCTTGCTTTTTCTATGTTTACATTTTTTTATTTTCAAACAAAAAATAAATTGGTGAGTTTGTTAGTTGGTGTGGCTGTTTCATTCAGCACAGGGATGATTGTATTTTTATTTATTGGTCATGTTACAAAGCTTACAGCTTTATGGGTTTTCCCGGTGATGTTTCTGCTTCTTTTCAATTTTCAAAAACGAATTAAGTGGCTGGAAATTTTTCTTCTTATCTTTTTCATGGATGCAATGTTTCTTGGATGGCACGTTCAAATCATCTTTTACATTTTCTTTGCTGTGATGATTTATTTTATTTATTTCTTTTTGCGAGCATTCAGAATAAAAGATAAACTACTTACCACACAACTCTTCAAGTCTCTTGCGGTTTTTATTTTGGCAGTTGTTGTCGGACTGTTGATACAATCCGATAATCTGACACAAATTTATGAATACACTCCATTCTCAACCAGGGGAACAGAAAGCATTCTTGAGCGGCAAACCGGACCGACGAAACAGTCCGAAACAGATTTTTACCAATACGCTACAAACTGGTCTTTTTCTCCCGGAGAAGTACTTACGTTTATCATTCCCTCATATTATGGATTTGGTAAATCAACTTACCAGGGTCCACTTTCGCAAAACCAACCTGTTGAGGTGAACACATATTTCGGACAGATGCCATTTGTTGATGTTGCAATGTATATGGGTGTAATTATTTTCTTCCTTGCTTTGTTTTCGATGATTGTAAACTGGAAAAATCCTTTAGTTAGATTTTTTACAATTCTTTCTGTAATTGCTTTATTAATTTCTTTTGGAAGAACTTTTCCTTTGTTCTATGATTTCATGTTTGATTATTTCCCGTTCTTTGAAAAGTTCAGAGTACCTTCAATGATACTTATACTGGTTCAGTTAAGTTTTCCTATTCTTGCTGGTTTAGGTTTGGTAAAAATTATTTCTTTAAAAGAATTTCCCGATAAAAAAATTGAAAACATTGTTCGTAATTCTTTTTATATCCTTGCCGGTATATTTGCTTTGACTTTGCTTCTGGGCTCACCAATCAAGGACTGGTTTATTGCAAGAGCTGCGGGCGATCCTCAGAAAGGTGCACGCCTCCAGGCAATTCACGATTATATGGGCGATATGTTCCTTTCGGATATTCGTCTCGCTTTCTTCTTTGCATCCGCTGCATTTGGGTTGGCTTTCGCATTTGTAAAAAGAAAATTAAGTGCAGACCTAATGATCATCGTCATCATATTATTTGTGGTGATTGATCTGTTCAGAATTAATTATCGCGGAGAAACTTTTACAGATTATTCAAATATTGAACAGCAATTCGTTAAACCAGAATACATCAAAGCGATTGAAGACACCGGAGATAAATCAATCTTCAGAGTATTAAATCTAAAACAGGATGGTTCAATTGGTTCGCTTAATCAAAATGCAAACTATCTTTCCTACTTTTTGATGTACGACATTTATGGCTATTCGGGAATTAAACCTCGCTCAATCCAGGATTACTATGATGTACTCGGTTCACCTGCTAATCCTACTTTCTGGAGAATGTTAAATGTCAAGTACATTGTATTTGATAAAGAGATAAGCTCACCCGATCTTCAACTTGTTTATGCGGGAAATAAATCTTTTGTCTATTTGAACAAAAATGCTCTGCCCCGTGCTTACTTTGTAAATCAGTTAGCTGCTAAAACAGGAATTGAAGTTATTAACCTGGTGAAGAATTCGCAGTTCGATCCTGCAGATGTTGCTTTCACTGAAGAAGAGGTTACCGGGATTGAAGCACCTGATAGTACAGCTTATGTTCGTATCGAAAATTTTGATGATGAGTTTATTCAGATAGATGTTAATGCCAGTGGAAACAATTTTTTATTTTTAGGCGATACTTATATGACTGGCGAAACTGATTATAAGTTGTTCAAAGCACATACTGGCTGGAAGGCTTTTATTGACGGAGTCGAAACAAAAATTTACCGTACCAACCATGCCTTTAGAGGAATTGTTGTTCCGGAAGGACAGCATAAAGTTGAGCTTTCCTATCGACCGGAATCGTTTGTTATTTCCAAATATCTCTCACTGATTTTTAGTTCTGTCATCATGCTGGGATTAGTTGCTGGCATAGGATTTAATCTCAGGAAAAAATTCTCAGGGAAAAACAAAGTTGGATGATTCGAAGGAAAATATTAAAACAAAGATTGATTTTTCTTCAAGTTCATTCAAAAAATATTTTGCCAATACTTCCTGGCTCTTCTTAGAAAGAATACTACGAATTTCAATCTCTTTCGTTGTAACGATATATGTTGTCAGATATCTTGGCCCCAAAGATTTTGGGCTTTATAGTTATATATTAAGTTTCTCCTGGCTGTTTGCATCGTTAAGCTCTCTTGGGCTCGAATCAATTTCGACGAGGGAAATAGTTAAGCATCCTGAAAAGAAGGATGAAATAAACGGCTCCGTATTCTTCCTCAGATTGATGGGCAGTGTAGTAACGATTATTATAACCGGGTTAACATTATTTATTATCGGAGAAGAAACCTATACTGCGCTGCTTATTCTGATTGCTTCCGGTTCATTTATTTTTCATTCCTTTTCCGTTATTGAATATTATTTCAGGGGTACAGTCGAAGCTAAATATAATACTTATGCTTTGTCTGCCTCAGTTATTCTCTCATCGTCTTTAAAAATAATTTTTATACTTATTAAAGCGCCACTGATTTATTTTGTTTTTGCAGTTGTGTTTGAATACGTTGCTTTAGCAGCAGGGCTGGTTCTGGTATATCACTCAAAAAATTTTTCCATCTTCGATTGGAAATATTCCAAAAAACTTGCGGTCTCTCTTTTTAATGATTCCTGGCCATTAGCACTTTCAGGCATAGTGGTAATGGTTTATATGAAAATTGATCAGGTTTTGATTAAGAATATGATGAGCGAAGAAGCCGTAGGTTATTATGCTGCCGCTGTCAGAATATGTGAGGCTTGGTATTTCATTCCGGTTACTTTATGCAATGCAATATTCCCGGCAATTATTAATGCAAAAAATGTTAGCAAAGAATTTTATAACAACAGGATGCAGAAACTTTACGATCTGCTCACATGGCTCGCAATTGGGATCGCCATCCCAGTAACAATTTTCTCAGACCAGATAATTAGTATTTTATTTGGGATCGAATTTTTATCAGCAGCGCCTGTTTTAACTATTTACATTTGGGCTGGTGTTGCAGTATTTCTTGGAGTTGCAAGCAGTCAGTATCTTATTAATGAAAACCTGACAAAGCTATCATTCAGCAGAAATCTTGTAGGTATGGTATTAAATATTGTGTTGAATTTAATTCTAATACCGCACTATGGAGTAATTGGTTCTGCATTTGCTACTTTAATTTCCTATTCAATTATCCTTTTTTCTCTTTCATTTCATCCAAAATTTATTGTTCAATTTAAGATGATGATGAGATCAGTATTATTATTATCACTTTTTAGTTATCTGTTGAATGTCATTTACAATAAAAGAAAAAATTAAAACGATCGTAAAATTGCTTTTTGAACCGAAAGTAATTGCCAAGCTAATCTCATTTCATTCCTTTGGCTATCTTTTACAGATGGGTTGGTTTAATTCTTTCAAACAAGGGATGCCACTCGATAAAGATAATAATCCAATACCCTGGTTTACCTATTCTGCGATAGAATTTATATCAGACCGTTTAAATAAAAAAATGAGTGTGTTTGAATTTGGAAGCGGAAACTCAACCTTATTTTTTGCTAAAAGGGTTGGTCAAATTACATCGGTTGAACATAATAAGGAGTGGCTTGATATTATTTCGAAACGTTCCCTAACTAATTCAAAAATTCTTTTTGTGAATGCAGAACATTCAAAAGAATATACTGCTGTGCTTAAGCTAAGTAATCAAAAATATGATATCATAATTGTTGATGGTGTTTACCGAAACGAATGCTTAATGGAATCAGTAAAACACCTGTCCCAAAGTGGAGTCATCATTCTGGACGATTCAGAACGCGATGATTATGATGAAGGAATCAATTATTTGCTCAATAGTGGGTTCAAGCAAATTAGTTTTTCGGGCATAGCTCCCGGTATATTTTTTAGAAAATGTTCTACTGTCTTCTACAGATCAGAAAACTGTTTGAATATTTAAAGCAATGTATAAAAAGTTTAAACAATTTGTTTACAGAAGATTAATTCCTTTCATCAGGTTTTGGAAAAAACTGAACTGGTCTATCTATCTTAAAACTCATAATGAAATTAAGATTGTTGTTGGGGCAGGACCAACAAAATATAAAGGCTGGTTTTCGACAGATATTGTAACCCTTGATGTAACCAATGAAAATCATTTTAAAAAATATTTTAAGAAAAAAAGAATACACAGAGTTTTGGCTGAACATGTCCTTGAGCACCTGACAAAAAATCAATTGGAATTAATGATCAATAATCTTCAAAAGTACTCATCAAAAGATGTTGTTATTAGAATAGCTGTCCCGGATGGTTTTCATAATGACAAATCTTACATTGAAAGAGTTAAGCCCGGTGGGACAGGTGAGGGCGCGGAAGATCATAAGCATTTGTTTAATTACAAATCATTGACAGAAATTTTTAAAGCACAAAATTTCAAAGCATTATTTGTTGAATATTGGGATGAAGCTGGAAATTTTCACCGAGGTTATTCAAATGATGAAAACGGCTTTGTAAAAAGATCATTTATTAATGATAGTAGAAATTTTGATGGAAATCCAAACTATACTTCTCTGATAATAGATTTCAGTAAAGCCTGATATTAAGTTTGCTTGTTGGCAATACTTGTATTTTCCAACTTAATTTGTTTTTTAACGCTTTAATAAATAAGTTTTATCAAATTTCAAGTTGAATTATTTAAAATGGGGTTCAGCATGAGAAAATCACATCATACATTCGCTCACTTTCTGATTCTTATATTCATCATTTTTAGTAGTCAAATCATGATAGGACAATATAAATTTGAATGTACATATGGAGGAAACGATTGGGAGCGAGCAACAATATTTAATTTAACAAATGATGGTGGATATATTATTTGTGGCTCAACCACATCATTTACGAACCGTGAGGACATGTACCTGCTAAAAATAAATAATAATTCTGATGTTGAATGGTCGAAGGTTTACCAAAATCCCGGCTTAAATTCAAAATTACATGGTGCCAAACAAGCAGCGGACGGTAGTTATTATTTATGTGGTTACGTTGAAGGTGGATTTGGATTTATAGATGATGTCATTATTAAAATTGATTCAGTTGGTAATATCATCTGGTCAAAAATATTTGGTGGATTCGAAGCTGATGAACTTCGAGATGCATTACCAACACCTGATGGAGGAGTATTAGTGACTGGTCAGAATGCATCTTTTGGAACAGGTGCAAAAGAAATTCAGGCGATTAAATTTTCAAGCAATGGAAATATTGAATGGGCTAAAGCGTATGGAAGATTTTTTGAAGAATTTGGTGCTTCAATTCAACCAATGGATAATGGTGATTTTGTTTTTTTAGGAGCAACGGACATTTCAGGTAACTACGATGTTAGACCATTATTAATAAAAGTTAATATGAATGGTGATTTAATTTGGTCAAAAATGTATTCAGGTTTTGTTGAAGATTGGGGCAGGTTTGCTATCAAGACGACGGATCAAGGATTTCTTATAGCGGGAGATACTAGATCCTATGGCTTAGGTGGTTCTCAAGATATCTATATAATTAAAACAGATTCAATCGGCAATGTTGAATGGGCTAAGGCATTTGGAGGAATCGGAACTGAATCAGGTTACGGTGCAGCTCAAAGTAATGACGGAAAATTTGTAGTAGCGGGATTTACGAACAGTTTCGGTTCAGGAGGTTATGATGCTTTCCTTATGAAGATTGACTCTAATGGTAATCCCGATTGGTTTTATACCTATGGCGGCTTATTTAATGATTATGCATTTAAAGTTTTTAAAACTGAAGATGGTGGATATGCAATGACTGGTAGTAGGTCATCAGAGTCGTTAGGTAGTGAGGATGTTCTGCTAATAAAAACTGACTCAAACGGAAAATCTACTTGCGAAACAGGACCGTTTAATGTAAATGTTTTTGATATCACAAATCTTCAAGCAATTAACTATAATTTGTTTACTTCTACAGTTATATCGGTATCAAATATAAGTTTATTAACCATCGGAACGAACAGTGTTCAGAATTTTATATGTGGCGAATTACCTGTAGAACTCACATCTTTTAGTAGTGAAAAAACAAATCAAGGAGTATTTTTGAAATGGACAACAGCATCTGAACTAAACAATCATGGTTTTGAAATTCAAAGGGCATCCATTAATGAAGACTTCTTTACAATAGCTTTTATTGAAGGTGAAGGCACAACTACAAAGAGTCAAGAATATTTTTATTTGGATAAAATTGATTACACGGGAATAGAAGTTTATCGATATCGTTTAAAGCAATTGGATTTTGACGGAAGGTTTGATTATAGTGACATTATAAATGTTGAATTTGATGTCCCAAAAGAGTTAGTACCTGAAGCAGAATTATCCCAATCCTTTCAATCCATCAACGACAATCAGGTATGCAATTCCGAAAACCAGCCCGGTTAGTATCAAAGTTTATGATTTAACTGGGCAAGTAGTAGCTGTGTTAGTGAATGAGGTAAAGCAATCAGGGACTTACGATGTAAATTTTAATACAACTGGACTTGCATCAGGTGTATATATTTATCAAATAATAGCCGGTGATTTTTTTGCTGTTAAAAAAATGAATTGTTTGAAATAAAATATGATAATTTCTTAAAAGCATTGTTTATCTAACTTAAAATAGTTGAAAGGGCAAAAAATGAAGTATATAAAGTTACTTTTTTTAATTGTTCCTCTTTTCTCAAGTTTAGATATATCACCCCAGTCTTCATTCTTAAGCGCTGTAGACTTTGACGGCAATGGTGATTACGCTAACACATTTAATAATCCTTATCTTCCTACAATCAATGGAACAATCGAAGCCTGGGTAAAAGTTGCAAGCATAATCCCGCCAGGAGGAAATGAAGGGGAGGCATTCATTGCAAAAAATGAAGAACAATGGAATAACGGAGATTTCTATGTCTTCTTTGATTATTCTGATCGAAGACTAAAATCAAGAATTCAAAAACCACCATCAATTGAAGTTGATGTAATCAGCAACAACAATTTTTTGCAAAACTTAGATCAATGGGTTCACTATTCTTTTACGTGGGGTGCGGGTGGAATGAAAATGTATATCAACGGTGTACTTCAGAGTAGCCAAAATAGCCTGACTTATTCAGCATTGAACAATGATTATAATTTTTATGTTGGTGCGCATGGTTATATGCTGCATAATGGCCAATATGTAGTAGCTGATTTTTTTGATGGACAGATGGATGAATTGCGCATTTGGAATTATCAAAAAAACAGTCAGCAAATTAATTTGCTCAGGGAAGCACCGCTGGATAGCGCTTATTTCGTTTCTATAGATAGTGGTCTTGTTGGATACTGGCGGTTTGATATATTAGAAGATCTGGGAATCAACAACGATGGACTAGATGATGTTAGAGATTATTCTGTCCTTCACAATCATCTTGACTTAGCAGGTGATGCTCACCTGGTTCCATACACTATTATAACTACAAATTTATTTGAAAAGACGTATGGAGGAACAGGTCCGGAACTTGGTATTGGTATCGATAATACCTCGGATGGCGGTTTTGTAATCGTTGGATCAACTGCAAGTTTTACAATTAACGAAACAATGTATGTGATTAAATTGGATTCTACAGGTACATTAATGTGGAGTAAAGTATACAATGCTTTTGGCTTTGACAGGTTATCAGGTGTACAACAAACTTCAGATGGAGGATTTTATCTTTCTGGCTTCGTTGAAGTAGGGTTCGGGTTGCGTGACCACGCAATTTTGAAAGTTGATATGAATGGTAATGTTGTTTGGGCCAAAAACTTTGGCGGGGTAGAAGCAGAAGAATTACGCAGACTTTGCATCACAGCAGGTGGTGGGTTACTTGTAGCTGGTTACAACGCTTCATTTGGTGTTGGAGCTAAAGAGGTACAAGCAATAAAATTATCGGCTAATGGTAATATTTTATGGGCAAAAACTTATGGAACTTTATATGAAGATTTTAATTCTGCTTGTAAAATTGTTTCAGACGGAAATTACGTTTTATCAGGTGCTGTAGATATTAATGGTAGTTATGGCATACGTCCTACTCTCACAAAGTTAGATACTTCAGGAAATCTCCTCTGGGCAAAATATTATTCAGGATATTTGGAGGATTGGGGTCGTGATCTTTTGGAAACACCTGATGGAGGATTTTTATTAGTCGGAGAAACAGAATCTTATGGATATGGAAATTCCAGGGATATATATATAATCAAGACAAATGCTTCTGGAAATGTTCTATGGTCAAAAGCTTACGGAGGAATCGGGGAAGAATTGGTACATTGTGTTATAGCCACTCCGGATGGGAAATTTATTGTCTCTGGAACTACTAGTAGCTATGGCTTTGGTAACTATGATGCTTTTATGATGAAATTTGATATAAACGGATCAGTTGAATGGTTTCATACTTATGGTGGTTATACAGGTGATTATGGATACGATGTCGTAAACACTCCAGATAATGGTTTGGCATTATCAGGCCGTAGGTCCTCCAATACTTTAGGAGGTTATGATGTATATCTTATTAAAACGGATGCAAATGGTTACTCCAGCTGTGCTTTTGGAACATATTCACCTAATATCTTTACAATTTCAAATTTGCAGGCTATAAATTTAAATATGGCAACTCTCAGTTATGTTTCTGCTGCCATTCTTACTGTTGCTACATTAATACCAGGTACTGGAGAAAATATTTCCTGTTCCGTTATTCCTGTTGAGTTAAAAACATTTGGTTATAAAATTGATGATAATAAAGTAGTTTTAAATTGGTCTACCGCATCAGAACTTAATAATCATGGCTTTGAATTAGAGCGGTGTACACAAAATCGGGAATGGCGTACGATTGGCTTTGTTGAAGGAAATGGAACCACAACTGAAATTCAGAATTATATATATACTGACGATCTCTTTGAAATAAATACGGAAAAAATATTTTACCGATTAAAGCAAGTCGATTTTGATGGTCAGTTTAATTATTCTTCCGAGTTAGAGATTGAGTTGGAGATTACTCCGACGGACTTCAATCTTTTTCAGAATTATCCCAATCCATTTAATCCAGTTACAATAATAAAATATTCTGTTCCAAAATCTGCTTATGTCACGATAACGATTCATGATACAATTGGACAGCTGGTAAGGAAACTGGTTAATGAGACAAAAGCACCCGGATATTATCAAGTGGAGTTCGATGGTGCTGCCCTCCCAAATGGAATATATTTTTATACACTCGCCTCTGATAACGTTATAACCACTAAAAAAATGGTGCTGCTTAAGTAATTTTTTATTCTTCGCATATTCCCACATTCAAGTAAAAAACCGGATGTGGGATTTTTTATAATCTTCATTTAATGAAGCTTTAATAACAAATAAATTATATTTCACAGGTAAATATTATCCATTTTATTATTAATGGTAGTTTGAGAACATTAGCCCCAATAATCCTCCTCGTTTACAATCGTCCTGAACATACTAAAAGGACGATTGAATCTTTAGCAATGAATACTCTGGCTGATAAGTCTTCATTATATATTTTTTCTGACGGTCCTAAAAGTAACAAAGATAAGCCAGGTGTGGATGCAGTACGTAATTACATAAACAAAATAAGCGGCTTTTATAAAATTGGAATATTAGAGAGAGAAAAAAATCTTGGCCTGGCTAATTCAGTAATTAGCAGTGTTAATGAAATTTTCAAACGTTATGATAAAGCAATAGTAATGGAAGACGATATGATTTGTTCTCCATACTTTCTGAAATTTATGAATGAAGTGTTAAATATTTTTGAAGATGATAAACAAATATTTTCTGTAACCGGATACACATTCCCCATAAAATTTCCTGAGCATTATGATCTTCCACTTTACTTATCACCACGCTCTTCTTCGTGGGGATGGGGAACCTGGAAAAACAGATGGGAAAAAGCCGATTGGGAGTTGAAAGACATTCATGATATCATAAATAACAAGTCGCATGTAGAATCATTCAACAAAGGTGGAGATGATCTGTCACGAATGTTGAAAAATTCTTTGGAAGGGAAAATAGATTCCTGGTCAATTAAATGGACTTATACTCATTTCTTAAATAATGCTTATTGTGTTTATCCAGTCAAGTCCAGAATTAAAAATATTGGTGCTGACAAATCAGGTGTTCACACAGCCAAAACAAAAAAGTTCGATGTAGAATTGGAATTAAGTGACATTGATTTATCGGAAATAAAAGAACTGCACCCGGACGAAAAAGTTCTTCAGGCTTTTAGAAAATTTTTTAAAAAAAATATTCTGTATTCTGTGATACAAAAATTTATAAATTAATTGTCATTCATTTTTTGAAAAATATAATTCATAAAATACTTGCTGAAACGGAGTTAAAGGAAAAACCTCCGGTACTTGTTGACATTGGCGCAAGTGAACACATACATAAGAAATGGAAGCAGATTGCAAAGTATTCAATTTGCCTCGCTTTCGATGCAGATGAAAGAGATTTTCAATTTGTTGAAAAAGAACAAGACAAGTATAAGAAGTTAATTGTCTACAACAGCATTGCACTAGACAAAGATATTAATAAAGCTGATTTCTATTTAACAAATTCTCCTTATTGCTCAAGCATACTGGAGCCGGATATTATTAATCTTAAACCCTATCTTTTTTCTCGTTTATTTGCTGTCAAAAAGAAGATTGAACTGAATGCCATCCATATTCAGAAAGCATTGAACAATGCAAAACTAGATTATGTTGATTGGTTCAAATCCGATTCGCAGGGAATTGATTTGCGATTGTTTAATGCCCTGGAGAAGAATGTTAAAAGTAAAGTTCTTGTTGCTGAATTTGAGCCGGGAATTATTGATGCATACAGAGGCGAAGATAAACTTTATTCGGTACTGGAAGATTTAAATAATTCTGGATTTTGGCTTTCCGATATAAAAATAAAGGGTAATCCTCGTTTACCGATCGAAACATTCGAAGCGGAATTCAGCGGAAAAATATTAAGAAAGTTTGTGAAAGAATCTTTAAAGAAAGCTCCCGGCTGGGGCGAGATGACATTTATTAATTCGTTCGAGAAGTCAGAATTTGGTCGAAGGGAATATCTTCTTGGTTGGCTGTTCTGTACTCTTGAAGTGCATCATTCTTTTGCATTTGTATTAGCTTCCCGCGGATTTGAAAAATATAATTATCAACTTTTTAATGAAATGAAAAGCTATTCAAAAAACCAGATGAAGAAACAGGTGTATCAGTTGAAATTTTTTCCGTCAGTGGTTGAGCTGATCAAAAAGAAAATCTTGTAATGAACCCAACTTTGAAACACAGGTTTAAAGGAATCCATGAGTTTCTAACAAACTCTAATGAGAGAATATTTTTCAGATTATCTGTCCATTATGGTAACAGTGAAAGATTCAAACCTGTCAATATCAAATTTCTCAATTTCAATTTTACTGTGCCCGATGCATTGTCTTTTATCTGGCAATTCAAAGAAATTTTTGTAGAAGAATACTACCGGTTTGAAACTAACTCGCAAACACCGGTCATATTTGACTGCGGTGCCAATGTTGGAACAAGCTGTGCTTTTTTTAAAAAAAAATATCCACACTCGCGGATATTGGCTTTTGAGCCAAACCCCGTTGTGGTGTCTTTTTTAAAAGCTAACATCAAAAATAATTCTCTTGATAATATTGAGGTTATAAATAAAGCTGTTTGGATAGATGAAAAGGGTGTAGATCTGGGAATGGAAGATGCAGATGCTTCATCCATTTACCTGGGAAAAAATAGAATGAAAGTTGATTCAATCAGGCTGAAAGACTATCTGGAGAAAGAGCAAACTGTTGATATGCTAAAAATAGATATTGAAGGTGCCGAGGTTGAAGTGTTGAGGGACTGTAAAGGTAGTCTGGCTAATGTGAAAAATATTTTTGTAGAATTTCATTCCTATTCTAACCAGCCACAAAGACTTTCTGAGATTGTGGAAGTTTTGGAAGCTGCCGGCTTTCGTTATTTTATTATGCAGCCTGAGAACAGAGTAAGTCCGCTCATTAATCATTTTAATAAGAGCAATCCCGAAATGGATCTGCAATTAAATATTTTTGGCCATAGAAAAAAATGAAAGTTGCTCATTTAAGTACTTCAGATTTATCTGGTGGAGCCGCAATTGCGTGTAAAAGAATTGTTGATGCTCAGGCTTTAAATGGAATTGACTCAAATCTTCTCGTTCAAAAAAAAATAAGTTCTGATCCACGGGTTTATTCAACAACGCAAAATTTCCTTTCAAAACTAAATTATAATTTACGTTTGATTTTGGATGAGGGATTTATCCGTTTGCTAACAAATCAGAGTAGAGGAAGATTTTCAAATCCTGTTTTTGGAACGGACATAACTAGTCATCCGCTTATTAGTGAATCCGATATTATCAACTTACAGTGGGTTAATGGAGGTTTTCTCTCCCTGGATACGCTGAGAAAAATTGGAAGCCTGGGCAAACCAATTTTCTGGACATTTCATGATATGTGGGCTTTCACCGGTGGCTGTCATTATGTATCTGATTGTCAAAATTATTTAACAGAATGTGGTAATTGTCCTGCACTGAAATTTGGGTCTAAGAATGATCTTTCATATCGAATCTTTAACCGGAAGAAAAAAATATATGATAAACTTAATATTACTATTGTAACAACAAGCAAGTGGCTGGCAAGTGAGGCATCAAACAGCGCATTATTGAAAACCAGAAAGGTGTTTGTTATACCAACACCAATTGATTCAGAATTATTTAAACCGTGCGACAAAAAGGCTTCAAGACGAAAACTGAATCTGCCTTATGATAAAAAAATAATATTATTTGGCGCAATGAATCTTAAGGATGAACGCAAGGGATTTAAATATTTAATCGAGGCAACACAAATTATTAATGAACTTAATGAATTGCCTGATATTGAACTTGCTGTTTTTGGTAAAATAGATGAAAGAGTTTTGAGCAGCATACCATATAAAGTTAATCAACTCGGTCAGCTAAAAACTGAAAACGAAATCATCTCGGCCTATAATTCGGCTGATATCTTTGTAGCCCCTTCATTGGAAGATAATCTTCCAAATACGATAATGGAATCAATGGCTTGCGGAACCCCCGTTGTTGCCTTCAACATTGGCGGGATACCGGATATGATTGATGATGGACAAAATGGAATATTAACAAAATTAAAATCATCTGAGAACCTGGCCAATGGTATCAGAATTGTTTTATCTGATGAAGATTTATTAAAGAAATTTAGTCTATCTTCAAGAGAAAAAGTGGTTAGAGTTTTTAATCAAAAAGTCATAGCTGAAAAATATTTTGAAACTTATAAATCATTTCTGTAAACATTATGTTTAATTGGCAACTAGAAATTATGCTCAACGAACTTTACTCTTTTATTCCTTCAGATAATTATGCAAAATCGAGTCTCATTTTAAAATTGTATTTTTAAGCAAGTTAATTCAAAATCTAATTAATTGATCTGATTTATAATTCTATTTAAAATCTTTCATTTTGTATTATTAACTATTTGTTAATTGAATGGAAATAAAAATTTTATCACAAAGGTTTAGTGATGGAAAAAATTAATAGCAAGCGAGTTTTAATAACCGGTGGACTTGGTATGATTGGTAGTACAATCGCCACGAAGCTTGTTGGATTAGGTGCTGAAGTTACAATCGTTGATGCCTTAATAAAACCTTATGGTGCAAATTATTTTAACATTCATGGTGTCAAGGAAAAAGTAATAGTCAACATAGCCGATATCCGTGATAGGGAAGCTATAAAAATACTTGTGAAAGATAAAGATGTTGTATTTAGCCTCGCAGGCCAGGTGAGTCATAATGATTCTCTTCGGGACCCATTTTTGGATGCAGATATTAATTACATCGGTCATTTAACGGTATTAGATGCTTTGAAAAATAATAATCCCACAGCTAAAATTTTATATTCAGGATCCCGTTTACAGTTTGGAAAGATAGAAAGTAATCCCGTCTCTGAAGATCATCCCTTAAATCCATTAACTCCTTACGCACTTAACAAAACAGCTGCAGAAAATCTGTATTTGTATTATTACAAAGTGTTCAATATCCCGGTTGTAATTTTCAGAATAGCAAATCCATACGGCCCGCGATGCCAGATGCAGCATAGTAAATATTCCATCATAAATTGGTTTATACGAATGGCAATGGAGGATAAAGAAGTTCGGATATTCGGAGATGGTAAACAATTAAGAGATTATATTTTTGTTGATGACCTCGCTGATGCTTTCATATCAGCAGCTTTTAACGAGAAGTCTTCCGGAGAAACTTTCAACCTGGGCAGCGGATCGGGCACGAAATTTAGTGATATGGTAGAGTCAATAATTGAAATTGTCGGTAAAGGTAAAGTGAAATATCAGCCATGGCCGGCGGATTATTTGAATGTGGAAACAGGTGATTACATCACAGACATAAGTAAAATAAAAAAATTAATAAACTGGCAGCCGACTATAAATCTGCACGATGGAATTAAACAAACTGTGAAATACTATTCAGAGTTTAAATCCAATTATTGGTAATATTGGATTTTTGATAGTGGCTAGCCGAAGGTTGTCATTTTAAACTAAAAAGTAAGAAAGTGCGGATTAATCCTCAAACCTTACTTAATAATGCCGCAAAGTGTTTCGCGATATTTCCTCTTTCAAAACTTTTTACAACTACCGCGTCGGTTTTGAATGATTCACTTACGTTAAAGAACTCCTCTCCACTTTCATCGTAACTAAAAATCTTTCCTGCATTTGCTACCTCAAGAATTTTTTTAACCTCTTCATTACCATTACCAAAAGCGATGATCGGTTTTCCGGCTCTCAAATATTCAAACAGTTTTCCGGGTACATGTCGGGGTTCAGTTGCACAAACCAACAAATAATTTGCTTTCATCATTTCACCAAGCATTTCTTTGTAAGGCAGAAAACCTTTGTATTCTGTGAAAGGTCCAAGTCCGGCATCAATAATTGTATGCTTAATTTCTGGAGAGACCGTTCCTATAAAAACCAGTTTTATTTTTCTGCCTTGGTCAATCTCAATTTTAATCCTCGCCCAGAAATTTTTTGGATTCTGATAGTCAAAAATATTTCCTGCGTGAAGGATAACTTTTAAATTTTCATCTTCTGTAAAAGATTTGCCGGGCGGCAGGCAGAAATCTTCTTCACTGTAACCCCAGTATAAGACAGTCGACTTATTCTTTATCAAAGGATATTTTTTTTCATAATCCTGTTTCATTGTTTCAGTCACAAATACTATTTGAGCAGCATTGTGCAGAACAGATTTTTCCAGGTGATTATCTAAGGAAAGAGTAATACTGTTTCGTTTAAAGTTTCTGTAATATGAAATATCAACCCAGGGATCAATAAAAACCGGAATGTGTGGAAGGTTGAATTTCGTAGACAATTTCTTACCGATTAAATGGGCTGAGTGTGGTGGTCCGATAGATACAATTGCATCAACTTTTTCATTGAGTAATAGATCTGATCCTGTTCCTATTGCCGGAAAGTACCAGCCCACTCTTGCATCCGGTATGAAAAGATTCATTCTTATCCAGATTGATAAACGGTGAGCCAGACTATTATTCTTTTTTGATATTGTTTCAGATGCAACCAGTTGTTCATCTTTTCCTTTGCCTGTAACTCTTTTGTAAAGTTCGAAAGGCTCATATGACCTGGCCCTGACTACATTTACTTCTGCAGGAATTTCATTAAGGAAAGTTTCATCTTTCTGCGAAAATGTATCTTCCTCAGCAGTTAGTACCGATGGCAGCCAGTCAAAAGAGGGAAGATGTTTTACTATTTTCAAAGGCCAGTGCAATGATGCTTTGCCCGAAGGCGGCCAGTAATATGTAACGAATAAAACTTTCTTCATAAAATTATTTCATCTTTTCGCCGACAAATCTTATAACACTTGCTTCACCCCTATGTTTATCGCTCTCATCAAGGTATATACTTTTTTCTTCAACAAGAATAGTCTTCAACTTCTTGAAGTCATTTTTAATTTCATCCAAAGAACAAAGCATCCTCAAATCTTGCGGTCCGCCGGAGTTTTTCCCCAACTGGTTTTTTGAAAATAATTCCAGAATTATTTTACCTCCCGGTTTAAGAGAATCAATTATTTTTTCATGAAACTTAAACCTGGTTTCAGATTCGAAATGAACAAATATATTTGCTGCCATATCATAAAAATTTTTGTTAGGCTCAAAATTCATCAGATCTATTACTGAATAATTAATGATGACATTATTACTTTTGGCTAAGTTCAGTGCCTTGCGCTGACCATTTCTACTCTGATCAAAAGCATCCACATTCCATCCTAACTTTGCTGCATACACTGCATTCCTGCCCTCGCCTTCACCAGGTAAAAGCAATTTGCCGCGAACAGGAGCCCTGTCTATTTGTTCTTTAAAAAAAATATTAGGTTCTTTACCATATATATAATCAGGGGAAGCGTATCGTTCATCCCAAAAATTTTCGTTAATATCTTGCATTGCTCATTTTATCCAATTATTTATTCAAATTTATGAATAAACAATTCTTAAGTGAAAAATGAAACGGAGTGTCTTTATTAATTACTAAGTTTGGATGTCAGGGATTTAAGATGAAAATGCTTTGCACTTTAGATATATTTAAACACAAAATAATCATAAAAATTTTATGGATTCAATTTTGAGAAATATAGACCGTTTTATTGTAGTTGGTGACAGAGTGCTTCTAAAGCCTCAGGAGGAATCTTCAAGAACCTCAAGTGGATTGTATTTACCGTCCGGTGTTGCAGAGAAAGAACGTGTTCAGAGCGGTTATGTAATGAAGGTAGGTCCTGGTTATGCAACATCTACTGAAGTTGAGGAAGAGCCCTGGAAGGAAAGTTCAAACAAAGTAAAGTATATTCCTTTGCAGGCAAGGGAAGGGGATCTGGCAATATTTTTAAGAAAGGAAGCCGTTGAAATTGAATTCGATAAAGAGAAATATTTGATTATTCCTCAATCAGCAATTTTATTGTTAATCCGCAATGAGGATTTTTCTGTTTGATAATTTGGTATCACAAATTATCAACTGAAGCCAAATTCCCACTCTACTTTATTACCGTTAAAATTCCTTCGTTGAACAACAACTTGCTGTTGTATTTGTATAATTTCTTCCTTTACGTTTTCTTCTGGTATAAATTCAGAAACTTCTTTTTCCTGTGTTGATTCATTCGGCATTTTAAGGAAATTAACTTTCATATTCTGTTGCGCTTCTTCAACTTCGGTAAGAACAAACTTTTGTTCCTCTGAAGAATTATTTATTGAGAAAGAATTATCATAAATAGTTTCCTCCTCCAAAACCTGCGGATCAGGATCCAGTTCGTTTGGATTGATTTCTTCCTTAGTCAATGATGGTGAAGAGTTTGGTATAGGAAATGAAGTAATTTTAGATGGTGCATTTGATAATTTTTCATCAGGTTTTCCTTTTTCATTCCCAAGTTCAATAATTTCTTTCTCCAGTAATTTCTTATTTTCTATATCCTCGAGTGCTACTTTCACATTTGTATAAAGAGGAAAAATTTTTCCAATCGAATTGAGAGTTAAAAAAATACTGGACTGATCGACCGGCTCTATCAGTACAAGAGTACGGTTTTGACTCTTTAATCTTTTATAACAGCTAACAAGAACACCAAGGAAAGTTGAATCAAGATGTTCACAAGCACTTAAGTTTACTATAATATCCTTATCGGTCTCAAGTACCGTTTCCTCCAAAATGTCTCTAAATTCTGTAGCCTCGATCAGAGTTGCTCTTAATAAATTAACATTAAAAACTACTGCGTAATTTTCAATTTTACGTTCTATTAATTCCATATGTTTTCTACCTGTCCTTAAAGTTTGAAAAAGTTTCTAAAATAAATCAAAGCTTTAAAAGCTGAAGATTAATTTAGTTTTGACAATTTTCAGGCCATGCCGGGTTTGCTTATTATTTATAAATAGATGGGTGATCGCCAAAAATGTCACAAACGAATGCATAATTTTCCGATAAACTATGCAAAAAACTGCCTCAAAACTTAGCGATGTCGGCTTGCTGACAGAATTTTCGCCCCTAAAAATGAGAGCAAAATAATCTTAAATAGGTGTTTTTAGGATAACAATATCGGAGGATTACTATTGAAGAATGAGTAATTAATTCCTGAAGAAGATTAATTATTTAACCTTCTTATCAATTAAGACATTCCAAAAAGTTTAGAAAAATATCAAGTAGGCTAATTATTCAGTGAAATACCGGTTATGCGTTCTTGCTCTGGATTAGACTATCTCGAGACCACCATCAAAACCGCAAGTATTACGGAAATCACGACCAATAATTTTGCGAGACTGCTAATACCATTGTGCTTTGTTGATATAAAACCGGATACTTCCGAAATATCGGCAATGCCGTTTCTGTTTGGTTTTAAATGCATCATATATTCTCTCCTATTTATAAAATATTCTGAAAATTTAATGTTATAAAAAATTCTTATTCAAACCAGGAAACAATTCTAAAGCCGCCAGTTCCGGGATAAAACGGAGGAGACATAAATGCTAATCTCCAATCATAGCGGTACTGTTTTGTAAAACCAGAATTAATTTTGCTTCCACTAAATGTTCCGACTGGCTGTCTGTAATTTTGTTGTATTCCACCCAAGAGATTTATATCTCCGCTGACGGGTCTTTTATCATAATTATAAGCACCGAAGCCCCACTTCTCGCTAAAGACGGATGCCTGTATGTCTATACTATTTTTATTAGCGGCATTTTCAGTGATCCAGACATAATTCTCTGCAATTATTCCAAATAGATCTGTAGAATTTGGATTTACCTGAGGGTTTGTATCGTACACAATATTATCATCCAGCCAGATAGTTCCTTTACCAGTAGAAGAAGTAGAAGAAGAACAACCTACAGTATATTTTCCCTTAACCGTACCCTTAAGCCGTACTACCATATCTTTTGCATATATAAGACCATTGGGTGCGGCAGAAGGTAGATAGAGAGCTGTATACTTGTGCGAATAATTATATTTATAACGTAGTGTGTCTCTATCAAAAAGCAGGTAAAGAGTATCCTTGTCCTTAAATTTTAATCCATCATCATCAGCAGCAGCTTCAAGATTCTCAACAGCTTGAGCTGGTATTTCTAAATTCTTCCCCGGCTCATATATTCCTGTAATAATAGGAGAATCGGTTTTCTTATTTGTTTGGTAAACTATCGAACCTTTATGAGAAGTATGCTTACCAAGAAAAGAAGGGTGTAATGCAACACTTAGTTTGTCCTGAGTATGGAAAGGACCCCAAACAGTGTCTTTACCCGTCCACCAAATTGTACCCGTTGATGAAGAACTTGCTCTTTCATAAGTAGAGTAATAAGCATATTCGGAAAAATTACTTGGAGCAATTCTTAGTTTAATCTCGCTGGTTTTACCAAGGAATGTTCCGCGTGATGTTATTTCGCGCAAACCCAGAGTTGCATCAACAACATTTACTGTAATATCCAGATGACCATCCTGGAAGGGAATTGAATAGCCCTGATTCCAGGCCGGGTTCATATAGATAGCGTTTGCAGCAATGTTGGCACCACTGATAGCAATGTTATGAGCAACGGTTTCCTTTTGATAAGTAACATAATTATCAACAGCCCTGTTGGATATACTTCCAAATTTTTGCCCGACAGCTAAAAGTGTTAAGCTGAAACCGATTACTACGAAAAGTATTGCTTTGCCTGTCATATTATTTAATCCTTTCTAATTATTCAGTTTTTGATCTGCTTACATTTCTAGATGCAAGCCTGAGTTGTTTCCAGAAAGCATTCGAGTATTTTTCATCGTATGCTGCTACGTTTTCAACTGTTATGTTTATCTCAATGCTTTTTATTAAACCGCGGGTTACAACCGGAGTAGTTATACTATCATCGTTTACATCAAAGTAAACCATTCGAAAGTCTGTCACTCCTAAATTTGAGGCCACAGGCGCTTTGTTATTTTCAACTCTGTATAATATTCTGTCTCTCGGGTTTGGAGTTGATGCGCATTCTGAAACAGGACCAAGATAATAACGAAGCGAGTCAAGATTTCCGTCATAGGGATGAAGATCGGTATAGAATGTCATACTGGTTTCATTAGCATAGATAATTGCCTGGGAAGAAATGAAAGCTTTTTTAGTTCGAGGGTCCATCACTGCATTCCAGTTATTACAATATCCGATTTTTCTGAAATCAAATTCAATCATTTGTGCTAACACTAATAGGTTTTGCTGGATAGTAAGTTCTCCACTATTGTTATAAGTTTTTTCTGCACTGGCGTCACCTAAACGCCAGACCATCATCATCAATATTCCCCCGATTATCATCGAACCTGCAATATCAAAAAGAGTTGTAAAACCCATCACTTACTCCTGATTAAATTAAAAATACCAATAACTATAAATAGTGGACTGCTTAACCGTGTCCACAGTGAATCCGATAGGTAGCTCATTTTGCCTCCAGGTAACAGATACATCTAACCTTTTATTCCAGGTTCGTGTGCTTACTACGTTATTAAGGCTGGCCGGATTGTTCGGATTCGGGTTTACATAGAATACTCTGCATCTTGAGTAGAAGACCACTGAGCTAACAGTGTCGGTTTGAGTATAATTATTAAAGTCATCAAAGTCGTCAAAATTATCCGGGTTGCTTTCACCTGATTCTTTATTCGGTGGATAGGTGAGTCCAGTTTGAAGACAAGGACCTTCTTTTGTATTTGCATCATAAAATTTCTCGGTTGCACTTTCTATCAGTGATGTTGCTATTGAATTTGCTATTATTCCAAATTTTGAATCAATCATTATTGTATCTGTTAGTAGTATATTATTATTAACTCTTAAAACTGTTAATGAAAGTAACAGCAATGCTCCAATCGCAAATAGTGTTTGGCCAGTGTTCATAATTCTGTATCCTTCTTTAAAAAATTATTTACTGAATAAGCTTAAACAACTATCATGCAAAAATTTTATTTATAGTGATTCTTGTGAAAACACAACGAAATTGATGGATCGGGATTTATTATAGGTGAAACAGAGCGTCATCATTGTCGTGGTTGTCGTAACCGAAAAAATGAAATAATCATCTAATTTCGGTCTATTTTGGAATATTTAGAAGAATTAGTTTCTAAAATGTGAAATTTTTACCTGTTAACTTTGTCGCATCAGCTGGAAAGGTTGTTAATGCAAGTCGAATTGAAAAGATTGTATGGTATTTAATTTGACCTAATCGAATAAGCTTATTCAATGCTCAAAAGCGAAATAATTTCTGTAAAAATTAAAGGGGAACCATATGACGCTAAATCAGAATTATCTAAAACTCGTGCAGACAAATTCACTATTCAGTTCTGTATCAGAGTCTTACCTGAAATCATTTATTAAATCCAAAAGCTTTATCACTGCCAAAGAAGGGACACTTGTTTACTCCTTTGATGATGAAGTAAAAGATATCTATTTGGTTATTGAGGGAGAAGTGAAAATTAAATTCTGCGATAATAGAAGTATTATCTACAAATCCTTCCCTGATTTTTTTGGTGAGAAGGAGATGCTTGAAAAAACCAACAGAGTTTCTTTTGCAATTGCTAACAAAGATTGCAAGTTATATAGAATTGATGTTAATGAATTCTGGGATTTAGTGAATGTCAATCAAACGATATACAACAATGTAAATAAGATTGAAGAAGTTGAATACTCTTAATTTTATTCTACCGTCTTTTTATTAATAACTGAATTAAAATATTATTGGTAATAAAAAAACAGCTAATCAAAGATTAGCTGTTTTTGTTTAGAGAAATTTAATACCAGAATAATCTCTGGTGTAAATTCTTATTCAAACCAGGAAACAATTTTAAATCCGCCTGTGCCAGGATAAAACGGAGGAGACATAAATGCTAATCTCCAATCATAGCGGTATTGTTTCGTAAAACCGGAAGCAACATTATTTCCACTAAATGTTCCCACCGGCTGTCTGTAATTTTGTTGTATTCCACCGAGGAGATTTATAGCTCCACTGACAGGTCTTTTATCATAATTATAAGCACCGAAGCCCCACTTCTCGCTAAAGACGGATGCCTGTATGTCTATACTATTTTTATTAGCGGCGTTTTCAGTAATCCAGACATAGTTCTCTGCAATTATTCCAAATAGATCTGTTGAATTGGGATCTACCATTGGATTTGTGTCATAGACTATATTATCATCCAGCCAGATAGTTCCTTTACCTGTAGAAGAAGTAGAAGAAGAACAACCTACAGTATATTTTCCTTTGACAGTACCCTTAAGTCTCACTACCATATTTTTTGCATATATAAGACCATTGGGTGCGGCAGAAGGTAGATAGAGAGCTGTATACTTATTGGAATAATTATATTTGTAACGTAATGTATCTTTATCGAAAAGGAGATAAAGAGTGTCTTTATCTTTGAATTTAAGACCCTTGTCATCAGCAGCAGCTTCAAGATTCTCAACAGCTTGCGGCGGTATTTCTAAATTTTTCCCCGGCTCATATATCCCGGTAATAACCGGGGAATCGGTTTTCTTATTTGTGTAATACTGTAGAGCACCTTTATGAGAAGTATGCTTACCAAGAAAAGAAGGGTGTAATGCAACACTTAGTTTGTCCTGAGTATGGAAAGGACCCCAAACAGTGTCTTTACCCGTCCACCAAATTGTACCCGTTGATGAAGAACTTGCTCTTTCATAAGTAGAGTAATAAGCATATTCGGAAAAATTACTTGGAGCAATTCTTAGTTTAATCTCGCTGGTTTTACCAAGGAATGTTCCGCGTGATGTTATTTCGCGCAAACCCAGAGTTGCATCAACAACATTAACTGTAATATTCAGATGACCATCCTGGAAGGGAATTGAATAGCCCTGATTCCAGGCCGGGTTCATATAGATAGCGTTTGCAGCAATGTTGGCACCACTGATAGCAATGTTATGAGCAACGGTTTCCTTTTGATAAGTAACATAATTATCAACAGCCCTGTTGGATATACTTCCAAATTTTTGTCCGACAGCTAAAAGTGTTAAGCTGAAACCGATTACTACGAAAAGTATCGCTTTGCCTGTCATATTATTTAATCCTTTCTAATTATTCAGTTTTTGATCTGCTTACATTTCTAGATGCAAGCCTGAGTTGTTTCCAGAAAGCATTCGAGTATTTTTCATCGTATGCTGCTACGTTTTCAACTGTTATGTTTATCTCAATGCTTTTTATTAAACCGCGGGTTACAACCGGAGTAGTTATACTATCATCGTTTACATCAAAGTAAACCATTCGAAAGTCTGTCACTCCTAAATTTGAGGCCACAGGCGCTTTGTTATTTTCAACTCTGTATAATATTCTGTCTCTCGGGTTTGGAGTTGATGCGCATTCTGAAACAGGACCAAGATAATAACGAAGCGAGTCAAGATTTCCGTCATAGGGATGAAGATCGGTATAGAATGTCATACTGGTTTCATTAGCATAGATAATTGCCTGGGAAGAAATGAAAGCTTTTTTAGTTCGAGGGTCCATCACTGCATTCCAGTTATTACAATATCCGATTTTTCTGAAATCAAATTCAATCATTTGTGCTAACACTAATAGGTTTTGCTGGATAGTAAGTTCTCCACTATTGTTATAAGTTTTTTCTGCACTGGCGTCACCTAAACGCCAGACCATCATCATCAATATTCCCCCGATTATCATCGAACCTGCAATATCAAAAAGAGTTGTAAAACCCATCACTTACTCCTGATTAAATTAAAAATACCAATAACTATAAATAGTGGACTGCTTAACCGTGTCCACAGTGAATCCGATAGGTAGCTCATTTTGCCTCCAGGTAACAGATACATCTAACCTTTTATTCCAGGTTCGTGTGCTTACTACGTTATTAAGGCTGGCCGGATTGTTCGGATTCGGGTTTACATAGAATACTCTGCATCTTGAGTAGAAGACCACTGAGCTAACAGTGTCGGTTTGAGTATAATTATTAAAGTCATCAAAGTCGTCAAAATTATCCGGGTTGCTTTCACCTGATTCTTTATTCGGTGGATAGGTGAGTCCAGTTTGAAGGCAAGGACCTTCTTTTGTATTTGCATCATAAAATTTCTCGGTTGCACTTTCTATCAGTGATGTTGCTATTGAATTTGCTATTATTCCAAATTTTGAATCAATCATTATTGTATCTGTTAGTAGTATATTATTATTAACTCTTAAAACTGTTAATGAAAGTAACAGCAATGCTCCAATCGCAAATAGTGTTTGGCCAGTGTTCATTTATTATTCCTAATTAATTTATTGCTTTAACGATCAACAGGTATGCCTGTTAGTCGTCAATCGTGACGCTAAAAAAACTTTGTTTTAAGTTGATAAATAGTGAAAATGATGTCTAAAGAAGTTGTTCAAAGTAAAAATCACCTGAGTTGAGTTACTAACATTGCGGTAGAAAAAGTAAACCAATTCCCCTTTAAAAGTTGAGACAGAAATGTCGCAAATACTAATTTCTTCTTTCCCTTATAGCTTTCAATCTTCTTTGGAGAGTCCTCTCACTTACTCCAAGCAGAGGTGCAGCTCGTTGCACGCTATTACCTACAGTTTTCATAATGCTAAGTATATGTTCTTCTGCAGCAAGGTTTAATGTTGTTAATTTTGGTTTGCCGTTACTTCCATTTTCAATCGGCCGCAGATATTCTTTTGGAAGATCTATTGAACTAATGTGAGTTTCACCAAATGTTTTTGCTACTGCATTGAGGATGATATTTTCAAGTTCTCTTACATTTCCCGGGAACGTATAGCTTTTTAACGTTTCCATTACATTATTAGAAAACCCCTGAATGTTTTTATTGTATGTGCGGTTACCCACTTCAAGAAAATGCTCAGCAAGCAAGATAACGTCATCTCCACGTTTGTTGAGTGGAGGCATATAGATGAAGCCGCGATTCAGACGATAATATAAATCAGCTCTGAATTCTTTTTTGCTTACTGCATCAAGAAGGTCTCTGTTAGTTGCTGAAATAATTCTAAGATCCAGTTGAACAGCTCTTGCATCACCAATTCTATAAATTTCATTGTATTGAATAGTTCTTAGTAATTTACCCTGTAATGCAATTGGTAATTCACCAACCTCATCGAGAAAAATAGTACCGCCATTTGCTGCTTCAAAGTAACCCACTTTATCATCAATTGCACCCGTAAATGTTCCCTTCTTATAACCAAATAATTCGCTCTCAAATAAACTTGGTGAAATCGAAGCTAGATTTACTGCAACAAAAGGTTTTCCTCTTCTCGGAGAGAGGTCGTGAATCTTTCTTGCGATCATATCTTTCCCTGTGCCGGTTTCCCCGGATATGAATACTGTCTCATTGGTCGGTGCAAAAATCTCAACAAGCTCAAATACTTTTTGCATTATAGTTGAGTCAGTAATTATGTCGGAGAAAATTCTTCTACTTGCTTTCTGTTCAAATAAAGATCTTCTCAACGAGTCTCTTTCTGATTCCAGAAGCTTTGTATCCAATGCTCTTCTTATGGTTAATAATAATCTATCGGTATCCGGAGGTTTTGTTATGAATTCGTATGCACCCAGTTTTATGGCTTTCAAAGCAATCTGAACTTCGTGGACTGCTGTAATTACAACAACAGGTATGTTTGGGTAAACTGCATAAATTTTTTCAAGCAGCTCAAGCCCATTCATCTCAGGCATAAAAATATCAAGAAGAATTAAATCGATATCTGTTCTATCCAGAAGTGGTAAAACATTTAAAGGATTTGATTCGGTTATTACATTAGTATAACCTTCCTGATTAAGGAAATCCTTCATTAATTCTAAGTATGAAGGTTCATCATCAACTATTAAGATTGGATTCTTCTCCACTGTATTGTTTCCCGGGGTTTAAATTTCTAATTAAAACTGTATTTATTTTAGATTTGTCACTTGGCGTCAAATATCGTGCAGACAATCGATTACTGACGGATTAAAGCATTTTTCTTTGATTTTAAGTATTTTACAGTAAGAATAAATTATAATTGCACAAAGTGAAGGACTTAAAATGACAGCAAATTTAGAGATGATTAAAGAAGTATATAATAATTACCGGGAAAAATTGACCGACATAAGAAAGGTCTTGAATCGACCGTTAACTTTTACGGAAAAGGTTATTTATACTCATTTATGGAACAATCCAACCAAAGAATTTCAAAGAGGAAAGGATTATGTAGATTTATCTCCGGACAGAGTTGCAATGCAGGATGCTACTGCACAGATGGCACTTCTTCAGTTTATGTCATCAGGAAAGAAGACAACTGCAGTTCCTTCAACTGTTCATTGTGATCATTTAATTCAAGCTCAGGTTGGGGCAAAAGATGATTTACTCAGAGCAAATGAAGAGAATAAAGAAGTTTATGATTTTCTTGAAAGTATTTCTAGAAAGTACGGAATCGGTTTTTGGAAACCGGGTGCAGGAATTATTCATCAGGTTGTCTTAGAAAATTATGCCTTCCCGGGTGGAATGATGATTGGAACTGATTCTCACACTCCAAATGCCGGTGGACTTAGGAATGATTGCAATCGGTGTTGGCGGTGCAGATGCTGTTGATGTTATGGCTGGAATGCCATGGGAATTAAAGTGGCCAAAAGTTATTGGAGTTAAACTCACCGGAAAGATGAGGGGCTGGACTTCAGCTAAAGATGTTATTTTAAAACTTGCAGGAATTCTTACTGTGAAAGGTGGAACCGGTGCAATTGTAGAATATTTTGGTGAAGGTACGCACTCTATTTCTTGTACCGGAAAAGGAACAATTTGCAATATGGGTGCTGAGATCGGTGCAACAACTTCTGTTTTTCCTTTTGATGAAAAGATGTCATCTTATTTACGGATTACGAAAAGAGTTGATGTTGCTGCATTAGCTGAAGGTCTCGCAGATGAATTATGTGCGGATAAAGAAGTTTTTGCAAATCCAGAAAAATATTACGATCAAGTCATCGAAATTAATTTGAGTGAACTTGAGCCACATTTAAATGGACCATTCACTCCTGATAAAGCTTGGCCGATTTCAGAAATGAAAGAAGCTGTTAAGAAAGAAAACTATCCAGATAAAATTTCTGTTGCATTGATCGGAAGCTGCACAAATTCAAGTTATGAAGATATTGATCGTTCAGCCAGTATTGCAAAGCTAGCACTATCAAAAGGCTTAAAAGCTAAATCACAGTTCACAATTACTCCGGGTTCTGAGCAGGTCAGAGCAACAATCGAAAGAGATGGGCAATTAAAAGCTTTGACAGATATCGGCGGATTAATTCTTGCAAACGCCTGTGGTCCTTGCATCGGAATGTGGAAAAGAATGGATATAAAAACCGGTGAAAAGAATACAATCGTTACTTCATTCAACAGAAATTTTGCAAAACGAAATGATGGTAATCCGGAAACACTTGCGTTTGTTGCATCACCCGAACTTACAACAGCACTTGCTTTAGCAGGAAGTCTTTCTTTCAATCCATTAACAGATGAGTTGGTTAATGAAAAAGGAGAAAAAGTAAAATTGAATCCTCCAACCGGTGAAGAACTTCCGCCAAAAGGGTTTGATGAAGGAAGCAGCGGATTTATCGCACCAGCAAAAGATGCATCATCAGTCGAAGTTAAAGTTGATCCGAAGAGTGAAAGACTTCAGCTTCTAACTCCTTTTGAAAAATGGAATGGAAAAGATTTAACTGATCTTCCGGTTCTTCTTAAAGCAAAAGGAAAATGTACAACTGATCATATTTCGATGGCAGGACCGTGGTTACGATTCAGAGGACATCTTGATAATATTTCCAACAATATGTTCATCGGTGCAACAAATGCATTTCAGTGGAGATACTGGAAAAGTTAAAAATGTTTTTACCGGTGAAACGAAGTCCGTTCCTGAAGTTGCACGCGAATATAAAGAAAAAGGAATCGGCTGGGTTGTAATTGGTGATGAAAATTATGGTGAAGGTTCTTCACGTGAACATGCTGCAATGGAACCAAGATTTCTTGGTGGAAGAGCAATAATTGTAAAAAGCTTTGCACGTATCCATGAAACAAATTTAAAGAAACAGGGAATGCTTCCTCTAACATTTGCTGATCCGAAAGATTACGATAAGATAAAAGAAGATGATAAAATTGATTTGCTTGTCACACATCTTGCATCCGGCAAACAATTAAAGATGATCGTAAAACATTCTGATGGAAGCAAAGATGAAATTATGCTCAACCATACAATGAATGAAGCACAGATTGGCTGGTTCAAAGCAGGCAGTGCATTGAATTTGATTGCAAAGCAAAATAAAAACTAATATCTATTTAACTTAAACTTTACAAACCCAATTTCTCTGAGAAATTGGGTTTGTTGTTTATACAATTATTAATCGAGTGAACCAATGGAAAAATCTGTTATTAAAGAATTTCTTAAACGTATTGAACTATTCAAAGATCTGGATAATAATCAACTCCAAGCTGTGGTTGATAAGATCACTGTTGAAAATTTTCCGAAGAACAAAAATGTTTTCACTGAAAACAATACCAGGGAAAATCTTTCGATAATTTATGAAGGAGAAGTTGAACTATTCAAAACAACTCCGTACGGTGGCGAGAAAAGATTATCCATTTTCGGCAAATATGATTTTCTTGGTGAAGGAGCTTTGATGGATGACTCTCCTCATTCTACTTCTGCACGAGCAACTGTGAATTCAGTAATCTTTCGACTTTCAAGAGTCAAGTTCAGAGAGCTGATGGTTGATCACAATGATGTTGCGATGGATATTCTTTCCAAAATAGCTCGTGTAATTTCAAGAAGGATGAGCTCAGCAAATACGAGATCTGTTAATCTTGCGGCTCAATATCAATCCGGAAGAACAAGAAGCGAACATGATTTGCTTGGTGACAGGGAAGTGCCGAATGAGGTTTACTACGGAATTCAAACTCTCCGCGCAATTGAAAACTTTATGATCAGTGGAGTTACACTCAACTTTCATCCAGTAATTATTCAGGCTCTGGCGATGGTCAAAATAGCTGCTGCAAAAACAAATAACGAACTTGGTCTACTTTCCAAACCTGTTACCGAAGCGATTGTTCAAGCTTGCAGAGAAATCATTAATGGAAAACTTCACACTCATTTTATAGTTGATATGATCCAGGGTGGTGCAGGAACTTCAACAAATATGAATGCCAACGAAGTAATTGCAAACCGTGCACTTGAAATTCTTGGCTATGAAAAAGGAGATTACAAATATTGCCATCCGAATAATCACGTTAATCTTTCGCAATCAACTAATGATGCTTATCCAACTTCAGTAAAGATTGCATTGATTCTTGCAAATGAAAAATTAATTGAAGTGCTGAAAGAATTAATTCAATCCTTCCACAATAAAGGGAATGAATTTTCTCACATCATAAAAATGGGAAGAACACAATTACAGGATGCTGTTCCGATGACGATGGGACAGGAGTTTGAAGCGTACGCAGTTACACTCGGTGAGGAAGTCGAGAGACTTGAACAAAACGTAAAACTTTTTCTTGAAGTAAATATGGGTGCAACCGCAATTGGTACAGGAATAAATTCTCATCCTGATTACAGTAAAAAAGTTGTTGCTCATTTACGGGATATCACCAAAATGGAAATTGTTCTCGCTCATAATTTAGTCGAAGCAACTCAGGATACGGGTGCATTTGTTATGTATTCGTCTGCTGTGAAGCGACTTGCAATCAAACTCTCAAAAATTTGTAATGATTTGCGATTGCTTTCATCGGGACCGAGAACAGGAATTAACGAAATCAATCTTCCACCAATGCAGCCGGGTTCATCAATTATGCCGGGAAAAATAAACCCTGTAATTCCGGAAGTTGTAAACCAGATCGCTTTCAAAGTTATTGGAAACGATTTGACGGTTACTCTTGCTGCAGAAGCAGGGCAACTGCAATTGAATGTTTTTGAACCGGTTATTGTTGAAAGTCTTTTTGAATCAATTGAAATGCTGAAGAACGGAATGATGACACTAAAACAAAAATGTATTGACGGAATTACTGCGAATGAAGACAGATGCAGATATCTTGTTGAAAATAGCATCGGACTGGTAACTGCACTCAACCCTGTGCTCGGTTATGAAAAATCAACTCAGCTTGCAAAAGAAGCACTCGAAACAAACAGGGGTGTTTATGAACTTGTGCTTGAGAAAAAACTTATGTCAAAATCTGAACTTGATGAATTACTTAAACCTGAAAATATGATTAAGCCGAAGTGATTGCTAAAGATTAAAAAATTAGTTTTTAGTGAAAAAATAATTTTGGACAAAATTTGAACGCAAAAAAATCTGAATACCCGTGCCCAGAAAGTACAATCAGTAAAAATGAATTTATAATTCTTCATTTAAATACGGGTATAAAATTTGGCGGTGATCTTAAATATGCAAAAGATGAAGAGATAGACTTAACCGGTTATACAGTTGTTAGAATGAAGAAGGGAGATGGTTATGTTGATGAAATAGTTGAGAATTTTGAATTAGCTGCTGATAAACATGCAAGTGAATTTTATGAGACAGTTCTTGGAAGAATAATTGAATGGTGGAAAAACCGATAAAAACAAAATATAATATCAAACAATAATTTAATTTTTATGAAAACATTAATATATGTGATAGTCGTAATAGTATTTCACGGTTATTCATTTAGCCAACAACTTTGGTATAGATTGGGTGTTCCATTAGAAGCGTACCAAACATTAAGAGAAGATACCTCATTAACTAACCTTAAAAATATCTTATTACATAGAGAAGATAATTTCTTAACCTTAAAGTATAGCTACGCAGTTAGAATTCTTACAGAAAAATATGCTGAGCAAGAAAAGGAGTTTTTACTCCTAAATCTGATGACGATTGAGGACACAATTAAACTAAACAGGAGTGACTTGAATTTTTATATATGGTACAATGTTTTTCAAATTGATATGATTACAAGGGGTTTCTTAGGTGATAACCAAGCGATACAGGGAATGAGATATTTGAGGGATAACCCGGAAACAATTTCGACCTATAATCTCGGTGCAATTATGTATTTAGCTGAGGCAGGTATTTATGAAGATTACCAGACAGTAATAACTTTAACGAATAGTTCGGATGAAACATTAAGAAAAAATGCGATATGTCTTTTAAAATATTTCATCAAGAATCCAACATTTACTGAAGAAATAAAAAATATATTTATTCCAGCCATTCAAAGTAAAACTAACGCCGAATATGATTGGTTTGTTAATTGTTGTATAAACGGTTTGGCAAGTGTTGATACGACTGCTTTAACAGATGCTTTAGAAAACGGATTTAATAACTCAGAGGGCGAACTAAGATTATGGTACTTTGAAGAAATTAGGAGATATGATAAAGATAGACAACCATATCTAAGTAAAATTGCGTTGACCAGTGAAACAAATAAAGACTTAATAATTAGATATTTACCTGAGTATTATTATGTTCAAACTGGAAGGTTATCCGTGAATTATGCAAATTTTGATTGGATAAATTTCATTTCTAACTATTATTCAACTCTACAAAACCAAAAGATTAAAAATATAATTAGCTATGATCTTAAAATCTTTAAACCAATAAATAATTCCAATCTCAATATTTTAGAGCAGATTCTTAATTTGATTAATACAATAGACTCAGTTTACACCTACACCTGGCTTGGCGTTTTACAATTTAAAGATGAACTTCAATCAATCCTCCAATCAGCCAAAACAAATTTACAAAACGGAGACTCTCTTGCTTGCAGAGAAGATGTTAAAGCATTTCAGGACAGTGTGGATTTTGTTTATGCAGACTCACTCAACCAAGATCCTCGCTTTGTAACACTTGAGGGTTGGAAATTTCTTTACTGGAATGCACAGTATATTTTAGACAGGCTGCCGAAAACCGATGCGTATAAAGAGGAATGATGATTTAGTTCAAATTTAGATAATTGTTATTTAGATATATTAATTAACTTCTTTCGCATACAACTTCTCACAAATATTCGAAAGCATTTCTTTCTCAGTTTTACTTAACGGAGAAGAATATTCCGAAATAAATTTATCCACTTCGGGATTGATTTTAGAAAGAAGATTAATTCCTTTTTTTGTTATCCGTGCGAGTGAAAGTCTTCTATCTTGTTTGGATTCGTATCTTTCAACCAGGTCCTCTTTTATCAGTCTATCAATCAATCGTGTTACATCAGGTGCAGGTTCAACCATTCGCCTGATAATTTCGTGTCTTGGATATCCATTTGGATGAGCACCTTTTAAAATTCTTAATACATTAAATTGCGATAGAGTAATATTAAATTCATTACAAACTGCTTCAAGTTTTGAATGAAGAAAATTTGAGGCAATGAATAAGTTCAACAGACCTTCCTGTTCAACGCCACTAAACTTTTCCTGCTTTAATCGTTTTTTAAGTATTTCGCCCATTTCTATTTTAAGTTGTTTATATCGGTTGCAAGTATATCAATCAATGAATGAAATCTCAATATCTAAATTTTAATCAGACCAAAAATCCAGTATGGTTTAAGGCTTCACATATTGCTATTTTCTACCATAAAAATTTAATCATTAATAAATTCAACTGAATGACGTTTCTTAATCCTGCAATTCTATTCGGACTTTTAGCCGCTTCAATTCCTATAATAATTCATTTATTGAATTTGAGAAAACTGAAAAAAATTGATTTCAGTACTCTTCAATTCCTTAAGGAACTTCAGAAGAATAAAATCAGGAAAATAAAAATAAAGCAATGGCTACTGCTTGCACTTCGTGTTTTGATAATACTCGCCATCGTTACAGCTTTTGCAAGACCAACATTAGTCGGTGTCTCAATCGGCGGAACGACTTCTGCAGCAAAAACAACTGCTGTTTTTATTCTTGATGATACTTTCAGTATGTCTGTTGTTGATCAGAACGGCTCATATTTTAACCAGGCAAAAGAAGCAATAAAAAATATTCTCACTCAGTTTGAAGAGGGAGATGAATTTGGATTGGTTTTCGTTTCACATCAACCAAATGAAATTGAAATGACATCAAATCTGAATAAATTCAAGCAGGAAATTGATGCAGCAGAAATATCGTATGCATCCGGGAAGTTGAATAATGCAATCATTAAAGCAGCACAATTAATCGGTGAAGCACAAAATTTCAACAAAGAAATTTATTTGTTAACAGATTTTCAAAAAGGAAGACTAGCCAACGAGAATGAAATCATAAGTTTAAAAGAACAACTTGGCGAGCAAGTTCGTTTGTATGCTTTCAATTATTCAGGCAAGGAAGTTTTTAATTTCGGAATTGATGAACTGAAAATAAACACTCAAATTTTTGAGAAATACAAACCAATAAAATTTGATGCGGTAGTTAAAAATTATTCTGATCGGGCGAAAGATAACCTGGTAGTTTCATTATTCATTAATGGAGAAAGACTGGCTCAACAGAGTATCAATCTGAATCCGGGCGAATCGAAAACCGCTAACCTCGAAGCCACAGCTAAAACCTTTGGCTATAATGAAGCACTCGTTGAAATTGAGGAAGATGACGTTCTCGAAGACAACAAAAGGTTTACATCTTTCTATATTCCAGAGAAAATATCCGTCCTGATTCTTGCTGATAACACAAGCGATACAAAACTTGTTGAAGCAGCATTAAAATCAGTTTCAGAGAAGGGCTATTTTGATTTAACAGTAAGGAAAATTGATCAGATATCCGGCGCTCAGCTAAATAATGTTCAGGTGATGATATTGACAAGCAGTAATTTTATTAGTTCAAGAGAGAAATTGAATCAGTTCCTGAGTTCAGGAAAAGGAATTGTTATTTTTCCTTCATCCGAAGTCAATCCAACTGGATTTATTAATTCTTTAAGCGCAATTGGAATTTCTTCAGCAGGTGGTTTTGTAAAATCTGAAAAAGGACAATCATTTCATTTTGGTGAAACAGATTTCAATCATCCGATTTTTGAAAATATTTTTATGGATGAAAAAAAGAAACAGGTTGAGTCTCCTGAAATATATTCTTACATAAGAATAAATCCCGGTGGAAAAGGAAAGAGCGTAATAAAACTCGAAGATGAAAGCAGTTTCTTAAGCGAATATTCATTTGGTGAAGGAAAAGTTTTACTCTTCTGCAGTGCCCCGGTTTTTTCGTGGAGCGATTTTCCTATCAAGAGTATCTTTGCGCCACTCGTGACTAAATCAGTTATGTACTTATCAGCATTTCTTAAAAGTGATGCAATTTATCTTGCTGGTGAAACCATTAACGTTAATGTTTCGGAAAGAACTCTCCCGCAGATTAAAGTTGTAAGACCGGACAATAGAGAAGATTTTATAAATATGGAAGAAAATCAGAGAACAGATTTTATTTCTTATAGTTCAACTTTATTAGCAGGAAGTTATAAATTCTTTTCCGGGGAAAAGCTTTTAGCTTCGGCTAATGTTAATCCGGATCCGGCTGAATCAATCGTTGAATATCTAAGTGAAAATGAATTTGATGATTATCTTGAGCAGATTAATTTTAGTGGCAGATATATATCAATTGATAAAAATGAAAATCCTTCACAAATGATTTTACAGGCAAGGTTTGGTTCAGAACTTTGGAGGTATTTTGTACTAATTGCAATTCTACTTGCTCTTGTTGAAATGACAGTTGCACGAAATGCAAAGAAAGAAATAGACGAACTGCCAGGATGAAAGTGCGTTTGCATGGTTGCATGAGTGCATGGCTGCATGGATCTCTCTGCACCATGCAATCATTCAGCAATGCATCCATGCTTTTGATTACAGAAAATATAAATTGGTTAGATTGAATTGATCGAAATAACAAAAAAAACTACTGAACGTGCGATGCTTGTTGCTCTTCAAACACGAATCCTGAATAGGGAAATTGTTGAAGAACATCTTGCCGAACTTGAAGAACTTGCGGATACTGCAGGTGCAGATTCAATATTTAAAATTATTCAAACAAAGAGCACAGCAGATTCTGCATTTTATATCGGTAAAGGAAAAGCAGAAGAGCTTGCACAACTAATTGAATTGAATGATATTGATCTTGCAATTTTTGATGACGATCTTACTCCGGTTCAGGTGAGAAATCTCGAAAAACTTTTTAACAGGAAAATAATAGACAGAAGCGGATCTGATACTCGATATCTTTGCTCTTCGTGCAAAAACTAAAGAAGCAAAAACACAGGTAGAGCTTGCACAGCTTGAATATATGCTGCCGAGATTAACGCGTGCGTGGACACACCTTTCAAAACAATACGGCGGAATCGGAACAAAAGGTCCCGGTGAAACACAGATTGAAACTGACAGAAGAATGATTCGAACCCGTATCAGTCATCTCAAAGAAAAATTAAAAGAAATTGAGTCGCAGAGACAAACTCAAAGCAAGGGAAGAAAAGATTTTGTAAGAATTTCAATTGCCGGTTACACAAATGCTGGTAAATCAACTTTGTTCAATCTGCTTACAAAAGCAGACGTTTTTGCTGAGGATAAACTTTTTGCAACTCTTGATTCAACAACGCGCACTGTGAATTTTAATGGGAAAGAAAAATTTTTAATTAGTGATACAGTAGGATTTATAAGAAAGCTTCCTCCGCATCTTGTGGCTTCATTTAAAAGTACATTGAACGAAGTAAGAGATTCTGATATCATTCTGCATATGATTGATCTTTCTCATCCGTATTATGAAGATCATCTGAGAGTTGTGGATGAAACTTTGAAAGAATTTGGGAGCGAGCATAAAAAAGAAATAAAAATATTTAACAAAGTTGATTCAATTGGTGATAAAAGTATTATTGAATATGTGCGAAATAAATATCCCGGAAGTGTAATAATTTCTGCTCAGAAAGGAATTAATATTTCATCACTTATCAGCTCAATCGAAGAATATTATTAAAGATTCATTTGTTGAAGAAGAATTAACACTTGGAATTGAGAAAACTAAACTTGCATCCCAAATTCACGATCTTGCAGAAGTAACTTCTGTCAAATACAACCACGAAACAGTATTGTTTAAGTATCAGAGCGAACAAAGAAGATTCTGATAAAATTAAGAAGTTAATTTCGAAAACTTAATCTCCTAATTTCACTCTTATTCAAATCCTCTCCTCACAATTGAGGAGGGGTGGTCGAAGACTGGGGTGGTGTAAAAGTAAAATCAATTTGTCAGACCACCCCCGGCTAAAGCCGACCCCTCCTTAGCTAAGGAGGGGAAAAATGTATGGTCATTTTTTATTTTAGTAGCACCATTTTTTTAGTTTCAACAAAGTCACCGGCTGAGATTCGGTACAAATAAACTCCTGAAGCTAGAATGGAAGCATTGAAATCATATTCATAGTAGCCAGCTTTTAACTCCTCGTTTACTAATGTTGATACTAACTCACCCAATACATTATATATGTTCAAGTTAACATTCGATTCTTTTGCAACTGCAAACTTAATCGTTGTAATTGGATTAAAAGGATTTGGATAATTTTGAGATAATTCAAACCTAATCGGAATCATTTGCTGTTTGCTTATCTTCAGAAATTTAATTTCTGGATCAGAAATCAGAATTTTTTCTCCATCAAATATTGAATGTTCTCCAACCTCCTCACTTCCTATTAGCTCAGTGATCTGATATTCACCTGCTCCTTTATGGGCTAATCTTTCTACTTTAATACTTAACGGATAACTTGGATGATTGAATTTGAACTATAACCTCAACCGTCTCAGCAACTCTATAACCTCCTGATAAGTCGTGCATCAAAAGAACCTTCCGGGGGTAGTGGAGGTAAACTAAAACTTTCTAAGTTAGTTTCATCCTCTAAAATTCCATCAAAGTATAGGGTTTGTTCAGAACCAGAATTATCACTTATTTCAATTCTACTAAATGAACTTAAATCAGAAATATTTCCTGCCAGGTTACTTTTACTAAGCTCAGTAGTGCAACTTAGATCAATATAACCAGCTGATGATGTCTTGACCCAATATCCGTTACCCTGTTTAATTGAATCTGCTGAATAATAACCTGGTCCATATCCATATAGCGTTCCCGGAATTATTATACTTCCCGGATCACCAATATCGCTAATAGCAATATTGCAAGATAGACCGCTAATCATATTCCAGCCAGCTATTAATTCAACTGATTGTGGAGAAGGTATAGGCGTTCCAGAAATCGAAGCTACCCCAGGATTTGGAAATTTTAACCAGTAACCCTTACAAATCTCAAGCGTATCAGTTCCATAGTAACCAATATTATATCCGAACAATGTGCCAGGTATAGAAGTTGGAAATAGCGATTGAGAATATGCATCTTCAACCTCAAAAGGCAAACCAAGTAAGTTCCAACCAGTAAAAAATTCTTTTTCAAATACCAGAGCATTCTGATTAAAATAATAACATCCTATATCCGTAATAGTACCGTCAGGATCAAGTGGACTGGTCGGATCTCCAGCATCTATACACGGAGATTTTGTTGAATCGGGAGTTGGCCAATTTGTCCATGTAATCTGGTAGTTGCCCGAGCCCGGATCTTCAAAGAGCGGATCGAGGAAGATATTATAACCCACATCGCAGGAATCGCCGTTATAGTTAGTGGTAACCAATTGTCCGAATCCGGCAGGAACACCACCCGATATATTTATGCCATTGCCGTAGAAATCGGAATAGTTCAAGTATAAAATTGTTGCATCATTATGGATGGCTGCAGGGGAATTCAGGGAAAGTATGCTGTTTTTAATATGGATATTTGATGATGAAAAATATAATCCACTTCCTGTCGTACCGGTGTTATCGGCAATCGTACATTTATCGAAATAAGCATTGCTTTGGAAAAGGTATAAACCCCCGCCTTCAAAAGCTTGATTATCAGCGATGATTGTATTTTCTATTGTTTTTCCAATATAGGGCCAACAATACAGATCACCATAGATCGCACCACCTTTGCCCAGGGCACCGGTCACCTCGTTACCTATGAAACTAGAACTGTCGATAAATGTACCAGTATAGCTACCACCAGTCACAATCGCTTGGGTGTAAATCCCTCCACCGTTATTTACAGCCGTGTTATAGCTGATATCCGATTGGGTGATATACAATTCATTCCAGTTTGGACCCTCGGTCCATATTCCCCCACCATCAATGCCGGCTTGATTGTAAGTAACATTACAATTACTAAGACGCAGTACATTAATGTTACTATAAAACATACCAATAAAAATTCCACCACCCCTTCCATTCGTTGATAAGTTATGACTAACTATGCAATTCTGCATCTCTACAAATAAGCCACCGCGGAAATAGATTCCACCACCATCTCCGTCGGATCCTGTGGTACTATTGTTTGTGATATCACAATCAGTGATGAATATAGTATCATTAAGCACATTATCGAAACATATCCCGCCTCCATACCTTTCAGCAAGATTGTTGCGAATTGAGCAGTGCGAGATTTTCAGCTGAGAATTTTGACAAAAAATGCCACCTCCACGCTTATCATAGATATTACCTCCAGTTGATTTTCCATACTCAATTATACAATATGCCAGATGGGAAGTGTCAGCAGAATTTATGAACCGTAAACCCCGCCATCCGGTATCGGGGATAGCTGCAGTGAAGCGAATAGAGTCTGTTTGTGTACCAACCGCGTTTATAATACCATTTATTATAAAGCGGTAATGTCCCTGAAAGATAACTTCTACACCAGGTTCAATTGTTAATGCAGAATCAGCATGAATGGTTATATCACCATTAATCTGAAATGGGGAATTTGTAGCTGTCCACGTACCGGAAACATAACCACCGGGTATAATTGTTTGCGGGTAAATGGGACAAACAGATATAAAAAATATGAATATGATTGAAACAAAGAAGAGTGAAAAGGATTTCATAATATGGCTCCTTTGTGAAGTGATTGAAATATCTACTTTCAAAACTTTTGCTTCAGGAGAGAAAATTGTGTGCTTTCCCCAAAGTAAAGCTGTTTAAAAACTCTGTTTCATTTTTCTCTCAGGGCAAATAAAAATCACAATTCAAAATTACCAAATATTATGTGATAGAAACAACTAATGGTTGACGATTGGCAAGGATGGTAAAAAAGAAATCAAACTACTTAGCGTTGCGGATGGTTTGGGAGGGGCTTTTCTAATCTTTAATTTTGCACTCACAATTCATCATCTTATTTTATCTATTGAAGGATAACAGGAAAGAAAATGGCTATTACACTTAATGGATCAGGATTAACCGTTGAAAAATTAGTTCGTATCGCAAGAAATAAAGAACAAGTCGAATTAAGCAAAGATTCAATCGAAAGAATAAAAACCTGCCGTGCAATGCTCGAAGAAAAAATCAAAGCACACGAAATTATGTACGGAGTAAACACAGGCATCGGCGAATTTTCTGAAGTTGTATTGAATGATGATCAGGTAAAAGATTTTCAGAAGTATCTTATTTACAATCACGCTGCCGGAATTGGTGATCCAATGCCAATTGAACACGTTCGAGGTGCAATGGCAGGAAGAATAAATGTTCACGCTCACGGTAATTCCGGTTGCAGACCGGAAATAACTTTAACTCTCGTTGAAATGCTGAACAAAGATTGTATTCCTGTTGTGTGCGAAAAAGGTTCGGTGGGTGCTTGTGGAGATTTAGCTCCAATGTCACAAATAGCTTTGCTGATGATGGGAGAAGGAGAAGCATTTTATAAAGGAGAAAGACTTCCGGGAAAAATTGCATTTGAAAAAGCAGGAATAAAAGTTCCCGCACTTATGGCTCGTGACGGGTTAGCTGTGATAAACGGGAGTAATTTTATGACTGCGATCGGTGCGCTCCAGATTTATGATATTAACAGATGGTTGAAACAGGCAGAAATTGCAGCGGCAATGTCTCTCGAAGCTCTTCTCGCAAATATGAAACCATACGATGTACGACTTCACGAATTGCGAGGATTTGCCGGAGCTATTCGAAGTTCACAATCAATTAAAAAATGTATTGAAGGAAGTGATCTGCTTACCGGCAAGATGAAAATAAAAGTTCAGGATGCATATTCAATGCGATCAACTCCGCAGGTTATTGGTGCCGCACACGATGCTGTCGCTTATGCTAAATCACAAATTGAAATCGAATTAAACGGAGTTGGTGACAACCCAATTTTCATTCCTGAAGATAAAATAACATTAACCGGTGCAAACTTTCAGGGAACACCCGTTTCTCTTCCGATGGATATGATCAGCGCTGCGGTAACTATGGTTAGTGTTTTATCAGAAAGAAGAATGAACCGACTTAACAATCCAGCTTTGAGTGTTGGGCTTCCTGCATTTTTAACAAAAGGTGCGGGAATGTTTTCGGGATTAATGCTCAGTCAGTACACCGCAGATACTTTAATTGTAGAACAAAGAATTCTTTCTGCTCCTGCTTCGATTCAATCAATTCCAGCGGCTGCGGATCAGGAAGATTTTGTTTCAATGGGAATGAACACTGCACTTAAGAATCAGCAAATTCTTGATAACGCTTATGGAATTCTTGGGATAGAATTTATGGCTGCTGCACAAGCGCTAGATTTCCGTGAGCACAAAACCGGCAAAGGTGTTACTAAAGCTAAAGAAGTAATCCGCAAGCATGTTGAATTTCTTGATGTTGATCGTCCTCTTTATAACGATCATAACAAAATGAAAGCACTTGTTAAGTCTTGTGAGATACTGGAAGAAGTAGAAAAAGTTGTAGGTAGTTTAGAATAAAAAAATAGAACGCTGATGACGCTGATTTAGCAGATTATCACAGATCAGCTCAAATCAGTTTGATCTGTGTTCAATTTCTTTGTCAATAAAGGAAAGCATTTATGGAAATAATATTTCTAATAGTTGGGATAGTATTTGGTGTAGTATCTGCATCGTTTTTTACCTATTCCAGAATCAAAGGTGAAACTGGAAGGGTAGAAGAGAGAAGTATTTTACTTGAAAGAGAAAAAATAAATCTTGAGAACAATCTCAACGATGAGAGACAAAAAGTAATTGAACTAAGCTCAAAACTTTCTGCACTCGAATCTGATTATAAAAACCTTCAATCAAAACTTTCAGAACAAAAAGACGAGATAGAAAAACTTCAGGACAAATTCACTAAAGAGTTTGAAAATCTTGCCAACAGGATTTTCGACGACAAGACAAAAAGATTTTCTGAACAAAGTAAAACCAATTTAGCAGAAATTCTCAATCCACTCAAAGAAAGAATTACTGAGTTCCAGAACAAAGTTGAAGAGACGAATAAGGAAAGTATAAAAGGAAACGCATCATTACGTGAACAGCTTTCAATGTTAAAAGATATGAACCAGCAGATAACGCAGGAAGCAAAGAACTTAACAGAAGCATTAAAAGGACAAAGTAAATCTCAGGGCAATTGGGGTGAATTTATTCTTGAAAGTATTCTTGAAAAATCAGGACTGGTAAAAGGAAGAGAGTATGTTGTTCAGGAAAGTCTGACTTCTGAATCCGGACGAAGATTTCAGCCCGATGTAATTATTAAACTACCTGAAAATAAAAGCATTGTGATCGATTCTAAAGTTTCTCTCGTTGGCTATGAAAGATTTGTATCATCAGAAGATGATAGCGATAAACAGATTGCACTACGGGAACATATAAATTCAATTCGATCTCACATTAAAAATTTAAGTTCAAAGAGTTATCAGAACCTGTATCAGTTGGAAAGTCTGGATTTTGTTCTAATGTTTATGCCAGTCGAACCGGCGTTTGCTCTTGCTGTTCAGAATGATGAATCGATTTTTAACGATGCTTTTGAAATGAATATTGTGATTGTAAGTCCATCTACCTTGCTTGCAACATTAAGAACAATTTCAAGCATATGGCGACAAGAAAATCAAAACAAATACGCTTTAGAAATAGCCAGGCAAAGTGGTGATATGCTGGATAAATTTACAGCATTCGTTGATGATTTAATTTCTGTCGGTAAAGGGTTGGTCAATGCGAAAGACAATTACGATAAAGCAATGAATAAATTGACGGAAGGAAGAGGGAACTTAATCAGTCGTTCAGAAAAAATTAAACAGCTTGGTGCAAAAGCAAGTAAAAGTTTACCTCCTTCTATTTTAAATCGTGCAGAAATGGATGATGAAAATAATTTACTTGATAATTGATAATTGATGATTGTCAGACCGCCTGAAACTCCGGAAGAATTTCAAAGGTACAGAGACCTTCGTTGGAAAATTTTGCGAGCTCCTCACCACCAGCCTAAAATAACAGAGAAAGACGACGCTGGAATTAAAGACTATCCAATAATGGTTTGCGAAGTTGATGGATTTCCGATTGGTGTTGGTCGGGCTCATTTTATATCAGAAGATGAAGCACAAATACGTTCAATATCTGTTGAAGAAGAGTGGAACGGAAAAGGGATTGGTTCGATTGTATCTGAAAGAACTTGAAAAAATTGTTACGGCAAAAGGTGCAAGAACGTATTATTATTCATGCTCGTAATAGCGCAATTGAGTTTTATAAGAAAAATGGATATAAAACTGTCGAACCATCATATACATTGTTCGGGGAAATAGAACACACATTGATGGAAAAGTTTATTGAAAAAAAAATTAAATAGGGGCTGTAACTCAGCCTGACTTGGCGGCAGACAGGTTGGGAGAGCGGTTCCTTCGCAGCGAACGGGTCATCCCGACAAAGTCGGGATCAGCTCCACAAAATATAGTCGAGCTTAAAGTTATCATTAGCGATTGTCATTCCTTATTAAGAAAAATTAGCTAAATCAGAATTACAAAAAGTCCCCATTCGGGGGATTTAGGGGGCCCCCATCTTCAAAATCTCATCCCACTCATTTTTTGTAACTGGTTGAATTGATAATCTTTGACCGCGTTGAATGAGTTTCATACTTTTCAATTTAGGATTTGCCCTGATTGCATCAAGCGTAATGGGATCCTTAAATTCCTTCACAAGTTTAATATCAACCATAAACCAGGTTGGAGAATCTCTCTTCGCTTTCGGATCGAAGTGGTCATTCTTCGAATCAAATTGTGTGTGGTCCGGATAACCTTCTTTAACCACTTCACAATAACCAACAACTGCTAATGGATCAGGTACTGCTTTGGTAGAATAAAATTCCATCACCTTTTTTAATTTCATCGCGGAGAAAGTTTCTTGCCTGGTAGTTGCGAACGCCATCCCAAAAAGTCGTCTGGTTTTCACTTTTCTTCAAATCATCCCAGGAAAATTCTGATGGTTCAGATTTGAATAGCCAGTAATGATTCATAGGTCTTCCTTGACAATTATTCGATTAAAACTAAAATTCAATAAAGTAACAATAACCAATTGACAATATATCCATTTTAATTTATTTTGTTTTTGGGATCACGATATTTTATCAAATTATTTTCATAAAACTTAAGGAGGTCATTATGAAAAAACTTTTCCTTTCAATTATTTGTCTGACGTCGTTCATTTACGCTCAAGGTGATTTTGCAATTAAAGTGAGCGATGCAATACCAACTTCCCACCAAATTGATTGGGGTGTTGACAACGTAGTGCTAAACAACGAACCGATTGGTGAATTTTCCGGAGTTCAAAAGTCCGACGGAACATTATATGTTGCTGTGAATGACACTCTAACTACCTTAAATCTTGGGTTAGTTATCTTTACTTCTACCGATGACGGTGATACGTGGACGCTTTTTCCTCAAGGAATAAATTTTAGAGGAAATTATCCAAAGATAAAAATGATCCGGAGCGGACTCGATTCAATTTATTGTACCTTTCAGATTGGTAACAGCATTTATACCTGGAATCCTTTAAGCGGAAATTTTGGTCAGTTCTTTAGCGGCAATTATCGTTCTTATGATATGGTTGCCTCATCAACCGGAAACCTTTACATTTTTGCTGACTCTCTTCCAAATAACTCCATCGTTCGGTATGGATCTGCAACAGGAGGACGTAACTGGATCACAAGAGGTTTGGTTACTTCCAATGGTGCGTCGCCAAAACTTTTTATGTCTGGTACGGGTGACACATTAACCTTGAATTATTACGGTCCGGTATTAGCAGATACTGCAACCTCTATAGTCAGAGCAGCAAGATACAGGGAAACCGGTGCAGGCACTATGGCATCAATAGCTTTTATTGATGTTATCACCGGCACAGATTATAAAAAAGAATTTAAAACCGTAATGAATAAAAGCGAATGCTGGTTATTTTATACTTTAGGTCCTGATGGTGCAAGAGATATTTGGGCAAGAAAAAGTATAAATAACGGATTAGCATATGACACACCCATGCTGGTTGCCGGTAATCCAAACACCGATGAATATGCACTTGATGCTGTATTCTATGATGATGCTGTCTCTTCGGGATTTGATTTTGTTTATTATTCTGATAGCGCACAGGTTGGTCAGGGAACTAATGCAACGGATATTTTGTACTATACGTCTGTTGGATATGGTTCAACAACATTTTCATCTCCGCAAAGAGTTAGTGAAAACCCACCGGGATACTCACCTTTGTATTCAACTTCAATTTTAGCAATGCCTTATTCTGGTGCCGATGTTGCTGCTTTGTGGGTTGGTGATGAAAGCGGAACGAAAAAATTATTCTGGGATCAACTCTCGGCAATTATTCCTGTTGAGCTGACTTCATTCACGGCAAATGTGGTTGATAATTCGGCGATTCTTAATTGGTCAACAGCAACTGAAACAAATAATTCCGGATTTACAATTGAACGAAGACGAACAGAATCTGAGTGGCAGGAAGTTGGTTTCGTACCCGGATTTGGAACAACCACAGAGCCAAGATCTTATTCTTACACAGATGCCGGACTTTCTTCAGGAATATATTTCTACAGAATCAAGCAAATAGATTATAACGGATCTTTCAAATATTATGAGCTTGGTTCAACAGTGGAAATTGCAACACCTGAAGTATTTGATCTTGCACAGAACTATCCTAATCCATTTAACCCGGCTACAAGGATAGATTATTCCATTGCGAAAGTATCTAATGTAGAGTTGGTAATCTTTAATGGCATCGGAGAGGAAATAGCAAAAGTGGTGAACGAAGTTCAGCAACCCGGAAGCTATACTGTAAATTTTGATGCAAGTAATTTGTCAAGCGGAGTTTATTTCTATAAGCTTGCAGCAGGAGATTTTATTTCGATAAAGAAGATGATCCTTCTAAAGTAAATTAAGGCTGGAATTGCAATCATAGGGCAGTATTGATAAAATGCTGCCCTTTTTTGTTGGTACTCTTAAAATGGCTGTATTTCTGCTAAAGAGAATTTATATTTGCACACAACCGAATCTTTATTATAAAATGAAATTATTTCAACTAATATTTTTATTCATCATTTACAGTCTTTGCACAAACGCACAAATTAAAGATGGCTTTCAAATAGCCAGACTTAAATATCAAGGCGGCGGTGATTGGTATAACGATCCTTCAGCCGAGGTGAATCTCCTTAACTTCATCCAGCAAAACACAAACATAAAAGTGGATGCACGTTACCAGTTTGTTGATCTTTCATCAGATGAAATTTTTTCTTATCCGTTTTTATTCCTTACCGGACACGGAAATATCGTTTTCTCAAAGGATGAAGTATTCAGATTAAGAACCTATTTAGAGAACGGCGGTTTTCTGTATATTGACGATGACTACGGACTTGACAATGCAGTCCGACGGGAAATGAAAAAAGTTTTTCCGCAGGATGATTTTATTGAACTGCCTTTTAGTTATGGACTTTATGATTCGTTTTACAAATTTGAAAACGGACCACCTAAAACTCACGAACACGATAAAAGCACGCCGCGGGGTTTCGGGATTTTTGTTAATAACAGGCTGGCTGTTTTTTATACTTTCGAATCAAATCCCAGCGATGGCTGGGCTGATGCAACAGTCCACGATGACTCTCCTGAAAAGAGGGAAGAGGCTTTAAAATTTGGAACAAACATAGTAATCTGGGCATTATCACAATAAATAATGGGAACCGAATCAAAATATTATATTGAGTTATTGAAAAAGCTTGAAGGATTTATCAGGAAGGAGTATTCACAATTACTTCTTTTTGGAATCCAGGCTTTCATTGCTGCTGTGCTTATCAACTTTACTTTCTATTCTTTTCTTGAACTTATATCAAACTTCAGTTCAACTTTGCGTACTATATTATTTATACTTTTCATTCTTGCTGCGCTCGGATTTCTCGTTGTCTTTTTAGGCATACCTTTTATCAAGTACATCGGATCAATCCGGAAAGAAACTTATTTTGATGCCGCTCAAAAAGTTGGGGCTAACTTCCCTGAAGTAAAGGATGAGCTTCTGAACTCAATGCAGCTTATATCTGAAATTGAAAAAGGAAATCTCTACTCTGCTAACCTGATTGATGCAGCGTTCAGAAAAGTTCATGAGCGTGTAAAGAGTCTAAATTTCCAATCAATAATTAATTATGAACGTGCCAAAAAAATCTTGCCGTACTTTGTATCAATAACCATTTTATGTTTAACATTAATTCTTTTTGTCCCCGGTTTGAATGCGGCATCGTTTCGGTTGTTGAATTTTGATAAAGAATTTGTTCCACCGCCAAAATTCATTTTTGAAATTACTCCCGGTAATAAGGAAATAACCAGGGGAGATGGAATTGAAATTTCTATTAAAGTAAAAGGATCAAAACCTAAATCGGTGTTTTTTGCTTCGCGGAAGGAAGAGGAGGCGGGATTCCAAAAACAGGAATTAACTGCTGATTCATCAGGCAATTATTTTCTTAAGATGAATTCTGTGAAAAGCTCTTTTACATATTTTGCTGAAGCTGAAGGATCACACAGCGATTTTTTTGAAATATTAGTAATTGACAGACCAATCTTAAAAACTCTCGATCTTGAAATTACCTCTCCTTCCTATTCAAATATTCCAAAAGCTGTACAGAAAGATAATGGAAATGTGCAGGCACTGGTAGGAAGCAAAGTTGCTTTTAATATTTCATCAACAAAAAAACTTAAAGAGGCAAAACTTGAGTTTGCTGATTCTTCAATAGTTGAACTTAAAGTTGATGAAGCATTAGCTTCAGGAAATATTTCGGTTAAAAAAGATAACAGTTATAAAATCCAATTGATTGATGAAAACGGGAACAGCAATCTTGCCCCGATCACTTACCAGGTGAAAGCTCTTTTTGATGCTTTTCCTGTAATTGAATTGGTTTCACCAAACCAGAATACATCACTGTCAAACGATAACAGAATTTCACTTGTTGCAAAAGCTTCAGATGATTATGGTTTCTCCCGGTTAATGTTGAATTACAGGTTGTCCGCTTCAAAATACGAGCAGCCTCAGTCGGATTTCAGTTCAATTGAAATTCCCGTAGATAAATCTCAGCTCGAAATAAATATAAACTACGTCTGGAACTTAACACAAATGTATCTTGCAGTTGATGATGTGGTTACTTATTACCTTGAGATTTTTGATAATGATAATGTAAACGGTCCGAAGTCTGCCAGGACTCAAACTTTAACCGTTCGTGTTCCGTCACTTGATGAGATCTTGAATGATGCAGATCAATTACAGGCACAGAGTGAAACGGAGCTTGAGCAAGTGCTCAAAGATGCTGAGGATTTAAAAAAGACTCTTGAAGAAATTGACAAAGAACTAAAAAAGGATGATCAGAAATTATCCTGGGAAGAAAAGCAGAAAATTGAAAATGCGCTGGATAAATATCAGGAGCTTCAGGATAAAGTTGATAAGGTTAATGATCAGTTAGGTGATATGAAGCAAAATCTTCAGGAAAATAACCTGCTGTCAAAAGAGACGATGGAAAAATACATGGAGCTGCAAAAGCTGATGGATGAAATGACAAGTGAAGAGATGAAAAAAGCAATGGAGAGACTCCAGGATGTTTTGAAGGACATGAACAGAAATATGACACAGGAACAGCTTCAAAATTTAAAAATGGATGAAGAACGTTTTAAGAAAAGTATTGAAAGAACACTCAACTTGTTGAAACGAATTCAGATTGAACAGAAAATGGAAGAGCTGATGAAGCGTACGGAAGAGATGACGGAAAAGCAGGAAAATCTTTCCGAGCAGACTGAAAACAGCGATCCATCTGATCAGAAAGAAAAAGATAACCTAATCAAAAAGCAGGATGAAATAACAAAAGACCTCGAGAACCTGAAGAAAGAAATGGAAGATCTTGAGAAAAAAATGAGTGAAGTTCCGGACACACCGAAGGAAGATATGGAAAAGTTGATGGAGGAATTTGAACAGCAGCAGAATCAGAAGTTATCCGAAGAGGCTTCGCAGGATATTCAACAAAATAATAAACAAAATGCGTGCAAAAATCAGGGTCAGCTTTCACAGAATATGAAACAGATGCAGCAAATGATGCAGCAGATGCAAGATTCAATGCAGCAGCGGAATCAGATGCAGACTTTAACCGATATGATGAAGATTCTTGACAACATTATTTCACTTTCAAAACAACAGGAAGATCTAAAACGGCAAGCAGAAAATCTCGACCCTAATTCATCAAAACTGGACGAACTTGCTAAGGAAGAAAATAGTCTTTCAAATAATCTGAATAATATAATGCAGCAAATGTCCGACTTATCACAAAAAACATTTGCAATTACTCCCGAAATGGGTAAGTCTCTCGGAGATGCAAAAAAACAAATGGAAAATTCTGTTCAGTCAATGAAAAGCAGAAACGGTATGATGGCTTCAAATCAGCAAGGTGAGGCGATGAAGTCTTTGAATGAATCGGCAATAATGATGAAAGGATCCATGGAGTCAATGATGAAAAGTGGAGGTGGGCAGGGCGGAATGATGTCTATGATGCAGCAATTACAACAGATGTCAGGCGATCAGATGAATCTTAATAACCTGACACAACAATTGCAGAAGATGCAGCAGGGTGGTCTGACTCCGCAGCAGCAACAGGAGATGCAGAGACTTTCACAGCAGCAGCAGCTTATTCAAAAATCACTTGGACAGCTAAACGATGAAGCAAAAGTTTCAGGGCAATCATCAAAACTCCCAGCTGATCTGGATAATATTTTGAAAAAAATGCAGGAAGTGATAACAGATATGCAGGGTGATAAGCTCGATGATGAACTCTTGCAAAAACAGGAAAATATTCTAAGCAAGCTTCTTGATGCACAGAAATCAATTAATGAAAGAGATTACGAAAAAGAAAGAGAATCCAGATCCGGTGAAAACGTATCGAGAAATCTTCCACCGGAGCTAAATCTATCCAATCCAAATTCCTTAAATAAAATCCGTGATGAGTTGAATAAGGCTTTTAAAGAAGGCTATTCCAGAGACTATGAGGAATTGATAAGAAAATATTATGAAATTATTCAGAACGAGAGTCTTCAGAACCAGCAGTAATTTTTTCTCTTTGTCTAATATTTAAAATTAAATTTCTCTTCATCTGAACTATTTCATCTTTAAATTTACAGATCAAAACTCTATATCTTTGAGTGATTGAAAATCATCCAATGAAAGAATTAATTGAAAATACTCTCCAGATTATCTCTAAGATAAGCTACAGCAGACAGGGTTACCTTTTGCAGATTGGTGACCAGGGTTATTCTGTGCTTAATGTTTGGGGTGGAAGGAAAGAAGATTTCACTTCATTAAATGAGTGGCTGTTTAAATTGCATAAAGCCGGAGGAATTGATACCGAGAAAGTAGCTGATCTGCCTTCAAGCACTGATTTTCTTAAAGAAAGATTTTTATCTTCTTTTTTTATTAAAGATCTTATCTACTTATCCGAAAGAAACCTGTATGTATACATTCTTCTGTTTTCAGATAATGTTGATGAATTTAAAGAGGACTTAAAAACCAGGATTATACCGGTTCTTTCAATCCTTAGCCATCAGGTTAAGGCATGGCTCGAATTGCCGACGGACACTAAAACAGCTCCGCTGGATGGTGAAAATTATTCCAGGCTTCGGAAGAAATCAGTTGATGACTGGGAGCAGAAGTTTAATCTGCTTATTAATACTTCACCGGACTTAATTTTCATACTTGATCGCTCAGGGAAAATTATTCTCATAAGTGAATCGTCAAAAAATTTCCTCGAATATCCTCCGGAAGAATTGAGGGATAAATTTTTAATTGATTTCATTAATAAAGAGGATTCATCTGTATTCAATATTTCGCTGAACAGAGTTTTGTTAGATAGAAAACCTGTAAAGTTTAAAATTCATTTTCTAACAAAATACGGGCAGACATTTCCATTTGAACTAAGCTGCAATACTATCGTTGGCAACGGAAAGGTTTTAGGTCTGTTGGGTATTGCAAAAGATTTAAGTGAGAAACAACGATATGAAGCGGAATTACAAAAACTCAAACCAAAGTTATTAGAATTGAACAGACTGTTGAGAATTGAGAGAGCCAGAACTTCACCTCAGAAATCTGTTGTTGAGGAACTTAACCGGCTTAAATACGATTTTATTTCCGGTATCTCCCACGAGTTCAGAACGACATTAGCTTCTATCATCGGTTTTTCTGAAACGATCGTATCCGATCCGGAATTAGATGATTCAATGAAAGAAGAATTTATCAGAGTGATTATGAGTGAGGGAAAAAGATTAGCAAAGCTTATCAATTACTTCCTCGATGCATCTGAAAGTGATGGAAATATAATTTTAATTAATAAATCAAACTTTGAATTGATCAGATTAATTCAGGAAGCTATTAATGCGAATACAGAATTAGCAACGGATAAAAATATTTATATAAATTTTGAGCATCCTCAGGAGGAAGTCTTCATAGAAGCAGATAGGGATAGTCTTTATCAGGTTATAAATGCACTGGTGAATAATGCTGTTCGGTTTACGGACGAACTTGGCCGTGTGAAAGTGATAGTGAATAACTTTGTTAGAGAAGTAGAGATAATAATTAGCGATACTGGAATTGGTATTCCGGAAGCTGATCAACCGTATATTTTTCAACGTTTTTTTAAAGTTAGCCGGAGAATAAGTGATATACCAAGTATTGGAGTTGGCTTGGTTTTTGTAAAACAAATAATCGATTTGCATAAAGGTTTAATTACCATCCAAAGCGAAGCAGGCAGTGGAACCACTTTTCTGGTAAAATTGCCCAAAAGAAGTAAAATTGAAAAAAATGAGGTAAATCTTGAGTAAGCTCATATTCATAGTTGACGATGAACAATCCATATCTAAGCTGCTTTCATTCTGGGTAAAAGATAAGTGGGGTTATGATGTTGAGATTTTTCCAAACAGCGAATCAATGTTTAAAAAAATTAGCGCCAGACCTGATTTAGTTTTGCTGGATATAATGTTACCAGGACTTGATGGAATCGAAACGTTAAAAAGATTAAAACAAATTGATGAACACATGCCTGTCATTATGCTCTCCGCTCAGGGCAGAATTGATGTTGCAGTTGATTCGATAAAATACGGTGCCTACGATTATTTCTCAAAGCCAATTGATCAGCAGAAGCTTGAACTTGCAGTTAAAAACGCAATTCGAAATTATGATCTGTTAAAAGAAATTCAGAACCTTAAAGAGAGTGTTAAGAAAGAATATAGCTTTGATAACATCATTTCTGCAGATGGAAAAATGCAGGATGTCTTTAAACTCGTTTCCAAAGTTCTGGATAATGATATTACAGTTTTGATTTACGGTGAGAGCGGTACAGGAAAAGAACTTATCGCACGTGCAATTCACTACAATGGAAGAAGGAAGGATAAACCTTTTGTTGTAGTTAATTGTGCTTCCATACCGAGGGAGCTTCTTGAAAGTGAATTATTTGGTCATGAAAAAGGTTCATTCACGGGCGCTCACCAGAGAAAACTTGGAAAGTTTGAATTAGCAAAAGACGGAACAATTTTTCTTGATGAAGTCGGCGAACTTGAAATGCTTCTGCAGGCAAAATTATTAAGAGTGATTCAGCAGAAAGAATTCGAACGGGTTGGAGGTAATGAATTAATCAAAACAAATGTGAGGATTATTTCAGCAACTAACCGGGATTTAAAACAAGCCGTTGAGCAAAAACAATTTCGTGAAGATCTTTTTTACAGATTAAACTCATTCCCGATTTCTATCCCTCCGATCAGGCAGAGAAGAGCGGATATTCTTGTTCTTACAGAATACTTTGTGGAAGAGTTCAATAAAAAGCTTCAAAAGAATATAAAAGGATTCAGCAAAAAAGCTTTAAAGCTTATTTATGAATACGACTGGCCGGGGAATGTTAGGGAGATGGAAAATACAATTGAACGATGTATGATAATTTCTGAAAAAGATCATCTAGACATTGATGATCTGCCGCAGCACATTAGAGCCGCTGATACTTCAGTTACGGCTGATCAGCAGAGTGTTATGTTTACCGATGACAACATTATTCCGTTCGAAAAAATAAAAGAGAAATCAATCAGACATGCCTTAAAAGTTACAGGAGGTAATATTGTTGAAGCTGCCAGAAAACTTCAGCTTGGCCGAGCTACCATTTATCGCCTGATGGAAAAATATGGTATCGAAAGCTGAGCTTTATCGAACAATCTTCTAAAAAGCTGGTCACACTTTAAATGAGTGTTAGTGAAAAAAAATCAGTACTGGTCATTGATGATGATATAACCATTCGCAAGCTTATTTCCCATCATTTAAATTTAAATAACTACAAAGTTTACCTCGCTTCAAACACTGATGAAGGCTTCGAACAGCTATTCAATAACACTATAGATCTTGTATTATGTGATATTATTATGGATAAGATGGATGGATTTACGTTTTGCCAGCTCGTCCGTGAAAATGAAAACTATCGCTCCCTTCCTTTTGTATTTGTTACAGCAAAAAATACTTTTGAAGATAAATCCAGAGCACTTGAGGTTGGTGGAGATGATTTTATAACTAAACCTTTTAACGTTGATGAGCTGATCTTAAAAATTAAAGCTTTAGTAAGACGAACAGAAATCAATCGAATTTACGGTACCAGAAAAAATCTAAAAGAAATATTTTCTAAAAAAACTCCTAAAGTTGTTATTGTAGATGATGATAAGGCGGCTCTGATCATTTACAAATCTGAACTAATTAAATCCGGTGTTGACTGTCAGGTAGCTTACAATGCAGCCGACGGATTTAAGCTGACCAAATCTTTCCAGCCTGACTTGATAGTTGCCGATGTTATGATGCCTGAAATAGATGGATACAAATTTCGTGAAATGCTTTTAAAAGATCCTGAAACAGCCAACATTCCATTTATGTTTCTGAGCAATATTGGATCAGAACAGGAAATTCTGGATAGTTTTAAAAAGGATATAGCCGACTATCTGCAGAAGGATCGTGGATATAAAATAGTTGTTGCCAAGATTTCAGGGCTATTAAAAAGTTTAGGTATGGAAAGAAACAAAGTCATCGCAGAACTTCACGAAGCATCCGATGTATTAAAAACCAGTGTGGTTCCCGAAGATTTTCCTGATTTTAAAAACTTTGATATTCAGTATTGGCATATTCCATTCACAGGAATTCCGGGCGGAGATTTTATTGATCACTTCCAGCTTGATGAAGACCATCTTGCCATCGTTCTTGGGGATGTGATGGGCAAAAAATGGGGTGCTTGGTACTTTGCTTATGCTTATGCCGGCTATATTCGTAGTGCAATCCATTCTGTTATTGAAGAGGGAGACGTAACTTCGCCGGGAAAAATTATCAGCAAAGTAAATAAATTAGTTTACAAGGATTCGAAAATTTCTGAAGTGTTTTCAACACTATCAATCGTTGTAGTTGATAAAAAGAATATGACTTTAAAATATTCGGGTGCCGGTGATATGCCTATTCTTTACAAAAATAAATTAACCGGTGAACTTAAGAGAATTAATTCTAAGGGATTGCTGCTTGGTTTCAATATGGATTCCTTATTTGAAGATACATATCTTCAAATGAATTCCGGTGACGTGGTGATCTTAACGACTGATGGAATTATCGAATGCCGTGATAATGATGGTAATCAGTTTGGTGTAAGCAGGATGATTAAGTCAATGCAAAAAAACAATTTCAATGTATCACCGGTATCCATTCTTAAAGACGAAATCACTAACTTTAATCAGTTGAAATTTGACGATGATGTTAGTGTCATTACAATCGCAGCTGAATAAAAAATATTCTTACCGCTGACTCTATACACATTTAAACCAATCTTATTAAATAATCTGCTGCTTAGTTGTTAAATAAAAAATTAATCTGTTGCCTGCAGCTTCTCGGTTTTATCGGCAATTTTTAGTTGCTCAATAAGCTCGTCAATTTGACCTTCCATTATGTTAGCCAGATTGTAGAGAGTTAAACCTATTCTGTGGTCAGTTACACGATTTTGTGGGAAATTATAAGTTCGGATTTTATCGCTTCGGTCGCCGCTTCCGACCATTAATTTTCTTTGGGCGGAAATTTTTGCGTTCTGTTTTTTTAGTTCAAGATCATATAATCTTGCTTTCAAAACTTTCATAGCTTTCTGTCTGTTCTTAAGCTGTGATCTTTCATCCTGGCATTGAACTACTATCCCTGTTGGCTGGTGGGTAATTCTTACAGCAGTTTCAACTTTATTAACATTCTGACCGCCAGCACCGCCGGCACGGAAAATATCTATCTTTAAATCATTCTGATTAATTTCAATCTGAACATCTTCCGCCTCAGGAAGAACTGCAACGGATGCCGCTGAAGTGTGAACCCGTCCGCTTCCTTCTGTTTCAGGAACTCTCTGTACTCTGTGTACACCACTCTCAAATTTTAAATCACCATAAACATTATTACCGGTTACTGAAAAGATTGCCTCTTTCACTCCACCCAGTCCGGTATCATTAATATCAATTAATTCAATCCTCCAGCCTCGTATTTCTGCATATCTGCTGTACATTCTGTAAAGATTTCCTGCAAACAATGCAGCTTCTTCTCCACCTGTTCCGGCTCTTATTTCCATGATAATATCTTTATCATCATTAGGATCTTTTGGAAGCAGTAATAATTTAATTTCTTCTTCGAGAGTATCTCTTTCAGATTTTAGGTCTTCAAGTTCTGCTAATGCCATTGAAACCAGCTCGCTGTCATTTACCGTATCAATAATTTCTTTGTTGCCTTTAATATTTTTTAGAACTGAAGCATACCTCGAATATGCTTCAACAATTTCTGTGAGGTCGCTTCTTTCCCTGGTAAGTGTTATCATTTTCTCTCTTTCCGAAGAAATATGCGGATCGGAAAGCTGCTCGTTTATGCTGTCAAATTTTATTTTTATTTTCTCTAACTTATCTGCTAAATTCATAGTGTGATTCTAAAAATTGTGTGCAAATATATGAAAGCACTCTCTGAAAATCTAAACAACCGGCTTGGTGAAGCAAATGAAAACAACTGAAAATTCCCCAATCAAAATCCAGCTCAAAGTTATTAACATCATTTTTTTTGCATTACTCTCAAGCATGATCTTGTTCCTTGCTGTTGTATTGATAATTATACAGGACAAAAGGTTTTCTGAAGGCAGCGAACTGGATAAAGTATTTACTTTTTTTGTACCAGTGTTTGGATTACTGATGATGTTTTTATCCAGAACAATTTATAACCGGATGATTTCCAAAGTGGATAGAAGCAGCAATCTCTTCCAAAAAATTAATCATTTCAGAACTTCAAAAATTGTATCCTGGGCACTGGTTGAAGGCGCTTGTTTGCTCGCGCTGGTAGCAACAATGTTGACTTCAAACTATCTTTACATAGTAGTTTTTGTTTTCCTTTTTGGCTATTTGATTATGATAAAACCCTCAAAGGAATCTTTAGTTCGTGATATGCGTTTAAATTCAGAAGAAAGTGATTTAATACTGAAGAGGTAATTATGAAAAAGTTTGAAATACCCGTCCATTATAAAAGTTCATTTATCACTCGGATAAAAAACAACAGGAAGGTTGATGATCCCAGGAAAAAAGATTTCACACCAACTTTGCTTGATTTTGGTCCGGTTAGATTTTACCTTGCAAGGCATTTTGGATTTTGTTACGGAGTTGAAAACGCTATCGAAATTGCTTATAAAACTATAGAAGAAAATCCAGGCAAAAGATTTTTTCTGTTAAGTGAAATGATTCACAATCCCAGAGTTAATAATGATTTACTCAGTATGGGAGTACGTTTTATTATGGATACTTCCGGTAACCAGCTTGTTTCATGGGATGAAATTAAAAGTGATGACATTGTAATTATTCCGGCTTTTGGAACTACTCTCGAAATAGAAAAAAAATTAAATAAACTTGGAATTAATCCTTATACATACAACACGACTTGTCCATTTGTAGAAAAAGTTTGGAACCGTTCTGACGAACTTGGAAAGAAAGGATATACAGTAGTTATACATGGAAAGCATTATCACGAGGAAACAAGGGCAACATTTTCTCACTCTATTCAGAACTCGCAATCGGTTATAGTTAGAAATATGGTAGAAGCACAAATATTAGCTGATGTGATTCTGGGAAATAAAACCGAGGAAGAATTTTACGAATATTTCAAAGAAAAATTTTCCAAAGGATTCGATGCAAGAAATCATTTAAATAAAATCGGTGTGGTTAACCAGACTACAATGCTGGCTTCTGAAACTCAGGAGATTGCCGATCTTCTTAAAGAGACAATGATAAAGGTTTATGGTATTGAAAACCTTAATGAACACTTTGCAGATACACGCGATACTCTTTGTTATGCAACCAACGATAACCAGGATGCGACTTACGGTATGCTTGAAACATTGGCAGACTTTTCAATTGTAGTGGGCGGTTATAACAGTTCCAATACAACAAACATTGTTAAAATCTGTGAAGAAGAAATTAAAACTTACTTTATTGATTCTGCCGAAAGGATAATTTCAAAAAATGAAATAAACCATTTCGATGTCTCAAAACAAACTGTGGCTGTCTCGAGCAATTACATTCCTTCTAAATATCCGGTTGATATATTAATAACAAGCGGTGCTTCTTGTCCTGATGCTGTTGTTGAGGCAGTAATAAGAAAAATTGTTTCATTTTTTAAAGATGCAAAAGATATTGATTCAGCCGTTAACGATCTGCTGGAAGAAATTTAGCATATTATTTTATTATTTCGTCGGATCTTTTCTTTGCTTCGGCAATTTCCTTTAAAAGTTTTTTGAACAATTCTTTGACAGAGAGAATTTCTCTGACTAATCCCGAACTTTGCCCGGCTTCAAGTTCACCTTCAATTTCATCACCTTCAAAAATACCGAGTCGTTCTCGTTTACTTCCAAGAAGTTCTTTCAACTTGATCTCATCCCAGCCTTCTTTTTCAGCATTCAGAGCACGATGTGCAAAATCATTTTTCATCATTCTTACCAAACCAATTTTTTTAAACGCAAGTATAGTTCCATCATCTTTTGCTTCAACAACTTTCTGTTTATAGTTTTGATGAGCAGAAGACTCAACAGTTGCGGCAAAACCGGTCCCGATTTGAACTCCTTCCGCACCAAGTGAAAGTGCAGCAAGTATTCCACGACCATCAGCAATTCCACCAGCCGCAATCACAGGAATTTTTACTGCGTCTACAAGTTGAGGAATTAAAGCTAAAGTAGTAGTCTCATTTATTCCATTATGTCCGCCAGCTTCAACGCCTTCACCAACTACTGCATCGCAGCCGACTTCTTCAGCTTTTAATGCGTGTTTAACTGATGGAATAACATGAACAACTATTACATCATTGTCTTTGAATAATTTTATAAATTTTCCCGGATGACCTGCCGATGAAAAAATAATTTTCATTCCTTCTTCAATTGTAACATTAACCAGGTCTTCTGCATCTCTGCGCAGCAAGGGTATGTTTACTCCGAATGGTTTGTTTGTTGCGGCTTTACATTTTTGAATATGTTCTCTGAGCAGGTCAGGTTTCATAGATCCGGCGCCGATTAAACCAAGCCCGCCTTCATTCGAAACTGCAGATGCTAATTTCCATCCTGATACCCAAACCATTCCAGCCTGAATGATGGGGTATTCAATATTAAGTAGTTGTGTAACTTTAGTCGTGATTTTCATTATCTATAATATCCATTAATAAAATGTGCTTATTTATTTTTACTAGAAATCTTCCTCAAAATTAAGATTGTTTACCTTGTTATTAAAAACCCCTTTTCCTAAGTTTGTAAGCCTTTTTTCGAAAAGAGCTTAGAGATAATTTTTCATTTCATAAAGGTAATATTATAATGTCGTTTTTCTTTACATCAGAATCAGTTTCTGAAGGTCATCCGGATAAAGTTAGTGATGCAATTTCCGATGGTATACTCGATGCAATTTATGCTCACGATCCTTATGCAAGGGTAGCTTGCGAAACATTTGTTACCACAGGTTTAGTTTTAGTTGGTGGTGAGATCACTACAAAAACCTATATTGATGTTCCTGCAATTGTTCGACAAACAGTTGAAAAAATCGGATACACAAAAGCAGATTACAAGTTTGACTCGGAATCTTGTTCGGTGCTGAATGCTATTCATTCACAATCACCGGATATTGCAATGGGAGTTGATACAGGTGGTGCAGGTGATCAGGGAATTATGTTTGGTTATGCTTGTGATCAGACACCCGAACTTATGCCTATGCCGATAATGTATGCTCATAAGCTTGTGAAAAAACTTGCAGATATCAGAAAAAGAAATAATGGGTTGATGCCTTATCTGCGACCTGATTCAAAATCACAGGTAACTATTGAATACAATGACAAAGGAAAACCGGTTAGAGTTGATGCTGTTGTTATTTCAACTCAGCATGATGCAAATGCAAGACAAAGTAAAATAAAATCTGATGTTATTAAGAATGTTATTAAAAAAGTTATACCCTCAAAATATCTGGATAAGAACACTAAGTATTTTGTGAATCCAACCGGAAGATTTGAAATCGGCGGTCCGCATGGTGATAGTGGTTTAACCGGAAGAAAAATTATTGTTGATACCTACGGTGGCTGGGCTCCACATGGCGGCGGTGCATTTTCAGGTAAAGATCCTTCCAAGGTTGATAGAAGTGCAACTTATGCTGCACGACATATTGCAAAAAATGTTGTCGCTGCAAAGCTTGCCAAAGAGTGTCTTGTTCAGGTTTCTTATGCAATAGGAGTTGCACAACCAATTTCTGTTTTCGTTGATACAAAAGGTACTGGTGTTATTCCGGATAAGGCTATATCTAAAATGATTCAGAAAGAAGTTGATCTTACACCCAAAGGAATTATTTCCAGATTAAAATTAAGAAGACCAATTTATCAGAAGACTTCAGCCTACGGTCACTTTGGAAGAAATGATAAAGACTTTACCTGGGAAAAACTGGATCTCGTTCCAATATTTAAAAAGTACTTAAAAAAATAACTTATATATAATGAACTTTTTATATATAATTAATTGTTCTGTTACTGTTGTTCATCTTAAAGAAATTATCATAAAAATAAATTAGAAAAGGTAAAAAATGAGTGAAGTGTTAGAAAAGAAAATTGATTTTTCATTGAAGTATAAAGTAAAAGATATTTCCCTGGCTGAATGGGGAAGGAAAGAAATAGAACTTGCTGAAGCAGAAATGCCCGGCTTGATGGCATTGAGAGAAGAGTTTAAAGGAAAGAAGCCGCTTAAAGGTGCTCGTATTGCCGGATGCTTACATATGACTATTCAAACTGCTGTGTTAATAGAAACTCTTGTTGATCTTGGTGCAGAAGTAAAATGGTCTTCCTGTAATATCTTTTCTACTCAAGATCATGCTGCAGCAGCAATCGCAAAAGCCGGTGTTCCTGTTTTTGCATGGAAAGGTATGAATGAGGAAGAGTTTAACTGGTGCATAGAACAAACATTATTTTTTGGCGATGAGAGCAAACCTTTAAATATGATTCTTGATGATGGTGGTGATCTTACAAACATGGTTCTTGATGTTTATCCTGAATTAGCTTCCGGGATAAAAGGATTATCTGAAGAAACAACTACAGGTGTTCATCGTTTGTATGACAGAATGCAAAAGGGAACGTTACCAATTCCTGCAATTAATGTTAATGATTCAGTAACAAAATCTAAATTTGATAACAAGTACGGATGCCGTGAATCATTAGTTGATGCAATACGCAGAGCAACTGATCTAATGCTTGCTGGTAAAGTTGCTGTTGTTGCCGGATTTGGTGATGTTGGTAAAGGTTCTGCCGAATCATTAAAGAACGCAAATGTAAGAGTGATCGTAACGGAAATTGATCCGATTTGTGCACTTCAAGCAGCCATGGAAGGATATGAAGTAAAGAAGATGGCTGATGCAGTAAAAGAAGCCGACATAGTTGTTACTGCTACAGGAAATATGAATGTTGTAAACGAAAAACATTTCAAAATGATGAAAGATAAAACAGTTGTTTGTAATATTGGACATTTTGATACTGAAATTGATATGGCATGGTTGAATAAGAATTACGGTAATACAAAAAATACAATTAAACCTCAGGTTGATAAATATACAATTGATGGTAAAGATATAATAGTGCTGGCTGAAGGTCGGTTAGTAAATCTTGGTTGTGCAACAGGTCACCCTTCATTTGTTATGTCCAACTCATTTACAAATCAGATACTTGCTCAGCTCGAACTCTGGAATCATCCGGAACGATACGAGAACAAAGTATATACACTTCCAAAACACCTTGATGAAAAAGTTGCCCGGTTACACTTGAAGAAAATCGGTGTTGAATTAGAAGTATTAACTCCTGATCAAGCTGAGTACATTGGTGTTAAGGTTGAAGGGCCATTCAAGCCTGATTATTACAGGTATTAAATTTCCTGTAAAAAAAATAGTTACTCGAAAGGCGAACGAAACCGTTCGCCTTTTCTATTGAAAATTAGTAACTTTTACTCAGCGTTAAACAAAAAAGATTTTAAATTATAATATGAATTCCGATCACAAGAAATTGTTTACCACAACACAGAATTTCGCACTGCTTAGGGAAAAACTTGGAGATTATAAAAGATTACCTACTAAGCAAGAGATGCGAAAATTTTTAGATTTCCTTGATGATGTATATAAGGTTTGGAAGAAATCGAATCCTACTATTGATCTTAACCGCCTTGAAGAAAAAGCGAAAGCCAGGAGAGACTTTGTTTACAAACTTGGAATAAGACGTTGACAGAGTTCGAAACTTCTCTTCGGAATCTACATAATTTTTTTTCTGAAAATTCAGTTGAATATGTAATTATTGGGGGAGTAGCAGTGATAATTTATGGAGAGCAACGAACTACCGATGACATTGATGTTACAGTATTGTGCGAACTTGAACATCTGGATTCTTTTCATAATATAATGCTTAAGAAATTTACTCCGGCTTTTGAAGGAACGCTGGAATACTTTAAGAGAAATTTTATATTGCCACTCGATGACCCTGACACCGAATTGAGAATCGATATTGCTGCTGGTTTAACAGAATTTGATAAAAAAGTAATTTCAAGAAGAAGAAGAAAGCTTTTTGGAGAGGTTGAAGTTTATGTTTGTTCTTTAGAGGATTTAATTATTTATAAATTATTTGCAAACAGAGAACAGGATATTGCTGATGTCAAACATTTATTAGAAAAACATCTTAACTCAATAGATAAAAAATACTTACTTGATACTGCACAAAAATTTCGAGAGCTTGAAAGGGAAGATATGCTTGAAACATTAAACAAGTTTCTTCCCAAGTAAATCCCCCAAAGCCTCTTCTAGTTTTTCAAACTTAAACTTATAACCTGAATTTAATATCTTATCCACATTATATTCTCTGGCTGTCTGTTACATAATTGCCAAGCTCACCACTAACAATTCGTAAAGCAATTTTTGGAACAGGTAACAACGCTGGTCTGTTTAAAACTTTTCCAAGTGTTTTAGAAAATTCTTTGTTTGTCACAATTCCCGGTGAAGCTGCATTTATTGCACCATTAATATTTGCATTATCAATTGCGTGCAGATAAATACCAACAATATCATCAATGTGAATCCACGGAAACCATTGTCTGCCATTGCCGAGCCATCCGCCCAAAAATAATTTAAATGTTGGAATAAGTTTTTTCATCAGGCCTTCATTCTTTTCAAGAACCAATCCTGTTCTTAGACTTACACGTCTTACTCCAAGTTGCTCAACTTTTTCTGCTTCTGCTTCCCAGTCTTTGCATAAATTAGAAAGGAAGTTATTTGCAGGTAAACTTTTTTCATCGAGCACTTCATCGTAACGATTTCCATAATATCCAACTGCTGATGCACAAATAAAAACTTTTGGTTTTTTCTCAACTGATTTGATTGCTTCAACTAAATTTCTTGTGCTAATATTCTGCTGTCGTAAGCAAGTTTTTTATATTCTTCATTCCATCTCTTTGCACCAAGGTTTGCACCTGCAAGATGAATTACAGCATCAACTCCATGCAATTCATTCATCCATCCTGTCCGGCGAAGCTCTTGCGTAGACGGAGCGTTCATGCCTTCATACTCCCACTTGACAAGCCTTACTGCATTAGGTATTTTATCTTCAGCATTTTTAATATCTGTTGTGAAGACAATTACATTATCACCTCTTGCAGTTAACTGCTGCACAAGTCTTCGACCGATTGAACCTGTTGCACCGGTAATTATGATTTTTTTCATAATTAAAATTGAAAATGTGTATTGAATTAATAATGACTGATTATAATGTGTTTGTTACAATTTAACCTCGAGTATTTTGTAAATAGTAATACTTCTAAAATATTATAAATTATATTTGATATTCATCACTTTTATTTGGCTTTATTTTTGAACATACAACTTTAATTTTGTATAACAATTGGATTAGTAATATGAATAATAAGAATACAATCAGGTTGATAGCCTTTACTTTCTGTTGCGTTTTGTCATATCAACTTATCAGTTTACTAAAAACCGAATTCAATTCTGGTACGAAAAATTATGAATTGGTTTTACCCAATGAAAATATGCAGGGAAGGGAAGATGATCCTTATGCGGCCGCCCGGTTTCGCTGGGAGATGGTTACAGGAGGCAATACTGATATTGATCCATTGCAACTACGACAATATGCAATTGAAAAAACTAAGAATGAATTGCAGAGAGAAAATACTCTTCACAAAATTAATGATATTTCGTGGTCTGCTGTTGGGCCGGGAAATATTGGGGGACGAATAAGATCAATAATCGTAGATCCCTCCGATGCAAATAATATATTAATAGGATCAGTAAGCGGAGGCATTTGGAAATCAACAAACGGAGGTACAAGCTGGAGTCCGAAACTTGATTCCCAAGATCCTATCGCAATTGGAAGTATGGTATTAGTTGGCTCCTCAACTATATACGCAGGATGTGGTGAAGGCTGGGGTAATTATGATGCTGTGTATGGAGGTGGAATATATAAGTCTACCGATTTTGGAGGTACATGGTTAATTTTATCAAGCACGACAGGTTCGGAAATTTCAAAATTCAGGAATGTTCTCCGATTAGCTGTTGATCCTAGTGGAAATGTGTACGCAGTTACTAAAGCATACAACGTCAAAGGAGGTATAGGAGCTTATACACTCGATGGCGGACTTTTTAAAACCACTGACGGCGGCACTTCGTGGACTAAAATCAGTTCGGCGACATTTGCAACCAATTATTTTAACGGGTGTGATGTAATTCCAATATCGTCATCTATTATACTTTTCGCAACAAGTAATAACGGTGCAACTTTAGGAGGAATTTATAGAACTACTGATAGCGGAACTAGCTGGACTATGATAACGAGTGGTTTACCTTCTGCAAGTTATAGAAGGATTGCAATGACTCAAGACCCTAGCAGTTCTTCAACGATTTATGCAGTATTTGAATCTACTATCTCTGGATCTCCAGATTGGGGCTTGAGGGGCATTTATAAATCGACAGATAGTGGTGCAAGCTGGTCTGCTCTTGGCACTCCACCAACCATCGCTTCAACTGGAAGATCCTATTTGAGTACACAAGGATGGTATGACAATGTAATTGCTGTTGATCCATTTACTCCTACTCACTTGTATGTTGGCGGTGTTGATATGATGAAATCAACAAATGGAGGAACAAGCTGGTTTCAATTAACTTACTGGCATCCTTTTTACGGGTCACCTGTTGTCCATGCTGATCATCATGTCATTTTATTTGATCCGACTACCTCCGGAACACTATTGAATGGAAACGATGGAGGAATTTATAAGTCCACAAATAATGGAACTACTTGGACGAATTTAAATAACGGGCTTGAAATAACTCAGTTTTATGGTGGAGCGGTTTATACTACCGGCTCAACTTATTATGGTGGAACTCAGGATAATGGTCATATAAAATATTCTTCTGGAACTAACTGGACAGAAGTGCAGGGTGGAGATGGGGGATATGCTGCTCAGGATCAGTCCAGCAGCTCAGTATCATATGAAGAATATGTTTATCTGCAGATAGATAAAACAACAAATGGTGGTTCAAGCTGGGCCGATTGTACAACTGGTCTTACAGATGCAGGAAGTTCCAGTACTTGCTTATTCATTGCACCTTTTTCAATGAATCCAGAAAATTCAAGTGTGTTAATTGCAGGAAGCGATAATGTATGGATAACCAGTGACGGTGCCGGAAGCTGGACAAGTTCAAGCGGTACTCTCTCAGCAACCTTTAAGGTTAGTGCAGTTACTGTCGTAAACTCAGCCGCAGACTATTTGGGTTTTGCTGGAACAACTGATGGTAAGGTATTTAAATGTACGACTTTAAATCCAGCAACTGGTTTAGATACCTGGACAGAAATCACTCCGACGGGGCATAATGGTGCCTGGGTAAGGAGGATTGTTGCTGACCTTAGTGACAAAAATAAAATTTATGCATGCTATTCGGGTTTTAATACTTCCGGTGTTGGAAAACACGTCTGGGTTTCTACAAACCAGGGAACAAGTTGGACTGACATTTCAACAAGCTTACCAAATATTCCGGTTCATTCCTTAGTAATTGATCCTTTTAGTTCAAGCACATTGTACATAGGAACAGAAACCGGTGTTTACCAAACAACAAATGGGGGGACAAGCTGGATTGCTTTTTCATCAGGAATGCCCTCGTATGTGCCAATAGATGAGCTTGTTCTGCAAACCGGGACAAATAAATTATTTGCATTTACACATGGCCGGGGAGTCTGGGAAACAACAACTGCTCTCCCCGTCGAACTTTCTTCCTTCATAGCAAAAGTTTTAAAGAGTGGGGGAGTTAAACTTGACTGGCGAACAGAGACGGAAGTTTCCAATTATGGTTTTGAGATCGAGAGGGCTTCGTCTTCGCCTGCCTCGGCGCCAGACGGGACTACGCCCGTCCAGGGATGGAAAAAAATTGGATTTGTTGAAGGTAACGGAAACACTAACTCTCCAAAAGATTATACTTTTACTGATCTCAATACGCAGTACGGTAATTATGCTTACAGGTTAAAACAAATAGACACCGACGGTCAGTACGAGTATTCTAACATAATTGAAATTGATGCAGGAAATATTCCAGATGGATTTGTGCTTGAGCAGAATTATCCGAATCCATTCAATCCATCTACCACAATAAAATTTGCATTAGCAGAAACACAAACTGCAAAGCTGATTGTTTATGATGTTCTTGGTAATGAAGTAGCAAACCTTTCAACGGAACTGCCGAAGGCGGAAAAATTTATGAAGCTGTATTTAATGCAGAGAGTTTTTCAAGTGGAATATATTTCTACCGGCTCGAAACAAAAGAAAAAGTAGAAAACAGAAAAATGCTGCTACTAAAATAATTTTATTAGCCGTAGCACAGGTCTCCTCCAACGGAGTCCTTTGGACTGACCTGTGCCTTTACAATTTCGCAGGACTGGAGTCCTGCGCTACGAATTGCAAATATATTCTTCTGAATGTGAACGAGCTAACAATTTGCCCCCGATAATTGGGGGCATTTTTATTTTCCGATTACATAAAAAACGTGAAAATATATCTCGATTTAATATTTCTTTCCAAACTGCAATTAATATTCTAATCAAACATTAAGATATTCTCACTTTAATTAGTTACATTATTTCCGGATAAATTATTTTTAACAATTCAAGGTGTTAGAAATGAAAAGAATGCTGGCAGTTATTTTATTTCTGTTTACAAACTTTCTTCTTGCACAGAATGTTATTATTGTAGTTATAGATGGTGCACGATATACAGAAACATTTGGTGCAGGTGCAACTTATATTCCGCATTTGCACAACGATTTAAAACCGCTTGGGACTGTTTACACAAATTTTAGAATTGCAAATGAAGGTAAAACGGAAACTAATCCGGGTCACTCCTCAATGTTGACAGGAACCTGGCAGCAAATCGCAAATGATGGCTCACAAAGACCAACCAAACCCACTGTGTTTGAATACATCAGGGAGGAAGATGAAAATCCTCAGTCTGATTGTTATGTAGTTACAGGAAAAGCTAAACTTGATATACTTACTTACTCTACTTCTTCCGGTTATGGTTCTGCATATGGCGGAACCTGGGTGGGAGATGATAACAAGAATGATACATTAACGTATTCGAAGGCTATTTCTGTGATGCAGAGTTATCAACCTAAAATTTTATTAATAAACTTTGCCGCTGTTGATGTGGCAGGTCATTCCGGAAATTGGAGCAATTATCTCACTGCAATAACTAATGTTGATAATTTAGTTTATCAGTTATGGCAGCACATACAGGCTGGAGATTACGGATACACTACAACTAATACAACAATGTTTGTAACAAACGATCACGGTAGGCATACTACAAATTTTTCAGGACATGGTGATCACTGCGAAGGGTGTGAACATATTATGTTGCTGGCAATTGGAAGAAATGTTTCGGCTGATGTAGTAAATAATGATCTCCACTATCAAATAGATATTGCTGCAACCGTTGGTGATTTATTAGACTTCAGCACACCTCAGGCAGTAGGTACAAGTCTGTATGAAGGAATTAATCCACTCCCCGTCGAACTTTCTTCTTTCACCGCAAAAGTTTTGAAGAGTGGAGGAGTAAAACTTGATTGGCGAACAGAGACTGAAGTTTCCAATTACGGCTTCGAAATACAGAGAAGCCCATCCCTAATCCCTTCCCAAAGGGAAGGGACTTCTCAAACCCCCCATTGGGGGGATTGGGGGGCTGTTGGATTTGTTGAAGGTAACGGAAACAGTAACTCTCCAAAAGATTATACTTTTACTGATCTCAATACGCAGTATGGTAATTACGCTTACAGGTTAAAACAAATTGATACTGACGGTCAGTTTGAGTATTCAAATATTATTGAAGTCGATGCAGGAAATATTCCGAATGGATTTGTGCTTGAGCAGAATTATCCGAATCCGTTTAATCCAATCACGACAATTAAATTTGCTCTTGCAGAAACACAAAAAGCCGAGCTGAAAGTTTTTGATATTTTAGGTAATCAGGTTGCAACAGTATTTAATGAGATTGCCGATGGCGGAAGGATTTATGAAGTCGTTTTTGATGGTGGTAGTCTTTCGAGTGGAATTTATTTCTACCGCCTCGAAACAAAAGAAAAAGTAGAGAACCGAAAAATGATGCTACTCAAATAATTTTACTTTCCGTAGCACAGGTCTCCTGACCTAAAAATTTTCTATTTATTTTGATAATTATTTATTCCTCTCTTCAGCCGGGGATTTTTTATTACCAACCTTTTTACTTATAAACTTGGTTCACAAGTAAAAACAGATATCTGTTACTAACTAATTATTTATATGTTCTTGGAAATAAGTAGCAGACCTCCTTCAATGAACTGCAAAAGTTCATGGCTGTATTTAATGCAGAGAGTTTTTCAAGTGGAATATATTTTTACCGCCTTGAAACGAAAGAAAAAGTAGAAAACAGAAAAATGCTTCTACTCAAATAATTTTACTTTCCGTAGCACAGGCCTCCTGACCTGTGCCTTTACAATTTCGCAGGACTGGAGTCCTGCGCTACGAATTGCAAATAAAATCCGCTGAGTGTGGACAGGTTAACAATTTACCCCTGTTTTTCAGGGGTTTTTTATTTCTAAAATTGTATTAATAAAATACCATTTCTCGAATTATATACAGTTTAATCATTTTCAAGATTTAGGTAAAGATTTCTTAAAAGTAATCGTCCGAAATTACTTTATTACATGCCCCCTGAAAAATTCTATTTAACTCAAAGTTACACATGGTAAACTTTACGGCTTTTATTAATGTTTTTTAGTATAAAATCCGGCATACAAATTTCATTTTATTAGGTAATGGAAAAGAATTATAAAAATAATTTTATTAGCCGACAGAATAATGCAAATAACGAACTTTATTGCTAACTTATTTTATAAAGAATTTTAAACTAAAAAGAAAAATGAAAATAATATTCTTAAAATGTTCACAACAGGAATAAACAATTATACAACTTTATTAAACTACTTATGAAATCAATATATACATACCAAATTTTAATACTTCTCATTCTCTTTCCGATTATTTTATTAAAAGCACAAACCACCTATACCTGGAACTTAGCTGGAAATGGAAGTTGGACTACATCAACAAACTGGACACCCACAAGATCAAGCCCTGCAACTAACGATATAATGGTAATAAACAATGGTGGAACGAAAAATATTACCAACATTCCTACTCAAACCATAGGCAGGCTACTTGTTACCAACAGCACAAATATTACCCTTCAGAGCAGTGGAACAATAACTTTGACGGTTGGAAACGGTTCGGGTGATGATATAGTTATCGCAACAGGCTCCTCACTAATTCTTGGCGGTTCAAATGCTTTAACTGTAACTCTTGCTACAAGTTCAACCGCTGATATCAGTGGGACATTTACTATCAATGGCAGTTGCATTTACAACACTAATGGAACAACTGTTGTAACTACAGTTACAGGTTCTATCGTAAATGCCGGTACAATTACAAATTCTACAGCAAGTAAGTTGCTTTTTAACAGCGGGTCATCATATCAGCACTCTCAAAATGGTGGTAATGTTCCTACTGCAACCTGGAATGTAAACTCAAATTGTTCAATTACGGGAGTTGTCGGAACTCTACCAACTAATTTAGGGCAATCATTTGGAAATTTGACCTGGAATTGCCCCGGTCAAACGGCCACAACGATACCGGCGACCGCTTATAATATTCAGGGAAACCTGACAATTCAAAATACTGGTACAGGAGAATTTCGTGTAGGTGATTTTGTAAATAATGTTTTAGGTAACTACTCACAAACCGGGGGCTCTTTCAGATTAGGTTCAGCTACCGCAAGAACACTAAATGTTAGCGGCAATTTTAGTTTGAGTAATGGAACCATAACTATGTCTGCCGGTGCTGCTATTGGAACAATAAATATCGCTGGAAATATTTCTCATACAGGTGGTACTATTACTGAATCATCGACCGGAAGCGGATTAATTATTTTTAATGGTTCAACTAATCAATCTTACTCTGGTGGCGGAATAATTTCAGGTACAATTAACTATACAATTAATAATCTATCGGGGATAACATTATTATCATCCGCTGCTTTTCCTGCTTCATTGACTATGACGAGTGGTAATATTGCACTTAACGGAAATACTTTAACGCTTGGAACTGGATCAACTACACTTACAAAAGGAACTTTGAATTGGACAAGTGGTTTTATGACTGGCACCGGAGCATTTATAAGATGGTTCGATAATAACACGGCTATTGTTATAGGAACAACCCAAGGGCTTTTTCCTATGGGAAATGGAACAGATAATCGTAGTGTGTGGATTGCCGGCACTCCTTCAGTGGGAGGGACAGTATCAGTTCAGCATAATAATTCGGCAGGCACAAATAGTTTATCATTCACAGAAAATACACAAAGCTTCGACAAAAGAACTAATATGAACTGGATTTTAACTAATGCAAATGGTTTTACCGGTTCCTCTCTTTCGTTAAGAATTCAGGGAAGCGGAATACCGGGGATCAGTTCGATCAGCGATTTAAATATCAGCCTTGCTTCGGGTGCTGTTGGAGGTACCTATTCACCTGCCGGAGGTACCACGAGTAATCCACAGGTTAATCGCTCAGGTTTGACTCAGGCAACTTTAGCAAACACTTTTTACTTCGCAGCTACTTCAGCTTCACCATTACCTGTTGAACTTTCTTCTTTCTCTGCAATCGTTTTAGAAAATGCTATTAAGCTAATTTGGCGAACGGAAACAGAAGTATCTAATTATGGTTTTGAGATCGAGAGGGCTTCGTCTTCAACTACGCCCGTTCAAGACTGGAAAAAAATAGGTTTTGAACAAGGTCATGGAAACAGTAACTCACCAAAAGAATATTCTTTCATTGATCAAAATATTACTGCGGGAAAATATTCGTATCGTTTAAAACAAATTGATACTGATGGAAACTTTGAGTATTCCAAAATGATTGAAATTGATCTCGGCTCACCAGGTAAATTTGAACTTAGTCAGAATTATCCAAATCCTTTTAATCCATCAACAACAATAAACTTTTCATTAACACAGCCGGAAAATGTAAAACTCATAGTTTATAATACAATTGGTGAACAAGTTGCCGAAATCGTTAATGGATTTAAAGAGGCTGGAATCCATTCAATAAACTTTGATGCATCCAGACTAAAAAGCGGTGTTTACATTTACAGGATTGAAGCTAACGGATTTGTTCAATCCAGAAAGATGACGCTATTAAAATAAATTTTTAGAGTGATGTTAAATAATCGTTAAATATAGGTTCATTTTATTTAATCAGGAGAATGAAGAGGTCAAGCCTTTCATTCTCTTTTTTATTTTTACTATTTTTAAGTCATAAATCCAGTTCAAATAATTAATCAATTATTCACAATTCTAATCGGAGGGCGAATATGAAAAAATCATATTTACTTGTATTATTTTCTCTTTTATTTCTTCCTGTAAGTTTGTCTTTTGGACAAATTTTTGTTGAGGATTTTAACTATGCTATCGGCGATACAATAACAGGACATGGCTGGACGAAACACAGCGGGGCTGCTACGCCAATATTTGTGGAGGCAGGTAGTATAAATTACACAGGCTATCCTTCCTCTGGAATCGGAAACCAGGTATCAGTTAATGGCGGAGCCGGTTCAAGAGAAGATGATAATGTTGGCTTCGACTCACTTAGCACAAATGGTGATGTTATATACTATTCTTTTTTGGCAAATGTTGCATCTGCCAGCGCAACACAAGATTATTTTATTCATATTGGCAATAGAGCTTCTCCATCAGTTTTTACACTTTTTGCTGCAAGAGTTTATGTACAGGATGTAGCTGGAAGTCTTCGCTTTGGTTTGAGTAATACATCAACCGCTACAATGGGCACAACCAACTTTAGTTATAATACTACATATTTGGTTTTCGTTAAGTACACAATAAACACAGGTGGTGCCGATGAGTGTAAGTTATGGGTTATAAGTTCCGGAGTTCCACAAAGTGAAGTTCTTGCCGGCACACCCGAAGTAACAAATAACGCTACAACCGGTCAGGATATTATTGATGCAATTGCACTTCGTCAGGGAGGTCAGTCATATTCTGTTTTAGTTGATGGTATAAGACTTTCAACTCAGTGGGGCGATCTTGTTCCTGTTGAATTTACTTCATTCACTTCAACCGTTGATGGCCGCAGTGTAATATTGAATTGGTCAACGGCAACCGAGTTAAATAATTTTGGGTTTGAAGTTCAGAGGTCAGCTGCTGGTAGTGAGTTTGTGACTGTTGGTTTTGTTAATGGTAATGGAACTACAACGGAAGCCAAAACTTATAGATTCGTAGATGCCAAACTTGTTTTAGGAAATTATTCTTACAGGCTTAAGCAGGTTGACTTTAACGGAACATTCTCTTTCTCAGATGAAGTGAATGTTGAAGTTACTGCGCCGGCACAATTTGAACTTTCACAAAATTATCCGAACCCATTTAATCCGAGTACAACAATTAACTTCTCTATTCCACAGAGTTCGGTTGTAACTTTAAAAGTATTTAACACACTCGGTCAGGAAGTTAAAACTCTTATAAACCAGAATATGGAGTCTGGAATCCATTCATTCAGTTTTGATGCAAGTGAATTAAACAGCGGAATTTATTTCTATAAACTTGATGCAGGATCATATTCCGAAGTAAGGAAAATGACCTTAATCAAATAGCAATTATTTGTTCACTTATTCAATCTCTCCTGACGACAGAGCTGTTCTCAGACTGGTTTCAGGAGGGATTTTTTTTTGAATGAATGGGATGCTTTGAACTTATGACAGGTAAATTTGAATTAATAGATATTACTGAAATAATTAGTGCGCCATTTTACTTTACTCTCACAACAATGTCTATTAGTATTTTGGGCACGCAGATTGTGACTGAAATTGAGCAGTTAATTCTGTAAATTTGGTGTAAATAAATTAGAAATGTAAAAAGGATGATATTAGGCTTCGTAAAATTGAACGGCAGAAATAAACTTGAGCGGAATATGCGTCGTGATCAAAAATTTAAAAGAATAATTTTTAATGTTATTTACGGTTCATTAGGCTTTCTTCTCCTTAACTTTGTGCTTTACGCACTTTCTTCAAACTAAACTTCCCGGCAAACTAAGAAATCTATCTGAATTTAGATTGAACCACAGGCGGTAATATTTTATATTTGTCCGGCTTTTTCAACTTAATATGATTAAAAATAAAGTATATATTGAAACTTACGGCTGTCAGATGAATCTTGCTGACACTGAAATAGTCCTGGGAATATTGCAAAACAATGGCTATACGGTGACCAGGCATTCTGAAGAAGCGGATGTAATTCTGGTAAATACCTGCAGCATCAGAGAGAATGCCGAGCAAAGGATTTATGGCAGGCTTGGGAATTTTAAAACTCTTAAAGATCAAAGACCGGATTTAGTTGTTGGTGTTCTCGGATGTATGGCAGAAAGGTTACGCTCCGATTTAGTTGATAAGAAAAAAATTGTAGATGTTGTTGTTGGTCCGGATGAGTATCGAAGATTGCCGGAACTTATTGATGTTGCCTTCAACGGAGATAAAGGAATAGGTGTTAAACTTTCCAAAACAGAAACTTACGATGATATAATTCCCCATCGGGAAGATGGTTTACAAGCATGGATATCCGTTATGCGCGGCTGCGATAAGTTCTGTACTTTCTGTGTTGTTCCGTTCACACGCGGTCGGGAACGAAGTCGTTCTTTAATTTCAGTAGTCGAAGAGGTGAAGCAACTATCGGCGAGAGGATTTAAAGAAGTAACTCTGCTTGGACAAAATGTTAATTCCTATAAAGATGAAGAGTCAAGTGATGGTGGAGATTTTGCTGACTTACTTTCTGCTTGTGCACAGGTAGATCGTTCGATGAGAGTACGTTTTACTACTTCTCATCCTCAGGATCTTTCCGATAAACTTCTGTATACCATTGCAGAACATCCGAATATATGCAACTATATTCATCTTCCTGTTCAATCAGGCTCGAATAGAATTCTTGAATTAATGAACAGGACTTATACTATCGAGCATTATCTTCAACTGGTTGAAAAAGCAAGAAAGATAATTCCGGGAGTCAGCTTTTCAACTGATATTATTTCAGGTTTTCCGACAGAAACTTTTGAAGATCACATAATGACACTGGATGTGATGAGATCGGTAAGATTCGATGGGGCATTTATGTTTAAATATTCTCCACGCGAAGGAACAAAAGCATTCAGGATGAATGATGATGTTCCTGAAGAAACAAAATCAAAAAGGCTTCAGGAAATTATTAATCTTCAGCAGCAGATTTCATTTGAGTTAAATCAGGAATTAATTCATAAAGAAGAAGTTGTTTTAATTGAGGGATTCAGTAAAAAATCAGATAAATTTCTTTCCGGAAGATCAGATACAAATAAAGTAGTTATTCTGCCGGAAGATGGCAAAATTAAAGTTGGTGAATACGTGAGAGTTAAAATAAACCGGGCAACGTCGGCAACTCTCTTTGGTGATTTTTCTGGTTTCGCAAATATGGTTGAAGAAAGCTTATCTTTAACCGGTTGAAAAAAGTAAATTTAGAATTTCCGTCCATTGACGGTTAAATCATGCAAAAGCTAAAATTAAACTCATTTCCATTTCTGATAATCATCTTGATTATCTCCTTCGGAAAATTATACTCTCAGGAAGCTAACATTGTACCTTACCTAAAAGCAATTGAAAACGGAAACATTGCACAGGCAAAAGAAGCACTCGTTGATTTAAAAGAGAAGAGTCCGAACGATCCTTCGGTTATGTTTCTTGATGCCGTGTTGAAAGAAAATGGGCAGGAAGCTATTGTCATTTACCAGGCTATTGTAGATAATCATTCTAAAAGTAAATACGCTGACGCAGCATTGTACCGGATATTTTCTTACTATTTTGCACTCGGTCTTTATGAAACAGCCGGTGAAAAGTTAAAACAATTAAAGAATTTTTACCCGGCATCGCCTTACATCATGGTTGCAGATCAAAATCTTTCTACCCTCGAAAAAACTGAAACTCAAAAAACAGATACAAACGTTGAGGAGAGCAAACAAAAAGTTGAAGAAGATTATAAGTACACCATTCAGGCAGGTGCATTTACAAATCTGGATAATGCAAATAAGCTGATCAGCGAATTTGAAGCTGCAAGTATTTATTGCAGCTTAGGTCAAAAAACTGTTGGCGGAACAACCTTCCATGTTGTTTATGCCGGCAAATTTGAAAAGCGCGAGGATGCTGAAAGTTTTCTTCAGGTTATGAATTCCAGATACAAAATAAACGGAACCATAGTTTCAACTCCTTAAAACTAATCGTGAAAATATTATTTTCAGGCACTAGTTCAGGTAAGGTCTCTTCAAGTCGGTTTCACTCCTCCATATTAATATCCGTCGAAGAATATAATTTACTTGTTGATGCAGGTGATGGAATATCCCGTGCCCTGATGGCTCAGGGAATCAATTTTAATTCAATTCACGGTATACTATTTACTCATCTTCATCCGGATCATTTCTCGGGTTTGTCTGCACTATTAATTCAGATGAAGATGCTGGGTAGAACTGACTCTATAGATATTTTTATTTACGAAGATTTAAAATCCGTGGTGGAAAATTTTATTCTACAATCTTATCTGCTGCCTGAAAGAATGGGATTTGAAATTCGATACAAAACTTTTAGTAATGATGTTCAATTTAAAGTGACGGAAAACTTATCCTTCACGGCAAGAAAGAACTCACATTTAGCTCATCTTGAAAATTATAAAAGTAAATATCTGGCTTTAAGTTTTTACAGCGCAAGTTTTCTGTTTCTTGCAGGAAAGAAAAAAGTAATTTACACCTCTGACATAGGTTCAAAAGAGGATTTATATCTATTCAAAGAAGTTAGCTCTGACCTCTTCATATCAGAAGCTACTCATCTGCCGGCTTTTGCCATATTTGAGATATTGAATCAAATTGCTGCTGATAAATTTTATTTAACTCACTATTCGGATGAAGATGTTCTCGAATTGAATGAAATTTTGTCAAGCTTCCCTCAAAATCTTTATAATAAAGTAAGACTTGCGACAGATGGCCAAATAATTGAAATTTGAGCAAATTTCCAACCACAGTCCATAAAAATCTCTGTTTCAAATCAAAGCCGGATTAATTATTTTTGCTCCTGCGACAGTTTGTCATTCTAATCTTTAGAGAAAATATCGGTGAACAGAGAAGAATTTAAAAAGAAGCACGGCATTATCAGCCATTCCAGTGAGATAAACGATCTTGTAGATGTAGTGATGCAAGTTTCAACTTCGGATATCACAATACTTATTTATGGTGAAAGCGGAGTTGGTAAAGAAGTATTTGCGAGGGCAATCCACAACTCCAGCAAGAGAACAGGTAAAGAATTAATTAGTGTTAATTGTGGTGCTATCCCTGAAGGTATTCTTGAGAGCGAACTTTTCGGACATAAAAAAGGTGCTTTCACCGGTGCTTTTGAGGGAAGAAAAGGTTACTTTGAAATTGCAGATGGCGGAACTTTGTTTCTTGATGAGATTGCCGAAATGCCTTTGACTACACAGGTTAAAGTTTTGAGAGCAATTGAATTTAAAGAGTTTATGAGAATAGGTGCTGAAACAGTTACCAAAGTTGATGTAAGAATTATTGCGGCTACTAATAAAGATTTACAAGAAGAGGTTAACAGCAGAAAATTCAGGGAAGATCTTTTTTTCAGATTGAAAGCTGTCAGTTTGAATATTCCTCCCCTTAGAAAAAGAAAGGGAGATATAGAATTACTTGCTAATCATTTTCTGGAATCCTATGCTGCTACTAATAAAACAGCCATTCCAAAAATTACAGATGAAGCAATGGATATGCTGATAGAATATAACTGGCCGGGAAATGTTCGCGAATTAAAAAATACAATTGAAACTGCTGTAACTCTAAACAGAAATGGAATTCTCGATGAGGATGCATTTTCAAATCAGATTTTTAAGAAGGAAGACAACTATTCAGTAAGAAATCTACCCGTCTTTCTGCGGAAAACTCCGGAAGATGCAGACCGTGAACTGCTCTACAGGGCGTTATTCGAAATAAAGAAAGATCTAATCGAATTAAAAGATTTGGTTCTGCTGGCAGGAAGAGAAACAGTAGTTAACGGAGAAGAAGCGAAAAAGAATCTTTTTGCACTTGATGTCATCGAACGAGATACAATTAAGGCCGCACTTGATAAAACTCGCGGTAATAAAAGAAAAGCCTCCAAATTGCTGAATATCAGCGAACGCACTCTTTATCGCAAAATTAAAGAATATAAATTATTAGAAGATTAATAATGTTTATAAAAAATAAAATCACCCTGAAATTGATAGGATCTGTATTGGTTGTTATGTTGTTTGGCACATTCGTCGTTACTAATTTTGGATGTGGCGCTTATTCATTTACCGGTGCATCAGTTCCGGAACATTTGAAGACTATCGCAATTCCGATTGCGGAAGATAAAAGTCCTGCTGCGTTACCAGGTTTGAGAGAATCACTGACTGATAATCTCATTCAAAAATTTATCAGCGATAATTCTCTTCAGGTAACTGAGCGTTCAACTGCAAATGCAACTCTCGAGTGTGTGATTACTTCTGTGGTTGATGCACCCGCGATTGTTAGTGCTGGTGAGGAAATCACCTCAAGAAGATTGACTATTATTGTAAAGGTCATTTATAAAGATCTGGTTCAAAGAAAAACAATTTTTGAAAAAGAATTTAAAAATCACGGTGACTATCCTCCAGGTGAGGAAATAAATAAAAGACCCGATGCAATCGAAACTGCAATTGATAAACTTACAGAGGATATTCTTCTGGCAGTAGTTTCTGGCTGGTAATAAAGGAAAAATCATGGATAATATAGTTTTAATAGGTTATTTTGTTTCACTTTCCATACTCTTCATATTTGGACTCCACGGTTTTGTACTGCTTTACTACCATAGAAAATATAAGGATGTAAATTTCAGTACGAACAAAGATTTTCAAGACTTGCCCTTAGTTACCATACAGCTTCCATTGTATAATGAATTATATGTTATCGAAAGATTAATTGATAAAGTATGTGAAATTGAATATCCAAAAGAAAAATTGGAAATTCAGGTTCTTGACGATTCAACTGATGAAACTGTGGATGTAGTAGCCAAAGTTGTCGAGGCAAAAAAGAAAGAAGGCTTAAATATTATACACATCCGCAGAAGTAATCGTGAAGGTTTTAAAGCCGGAGCATTAAAGGAAGGTTTAAAGTCGGCAAGCGGTGAGTTTGTTGCAATATTTGATGCAGATTTTATCCCTCATTCTGATTTTCTTCAAAAGACATTAAAATTTTTCTCGGATGAAAAAGTTGGAATGGTTCAAACACGGTGGGAACATCTGAACGGAGATCATTCACTAATTACCAGAGCACAAGCGCTTGCTCTCGATGGTCATTTCGTTATTGAGCAATCAGTTCGTAACAAAGCCGGTTTCTTTATCAACTTTAATGGTACCGGTGGAGTATGGAGAAAATCCTGTATTGAAGATGCAGGTAACTGGCATGCCGATACTTTAACTGAGGATCTTGATTTAAGCTACCGGGCTCAGTTAAACGGCTGGAAGTTTATTTTCCTGAAAGATTTTACTTCTCCTGCAGAGCTGCCTTCGGAAATTAACGCTTTGAAGTCTCAGCAATTCAGATGGACAAAAGGTGCAATTGAAACTGCAAAAAAAATACTTCCACTTGTCTGGAATTCTGATGTATCTATGAGAATCAAACTTTACAGCACGTTTCATCTTACTAATAATATTGTGTTTCCGTTTATCCTTCTTGCTGCAATATTAAACGTACCGCTGATCTTTGTTAAGAACAGCGGTGGGCACGAGGTTTATTTTGCATTTATGTCGGTCTTTGTCCTGGCATTCATCAGCTCATTTATGTTTTATCTTTATTCACAAAAAGATATTCATCCCGATTGGCGAAAGAGAATTGTGCTCTTCCCGATTTTCATGGCTGGAAGCATGGGTTTTGCACTAAATAATTCACGTGCAGTTTTTGAAGGATTGCTTAACCGTAAAAGTGAATTTGTTCGGACACCCAAATTCAAATTGGTTTCTGAAAAAGATACCTGGGTTGGTAAAAAATATTCAAAAAATAAAATTGGTTTTGCAGTTATTGTTGAACTGGTGCTGGCATTTTATTGTTTGATCGGCGTTGTTTCAAGCATCTATTTTATGGAAATCGCCAGTCTCCCGTTTCAGTTGTTATTTTTTATAGGATTTTCCTTCGTATCCATTACATCCATCAAGCATGCATTTGCTAAAACTGCTGCTCATTAAACTTGTATGAATCGTGGATGAAAAGTTAGTTGCCAGGGCAAAATTAATTTACGAGCGGGATAATAACTCTCCTTTATTTTTACTTGCCGCAGATTATTACTTACAGAATAATGACTTTAACACTGCACTTTCAATTCTTGAAAATGGAGTAAAAAATTTTCCGGAACATCCGTTAGCTTTTATTTTACTTGCAAAGCTTAATGCTAAGCTTGGTGATCTGGAGAATGCTGAGATCTACTTTAAAAAATGCAGTGATTTATTGAATAATAAACAGACACTAACTCACTACAAAAATGTATTTAGTCTTCCTGATAAAAAACCTTCGCCATTTGATTTATCAAGAGGCAACATCTTCATTAATTCTTCAGAGGATATGTTCAAAGAGGAAACTGCAGTAGAGAATTCTGATTCAGTTGATGACAGACTTCCTCAAATAGCAAATGAGTTGATGAACCGAAGAGGTGATAAACCGAATGATTTAGATTTTAAAACACCGGTTCAAAAGGAATATTTACCTGATAAAAGTAAGCTTGCTTCTGAAACCTTTGCCAATATTTTTATTTCTCAAGGAAAGCAGGAAGAAGCAATAGAAATCTATGAATTACTGCTTAAGCGCAACCCCGAAAAGCAGGATTATTATCTCAGCAAAATCAAGGAATTACGGTCTCAATAATTTTTCCCTCAATAAAAATATTTAATCATATTCATACCTTATGACAAAAACCCTCTCCAGGAAAAAATTAGAAAAAAGTTTTTATCGAAGAGAGCTGCTTGTCGTTGCTAAAAATTTACTCGGTAAAACTATCGTAAAGTCAGAACGGACGAAGATTCTCGCCGGTAAAATTGTTGAAGTTGAAGCCTATCATGGTGATTGCGATGAAGCAGCACATTCATACAGAGGAATTACTGATCGGAATAAAATTATGTTTGAAGCCGGCGGTTTTCTGTATGTGTATTTTACGTATGGTGCTCATTTTTGCAGTAATGTCGTTACTGGTAAAAAAGGTAAAGGAACAGCAGTACTAATCCGGGCTGTCGAGCCAACTGATGGTGTTGACGTAATGATAAAAAACCGTTTCGGTAGAAAACTTAAAAATGAAAACGAAATTTTTAATTTAACCAGCGGTCCTGGTAAATTTTGTAAAGCTTTCGGAATTAATCGGGTGCATTCTGGAATAGATTTGACAGGAGAAGAAATATTTATTTTAGATGGTAAAAAAGTCAACAGCAATAATATTGGTGTTTCAAAGAGAATTGGAATAACGAGATCGGTTGATTTGCCTTGGAGATTTTTTATTAAGGATAATCCATATTTGTCACATAAATGAAATCACCTAAAAAAATACTTATTGTTCGCACCGACCGAATTGGTGATGTAGTTTTGTCTCTTCCATTGGCTGAACTCATTAAGAAAAAATATCCGGGATGTGAAGTAGCTTATTATATTCGGGGATACACAAGTGCTTTGCTCGAAGGTCATCCTTTTGTTGATGAAGTAATAATAGCTGATGAGTATAAAGGAAAGATTCTTTTTGTAAAAAATCTGAAAAAAATCAAATCGAAAAATTTTGATGTATCTATTGTTGTTAACCCTACGCTTAAGATATCTGCAATTATGTTTTTAGCCGGAATAAATAACAGGATTGGCACAGGTTATAGATGGTATTCATTTCTATTCAATAGAAAAGTTTTTGAACACAGGAAATACGGTGAGAAGCATGAGCTGGAATACAATCTTAATCTCCTTGATAAGTTAGGAATTGAGAATGGAGTTATATCAAATAAAACTAACTTTCATCTGAGTGTTGATGCAAACAGTTCAGAAAAAATTAATTTAATATTAGCTAACTGTGGATTCAAACCGGGCGAAATAATTATCATCATTCATCCCGGCAGCGGAGGAAGTTCTGTTGATCTCCCAAAAGAAAAATTAATAGAACTGACCGGATTACTAAGCAATCTAAAAGATGTTAAAATTGTGATTACGGGAAGCAAAAATGAATCCGGCCTCTGCAAAGAATTTGAAGTGAGTGACTCAGTTATAAATCTTTCAGGTCAACTTGATTTGTCACTTTTAAAAGCACTGATTAAAAAAGCAGATATTTTTATTTCAAACTCAACCGGGCCAATGCATATTGCCGCTGCTTTTGGGATTCACGTAATAGGCTTTTTCCCTAAAATATTATCCTGTTCACAAAAGAGGTGGGGACCGTATACAGAAAAGAAAACAATTTTTATCCCAACAATTGACTGCCGCAATTGTACACGCGAACAGTGCGTAAAACTGGATTGTATGAATAGTATTGATATTGGCAAAGTATTTGACGAAACTAAGATCGTATTGAAAAAACTATAATTATCCGGAGACTAAAATGTATTTTAATAAGTGGATGTTTGTTGTGCTGATTATTGTATTGGTGAATCTTTCACTTTTTCCACAAACAGCTACGTCAAATGATGAATTCAGAACAATAGAAAATAAAGCTTTCAAAGAAGGTGAAAAGCTTACCTTTGATCTCAATTACGGATTTGTAACGGCAGGAATTGCTGTGATGGAAATTCCAAGAATTAAAAAAATATCAGGAAGAAATGCATATCATATTAATTTTGAAGTGAATTCGGTTCCCAGCTTCGATATGTTCTATAAAGTAAGAGATCGTTATGAAAGTTACCTTGATGTAGATGGATTATTCCCGTGGAGGTTTGAACAGCATATTAGGGAAGGCAGTTACACACGCGACTTTTCAGCATTCTTTGATCATAGAAAAGGAAAGGCGAAAACCAGTGAAGGTGAATATGAAATCCCTCTTTATGTTAATGATATCATATCCGCATTCTATTTTGCACGAACTATTGATTACTCAGATATGAAGGTAAACGACTTAATAAATTTGAAAAATTTTTATAAAGATAAAGTCTATGATCTCGATGTAAAATATCTTGGTAAAGAAACCATTGAAGTACCGGCAGGTAAATTTGATTGTATTATTGTTGAACCTTTGGTTAAAGAAGGTGGTCTTTTCAAACACGAAGGAAATATAATTATCTGGCTTACAGATGACATATTAAAAATGCCCGTAAAAGTCAGAACTAAAATCATTATTGGTCACGTAGAAGCAAAACTAACTAACTATGAAGGGCTTGCCGGAAATTTAACTTCGAAACGATGAATATCGCTTTTGGTAATAGAAATGAGGAAGCAGTCGCTTCCTCTTTTTTTATTAATAACTGCATAATTTGTTAACTTTGCTTCAAACAAATATTCAAGATAATTAGAAGATTAAATTGGAAAATTTTAACGAGGAACAAAATCCTCTTGAACCAGAGAATTCAACAGATTTAAGTAACGTAATTGAAAATTACTCACCTTATCCACTTATCTCACCGGTTGCCGCTGCATTTCTGGGACTAATAGGTGGATTTATCCTCTACCAGTTTTTGGGCGGGTTGTTGACATTGTTGATTTTTGGATTTGATCTCGAAGCTGCTCCGGTTAATGGTATGCGGTTTATGACAATCGTTGGGCAAATACTTTTCATATTTCTTCCTGCGATCATCTTTAGTAAATGGATATATGGTGATGTCTCAAAAATCATTTCCATTAAACTTCCGAATTGGAAAGAAATGTTTCTATTTGTTCTGGGAATAATCGGTACTCACGCCGCTTTTACAAAGTTATCTGTATATACAAAATTTTTTCATTGAAGAATTAGCTGCGTCATCCGAGATAATTAACTCAATAAAATTTATGCTTGATTCCCTGAACGAACTCATTGAAAAAACTTTCGGTAATCTGATTCGGGCGGATAACTTCGTTGAGATGGTTCTGGTTATAATTACAATCTCGGTTGTACCGGCAATTTGTGAAGAAACGATGTTCAGAGGTTATATACAAAGAAGTTTTGGATTCAAGTTTAAACCACATATAGCATCAATACTCACCGCACTGTTTTTTGCGTTATACCATTTTAATCCTTATGGATTAATACCTCTTGCAGTAATCGGATTTTATTTAGGATTTGCCGCTTATAAAAGTCAATCTTTGGTGATCCCGATAGTTATTCACTTTTTGAATAATTTTTTTGCAGTGATGCTCTACTTCATCATCGGTGATGACGAATTATTTAAGAGCGATGTATCTGATGCAGCATCACTGGATGCAAATATTTATTATTTCTTTATACTTCTATTAATGTTTGTTGCTTTGTTATTTTTAATTAAAAATTATTATAGAAAAACAAAAATAGAGAAGGAGGCATAATGCCAGTTTGCCCAAAATGTAAATACGAATACGTTCCAGGAATTACAATCTGCCCCGATTGCAATACACCTCTTGTTGAGTCCATAGAACTGGAAAAATATTCTGAGTTATCAGAAAAAGATTGGGTGCTCGTTTACACTTCTTTTAGTGTAATTGATGTTGATATGCTGAAAGAAAATCTTGAGAGTGCAGGAATCTCTGCTTCAATTCTCTCTCAAAAAGATTCCAGCTTTCCGGCGCCGGGTGATCTTTCAACTGTAAAATTGTTCGTGAAGAAAGCCGACGTTGGAGAAGCTCTTGAATTTATTCAGACGGTCAAGAGCAAGCCAACGAATACGGAAGAAGATGCCGACGAGTGAAAATTTTAAAAGAGTGATCGTTTCACTCATTGGCGTCCCATTGATATTAGTTGCAAGCTATCTGGGAGGATATTATTTCTTTGCTTTTGTTTCAATTATTAGCCTGCTTTCGTTTCATGAATTCAGTCTTCTGGTAAAGCAAAAAGGAGCAAATACAAACCTGTTTTTTGGCGGACTGATCATTTTCGTTTTTTTGCTTAATCAGTTTCTAAAACTGATTGATCCCTTCGCACTAATCGTTTCATCGTCGCTGTTACTTTTGACAATTGAACTATTCCGAAATAATGGTTCTGCCATTTTAAATCTTGGCTCAACCTTTCTGGGTATATTTTATATAGGAATATTTTCAGCTTCACTAATTTCATTAAGAGAATTTTTTCCCGCAGGTGATGACTTTAATCTCAGCGGTGCATATTTAATAATTTCCATATTTGCTTCAATCTGGCTTGGTGATTCTGCTGCGTATTACGGTGGGATAAATTTTGGCAGGCATAAATTATTTCCCCGAGTAAGCCCTAAAAAAACCTGGGAAGGAGCAATTTTTGGTTTTGCTTTCTCCGTCGCCACTATAATTTTAGCCAAAGTAATTGTGTTAAATTTTTTAAGCTGGATTGATGTTTTTGCCATTGGAATTATAATCGGTACGATTGGACAAATTGGAGATTTAGTTGAGTCAATGTTGAAGAGAGATTCATCAACTAAAGACTCATCAGCACTTATTCCGGGGCACGGTGGATTTTTTGACAGGTTCGATTCATTGTTTTTCAGTGCGCCTGCAATTTGGATTTATTTTAATTTTTTTTCTTGAATTAAGTTGATCAGATGAAAAGCAGAGAAAAGGTTAGTGTAATAACTTTAGGTTGTGCCAAGAATACTGTTGATTCAGAAAGGCTGCTTCGTCAGCTTCAGCTAAATAATATTGATCTTCGTTCAAACCCTTCCGAAGCTGATACTGTTATCATCAATACATGCGGATTTATAGAAGCAGCAAAGGAAGAATCCATAAGCACAATAATGAATACAGTCTCAAGCAAGAATTCAGGAATCACAAAAAGAATTTTTGTAGCTGGCTGTCTTTCACAACGCTATAAAAATGATCTCCAAAAAGAAATTCCGGAAGTTGATATGTTCTTCGGAACAGAAGACTACGAGAAAATAGTTAGAGAGTTGGGCGGAGAATTAAAAAAGAATCTGCTGGGGGAAAGAATTGTTTCTTTACCATCACACACAGCATATCTTAAAATTTCTGAAGGTTGTGATCATCCCTGCTCGTTTTGTGCAATCCCGTTAATGCGTGGTTTGCATCGCTCTAAATCTATAGAAGATCTAGTTGCAGAAACCGAATTTCTTGCGCGTAACAATACAAAAGAATTAGTGCTTATAGCACAGGATACTACCGACTATGGAAAAGATATTTACAATAAGAAAAATATTTCCGGGCTTGTTACAAAGTTGAGTGAAGTCAGAGGAATTGAGTGGATCAGACTTATGTACGCTTATCCATCTCACTTCCCTGAAACTTTGATTGATGAAATAAAGAAAAACGAAAAGGTTTGTAATTACATTGATATTCCTCTTCAACACATTTCTGATAACATTTTAAAATCTATGAGAAGAGGAATAACGAAAAGACAGACAAAAGAATTACTGACTCATCTCCGCGAAGAAATTCCGTCTTTGATATTGAGAACGACTTTTATTGTAGGTTACCCGGGTGAAACAGCAGAGGATTTTCAGGAGCTGTGTGATTTTGTTGAAGAATTTAAATTCGACAAAATGGGAACTTTTACTTATTCACAGGAGGAAAATACAGCCAGCTATGAACTTGGTGATCCCGTTCCCGATGAAGTAAAAAAAGAAAGGCAAAGCAGGTTGATGGAAATTCAGAAAGATATTTCAACTGAAAAGAACAGCAGTTTAGTGGGAAAAGAACTAAAAGTATTGGTTGAATCTCACGAAGGAGATTTTTATGTTGGAAGAAGCTATCGGGATGCCCCTGAAGTTGATGGTGAAGTTTTAATACAAGCTGCTGATGAAACAATTCAGCCAGGTAATTTTTATATTACTGAAGTTTATGATTCAGATGAGTACGATCTTTTTGCACGCTTGAAAAAAAATAAGGACTACTAAAATGAAAAAGTTATTATTTTTATATATCGTTCTTTACACGGCGGTTTTATTTGCCCAGGATGAAAGTTTTTCCCGCATTCCTGACGGTAAAGTAAAATACTATCAGGATTTTATATCATTCAAAGGGGATAATACTAAATCCAGACTTGACTTTTATGTGCAGGTGCCCTACAACGCTGTGCAATTTGTAAAAACCGGTCAGGGGTTTGAAGCTGCTTATACAGTAACTGTCTCTGTTTTTGATGAGGGAAAAAGCAGGCTCATCACTGAAAAAGTTTGGAATGAAAAAATTGTTGCTATAAGTTTTGAATTAACAGCCTCTCCGGAAAATTTTAATCTTGGTTCGCGTTCATTCGATTTAGCACCGGGAATTTATTCAGTTAAAACATCATTACTGGACAAAGATTCAAAGAACGAATACACCTCTGAAAATAAAGTTGTAGTCAAACAATTTAATATCGCTCCTTCGATGAGTGATGCAATGCTGATTTCCGGAAGAACAATGGTTGAAGGTAAATCGAAAATAATTCCAAATGTATCCAGAAATATTATCTCAGACAGGGATCCGCTATCTATGTTTTATGAAGTTTATTCAGACACTGTTACTGATATGTATGTAGATTATGAAATATTCGATGAAAAGGAAAAACAGATATTTCAGTCATCAGAAAAATTAAGTGTAAAAAAGGGAAGCAACCAGGTTTTTCATAGCATTGATTCATTGATGCTCGATCTTGGTAAAAATCTTTTAAAAATTACTTTGAAAGATTCTGCCGGTAGTGTGATAGATCTTTCGGTAAAATCTTTTATTTCCCGCTGGGTTGGAGTTCCAATAACAATCACCGATCTGGATAAAGCAATTAGTCAGATGATATATTTGGCGAGCCCTGAAGATCTTAGCTTTATCAATGAAACCGAAGATCGGATAGAAAAAGCAAAAAGGTTTGTGGCTTTCTGGAGGAAGCAAGATCCAAATCAAGTTGATGAGTATAATCCCGTATTTAACGAATATTATAATCGCGTGGCTTATGCTAATCAAAATTTTTCATCTTACTCGCTTGAAGGTTGGAGATCAGACAGAGGAATGGTGATGATAATTCTTGGCGCTCCGGATAATATTGAACGACACCCGTTTGAGTATTATTCCAAACCGTATGAAATCTGGCAATATTATAATCTGAACAAACAATTTATGTTTGTTGATTATTCAGGATTCGGGGATTATCGTTTAGATCCAAGCACTCCGCTTTATGGAGATCTATACAGGTTCAGATATTAAAGATTCCTCTGTTAAATGCAGCAGTTGATTCTTCAGGGAATTATTTTTAAATGTGAATATGTTTATCGTGGTATTGTCACCTTGTGTTGTTAATGTCGGACCGACATAGCAATAAAACAATCTAACAATTTTTTTCTATGATCCTTACCGTAACTTTAAATCCTCTTCTTGAAAGACGATACTATTATCACGGCATTGACCTATCTTTAGTTAACAGAAATGGGAAGATGAAAATAAAAGCAGGTGGTAAAGGAATAAATGTAAATCGTCAATTGAACAGGTTTGGCATCAACAATACTGCGATGCTTTTTACAGGCGGTGCCAATGGCAAAATTTTACGTGAGTCTCTTAGAAAAGAAGGCATTAATTTCTCTGAGATAAATACTAAAAGTGAAACAAGAGATGCTGCAATAATTATTGATCAGGAGAGAAAAAAACTTTTCACGTTCTTTAGAGAAGATCCTCAGATCGCTTCCGATGAAATCAAATCATTCATTACTAAATTAGAAAAAGCAATAGCAACCTGTGAGATTGTAGTATTTTCCGGCAGTTCACCCTGTACTGAAACTGATCAGATATTTTCAAAGGGAATCACGATAGCAAATGATCTGGATAAAATTTCTATTTGCGATACTTATGGATTGCATCTTGAACAATGTCTAAATTCTTCACCGACTATCGTTCATAATAATCTTGATGAAGTCAGGAATTCGCTGGGCATCAGTATTAAAAATGAATCAGATCACCGTAGTTTATTGCAAATGCTCTATGGAAAAGGAGTTAAACAAGCTTACATTACCGATGGCGAAAAACTTTTTTATGCTTCTAATTTTGACTTTCATTATAACGTAATTCCTCCTCAAATTAACACAGTAGATTCAACGGGAAGTGGTGATGCATTTGTCGCAGGTTTAATTTTTGGCTGGCACAACAAATTAACTTTTGAACAGCAGTTGCGTTTTGCAACAGCATTGGGTGCCCTTAACTCCATTTCATTGGAGGTCTGTGAAGTTGAATTCGATAGCGCTAAATCACTTGCAGAAAAAATTAATATCAAAGCTATTGGGAAGAAACTAAAAGAAATTAATGATTCACCCGAATAAAAAAATTTTGTTTTGGCTTTTGTTATGCTCATCAGCGTTTTATGCACAAAAAATTGATCAGATAGAAATTAGCGAGAACCAGATTTTCAGTGATGACGAGATAGCCCGTTGGGCTGGATTGAATGAAGGACAAAATTATTTTCCGGGAATACTCGATACTTTATTTTCGCGAATCTCGAACAACATAGTTTCCAGCGGTTATTTTAATTTTTCTTTTGATGGATCTCACTTTGAATTTGCAAATGATTCTCAAAAAGTGAACTTATTTATAAATGTAAAAGAGGGAAGCCCAACTTTTGTAAAGGAATTATTCATTAGTTCTTCAGATTCTATAAACATTGAAGAATTTACTTCATCACTTAATTATTTAAAGGGAGAAATATTCAACCGTTATGAAATTGAAACCAGCATAAGTAATATTTTAACTGATTTTGAAAATATTGGATTTCCATTTGCATCAGTGAAAATTCAATCAATTCATTTATATGATGATTCAACAAGTAATGATCATTACGCTGATCTTTATATTGTGCTTGATGAAGGAAGAAAAAGTCGTATTGATAAAATTGAGGTTACCGGAAATACTTCCACTAAAGATTACGTAATAATCCGGGAGTTAAGGATGGATGCAGGTGAAGAATATTCTCAAAAGAAAATTGAAAACCTTCCTCGAAGATTAAATAAACTCCGTTACTTTGACCCTGTGCCTGTTCCCCAGTTTTATGTTGATAACCAGGAGAACGGTGTTCTCCAGATAAAAGTAAAAGAAAAAAATACAAACAACTTTGATGGAATAATAGGTTACGTTCCTGCGGCAAAAGATAATGAGTCCGGCTATGTAACAGGTTTGGTAAACGTAACTCTTCGTAATATGTTTGGAACAGGAAGAGCGGCAGCAATCAGATGGCAAAAATTAACACGTGAGTCACAGGAGCTTGAACTTAAGTATTTAGAACCATGGCTCTTTGGTTTTCCTTTTAATCTTAACGCAGAACTTTTCCAGAGGATACAAGATACAACTTATGTTCAGAGAAGACTTGGCGGTTCGCTGGAATTTCTTGCAACCGAAGATATATCCGCATCTGCTTTTGTAATTACTGAAGAAATTATTCCCACTGAACGTCAGGTACCTGTATTTACGGTTTACAATTCTTCTTCTCTGACAACGGGACTTGGTTTAAGAATAGATATTAGAGATGATCCAATAGCATCAACGAACGGATTTTTATTTGAAACTGTTTACTCGTTCAGCAGAAAAACGATAAATGGCCCGGATGAATACATCACACCGGGGCTTGAAACAAATCCAAATCTGCAAAGAATAACCGCAGGCTTTAGCTTTTATTATCTGATCTTTTCAAGAAATGTTATTGCTGTAAATGTAAGTGGTAAAGAGCTAAGCGGACCCTTCTTTGAGCAAAGTGATCTATGGAGGTTTGGCGGAACAAAAACAGTCAGAGGTTACAGGGAAGAACAATTTTTAGCATCCAGAATTGCATGGTCAAATCTTGAATATCGTTTAATGCTTACACAGAGATCTTATGCTTTTCTTTTCTTTGATGCCGGTTATTATTTTCTTGAGGCTGATCCGGACAGAGGAGTTGCACAAAACGAAGATTATATTTTCGGTTATGGACTTGGTATTACAGTAGAAACTGCTATTGGTCTGCTTGGTGTGAGTTTCGCTTTAGCTCAAGGAGATTCTTTCAGCGAAGGTAAAATTCACTTTGGAATTATTAATGAGTTTTAATTGTTACATTAGACAGTAAATCATAATGACAAAAAAATCATATACAAATGACGATATTACAGTAATCTGGAAACCTGAAATTTGTATTCATTCAACCAAATGCTGGAAAGCTTCAGTGGCAGTCTTTAATCCAAAACGAAGACCCTGGATTGATATGAATGGAGGCACAACAGATGAGATAATTAAGATTGTTGATAACTGTCCATCGGGGGCATTATCATATGAAAGGAATAATGAAATGAGCGAACAAAAAGCACAACCTAAACAAACACAGCAATCACAAACTACAGTGCAAGTAAGTAAAGGCGGACCATATTTGGTAAAAGGAAAATTCCTTTTCGTCGGAACAGATGGAAAAGAAGAAACAAAAGAAGGATCAGTTGCACTTTGCCGTTGTGGAAGTTCAAACAACAAACCTTTCTGCGATGGCACACATCGTAAAATCGGTTTTGACCAGACTTGAAAAGAAACTAACCCAATTTCTTTAAGAAATTGGGTTAGTGTATCATTTCTTTTCGTAAGTTTCGGCGAACTTCTCAATAATACTTTTATAGAATTGATAGAAAAGCCGATAACAATAATAAAACTTATCCGCCCATTAAATTTTCTGATTACTTTTATTTCAGTGATTGTTGCTGCGATTATTTGTCTACCCAACAAAACTCCTGGTATCAATGTTTATATTGCTGCAATAGCCGCTGCTTTTGTAATGGCGTCGGGTAATATTATAAATGATATTTACGACATTGAGACCGACAAAATTAATCGTCCGCTTCGTGCTTTGCCATCAGGAAAAATAACAACTAAAGAAGCTTATGGACTTTATATTTTTTTTATTGTTACTTCAATTGTTATTACATCCTTAGTAAATGAAATAGCGCTTGTGATTGTTCTGATTTCTATTTTGATACTTTTCCTTTACTCAAAATACATCAAGAGTATCCCATTAGTTGGAAATATAACTGTTGCATTTTTAACCGGACTCGTTTTTATTTATGGTGGATTTGTAGTTGGAAACCCTTCGGCAGCAATAGTCCCTGCAATATTTGCCTTACTGATAAACCTGATCCGGGAAATTGTAAAAGATATGGAAGATGCTGAAGGTGATACAAAAGCAGGAGTGATTACTTTTCCGGTAAAGTTTGGTTTTCAAAAATCTAAAATTATAATTCTAATAATTACTATTATCCTTATACTTTATACCTTATACCCGTTTCTCGCCCAACTTTACAAAATTGAATATTTTATTACGGTGATGATCTTTGTCAACCCAATTCTTGTTTATTGTTTGAAAATTTTATTTGATAATCAATCACAGAACAACTTGAAGAAGATTAGCAATTTTTTAAAATTGAGTATGATATTTGGACTCATTGCAATTTACTTTGGCGTATGAAATCAATCGATAAAAAATATTTCACCAAAAAAATAAAATATATTGCCGGTGTTGATGAAGCTGGCAGAGGTCCGCTCGCTGGTCCTGTGGTTGCGGCTGCAGTTATCTTTCGCAGAGAGACAATTATACGGGATGTAAATGATTCAAAACAATTGACCGAAAAAAAGAGAGATAAACTTTTTGATATAATTGTTTCCAAAGCATTGGCATATTCGGTTTCAATAATAGATCACAATGTAATTGATGAAGTGAATATTTTAAATGCAACAATGCTTGCAATGAAACAGGCAGTGCAGGCTCTAAATATCAAACCTGATTTAGTTTTAGTTGATGGCAACAAAGCATTTGAGAGTGATATTCCCATCATCCCAATAATTAAAGGAGATGCAAAATCTTTTTCAATTGCTGCTGCTTCAATTCTTGCTAAAGTAACAAGAGATAGACTAATGAAAAATCTTGCAGCCCAATATCCCGTTTATTTATGGGGACAGAATAAAGGATACCCGACTAAACAACACAGAGAAATTATAAAGAAGCTTGGTCCGAGTCCTCTTCATAGAAAATCATTCCTTAAAAATATTTTAACAGAGAAAGAATTTCCTGAGTTTAGTACTGAAATAATTGAAGTATAGTAATTATGAATCTCGATAGAAAAGAACTTGCTAAAAGGGGAGAGGATCTCGCAGCAAAAATTCTAACTGAAAAAGGTTATGAAATAATTGAACGCAACTACAGATTCAGCCACGGTGAGATTGATCTAATTGCAATTGACCCGAAAGATCAGTGCACTGTTTTTGTTGAAGTAAAGTCAAAACAAAATCTTGAGTTTGGGCAACCTGAATACTCGATAACTAAAAACAAGCAAAAACAAATAAGAAAAATGGCAGAACTATATCTTTATGATAAGGATATAAAAGAAATTGACTGCCGGTTTGATGTGTTCGCAATTCTATTTATGGATTTGAACAATCCTGAAGTCAATCATTATGAAAATGCTTTTTAGTTCATCTTATGCACAAAAGAGAGATGAAATCTTTACTGGATAAAATAAATATTTAATTTGTGATGTAAATAACATTTCTATCTGAATTTCACTCAAAAACTAAGATGCCATCTCTATGCAACCTATTTTATTGAGTAAGGTGACTTAACAAATTAATTTCCTTTAATTCCTCGATCAAAAATTATTAAGCTAAAGTGACTGATTTAATTTCTATTGACATCCAATTTCCATATTTTTACGTATCCATAATCATTATTAGATAAAGAAGATTTGAATAATTTCTTAACCTCAGGCAAATTTTTCAGCAAGACAGAAAGAAAACTAACCGAATTCTTTACAATGATTGGCGGTTTATCTTCCTTCTCTGTTAGATTTTTAAAAGAAGTATTCCTCCCGCCTTACGAAATTGACCAGATAAGAAAGCACATGGTCGAACTTGGTATGAAAACCCTGCCAATAGTTGGAGTTACAGGATTTATAATCGGATTAGTTATAGCAATGCAGCTTAGCCCGGTATTAAAAAGATTCGGTGCTGAAGCATTTTTACCAGGCTCAGTCGGAATTTCAATTGTCCGTGAACTTGGTCCTGTAATTTGTGCTTTAATATTTGCTGGCAGAGTAAGTTCGGGTATTGGTGCAGAACTTGGTTCAATGCGTGTTACAGAACAGATTGACGCAATGGAAGTTTCCGGTGTTAATCCTTTCAGATATCTTGTTGTTACACGAATCTTTGCAACTACTTTTATCCTTCCCATTCTCACTGTTTATGTTATTTTCATTTCACTGATTGGTGCATACATTGCAGTTGTACTCGTTCAAAATATGACGTGGGCTTATTATTTGGACAGGGTAATTTTTGCCGTTGAATTTGGTGATGCGATTCCCGGCGTAGCCAAAACTTTTGTCTTTGGATATATTGTCGGGCTTGTTGGCTGTTACAAAGGCTACACAACTGAAAACGGAACGGAAGGTGTTGGAAGAGCATCAACAAGTTCTGTGGTTGTTTCTTCATTATTGATATTAATTTTTGATATGGTTCTTGTGAAGTTTTCTCTCTGGATTTGGCCAATGGCGAAGTGATGATTGAAATAACTGATTTACATAAATCCTTTAACAGTAACAGGATACTTGATGGTATTTCTTTTAAAGTTGCTGAAGGGGAGAATATGGTTGTGTTCGGAAGGAGCGGTACAGGCAAAAGTGTTCTTTTAAAATGTATGATAAGATTATTAGAACCTGATTCGGGAGATATTAAAATCCAGGGCAAAGACGTACTAAAATTAAATCTTAAAGAACTGAATGAGCTCAGAAAGAACATTGGGTTTCTTTTTCAGGGAGCTGCTTTATATGATTCGATGAGTGTAAGAGAAAATCTTGAATTTCCATTAATCAGAAATTTTATTGTTGATCAAAAAGAAATCGATGAACGAGTTAATTTTGTGCTGGACGCTGTTTCGCTTCTCGAGGCAATTGATAAAATGCCTTCGGAACTTTCCGGAGGTATGAGAAAAAGAATTGGATTAGCCCGGTCTATAATTACCAAACCTAAACTTATGTTTTATGACGAACCCACAACCGGACTCGATCCAATTACCTCAAAAGAAATAAGTGTTTTGATCAACGACTTGCAACACTCTTTGAAAATGACTTCCGTTGTTGTTACGCACGATCTTCTGTGTGCAAAAATAATTGCCGACAGAGCTATAGTTCTTGATGATCGTAAAATAGTAAAGGAAGGAAGCATCGAAGAATTGACCACTTCAAAAGATCAACTACTTATAAACTTTTTTAGTGACGAAATAATAGAAATTAATGGGAGTAAGAAATGAAAGCCGGATTATCTGGTGCAAAACTTGGCATTTTTATATTTATTGGTAGCACTCTCCTTGTGATTGGAATTTTTATGCTGGGAAATAAGGAAGCAATGTTTAAACCAACTTTTACCGTTAAAGCATACTTTCATAATGTTGAAGGTTTAAGAAACGGTTCACCAGTAAAATTAAGCGGCATTGATGCAGGTGCTGTTCAGGATATTAATGTAGTTGGTGATACTGTTAGCTTGATTGAAGTTAAAATGAGACTGCTCGAAGAGATTAGTCACTTTATCAGAGTTGATACCCAGGCTGAAATCCAAACAGAAGGACTTGTTGGAAATAAATTTGTCTCTCTTAAAATCGGAGATAGTCAATCAGAGCTTGTTAAGGATGGTGGAGTTATTCAGGCAAAAGAACCTGTTAACTTTGCTGATATCATTCAGGAAACTCAGGGTATAATGGGCTACACAAGAGAAATGACTAGAGACCTCGCAGATATAATTAACCGCATAAACAGAGGCGAAGGAACTGTTGGAAAAATATTTACTGATGATGAATTATATTATGCTGCTACTGATTTGACAAAGTCAGCAGACAAAAGTCTTACTTCTATCACTGCCGAATTAAAAATAATCACCGATCAATACAAATCACTGGGCACATCTGTTCAATCGGCAGTTAATAATATTAATAGGTTGTTGATTGCTGCAGATTCACTTATGAATAATACTTTGCAAGGGAAGGGTGTTCTCGGTTCTCTTTTAGTTCAGGGCACAAGTGCTGATTCAAATTTTCAGTCTTTGATGATGAATCTTAAAGAAATTTCAGAAGAATCAAAAACAGCAGTAAGTAGTCTTTCTGAAAATATGGAAGCATTGAAGCATAACTGGTTATTCAAAAGTTATTTTGAAGAACGTGGCTATTGGGACGCCGGAGAATATGAAAAACAAATTGACCGCAAAACAGAAGAACTCAATAAAAGAATTGAATTACTTGACCAGAAGATAGAGGAACTAAAGTCGCTGGAACCCACAAATAAGTAATTTTTCAAATAAAATTTACTGGTACAAAAGTTCGGGGAGGTTGACATCTATCAGTAAAAGTTATAAATTGATTCCAGCAATTAACTATCATCAACACTGGAGGCTCCCGTGAAAATAATAAGAATAAATCCCCTGAAGTCTGAAGGAAGCGGAAAAACCGCTGCATTTCTTGATATTCAAACTAATGATGGAATCACGATAAAAGGATTCAGGCTTGTGAACGGTTCCAATGGATTGTTTCTTTCCTCACCTGATCAAAAAGGAAAAGACGGAAAGTATTATGAGACTGTTATACTTCCAAAAGAAATGAGATCTGAACTTGAGAAGATGGCATTGGATGAGTATAATAAAATCGAGAAATGAAAAAGCCGTAACAGTAAATTGCGGTTTGATCAAACTCCCGCACAAATAAAAATATTTTGCTTTGAGAGATGACATCTTTTGGAAAGATGTCATCTTTGTTGTTATACATTTTTCACTAAGGCTATTTCACAAAATAATTTCGGTAATAAATATCAGCGTAAGAGGATCATTTTTTTTGTATCTGAAATACTTCCTGCGTTCAGTTGATAGAAATAAATTCCACTTGCTTTGTCAGGACTGGAGTCCTGACCTACGGAAAACTCAACTTCGTAAACTCCGGGTTGTTTTTCTTCGTTAACCAAAGTTGCAACTTCGTTGCCAAGCACATCATATATTTTTAATGTTACACTACCGCTCACCGGCACCTGATAACTGATCACTGTATTTGGATTAAACGGATTAGGGTAGTTCTGATAAAGCACAAAATCCTTCGGAGCAAAATCAACTGCAACTTCTATTTCGTTTGAATATTCAAAACTCCCATCAAAATCAATTTGCTTGAGCCGGTATTTGTAAATTCCAGTTGAGACGTTCTCATCATTAAATGAATAAGTTTTTGGTTCTGTAGTAGTTCCAAATCCGGGAACGAAACCGATGGCCCCCCACTCCCCCCAAAGGGGGGTTTGAGAAGTCCCTTCCCTTTGGGAAGGGATTAGGGATGGGCTTCTCTCTATTTCAAAACCTGAGTTATTCGTTTCCGTTGCTGTTGTCCAATTTAGTTGCACTGCTTTTTCATTTTGTAAAATTAATGCTGTGAATGATGTAAGTTCTACTGGTGTACCACCATTCGCAGTAACTAATATTTTACCTCCATCTCCAACTGCCCAACCCCGATTCTCATTTATAAAGAATACCGAATTTAGTCTTCCGTTTTCTCTGTATTGCTCCTCCCAATCTGTACCCCCATTTCCAGTTTTCATAATGAATCCTTCATATTGACTCTGTGGAATGTATGTAAATCCTACAGCATAACCTGTTGTAGTAGTAGGGAAAGAAATAGAATTTATAAATTCATTAAGCCCACCCGTAAATTGTGAAAACCACGTAACTCCTCCATCTGTTGATTTTGATATATCAGAGTTCCCTAATGTATTACTGCTGACCCAACCTATTAGCGGTGTTGTAAACCGTATGCAAGTTGGTGAACCTAAAAGAAATGTGTTACTAAATTCCCAGTTAGATCCTCCATCTGTAGTCCTTAAAACAACTCCAAAGCCTACAGAAGTAATCCAGCCATTATTTTCATCTAAAAAAAATAATGCATCACAATCTCCAGCATAAACATAAATTGGAGCGAACCATCCATTATAATATCTATAAATTACTATTTCTTCAGGAAATATTATATCCTGTGAAATCCACCATCCTACCAATCCACTTCCAGAGTTAATAAACTGTTGCCCTACAAATCTGCTGGTAATACTTGAAACACCCCAGCTTGTGCCACCATTGTTTGTTGAAAGTAGTGAAGTATCACCGTAAGCCCAACCATGGTTTGGATCTCTGAACTGAATTAATTTTAAGTTATCAGCAGTATTTGAATTCTGTGCAATCCAGTTTAAACCACCGTTTGTAGTTTTTTTAATGGCACCATTACTACCGCAAACCCATCCGGTATTTTGATCGACAAAGTAAACCGACTTGAGGTTTTCTGTTGTTCCACTTTGTTGCAAATACCATTGGGCATTTAAAGTTTGTGTAATAAGAATTGCACACAGCAAAGAGAAGTAAAAGTTTTTCATTTTTCCCTCCTGATAAAAAAATTTGTTGTTAACCGGATAACCTTGTGGTGTGTTTTGGTTTGTGCTCTTCCTAATGGATCGTAGTTTAAGCGTGGGATAGGAAGAAATTCAGATTCAATTTTTATTCTCACTGGAATTTTTCCTTATTTACATTTTGAAATTTAGCATAATGGAAATAAGAATCAAGCTGTAATACTGTTAATTTTAGTTGCCGATCACCAAGTAATTAACGGTAATCTATTAGGTGTTGCAATGACCAAAATTACTTCTGACTTCGACATTCGTTAATCGATATTCATTATTCAGAAGCAATTTCGAATATCGAACAAGGAATAATGAATGAAGAATTACTTTTTATCATCCATACTTTTGATCTATGTACTAACATTTTCCCCTCTCCCGTATCCTATAAATTCTTAAATTAGCTGTCTGGATTTAGAAATCATTCTTTTTCCTACAGGCAGTTTTCTCAAATGAAAAACAATAAATCGTCAGTAAATAATAAAAAGATAATCGTCAAAGGTGCACGAGAACACAACCTGAAGAATCTCAGCTTTGAGATTCCAAGAAACAAATTGGTTGTGTTTACAGGCGTAAGCGGAAGCGGTAAATCATCACTTGTCTTTGATACAATTTATGCAGAAGGGCAAAGAAGATATGTTGAAAGTCTGTCTTCTTATGCACGGCAATTTCTTGAAAGAATGAACAAACCCGATGTTGATTTAATCCAGGGAATTTCCCCGGCAGTTGCCATCGAACAGAAAACGGTTTCACGTAATTCCCGCTCAACTGTTGGTACAACTACAGAAATTTACGACTACCTTCGCCTTCTCTTTTCAAGGATTGGAAAAACCATTTGTTTTCAGTGCGGCAAAGAAGTAACAAGAGCAACAACCACGACTGTCGTTGACTGGCTCGAAAAACAGGAAGACGATTCAAAATTTTATCTCGGCTTTCCATTGCACGAACATAAAGGTCATTCTAAAAAGGAAGAAGTAGAACTTTTACGGAAGCGTGGCTTTTTCCGGATCTATCTAAATAATAAATTGATTGATCTTAACGAAGAAAAAATTCCTGCTAAAAACGCAAAAGATATCCGGGTGATTATTGAAAGATTTAAAGTTGAGAAAAATAAAATCCGTCAAAAACTTTCTGATTCAATTGAAGTTACATTCAAAGAAGGCGAAAACCGGATTGTCATTATAAATGCAGATACCGGTGAAGAAAATGAATTCAACAAATATTACGAATGCTGCGGAATAAGATACGAAGAACCTGAACCGCGATTTTTTTCTTTCAACAATCCGTTTGGTGCTTGCCCGGTTTGCCAGGGATTCAGCAAAACAGTCGGCATTGATATGAACCTTGTAATTCCTGATCCAAACCAGAGTATTATGGATGGAGCAATTGCTCCTTTCAGAGGTGCAAAGTATAGTTCATTTCTGAGAGACCTTGTTCAGAATGCAAAAGCATTTAAAATTCCACTTCATATTCCATTCAAACAATTATCAGAAAATCAGGTCGAGCTTGTTAAAAAAGGATTTGGAACTTATCTGGGAATTGATGGATTCTTTGAAAAGCTGGAACAGAAAACTTATAAAATGCACGTGCGTGTTATGTTGAGCCGTTTTAGAGGATATACGCTTTGTAAAGCTTGTAAAGGTTCGCGTTTAAGAAGGGAAGCTTTGCAGGTGAAGATTGCTGGTAAATCAATTTATGATGTTGTTGCTCTTCCGATTGAGCACTCACTGACTTTTTTTGAAGAACTGAAACTTTCCGAATATGATTTTCTAGTTGGTGAAAGAATATTAAAAGAGATAATTAAAAGATTAAAGTTTTTGAATGATGTTGGAATAGGATATCTGACGATGGATCGTTTGAGCAGCACACTTTCCGGTGGTGAAACACAAAGAATTAATCTTGCAACATCTCTTGGTTCTTCACTTGTCGGAACACTTTACGTTTTGGATGAACCAACAATTGGTCTTCATCCGAGAGATAACAACAAATTGATCAGCTTATTAAAAAATCTTCGCGATATTGGAAATACGGTGATCATAGTTGAACACGATCCTGAAATGATGCGAAATGCAGATCTGATTTTTGATATGGGTCCAAAAGCAGGAATCGGTGGAGGTGAAATTGTTGCTCACGGAACAGTTGAAGATATCTTGAAGAGTGAAAAATCAATGACCGGAAAATATCTTTCAGGAAAGATGAAAATTCCTTTCCCTAAAAAAAGAATAAGTAGAAAAACCAAAAGCATAGAAATTATCGGAGCAAAAGAGAACAACCTGAAAAATATTAATATCGAAATTCCACTTAATAGATTTGTAGTTATAACCGGTGTTAGTGGTTCAGGAAAAAGTACACTCATCCACGATGTTCTTTATGCAGGAGTTGCAAAATATTTTGGAATGGCGCCATCGCACATTGGAAAATTCGATGAAATACTTGGAGCAAAATATATAGATGAAATTGAAATTGTAGATCAATCACCGATTGGAAAGTCACCAAGATCAAATCCAATCAGTTATGTTAAAGCATTTGAACACATAAGAGAGTTGTTTGCAGCAACACATCAGGCTAAATCAAGAGGGTATAAACCCGGATTCTTTTCATTTAATGTTCCCGGAGGAAGATGCGAAACCTGTCAGGGCGATGGTTTTATTAAAGTTGAAATGCAGTTCCTCGCTGACCTTTACTTAACTTGCGATGATTGTGGAGGAACGCGATATAAAAAAGAAACCCGTGAAATTACTTACCACGGAAAAAATCTTGTTGATGTTCTTGAAATGACGGTGGACGAAGCTTTGCCTTTTTTCAATAGTCATAGAAAAGTAGAAAATATTCTTCAGGTACTTTCTGATGTTGGTTTAGGATATATCAAATTAGGTCAACCTTCAAACACACTTTCAGGTGGCGAAGCACAGAGAGTAAAGCTTGCATCACATCTTGCTCAAAGCAGAGAAAACAGGCACACTCTTTTTATTTTTGATGAACCAACAACTGGGCTTCACTTCGATGATATTTCAAAACTGCTAAATTGTTTTAATATGTTGGTTGAACGAAATAATTCTGTTGTAATAATAGAGCACAACCTCGATGTGATTAAATGTGCAGATTATGTAATTGATCTCGGTCCCGAAGCCGGTGAAAAGGGAGGAGAGGTAGTTGCAACCGGCACTCCCGAAGATATTGTTGAAGTAGAAAATTCGTGGACAGGAAAATATCTGAAGGATTATTTAAATGGAAAATAAATTTCTTGGTGTCTTGGTGAATTCGTGGCAAAAAATATCAGAGCCACAAAGACTCTAAGACACAAAGCAACATAAAATTATTTTTCTGCTATTACAACCTGGACAATACCGAAAGTAAGTTTATGTTTTACCACCGATTTAAAACCAGCTTCTTTTAGCAAATCAACCAGTTTAATTTTCTCATCAAACTCTTCGACAGAATCCGGTAAGTATTGATACGCAGTTTTGTTTTTGGATACTATCGCTCCGATAAATGGAAGAATTTTCTTGAAGTAAAATTTATAGAGGCTTTTGAAAATTTTATTCTCAGGCATCTGAAATTCGATTACCGTTGCTTTACCTTTTGCTTTCAACACGCGATGAAATGATCTGAAACCTTCTTTAATGTCATAAAAATTACGGACACCGAATGCAACAGTAATATTTGTAAAAGAATTATCTCTGAAAGGCATTTGTTCTGCGGTTGTCTGGATTACTTTACCAACTATCCATTCGCTCTTTTTCCTGAAGAGAGCAAGCATGTTGTGAGAAAAATCTGCACCCACAATACTTCTCACTCCTTGTTTATATGCTTCAATTGCAACATCGCCGGTTCCGCACGCAACATCGAGCAAAATACTTTCGCTTCCGATTTTGCTTAGTATGAGTGCTTTTTTTCTCCAGTATTTATCAACTCCGAAACTCAGAAGATGGTTCAGGAAATCATACTTTCCTGCAATCGAATCAAAAATAGTTTTAACAGTTTGTTTCTTATCCATCTGTTTTACATTTTCATACATTCATGCTTTTTGAAGTTGAATGTAACCCGTTTGCATGAATGCATGTTTGGATGGCTGCATGGAAAGTTTCACTATCGTTCTAAAATTTTCCGTACTCAAACTCCGGCTTGCCAATTTTTCTACGCCACCAGTTAAAGATGTACTTACCGGTCCATACAGCAAAAATCATAAACAACAATCCGCCGATAAGGTCAATCACATAATGATACCAGAGATAAACTGTGGAAAAGATAAGCAAAGCACCAACAGGAATAAAGAAAAATCTCGACCTGCTTTTAAGACGGAAAGAGAGATACATAACTATCAATGTAATCATTGTATGACCGCTTGGGAAAATATCCCTCTGAACTACTTCAGCCGGGTTCAACGTTCCTGCAGGAATTGATTCACCTGAATTTGTTAATTCACGAAGAAAGTTTGTCAGGAAAAGTCCGGGCAGTTCCTGATTTATTGTTTCAAAATTATGAAGTGTGAATCGCGGACCGATTCCGGGCCATATAAAATAACCCAGGTAGGAAAGATAGAAGCCATAGATCACTATGAATACTGAAAAATCCATCGCAACATATCTTTTCTTTTTAAGAAGAAATAAACCCAGCAGAATAGGCAGAAGATAAAATATTCCATAAACAATTTGCAAAACTTCAGTTAAAACCGGATTCGAAATCTGATTGAGAAAATGTGTCGGATCCGTTCCGAATAACCATCTGTCAATTGCAATAAACATCTCATCGTGGTCGTAAATCCTGATTGGCTTTATCATAAAATAAAGCTGTTTAAATGTAATAAGCACCACAGGAACAATATACCAGTAATGCACTGCATTCCAGAACTCATTATCATATTTAGTTTCGAGATAGGCAAGTACAAAGCTGATAATGATTATGAAAATATTAACTACTATCCACATTGACCAGGTTTCAATTCTGTCCCAGTAAATAATGTGAAGAACTGAAAGGATGATGTAGAATACAATTACAACCAGATCGAAGGCTTTAAGGTGTTTTAAAAACTGTTTGAACTTATCCATTAACCATTTTGTGCTAGATTATATCAGGATTGACTTCGATTATTAATTACGTGATTTGTCAAAGTTACAAAATCAGCAACGTTTAGATTTTCAGCACGTAACGATAAGTCAATACCCGAATTTGAAAAATCAATTTCGTGAAATATACTATTACTGAAGGAATTTTTTAGGGTTTTTCTTCTATTTCCGAAAGCTGCTTTTACAATTTGGATAAATAATTTCTGCTCTTCTTCCGGTTTTTCAATTTCTTTGAAGTGAATATGAACCAATGCTGAAAACACTTTAGGCTTAGGGTAGAAAACATTAGGTGAAATTTTGAAGCACAATTTTGTTTCAGCAAAATATTTTAGAACCACGGCGAGAATACCATAGTCTTTTGTTCCTCTGTTTGCGACCATTCGTTTAGCAACCTCAAGCTGAACCATAAATACAGCATCCTTTACCAGCTTGTTATTTTTGATAAGCTTGAAGAGAATAGGTGAGGTAATGTTGTATGGAATGTTGCCAACCACTCGAAGTTTCTTATCACCTGAATCAAACTTCGATAAATCTGTTTTCAAAAAATCCTCGTTGACTATTCGAAGATGTGGAAATTTTTCTTTCAGATCCTTGGCGAGTTGGTTATCAATTTCAATTGCTATGAGATTTTCTGTTGTAGAAATTATTTTTTTAGTGAGTGCACCGTAGCCAGGACCAATTTCAATTATCAGATCAGCCGATTGAGGATTTATTTCCTTCACAATTTTGTTGAGGATGTTTTCATCCTGTAAAAAATTCTGCCCGAAACGTTTTTTTGGTTTGTTGTGAATATTCATTAATTCAAAAATAACAAAGTAGTTGTAGAACTAATTATATATTCTTTGTGACTTTGTGCCTTCGTGGCAGAACAGGCAAATGCCACAAAGACTCTAAGACACTAAAGTGGACACCAACTATTTTTTGATAGAACTCAATTTCTCATTAGCTTTTCAAAAACAAAATAGGATTATTCCCAGATGCACAGAGATTCAGTTATCAGCATAGATATGGGCGGGACGAAAGTTCTCGGCTGCGTAGTAAATTCAAAAGATGGAATAATCGCCCGTGTAAAAAAGCCAACCGATCCGACTTCATCCAGAAAAAAATATATTCACCAGCTCGCAGAAGTTGTGAATGATCTGATTGATAAAACGCATATCAACAAGAAAAAAATAAAAGCAGTTTGTCTTGGTGTTCCGGGAACAGTTAATCCTATTACCGGAATAATCGGCATAGCGCCCAACCTTGGATTAAAAAATTTCAACATTAAAAAAATGCTCGAAGCTGAAATTCCATTCCAGGTTTTGATTGAAAATGATGTGAACCTCGGTGCGCTGGGAGCTAAAAATTTTGGCGTTGGTAAAATAGCAACCAATATGCTTGCTGTTTTTGTCGGTACGGGAATAGGCGGCGGATTGATATTTGACGGGAAACTATATCGCGGTTCAAACTTTGGAGCAGGAGAAATCGGGCATATGCTTGTTGAGAAGAATGGACCAAAATGCGGCTGTGGAAAGAAAGGCTGCTTTGAAGCAATTGCAAGCAGAACGGCTATCGTAAACAAAATTATTAAGGATATTAAATCCGGCAAGCGAAGCAAGATTTCAAAGCTGGTTAAATCGGGAGAGAGAATAAGAAGCAAATCGCTTACGTCTGCTGTCAAGTCAGGTGATAAAGTTGTGCGTAGAAGAATAGCAGAAGGATGCGATGTAATAGGTGGAGTTCTTGCAAGCATTTCCAATCTTCTAAATCTCGATATGATTGTTCTTGGCGGCGGAATGATTGAAGCGCTGGATTTTTATATGCTTCCATTAATTAAAAAGTCTTTTTCTGAATACGTGCTTAGCGGTTCTGCCAAAGGTTTGAGAATTGTTGCCTCAAAGCTTGGAGATGATGCAGCAATATTTGGCGGTATTGCACTTGCTGAAGAATTTTTGGGTGTGAGGGTTTAAATAAAATTCCTCTCAACCTCTTCAAGTTTCAAACTCACTTCCTCCCATTCTTTTACTTTTTTATCGAGAGATAGTTTTAGCTTTTGGTGCTTTTCGTTCAACTCTTTTATCTGATTTGGATTGTCGTATGAATTCGGGTTCATTAGAATTGCATTTATTTTTTCAAGTTCCTGCTCAAGCTTGTGGATTTCTTTTTCAAGCTTTGATGATCTTTCCTTCAAATCTTTTGTTGCTTTGTATCTCTGCTGACGTTTCTCGGCTTCTAACCGTTTTTGATCTTTTCGGGAAGTAGTATCACTTTGCTGTTCAATTTTGGTTATTGATACCTGTTCGGTTTCTGCATTTCGCTTATAAAAATAATATTCAATATCACCTTCGTAAATTTTTATTTTTCCTGTGCGAATATCTACGACTCTGTTTGCAATTGGCTTGAGAAATTCCACATCGTGAGAAACGAGTATCAGAGAGCCGGAAAAATTAACTAAAGCCTGCTGCAAAACTTTTTTGGATGAGTAATCCAGGTGGTTTGTCGGCTCATCGAGAATTATAAAATTGGAAGGGGAGAGTAAAATCTTTGCAAGTGCCAGTCTGCTTTTTTCTCCACCGGATAGAACTCCGACTTTCTTAAAAACATCATCACCGGTAAAAAGAAAGGCACCGAGTAATGACCGAAGTTGTCCAATCGACTTTTCAGAACCCACCGAATCCAAAGTTTCAATTAAATCGAATTCGGGATTTAAAGAATCAGCAACATCCTGCGAGTAATAGGAGATGATGTTGTTATGTCCGTTTATTCTTTCCCCTTTGTTAATATCAATTTTACCTGCGATAATTTTGCTCAAAGTAGTTTTGCCTGCGCCGTTCGGTCCTACGAATGCAATTTTATCACCACGGTTCACTCTGAAATCAATTCCTTCAAACAGCTTTAACTCGCCGAAAGATTTGTGAATACTATTCAACTCAACATTGAACGCACCACTCGGCGGTGGATTGGGGAATCTTATATTTACTCTTCCTTCATCATCTGGAATTTCAACCAGCTCAATTTTTTCAAGCTGTTTTATTCTGCTTTGAACCTGTCGTGCCTTGGTAGATTTGTACCGAAATCTTTCAATAAATCTTTGTGTGTCCTTAATTTTTTTCTGCTGGTTTTCTCTCTGGTTAATCAGTGTCTGGTCACGTTCTTCTTTATATTTCAGGTAATCATTCAATTTGCCGTTGTACGGATTAATTTTTCTAAGAAATATTTCCCAGGTACGGTTTGTAGTGAGATTCACAAAATTTTTATCGTGAGAAACAATTATCATCGAGCCCTTGAAACTTTGAATATAATTGATCAGCCATTGCAAAGAATCGAGATCAAGATGGTTTGTCGGTTCGTCAAACAGAAGCAGATCGTTTTGAGCAATCAGAAGCTTTGCCATTGCTATGCGCATCTGCCAGCCGCCTGAGAATTCATCTGTAAGTCTCCTGAAATCCTTTTCAGCAAAGCCAAGTCCCGTTAATATTTTTTCAATTTTATATTCAGCACTATACGATTCAAGCTCTTCCAAACGCTGATGAACTTCACCTAACTGATTTACGAGATCTTCTTTTTCTTCATCATTCAATGAAGATGGTTCGAGCTGTTCGAGTATTTCCTTTTCTTTCTGGTGAAGAGATTTGATATCCGAAAGAGCAGTGAAGACCTCATCAATTAAAGTTTTACCGCGATGAACTACATGATCCTGGGGAAGGTAACCGATAGCAATATTTTTTTGTTTGTTGATAGACCCGCTTTCAGGTTCAACCCCGCCTACAAACATTTTAAGAAGAGACGATTTACCGGTTCCGTTTGAGCCGACGAGACAGATTTTATCTCCTGAGTGGATTTTCAGATTAACATTCTTGAAAAGATATTCACCGGTGAATTGAAGAGAAATATTGGAAAGATCAATCATTTTTTTTTATTGTAATAGCACGTTTTGGAAATTGTTTCATGTCAAAATTCATATAACGATTCATCATTTTGATTGTACTACGTTTTAGTTATCTATAGGATAATTAGTTCTTAGTTTGTTGGTTATTGGTTATAGTACAGCAGTTTTTAGTTTTAGTCAAATGGTTGTTGCATTTCCCAATACCGAATGACTATGACTTGTAACTAAATAACAACAACAATCAACCAAGCGACTAATAGAAAAAAAATCTTGATCAAATTTAGCAAAATATTTTTGAGGATATCATTCTTGTGTGTTTGAATGGTTTATTGATTGTCCAAAGAACTCTGCAGAGAGATATTTAATCTGGAGAAAATTTTTTTGTTCCTTCCTTTGAACCCTCCCCTTTGGGGGAGGGCTGGGTGGGGCCTTTATTCTCTCAGCACTGCAACTTTACCGGTTACAACATTATTTCCTTCAGTATCAAATGCAACAATCAGGTAAACACCTGTGTTAACAAGTTTTCCATAATCATCTTTTCCATCCCAGTAAGCCGTTCTTCCTCCGGGAGAAGAAAATTCAGTTATGAGTACACCATCTATCGTAAGAATTTTAATTTCTGTATCCCGTATCAATCCATCAATAGTTAAAAGACTGTTTCCACTTTTTATTTTGTAGGGATTCGGATAAACAAAAAGTTCATCAAAACTTTCAAGCGGTTTAATATAAGGTGTTTCAAAGGATGTTAATCCCTGATCGGTTCCGACATACACAATACCTTTGTTCTCATCAATTGCAATACTTCTTATTTGATTCGAAAGCAAAGCGCTATTTTCCGCTGTAAATGTTGTGAGCAGCCTTGAGCCATCGGAGTTTACTAAAAGCAAGCCCTCATTACTTCCAATCCATTTTTGATTTAAAGGATCAACTGCAATAGCATTTACAGATTGTGTACGCAAAGTAAAAACGTTCGAGATCCTGAGAGAAGCACTCCCGGAAGAAGGGATTCCGCTGGTGTTGGTAATAATGTTTACTCCGAGGCTTGTTGCAACCCAAACATCGCCTCTTCTGTCAACTACCACATCACGAATATCATTTGAATTTAAACCATCAACTGTAGTCAGGTAATCTGATCTGTCATCTAAATTATCAGTATAAGTTTTATTTTCGTTAAAATAAAATAGCCCCTGTCTTGCAGATTGTGTGCAGTTATACCATTTAGTATCATACAAATCAATAGCAAGGTTGTAATGTGATTCCAGGTAAATATTATTTTCAGCAGGGATAAGGAAATGATGCCATTCACCGCTTGTTGTTTTAACACTAAGATTTTTTCTATCAACAGCACCAAGATTCAGCACCCATAAATCACCACGGGAATCTACACCAAAACCTGTAATTACAAGGAAGTTAGGATTTTCATCAACACCCTGCATTCCAGTATTAGCGGAATTGAAAAGTATTTTATCATTCTCATTCACCTCAAGAAATCCGAAACCCCAACCGCCGAGGTAAGCGGTTGTGCCAGAGGTGTATGCATGATAAACAGAATTAGCAGGTAGTTCAGGAGTATTTGACGTGTTGAAAAAGTTCCAGGTGTCACTGGCATAAGTATAATAACCAACACCTGAAACATCTGTGCCGCTTGCTGACCAAAGTTTGCTGCTTGCATCAACACTCATACTTGGAAATTGATTTACCGGAGGTGCATTTGGTGAAATATAATTATCAACTAAGGCTGTGTTTAGAAATAGTGCTCCATTTGAGCTTGCACATACAAAACCGAAATTTTCTTCATACTCAATCGTGGAAAGTGGAACTGATGAACTATAGAGTAAATTGAGTACCTGATTATAGTACAGATAAATATTATTCTGAGATAGAATCAGGATTGAATCTCCTTGAATTTGATAGTCACTGATATTTTTAGCTGCCAGATCGGGAATGAAATTAATCCAAAAATTATTTTCAAAAAGGGAAAATCCCTTATCTGTGCTAACGATTAAATTACTCTGAAATATTCCTGCTTTTAAAGTTTTATTTGAAGGAAGCCCCTGTGTGGTTGAATAAACATTCCACGATTCAGGTGCTGAAAGATTAAAAGCTCCGGGCTTCTGAATTGCAACTCCCTGGTCGGTACAAACATAAAACAAACCAGACTTAATGGTACTGTTAACTTTTATGTTAGATGGGAATGACCCGAATTTGAAAAACGTATCGAAGAAGAGAAAACTATTTGAGTTAATCAGAGAAACGCCAAAGTCTGTTGAAACAATAATTGTATCTCCCGTTGAAGCAAAATCATTGATACTTTTATTTATCTGGCTTGAATTATAAATATCAAGAATCACATTAAAACTATTATCGGATGAATTATAGATATCAATTATACCTTCACTACTTCCGAACCAGGTTCTTCCAATTCCATCAGTAATAACTGACCTGAGTGAATTTCCTTTGAGGCCATCCGATTTGTGAAGAGTTGTGAATTGATTTGTTTCAGATAAATATTGAAATGCCCCTCCATTAGAAGCGCTCCAGAATCCGCCAGAGATGATTGCTACATCCCGGACATTCCTTAATGCGGTATAATTACTCCAATTTATAAATTGCTGAGCAGGTGTATCGGTTAATAATGCTGGTACGATTAACAAAAAAAATAATATTCTCATTTCTTTTTCCTAATAGTGAGTTAAGTGTAGAAGTTTGTTGATCGTACCTCTTAAAATTATTCTATAATTCTTGATGAAAGTTATAAAAAAAAATCAGGTTTGAAAGTCTAAAAAAATGGCTCCGTATTTACTCGATGTTTCTTACAAGCCTTGTTCTCATTGTATCAACAACCTTAGCTGAAGTATAGTATTTGCCTAGGTTTTCATCATCTTCTCTTTTTCCTCCGTGAAAATCAGATCCTCCGGATTCAAGCAGGAAATATTCGTTTACAACACCTCTGTAAAACCTCACCTGTTCAGGTGAATGTGACGGGTGTATTACTTCGATCCCATCAACTCCGGCGTCAATCAATTCTTTGATCAGGATCTCAGGCATATTTCCTGGGTGAGCTATGAATGACAAACCACCTGCATCGCTGATAATTTTGAATGCACTCTGGGGAGAAAGATGAACCTTTCTTTCATAAGCAGGCGCATGATTTCCGATGTATTTATAGAAAGCTTCGAAGAAGGATTTAACCTGTCCTTTAGCAAGCAGAGCCTGTGCGACATGCGGTCTGCCAATGGCTGAGTTTTTTGCGAAAACGAGTACATCATCAATCGTAATATTTAAACCAATAATGTTCAGCTTTTTCACCATCCTTATTGCACGTTTAACTCTTTCTTCTCTGAAAAAATTCAGGTAATGCTCAAGGTCATTATTCTTAGGATCCACAAAGTATCCAAGGATATGAACCTCGGTATCTCTTATGTCTGTACTGATCTCTACACCGGGAATAACTTCAATCCCTAATTTTGAGGCATAATCAATTGCTTCATGTATTCCATTCACACTATCATGATCTGTAATGCTGAGAATTTTTATACCTTGAACGTTAGCTCTATCGATTAATTTTTCCGGGGAATGGAAGCCGTCAGAATAGAAGGAATGCATGTGAAGATCAGTTTTTGCTGCTGGCATATAAAATCTTAATCTTATTTAAAATCCGTAGAGCTCTTTAAATTTTTCATACTGAACAATTCTTAATCGCGAGCCTTCCAACTCAACCAAACCTTTTTTGGCAAAAGCATGCAATGTTCGTGAGATTGTTTCCCTTGAAGTCCCTGCCATATTTGCGAGTTCGTGCTGGAAAGGTAATTTTTCAATTTCAACTATACCGTGTTTTATCTTACCAATATCATCGGCAAGCTGAAGCAAAACTGTGGCAACTTTTCCTTCAGCATCTTTAAGAGAAAGAGCTTTAATTTTCATCCCGGCCGCTCTTAATCGTTGTGTAAGTTCCTGCAGTAATGCAATAGAAACTTCCGGATGGTCTTCGAGAAGTTTTAGGAAATCGTTTCTTTGAATAATAAATATTTTCGAATCATCCATTGCTGTAGCGTTAGCGGATCTTTCTAACCCATCCAGTAACGACATCTCCCCGAAAAAGTCTGAGGGATTAAGAATTGAAAGTATAACTTCTTTATTGTCATCTTCAGAGCTAACCCTCGAGATTTTTACCTTGCCAGATATAATTATGAATAGTGCTGAACCCGCTTCTTTTTCAGATAGAATGATTGATTCTTTCGAAAAACTTTGGACTGATCCGGATCTTGCAAGATGTGCAAGAGTGTCTTCCTTCAGCTCCGAAAAAATCGGGACACTCTTCAAAAATTCAATCTTTTCCAATCTTTTTTAAAACTTTTCTTTTATTGATGACTGGCTAAAATAGGCTTGATTGCTCTGAAAATCAAATAAACTGATCGTTAATATTCTGATAAACTCAGTTGTATTTGCCTTTTCTCACAGCTAACAATTGCCTTTTGCACTTCTATTTTAATTGATTTTTAACCGGGCCGTCTCTATGTTTGTATCCTTATTTTTTGAACTAAAAACGGAGATTTTTACGCAATGGGAATGATGGCTAAAATGAGAAACTTAGCTCCTGTCTTTATTATTACAGTCGGTGCTTTGTTCGTACTATTTATGGTGATTTCTGATTCGAACGTACTTGAAGCTTTAGGTGGCAGGACGAACGATGTGGGATCAATTAATGGTATAGATATTTCATACCAGGAATATCAAATGGCTATTGAAAGACAGAGAGAATCAACAAAACAACAAACCGGTAATGACATTCCCGAAGAGCAATTCGATCAATTCAGAGATCAGGTTTGGGAAACACTTATTACTGAGAAATTAATTGAAGAGGAAGTTCAAAGATTAGGCATAACAGTAAGCGATCAGGAAGTTAAAGACATAATCCTGGGAGACGATCCGCCGGCATTCCTTAAACAAAACTTCATTGATTCACTTGGCAGATTTAATCGTGAAATGTACGAAGAAGCAATATTCAATCCGCAGAATAAACAGGTTCTGCTGCAGGCTGAGGAACTCGTTAAACAAACCAGATACAGAGAAAAACTTCAGAGTCTCCTTGAGGCCGGAATTACTGTAAGTGATGCTGAGATAAAAAGGAAATTTATTGAACAGAATATTTTTATGGAAGGGCAGTTTGCTCTCTTCCCGAATATCCTATTCCACGACTCAACTTTTAAATTTACAGAAAATGATCTGAGAAAATATTATGATGAAAACCCTGATAAATTTAAAATCAACGCGCAAAGAAAACTCAGCTATGTATTATTCAGGAATGAACCTTCTCAAGCCGATAGTATGATGGTGATTAAGAATCTGGAAAATGTTAAACGAATGGCAGAAAATGATACTTCTGATTTTAATTATTTTGTAGAAATATATTCTGAATCACCCACTTCATTTGATACACTGGATGCCTCATCACTTTCAAAAGAAGGTATTAAGGCACTCAAAGAAGCCAAGCTGGGTTCAATAGTTGGTCCTGTTCCGGTTATTACCGGCGGCTTTGCGCTCTATCATCTTGTAAATACAGTTCCTGCAAAAGAAAAATTTGTCAAAGCCTCTCACATTCTAATTTCTCAGATGGGAGATGATGCGGCAAATCAGGCAGAAGCAAATAGAATATACCAGGAATTAGTAAATGGTGCTGACTTCACTCAGATGGCAATATCTCACTCAAAAGATCCCGGTTCTGCAAAGAATGGCGGAGAACTTGGATGGTTTGGGAAGGGATCGATGGTTAAAGAATTTGAGGATGCCTGCTTTAATGGTAAAGTTGGAGAAATACAAAAGCCGGTTAAAACTACTTTCGGATATCATATTATACTTGTTACCGATCAATCAACCAACAAATATGTAGTTGAAAAAATAACTAACGCTATCCAGGAATCAGCAACAACAAGGGATGCAAGGTTTACTGCGGCAAATGATTTTTCATTCCTTGCACAAAAAAATGGATTTGAGAAAGAGGCTGAGTTAATGAGTTACAATATTCAGGAAAGCGGCAATTTTACTGTAAAGAGTACATCTATACCAGGTATTGGTGCAAACAAAAGATTAATAACATTTGCATTTGAGAACGGATTGAATACGGTAAGTGAAGCTCACAAGCTGCCAAGTGGTTATGTAGTTGCAAAAGTTTCGGAAGTGATGGATGAAGGACTCGAAAAATTTGAAGAACAGCAACCGAAGATCAAACAACTTCTGTTAATGGAAAAACAATTCGAAAAGACCCGCGAACTTGCTGCAAGCGTGATGAAAAAAGCCAACAATGATATTAATAAAGTTATGCATGTTGATCCCAGAATTCAGGTTGCAGCAACCGGGAAATTTAATTCAAACTCATCTATCCCTTTACTTGGTAAAGACAATGCTGTTATCTTTACCGCACTTTCAATGAAACCCGGTGAAACTTCTGAACCGATAAAAGGTTTAAGAGGTTATGTTATAATTCACATCACTGAAAAAACTCAGTTTGACTCAACTGCATATCAGAATCAAAGTACAACTTTGAGGAACAGTTTACTTCAGGAAAAGAAATCTGTTTCATTGAATTCCTGGCTTACCGAGATTAAAGAAAAAGCGAACATTGTAGATAACAGATACATGTTTTACGGCTATTAATCAAAATAACATTTTAATACCCCCATTCATACGAACCAAAGTATGAATCGGGGGTTTTCTTTTTTAAAGAAATTTATACATGTTCTTATTAAAATTACTTCGGTTTTTTGATGATCAGATTTTTGTTAATTATGCTGATAAGCATTTTATTATTCTCATCGGCTGCGGCACAGTTCGGTTCAGGTAAAATCGGTGTTGCTGTTAATGCAGTCTATACAACCTCTGCGGAAATATTTTTAAATCCAAATTCCTCCAACAACGAAGTAAGAAATAAATCCTTTACACTTGAAGACATCTGGAACCCGGGATTGGATGTTAGATACAGATTTTCAGATGAATTTATACTCGGTTTGAATGTTGAATACATGAAAAAAACTGCCGTTGCTCCAAATCTTACAGCTTTCATTGGACCCCAGGTATTTATTTTTGACGTTGAAGACGGTTTAGAAGCAATTCCAATTGAACTTACAGCTCACTATTATTTTCCATTTTCAACAGAAGAATTAAAATTTATGATGGGCGGAGGCCTGGGATATTACATTGGTGAATTTGTAAGAAAGTTTCAAGGAACCGATCTTGAAATAGTCCAGAGAAAATTTGCTCTTGGTCTGCACGTCTCCGCTTCGATGGATTATATTATAATTGAGAATCTATCAGCACGGTTTGAAATGAAGTTCAGAAACCCTCAGTATACGGTATCAAGTAAATACTCGAAAACTGAATTAGTGATTGAAGGTTATTCTGAACCGGTTACTCTCCTCGAATCTCCCTTCGACACTAAAGTTGACATTGATGGATTAACATTTGTATTGGGGATAGTTTTTCATATCTAATAATTCCAACGCATCGTTCCTTTACAATTCAAACAATAAAACATATTTTTGGCTTGCATACTTATGGAGAAAAAAAATTATTATCTAACAGGATTTATGGCAGCCGGAAAAAGCACTATCGGGCCGATACTTGCAAATACTCTTGGCTGGAATTTTTACGACCTTGATAAAGAAGTTGAAAAGCAGGAAGGTATGAAAATAGTTGACCTGTTTGAAAAGAAAGGTGATGATTATTTCCGAAAAACAGAAACATCTTTATTACAAAACCTATCCGAAAAAAAAGAATCTATCATTTCACTTGGCGGTGGGGCCATTGCTTCAGAAATTAATTTCAGAATTATTAAATCTTCGGGCAAAATAATTTATTTGAAATCTTCTCCTGAGATGGCATATAAAAGATTAAGATTTAAAAGAGATCGGCCGGCATTTATTTTTGAAGGTGAAGAAATTCCTTCGGAGGAACAATTTCTTGAACGGATTAATAATCTTCTTGATTCAAGAAAAATGTATTATGAACAAGCTGATTTTGTTATTGATACTGATAATCAGTCTGTGGGGAAAACTGTTGATATCATTGCCAAATATATCATTAACGATTCGGCAAAGAACTGATTTAATATGATGAAAAAGATTTTAGTAAATTCTGCTTCGGGGAGTTACCCGGTGATCATTGGGGAAAATATTTTTAAATCGTTGCCCGGATTGATCAGAAAGTCCAAACTTCCAAATCGCATTTTTGTGATCATTGATAGAAATGTTGAAAAAATTTATGGTCACTTAATTCGTAAAGTAGTTGGTGATTTTGCTGAAAAGAATTTTTTTATGGTTGCTCCGGCTTCGGAAAGATTAAAATCCCTCAAGACTATTTACAGAATATTTTCCCATTTATATGAAGAAAAATTTGGAAGAGACACACTTTTTTTAGTTATCGGTGGAGGTACTATCGGTGATGTGGGAGGATTTACTTCATCAGTTTATATGCGGGGAGTTAATTTAATTCATATTCCAACAACACTTCTTTCTGCTGTCGATAGTTCAATCGGGGGGAAGACGGGAGTTAATTTTAAAGAAGCAAAAAATCTGATCGGGACATTTTACCGTCCCTCACAGGTATTGATAGATTCTTGTTTTTTTAAATCACTTCCGGAAGAAGAACTGATCTCCGGTTTTGGTGAGGTGATTAAATATTCTTACTTAACCGATGGAAGATTATATTCATTACTGCTTTCGGACTACGACCGGTTAACGAATGACAATCCTGAATTCCTGAATAAAATTATTTATGAAAGTGTAAAAGTTAAATCTGCAGTTGTCTCAGAAGATGAATATGAAAAATCAGGACTAAGGAAAATTCTTAACTTTGGTCACACATTCGCGCACGCATTTGAAAGTAGCTCTAACTATAAACTTTCGCATGGTAAAGCCGTAATTGCTGGAATAGTCAGCGCTCTGTTTCTTTCTTTCGAATTAGACCTGATCAATCATCAACAACTCCAATATATGCTGGAGCTTCCGCTTAAATTTAAGTCGCACATCAAATTGAAAAATCTTAACGAGAAAGAGGATCATGAGATTGATGACTTACGATAAGAAAAATGTAAATGGAAAAATAAAATTTGTATTGATTAAAAATTTTGGTGAAATATTAGTTGATGTAAGTGTTGAACAACGATATGTAAAGAAGGCGCTGAAAGAAGTAAAAAGGATTTTGGTTTAAAAGGGCAACTGCCGGATTGTGAGGGCGAAACCCGGCAGTTTTGTGTGTCATATTTGGAGGGATGCTATGCTTAAACTATTTCGAGTTATATTATTCAACATCGGTGCCACTGGTTTTTCTATTGATTTTCTATCGCTATTGAGCAAATTCCCTACTTGAAGAACATGAAGGAAATATTTACCTGTAAAATGGTGTTTCCGATTCCAAATAAACCCCTGTCAGGATAGTCTATTATGAATGAAAAAGAGATAACGACAGATTTGGTTAAAATAATCCTTTTTAGAGGCGGAAATTGATTGTAGTGATAATTGCTCGTTAGTATCAGGAAGGCTAAATACAGGATATTGCTGATTTCGTCAGTGGCAGTCTTGAACTTGATGGAATGCTAAAGTAATTGTTGACCGGTGATTGTTTTGCAGGCGTTCACTGTATGGAGGAAACGGCTAAGAATTTAATCCCAAATAATTTCTTAATTAAGAATGTTGACCTTAAATTTTCAGAAAGATCTTTAATTCCAATTAACGACAACTGGAAATATTTTAACAGCTCTTCAGTATTATTTTGAAAGTTGTTCCTTCACCAGGCATTGAACTTTTTACAAAAATCTTTCCACCGTGATAACCTTCAATAATTCTTTTTGAAAGGCTAAGTCCTAATCCCCAGCCTCTTTTCTTAGTGCTATATCCTGGTCTGAACACATCTTTTCTTCTCTTCATCTCAATACCTTTTCCGCTGTCTGTAACTTCAACTTCCACTCGATTTTTAAAATCTTTAACCGATATTTCAATTTTGCCTGACACATCATCTATTGCATCGAGCGCATTCTTAATCAGGTTTTCAATAACCCATCCGAATAATTCAGAATTTATTTTTGCACAGGCATTTTCATCACCTGAAATTTTAAGTTCCACTGATTTCCCTGTTTGCGGAAGTCGTCTTTCAAAATAAGCTACGACCTGTCTCATTTCATCAATTACATTCACTTTAGTCAGTTCAGGTTTAGAACCAATTTTTGAAAATCTGTATGTAATTTTGTTCAGCTTTTCAACGTCGTTGCTTATCTCTTCGGTAATATCAAGAACTTTGTCAGAGTTGTGATAATTTATTCTTAACATTTCCAGCCATCCCATCAGGCTTGAAATGGGAGTACCGAATTGATGAGCTGTTTCCTTTGCCATTCCAACCCAGATGTTACTTTGCTCGCTTCGTTTAATACTGTTGAATCCTACATACCCGATAATAATAAATAAAGCTGCGATCGAAAGCTGAATGTAAGGGTAGTATCTTAATTGCTTAATATGTTCTGAATCACCATAGTGTATTTTATTTATTATTGTTCCCTCATACTTAACCTCAATTGGTGGGTGTGTCGCATCCATTTCGGCAATTAACCCGGCAATAAAAGTTTTAAACTTTTCACCGGTAAGAGTGGTATCAATTTCAACATTTCTTATATCAGTTTTGTTGTAAACATTATTTTCGGCATCCGACTGTATAAGCGGGAAATCAATTGGTTTAATAATATTATCGAAAAGAAATGTGATGTCAACATCAGGATTAGTTGTGTTCGCAAGGTATTCAATACCTTTAGCATAAAGCTCAACGATTTGTCTTTCTTTTTCCTGAAGTTTTTGTACCAGAGTCTGCGTGTAATAAAGAGTGCCAATTGCAATCAGCACAGCAATTATCAGCAAAATAATTTTAATATTAACAGAAGCAGGTCCGCCGGACATTTTCATAAATCACCTTAAGAAATGAAGTTTTAACAAGGCTAAAATTAGAGAAAAGGAGTGTAAAATTCAGGGAGAATTCATCATAAAATGTTAAAGCTTAATCTAATGTCAAAGAGGCTAAAAATTTGCAAAATGATTTGAATTTAAGGTATGCTAAATTAGTGCAAGTATATGCAACATAAATTATAGCAATTGGTCTAATTCTTACAATCTATGCAACAATATAGATAACTACACCCCCTGCATTCTATTTTATTTGTGGTGCGACTTTAAAAACCATTTTCGAACAAATGTAAGGAGTGCACCAATGAAAAATTTAACTGAACTTTTCGCAGTATCGTTTCTAATGCTTTTATCAGTTAACATTTTCTCACAGGATATTCTCTCACTAAGAGAAAAAGTTGATATCTCAATTCCTGAAAAAGTTGAAAGACCTGTTTTTGAGCAACTTCCCTCAGGAACCTATACAGTAGGCAATAGCGGCTATTTCCCAACTATTGATTCAGCGTTTAATAAGCTCAGTATTGATGGAATTGCTGGTGATGTTACTCTTGAACTGATTGATGATATATATAGCTTGCCAGGAAATAGTTCGGGATTTTTATTAAATGGACCAATTTCTGGGGCAGGGCCGGACAGTCGATTAACAATCAGACCGGCACTAAATAAAAATGTTACAATTGTTGGAGACGGTGAGTCTGTGCTATATTTTATTAATACCAGCTACGTAACAATAGATGGAATTGGTTTGAAAGGCAATACCACGCTTAAAATCGCGGCGCTTCAAAACACTGATTTCAACTGGAACGATGGAATAATCTTTCTTAATAACTCAAAGCATAATACTATAAAGAACATTACTTTCGAATGTAGAGATTATTCAAGGCTTAGTGGAGGTATTGTATTTCTTCACCAGTCAGGAAACTTTACTCCGGATAGCAACCTTATTGAAAATAATTTTATTAAGGAAGCTGCAGTGGGAATAAACATATCGTCGTTTTTTTACAGAGCAACAGGGAATATAATTAAAGGCAATTTTATCGGTTCAGAAACTGACAGCTTAATTTCAATGGGAATCAACGTTACTTTTGGTCAGTATACGATTATCGAGAACAATATTGTTCAAAACATAAGAAACAAAGGACAAGTTGTATATTCTCCTGGTATCGCATCGGTTGCTGGTACTGGAGATACAATTAGAAATAATGTAGTTCATAATGTTTCTGTAGATGGTGGATATTATGGCGGAATCGGTATAATTCTTAACGGAACTACAACTTTTAAAGGATGTATTAACACAGTATACAATAATATGGTTTATGATATTCGGAGTTCATCAGCGGAAGTAAGTGCAATAGTGGGTGGTATAGAATTGAGGAATCAGGATTTTGCGAAAATATATCATAACTCGATTTATTTAACAGAGACAGGAAGTAATAAATCGGGTTCGGCTTCGTTATACATTACAAACAGCTGTTCAAATACTATACTCAAGAATAATATTTTGATAAACACAAGAGACGAATCACCATATAATGCATTTGCGTTAAATGATTGTTCCTCAGCTAACCTCAGTTCAGATTATAACAATCTTTATGTTGGAGAAAATCAGAACAACTTTCTTGTTAGAAAAAATGGTTTCGATTACAGAAACTTATCCAGTTGGCAATCAACAGGGATGGATAATCATAGCTATAATGAAATGCCGTTCTTTGTAAGTACTGATCTGCACATTAGTAGTGGATTAGAAGAATGCTTCGAAATGAATGGAACTCCAATCTCTGGAATTACAACAGACATTGATGGTGATTTGAGGGATTCGGAGACACCTGATATCGGCGCAGATGAATTTAACTGTGTAGTAAATGAAGTTCAGGAAGAAAATTTACCAGTGAGTTTTGAACTTGAACAAAACTATCCTAATCCTTTTAATCCAATCACCACAATTAGCTGGAATTTACCCGAAGAGAGTATTGTCACACTTAAAGTATTCAATGCACTGGGAGAAGAAGTAGTAACACTTGTTAATAATGAATCTCAAAATGCAGGCAAGCATTCTGCATTATTTATTGTTAATTCTTTAATGGGCAGCGGTGTATATTTTTATCGTTTGGAAGCAGGTTCTCTTTCGACAAGCTCCGAACAGAGTTTTGTTGAGACAAAGAAAATGGTACTGCTAAAATAAAAATCACTCCTTTACCTCTCCTTATGTCGCCTCGCTTTGATCATCAAAGCGTGTAAGGAGACGAAAGAGAGAGCCTGCTTCAAATTTATTTTAGATGAATGGTAAATTAAAAAGCCCCGACTGCTCTGCCAGAGGCAGACAAGAGAAAACCAATATCACGGGTGGCACAATACCAGCTTTCTTTATGCAGCGGAGCTTAATAAGTCTGGAAATATTATTTTCGACTTAAAAATAAAATCCGGAATCTGTGAATTCACACCAATAATTTAGTCCGCAATATTTGAGTTCTGGTTTTGCTTCAATCTTATTAAAAACAAAGAATCTTTCCTGATTATCAGTTAAGTTTGGGATATAATTTCTATTAATTCAGGAAAAGCAATGAGTTCAGTTTTCAACGATTACTTTTATCCAAAATCAATCTGTGTTGTGGGAGCTTCCTCAAAACCAAAATCATTAGGCTACGAATTAACCAAATCCATTAAGCAGTACGGTTACACGGGAAAAATTCTTTTGATCAATCCAAAATCTGATGAAGTGCTGGGTTACAAATGCTATCCGGAAATTGAAGCCGTTAAAGAAAAAATTGATCTTGCAATTATTATGGTTCCAAAACAATTTGTCGAAGACTCAATAAAGCAGCTCACTGAAAAAGGAACCAGGGCACTAATTCTTATCACCGCAGGATTTAAAGAAACCGGAAAAGAAGGCGAACAGGAAGAAAACAGAATTCTTGATCTGGTAAAAAATTCGGATGCCAGATTAGTCGGTCCTAATTGTATGGGAATTATCAATTCACATCCAGAAATTAAAATGAATGCAACATTCGTGGCAGAAGAACCACGTAATGGTAAAATGGCATTCTGCTCACAAAGCGGTGCAATTGGTGCGGCTGTGCTGAATTCTTTAAGAGAAACCGATATCAGGTTTTCGCAATTCATTAGCGTTGGTAATAAAGCTGACGTTACCGAGAATGATCTGCTTGAATTTTGGGAAAAGGATAAAAATGTAAGCGTGATAACGTATTATCTTGAAAGTTTTGAAGCTGGTGAGAAGTTCCTAAAATATTTTATTGATGATAAGATCACCAAACCGGTTATCGTTCTCAAAGGAGGAAGAACTTCCAGTGGAATTAAAGCTGCTTCATCACATACAGGTGCATTGGGAAGCAGTGATAAAGTAGTGGATGCAGTACTTACTCAGTTCGGAATTATTCGTGCAGATGATTTGAATGATATGTTCAATACTGCAAAAGGTTTTGAAGATTTCCCGATGCCGAAGGGAAACAAGATTGCAGTTGTTACAAATGCCGGCGGACCTGCGATACTCACAGTTGATACACTCGAAAGAAATAAATTGAGTTTGGCAGAACTCGCTTCTGATACAAAGTCAAAGCTAAGAGAAATTGTTCATCCGCAGGGGAGTGTGAATAATCCGGTTGATCTTCTTCCCGGCGGAACTGCTGAACAATTCAAGAAGGTCAATGAAATACTTATTGAAGATAGAAATGTTGATGCTGTGATTTCTGTATTTGTTGAACCGATAATGGTTCCGGCATTACCGGTGATTGAAGGAATAAATGAGATCGAAAACGATAAACCGATCTTTCAGGTTGTAATGCCATTGCCTGAGTTTTGGGAAAAGTACAGGAAGGAATCAAAAACAAGTCGTTCATTATTCAGAAGACCTGAAGACCCTGCAGTTGTAATTGGCAATATGCTGAAATTTAAAAATAGACCTGGTAATAAGGGTAGACTTCAACCTAGTACCGTAAACTTTAACGAAATTGAATTTGAGAAAGATAAATTCCTTCAGCAGGATGAAGTGATTAAATTATCCGAACACTACAATCTTCCAGTCATTAAAACACAAATAATGAAGCATGATGAATTATTAAATGCTGACATTAAATATCCTGTTGTGTTAAAGGCTGTCGGTGAAAAAATAATTCACAAATCTGAATTGAAAGGTGTTGTCTTAAATGTTAAAGATAAAGATGAGCTGATTAAAACCGCAGATGAAATGACGAAGAATTTTAAGAATAAAAAAATAAATCTCGATTCTTTTCTCATACAACCATACATCCAAACAAAGTTTGAATTGTTAGTTGGCGGATTTCACGACACAGGTTTCGGCCCGATGGTTATGTTTGGCAGCGGTGGAAAATATGTTGAATATGTAGATGATAACATGATTCGTTCTGCATATCTGACTGATTCGGATATTGAAGATATGATCAATGGAACAAAGATCGGGAAAATTATTCAGGGAGTTCGTGGAGAAACTCCTGTTGATTTGAATAAAATTAAAAACACTATTAAATCTGTTGCACAGATGATGCTGGATCATAATGAAATCACTGAATGCGATTTAAATCCACTTGTAGTTACAGTGGATAATAATATCTTTGCAGTAGATATAAGGATAAAGAGTTAATATTTTTTCTTTATTATTTCATTTATATCTTTAAGCAGAGAAATGAGGTTAAAATGAAAACAAAAGAAATAATTTTTATAGTTGAGGAATCTTTGGATGGTGGCTATGAAGCCAAAGCAGTCGGCGAATCCATTTTTACAGAGGCTGAAACTATTGATGACTTGAAAAAAAATATAACTGAAGCTGTTCGCTGCCATATTGAAAATGATGACCCTCCTCTAGTAGGCTTACAAATTTTAAAATATAATCAACTTAACTAGTATTAGATCCAAGCTTATTATTTACCGCCACATTAGTTAACTTCTAATATCTGATGAAAAGAAGAAACTTCATAAAAACTATTTCTGCTGCGTCAGTTGCAGCAACAGCCTTTCCGAAATCTTTTTCTGATAAGTCAAACTTTAAATCAAAAGGTCATATTAAACCAGCAAGACTTAAAATGGGTGATACAATTGCTCTTGTAACACCGGGTAGTTACATATCTGAGCAGGAAAAGGAAGAATCAATAAGTAACCTCAGTAGTCTTGGTTTTAATGTTGTTTATTCCGACAGGCTAATGCAAAAGAATGGATATTTCTCAGCTACAGATGAAGAGCGTGCTGCTGATCTGAATGAAATGTTTGAACGGAAAGATGTTAAGGGAATTATGTGTGCTCGTGGTGGTTACGGCTGCGCGAGAATTTTACCTTACCTCGATTATGGTTTAATTGAAAATAATCCAAAAGTATTAATTGGTTTCAGTGATGTAACTGCACTTAACTATTCAATTTATAAAAAGAGCAACCTGATTACTTTTCACGGTCCGGTTTCAATTTCAACTTTCAGCAATTTTAGTGTGAGGAATTTTGAGAATGTTTTGCTGATCCCAACATTCGAACTCGAGCTATTAAATTCAGCAACAGAGAATAATTATAATCCTTATGGAATTACAGTTATTTCAGATGGCATTGCAGAGGGAGAATTAGCCGGAGGTAATTTATCAATCGTTGTTTCTCTGATTGGAACTGAATACGATATTGATTTTTCAGGCAAAATTATTTTCCTCGAAGAATTTCTTGAAGAGCCATATCGAATAGACAGAATGTTGACTCAGATGATTCAAGCCGGAAAGTTTGATAACGCTGCTGGTGTTGCGCTTGGAGTTTTTAAATTATGCGAACCGAATAAAACCAATCCGTCTTTCAATGGATCATTTACTTTGATGGAAGTGTTGAAGGATAGATTAGGAAATTCGGGGATACCTGTTATTTACGGTTTATCATTCGGTCACGTAGCTGATAAATTTACGCTGCCGTTTGGTATCAAGGCAGAGTTAAATACAGAAACTAAAAAGTTAAAATTACTTGAGGCTGCTGTCACTTGATTTTAGAAATCTTTTAGTCGCGCTAAATTTTTCTTCTCCCCAATTGCAATCAGCTTATTTCCTTCATCAACAATAGTATCTCCTTTAGGATTGTAAACGAAAATTCCTTTCTCATCATTCTGAATGGAAACAATAATCGTGTTGAATTCTGTCCGGATTGGAAGTTCTGCCAAAGATTTCTGATGCATCTTGGATCCTTTCCTGACAATTATCTCCTCAATCTGTAAATCTATGTTTCTGTTTGCAGCAACAATTTCAATAAAATCTGCTACACCAGGTCTTAAAACAAGTGAAGCCATTCGCACGCCGCCCAATTCGTAAGGTTTAACAACTCTGTCGGCACCGGCTTTTAATAATTTAGGTTCAGTTTCATCTTCAACTGCTCTTGCAACGACAAAAATTTTCGGGTTAAGAAACTTTGCGGAAAGTGTCGTAAAAACATTTTCTGCGTCATTTGGTAAAACCGCAATTAAGCCTGTGGCTCTTTTAACTCCAACTCTTTCCAGAGTATTGTCATGTGAAGCATCACCGGTATCATAGATATATCCAATTTCATCAAGCTTGGGATGGTTGGCAGGATTGTTTTCAATAACCACAAAAGGAACTTCTTCGTGAGCTAATTCTTCGCAGATGTGCGTACCCATTCTACCATATCCACATACGATATAATGGTTTTCCAATTTTTCTATTTTTTTTTCCATTCTTCTTCTCCTGAAGATTTTACTTTCTATAAGAATGTGTATCCCTATTCCGCCGATATAGAATACAGTTATAAAACTTACCAAAACAAGAAAGAGAGTAAATATTTCACCGCCTTTACTCAGCGGATGAACTTCTTCGAAGCCAGTTGTGGTAATAGTAATGACTACCATGTAAAGAGCATCGGTAACATTCCAACCTTCAATAATCATGTATCCAATTGTTCCGATTCCTATTAGAAGGAGCAGAACAACCACTGCATTTCTTAACTGTTTTAAAGCGCTCCGAACCATTTTACAATTGTTTTTAATTAATCCTTAATTAAAATAAATAAGTTCTCGGAGAATAACCTTTATATCGGGCAATACATTTAATTTATCGTAACTTTATTTTTAAGGAATACTGATTTAGCTTTACAACTGTATTTAATCGATTTAATAAGGAAAAGAAAAATGTCTATAAAAAAATTATTAATTCTATTACCACTTATTTACACAATGCAAGGCTGTCTTGTCTTCCACACTGTATCTTACGAAGTAAGCCTTGACGATGAAATGACCGGCACTGTTACTGCGAAGATATTTGATATAAGGTCGGATGCAATGAATACAACAGAACTTGAAGAAGATAAGAATCAATTGTTCCAGGAAATGCTTAAGAGTGACGAGTTTGTTCAACAGATGCGTGATGAAGGGAAAGATATTCTCGACAGAAAGTTGTCTGTTTCCGATGGTAAGCTTAACGGGATGATAAAATATTCTTTTGATGATATTTCAAAGGTTGAAGGAATTGTTTACCAGGAACCTTTCTATTTTATTACAATCTCTCTGGAAGACAGTATTGTTTCAACAAATGGAGAAATTATTATTTCCGAAGGGCACAAAAGAATAATGTGGGATAATTCAATTAAAACTTTGAAGTTTGAAATGTTTAGTACAGATGTTGAAAGCGGCGGTCTGGTTGAACTAACTAAATATCTCGAAGAAGAATGAATGTAGTTTTTGGTTCATCAGCCTCTTGTTTTAGTTTAGTAGTTGGATTTAAGGTCATCAAAATCAAAATAGTATATTAATAAATTTAATCATCTAGATAACGTGTTTAATTATCAGAAACTTGAAACAGTAAGACTAAAACCAATAACTGAAAACAAAGAACTAAAAGATGTATGTTGAAATAGTCTTCCCTTTAGCATTCCGAAAAGCTTTTACATACCTTGTTCCGAAAGAACTTCAGAATCAGGTTAAAGTTGGTGTAAGGGCTGTTGCGCCATTTGGTAAGAGGACTTTAACAGGTTTTATTATCAACAAACCTAAAAGCGTTTCTCGTAAAGAGGGACTAAAACCGATAATTGATATACTCGATGAAAAGCCGATAGTAGATAAAGAAGGTTTGCAATTTTATGAATGGCTGGCAGATTATTATCTCTGCTCTTTTGGTGAAGCGCTGAAGCTTGCGGTTCCGTATGGTTCTGAAGTAGAATCAAAAAGAAAAATAATTCCGGATCAAAAAGCCTGTGCTCATCTTTTAACAAAAGAAAAAAATAAATCATCAAGCAGGGGAAAAATTCTAAAAGTATTTTCTGAACGGGAAGAAATCAGCCTTAAGCAGGTTCAGAAACTGGTAAAGAAAAAAAATATTTATTCCATTCTGCGGACCATGCAGGAAAACGGAGTTGTAACTCTCCTCGATCAGCTTCAGACGGCTAAAGTCAGAGCAAAGACTGTAAACTACGTTAAGCTTAACAAGACTGTTGGTGAAGTATATTCAATTTTTCCTGAAATTGAGCGACGTTCGCCAAAACAAATCAAGCTGCTTTTAGAATTGATTAATGCAAAAGGAAAAGGCTTACCCGTTGCAGAGCTTTTGCATAAAACATCTTCATCAAAATCATCACTTGATTCTCTTGCAGCCAAAGGTACAGTAAATATTTATGAGCAGGAAATTGACAGAAAATTTGTAGAGCATTACAAAGAAGAGCAAACAAATTTCACTCTGTCTGATACACAGACGGAAGTAATTGGTGAAGTATCAAAAGTAATTGATGATGAAAATTTCAAAACTTTTTTACTCCACGGCGTTACGGGAAGCGGCAAGACGCAGGTTTATATTGAGCTTGCTAAAAAAGCACTTGATCGAAAAAAAACTGTAATGATACTTGTTCCGGAAATTTCCCTTACTCCACAAATCACTTCACGTTTCTTTAATGTTTTTGGTGATGAAGTTACTGTAATTCACAGTCGAATGTCACCGGGTGAGCGGCATGATTCCTGGAGAAGAATTGCTAAAAAGAAATCCAGTGTTGTAATCGGTGCAAGATCAGCTTTGTTTGCACCATTGAAAAACATTGGTTTGATTGTTATTGATGAAGAACATGACGCAAGTTACAAGCAGGCGGATATGGTACCAAAGTATAATGCCCGCGATTCAGCAATTATGTTGGGGAGTATAGTTAACTGTCCGGTTTTATTAGGTTCGGCAACACCATCCATTGAAAGTATGTACAATGCTAAAACAGGAAAGTTTAAACTACTCGAGCTTCCTGAACGGATAGATAACGCCAAGCTGCCCGTAATCACACTGGTTGATGTGAACAGGGAAAGAAAAAAACAACGAATGGAAAATATTTTTTCCAAAACTCTACTTGATAAAATTGAAGAAAGAATTAAACGAAGTGAAGGTGTGATAATTCTGCAAAACAGAAGAGGTTTTTCAACACAGATTTATTGTACCGATTGCGGTGAAGTAGAAACCTGCGATAATTGTTCAGTCCCAATGGTTTATCACATAAATAAAAATAATATTGAATGTCATTATTGTGGATTGATAAAAGAAGTTCCCACAGGCTGTACTCATTGCGGTTCGATTCAAATAAAATATTTTGGAACCGGTACCGAGCGTGTTGAAGATGAACTTGAGTTTTATTTTCCGAATGTAAAGATGAGCAGAATAGATTCTGATTCTATAACTAAAAAATCTGCACTGAGCAGGATACTTATTTCTTTTGGCAGTGGTGAAATTGATGTTTTAGTTGGAACGCAAATGGTTTCAAAAGGGTTTGGATTTCTCACGTGTTACACTTGTTGGTGTAATTTCTGCCGAAACGACTTTGTGGCTTCCCGATTTCCGTGCAGATGAAAGAACTTTTCAATTACTAACTCAGGTTTCCGGCAGGGCAGGGAGGAGTAAAAATCCGGGTGAAGTAATAATCCAGACACAGAATGAAAAACATTTTGCTCTGCAAATGGTATTGAACAACAATTACAAAAGTTTTTACGAAAAAGAAATTGCCGACAGGGAAAAGATGGGCTTTCCTCCTTTTACAAGAATTGCTTTGGTTGAAGCTAAAGACCAGTCGAATGAAAAAGCAAAAGGTGCAATAACCGGTTTCCACAGCGAATTAAAAAAATACAGCAAGTGGTTAAAAATATCTCCTCCCACACCCGCGTTAATTTCGAAACTCAAAGGGCAGTTCCGTTATCAAATATTAATTAAATCTCGCGAAAGAAACTGACGCAGGTGGAAAGACATTAAGAAAAGCAATTCTCGATTCTTATGTTGAGTTTAACAGGAAATCAAGATATAAAGATGTGAGATTAATTTATGATGTTGATCCGCAAAGTGTGATTTGAAAACAGTAAGTAAGGCTCACCTTAATTGTGAACCTTACTTATAGAGAGCATTTATTGTATAAAGTTTTGCAGGAATGGAACTGCCTGTGCAAGCTGGAACAAAATGAACATTCCAATCAGCCATACACCAAATACAAGAGCATAATATTTTCCGGTTGACTCTGATTTGAACATCTTCGCAAATCCGATTGCCAGTATTACATAACTCCAAATACTAATCGGATCAATTTTAGCTAAGAACCAACCCGTTAATGTCATTTTATCACTTCCCATAAGAGAAGCCAAGCTTGTATCCATAATCATTTTTCCCAAAAGCATAGTTAATATTCCGGCAATTATAATTTGCAGAAGACTGATATAGCTCACGAGTCCGGTTGCAACAAGTGCCGAAGAAAAACTTCCTTCACCTTTTAGTAAAAATTTAATAAACAAATAATAGATGCCGACAATTATTATGATCACAATAAAACCAAAAATGAGAGTAGTTGCTATTGTTATAACCCAACCTACAGGTCCATTCATAAATTCCATTTGCTGGTCAACTGAATTAATAGCTTCATCACCCTGTTCCTGAGTCAAGGTTCCACTTTCAACCATTTTCTCGATGCTTTCAATCCCTTTTTTCTTTGCTTCGAAATAAACCTCTTCATTTGTCATAGCGATAATCCGGATTAAAGCTGAAACAAAGAATAAAAACAAAATGGGAATAACCCAATCTTTCGTTCGTGGAGGAAATTTTGAAGTAAGGAAGAACGTCTTTGATGGCTCAGTGAACACTCCGATCATTTTATCGGAATGACTAAGTTCACCACCACCTTCAGTAGTTTCTTCGGTCGGTGTGATAGTTTCGTTGGAATCCATTTTGCACCTCACTAATTAATGAAAATTGTTATATAAAACTTATTCTATCTTTTTACCAAAGGCAATAAAATTTTGTTAACCGGAGTGAGAGGATGTCTTGTGGTCGTAATCAGGAATTCTTATAAAAACATCCTTTATTTGATTTAATTAAGGAATACAAAAGAAAGTATCTATTCATTTTGTAAATTTGAATCAGAAATAATCACCAATCTAATTGAGATATAATAATGAAACCAAAAACTATTATCGAACCCTTCAAAATAAAATCAGTTGAACCAATCCGATTTACTACGCGAGAAGAAAGAGAAAAAATTTTATCTGATGCAGGCTACAATCCATTTATGATCCACGCGGATGATGTACTGATTGATCTATTAACAGACAGCGGAACGTCAGCAATGAGTGCTAAACAATGGGCAGGAATTATGGAGGGCGATGAATCATATGCCGGTTCTAAAAGTTTTTATCGATTTGAAGACGCAGTTAAAAAAATAACTAATATGAAATATATTATTCCGACTCATCAAGGCAGAGCAGCAGAGAAAATTTTATTTTCAATTGTTGGTGGACCGGGAAAATATTTTCCGAACAACACTCACTTTGATACAACAAGAGCTAATATTGAATTCACAGGTGCTGAGGCGTATGATTTTCTTACTGAAATAGGAAAGCATCCTGAGCAAATTGCAGACTTTAAAGGAAATATGGATGTAGAAAAGCTCGAGGCATTCATAAAGGAAAAAGGAGTAGAAAATATTCCGCTTTGTATGCTAACTGTTACAAATAATTCCGGCGGAGGTCAGCCGGTTTCGATGCAAAATATTCGGGAAGTGAAAGCAGTTTGTAAAAAATATAGCATCCCTCTGTTTCTTGATGCTTGCAGGTTTGCAGAGAATGCATACTTCATAAAGAAAAGAGAAAAAGGATTTGAAAATAAATCCGTTCTTGAGATTGCTCAGGAAATGTTTTCTTATGCAGATGGCGCAACGATGAGTGCAAAGAAAGATGCATTAGTAAACATTGGCGGTTTTCTTGCGCTTAATGATGAAGAGCTAGCTGTTAAATGCCGGAACCTGCTCATTGTTACGGAAGGTTTCCCAACTTACGGAGGACTTGCAGGAAGAGATCTTGAAGCTGTTGCTCAGGGTTTGGAAGAAGTTGTTGATGAGCATTATCTGGAATACAGAATAAGAAGTGTTGAATATCTCGGTGAACGACTCGTTGCAGCAGGAGTGCCGATCATTGAGCCTCCGGGTGGTCATGCAATTTACATTGATGCAAAAAGATTTTTACCGGGTCTTCCTCCGGATCAATATCCTGGTCAGTCAATAGTTTGTGAACTTTATTTAGAAGGTGGAGTTCGTGGCGTTGAGATTGGGAGTGTAATGTTCGGCAAGTATGATAAAAATGGAAAGCTGATTCCAGCAATGATGGAACTCGTTCGTCTTGCTATTCCACGAAGAGTTTACACACAAAGTCACGTTGATTATTTGATTGAAATAATTCTTGAAGTTTTTAACAACAGGAATAAACTTAAAGGATACAAAATAGTTTATGAAGCCCCAATGCTTCGTCATTTCACAGCAAGGTTTGAACCTTTGAAATGAGATGAAACTAAAAAAGATTTACAAATTTGATAACGGTCGGCAGATATGGAGAATCATACCCACTAACTCCGGTAAGCTGATCATTGAAGAAAGGGAACCTGAAAATAAACAAGTTTACTTTCATTGCCTTTCGCTCGACTCAGGTAAAAAAATATTGAGCAATTTCCAGCTTGAAGATAAGTTTTGGGTTGGGATTGAAACAGTGAAAGATGAAACTATCTTTTTTCACAAATTTGCCAAACCCGATATGCCCAAGCACAGAGGTATTTTTGCTTTTAGTTTATCCAAAAAAGAATTTATCTGGCAAAACCCTGAGTTGGTATTTCTATTTCTGCTCGATAATAAATTGTATGCATACAAAGAAAAATTTGAAGGAAGAAATTACTTTGCGATCAACCCTGATGACGGTGAAGTAGTTGAAAAAGTTGGTGATAATTACGAACTGATAAATAGTCTTCGAAATGAAGCTATAACGAAAGACTCGGTCGGCGGCTATTTTTTCCCGGAAGTATTTGACTCTGAATCAGGAATTGATGATAATGTAACAGATTATATAATATCATTAAGAAATAATTTCGTTGTTTCAGGGAAAGTTGAATATATTTTGAAAAATCAGCTCCTGGTGATCAGCTTTCACGAAGCTGATTCCAATGGATCATTGAATAATCTATTTAAAGCAGTTGATTTATCTACCGGAAAGTTTATATTAGAAGAAGTTATCAATAAAAAAACAGGTCTGTTTTTAACCGATTCTTTTTTTGTGAAGGATGACTTGCTGTTTCTACTGTTTGGAAAAACAAGACTTGTGGTTTACAAGATCATTTTTTGAATGGTGTAGTTATGGATCTAACAAAAGAAGAAAAAGATATTTTATTGAAAGCTGCAAGGGAATCAATTCTGCAGGAGTTTAGTGAATGCGATGTTGCAGAAGTCAATTATAAATCTTATCCAAAGCTGAAACTTGAGTTAGGTGCGTTCGTTACTTTGCACATAAATAATCAGCTTCGTGGATGTATCGGATATATAATTGCTCACAAGCCATTATTCGAAACGATTATTGAAGCAGCCAAACATTCTGCATTTGGTGATCCCCGATTTCCTGAATTGAAGAGAGAAGAAGTTGATCAGGTTGAAATTGAAATATCAGTCCTTTCACCGTTCGAACCTATAAAAAATTACGATGAAATTGAGATCGGAAAACACGGCCTTCTGCTTGAAGAAGGCGGGAGGGCTGTTTTGCTGCCGCAAGTCGCTACCGAGCAAAATTATGACCGTGCTCAGTTTCTAACCGCACTCTGTCACAAAGCAGGGCTTTACGGAAATTACTGGAAAGAAAGAATGTTAAACATTAAAGTCTTCACCGCTCTTGTTTTTTCTGAAGAGGAAAAAGGAGGTTGAATATGAACTACGTAAGACCAGCACAAGTCGCCGGATATTTTTATCCTTCAAATCCGGACAAGCTTAAAAAAGATATCAACCTGCTTCTTGATGTAACGAAACCGAAAGAGAAAATTGAAAAAGTTTTCGGAATTGTTGCTCCGCACGCAGGATATGTTTATTCAGGTAAAACAGCAGCACATGCATACAATCTTCTGATTGGCAAAAAATATAAAAGAGCTGTTATCATTTCACCAAGTCACTCGGAATTTTTTCCCGGCATCAGCATATTTGAAGGCGATGCGTATGAAACTCCATTAGGTGTTTTAAAAGTTGATAAAGATTTTCGTGAAAAGCTATTAACTGATGACAAAACAATTTTCAATGGTTTTGAAGGTCACAGAAGAGAACATGCACTTGAAGTTCAGCTTCCTTTTTTACAATCAGTGTTGCAGGATTTTAAGATTGTCCCCGTTGTCATGGGAGATCAATCAAAAAGAAATATTGATACTCTTGCAAAAAAAATAGCTGAAGCAGCCGATGATGATACTCTGATTGTTGCAAGTTCGGATTTATCACATTTTTATTCTAAATCTCAGGCAGAGAAGCTTGATTCAGTTGTAGAAAAAAGAGTAAGAGATTTCGATATTGAATCGTTACAGTATGATCTTGATAATCATACTTGTGAAGCCTGCGGTGGCGGTCCGATTGTAGTTTTGATGAAAGCTGCAAATCTGAAAAATGTTAATCATTCAATGGTTCTTAGCAGAACTGATTCAGGTGATGTTACAGGTGACAGTAAGGAAGTCGTTGGATATTTATCTGCCGTATTTTATGGAGATTAATCAGTATTGAAAAAAAATAGTATCGTTATAATCGGAGCCGGTAAACTAGCCTTCTCCCTAACTTCTGCTCTTGTCAAATCTGGATATGATGTCCAAAGTGTGATCAGCAGAAAACTAAGTTCAGCAAAACTTCTCGCAAATAAGTTCTCTATTCCTCATTCTTCAAACTCGATAAAAAAAATTCCCGATGAAATTGATATCTTCTTATTAACAGTGCCTGATGGGGAGATAAAAAAAGTTGTTGAAAAATTATTAAAGTTAAAACGGGATTTCAGTAAAAGTATATGTGTGCATTTTTCAGGAGTTGAAAATATTTCTGTGCTAAATTCTTTAAAGAAAAAAGGTTGTGCGACAGGCTCAATTCATATAATCAGACCATTTCCTTCCAAAACAGTAGTTGATATAAAAAATTCACCCGCATCAATTGAAACAAAAAATAAACAGGCTCTGATTTTTTTAAACCGATTATGCAGGGAACTAAAATTGAAACCACACAAAATTACTTCTGAAGAAAAAGTGTATCATCACCTTGCAGCGGTTCACAGCTCAAATTTCCTTGTTGGAAATCTTTTTAATGCTTTCTATCTGATATCCCAAAAAAGCAATACTCCAAATGATATTCTCAGGAAAACAACTCAATCGGCACTCGATAATGTTTTCAAATTATCGCCGGTAAAAGCACTTTCAGGACCAATTGATCGCGGGGATATTTACACAATTAAAAAACACATCGCGGCTTTGGATGATAAAATAAAATCATCTAAAAATAAGAAGCTTAAACTTTTAAGAACAAATTATATTGTTCAATCAATTGTTTTATTGGAAGTAGTAAAAGAAAAGTACGGCAGGCTGGATAAAAATCACTTGCAGATCAAAAAGTTTCTGGAAGGGAAAATCAGGCAAAAGCATTGATTAAAAAATTGTCTGGATATATGTAACTATTTCGTAAGTGATCATTGCACTTATGGCTGAAAAAGGAATTGTTAAAACCCATGCCCACAAAATATTTTTAGCAACACCCCATCTTACTGCCGATAAACCTTTAACAGCACCAACTCCGATGATAGAACCGGTTATTGTATGAGTTGTACTTACAGGTATACCTCCAATCGTTGCACCGATGATCGTCAGACCGGCAGCGGTCTCAGCACTAAATCCTCCAAACGGATTTAACTTGGTTACTCTCATGCCTAAAGTCTTTATTACTTTCCAGCCTCCCAGTAGTGTACCAAGTGCAATCACTGCATGACTTAGAATTATCACATAGAACGGAACATAAAATGTAGATCCGAGTATTCCATTTGTGAAGAGAACGATGGTAATTATACCAATGGTTTTCTGGGCGTCATTTGATCCATGACTCAAACTATAAAGTGCCGCTGAAACAAGCTGAAGACGACGAAAATATTTATCTACTTTCCTTGGCTGCATGTTTCGAACTATCCATAAGGTTATAACAGAAAAAACATACGCCATCACCATTCCTATTAATGGAGCGGCAAAAATAAAGATTGCAACTTTTGTATAGCCCGATATAATTAAGGCATCAAAACCAGCTTTTGCTATTCCTGCACCGCCATAACCACCAATGATTGAATGAGAGACGCTGATAGGTAAGCCGAAGTGTGTTGCGGTTGCGGTTAATACGATTGCGCCAACAAGTCCGGACAGGATTACATAATTATCTACAATTGAAACGTCAACAATACCTTTACCAATTGTTGTGGCTACACTAACCCCAAAAGCAAATGCTGCAATAAAATTAAAAAAAGCTGCCCATGAAACTGCCTGGATTGGAGTAAGAACTCTGGTTGCAACTACAGTAGCAATGGAGTTTGCAGCATCGTTCATACCATTATAGAAATCGAAGACAAGTGCAAGAAAGATTATGAAGATTACAAATTCCATAAATGATCAGGCATTCTTTATGAAAATGGAAAGAATAACATTTGCAACAGACTGACAACGGTCGGAGGTTCTTTCCAAAATATCAAGTATTTCCTTTTTCTTTATTAAATCAATTGCATCTTTTTCATTCGCAAAAAGATCCTGAATTGCACTTCTATAAACCTGGTCGGCTTCCGATTCAAGATCCTTCACTGCTTTGGTTTCATTTATTCTTCTGGCTTTTAAATCCTGAATTGCAATTCCAAGTTCATGAACTTGTTTATTAATTATTGATGCAAGCTTATCAGCAAAAGGAACTTTTTTTGTTATGTTGAATGTTTCTATGCGGGCTGCAGCACCAAGCAGCATATCACTTATATCATCAAGCTTTTTTGTAAGAGCGAAAATATCCTCTCGATCGAATGGAGTAATAAATGTTTTGTTTAATCTTTTTACAATTCGGGATGAAACTTCGTCGCACCGAAGTTCAAGTGGTTTGATGTTAAGGTAGTGGTTTTTATCAATCAGTTCATCGGCAAAAAGCTGCTCAGTATATTTTGCCATCTGTTGTATGTGGGAAATCATTTCCCTGAAGTCGTCAAAATATTTTTCTTCCTTCGGTATAAGTGCTTTTATCATTTCTCTCTCTTTTTTTGTTTGAAAAAATAAGTAATTGATAAGACATTGTTATACTTTTTTTGAATGCTCGATAACTTTATTACTAATTTCTCTCACATTTCTTTGCTATATTCACACGCAAAATTTTGATTTTAGCGGAGGATTTGACCATTTCCAGTAAAAATACCAATCAGGATAACCTGTTAGAAAAAATTGTTTCCCTTGCCAAAAGAAAGGGATTTGTATTCCAATCAAGTGAAATTTACGGCGGACTCAACGGCTGCTGGGACTACGGTCCGCTCGGCGTTGAACTTCTCAACAACATTAAAAGCGAGTGGTGGAAAGCAATGACTTACCGCGAAGATGTTGAAGGACTTGATGCATCAATTTTAATGCATCCGAAAGTATGGGAAGCTTCCGGTCATGTTGAGAATTTTACCGACCCGATGATTGACTGCAAACAATGTAAAGCTCGCTTCAGACTTGATGTGCTTGGTGATTCGTATGCAGATAAAAAGAAAGACAAAGCAATACAGGAATTGAAAGAGAATTTAAAAAGTGATGAAAATCTTTTAAAAAGAATTGATAATAAACTAAATAATCCAGGTGATGAAAATCCTTTCACACTTTTGCTTGAAGATTCAGAAATTTCGAAATTGCTTCTTGCACAATTGAACTGTCCCCAGTGCGGTAACAAAGGAACATTCACCGATGCGAGAAAATTTAATCTGATGTTTAAAACATTTATTGGTCCGGTTGAAGACACAGGTTCTGTTGTTTACCTAAGACCGGAAACCGCACAAGGAATTTTTGTAAACTTTCTAAATGTGCAGGGTTCGTCTCGACAAAAGCTTCCATTTGGAATAGCACAGATTGGCAAAGCATTCCGTAACGAAATAAATACAAAAAACTTTTTATTCCGCACACGCGAGTTTGAACAGATGGAAATGCAGTTCTTTGTAACTCCGAAAGATGACAAGCAATGGTATGATTACTGGAAAGCTGAGAGACTTGATTGGTTTAAGAGAATGGGAATGACTCCGACAAAACTTCGTTATCACGATCACCCAAAAGATAAACTTGCTCATTACGCAAAAGAAGCTGTTGATATTGAATACGAATTTCCATTTGGCTGGGGTGAGATTGAAGGAATTCACAACAGGACAGATTTTGATTTAAGCAGGCACGAAGAGTTCTCTGGTAAATCTTTGAAATATTTTGACGAACAGAAAAAAGAAAAATTTATTCCTTTCATAATTGAAACTTCTGCGGGTGCGAGCCGTTCATTTATGGCATTCTTAGTTGATGCTTATTATGAAGAAGAAGTAAATGGTGAGTTGAGATCCGTTCTTAAATTCCATCCAAGACTCGCACCTATAAAAGCAGCAATCTTTCCTTTAGTTAACAAAGATGGTATGCCTGAAATTGCAAGAAAGATTGAATCAGATTTAAGAAAATCTTTCAGAGTTTTTTACGATGACAAAGGTGCTGTTGGCAGAAGATACAGAAGACAGGATGAAGCGGGAACTCCATTTTGCATTACAGTTGATACACAAACTCTCGAAGACCAGACTGTCACTGTACGTGAAAGAGATACGATGGAACAGGAGAGAGTTGGGATTGATAAGCTTTCGGTTTATTTGTTGAATAAACTTCATTCAGTTTAAGAAAATGAAATCATTCAAATTCCTTATTCTAACTTTTATTTTTTTTGCTGTTCATTTTAGCTTTGCACAAAAACCTACGTACGATTCTCTCGTCAAAGCCGGCATCAATCAAATCTATAGTATAAAATTTACTGAAGCAGAAAAAACTTTTCAGCTTTTAAAAAAAGAATACCCAAAGCATCCCGCAAGCAGATTCTTTTTTGCAATGATTGACTGGTGGAAGATTATTCTTTCTGAAGAAAACGAAGAGCAGGATGACATCTTCTATGATAAGATTGAAGAAACAGTTGACTTCTGTGATGAAATACTCGACAATGATCCCGAAAATATTGATGCTCTTTTTTTCAAAGGTGGTGCAATAGGATTCAGGGGCAGGCTGCAAGTAATGCGCGAAAGCTGGTTCAGTGCTGCCGATGACGGAAGAGAAGCTTTGCCATTAGTTGAGCTTGCACATAAACTCGATCCGGATAACGTTGATGTAAAACTTGGCTTTGGAATTTATAATTATCTTGCTGCTGTAATTCCTGAAAAGTATCCAATTGTTAAACCCGTTATGATGTTCTTTCCTTCGGGTGATAAGCAGCTTGGACTAAACCAGTTAAAAGAAGCTGCAAGTGCCGGCAAGTATTCGAAATTCGAAGCGAGATATATTCTAATTACTTTCTTCTACTATTTTGAAAACGATATGAACTCCGCTGAGATTTATGCGAATCAACTTGTGCAATCTTTTCATGATAACCCCGTATTTGAAAGATGGCGCGGACGAATTGCAGCAAGAAAAAATGAGTGGACTTTGGTTGATTCGATTTTCAAAGATGTTTTGAAGAAAGCCGATAAAAATCTTGAGGGGTACAACACTCCAATGGTGAGAAGGGAAGCAAACTATTACATCGGAAATAATCTCAGAAACAATGAGAATTACACTGATGCATTTTTATATTTCAAGAAATGTATTGAAGAGTCAAAAAAAATTGATGGCGACAAAGCATCGGGTTTCAGGATAAATGCAACTTTGTACTCCGGAACAATTATGGAAATGAGGGGAAAGTATGATGAAGCAAAAAAATACTACAATGCGGTTCTGGATATGCGGGAGTTTAATAACTCGCACACTCAAGCCGAGACTAATCTTGCCCGAATTAAAGATCTGGAAAAGAAAGGGAATAAATAAATTTCTAAAATGCAGTAGCCAGGCCTATCCGGTGCATTGCTCCAATTGAACCCATGGATGAATATCCGTAGTTGAATACATATTCAGAAATTTTAACACCAAGTCCGCCATTGAATCCAGCAATGCCGGATGACGAACCAACCTTAAGATCGGAACGAGCTTCGTTGTCGTAACCAAATCTAAGTGTAAACGCTTCACTCAAATAAAACTCTGCACCAATTGTAAATCCTTTAAAGTGCTGGTAGAGTTCCTCACGGTCTTTATTCAATTGATGAAAATCAAGCGAGAGTCGAACAGGAAGATTTTCAAGTCTTTTCGAAACACCGATTGTAAAATCCAATGGAAGGTCTTCTTTTGTGTCATAGTATGAAGAAAGTTGTGTACCAAAGTTGAGTAATGTTGCAGCAAGATTTAGCTGCTGTTTTGGAATTTCATAGTTAATTCCGAGATCAAGAGCAACAGCGCTTGAAGACTGGTCTTCAATGCTTGAGTAAATTACCTTAGCATTTGCACCGTAGTAAAAATTTTCACTGAACTCATTTGTGTATCCCACAATGAAAGCAAGTTCGCCCGCACCAAATTCTCCTGTCTTATTTCCGAATTCATCTGCACCTTCGAAGGTTCCGTAATTGATATATTTAATTGCAGTGCCGAAACGTCCGATGTTTTCAAACTCGGTTGAGTAAGCAAAACTGAAAAGATTTATATCCATTAAATGTTTTACAAAAGAGAAAGAGACAGGATCTTTTTCAAGGAATGCAATACCGGCGGGATTATAAAAGAGAACATCCACATCGTCATTATTTGTAGAAAAGCTTCCGCCAAGCGAAGCAGCACGCGCACTCATATCAACATTCAGGAATCTAAAAGTGTCTTGCCCGAATGTGATTGATGATGTAAAAATAAAAACAATGAAAAGAGAAAAAAGTACGGTTCTCATTAAATACTCCTTTAAAATTGCTGTGTCTATTTAAGGATTCTAAGAAATAAAGGCAAGGGGAAGAAGATGGGACAATAAATATTTTCGATTGAGGATGTAGGATTGTGGATTTTAGAATCAAACCTGAAGGTCATAAATGTTGAACCGACCTGTGAAACCAGTCTTTTTTTTAGTCATCCCACTTTGTGTTGAAACGAAACTTTTCCTGATATACATTTGTTCTCAAATTAAAAGGAGATAAAAATTGAACGCGGTTAAAACAGTATTCTTAATGACATTAATGATGGCGCTCTTTCTGTTAATTGGCTACCTTCTTGGCGGCAATACAGGAATGACCATCGCACTTGTATTTTCATTGCTGATGAACTTTGGCTCTTATTGGTTTTCTGATAAGATAGTCCTGAAAATGTACAGAGCAAAGGAAGTGAACAGGGAATCAGCACCAAAGTTTTATGATATGATTGAAAGATTAGCCAGGCAAGCTAATTTGCCGATGCCTAAAGTTTATATTATAAACGATCCTACTCCGAATGCATTTGCCACAGGAAGAAGTCCGAAGAAAGCCGCAGTAGCAGCAACAACAGGAATACTTCAGGGATTAAGTAACGATGAACTTGCCGGAGTAATGGCTCACGAACTTGCACACGTTAAAAATCGAGATACTCTGATAAGCACAATAGCAGCAACTTTAGTCGGTTCTATTTCATACATTGCTCACATGGCTGGATGGGCTATGATGTTTGGCAGGAATGATGATCGCGAAGGTGGCGGAATTGGGGGATTAGTATTATTAATTCTTTCGCCAATACTTGCTATGCTTATTCAGATGGCGATATCACGATCACGTGAATTTGCGGCTGACAAAGGCGGTGCTGAAATTTCAGGAAATCCTTTGGGTTTGGCTTCTGCTCTTCAAAAAATTGCTATGGGCAACCAGATGAAACCTGTTAATCATTCTAATCCTACAACGGCACATATGTTTATAATCAATCCTCTGGCAGGTGGTGGAATTTCAAAACTCTTTTCAACGCATCCACCAACAGAAGAGCGAATAAAAAGATTGCAGTCAATGGCAAGGTAGAATCAAGATCAAAGATTAAAGTAAAAAGATAAAAGCTTGTCCCGAACTTGTTTCGGGATCTTTATCCGCTAACCTTCAAGGTTTCAGAAGTTACAATCATCTAGTATCTAGTATCTAGTATCACTAAGTATCTCAGTATCCAGTATCCAGCATCCAGCATCCAAAAACTCTTGAAACTCTAAGTCATTCTGCTGATATTAGCAGTGCAATGCTTTTGAAATTTTTAAGTAAATATTCAACCTCCGTCGGAAAATCATTTTTTCTTCTTTTTACATTTATTCCGATTATTCAACCGGTGAATTTCTGTCAGACTAAAACTAATCTGGAAGTTTTTTATTCTTTGACGGATTCACTTGCCGATCAAATAAATTTAGAAATCCCTTCAAATGAAAAAAAAATCCTGTTAACACTCAATCTTGGACAAAGTTATTCCATCTTTTCAAACAAGATCAGAGATAGATTTATTAAGAAAGGAAAAGAAATTCTTGAACAGCCACCTGATGAAATAAATATTCCGGATATTAATATTGTAATGGAAGGAGCCGGAGTTGAATATGGAGAAATGTTCAGAGACGGCTGGTTTGGAACTCACTACGTTCAGCGTTACTCAACAATTTTTGGTAATTATCTTCAAACTTTTTCAGAAAGCGGCAAAAGGGAATTTGAGTTTACTGTGGTTGATACAGTAAAGGTTGAAGATTTGAAATTTCTTGAAAATGATTCCTTCCCATTTACAAAGGGAAAAATTCCTTCCGAGCCATTTCTTTCAGGATTCGCTGAACCTCTGATTGCAATTGGTACGGCAGCAGCGGTGATTGTGCTCTTCTTCACTGTACGCAGCGAGTGACCGGTTTTACCTTTGAAGCCATATCAAATTTAGCTAATATTGTCAGGTATTTTTATGAAATTAAAGCATTTATGAGAAAATATTTTTTATTATTTACCAGCCTTTTATTTGCAATCTGGGGATGCAGCTCTTCGCGGGAACTAAGTGATCTGAGTGCGGATGACAGGCTTAAATATGCAATTGAATTATATGAAGATGAGGATTTTGAGGATGCTGCAACGGAGTTTGAAGCTTTACTTCTTCAGTATCCCGGAAGCAGCATAGTTGATGATGCGCAATACTATCTTGGGATGTCCAAGTTTAATCGTGAGGAATTTATACTTGCAGCTTATGAGTTCAGCAAGCTGATAAAAAATATGCCTGCAAGTGAATTTGTTGCTGATGCTCAGTTTATGCTTGCCGAAAGTTATTACGAGCTTTCACCGGATTATACCCTCGACCAAAAATACACCAAAAAAGCAATTGAAGAATACCAGGCTTTTGTTGATTTTTTTCCATTGAATCAAAAAGTTGCCGAAGCCGAAGGGAAAATTTCTGAACTGAACGATAAGCTCGCTCGAAAAGAATATTCAATTGCAGTCATTTATGAAAAGATGGAATACTATACTGCGTCTTTAAAATATTATGATGCAGTTGTTGAAGTTTACCACGATACTCAATATGCTTCTATGGCAATGTATCGAAAAATAAAATTGTTAATGGATAGAGAAAGAGAAGACGAAGCGCTGAAAGAGATGAGAAAATTTGTGAGCAAGTATCCTGAAGACAAAAATTTTCAAGAAATAGAAGAACTGAAAAATTCGCTTGAAGCAAAATTAAAAGGGGGATTTTCTTCTAATTGACAACTTCCCGTAAAGTAAGCGAATCGCAGATCACGATGACCGAACTGGTTCTTCCTAACCACACAAACCAGTTGGGTACACTTTTCGGCGGTCAGTTGATGTTCTGGATAGATATTTGTGCTTCGCTTAGCGCTGGAAAACATAACAACAGAACTTGTGTAACTGCTTCAGTAGACAGAGTTGATTTTCATCACCCTGTAAAGCTTGGAGATGCAGTTACTCTGCTTTCTTCTGTGAACAGAGTTTTTAATACTTCGCTTGAAGTCGGGGTAAAAGTTTTCGCACAAAATTTCAAAGAGGGCATAGTAAAGCACACGAATTCAGCTTATCTTACTTTTGTAACTGTTGATTCGGATGGTACGCCTGTCAAGGCTATCGAAGCTTTACCTGAAACAAATGAACAGAAAAGAAGATTTAATGAAGCACTTATCAGGAGAGAAAACAGGCTTAAAAGCAGGTCTGTTGAAAAATAGTTTCATTTTATTTTTTCTATTGATTCCTTCACTCTCCTTCACCCAGATTCCTATCAACGGTTTTTGTTTTCGTAATGATTTCCCGCTCCCCAAAGATTACTATGGAATATTACCTGCAGATTTAAATTCAAATGGAAACGATGAGCTTATTTTTTATTCGGCATCAAACGGAAAAATTGGTTTATATTCCGGAATACCTGGTCCGGAGAGCGAATTTAAAGAGTTTCAAATTAAATCCGAGATATCTCAGCTCAAGCGCATAAAAGAAAAGCAAGGCTCATCAAATTTATTTGCTGCCGTTGAACGCAAGCTAAGGAAAGTTTCTTTGTTTTATATTTTTGTTGATTCACTTTCTGAAAGCAGGGGGGAAATCTCGTTCGATTCTTATCCTGAAAATATTTTCACTTCAGATATTGACCTGAATGGAACGGAAGAGATTCTCGTTTATGGAAGCGGGTTTGATGGTTTGTCAATTCTTTATATTTCCGAAAGTGGTATTGGGGAAAGAAAAATCATCACCGGAACGAGTTTCAGTGAAGCAATTTTTGTTGATCTGAATAATGATGACTATCCGGATGTTCTTGCATTTGATATACTTGATAATTCCCTGCGTTTCTTTATCAATAACACCGGCGGGACGTTCAGATTTTCCCGGTCAATCCGGTATTCTGATAAATTAAATCTGCTGCAAAGTCTTGATCTTAATAATGATGGATTCCAGGAAATAGTTTATGCCATTGACAGTCGAATAGAAATTTTATCAGGTGATGCACGGGGGATTTATGAAAATAAAACAACAATAAAGCTTGATAGTAAACCCTCTGCAGTGCAGTTTGGAGATTTTAATAATGATAAAATAATTGACCTTTCGGTAAGCGTATTTAAAGATGACTTAACTATTTTTTTCGGGAAGTCGGGTACCGGGTATTTTGAGAGGATCCGTTATCTCAAAAATACTCTTTTAACATTTACAAAATTCAGGCGAGGGGAAACTGATAACATAGCGGCAATCATTGAACCGGGAAAGCTGATTGTAATCAGCCCGGAGAAAATTCTTTTTTCTGAAAATAAAATCGTTCTTGCTATAAAGGCAGGCGCAGTTAAAAAGTTCGATTTTCTTGGTGATGGTATCCCCGATATTAGCTTTGTTGATGAAGACGATAATTCATTAAAATTGATATTGAATAATTCGTCGGGTATTCCATCAACATTACATTCTATTCCATTAGCGGAAGATCACAAAAAAATTCTGGTTGATGAATTTTTTAAATTCAGAAAAATATTTTACTGCTATTCAACCGGCACACCGCTTCTGGAAGTCTTCAGATACAATTTCAACACCGGGAAATTAAACCGAAAACAACTTTATGCACCTGGAGAAATTCTTGATGTTGCCTTTCAAAGGATTGATAGTTCGTTTGTAAATATTTTTGTGCTTTATAATAAACAGTCTAAGATGTATTTAGGTAAATTTGAAAACCGGGATCTGAGCATAACCTTCAGAGAATATCCTTTTGTCGATAGGAATATCAGCTCAGCCGAACTCTTCATTGACGATGAACCGGTAATCTATTACTGGAAAACAGTGGAAGATACTCTCCAATTCAAAAAAGCAGAAATTAAATCCGGGCCAAATGTCTATGAATTATTATTTGAAATTCCCGAATCCAGGGTAATAAAAAATTTCTTCTACGCAGCCGATACTTATAATAATGAATATCCATCGGGTGTAAGTGTTGTTGAGACCAGGAATGAAATCCATCTTTTAGTTATTTCTGGTGATAAATTCAGCTCATCCATTCAAACAAAAACTTCAAAAGAAGAAATTAACAAAGAGTTGGGTAGAGCATACTTTGGTGAGACATCAATTAAAGGGATAATTAATTTTACGGTAAATAGCACCATTGATAATTATATTAACAAACTGATTTACAATGAAAAAGAAAGAACATATTCTCTGAATCAAATGTTTGTTGCTGAAAATGTTTCTGATTATTTTTTCGCAAGACTCGATAAAAAAAATTATTACCTGGTTTACTCAAATAAGATGGAAGGTTGCTTATCAATCAAATCGCTAAAAAAATAGTTTATTTCCTTTCGGGAATATTTATTGTTATGTCGTTTCACTTTGAAATAAGTGGGCAGGACCTAAGTCAATCAAAACTTGATTCTCTTTACATTAAATTCCTTCAGTTAAGAGCACCGGAACTTTTACCGCAAACTGACAATCTTATTGAGTTGAAGATAGAAGACACGAAAATGCGGATTCGGAATTGTAAACGATATCAAATTGAATTTTGAGTTCTTCTCATCCGGGCAACAAGTAGTGCTGCAAAAAATCCTTAGCAGACCATCATTACAAACAAGCGTTGTTTCACCGTCTGGTTTATTCAGAATTCATTATGATGCAAGCGGAACAAACCAGCCAAACTTTTCTACTGGATTGTCAGTTGAACAAAATGTTGCTGAAGTAGCTAAAGCAATTGATTCGGTTTACAGATTTGAAGTTCAGTATCTTGGTTTCCTGCCTCCTCCTTCCGACAATGGTGCTGGCAGTGACAATAAATATGATATTTATATCAAAGATCAGAATGGTGGAGTTTATGGTTACACTGAATGGGAAAGTAAAGTTGGCTCAATAAACTGGACTTCATTTATGGTTATTGATAACGATTATGTTGGATATTATACTACCGGTCTTAACGGAATGAGAGTAACTGTTGCGCACGAGTTTCATCACGGAATTCAATTAGGCAACTACTCTGTTTTTAATGAAAATTTTCCTTATAGAAATGCCGATGCATTTTTTTATGAACTGACTTCTACTTCGATGGAAGAATTTGTTTACGACGATGTGAATGATTATTACGCATATATGGGTTCCTATTTTAATAATTCCGATGTTGCTTTGCCAAATCAGAATGGATACAATATTGCCATCTGGAATATTTATATAGAAGATATTTTTGGTTTTGATATTATAAAACGTCAGTGGGAAATGATTCCAGGGACAGCAGCGATTATTGCAATCAATCAGAGTCTAAATGAAGCAGGCACATATTTCCCGCGAGAGCTGAATAAATTTGGAGTCTGGACTTTTTACACCGGATTCAGAAGGATTCCCGGCAAATATTTTGAAGAAGCAGCAAACTATCCATTGATAACACCAACATTTATAATTCAATTCCCGTCTGCACCGCCTCAGATGCAATCCGCACCAGCGGCAAATAATTTTGTTAAGTTCAATATTTCTTCGAATGCAGATACATTGATCGCTTTAGTTACCAATGCAGATGCTTATGCTGCAAATAATAATCCAAATCAATTTTTCAGTTTTCAATATACTCTCTATTCAGATCCATCAACAGGGCAGAGAGAATTAACTGGTGAATATTCATCCACATTTTATGTAAGTAATACCGGGTTCTGGTCGGTCTCTGAAATTCTAAATAATATTTTAATCAGGGAAGACACATTAATTATTCCTACCAGCAGCAGTATTGGCTATGCTTATCCAAATCCTTTCGGATATTCGAAAAATTATGCTACCGGTTCATCAATTTTCTTTCCTTATGATGCGAATGTTGGTGAGGAAGTTGACTTCAATGTTTATTCTATCGGAATGGAAATTGTGTATAGTAACCAAATGATCATACAAATACTTCCTGGCGATCAGAGAGGTGTTAACTGGAATGTAATTGATAATGATGATAAAAAACTTGCTTCCGGTGTTTATATTTATGTTATTCAGCAGGGAGATGAAGTTGTTAAAGGTAAAGTTGTAATATTCAATGAGTAGTTACTCCATCCAATCTCAAAATCTTTCCAAACTCTTCGGCAGAAGATTAATTTTTAAAGATATTAATTTCAATTGGTCAGAGAAAGGAATCTTCGGTATTTCCGGTCCGAACGGTTCTGGAAAATCCACACTTGTTAAAATTGTTGCTGGACTTATTGCTCCTTCTTCCGGAAAGATCATTCACAAAAATTCTGGCGGTGAAATAATTCCTGAAAAGCTTCATAATCATATTGGTTTCGTTTCACCTTATTTGGTTTTGTATGAAGAGTTTTCTGCGTGGGAGAATTTGAAAATTTTTGCAAAGATTCGCGGAGTTAGTTTCGATGAGCAGAAAGTAATTTATTACCTCACTCAATTCCTTCTTGAGAATAGAAAAAACGATCTTGTGAAAACTTATTCATCTGGAATGAAACAGAGATTAAAATTTATTTTTGCCTTAATGCATTCACCCGAAGTATTAATTTTTGATGAGCCAACTTCTAACCTTGATGAAGAAGGCAAAAAAGTAGTTTATGATATTGTTCGCGAGGAAGGCAAAACTAGGATTGTGGTTATTGCTTCAAATGAAGAACGTGATTTAGCATTGTGTCAGGAAAAAATATTATTGGAAAATTTTAAAACATTGGAACGCAGATAATACAGATCAGCGCAGATCAAAATATTATGAAAAAGAATAAAATCTTTTCCAGGAATAATATAATTTTGACTGAAGCCATATTTTCTTCTTACTCTTTTCCACGACCTGAAGGTCGTGGCAATTGAAGTATTAAAATTAAAATAACAAAATAGCCACGAGCATTAGCTCGTGGTACCAAGGTAAAATAATTAATTGGCTTTAGCCAAAGTTTAGCTGGTTTTAAAATTATGATAACAAACGCTTACGCATTGTTCAAAAAAGATTTTCACTCCGAATTGAGAACGAGATACGCAATTAACTCGCTGGCAATGTTTATCATTGTTGCGATCAGTGTTATACTTTTTTCAATTGGTAACGAAACAATAACTGAAAGCTTAACCGGCGGACTCTTCTGGGTTGTAATATTTTTCACGGCTATGTCTGGCCTGTCAAGAGCATTTGTATCTGAGGAAGAAAGAGGAACCACACTTACACTTCAGTTGATTGCTTCTCCAACAACTGTGTTTTCAGGAAAACTGATTTTCAACCTGATTCTCGTTTTCTGCATGAATCTGGTTATTGCCCTTCTTTATTCTGCGTTGTTTGAAAAATTTGTTGTGCAGAATTTTTCACTCTTTTTAATGACCTTCATTTTAGGCAATATTGGGTTAGCTGTTTCATCTACAATAATCGCTGCAATTATTGCAAAAGCAGGTGCAAAAGGCACTCTCTACCCGGTGCTTTCCTTTCCGATTTTATTACCTTTGATTCTTACCTGCGTTCAATTAACTTTGTTCTCATTCGATGGTACAAGCTTTGAAGAAGCTCAGTTTGAGCTGGCAATAGTTGTTGGTTACGACGTAATTATGTTGACAGCTTCTTATATGTTATTTGATTTTATCTGGAAAGATTAGTCATTTTCAAGGGTTTTTTAAATATAAAAATTATATGATCTGGAAAATATTCTTATTCTTACTTTTAGCATTCGTATCAATAGCAGGAATTGCATTTCCAATTGTTGAGAAACCAAGCGCCTGGTACGAGTTCCCGTTCATTCCGGGATTGGAAGAAAACGCTAAAATAATTTTCTTTCATGTTCCTACTGCCTGGCTTACTGTTATTGCATTTCTGATGTCAACCATATTCAGTTTCAGGTATCTCAGGAAAAAAAATCTTGATGAAGATGCCAAAGCTCATTCTGCAGCACAGCTTGGAATGATTTTCTGTCTTCTCGCAACTGTAACTGGTGCTGTGTGGGCAAAGTTTGCATGGGGACAATTCTGGAGCTGGGATCCAAGACAAACAAGTATCTTTGCGATATTATTAATTTATGGCGCACTCTTCGCACTTCGATCATCAATTGAATCAGAAGACAAACGCGCAACACTCTCTGCAGTTTATTCATTGATCGCTTTTGTTACTGTTCCTTTTTTCATTTTCATTATGCCGAGGATAATGAAAGGACTTCATCCCGGTTCTGCTGATGATTCTAACTCCGGGCCGGTCATTGATTTTCAAATGAATTCAAATATGCAGCTAATATTTTTCCTTTCACTTATTGGATTTACAATTTTATATTTCTGGATGTGGCAAGTAGGTTATAGATCTATCATTATAAAAGATAAACTTAATAAACAATTAACCAGCCCGTTAGCGGGATAGGGAGTTAAATTTTGGACGGTCTTTACAATTTTCTGCAGAGCAATGCCATCTATATAGTGATGATAATTGTTCTTATAGTTTGGGTGGGAATATTTTTCTATATGTTCGCCCTCGATAAAAGATTAAAAAGTATTGAAAAAGAAATAAGCGGAGATAAAAAATGAAAAATAAATATATATTCGGGGGAATTATTATTGCGGTTTTTCTTGTGTTGATGGGGTACCTGTTCACTCAAAGTAATATTGAGTATGTTGATGATTTCCATAAAGTGATGTCAACAGAGAAGATCGTTAAAGCTACAGGAAGCTGGGTAAAGGAAAAAAACTATCAGATTGATAATCAGAATAAAACCTTCTCTTTCTTCATGACAGACGAAAAAGGAAATCAGATGAAAGTAATTTTTGAAGGTACAATTCCAAACAACTTCGAAAGTGCAACAAGTGTTGTGGTTACGGGCAAATATCAAAACGGTTACTTTCACGCCAAAGACATTCTAACTAAATGTCCAAGTAAATATGAAGAGAAAACTGCGAACTCTTCATTATAATTAGCTTTTACAAATTAACTTTAAGACTTGAGGTATAAATGGTAGGAAGTATTATACTCACACTTGCTCTTGCATTCAGCATAATCTCGATGATTATGTATTTCCTGAATTTCAGAGGTTACAAAAACACTCTGAATTATGGAAGGATTGCTTATCACGGAATGGCGGTTCTGGTTATTGCTGCTTCTGTGTTTCTATGGTACGCAATTTTAACACACCAGTATCAATACAATTACATTTACAGCTACAGCAATAATGACTTAAGAGATCTTGGAATTTTCCAGCTCGCTTCTTCATTCTGGGGAGGGCAGGAAGGAAGCTTTATGCTCTGGCTGCTGATGACATCAATTGTTGGAATAATTCTTCAATCTTACTCTTCAAAAAGAGGCGACCTTGAACCGAGAGTAATGGCTGTATTTACTCTTGCAACTTCATTTCTTTTAGTGATGGTTTCACCATGGTTTAAAAATCCTTTCGAATATATTTGGATGACCCCGGTTTTTGTAAAAGTTGAACACTTAAATTCTCAGTTTTTTAATCTTCCTTTTATTCAACAATTCTTCTTTACTGATCAAAGCACAAATCAGGGATTTATTCAAATAAATAAAGAGCTTGTTTCATTACTTTCACAAGCCGGAGTTTCTGTTAATCAATTTATAATTGATGGCAAAGGATTGAATCCTCAGTTACTTAATTTCTGGATGCAGATCCATCCGCCGATTTTGTTTGCAGGATTTTCCATGGCAACCGTTCCGTTTGCATTTGCTATTGCTGCATTGATGAAAAATGATTACAGGGATTGGGTAAAACAAGCATTCCCCTGGATGCTCGCAGGAATGGGAGTTCTTGGATTGGGAATTATGCTTGGCGGTTACTGGGCTTATGAAATGCTTGGATGGGGCGGTTACTGGGCTTGGGACCCGGTGGAGAATTCAAGTCTCATTCCGTGGCTGGTTGGTGTTGCAGGAATTCATACTTTGCTTGTTCAAAAGAGAAGCCAGGCAAATGGCGGCATTGGCAAATATGCAAAAACGAATTTAATGTTGTGTGTTCTTACTTATGTTTTAGTTCTTTACAGCACTTTCCTCACGCGAAGCGGTGTCCTCGGTGATGCATCTGTTCATTCATTTGTTGATCCGGGAATGATAGTTTACTTCTTTCTGGTTTTGTTTATCGGAACTTTTATAGTGCTCGGTTTCGGAATGATTGTATTCAGATGGAAAACTTTAAATGAAAATTTAAAGGATAATGAAAGTCTCCTATCACGTGAATTAGCTTTATTCACAGCGATGATTGTTTTGATAGCTTCGGCAATAATTGTTTTAGTTGGAACCTCAGCGCCAATATTCGGTCAAGCTGTTGATACATTCTTCTATGATGAAATGCATCTTCCTCTTGCTATCATAATTATGTTTTTAAATGGAATCAGTTTATTAATCAAATGGCAAAAATCTGATTTAAATGAACTGATCAAGAAATCAACATACGCAGCAGTTGGGGCTGTTTTGTTCACGATTTTACTTGTTGTTTTTGGCGGAGTCCGGGAAGTAATGATAATTATTCTTTCACTCACAACAGCTTTTTCTCTTTTTGTTAATCTCGACATAGCAATAAAAATTGTTAAAGGAAATTTCAAAATGCTCGGCGCTTACGTTGCTCATATTGGAATAGCTTTATTCATTCTCGGTGTAATTGGATCTGCAGTTTATAGTGAAGAAGTTACGGTTGATTTGGTAAAAGGGAAACCTGCATCAGCTTTTGGTTATGAGATGACTTTCACTGAAATTTACCCGATTGAGAATAACACAAAGTATGCCTTTAACGTTGATGTAAAAAAAGGTAGCTCTGAATACAAGGTAACTCCGGTAATGTACAGAAGCGAATTCAACAACAGTATAGTTCGTGAGCCTGCTATACTAACACTTCTGACTAAAGATATTTACTTTTCTCCTTTGGGATATGATGAGGGTGTGCAAAGTCAAGATCAGCATTCGCACAATCATATCTCACTCGAAAAAGGCAGTTCAACTGAATTTGATGGTGCAAAAATCACTTTTGTAAAATTCAATATGGCTGCTGAGACTATGCAATTGATGAGTGATGGAAAAGATTTTCAAATGGGTGCTGTACTTGAAATTGAAAAGGACGGAAAGAAAACTGAAACAGAGCTGCTTCGAAAACAAACCGATGGAAAAGTTGAATTTACTTCATTCGAATCAAAAGAAATGAATCTGAAAATAGATTTAGAAAACCTTGCTGCAGGCGTTATTGATATTGCATTCTCAACTCTGGATGGCAGTGAAACCAAGGACACTTCAATACAAACTGAAGGTAATGAAGTGTTGAGTGTAACGGCAAGCATAAAGCCTTTTGTAAGTCTCGTTTGGACGGGCGTTGCTGTTATGGTTATCGGTTTCTTTATTGCAATGACGAGAAGGCTGAAAGAATCTAAAGTAATTTCCTGAAGTTTTTCAAGGGATGTAATTTCAAAGGCGATTCTTATGAGTCGCCTTTTCTTATATTAGAGATGACATCTCTCTTTTATGATATCTCACCATCGTTTACACTATTGACAGCGAATTTTATTTTTACACCTGCGTAAAAATTTCTACAACTTAATAACCTTTTTACTTTCATTTTTTTTTTTTTTTGAGTTGATTTTTTAGCGTAATCGCAGTTGGTTTAGTAGTATGATTTTTGATATTTAAATATTGGCAATCCTCCTGGCGTAAGCTTAAATTAGCGCTAAATAACTATTGGCATTTTATTAAGGGAGAAAATAATGAGGCGGGTAATTGTAGGTTTTCTGTTAATCAGTTTTAGCCTGTTAATCAAGTCCTGTGACACAACAGACCCTCCCGATAATAAATCATTAACACTTAAACTTGAAGACGTTAGCTGCACAGAAGCGTGGATTGAATTAACCACCACCAACATATCACTCCCAGCAACATTAACACTAAAACAAACAGATCCAACTGGCAATACAAAATCTCAAACCTTAATACTAAATACTCAAGACTCGCTGCTTTACATTGATTCACTTCTCCCAAACCAAACATACAAATTCCATACAACCATGCAATCATCCAACCATACAGGCGAGGTAAAGAGCAACGTTTTGAGTGTTACAACGCTTGATACCACAAGCCAGAATTTTTCTTTTGAAATACTTGAGTTTGGTGACGGATTCTCCTCCAGTTACTTTAATGATGTCTGGATCTTTAATGAAAACGATATCTGGGTCTGCGGAAATGTTTTCACTAACGACAGCACAGATGGAAATTTGTATCAATGGAATGGTTCATACTGGAAAGCACACAGATTAAACTTTGTAGATATGGAAGGAATATGGGGAATAAATAACATAATGTATTTAGCAAGTGGAGGTATTTGGAAGTATGATAGAGTTAATCTGATCAGACAAAATATCGAGGGCACGTTTAGTCAAGGGCAGGCGGTGCACAAACTCTGGGGCTCATCAGAGAGCAACATATACGGAGTAGGACCTTGGGGCACAATTGTTTGGTATGATGGAGTGAAGTGGACAAAGATTGAATTTGATACGCAATGGTATTTTTATGAAATAACAGGAAATAAAGAAACAGGAATAGGTTATGCGATTGCAACTAATCAATTAAGTGATTGTATAGTTGTTAAATTAGAAAATTCAACAACAGATATTTTTTATCAACAATCTATATCAGCAATAAAAATTCATTCCAATACCCTTACAGAATTAAATAACTATTTATATATACCAAATGACTGGCTAAACACAATATGCAGAATTAGTGAAAAAATAGGTAAAGTTGAAGTTATCTATCAAATCACTGGTAGTTTTGGTATTGAACAATCCTCTGCATTTCGCAGTAATGATATGTTTTACGTCGGACCAGATTATTCAGGAATAGGTGTTTGGCTTCTTCATTTTAATGGTATCAGCTATAAAATGATTGCTATAGCTTCAATTGATCGGGATAATCTGGGCAGCTTACACGCAATAAAAGATTTAGCAGTATCTGTTGGCTTTACAAATAATAAGGCATACATGATTAAAATAAGGAGACAGTAAAATGAAAATAACATTTTCAATTCTTGTCTGTTTAATATTTGCTAACTCAGCATTAGCAGACCCTGGCGGGCCGGCCGGAGAATTACTTATAAAGTTTCTACCAAACACAACTATCGGAACTTTCAGTGTAGGTGTATCTTCAACTGATTACTCTTGGCACTGGGAGAATAACACAGTAGTGCTTGATAATTATTTATTCTCACACACAGTATCAGGTAAAACCATTTATACTTTCGGTTCACCAAAAACTGGTGACGGACATGGAGATTATAGGATTTCCTGGGGACTGTTCACTTTTACAATCACAACCAACACAGGTTTATCGCGCACATTCCAGTTAGATTTAAGAGATGAGAAGTGGGCGGAATTATATTTACCCAGTCATGATACATACATTTTTATCGATGATGATTCAGATCAATTCTACTTATCAAAAAGTAGTAGCGGTGGCGGTACACAAATTAGCAACGGGGCACTTATCAAATTATGGGTACATTGGGACTTACTTCCTCTACAAACGAATTTCAAAATTCCTGTAACCTTAAAAAACAGAATTGAAGAAGGTCCTTCAACTGACTTTGGTTCTCTTTGGGCAAATAACCACGAAGTTCTGTCCGGTAATCCTGAAGGCTTTAAATTTAATTCTGTAAAAAATGTTCAGCACTATACTATTGAAACTAACTATAATAATGAAAGAAAGTATTCTTTTAAATGGATACCTACTCAAGTTGATTTTACGAGTAATATTTATGGCAGCAGTACAAATTTTACAATTCAAGTAACTCCACTCACAAAAGACATCACCAGAAATTTCAGAACCGTCTGGCCACTTACAATCAAAAATTTATTACCGGAAGTTGGAGGTACGAACAGCTATGGAGAAATCTTCTTCAAAGACCCTACAACGGATAACCAGTTTCATCAATACCCTTCTACTGGTGAAAATGGTTTTGAAAAGAATGAGGCTTTCGAAAATTTAGAAGTTGATCCAGGAAATGGAAATCTGCAACGTTACTCCTTAAAAGCTGTTTCACCAATTTCTCAAAACAAAATAGTTGTAAGAGCTTTTTTATTTACATCACTAATTCCCAGGCTGTCACGGTCGCACCGTGACACATACATTTCATTCCCCGGTAGCATAAGGAAAATCATTTATCATCAGAGAAGAAAAAGCATATTCACTTAAGTCTGGTTCATCAATCATCCTGCTGTAAAATAATTGATTAGCTCCGAAGAGCAGGGAAGTTGCATCATAACCCAGCACTCTTAGATATGCTGTCATACAGGCACTTTGCTGTCCATCATAACCATAAATACAAATTGGCTGATCATTCGGTATTGATTGAAGATATTTACCGCTCTGGAATTCAAAATCCGGAGTATCCAAATACAACCTTGCACCGGGTGGATGTCCTCTTCCTTCCAGGACAATAAATCTTCGGGCGTAATAGAGTCTCATCTTACCGTAGCAAATTATATAAGCATATTGCGGGGAAGGAAGATTATCCGAAAAATAAAAACCTTCTTCAATTATTTTTTTTATTCTTGAGTTAACTCTATCTGGAAGCGATGCATTTGGATCATCAAAAGAGACTAAAGGTAAATCCATTAAATCATTTCTCGGGAAATCATCATTTGTATAAGATTCGATATCTAATGCATCACCTAAAACACCAAGCCATTCATCTGCAAAAAACTGATTCCAGCTTGCCATTCCGTATTTCATTGAGTAAACATTATTAAATCCTGCGAGCCGGAGAAGACAAGTAAAATAAGCTGAGCCATGTCCGTTCTTGTCAACTAAAATTATTTTTGGATAAGAACCGGCATTGACACTTTTCATAAAATTATAGAGACTGTCACCCGGAATATTTAAAGCTCCATCAATATGCCCGGAACTAAAATCCGAAGCTTTTCTTAAATCAATGATAAGATAGCTTGTTATGTTTGCAAAAACTTCCTGTGCGTCAATAAGAGCTGGAGCAAGAGTGGTGTTCACAAAATCTCCCTGCGTTTCAAAGTAAACCAGCATTTCTGCAGCCGGATTCAATTCACCTGTAAATGGCGGGGCAATATTATCTTCGACGCAACTACTAAAAAAGATAAAGCCGGTTGTAAGCAAAATATATAGAAATAATTTTTTCATTTTTTAAAACACAAGTTGTGCTATTCCACGTGTTACGCCGATAAACATTCCAATTACTTTTTCACCTTTAACATTCCAGGTAATTTTACCACCGCCCTGAACATATGGATCATTAATTTCACTGCCGGATGTTCGTGAATTAAAATATTCTTTGAATGATTGATCAAAAGAGTTAACCTGGATATATCTCATGTTAGAATAATTATTCCCCCTGAAAGTCTCCGGTAACGCAGAAGTTGAAACTGTAACAGCAGCACCCGGAACTGCGGAAGTGACAGCATAGTAATCATTAGCAGATGCAGGCGGTAATGCTGTGACTGCCCATAATGCTGCATAAACTTCGCCTTCTTTGGAATTCACCTGGGCATTCAGGCTATGGTCACTTGAACTATAATATGTATTTGTGATCTCAGGCTTATAAGGTATTCTGGTAATGCTATAAATGAATGTCTCATCACGCATCGCAAAAAGTTCATACGTTTCTCCCTCGACAACAAATAAATCATCTAATGGTTTGTATAAACCCTGACTGGTATAAACTAATGGAATAATCTGAATGCCGTTGCGCTTTAAATATGCGGTTACATTTTTAAGTTCTGCGTTTTCAATTTTATATGGAACACCCAGCGGCAGCGTTTTAGTAAATCTCACAGCAGGGAAATATTTATTTGCCTGTATCTCAGCCTGAACAACAATATATTCTTCATACTCAACCTGAGGAGTAAGTATTTCCTCGTTTTCACATCCGGAAATTACGACTAGTGTTAAAACGAAAAGTATTTTGATAAAGAGTTTCATTCTGCTGATTAAAATTTTACTGCTATTCCTGCAGATGGTATAAACGGAAACAAGCTGATTCTTTTTATTACCGGGACTTCTTCGCCATCTTCATTTTCAACAATAACAACATATTGTGCAAAAGCATTTAATCTGTTGTAAACATTATAAAGAGTAAGGTACGTTTCAAAATCGGTGTTCAGCCATTTGAATGCATAGTTTAGATTTATATCAAGCTTTGTGTAAGCTGGAAACATTTCAGTGTTTATGCCGCTGTAATTAAATTGAATTTGTGGATCACCGCCTGTTCCTATCGGATCGAAGATATATTGTCCCGGGGGAAGAGTATATCTTTGTCCCGTTGCATATACCCAGGTCGCTCCGATGTTAAAATCTTTCAGAATTTCGTAAGCAACGACAAATGTGAAATCGTGTCTTTGATCATATCGAGGGTAGAATATTTCCCCGCCATTCAACTCGTCGAACTGACGTTTTGACCACGATAATGTGTATCCAATCCAGCCGGATAATTTTCCTTTACGTTTGTTCAGGAAGAACTCAATACCATAAGCCTCTCCTTCACCTTCAGTAAATTGGTCTTCAAGTGAATCGTCGAGAGGATTCAGTTCAATTGAACTTCTAAATTCATAGAGTTTTTGCATATTCTTATAAAATCCTTCGAGTGAGAATACATACGATTGATCAAACCAATAAGTGTCAAAACCCAAAACATACTGTATCGAGTAACTCGGCTCAATTTTTTTTGTTGAAGGATACCATAAATCAGTAGGCAGAGTGATGTCGTTTCTTTCAATGAGATGAAGAAACTGATTTGCTAATGCAAATGCACCTTTCATAATAATATCGGGAGAAAAACTATAGGCGAGAGAAATTCTGGGTTCAAAGCTGAAATATTCCGTTGAACCAAAATAGTAAAAGCGGCCGCCGTAATTTGCACTTAACCTTGAACTGAATTGTGATTCACTTTGCAAGTACCACGCTGCTTCAATTGCTGTAATATCTGTGCCGGCATACGGATCTTTTTCTAATGCTTCTGAATAAGCATCACTATAAAGAATATCATAGTTGTGCAACGCAATATCAATACCTGTTTTAAATAGATGATCCTGGTGCCATCTTATCTCTGCATTTTGTCTGAAATAAAGATCGGTCAGGTTAGGATTTGAAAAATATGTATATGAAGTTAATGAAGAAGGATCGAGACCAATCTTAGAAGTAAAATTATAATTTATATAACTTATCATTGAATTGAGAAGTATTGATTTAGCATTTACCTGCAGCCAGTTTAAACTGAGGTTAACATTTTTCCACTCAATATCATAGTCCGTATCATCAATTTGGGGCGGACTGTAGGCATGATCCTTACTAAAAATAGCACTGACCGATACAACACTTTTATCAGATATGGAGAGATTTACTTTTGCATTCACGTCGTAAAAATTGTATCGTGGTGTTGTGCTTTCAGAATCAAAATTTTTCTGAATGAGATCATAATACATATACCTTCCCGATAAAAGATAAGTTGATTTGCTTCCAAGCGGTCCTTCAAACGCTGCAAATGAATTAATTGATCCAACACCAACAGTTCCTTTTTCTCTTTCCTTTGATCCTGAACGCAGTTTGACATCAAGAACACTTGATAGTCTTGCACCATATTCTGCCGGGAAAGCTCCCTTTATTAATCTTATATCACTCAAAGCTGTTGAATTAAATGTGCTGGCTATGTTTCCCAAATGAGCAGGATTATAAAGAATTGAACCATCAACTAATGTTAAAGTCTGATCAGGTGAACCACCTCTTATATACAAACCACTCGAAATTTCGGATGCATTGCCAACACCGGGAAGTAGTTCTAAAGATTTAAATAAATCAATCTCACCGGTTAAAGTTGGCAGGTTCGATAAAATCTCAGTTGGAATATCAATTGTGCTTGTGAGGTACTTTTTCCTGTTTCTCTCCTTCGACTATAATTTCTTCAAGCTCAATGTCTTCAGGAAACAAATCAATTGAAAAAGATTCAGAAGGAGTATCTCCGGTTATATCAGCTTCTCTTATCGTGGTTTTATATCCCAGGTGTCGAAAAATCAATATATATTTTTTGTTCTTCAAAGATGGTATTGCATAGTAGCCGAATTTGTTTGTTGCTGTACCTGTGAGTGGAGGTTGATTGAAATTCAGTGAATCGTCATAAACAAGAATATTTGTTCCTACCAGAGCTTCGCCGGAGACAGCATCCTTTACGAAACCCGCAAGTGTAAAATCTTCAGATTGAGCAAGAATGTTTGCTGTTACCAATGTGAAGACAATACCTAAACAGAAACCGTTTAATTTTGATTTCACCAGATCTATTAACGGTGTTGAACAATTAATTTTATTTACACTGTTGACTTAAAAAAAAATAAGATAATATTCAACTATGTAATAAAGTGTTTAAAAATAAAAACCGGCTTCAGGCGAAGCCGGTGTATGGTGGTTGTGGTTGAGTCGAGATAGGAAGAGAAAAAATTATTTAGTTATTCCCCTGTGTTGTGGTCCCCTATGGTTTAATTTTGAGTAATAATTTTCATCGATGTTATTTGTTCAACTGATATACCACCAATTGAGCAAAGTGGTGCGTGTCTCATTTAGCGAGATTAAAAAGTCAGTATTGTCGGATAACACAAATTCATTTTGAAAAAGTAAAAATTATTTTCACGAAGCGGTTTATTTTGAGATGCGAAAAATGTCGGCGCGTTAATTCCTTCCTGTAATAATTACTCAAGGGAATTTTTGTTAGATAATATTTTTAAAAAATATATCTTTTAAATATTAGCTCGTCGAAATTGACGTGTAAAAATGAAGCAGGATAAATTGTATTCGGTTCCTTTACATCTAATTAATTTTTTGTCTATTCACAGGAATTAATTTCACTACAAATCATAGCTTCAGCGGAATAAGATCATTACTTTAATTGTCTGATATTTAGGAGATATTACAAGAAATAAAATCTTGACATGCGTCCTCCGAGTCGTTAAATTTAACCCTCAATTTCGAGAAATTCCGCAGTAGCTCAGTTGGTTAGAGCACCTGACTGTTAATCAGGGGGTCGTAGGTTCAAGTCCTACCTGCGGAGCTGCAAGCCCCAATTTAATTTGGGGTTTTTTATTTTAATACTTCCGCATAAGAGGATTTTTTTCGATGAACGAACTAGTGACAGGGATAATATACGATCCAATTTTTCTCGAACATGATCTGACCGGTCATCCCGAAACAGCCAGGCGGCTTGAATCAATAGTTGAAGCGTTAAAAGAAAAAAAATTATACGAAAAAGTCAGGCACATAAAATCCGGCAAGGCCAAGCTTGAAGAAATTACTCTCTGCCATTCAGCGGAGTATGTTGAGTACGTAAAAGAATTTAGTGAAAAGGGAGGTGGTTACCTCGATCCTGATACTTATTCAAATAAGAATTCGTATTTGGCTGCTTCCACGGCTGTTGGAAGCTCAATTGATTTAACCAATGAAGTTATCAATGGAAATTTAAAAAATGGTTTTGCACTTCTTCGTCCACCAGGCCACCATGCTTTGTCAAATAGATCGATGGGGTTTTGTTTGTTTGGCAACATAGCCATCGCTGCTAAAGTTGCTTTGACCCAACATGGAATAAAAAAAATTGCAATAGTTGATTTTGATGTTCATCACGGAAATGGAACACAGGCACTTGTTGGCGATGATCCAAACATACTTTTTATATCTTCACATCAATATCCATTTTACCCGGGGACAGGCAGTATCAGGGAAATCGGACACGGTAATGCTGAAGGAACCGTTGTGAATATTCCTCTTCCAGCAGGAGTTGGTGATGAAGGATTTAAATTAGTTTATAGAAAAGTGGTTATTCCTTCACTTGAAAAATTTAATCCAGATTTAATTCTTATCTCTGCAGGATACGATGCTCACTGGGATGACCCTCTCGCTAATCTGAATTTAAGTTTAACGGGTTATAATCTGATTTCGAGGGAATTATTAAAAGCGGCTGAAGATTTATGTGCCGGAAAAATTATTTTTTTTCTTGAAGGTGGATATAACCTGGAAGTTTTAAGTGAGGGAGTATCCAATGCTATCTGCGGATTATTGGGAATTGAATCATTTGAAGACCGGATTGGCAAAGCGGAAAATCACGAACCCGATGTTGAGAAATTAATTACAGAGTTGATTAATATCCATAATCTTTAGTCTTTGAGCCAACCTGAAAGTAATTCGTTTACGCCATTAACATCATCAAGATAGCAATGAATAAAATCAAAGTTTTCATTGTTGACTGCACTGGCGCCGAATAAAACTTCCGATAACCTGAAATTTTCAATAAATAAATTTTCTGAGCTGTTTTTTAATTTTACTTTATAGCTGTACGATTCGCCGACACTCAAAAATCTCAATTCAACATCAAACGCTTTTAAAGGATAAGACAGACCTTCACCAGAAAACTTGATAACCGCCTCTTTCCCAGTCCAGCAGGTATAAAACCCTTCCAAAATTTTTTCTTTCGGAAAAGTATTTAGTTGTTCTATTTCAGATTCTGAAAAATATCTTTTTGCAATTTCAAGATGATCTTTAAGAAACTTCATCAATTCTATATCTAACCCGATCACTGATTTTTTTACAAAGCCCACCGACATAAAATTTTTGCTGTGAGAAAGATTAAAATGCAATTCATTATTTTTATGTTTGGGTGATAGTGATGGCTTTCCAAATTCATTAAAGGTGAAATTAATTTCTTTTGCTGAAATCCCGGAATAAACACTCGTAAAAATTCTTAGTAAGCCACTACTGCAGATGAACCAATCCCTATCTCTTTCAAAATGGAATTTACCGGCACGAATTATTTCATCATCAGATAAAATTTTTTTCAATTGATCTTTGATTTGCAAAAACTCATCAAGATCAAAATTCCAGATGTGAACTTCGTTTTCGTTCAGATAAATTTTTTGTTTTTGCAGGTTGTAGATTCGCTTATTCATTCACAATGATGTTTAATTTCTTTTGCCCTAATCTAATAATTATCAGACAAACGAATCCTTAGAAATTTAACCTCCATTTATTCGTGATGTAAATATGCTGAATGTTGGTTATTTTTATTTCGTTTATTGGATAATTTATTTATTAAAGAAAAATTTTATGAAAAAGTATTTTTTAATCTTACTGTCGGTTAGTTCCTTCATAATGTTTTTTTCCTGCGGAGATAAAAAGGCATCCGCTGAAAATAATTTGAACTATACTGTTGAAAAGTATAAAATGCAATCTGAAGGATGCGATACTTTACGCGAAGATAATTGTGCAAAAATAAAAATTGAGTTGCCTCAAATTACTGCTTTCGAAAATGCCGGAGTGAAAGATAAAATTAATAAAACAATTAAATCCCTTTTCTCATCAAATGAGGAAATTGGAATTGGAGAAGTTGATTTTAACTCGGAAATGAAAATCTTTATTGCAGATTATAAAGATTTTATTTCTGAATTTCCAGATGCGTTTCAATCCTGGTTTATGGAAAGAACCGGTGAGGTCAAGCTGAATAAGGGAAATATTTTTTCAATTGATTATATGGAATATTCCTACACCGGTGGTGCGCATCCTAATACATACGTAATTTTTAAGAATTTTAATTTAACTAATGGTGAAGAAATTACTCTGGATGAAATAGTTCCGGCTGATAAACAAAAGGAACTCACTGATATTACAGAAATTGAATTCAGGAAGTTAAAAGAACTTACTCCTGATGCTGATCTCGGACAGGCCGGATACTGGTTTGAAAATAGCGAATTTTGTTTGACTGATAATTTTTTAATAAACGACAGCAGCCTCGTCTTCTATTATAATAATTATGAGATCACTGCTTATGCTTTTGGACCGACGGAATTAACGATACCATATTCCCAAATTGCATCTCTGCTGGGAGAAAAAAGTTTACTGAATACTTTAATGGAATAAAACTCTTCAACTTAATAGCTTGAAAAAATGAATTGCCCGGTTTGTAAAGACTCAATGATTGTGCTCGAGTTTCAGCAGGTGGAAGTGGATTACTGCACAAGTTGTGAAGGTATCTGGCTTGATGCCGGTGAGCTTGAGCTTATGCTTGAAACTGAAATTGATAGGCACAAGATCATTGACTTGTTTGAGGAAGCTGATCCGGGAAAAGAGAAAAGCTACAACTGTCCTATCTGCGGAAAACGCATGCTAAAGTTTGATGTCGGTGAGAAAGAGAGAGTGAAGATAGATAAATGTAAGAGAAATCATGGATTGTGGTTTGACAAAGGCGAACTTCAAAAAGTTGTTGAGTTTGGTTCGGCTGACAAAGAAAATAAAATAATCAATCTTTTAAAAGATATGTTTGAAAGAAAAATATCATCCCAAAACAATGGAGGAAACAAATGACTGGTTTGATAATATTGCTGGTTGTAATTGCGGTTGTCGTCTTGTTTGTGATATCAATGTACAATTCGCTTATTCAATTAAGGAACAGGGTAAAGAACGCCTGGTCTCAGATTGACGTTCAGTTGAAAAGAAGACACGATCTCATTCCTAATTTAATTGAGACTGTCAAAGGCTACATGACTCATGAACGCGAAATAATGGAAAACATAACGAAGTACCGAAGTCAGGCAATGGATGCCTCAACAGTTGGTCAGAAAGCTCAAGCTGAAGGATTGCTTAGCGGGGCACTTGGACAACTTCGTGTGCAGGTTGAAAATTATCCCGATCTGAAAGCAAATCAGAACTTCCTTGCTTTACAGGAAGAGTTAACTTCAACGGAAAACAAAATTTCTTTTGCCAGGCAGAGTTATAATGATCAGGTACTATTTTATAATAATAAAATCCAGATGTTCCCTTCAAATATTATAGCCGGTATGTTCAAATTTACCGAAGAAGAATTCTTTGAAGTGGAAGATGAAAAGGAAAGAGCAGTTCCAAAAGTTAGCTTTTGAAAAGTTAGTTCCTGGTTTGGTAGTTTTTTGTTTTGGTTTGATTGTTTTCAGTTTTAGTTAATTAGTTTTTTAACAGCGGAAAAATAAACTAGAACCACTAACTCTTAAACTAAGACCACGAACATATAACTAATAACCAATTAGGTCAGAAAAAATTATACAATTGATTAAACATACATTTATACATCCATGCAATCCTCCATTCGGACTGCCGGCATACATTCTTGCAATCGGGTTGCATAAGGAGCGATAAATAATGTGGGAATTAATTCAGGCAAACAGGCGCAAGTCGGTAATATTATTTATTGCTATGGGATTAACCTTGTTACTTCTCGGGTATTTTTTCGGAGGTGCATACTTTTCCGAAGGAGGCGGATTCATTGGGATATTCTTTGCATTTGTTATCTGGGGAATTTTGTCTTTGATTAGTTATTACAGCGGAAGCAAAATTCTTCTAGCTGTAAGCGGTGCAAAGGAAGTGACAAGAGAAGTTCATCCTCAATTATTTAATGTAGTTGAAGAAATGAAAATTTCTGCCGCACTTCCTGCTATGCCTAAAATTTATATCATCAATGAAATTGCACCAAATGCATTTGCAACTGGTATTAAACCGGAAAACAGCGCAGTTGCGGTTACCGCAGGTTTGCTGGCAAGATTGAACAGGGATGAACTGCAGGGAGTAATTGCTCACGAAGTTTCTCACATAGTTAACCGCGATGTTTTGTTTATGACTTTTGCAGGAATTATGCTTGGAAGCATAGTTCTCATCTCAGAGGTATTTCTAAGAAGTTTGTGGTTCAGCGGTGGAGGAAGATACAGTTCCAAATCATCTAAGAGCAGTGGTCAGGGACAAATGATAATTATGATTGTAGCAATAGTGTTCGCAATACTTGCACCGATACTCGCTCAATTACTTTACTTTGCTATTTCACGCAAGAGAGAATATCTTGCAGACGCATCAGCAGTAAGGTACACAAGATACCCGGAGGGATTAGCTTCGGCATTGGAAAAAATTTCTGATAATTCCATCGAACTAAAAACTGCAAACAAAGTTACAGCACCGATGTATATTGTTAACCCGCTTAAACCAAAAGGTCAAAAGCTTACAGACCTTACAAGTACGCATCCGCCAATTTCCGAGAGGGTGAGAATTCTCAGAAACATTTCCGGTGGTGCAAATTATAATGACTACCAGAATGCATTCAATAAAATTAAGAGAAGCAATGTTCCAATAATACCATCGTCGGGCTTGATTGATAAAACAGAAATTGGTTTAAAAGAAATTGAAATAACTCCTGCTCCGTTGTTGATTCAAAAGCAAACCAAAAGAGATACAGGAGATATAATGATGAAGGTGAACAACTACTCTTTCATTGATTGTTCATGCGGATTAAAAATCAAAATCCCACCCGACTTTAAAAAGAATGAATTATTTTGTCCACGCTGCGGAAGGAAGCATTCTCTGCAAAAATAATTGCCCCGGTAAATTGGCAATCCTTATTTCTTGACGAATAAAAACACTTGTTGAATACAAAATAATTTTATGTGCTGAATAGTTGCCATTGGAAATTCTCAATATTGCCAACTCGCATTTATTAATTTTTCACAATCAAGAGATAATTAACAATTGTCAATCAATGACTACAAATATTCCCCTTAAAATCAGATTATTTCAGCGCTTTTTTTAGTATTCTTAAAAAGATTGAATCGCGGACATTGGTACGATTTTGCAAGGGTTGAAAGATATTCTGCAAATCAAATCCAAAAAAAATGGTGATATTATGGGAGAATTGAATCGCCGAAACTTCCTAAAAACATTAGGGGTTGTTGGGGCCACTGTTTCTGGAATTCCAGCCAATAAATTATTAGCACAATCTAATTCAGACCTTTCAGAAGACAGGATGGGAGTTCTGGTTGATACAACAGTTTGTATCGGCTGCCGGAGATGTGAATGGGCTTGTAAAGGTGCTCACGATATTCCAGCCGGAAATATTGAAACTTACAGTGATGAAACTGTTTTTGATAAAATGAGAAGACCCGGCAATGATAGTTACACCGTGGTTAACAGATATGAGAATCCAAAAAATCCACGCACGCCATTGAATGTTAAAGTGCAGTGCATGCATTGTGATCGTCCAGCCTGTGTTTCGGCTTGTATCGTTGGTGCGTTTGAGAAAAAGGAAAACGGATCAGTTATCTGGGATACTGATATGTGTATCGGTTGCCGATACTGCATGGTTGCCTGTCCATTTCAGGTACCGACATTTGATTATGACAAAGCAATCCAGCCCGATATACATAAATGTGATTTTTGCTTTAACAGAACTAAAGAAGGCTTGCTTCCGGCATGCATTGAAGTTTGCCCTGTTGAAGCACTGACTTATGGCAGGCGTAGAAATCTTGTTGAAGTAGCAGAAAAGAGAATGCAGCTTTATCCTGATAGATATGTAAATAAAATTTATGGCTTCACCGAGGTCGGAGGCACATCCTGGATGTACCTTGCAAGTAAAAATTTTGAGGAACTGGACTTTCCTAAACTTGGTGACAAGCCTGCACCCGGAGTCTCGGAATCAATTCAGCATGGAATATTTGCGTACTTCGTTCCCCCAATTGCCCTTTATGCTTTACTTGGCGGAATAATGTGGATATCAAAGAATAAGGATAGTAAAGCGGAGGGAAAAGAATAATGGAACACGAATTTCAACCTGAACAGATTAAACATAAATTCTTTACACCCTGGGTAATTGTTATCTCATTGATTGCAGCAACAGGATTAATTTTTCTGGCACTGAGATACATTTTTGGAATTGGGTTCGTAACAAATCTTAACCAGTTTTTCCCATGGGGTATCTGGATAGGTCTTGATGTTGCAGCCGGTGTTGCATTAGCAGCCGGTGGTTTTACAACTGCTGCTTTGGGGCACATCTGGTACCGGGAAAAATATGAAGTTTTAATAAGGCCTGCTCTTTTGACTGCAATGCTTGGCTATACTTTTGTGGCACTCGGTGTTGTTACTGATATTGGAAGGTGGTATTATGTCTGGCATCCGTTACTTATGTGGAATGGCAACTCGGCTTTATTTGAAGTAGGTATGTGTGTAATGATTTACCTGAGTGTGCTTTATATCGAGTTTTTACCAATCGTAACTGAAAGATTTATTGGAAGAGTTAACCTGCCTGGTTTTTTATCTGCTTTCAATAAAGTGATTGACAGCCTACTCCGACTTTTAGATAGAACATTAAACAAGTTTATGTTCATTTTCATTATTGCAGGTGTTGTTCTTTCCTGCCTGCATCAATCTTCGCTTGGTACTTTGATGATCATTGCCGGAGAAAAAATGCATCCACTCTGGCAAACACCGGTTTTACCTTTATTGTTTTTATTATCTGCTTTCTCGGTTGGATTTCCTATGGTGATTATGGAGTCTATTAGTGCTTCAAAATCCTTTGGACTAAAACCTGAAAAGGATGTACTCACCAGTTTGTCAAGATTTGTTGGTCCAATTTTAGGAATCTATTTAGCAGCAAAGATTGGAGATATGTTCATACGAGAATCCTTTGTTTATTTAACTGAGCTTAACCTGGCAAGCATAATGTTCACTGTGGAAATTGTCTTCGGTGTAATTATTCCGCTAAGGATGTTTCTTTCGTCTTCAGTTAGACAATCAACAACCGGATTATATATTGCCTCAATGCTGGTGATACTTGGAGTGGTTATGAATCGCTTTAATAATTTTGTGATTGCTTATAATCCTCCTTACACTGAAACTTCTTATTTCCCTTCGATTGGTGAGATATCAGTTACACTTGGATTTGTGGCACTTGAAATTTTGATGTATCGTATGTTCGTAATGATTTTCCCGATTATCAGCCTACCGGTTAAAGCTGCTCTTAGAAAAACCAAATATGCTATTAAAGGTGCATGATGAAAATTAATATAAAAATTTCTACTACTTTTATTTTACTTGCGTTTTTATCTTTACCAATCCTTGCACAGGACCATTCACAATTAAAATTTAATTGCAGCCTCTGTCATGCTTGTGATACACCGACCAAATCAAATCCGTGTTTAATTGCCTGCCCTCGTGAAAAAATGATGACAGTATATATATCACCGGCAAAGTCACCGGCAATTATTAAAATGGATAAACTTAAAAGTGTTCAGGATTTGTATGAACCCGTAATTTTTTCTCACAGGATTCATGCTGAAATGTCTGAAATGTCAGGCGGATGTGAAATGTGTCATCACTACAACCCGCCCGGAGATGTTGTTGGATGTGACAATTGTCATGAATCAAACAGACAGAGAACAGATATTACAAAACCGGATCTGAAAGGTGCATATCACAGGCAATGCATTGATTGCCATCGTGAATGGAGTGATGATGAAGCATGCGAAAGTTGTCATGAATTGAATGAAAGCGGCAAATCTGCATTTACGGGAAAAGATTATCAGAAGACCCGAGTTCATCCTGAAATGAAAGTACCCTCAAAGTTAGTGTATCAAACAACTTATGATAAAGGAAAACTTGTAACATTTTACCATAATGAACACAGTGACATTTACGGATTAGATTGCAAGAGCTGTCACCAGCAGGAAAGTTGTACCAAATGTCACTCCTCTGAACCAAAGCAAAAAGTTGAAAAGGTTTCACTGGAAATAAAACACAAAAACTGCTCTGGCTGCCACGATACAAAAGTTAAAACAGGATGTGTCAGTTGTCATTCTTCAAAAGAAATGGCACCATTTAATCACCTTGCGAGAACTGGATTTGGATTGAAGAGTTATCATTCAAAATTAAATTGTACAGGTTGTCATCAAACAAAAACTATTTTTACCGGATTAAAAAGTTCCTGTTCGAATTGTCACTCCGGCTGGAATTCATCAAATTTCAATCACAAAGTTACAGGTCTGATTCTCGATGAAACTCACATTGAATTTGATTGCAGCGACTGTCACGAAAGTGAAGATTACTCTAAGAAACCTTCGTGTGAAGGTTGTCATGATGATTTGAGCTTTCCGCAAAATTCACCAGGTAAGCTCGTAAAATAATTTTTAGTATAGAATATAAATGAAGCTCAAACAAGCATTTACAAAAATAAGTCTTAAGCTTATACTCACTGTAGGTATCGTTACTATTACAATCATCAGTGTCTATTCATTTCTTAGCATTCAGGCTCAGCGTAATGAATTGCTTTCGCAGGCAGAGATTTATGCCAGTAAATTAAGTGAGACTATAAGAAATAGCACTCACTTAAGCATGCTTGAAAACAGAAGCGATCAGACACACAATATAATTAATACAATTTCGCAGGAGCCGGGCTTACAGGAAATAAGAATTTTTAATAAAGAGGGAAGAATAATGTTCTCTTCCCAAAAGGAAGTCATTGGTGAGATGGTAGATCAAAATGCCGAAGCCTGTTACGGATGCCATACAGCCAATGAGCCGCTTGAACGCCTGCCGATGGAAGACAGGATGCGTATTTATGATTCTCCGCAGGATTCATCAAGAATTTTAGGAATTATTAATCCAATTTATAACGAAGCATCCTGCTGGGAGGCCGATTGTCATGTTCATCCGGCTGAGCAAAAAGTTCTCGGTGTGCTGGATGTTAAACTTAGTTTAAAAGATGTTGATGCACAGATTGCCAGCAGCGAATTCAGATCTATCATTTTCGCGATAATTGCTATTGCATTGTTGAGTTTGATAATAGGAATTTTCGTAAGAAGGTGGGTTGAAAAACCGGTGAATGAACTTGTTAATGCAACTGAACAGGTTGGTACAGGTAATTTAAATTATGTAATTAAAGATTTGGGTACTGACGAGCTTGGCTTGCTCGCCAAGTCTTTCAATAATATGACTCAGAAACTCGCCGATGCAAGGTTGCAGTTATTCCAGTCAGATAAAATGGCTTCAATGGGAAGACTTGCTGCAGGAGTTGCACACGAAATTAATAATCCTTTAACAGCAGTTCTTACGTATAGCAGTTTCCTACTTAAAAGAGTCAACAATCCGGAGCTTGAGGAAGACCTGAAAGTAATTGTAAGAGAGACAAAACGAAGCAGGGAAATCGTAAAAAGTTTACTTGATTTTGCACGCCAGTCTGTCCCCAAAAAAAGTAATGCGAACATAAATGAAATAATTTCCAATGCTGTAGCTGTGGTTGATAATCAACTTTCGATGAAACATATACTGCTTGAAAAAAATCTTGAGGAAAATATTCCGCTATTTAAAATTGATTCTAACCAGATGCAGCAGGTATTCATTAATTTATTGGTGAATGCTTCTGATGCCGTCCAGGAGAAAAATGGAAGAATTTCAGTTTCCACAAAGCAAGTTGGGCTTTCCCCATTCGGAACTTTGCAAATAAAAAATGCCGTCTGTTCAAAACGGCATTCACTCATGGACGATGAAATAAAAATTGATGGCAAACCCAGTATTAAACTAAAGATCGCTCAGAATGGTAAAGAGGGATTTGTGAATCTTGATCCCATTTATGGAAAGAACAGAGACAAATACAAATTAGAAATTAGTTCTGCCGAGCACATGCAGATTTCCTGCCCAAAATGTAACATATCAGTCATAGATAAAGAATCGAAATGCCCTGAATGTAATGGAACTATTTTTTCTTTTGAAGTGCCTCCAAGAGGAATTTTCGAAGGCTGTATAAATCCAAAGTGCGATTGGCAGAGATGGAAATCTGTAGATGAGGCGGGTATTAGGGATTATATTGAAATTAAAATTGCAGATAATGGATCGGGAATTTCAAAAGAGGATTTACCAAGAATTTTTGAACCATTTTATAGCACAAAAGGCCAAAAAGGAACAGGTCTCGGCCTTGCTGTAATCTGGGGTATAATTGATAATCACGATGGTACGATTAACGTAGAAAGTGAAGTTGGCAAAGGAACTACTTTTTTAATTCTGTTGCCACTGAATAATCATAGCTAAAAATTTAATGTTTAAAGATGAAAAAATATTGGTTATTGATGATGAACAGGTAATTCTTAATGCTGTGTCTAGAATTGCCTCAGCGGAAGGATTTATAGTTGATGCAGATAATGACGCATCATCGGCATTAAAGAAACTCGATCAAAAAGATTACTCACTTATATTCTGTGATATTATGATGCCGCAGATGGACGGATTTACATTCCTCGATGAAATGATGAAGAAAAAAAATCTAACCCCGGTTATTATGATCACAGGATATTCAACCGTGGAGAATGCTGTGAAGTCGCTTTACAAAGGTGCAATAGATTTTGTTCCGAAACCTTTTAGCTTTGAAGAGTTGAACAGTTCTATCAGTCGAGGTATCAAATTTCATAGAATACAAAAAGGAATTGAGGAAGCTAATGCGCGAAACGATAAAGGAAGTATATTATATGTTCCGGGACCGCCGAAGTACAAACGTCTCGGTAACTTAAGCTGGATGAATCTCGAATATGAAGGTATTGCCGTAATAGGCGCTACAGATTTATTTCTTGAGACAATAGAAAAACTTGTTCGGATTGATTTGATGGAAACTGATGTGGAGATTATTCAGGGAGATTCCTGTGTCAACCTGTTCACAGATGATGAACTTGCTCATCGCCTGCTTTCACCTGTAAGTGGAAGAATAATTGAGCGCAATGAAAAAATACTTTACAATATTAATTTACTTGAAAAGGATCCGTATTTCGAAGGCTGGATATACAAAGTGATACCTTCGAATATAGAATATGATTTAAAACATCTTGTTCCTTTTGCTTCTGACAGGATGTAGAGGTTTATATTTGAGCAGTAGAAAAAAATATTTTACCAAATTTTAATTTTAAAGGGAGTAACCATGGCACTATTTGTAATTGCAGTAATTGTTTTCATCATTGCTGATATAACAATAAGATATATCGCAAAAAGAGTTAAGGATAAGAAATTAATTCAGGAAAGGGAGGAGGCACTAAAAGTTAGCCTCAAACTTGATTTCAGCAGGGAAGCAAAAACTCTTAAACGTGCTGAAGTTGATAATCCCAAAGCAAGAATTCTCTGCGTTGATGATGAATCAGTTATTCTCGATAGCTTTAGAAGAATACTTGTACTTGATGGATATTGTGTTGATACTGTTGAGAAGGGAAGTGAAGCTCTCGGCTTGATTCAAACTCATTCTTACGATTTTGTCTTTACTGATCTAAAAATGCCTGAGATGGATGGACTTGAAGTTACCAAATCGGTCAAGCATCTTCGTCCTGATATTGATGTAGTTATTATCACCGGTTTTGCAACTGTTGAAACCGCCGTTGATTGTATGAAATTCGGTGCAATGGATTATGTTCAGAAACCATTTACGGAAGATGAACTACTTGAGTTTGTTAAAAAACTGCTTATCAAGCGAGAAGACAGAATAAGCAAAACGCTTAAACCAAAAGTTCATATCACTCACTTAAAAGAGGGATCTGGATCGAAAACTCCGGAATTTCAGATTCCGGGAGGAGTGTTTATTTCCGGAGGTCACAGTTGGGCAAATGTTAGCGAAGATGGAACTGTAAAAGTTGGATTAGATGATTTTGCTAAAAAAATAATTGGTAAGATTGATTCCATTGGGCTGCCCAATCTTGGTATGGTTGTAAAAAAAGGTCAGTCATTATTTAATATAACACAGGGGCAACGAACCGTTTCGTTTAAATCTCCTGTCAGCGGAAAAGTTAAGGAGATCAACAAATTCATTAATGATGAATTAGATACACTTGATTTCACTCCTTATGATAAAAATTACGTATGTGAAATAGATGCAGATGAGCTTGACTCTGAACTTCCTAACTTGAAGATTGGCAAGACTGCAGTTTCGTTCTACCATGAAGATATTGAAAAGCTTCACTCATTAAAAAAGAAGACAAGGACTGGTAAAGAAGCAGAGCTCGAACCAGCCGGAGCAATATTTGCAGGTGAGATGGAAAAGCTTGATGATATAAGCTGGAAAAGATTTGCTGAAGAGTTTTTTGAAAAATAAAAGCCCCATCGCCAACCCTTCCCCCAAGGGGAAGGGAGATTTTTAACAATAGTATTATTTAATATTTCATGTTTCTACTATCCTGATGAAATCGTTAATGTCGGAAATATAAAAATTTTATTGAGGCTGTTTAGCTGTTGCTTTGATATTTATTTCACCAGCCTGTTTGAAGTGAAGCACAAAATTTTCTTCATCTCCGTCATTAATATCTTTTTTAAGTTTCATAAGCATGACATGATGTGCGCCGGGTTTAAGTTCAAATGAACTTTTACCATCAATAATAATGAAGTCAACTTTTCGCATTCCCATCATTTCACCTTCCGAGTAAGTCTCGTGAATTTCTACTCTCTCGGCCAGGTCTGAATCTACCAGAAATAATGTGTCTGCAGTTGAAGATTTATTCTCAATAACAAAGTAAAGAGCTGTCGCCATCTTTTCAGATGAAGGTCTCATCCATGTATCTTTGATTTTTATTTTATCTTCAGGTGGAAAGAGAACAAATAAAATTGCCAATAAAATATTCATAACTTAATCCTTTAATGAGTTTATATCATTTACTAATTCTTCAATATTTAATGTGCTGCCTTTATAATTTTTTCTTAGTCTGCCTTTTTCATCAATGAGCGAAATCCTGTCTGTATGCATCATAGAATATTCAGGCTTTCCTTCATCATCAATTATTTCATCTGTTTTGATTGCTTTTACATCAAATCTTTTCATCAATTCATTAACTGTACTTTTTTCACCGGTCAATAAAGTCCAGCTATTAAAATCAAGATCGCGTATCTCTGCAAATTTTGTAAGTACTTCCGGTGTATCTCTGTCAGGGTCAAAACTTATTGCAACGAACTTCACATTTATTATTCTATCTTCTTTAAGTTTCTTCTCGGTTAAATACATATTGTGAGTTGTCATCGGACAGATATCGGGGCAGTGAGTGTAGATAAATCCCAATACAGTAATATGTCCAACAATATTTTCAGGAAAAATAACTTCCGTGCTATCCTGATTAAGAAGTAGATAACTTTTTTTTGTTAAATCTTTGTCGAATGGAAGATTATCCTTGCAGGAAATCGAGAACAACAGCGTAACGCACAAAATTATTAAAATCACTTTTATCATTATTTGTCAAGGCACGAATAGTTGGAAATTTTACTAAGGCAAACTTATATAATTCTGTGAAGTGAATAAAGACAAATTCATTTCTTATTTTTATGGGAAATAAATTCGTGGCTAATTTGTTTTGCCACAAACCTGACTGCCGTTAGGCAAGTTTCACGAATTATTAAACACGAATGGGAAATACTATGTCAGATATGCCTTTAGAAGAATTCAGGAAAAATGGTCACCAGCTTGTTGACTGGATTGCCGATTACTTCAAAGATATTGAGAAATATCCTCCTCTCTCGAAAGTTAATCCTGGTGATATCCTGAAACGAATTCCTCAATCACCTCCGCAGAAAGGTGAGGACATTGAAAATGTTTTGAAGGATATGGATAAAATTTTAATGGATGGAATAACTCACTGGAATCATCCCGGATTTATGGCTTACTTCAACTCAACATCAAGCGGACCTGGAATTTTAGCTGAGTTTTTAACAGCGGCTTTGGGTGTAAACGGAATGTTATGGAAAACTTCTCCAGCTTTCACCGAGCACGAAAAAGCTATGATGAATTGGTTCAGACAAATGGTTGGACTTCCGGAAAATTACTGGGGAATTATTTATGATACTGCTTCTACTAGTTCAATGCACGCAATTGCTTCTGCACGTGAGCAGTTGAATCTTGGATTCAGAGAAAAAGGAATGACAGGAAGAAGTGATGTTCCAAGACTTCGGATGTATTGTTCAGAGCATGCTCACTCATCAATAGAAAAAGGTGCATTAACACTCGGTGTTGGTCTGGAAGGAATAAAAAAGATTCCTGTGAATGATAAGTTTGAAATGATTTCTGAAAGACTTGATGAAGCAATAACAGACGATATCCATAACGGATGGAAACCTTTCTGTGTTATTGCTACAGTCGGAACAACATCCACAACAAGTGTTGATCCTGTTGAAGAAATTGCTTCAATCTGTGAGAAACATAAACTATGGCTCCACATTGATGCTGCTTATGCAGGCGTAACTGCGATGATACCGGAGATGAAATGGATTACAAAAGGGTGGGAAAGAGCAGATTCAATTGTTATAAATCCTCACAAGTGGATGTTTACGCCAATGGATTTAAGCGTTTACTTTACTCGTAAACCGGAAATACTAAAACAAGCATTCAGTCTTGTTCCTGAATATCTAAAGACGAATAAAGATGATGAAGTAGAAAACTTAATGGATTATGGAATTCAATTAGGAAGAAGATTTCGTGCATTAAAACTCTGGTTTGTTATTCGGTATTTTGGAGTTGAAGGTTTAGCCTCGAGAATAAAAAATCATATTGATCTTGCAAAAGAATTTGCAAAATGGATTGATGATGAAAAGGATTTTGAACGAATGGCTCCTATTCCATTTTCAACAGTTTGTTTCAGATATAACCCTGGCGATAAATCTGAAGATGAATTAAACAGTCTTAATGAAAAGTTACTTGATACTATCAATGCTTCCGGAAAAATATTTTTATCACATACAAAACTGAATGGAAAGTATATTATTCGGTTGACTATCGGAAGTATAAGGCACGAGAGAAGACATATTGAAGAAGCGTGGACGATAATTAAAAACAATAGAACGCAGATCCGGCTACGGCCTGGCCTTCGCCGAGACAGGTGACGCAGATTTAGCAGATCAACGCTGATAATTATCGGACGTCAGCGAGTAAACTTCATCTCATATTTCATACAACATCTGTTACTCTCATTTTTCCACCTTGCACTTTCATTTTCAGTTGGTGACAATTTGTCACCGACTCATTTTTTAAATTAGAAACTCCTGATTATATGGATACGTTGCATGAATCATCAAATAATGTTTATAAATCCTCTACGAGGATTATTATTTGTATTTGTTTCAATTTACTACAAACATCCGACCTCTACGAGGTCAATTCTTCCCAAAAACATCGTAGATGTTTTATTATTGTAAAGCTTATCGTTACTAAAAACTACGATCCTCGTAGAGGATCAATAAATTGATTTAAGGTGTGTCAGAGACTTTCCGATACAAATTTTTATCTTCACGTTTCATTTGTAGGGACAGGTCGCGACCTGTCCCTACGGTTACACAATTTTATTTCAGCAACAACATCTTCTTCGTATCCACATAGCTACCTGCCTTTAGTTGATAGAAATACACGCCACTTGGGAGTTCCTCTGCATACCAGGTAATTTCATAATTGCCCGCTGGTTTTTCTTCGTTAACTAATGTTTCTATTTCCTTGCCTAATACATCGAAGATTTTAATCTGAACTTGCGAGCTTTGAGGAATTGAATATTTTATTTTTGTACTCGGGTTGAATGGATTGGGAAAGTTTTGTGAGAGATTATAACTCGATGGAATTTCTATTTGATTTTCTTCTACCGCAGTAACTTCAGATAATGGTCTTCGCCATACTCCATTGCCTGTTCCCGCATAAACATATCCGTTATTATCGAGCGTAAGTGCCTGAACATTTAGATTTGTTAGTCCTTCATTTCTTGAACCTAGACTATCGCCTTCATCAGAGAACAGGAATATACCCAAATCCTCTGTGCCGATTAGCATTCCTTCTAACGAACCGCTTGACCACGACAATCCAGCCTGATTATTGAGTGTGGCAATTTGTGTCCATGTGCTACACATATCATTAGAAATATGAATAGCTTTTGGACCACCCCATAATAAGGTTCCTCCAACAATTATATTGCCATTTGAGAATAGACCCAAAGCGTGAAAACCCCAAGTTTCAAGGTATCCTAACCAACTCCAAGTATTACCGAAATCTGATGATAAATAGGCACCGTTACCATAACCAGTCATGACCATTGTCTCTCCAATTGTAATCACAGATTGATTTTTGAAATCAAATAACATCCCACACATGATGTTCAAACCAGGTGTACTCCACGATAAACCATCATCAGTTGATCTGGCAATCACATCTCTATGAAAAGCACCTGTGGAAGGGAATATATCACAAAAAACAGTACCTGTAGGACTAACTGTGACATGATCTTGCCAACCCCCCATAGGAATTGAATCTAGTAGTTGTTCCATTATGTTGGACCATATCCAGGTGTTACCATTATCTGCAGAAGATAATAGACGACCAAAGGAATTTTCACTAGGATCGTATGTCCTCACACTATCCCAAACAATAAATACTTTTCCCGTCGGTGATATCGCAATATCAGCCGCATTTGAGTCAACAATCATTGTCCAATTTGTTCCGCTGTCAATGGATCGATATAGTTTTCCACTATCTGAAGTAACAGCAAATATGTTTGAGTTTTGCACTGCAATGTCCTTTATGATTTTATCATTAAGTCCAACTTGCACCCACTGTGCAAAACATATTTGCGTTACCAGCAAAGAGAAAAACAAGGTGAGTTTAAAAGTTGTCATAAAGCCTCCTTTAGAAGTTGAAAAATTTATTTCCAAAACTTCTGCTTCGGGAGAGTTGTCGGTGTGTTGACTCTGGAAATTAATCAGGAATTCGACTCAGAAAATCTAACACTCTCGGAGTAGAATAAAATTTCTGATATTAACTTGCATCAATTCTTAATTATAATCAATAGGTATTTAGAAATTATTTAATAAAAAACCCCGGATCATCACTCCGGGGTATCTTCATCATCCACATAGGTGGCTATTTAGTTGGAGGGAGTAAGACTGTGTCAATTACATGAATAATTCCATTAGATGCCTGCACATCTGCACCGGTAACCTGGGAATCGTTAATCATAACTTTACCATCATCTGTCTTAATTTTAATATCTGATCCATTAAGTGTAGTTGCTTTGTCAAGCTTAACTACATCCTTCGATGTGACATTTCCTGAAACTACGTGGTATAATAAAACATTCTTCAAAGCATCTTTATCTTTTAACAGATTTTCAAGAGCGCCTTTAGGAAGTTTTTTGAATGCATCATCTGTTGGTGCAAAAACCGTGAAAGGACCTTTACCCTTCAAAGCATCTACTAATCCTGCTTCTGTTAAAGCGGTTGCTAAGGTTGTAAAATTACCAGCATTTATTGCTGTCTGAACTATATCGTTTTTAACTGCTTTTGATACCATTTTAGTATCCATTTGTGCGAATACAGAAGTAGTAAAGAATACTACTAAGGCAATCAAGGATAATGATATATTTTTCATTTTATTCTCCGTTTTTAATTAGTTGTTGAAATACATCATTTAGAACATAGAAGCACAATGGATAGTTCCAGAATGTGAAGGGAATTTTATGGATATTTTGATTGAACCAAAACAGCTCGGATAACTTGAATTTGAGTTAAAGAATCTAATGGAGATAATGAGCATCCAACTACTACAAATTCACATATTTCTGAAGAAAGGGAGAAATGGAAACAAAAAAAGTTTACCTAAAACAAGTTAAAGGCTTAACACTCGCTGCAAAAGGGGAGTCGAATCATTGGATCACAATGGATGGACCAGAGAAATTGGGTGGAAGCGATGCCGGCGTAAGACCAAAAGAATTAATTTTAATGGGATTAGCCGGTTGCACAGCCAGCGATGTTATTAGCATACTTCAAAAGAAAAGAGTTAATCTGACAGATTTCGAAATAAATATTACAGCTCAGCAAGTTGAAGCTCATCCAAAAGTCTTTGATCATATTGATCTTGAATATGTTTTTTATGGTACCGGCATTAAAGAAAAAGACGTTGAAAGAGCAATTGAACTTTCCACGGAAACTTATTGTGGTGTTTCTGCAATGTTAAAAAAGGCAATGACTATAAATCATACTTATCGGATTGTAGAAACTGTTGAAGAGAATTTAATCTCGATGAAATGAAATAGTTTGTAGAATTTTTAATTAACGGTACCGTTAACTTTTTTGGTATAAACCTATACTATTGCCGTCGGTATCTTCGATTACTGCGTACCAACCCATTGCAGGGATAGTGGTTTTTCCGACCTTTATATGTCCACCGGCGGTTTTAGTTTTCTCTAACACCTGGTCGAGTTGCTCAACTGTTACATGGAAAACAGTTGTGTTACCTTTAGTGACTAAATCAACTTTCCTTAATCCTGCCATTATCCCCTGATGATTATTGTAAAGCAAATACCCATTCCCAAATGGTTTAAAGTCCCAGTCTAATATTTTTTTAAAAAATTCAGAAGAACGATTTAAATCTGTTGACGGAATTTCTATATGAGAAATGAGTGGATTTGGCATTTTAACTTCCTTAAATTTCTTTGTGATTAATTCTGAATTAAATATCAACTCTCTATGCAAAAATAAAAATATATTTGAGAACCAGAAAACGGATATTGAATAATGGATAAAATGCTTCCCAATAATATTTTTTATGACGAGCTAGCAGATAAGTATGATGAAATGATCTCATTCAACGAATCAGTTGAAAGGAAAAAAAAATCTTTAATTAAAATATTAAAACCGGGGATGAAAACAGCAGCTGATCTTGGATGTGGAACAGGAACCGACTCAATTGCTCTTGCTTTTCTGGGCTTAAAAGTCACCGCTTTTGATCCGTCCCTGGAAATGCTCAAATATGCAAAAGCGAATGCCCAAAGGGAAGGATTAAAGATAACTTTTAATAAAAGCACTATTGAGGAGATCCCCAAAAAATTAAATAATAAGTTTGACTTAGTAGTATCAATAGGAAATACATTTGCAAATATCAACCCGGAAAGCTTTAATGATTCAATTCAAAAATGTTATGATATTCTAATTAAAGAAGGGTTATTAGTAATACAGGTTTTAAACTATGAAAAGATAATATCTGAACGAAAACGAATTGTTAATATTAAGGAGGGGAGTAAAAACTTTACTGTTCGATTTTATAATTTCATTGGTGATAAAATAATATTCAATATTTTGATTTTCAATAAATCTAATCCAAGTGAGAACCAATTATTTAGTACAAAAATATATCCCTACTTAGCGGATGATTTTAAATCAGAATTAAAAAAGATTGGTTTTAGGTCGATCGGAATTTATGCAGATCTAGAATCAACAAATTTTGACAAATTGAAATCAACAGATCTCATAATTAAAGCGACCAAAGCGTAAGGATCAATTCTAGCTCGTTACTAATTGTGATATAAATCAAATCTCAAGACCATTCATAATAAAACTATTGACATCCGCTAATTAATGTTTTATGTTTTGAACAAACGTTCAGTCAAAAATTTATGTCACCAAGAACCAAACAACAATTTGAGAATATCAGAAGCAGCAGAAGAGAGAAAATACTCTCCGTTTCTCTGCATTTGTTTGCTGAAAAAGGATTCCATGCTACCTCAATTTCACAAATTGCACGAAAAGCTAAAATATCAAAGGGTTTGATGTATAATTATTTTGACAGCAAAGAAAAATTACTTGAAGAAATTATTCTGGAAGGTTTTAATGCTCTCACAGAATTAGAATATGAAGCAAAGAGAGGTGACACAGCAGAAGAACAGCTTAAGAATTTTGTTGATTTGGTTCTAAATAATCTTTATTCAAATTTCAGCTACTGGCAGTTGTATCTTACTTTGTTGGTTAATCCATCGGTGCAAAGAAAATTTGGCAGGGGAATGACCGAATTTCGTGATGAGTTTGTTATCAATCTATCCCATATTATGAAGAGACTTGGTAGCAGGGAACCAGAACTGGATGCATTTTTATTGGGGACCTTCTTTGATGGATTAGTACTTAATTTTATTGCTGCAGAGGATGCTTTCCCCATTGAAAAGATAAAAAAAGCACTTTTAAATAAATACATCAAAACAAAACCAAAAAGTAAAAAATGATTAAACAGATTTTAATGCTAGTATTGCTTTATAATATTGCTTCTCCATTTGCACAGGACGCAACTGAGATTGTAAAAAAAGCAGATGAGTTGATGCGAGCAAAATCAAGTTACTCAGAAATAACAATGAAAATTGTAAAACCTGATTGGTCGCGGGAAATGGGGATGAAAGTCTGGGCGCTCGAACCTGATTATTCAATTATTTATATAACTGAACCGGCAAGAGACAAAGGAACAGTAACTCTAAAAAGAAAAACGGAAGTATGGAACTGGCTGCCATCAGCACAAAAAGTAATAAAAATCCCACCGTCAATGATGCTGCAAAGCTGGATGGGATCTGATTTTACAAATGATGATCTTGTAAAAGAATCCTCTGTGATTAAAGATTATACACATAAGATTCTTGGAGAAGAGAAAATTGATGGAATGGATTGCTATAAGATTCAGCTTACGCCAAAACCTGATGCCGGAGTTGTATGGGGAAAAATCATAGCCTGGATTGCCAAAGAAACTTACTTAGAACCAAAAGTAGAATATTACGATGAAGATGGTTTTATGGTTAAACAATTCATTGGCAGTAATCTTCAGAAGATGGATGGCAGAAATATTTTTGCTCATTGGGAAATGATTCCGGAAGATAAACCGGGTAACAAAACAATCATGGATTACGATAAAATTCAATTTAATATAGATACCAAAGAATCATTTTATTCTGAACAAAATATGAAACGTGTAAGATGAACACCTACATTAAATTGGCATGGAAAAATCTGTGGCGAAATAAAAAGCGAACGCTTATTGCTGCTGCTTCCGTTTTCTTTGCAGTAATTCTGGCCTTGATGATGAGGTCTATGCAACGAGGATATTACGATTATATGATTGATGCTTCAGTCAGAATGTATACAGGATATATTCAAGTGCATGGAAAGGACTATTGGGATAAAAGATCACTTGAAGAGAGTATGGTAATGGATGATAAGAAAATTGAAGAAATTAAAAAGATAGAAGGTGTTGAACTAACTGCAAAAAGATTTGAAACATTTTCTCTGCTTTCCTATGGAAAAAATACAAAGGTTGCACAAATTATAGGAATTGACCCGAAATCGGAAGACAAACTGACCGGGTTGAAAAATAAATTAATTAAAGGCGATTATTTAAATAATGATTCGCAAGGAATGTTATTAGGGGAAGGACTTGCTGAATTATTAAATGCTGATGTAGGCGATACTATTGTTATTTATGGACAGGGTTATCACGGTGTAACTGCTGCCGAGCTTGTTCCAGTTCAGGGAATTGTCAAGTTCACTCTGCCGGAACTTAATAAAAGCTTTTCTTACCTGTCAATTCCTTATGCGCAATGGATATTTTCAGCACCTGATAGAATAACCTCTCTTTCAATAATGATCGACAGTCCGAAAAAGTTGGAAGAAGTAAATTCAAAGGTGAGGAATTTATTTGATGAATCTTATGAAGTGATGACCTGGGAAGATCTTTCCCCTGAGCTGGTTCAGTCAATTCAAATTGATAATGCCCAGGGCATAATTATGCTTGGCATTCTTTACCTCGTAATTGCCTTCGGAATATTCGGCACAATAATGATGATGACAGCTGAACGGGTGAAAGAGTTTGGTATACTAATATCTGTCGGAATGAAAAAATGGAAGCTGTACCTTGTTTCAACTCTTGAAACAATTTTCATTTCGTTCATCGGTGTTCTTGCCGGGGGAATAGTGAGCCTTCCTATCATTCTCTATTTCGTAAATAATCCAATTCCGCTTACCGGTGAGTATGCAGAAGCAATTCTTGCCTGGGGCTTTGAACCAATACTGCCGTTTGCTATTTATCCTGGAATGTTCTTCGCGCAAATGTGGACGGTTCTGGCTATAGCAATGTTGTCAGTTTTGTACCCGGTTAATTTTATTAGAAAACTTAAACCAGTTGAAGCAGTAAGAGGTTGATATGCTTTTAATTTTAGCCTGGAGAAATATCTGGAGAAATAAAAAGAGAAGTCTTATAATAATTTCGGCTATTGCAGCAGGTTTGCTAAGTGGTTTGTTTGCAAGTGCGGTGATGTTTGGAATGGGTGAGTCTCTAATCAATTCTACTATTGATCGAGATTTAGGTCATATTCAGATTCATTCTACAAAATTTGAAGATGAAAAATTACTTGCAGATACAATACATGGTTATCAATCAGCTTTAAAGACAATAAAAAATCAAAGTTATGTCAGTGGGTTTTCCTCCCGCGTAGTTATTGAGGGGATGGGTTCTTCAGCTACCACCTCAACTGGACTTAGAATTGTTGGGATTAACCCTTTAAACGAAAAAAACGTGACCTCAATTCATAAAAGAATAGTATCAGGAAATTATTTCGAAGAAAAGAAAAAAAACCAGATCTTAATCGGTAAAAAGCTTGCCGATGATTTGGGAATACGGGAAAAATCCAAAATCGTTTTAAGCTTTCAGGATTTCGATGGAAATATTATTTATGGAGCATTCAGGGTATCTGGAATTTTTGAAACTGAATCTTCGGTGTTTGATAAAATGAACGTGTTTCTGGAAGAGGACATTCTTTTCTCCCTTCTGAAAACAGAACCGGTTTATCACGAAATAGCAATAAGGCTAAGCTCAGCCCAGCAAGTTGATTCTGTTTATTCAAAGCTAAATGCTGAGCTACCCGATTTATCAGTGATGAGCTGGAAAGCTCTTGCACCTGAATTAAAACTTATGGACGAAATGATTGGGATTCAGTTAAATATTTTTCTTGGTGTCATTCTCTTTGCTCTGCTTTTCGGAATTACAAACACAATGCTTATGTCAGTTATTGAAAGAGTAAGAGAGTTTGGAGTTCTTATGGCAATCGGGATGAAACGTCGAAGAGTCTTCACGATGATCATTGTGGAAACTATATTACTCTCACTTGTTGGCGGTTTTATTGGGATGATACTTGCCTTCATCACCATTGCGTGGGTTGGGGATGTGGGTATTGACTTATCAGCCTTCACTGAAGGATTTACAGCATGGAGTTTGAGTCCAATGCTTCACCCTGTTCTGCCAATAAGTTTCTACATTTCAATTACATTAATGATAATCATTACGGCAATATTTTCCGCAGTTTACCCTGCATTAAAGGCAATAAAACTTAAACCTGCACAGGCGATAAGAACATATTGAAAAATATTAAACCACATAGGTGCATAGCACACATTTGTTTTTCTATGTTCCTTCTGTGTCTAGGTGGTTTAAAAAAGAAGGAGCAATAAATGTCACTCATAGAAATAAATAAGATTACAAAAATCTACGATGGAAGTGCGGTTCCTGTTAAAGCATTAAATGAAGTGAGTATTTTAATCGAACCCGGCGAGTTTACAGCAATAGTAGGTCCTTCTGGTTCGGGAAAAACCACGTTACTGAATATGATTGGGGGATTGGATGTTCCAACTTCGGGTAATATAATAATTGATAATGTAGATATCTCAACTTACAAACCGGATGAGCTTGTAAATTTTCGATTGCATCATATTGGTTTTGTATTCCAGGCTTATAATCTTATTCCTGTTTTTACTGCAAGGGAAAATGTAGAATTTATTATGTTGCTTCAGGGATTGAACAAAGAGGAACGAGAAAAACGTGCCGTTGATTTATTGAGTTCTGTCGGGCTCGAGGATAGAGTAAACAGCCTTCCTTCCCAGCTTTCCGGTGGACAGCAACAAAGAGTTGCAGTAGCAAGGGCTCTTGCTTCAACTCCATCTTTTGTACTTGCAGATGAACCAACTGCAAATCTGGATTCTGTTACTGCAGATTCTTTGCTTGGTCTGATGGAAGATCTTAATCATAAACATGGAATGACCTTTGTTTTTTCTACCCATGATCAAAGGGTAATCCAGCGAGCTCATAGAGTTATTACTTTGCGCGACGGTGCTGTTGAATCGGATAAGGTTAAAGATGAAATACTTTTACAGAAAAGTTAAAATTCTGCTATTAGTAATTTTTATTCCGTTAATTAAAACCCAGGCACAATTGTCACCCTTTGAGTTTAACGGTTATGCTAAATACCTTTTTAGCACTTCAAAGATTCCAAGAATTGAAGAGAGATTAGATGATCATTTACTTCATCTTCGCTTGAATACTAAATGGTATGCAAATCAAAATATTACAGCAGCTTTAGAGCTAAGATTCAGAGCATTTTACGGAGAATCTGTAGAAAAAATTCCTAATTATAAAGAACTAATTCAGACACCTCATGATTTTGTTGAACTCGATGCAATTTTGTGGGAGTCAGAAAACTCATTGGGTTATTTGGAAGCAGACAGATTATGGATCGATTATTATAATAGCGATCTTCAAGTTACTTTAGGAAGGCAGCGTGTTGCCTGGGGAACATGTTGGGTTTGGAATCCAACTGATCTTTTTAATCCGCAGAATGTTTTGAATTTTGACTACGAAGAACTTCCTGCAACTGATGCAATAAGAGTTCAATATTACACTGGTCCGGTTACAAAACTGGATTTAGCCTATAAACCGGCGAAAGATCTTAACAATCAAATTTTATCAGGGTTGTGGAGTCTCAATAAATGGAACTATGATTTTAACCTGATCGCTGGTATGAGATTCAAACGCTGGCTTGCAGGTTTTAGCTGGGCAGGGGATATTCTTGATGCCGGTTTCCGTGGAGAGGTTCTGGTTAGTCAGGCACCAAATCAGCCTGATACAAATTCAGTTTATATTCAAATTGGCGAAGCATCTCTTTCATCCTGGGATAAGCCGATTATTTCAGCAGCATTTTCTGGTGATTATACTTTCCCCAATACTTTTTATATTCACACAGAAATATTATATAACAACAATGGTAAGACTTCCAACACCTTGCTTTTTCAGGAAGAAGCACTTTTGTTAGGCATGCTCTCGGCTGCAAGGTTGTCGATTTATCAGGAGTTTGCTTACGATATCACACCACTCCTAAGAGGAACACTTTTTGGAATATTTAATCCAAGTGATAAATCATTCGTAGTTGTTCCCTCGATAAACTATTCCATTATCACAAACCTTGATGTCTTTTTAATATGTATGTTTTTTGATGGGAATCCTTTAACAGAATTTGGGGAATATGGAACTACATTTTATGCAAGAATAAAATATTCTTTTTGAGAATTTTGACTGCAACAAATAGCATTTCAGAATCCATAACTCTTGTTTTGAACACACAATTTCACTAAGTTTTCACCGGCTTAATTAAAAAAGGATTTTACTTTTAAACAGAGTATTATCCCGAAAAAATATTGAGGGCAAAACATCTTGAAGCTAACAAATAATTTTTGATTTTAATGGAGGTTAAGCAATGACTAAAATTATTTCTATTCTGTTTTTAACCATTGGACTAATCATTTCCGGTTGTGGCAAAGGGGGCGATAACCAACCAAATGAAAAAGAAACATCTGAAGAAAAAACCGGTATAAAAAGTCTGGATGAATTTGTTGATAATATGAAAGAGGTTCAGAAAAATATGGAGGAAGGCCGGAAATATGAAGTTGTTGATTTCAGGGAGTTAAAAACCTTATTACCGGAAACTCTTGGTGAGTTAAAGAGGACAAATGCCGAAGGTGAAAAAAGCGGTGCCATGGGTTTCACTATTTCAAAAGCTGAAGCTGAGTACAGCAGCGAAGATTACTCAAAGCGAATTGATATCGAGATAACCGATATTTCAGGTGCAAGTGGTTATGCCGGTCTGGCAGCATGGGGTTGGGCTATGGCAGATGTTGATAAGGAAACCGAAACCGGTTATGAAAAAACAATCAAATACAAAGGACACAAGGCTTTTGAAAAGTATGATAACCAGAATCAATATGGCAGTATTGAAGTATTAGTATCAGGCAGGTTCATGGTTTCTGTTAATGGCAACAATGTTCCCATGGATGAAATTAAATCAGCGATAGATCAAATTGATTTCGGTAAGCTTGAAGCAATGAAAGAAGCCAATCCAATTTCTGAGTAAGAAATTTATTCTTTGTCATCATCATCAACATTAAAAGGAGCAGCTTATGAATCTTGTAGAAAGGGCAAAAAACATCATCATAACTCCAAAGACCGAGTGGGATGCTGTATCTGCTGAAGAACCTAACATACAACAAATTCTTTTAGGATACGTTCTTCCGCTTGCTCTTATTCCAACCATTGCTGTTACTTTCGGTTGGGGAATGATAGGAATTTTTGGTTTTACTTCTTTGCACATAGGAATTGCAATGGGGCTTGTTTTCGTCATCTCATTAATGCTTTTCTATTACTTCTCGTAGCAGGTTTTAGTGATCGATATGCTTGCAACAAGTTTTGGTTCGCAAAAAAATATCGGAAGAGCCGTTCAATTGATAGCATTATTCAATTAACACCAGTATTGGATTGTAGGAATTTTAAATTTATTCCGACTATTGGCTGGTTTGCCGGGCTAACTGGTTTCTTACGGGTTTATACCTTATGTATCTCGGTCTTGCACCTTTAAGCAAACACCCGAAGATAAAAAGTTGGGTTACTTAATTATTCGATATTATAATACTCTTGTTGTGGATCCTAATTGCAGCTATATTGACTTCCATTTTTATGGCAATTTTTGGTTTGAGCTTACTTTCAGCTATGGCTTTCTTATTAAAAATATTTTTTATTTGACGAAGCCTGCCTTGCTAAAAGTGCAGGCTTTTTTTTGCTATCACCGGATGAAAAGTAAATTTAAGAGGGATTTTTTTGGAGACTTTTAAAGAATAGTTTGATGTAAGAGTTTAACTGCTTATCAGCTTTTCGAGGTAAGTAATATCAGCTTTCGAATCAATTTTTTTAAAGTAGCCTAATGCTTCATTAAGATATTTTCTTCCTTTTTCAATCTCACCTTTTTTATTGAACAATATTCCAAGCTCACAAGCCACTTCAGCAAGATTAAGCTGGTTATTAAGATCTTTATTCAATCTGTACGCTGTCAATAATGAATTTTCTGAAGCTTCAATTTTATTTTTATGACTGCTTATTATTCCCTTGATTTTATAGACTTCGGCAATCGATAACTTGTCATTAATTTTATTTGCAATCTCCATTGCTTTACTTGCAAAGGCGCCTGCAAAATCGAAATCAGCAAGCTGAAGATAGACATTTGCTTTGTTTATATATGCAATACCTAAATTTTGTAGATAGCTTGACCGGATTGAAAGATCAATGCTTTCATTAAATTCATTTATAGCGGTTGAATACTCTTTCTTCTTTGAGTAAACCATTCCCAGGTTTTGTTTTATTTCAGCTACTCTCTTAAGATTACCGACCTTTTCAAAATTAAGTAATGCTCTCTTTAAATAAGAAAGAGCTTCATTATAATTGCCCTGCATATTATTAATTATTCCGAGATTTATTTCAATAGTTCCAATCAAAGAAATATCATCAATTTCCTGGAGTGCTGTTAATGCACTTTCAAAATGGTCTTTTGCTTTATTTAGATTTCCCTGGTCACCGTGAATAGTTCCAAGTATATTCTGACAATGTATATTGCCCTTAGTGTCATTTACGTCCCGAAATATTTTTATCGATTTTTCAAGATATGTTATACTCAATTCCCATTGTGCCTGGCGGCTGTAAATTTCCCCGATAGCAAGCAGTGCATTTGCAGATATGTCAGCCATTTCAGATTTCTCATCACACAGTCTTATTATTTTTTCCTGAATTTCTATTGCGATGGGATTTTCACCTGCGATGATTGTATGCTGCCCAAGGTAAATTAAAAATTCCAGCAGCTTGTCTTCCGACAATTTTGATTCCGCAAAAGTAATTAGCTGGTCAAGCTGATAACGAGTTTGAGGAGATGTACTTATTTCGACAATTTTATCCTTATTGCTGCTTTGTTTATCAGCACTCCGCGAGCTGGTCTCCCATGATAACTTGTTGAAAAATTCTTTTTTTGATGGCTTATCGAAAAAATTTTTTAATGCTTCTTCAACAATAGGATGTGTATTTGTTGTTGTATTGTCCAATCGGTTGACGGTTTAATTCTTACTAAACTTTTCTTATCATCGTTTAGTTACGGCAACACGTGTGCCATAGTCTACTTAATAAGCAATTGGATTACCGTATTGTTTTATGTGATTTTTAGTAAAAATTACATTGGACTTTCAGAAATAGTAGCAAATCGCAATGTTTTTTTGCTGTTAGAAAATTTTGCAATTATGGAAGGAGGGAATAGTCAGGAAAGAAGAATTAACGGGTTAAATAATTCACTTCACAATCTTCGAGACTTCTTTAAACTTGGGCGTTCCGCAGACGTTCAATAATTCAAAAAGAATTGATTCTGTTGTAGTTACTTCAGATCCGTGCTGTCTCATTCTTTCAAGTGAAGTATTGTAATCAATTTCCTTGCGGGAAGAAACTGCATCAACAGCCAAGTTTACCTGAAATCCATTTTCAACTAAATCCAGAACTGTCTGCTGAACACAAACGTGAGATTCAATTCCACAGACTACAATCTGAGATAAATTTTTCTTTTTGAACTCTTCAAACAAATCCGGTGCCCCGGAACAACTGAATGACATTTTATCAAATGGTTTTAAATCACCAAGTTCAGTAACTATCGAACTAACTGTTGGTCCCAGACCTTTTGGATATTGCTCGGTGTAATAAATTGGTAAGCCCATCACTTTAAATCCTTTGATGAGCTTTAGAGTATTATCAACAACCCGCTGGTGATTGTTAATGACGGGCAGAATTCTTTCCTGAATATCAATTATCAGTAAAGCAGTTTTTTGAGTTTTAAGCAGCTTGCTGAATCTTTTAACTTCACTCATTTTCGTTCAAAATTATACGTATATTTTTTCCATACCGTACTTGCCGCAGGCATACATAGTCAACAGACTCGTAATATCAACAAGAGCTTTTTTATGTTCATCAATATAGATGATGAGGTTATAAACATCAGCAATGAACTTCATCTTATCTACAATTTTTCTCAGTTCATTGTAAGTAGGAATACCATGCCAGTACTCAACTTCGTGGATTATCATCTTTTCATATCGTCTTAAAAATTCGCCGAATGAAATTGTATGAATTGAAGTTGCAGTTCGCGGTTTGCAAATCGAGATCAGGTCATTAAAATAAGTATCCCAGTGCTTTGCGAGGTCATTATTCTTTTTTTGCATTACATATCTTGCTTTAGCCAGCGTGAATTTTGCTCTCGTCTTCGGTTTAAAGTTTGGAATGAGAGCATAACCGTCAAAACTTTTAAACTCATCATCCGGGTCAATATATTTCCATCTTCTTATTAGTTGATTAGCAGTGTAAATGTTGATTACTTTGTCTTTCGAACTATCGATGAGAATAAATTTTCCTTGCTGCCAATTAATAACAGTTAACCAGTGACCCCACTTATCAACACTAAGTATGCACGGAAATCCTCTTTTGAGATGCTGAATTAAAACCTTGATAGCATCTTGTCCGGTTTCACGACGGAAATATTTGAAGCGGCAATCGTAATATTTTGCAGCTTCTTCTAATCCGATTTCATCAGTGCCATGCCACCACGAGCTGCCGGCTTTTCTAGCAAGTGACTTTTCGCTTGCAAAAACTCCGAGCATCACAAGTGCATACTTCAATGCAAATGGACCGCACTGGTATTTATTTGGTTGAGGGTAGAAGCTCATGATCTAAATTATTCAGGGCGTAAATCTAATTAATCAAATCCAATTAGTCATCATTAAATCTTCGATTACAGAAAAAAATTCTTTAAATTGGGGGTATGAGAAGACCCAAAATAAAAGTTGCCGTTGTTTATAATGAACCTGAACCGGAAATGTATAAGAAGACCGGAAGTGAAGATCAAGAGGAACCGGAATTTAAGACCTATTTTGAGGTAGACAAAACAACACCTATGGAAGAGTTTGATTATATAGCAAAAAAGCTTGAAAATGTTGGCTTTCTTGCATACACTCTTAACATCAGGGATAGTCTCGAAAAGATGCTGGATAACTTAAAAAAAGAGAAGCCGGATGTAATCTTTAATTTTGTTGAGATTTTTAAGGAAAATTCCAGGCTTGAAATGAACATTGTTGGACTTTATGAACTGTTAGGAATTCCATACACCGGGGCACCGGCCCTTGCGCTGGCTAATTGTCAAAATAAGATTTTAGCCAAGAGACTTTTGAGTTCTGGAGGAATAAGGATTCCGCGTTTTTATATTGTCTCTGCTAAGAGCCCAAGATATGTTCATGATCTGAATTACCCGCTCTTGATTAAACCCGCTTTTGAAGATGCATCTGTTGGAATTGAAAATGAATCAATTGTTTATAACAGCAAACAGTTGCGGAAAAGAATAGAGTATGTTTTAAAAAATTTTCAGCAGCCTGCGCTTATTGAAGAATTTATTGAGGGCAGGGAGCTGAATGTTGCGGTCATGGGTGATAAAAGGCTGCGTGTTTTGCCAATCAGTGAAATTGATTTTTCTGCTATGCCAGATCATCTGCATAATATTGTAAGCTACCAGGCTAAGTGGGATCCGCATCACGAATCATATCATAAAACAATTCCTAAATGTCCTGCGCCTCTGCCGAAAAACTTAGAGAAGAAAGCAAAGGAAGTTGCATTCAAAGCATTCAAAGTTATGGGTTGCAGAGATTATGCAAGAGTGGATATTCGATTGGCTAAAGATAATAAACTCTATGTGCTTGAGGTAAATCCAAATCCTGATATTACGGAAGGAGCTGGATTCATGAGATCAGCAGAATATTCAGGGATGACGTACGCACAAGCTTTGAAAAGAATTGTTAAGTATGCATTAGGTAGAAAAAATATAAAATCTGCTACAGTTCCTTCTTAAGAATTCCAATAACTTCACTCAGTGAATTAGCTTCAAAGTCCGGCTTTATATTGATATTTTTTTCAAGTGGAAATTTTGTTTTACCGGTAAAAACTAATATTCCTCTGCCTCCTAAATCCTGAGCAGCCTTTACATCATTTTCAAGATCATCTCCAATCATATAAAATCCATCTTCAATATTGCATCCGATTTTGCTTAGTGCGGCTTTGAAATAATGATGTGAAGGTTTACCGATTATTGTAGCTTCTTTTCCAGAGGCAAATTCAATTCCACTTATGAAAGCCCCGGCATCAATTAGCAATTCACCATCAGAATTCCAGAATTTATTTTTGTGCATTGCAATGAGATCAGCACCGGCGAATACTTTTTTAAAGATATCGTTTACAATTTTATAGTTCCATTTGTCTTCGATATCACCAATAACAATTGCTTCAGGGTTTTCGTTATCCATCATTTCTTCAAAGTGATGAAGCAGATAATCGCGACAGAAAACCTGTACTTTTTTATAATTCTTTTTTACAAATGAAAGAGCAGCATCGAAAGCAGTAATTGCTGGAATAGTGATATCAATTTTATAAGATGCAAAAAATTCTATTACTTGTTCACCAGTTCGTAAAGTAGAGTTGCTGAGTATACAGGAAGGAATCTTATTTTCCTTAATGAATTCAAAAAAATCTTCTGCATCAGGGGCAGGGGAGTTGCCAAGTTTTAAAACGCCGTCAAGATCAATGAGGAGTGGTTTAAATTTCATTTTCGTATGAAAAAAGAAAGGCGGCTATCTGCCGCCTTCGCTGATTATAATTTTGATTCTGCCAAAACAGGAAATTTCATTTTTACTAAATGATATAAACCAAACAATAATCCAACAAAAAATAAATCACTCAGTAATGTCTGGTGAAAGAATGGAATAGCAGCAGTGTAACAAGCCGCAAGTCCCGCGCCTGTCTTTGCATAATAACCTGTTGAAAGCCAAATACCAAAATTAGTAATTATGAAAAAGCTCACTGAAGAAATTACAGATGCTAAAAATATATTGCTAACTTTCTTCTCTTTCAGCATCATCATTCCTATCACAACTATAAGTGCAAAGCTTGAATAGACCGCCCACATTGTTTCGTGAAATCCGATAATCAGATCGGTGACAAACATAGCAGCAATCGGAACGAGAAAGGCTGCCCACTTTTTGCTAAAGTAAGCACCTCCAAATAATGCCATCGCTGCAATTGGTGCAAAGTTAGGAGGATGAGGGATTAGTCTTACGAATGCTGCAGCAAATATCATCAAAGTAAGTATCAAGAATCCAGGTGTTAGTTTTTGCATTTTGGTATCCTTTCAGATTAAAATTTATTGAAAATATTTTCAGTTTATAATTGTTCAAAGATAAGGGATTATTAATTAAAAATTCAAAATCAAAAGTCAAAAAAAGTTTAAACGAATTATTACAACACTTTTACTCTATTCTCAGGCTTATCCCGCCATAAACAGAAAATCCTGCTGTGCCATATCCATATACTTCTTCATACTGTTTATCGAGAAGATTTTCAATTCTGCCCTGCAATCTTAAAAATGGAAACAGGTCATAATGTGCAGCAAGGTTAATCAAAAAATAATCGGGCATAATAATTCTCGATGGATAATTTATAAAATCCGGCTCCTCACGCTCACCAACATAAATGAATTCAATGTTTGCATTTGTGTATCGCGTGAAAGAATAACTTAAAAATAATCCTGCTTTATGTTCGGGTCTTCTGTAGAGTTTTTGATCATAGTCAACCGTGTTCTCACTTTTATCAATTGCATTAGTGAAAGTATAGTTGGCTTTCAAATCAATTCCATCCATCAAAACCACATTGGCAAAAACTTCCACTCCGTTCGTCTCAGCTTTATTGATATTAACAGCTTTGAATGTAATCGGATCAAAGCCGAACATATCATCAAATTTATTGAAGAAATAAGTTGCCCCGATAGAAAAGCCTTCGCCCCAGAAAAATTGTTCGAAGCCGACATCCCAACCCAAACTTTTTTCCGGATTTAAATTAATATTACCATATAAAGGATCGTAAAGATAAAAGAGAGATGGTGCCTTAAAACCTGTTCCGAATGTTGCCTTTAGTTTTGTTCCTGTTTGCCAGAAAATATATGCCGGTGCAATACGATATGTAAATGCAGAACCGAACTGACTGTTTTGGTCTAATCTTACTCCAATCGTTCCGAATAAACTTTCACCGGCTTTAAGCTGATCCTGAACAAAAAAGCCGATTGTGTTTACATTTTTATTTGGAATAATGCTTGCGTAATCCGGCGGGTTTAAACTGGAAAATAAATAATACTCAGACGCTGTTTCTTCGGATTCAAATTCGATACCTGCTGAGATGATGTTGCTTTTGAAAAAATGAAAATCATTCTGCCAGTCGGCTTTATACTTTTTGCCATCATAATTACTCCATGATGAATATAAACTTGCCGCTGAAGAATCATAAGAATAATTTCTTATGTTGCTGAAATAAGTTACTCCAAATTTTTGACTCCAATTGTCATCTAATAAATTTAGTTTTCCTTGCCCACGTATGAAGAATTCTTCCTGGTCAAATTTATAAGTAGGATCATCCCAGAATTCAGGCGAGCCTGATGATTGATCAAGATCCGATTTAGATTTGTTGAAACGAATTATAAAATCAGTTTTGAAGTTGCCGGAGAATTCATAACCAATAATCGAATTAATATTATCAAGTTGATAACTGTCCTTCTCAGTGTTGCCATATTTTTCTGAGGCTGCAGAATAGCCATCACTTTTAATTCTGCTCAATGCGATCGAGTAATTGAATTGATCGAGCTTACCGAGAGAGGAAACTGTGCCTTTGAATGTGTTAAAGCTTCCGCCCTCAAGGCTAATGTTTGACACAGGTTTTCCTGTTCCTTGTACACTAATAATATTGATTACTCCAGCAAGTGCATTAGAACCATAAAGTGTACTTTGAGGTCCGCGCAGCACTTCAATCCTGCTGATGTTTTCAGTTGGCAGACTGAAGAAATTATAAAAATTGGATGGATCGCTTGGCAGGTTTACTTCAACTCCATCAATTAATACAAGTGTATGCGAAGAATTTGCACCCCTGATATAAACATTAGAAACTGAAGCTTTAGTCCCTTGCTGTGAAAAGCTCATTCCGTATTCATTTTTCAGTGCATCAAAAGCATTGAATGAATTTCTGTTTACAATTTCTGATGAATCAATGATTGAAATGGAATTTGCAAGCTCAAGAGTGCTTGAAGGAGTTCGCGTTGCAGTAATTACAATATCATTGAGCTTGTAAAATCCTGCGGTATCAGTTTTCTGAATAATATCCTGTTGAGACAACAGCACCGTAGAAAAAAGAAAAACGGTGAATAAAAAAATGCATTTGATTTTTACCATAGAAGTTACTCCGATTAAAATATTAGAAAGTAACTTCGCGGGTTAAAAGTTGAAAGTAAACGATTGATGAAAAAATGATCGTTAAACTAACCTCTTCACGCGAAGGTTGATTAAGTATCGTCTACGGCAGGTCTCCTGGCTTTAATTATAGTCATTTGTTACTGGTCATTTGTCATATATTTCCAATGACTACTGACCATTGACCAATTTTTACAGTTGCGCGACAGCGCCGGATTATCACGGCATAGTTTCTTTTAAGAAACGTAGCCGGAGCACCGGACTTCCCTATAATTTCCCTTGTCCCGAAAAATCGGGATGGGAACACCGTAAACATTTGAAAGAACTGGTTAAAGTTATTGTTTAAGGTTATAAGTTCAAAACCAATATTTCAATTTAATCAGACTTGCTATGCTAATATGATTAACTATTTGATGAAGTTTTTATTTGTCCATAACAAACAATTACCTCTTGCATTTGATGTGGAAAAACTACAATTTCCATCCATCAAAGGAGACTGAATTTTACAAATGTTAAAAACATATCGCTTTGGAATTCTTAATTACTTTTGTCTTTTGTCTTTTATCCTTTTTCTTGTAACCACCGATATCTTCACACAAAGCAAAGATAAAACCACCAAATGGCCAGAACCAAAGTTTGAGAGTCTTACAAATAGAGGTGAATCTTTTATTCATATTTTTCTTTTCTATAGTGAAGATATTCTATGTTAATGAAATACTTCCTTTACATTTTGTTATCAACCACCTTTACTTTGGCTCAAGTTTACCATTTTAATAAATATTACACCAGCGATGGGCTTGTACAAAATTCTATCTGGGCAATTAATCAGGATAATTTGGGAAGAATGTGGATTGGCACTGAGGAAGGATTTAGCATTTATGACGGTAAAGAGTTCATAAATTTTGATAATAGACAAGGCTTAAATTTTTCATTTATCAATTGTTTTTTTTCCGTAAACGATTCGATTAATCTTGTAGGAACTGGAGGAGATGGTGTATATGTTTACTACAAACCATCTTTGGGAAAAGATGTATTAGTTAAAATCTATAATTCAAAACAGCACCTCAGCGGTAATAATATAAATCAAATTTTCCTGGATTGGGATAGTAATTATTGGTTTTGTACTGATTCTGGTGCGACAAGATGGAGCTTTGACAAAGATAATAGCATCACTTTGAAAGTTAAACATTTTGAATTTGCAGAAGGATTAATGACTAATGATATCTACGGATGTTCAGACAGTGTTAATAAGGTGATTTGGTTTGGTGGCAGACACAAACTTTTTCGTTTTGAAAAAAATGAATTTACACAAGTAAAAATACCGGATATAAGGGAAGGGTACTCATATGTTCCTTTCGCTTCTTCAAATGGAAACTTATATGTTGCTCATACTTCAACTTCATTTCTCTTCCAGAACGATAAAATAATCGATCTCCGTCAAAAATATAATTTACCGTCACAAAACTATGGTTTTAGACCATTTTGTGAAGGAAAGGATGGGACAATTTGGTTCGGTTCCTCAGGGGGAGTTTGGTATTTAAATGGAGATTATTTTAACTCAATACAAAAAGAAAATGGGCTAGATGAGAAGACTGTTACTGCTGTTTTCAATGATGACCAGGAGAATATCTGGATTGGTACCGGTTATGGGCTTTATAAGATTTCTGAGTATTCTTTTGAACAAATTGAAAACAGTGACAATACGAAAGCAATTCAATCATTTACTCAGCTACCTAATGGGGATATTTATTGCGGTTCATCGGATGGTGCTTTTACTATAAAAAACAAGACGATTCAACCGTTAACATCATTCTCAATCCTAAAAGAAGGGATTAGAAAAATCGAATACTTGAATGGTAAGATTTGGATTGCTGCCGTTGGGAATTATTATAATTACGACGAATCCGGACTCCATAATCTTTCAAACGAACCAGATCAGAAAATAAACTGGTACATGCTTAATAAAACTAATAGTAACAATCTTTTACTTGTAGATGGAGATGATATTTTAATTAAAATTAATGTTGAGGACACACAACAACTTCTAGATACAAATAATAAACTCCCTTTTCACCGACCGGCTGCTATTTTAGAAGACTCAAACGGTGGGGTCTGGATTGCTACTTATGATAAAGGTCTTTATTTTGTAAAAAATAAGCAGATAAAAAAAATTACAAGTACTGACGGTATAGACAGTGAAGAATTTCGAAGTCTCTTTCTGGATAGTAAAGACAATGTGTGGATAGGATCAAGGTATTCAGGTGTTTATAAATATGCTGAAGGTAAGTTTAAGCAATATAGCTTGGAAGATGGATTAAGCAGTATGAGCGGACAATGTATAACTGAAGATAAACTTGGGAATATTTGGGTGGGAACAGGTAGGGGTGTCAATATGTTTGATGGATATAAGTGGTATAGGTTTGATGAATCTCAAGGAGTAAAAGCTGGGAGGATATATTCCGCATTTACCGACAAAGATGGAATTCTTTATTTTGGCTCTGAAAATGGAATTTTTACAATTGATCCATCTGTCGGTTTTGGCAGCCGTTCGTTGTCAGTAAGCATCAAAAGTCTGAAACTTTTAGAGGGTAGAGATATTTATCAAAACTCTGCATTTAGTTTTAATGATTCCTTACTTTTTAAATTCTGTGAATCACGAAATCCGAATGATAAAAGCATACATCTGATTTTACCTCATAATGATAACTCTTTTACAATAGAATTTATTGCTTCTGATCTTAAGTTTGAAGATAAAGTCAGGTACAGTTATATGCTCGAAGGTTTAGAAAATAACTGGTCAAACCCGATTGCTTACAATTCTGTCAACTTTACAAACTTAGCTCCCGGAGATTATATCTTTAAAGCAAAAGCATTTAATAGCTATGGTGATGAAAGTGCTAATATAGCTGAAGTGTATATTACCATCAATCATCCTTACTGGGCAACGTGGTGGGCTTATTCTTTTTATTTATTATTTGCGATTGGTTTGATATATGGTTTAAGAAAATATGAGGTAAACCGTCTGCATTTAAAAAACCAGGTTAAACTTGATGAAGTGCTGCTCAATGAAAGAGAAGAAACAGATAATATGAAATCACGCTTCTTTGCTAATATATCACACGAATTCAGAACTCCGCTTACACTAATTCTTGGTCCGACTGAAGAAATTATTGCTGAGTTTAAAGATGATAAAATTCAGAAGAAGACAAACCTTATAAAAAAGAATGCTTCCCGATTACTCGGTTTGATCAACCAGTTACTTGATCTCTCAAAGCTGGAAGCAGGTAAACTTCAATTGAAAGCTTCTCCCGGCAACATTGTTTCATTCGTAAAAGGAATTACAATGTCATTCGAGTCAATTGCAGAGCGAAAAGACATTGCGCTCAAAGTGAAATCAGAGTTGGAAGAAATTGAAGTTTATTTTGATAAGGATATGATGGCGAAGGTATTATCAAATCTTTTATCGAATGCATTTAAGTTTACACCGGAGGGTGGAGAGATAACTGTATCAGTTTATATGGTCATTCCGAACTTGTTTCGGAATCCTCAGCAATTACTTCATTCGATGAGCAGATGCTGATCCCGAAAATGTCGGGACGGCATGACGATTCATTGAGATAAAAGTGAAAGACTCGGGCATTGGAATTTCAGAAGAAGAACTTCCAAAACTATTCGATAGGTTCTACCAGGTGGACAGCTCACAGACGAGAGAGTATGAAGGCTCGGGATTAGGACTTGCACTAACGAAAGAACTTGTTGAATTTCACCGCGGAACAATAAAAGCAAAAAGTAAATTAGGAAAAGGAAGCGAGTTCATTATTGAACTGCCACTTGGCAGAGAACATTTGAATGATGCCGAAATAGTTGATGCGACTGATACAGAAGGAGAAGGTAAAATTATTGATGAAAGCGTTTACTTTGGGAAAACTGAAGCAATTGAAAAAAGTGTTCCAGTCAATGTAAATGTTAGTGATGATAAAACTATAATCCTTGTGGTCGAAGACAATGCAGATGTTAGAGAATACATAAAAGATTCTTTAGGAAATGGTTTTCAGATTGAAGAAGCATCGAATGGTGAGCAGGGTGTAAGGAAAGCAGAGCAGATAATTCCAGATCTTATCATCAGCGATATAATGATGCCGAAGATGGACGGAAATGAACTTACCAGAAGAATTAAGAACGATGAAAAGACAAGTCACATCCCCATCATTTTATTAACTGCCAAATCCGAACAGGAAAGCCGGCTTGAAGGACTTGAAACCGGTGCCGATGATTACCTCACAAAACCATTCGATACAAAAGAACTTCTAATAAGAATAAAAAACCTGATTGCCATAAGAAGGAATCTTCATAAAAAGTATTCAAGTGAACAAATAATTTTAAAGAAAGATCGGACAAAGCTCAGTACTATCGAAGAGAAATTTTTATGCAAAGTTCTGGAAGTCGTCGAGAAACATTTATCTGAGGAAGAATTCAGCATAGAAGATTTCGTTGAAGAAGTTGGAATGAGCAGAGTTCAACTCCACAGAAAACTTAAAGCATTGACAGGAAAATCAGCAAGCCTGTATTTAAGATCAGTGAGATTGGCAAAAGCAAAAGAATTGATTGAAGATAAAAAAGGAAACATATCCGAGATAGCATACTCAGTTGGATTTTCCAGTCCTGCATACTTTACTGCCTGCTTTAAAGAAGAGTTCGGTTACCCGCCGAGTGAAATAGCACATTGATATTTTTCATTCCGCTATGTTTAGAAATTATAGAACTCTTACAGGGTTCTGATTAATTTATATTAACACAGTTCTACAAACATAGAACCCGTCCGTCATTGAAGAATTCTTACAGAATTCAAAAATGTTCCGTCAGGAACATAATATTTGTAGAATGGTTTACAGAATAGTAATAAAGAACCCCGTAGGGTTCTATAGACCCGACTTGTCGGGATCGGAATCTAATCTTCTAAAACTGAATAAAATATTCAACTCTGAAACTAGTTCAGAGTGACAAAATCTTGTTCTCGGACAGACTCGTGGGAGAAGAATTCAGCATAGAAGATTTCGTTGAAGAAGTTGGAATGAGCAGAGTTCAACTCCACAGAAAACTTAAAGCATTGACAGGAAAATCAGCAAGCCTGTATTTAAGATCTGTAAGATTAGCAAAAGCAAAAATTATGATAGAAGACAAAAAGGGAAACATCTCTGAAATAGCCTATTCAGTTGGCTTTTCAAGTCCCGCATATTGACTGCCTGGTTAAATAGAATTTGTTCATCGATGATTAGCACACCTAAATTTATCATTACTAACTATGTTTAGAAATTATGGAACCCCTACGGGGTTCTGATTAATTTATATTAACACAGTTCTACAAACATAGAATTCCTACGGAATTCAATAATGTTCCGTTAGGAACATAATATTTGTAGAAGAATTAAATAGAATAAAAATAATGAACCCCGTAGGGGTTCAATAGAATCTTCAGACCAAATTATTCAAAAATAACCTATACCTTTAAAAATGCAACATAGTTTATAGCTTTTGTTACATAGCTGATATGCACTGCCCTCCAATATTTCGTTTATTAATGACAAGAATTTCTAAAACTTAATTATCAACAAATTAACAAGGAGGCGTTATGAAAAGTCTACAACTCCAATTTTTCGGGAAAATCTCACCGTGGGAAAAAAGTTTTCTTTCAAATTATCCTTGCAATTTCAGTTAACTGGATCTATTTTATTCGCTCAATCAGGAACTGATGAGTTGATGTGGTCAGTTTTCAAGCCCAATAGAACCAACTTTGTTAAAACTGAAACAAATAACCAATGGGTTCCTGCTGAACAAACTAAGAGATTTTATAAAATTGGTTCAGGAATTATTGTCGGCCCTAATTTTAGACCGCACCCAACAACTAATTCTGATCAAACAGAGATGAGTATTGATGTACATCCATCAGACCATAATATTATTTTCTGTTCAGCCAATGTAAATGATGAACCACTCACGTCGATTTATGGAACTGGTGTCTATTGGTCTTTGGATGGCTCAGTCAGTTGGACAGGATTTGATATTCCTCCATTTGGTATAAACTGGGGAGACCCAGTATCAGTTATTGGATCTAATGGGTATTTTTATGAAAATTATATTACTCTTACGGAAGGGCAAGGTGTATCGGTTTCTACAAATTATGGAACAAGCTGGACTAATTATATTGTTGCGCCAAATCCTGGAACCTTAGCTGATAAAAATCATTTTATAATAGATATAACTTTAGGCAGTCCATATGAGAACAGAGCATATTGTTCCTGGACAGATTTTGGCGGACCTTATAGTTATGAGGTTGTCTTCAGATATTCAACAGACTTTTGTCAAACCTGGACAAACTCAATAAACCTTTCAGGTACGTTAACAACTCAATCATTAGCCGCCCAGGGAACAAATATTCAAACCGGACCAAATGGCGAAGTTTATGTAACCTATTCCATATATGATGAAGCCTGGCAAGATGGAGAAGACGGAATTGGTTTTTCTAAATCAATTGATGGTGGAATTACCTGGACACATATCAGAGCATATGATCAAACAAATTATGGGATAAGGGGATGTTTACCAAGTAAGGATAGTATGAGAGTGAATTCCTGGCCTTCAATGGCTGTGGATAGATCGGGTGGACCTAATAATGGAGACATATATATATGTTTCACTCAAAGAGGAATTGCACCAGCAGGTACCGATCCTGATATCGTTTTAATCAAATCTACCGATGGAGGTTCTACCTGGACCTCACCAATACGGGTAAACGATGATCCTGTAAATAATGGTAAGGATCAATATTTCCCCTGGTGTACAGTTGATCAATCTACAGGGCAATTACTAATTGTATTTTATGATAGTAGGGACGTTCCGAATGATCAGGCTGAAGTATTTATGGCAAGCTCAATGGATGTTGGAGATACTATCTACAATTTCAAAGTTAGTGATCAACCACATACGCCTGCTTCAATTGCAATTGATGAAAGTGGTTTCGGTTATACAGGTGATTATATAGGAATAGCAGCTCTTGATAGTATCGCATATCCATATTGGATGGATAACAGAACCGGGATTTATCAGGGTTGGATGGCAATAGTCAACAAACCTCCCCCTTTCCCTGTAGAGCTAACATCATTCAACGCATCTTCACAAAAAAATTATGTTGAATTAAACTGGACAACCGCAACAGAAATAAACAACCACGGTTTTGAAGTACAACGAAGTTCAACCAATTCAGAATTTGTAACTGTAGGATTTGTTGAAGGAAATGGAACAACAACCCAAGAACACAACTATAGTTTTAAAGACATAGATGTTTCAGGTTTTCTACGATACAGGTTAAAGCAAGTTGATTTTGATGGCAGCTTTGAATACTCAGATATTATTGAAGTAGAAGTTTTAGGAAATGTTTCTTACGAACTTGCACAAAACTATCCCAACCCATTTAACCCAGTAACAAACATTAGTTACACACTTCCAGCAGAAAGCCAGGTAAAATTATCTATCTACAATCCACTCGGTGAACTTGTTGAAACAATAGTTAACCAAAAGCAGGATGCAGGAAAATATGATGCAGTTTGGAATGCAGCTAATCATCCATCAGGAGTTTACATCTACACTTTTGATGCAGTTAGTTTGAGTGGAAGTAAACAAACAAAACTCAGCAAAAAAATGCTGCTCTTGAAATAATCAAAAGGAGGATGAGATGAAAAAAATAATATTTATAAATATAATTGTAGTCCTTGTTGTAGGTAGCTCAGATTAACAATTATGCGCAGTGGTTCTGGCAAAACCCATTACCGCAAGGGAATAATTTAAGCGATGTCCACGTATTCGATGATAATAATGCTATAGCAGTTGGAGATGCAGGCACCATAATCAGAACAACCGATGGAGGTGTAAATTGGTCAATTCAATCAACTGATATAGACATATCTTCAATACATTTTATAGATCAAAATATAGGTTGGGCTATTGGTAACAAATATAATAATAGTAATTATATCAATGTTATAATTAAAACAGAAGATGGTGGATTAAGCTGGGTTGAACAATACTATACTAACGATATGTGGTTCAATGATGTTTACTTTTCAAACTCTTTCACTGGTTGGGTTGTGAGTGCTGGTGGCTGGGGTTGGACTGGAAATATTCTAAAGACAACAGATGGGGGAGTCAACTGGAATATTCAAACGACAGGGTTTTCTTTTGGGCCCTCTGCTGTTTTTTTTGTTGATATAAATACAGGTTGGCTTCTTGGACACTATTGGCAGGGAGGCTCAATAATTCAGAAAACCACTAATGGTGGTGATGACTGGATCCCTCAATATGATGGAAGCTATGGTGATGTATCCTCAATTTATTTTACTAATGAAAACACTGGCTGGGCAGTAGGTGGCACCAATGCGTGGTATTCTGTCGGTCGGATTCTCGCGACAACAAACGGCGGAGAAGAATGGTTTATACAATCTGATAGTCTCGGTAACAGTTTACATGCTGTATATTTTTCAGATAATATCAATGGATGGGTAGTAGGCGTAGACTATAATAATGTAGCGAATGGGCTAATAATCCTAAATACTAGTGATGGTGGCTTGCATTGGGTTTCAGAGTCCGATAGTTTTAGCGGCACTCCTAATTCAATTCATTTTTCAGAAAGTGGAACTGGATGGATAGTTGGTTATGATGGTTTCCTCCTGAAAAGATTTGGAGGTGATTGGATATTGCAATCAAATTCTCAGTTCAATGCTAATTTAATCTCTATACAATTTATTGATGAACTTATAGGCTGGGTTTTAGGTGGCATCGGTATGAAAGACTCTATAAATCAACCAGTGGAGGAAGTAACTGGATATCTCAGGCAAGCGGGACTATTGATTATCTTAACTCGTTTTATTTCTTAAATGAGAATATAGGATGGATCGTTGGTATGGACTCAACCAATGAAGGATTTCTTATGAAGACAACGAATGGAGGCGAGTACTGGAGTAGCCAAACGATTGCCCCTTTCTTTAATCCAGGATATCCAGAATTCATTTTCTTCACTGATGAAAATTACGGTTGGATTGTTGGTAATGACTATTCATCTGAGGAAGGGGTTATACTTAAAACCACTAATGGTGGTAATAATTGGATTATTCAATCAACACCCCCAGGTATTGGTTGGGCTGGAGAAGCATTTTTTATTAACGGTACAACTGGGTGGGTCGTTTTTTATTACGCCTCAGCAGGACCATTGTTACTTAAAACGACGGATGGTGGACTGAATTGGCTAAGTCAAACTTTACCTGTTCAATATCCAGGTTCTATTTACTTTGTAAACCAAAGCATAGGCTGGATATTTGGTACAACGTCCCAGTGACTAATAACGATATTAAAAACAACAAATGGGGGGTCAAATTGGTTAACTCAGTTTGATAGTGATCATCAATATTTTAATTCGATTTTTTTCATTAACCAAAACGTAGGTTGGGTTGCAGGCTATGATAATTTGAACCCGAGGAGAAGTCTTATTTTAGCTACAACAGATGGCGGTTCAAACTGGTATCCCACAACCAACAAGGTCAAGCCGCCGATTAAACTCTGTTTTTTTTGTTGATGGGAATACTGGTTGGGCAGTTGGTGAAAATGGAACAATTCTTAAAACAACAAATGGCGGTGGTACCGTTCCTGTTGAATTAACCACCTTCACTGCAATCTGCACAAAACGACTATGTTGAATTAAACTGGACAACTGCAACAGAAATAAACAACCAGGGATTTGAAATCCAGCGAAGCACAACCAATTCAGAATTTGTCACTGTAGGTTTTGTAGAAGGAAACGGAACAACAACTGAAGAACATCACTACAGCTTTAAGGATAAAGATGTTTCCGGCTTTCTTCGCTACAGGTTAAAGCAAGTAGATTTTGATGGCAGCTGTGAATACTCAGATATAGTTGAAGTTGAAGTTTTAGGAAATGTTTCTTATGAACTTGCACAGAACTATCCCAACCCATTCAACCCGGTAACAAACATAAGTTACACACTTCCAGCAGAAAGCCAGGTAAAATTATCAATCTACAATCCACTTGGTGAACTGGTAGAAACAATAGTTAATGAAAAACAAGATGCAGGAAAGTACGATGCTGTTTGGAATGCGGGTAACCATCCGTCCGGAGTTTATATCTATACGCTTGATGCAGTTAGTTTGACTGTAAATAAACAAACGAAGATTAGTAAGAAGATGATTTTAATGAAGTAATCAAACGGAAGTTAAAATGAAATTGACAATTTCAAATTTGGTCTTTGTTCTAATTTTGGCAGTTGAATTATTCCCACAAAAAATGGGTGATGATTATGCCTTTAACATAAATAACATCTTCTTACCATTAAATCGAAGAGGTGTACTTGCCGATGTAAATGTTCCTCCAAATGGTTCAGGAGGACAGTTTGGAGGACACCAGTTTCTTTTGTCTGGTGGATTCTTCCTAAGTGGCTTCAGTAATGGCGAGCTTTGGGCAAATGGAGTCGCTTCTGCTTCACAAATAGAGGACTACTTGCCGGGTAGATATCTGTTCGGCCAATTCGATCCGCGTGCTCAACTTTATAGAATTAGGAACGATGATGAACCATTTGGTCAAAGCTGGCAGGATTGGGCTGATGCTGTCATTCTTGGGGCTGATTTTTATGATGGTGATGCTGATGGGATTTACAATCCTATTGATAAGAATGGAAATAATTTGTGGGATCCGGATGAAGACTGCCCGGATTTACTTGGAGACGAAATGATATGGTGTGTTTATCATGATTCGGTATCTTCATCAATAAGACGTTGGAAAACTGTCGAACCCCAAGGCATTGAAATTAAACAATCCGTCTTTGCCTATACGGCATCAAACTTTGAAGCTCTTAAGAATGTGATTTATATTAGATATAGAATAACTTACAATGGAATTGGTGTAATTGGTGAACCCGACAAATTGGATAGTGTCTATTTTGGAATTTGGGACGATCCCAATATAGGTGACCACCTAGATGATCTGGTAGGTAGTGATAAATATTACAATGCTGAATTTACTTATAATCAAGGACCTGATAATATTTATGGTCAAATTCCTCCAAGTTTTTTTGTCAGGGTATTCTCCGGTCCAAAAGCATACATCCCTGGAGTAACTTTTATCGATAACAATGGAGATGGTGAGTTTACTGAAGGAATTGACTTTGCCATAGATACAGCATTCACCTTTCGTGGACAATTACTTGGAATAAAAAAATATCCGGGAGCGGCAAATCTGCGTCCATTAACTGCCGTACATTTTATCAATGGTGTACCTGATCTCTTAGATCCTGATAATAAATACGAAGCCAGAAACTATATGCTAGGTTTAAATAGGGTTGGAACTGAAATAGATCCTTGCACTTGGCAATATGGTGAGGTTCGTGGTGGTGTTGATTGTAATTCCGTTGATCCCAGGTTTTGGTATTTTGGTGATCCTGTCACAAATGTTGGGTGGATAAATAATTTTGAAGGTGATCAACGGCAACTTTTTAGTATTGGGCCATTAAAATTAAAAAAGGGAGAAGAGTATGAGGCGTTTATTGGCTATTCAGTAGGTAAAGGTGCAGATGCAGTTACTTCAATAAACGAAGCGAAATATAATTCGAATATTGCAAATTGGCTTTTAGAATTAAATTTTGATACAACCTATGTAGTGTCTATTAAAAATGATAACATACAAGTGCAAGTGACTGAATATGTCCTCAATCAAAACTATCCCAACCCATTCAACCCGATAACAAACATAAGTTACACACTTCCAGCAGAAAGCCAGGTAAAATTATCGGTCTACAATCCACTCGGCGAGCTTGTTGAAACAATAGTGAACGAACAACAAAGTGCAGGAAAGTACGATGCAGTTTGGAATGCTGGTAACCATCCGTCAGGAGTTTACATTTACACTCTTGATGCAGTTAGTTTGAATGGAAATAAGCAAACGAAGATTAGTAAGAAAATGATTTTATTGAAGTGATTTATTATTTTAATATTAGGCTAAGGTAGAGAGACGGAGATGCTTACAAAAAAAACAGTGCTTATTATATTATCCTGTCCACTCATTTTACTAATTGAGAATTGTCAAAAACAAGAGAATGTTTATGAAATTGAGGGCTACTTCGAAGCCTATTTTCCGTCTCAACCTACTTTGCATAAGAAAGTACCAGGAGATATCTCATCGACGACAATTTATAGTTACTACGATGAAATTGATAATATTTTGTATTTAGCTTCTTATAGTATATTACATTATCCAATAGTTAATATGAAAGGGACACTTCATAGTTACGTTTTGGGGTTAAATGAGAATGGTGAAATATTGAAGAAGGAATTTAGTGAACACGATGGCAATGATGAGATACTTTATGTTATGCGATACAAAAAAGACTTTCAAATGTGTTATGATTTTGGAGTAGCAGCCATTAAAGATAATATCATCTATCTCTGGGTTGTTGAGGAGATAGATGATATGGTTAAAGCTGATGATATATTTGGTAAAAATGTAAAATATTTTAAAGTGTTGAAATGAATCATCAAATATTTAGTTAACCAGTAGCAGAATTCATTTTAACAAACTGCTGGTAGAACTTTTGTTAATACCAAGAAGATGATGTTGTTGAAATAGTAATTAAGTGAGAATCCTTTGCAAGGGTAGCCTCACATTGAATAATCAAAACCTGTAGGTAAGATTCGCAAGAAATCTTCCGGAAGTTCTTTCCTGCTCAAAAATTCCTTCGTAAGTAAAATTCAACAGAATAGGTTTAAACAGGTACGTGTTTAAATTTATTGAGACTGAATTCTGTTTAAGATCATCTATACCTGATCTGAATTTATAATTTGTAAACCTGTAACCGAGCATTACGTCAAATCCAAATACAATTGGCCGGCTCAGAGTTGCGGTCCAAATATCACCTTCGGTATAACTGCTGCTTAGCCTGTTAAAAGAAACAGTAGCGCTCGTTTCGACTGCAGGAATTCGGGAGTAAGTGATATATCCGCCGTAATTATTTGATGGCTTCAAATCACCTCTCCTGTAGCGATAACCGTAATCTGCACCGATAAATAAATTTCTAACCGGCTTTAAAGTCAACCTTGTCCGGAAACCCTGACGTGTTTCATTTTCAATAATGCTGTCGAGGGTTGTTTTGAAAGTTTCATAATAGATTACGTTTTTTCTTGCATCATAAGAAAGCATGATTGAGAATAAATCACTCGGACGAATATTAATTGAAGTAAACAAACTGGTGAGCGAAAAGTCAGTTTTGTTCTCACCCATTTCTTTCTTGAAAAGATCAACTTCAGTTGAAAGGAATATCCTCGTATTCTGAATTGCCGAGTTTGTATGCTGGAAGTAGAGAAATCTTCTGTCAGTTTTAAAATCATTTGTTTGTTCAAAGTAACCGAGAGTATTTTGCATATCACCAAAAGCAAGAAGATCAGCACGGTTCACATAAGCACCGTACTCAAAGAGTTTTAAATTTAAACCCATATTGTTAAAGTCAGGTCTTGATCCTACTGCAGCACCAAATGACCATTCATTTACGCCGGTTTCAAACTGGAGTCCATCAATTGAACTTATGTTGGAAATTTTATTGTTCAAATGTCTTCCGAACCAGAGCAGAGTGCGCTCATTAAAATTATATTTAACAGCCAGATCGTAAACTCTAAAAGCTTCTGACAAATCAGAAGAAATTCTATTCCAGTCATCTGCACGGTAAGCAAAACTGATATACTGTGAGTAAGAAAATCCTGAGCTGCCAATTCGATTTGCATTCAACTGGAATGTATATCGCCAGCGTTGATAATCGTAGCTCGTCTGGTTATTTGTAAAATTAGAATAAGACTGAACCGAAATTCGTCCGGAAAGTGTTGGAACAGGTTCAAGAGAAGTTTTGGTTTCTATTTCTTCGGAAGTGACTACTGGAACTACTGCAGGAACAATCGCTGCCGTTTCCGTGATGTCAGTTTCAGATTCGGTTTCACTTTCTTCACCCTGAATCAAAGCATAAATCAACGTGTTTAATTCTATTTTTTTATTAGTGATTGAAACTCCTGCACAAGATGTTGAAGATATATGTTCGACTTTGATTGCCGGCAAATAATTATTTTTTTCTTTTATAAAAAGAGTATCACCTATTTCAATACCCTCAGTATTTTCAAACTTTACGTAAATGTTTTGAGAAGAGAGATAACTTACAGCACCGGTTAACATTTTTGTTTCATTGCTTTGAGCTGAAAGAATCGAGGAGAATATAAGCAAGAGTATGTAGTACTTTATTCTCATCTCTTAATCAGTCCTCTGAATTCTATTTAAGTTAGGAGAATTTCCCCAATTAGATGCAGTGTGGCAATTCCAGCAATCTGTTGGATCGCCAGGATCATGTTCCTCAAGGAAGTCATCAAGATGACAGCTCAAACATTGAGGTTGATAATTTGGCTCCGAATGACATTGATTACAATTAACATTGTTATGCCGGTTTGAAACAGGATAAAATGAATGATTGAAGTTTGCTGGCGTCCATCCATTCATCGTATGACAGGTAAGACAATCAGATGAGAAATTTAATAGTCTGATGCGGTGGATCTGTTGTTCCGTTATATTCATTCTGATGACATCCAATACAAGTGTTAGGAGTATTATTGTAATTCCCATTATGGCAATCAGCACAATTTGTAATATTTGCATGCGCTCCAAGCAATTCAAAATACTGATTATGAATAGGGAAGGTTGCCGGCTGCCAGTTCGGATTTGTAGTATGACATTGTGCACAATCATTTGGAAGCGAGAGTGCAGTGTGACTCGGATTCGTGCTTTGTTGATAATTCTGCTGATGGCAATCGTAACAAATAGTAGTGGTTCCCGTAAAGCCGCTTTCATGACAGTTTGAGCATTCTGAACCAATGTGTGCACCTGTCAAAGGGAAGTTGGTTGCATTGTGATCAAAAGTTACCTGGTTCCATGCAACAGAATTATGGCACATTTCACAATTGGTTGGATATCCCTGTGCAGCATGTTCCGGTGCAATATTATAGTCATCCTGATGGCAGGAAATACAATCGGAACTTAAACCCGTAATAACTCCCTCGTGACAATTTGAGCATTGAATATTTGAATGAGCACCGATCAATTCGAACCCGGCGAGGGTGTGATTGAATGTTGAAGGTATCCATGCTGTTGAAGTGTGGCATTGCTCGCACTGTGTAGGAATACCTGCAGCAATATGATTTGGATTCAGTGCATTGTTATAACCGTCGGAATGGCAATCAAAACACAAATTCGAAGTGTTATTATAATTTCCGTTGTGGCAGGAATTACAATCGTTGGCAATTTCCAAATGTCGGCCCAACAATTCAAAATATTGATTGTGCACAGGGAACAATGCCGGTTTCCAATCGGGTTCTGTTGAATGACAGGTTGTGCAGTCAGTTGATAATCCTAACTGAGTATGACTTGGGTTAGTTGTATTATTGTAGTGCTCTTGATGGCAGGCAACACATTCTGCCAGTGTTCCCTGATATCCACTCTGATGACATTGTAAACAATCAAGTGTAGTATGAGCACCTGTTAAAGGAAAAGAAGAATTACCATGATTAAACGCATTTCCTTTTTCGCCGGTTGGATGACAGGAAAAACATGCTTCACTCTCATAAATGTATCCCTGGACTTCCTGATGTTTATCATCCATTTCCTGTTGATTGTGTTCATGGCAGCTTATGCATGTAAATACAGCGAAGTTATTTGGTACCTGGTGGCAATCTGAACATTGATTCCATTCACCAGCATGTTTTCCGGTATAAATCGGGAAGTATTGTCCATCGTGATCGAATGTTGCAGGTGTCCAGGCAACCGTTGAATGGCAATCCTCGCAGGTTGTTGGAAATCCTGCAGCAATATGATTAGGATTCTGTGCATTGTTGTATGCGGTAGAATGGCAATCAAAACACAAATTAGGTGTTGAAATGTAATTACCATTATGGCATGAAACACAATCGTTTGCGATCTCAAGATGCTTCCCAAGCAACTCGTAATATTGATTATGATTTGTGAACAGCGCTGGCTTCCATTCAGGATCGGTTGTATGACAGCTTGCACAATCTGTAGATATTCCTAATTGAGTGTGATTTGGATTAGATGAATTGTTATAATGCACCTGATGACATGCAACACATTCAGTTGGTGTTCCCGCATATACGGTAGTGTGGCAATCCTGGCAATTTGTAGTCAGGTGAGCGCCGGTTAATGGGAAAATTGAATTAACATGATTAAAAGCATTTCCCTTTTCACCGGTTGGATGACACGAAAGACAAGCTCCGCTTTCATAAACGTAACCTTGAACTCCCTGGTGCTCATCATTCATATCCTGCTGATTATGTTCGTGACAACTTATGCATGTGAAAACCGAAAAATTGTTGGGCACTTCGTGGCAATCTGTGCAGGCATTCCATTCACCAGCGTGCTTTCCTGTATAAATAGGAAAGTAAATGTTATCGTGATCGAATGTTGCCGGTGACCATCCGTAGATAGTATGACACTGGTTACAATCTGTCTGAAAACCTGCTGTTATATGGTTAGGGTTTGTAGTCGCATTATAGTTATCCTGATGACAACTTACGCACTCTGTGGATAGCCCTGTAAAATTTCCTCCTTGTCCGTGGCACTGAGCACAAGTAATTGCATGACCCCCATCCAATGGGAAAAATTCGTGTGAAATATTTGAAGCAGTCCATGTAGATGCCGAGATGGAATGACATTCCTGACAATCGGTGGAAAATCCCGCAGAAGCATGATTTGGATTTTGAGTTGAGTTATAATCAGTTGAATGACAAGAGAAACAATCGGTCTTCAGTGGTTCAAAATAGAGATCAACATATCGTGAATGACATTGCTGACAATCGGCTGTTAAATGGTTTCCGAGAAGAGGGAATCTTCCTTTCTGATGTAATCCATTTATATCTTCAATCATCCATGTTTTTGAGGTATGACATTTCGAACAGTCTTTGCCAACAGTTCCCTGGTGCAGATCAGTATGACACGAAATACAATCAGAATTTATTTTAGAAAATTCAAGTGAAGTATGACAGCTTCTGCAATCGGTTATTTTGTGCTGACCGATCAATTCAAACTTAGTAGTGCCGTGATCAAATTTTACTTTTTTTACATCAATCTTCCAGCTTGCTGATTCGTGGCAAAGTTCACAATCAAAATCAAAATTGTCACCGTGAGGAGATTGTGCAAATCCGGATACTGCAAGAAGCAGGGCCAAAACTATTTTTTGTGGCAAGTTGCGCATTTAAAATCTTCTAATTTGAATTTAATGAAAGTATTCCCATTAACCTCTGTCTGCGGATGACATTTTTCACAAGGAATATTTTTATGTGCACCATCTAAATTAAACTCTGTTTTACTGTGATCAAATTTTTCTGGCTTCCAATTTTCAAAAGCATGGCATCTGCCGCAATCTGATATTTTATTTTCAGCGAATTGACCAAAGTGAACATCTTTATGACAGCTTTCACAATCCTTTTTAATCGAAGAAAAAATAATTGATGATATTTCATTTTCTGTCTTTCGATGACAAGAACTGCAATTTATTGAACTATGTTTCCCGAGTAAGTGGAAATTTGTCTTACTATGGTCAAAATTAATAGTATTCCAGCTTTCAGTTTGGTGACAAAACTGGCAATTATTATCTGGTAAAAACTCATTTTTGAGCTCATTCCCGTGTACATTTTTATGGCAACTAATACATTCAATTCCAGTGCCTTTAAAAATCCATTTACTTTCTTGATAGTGACAACTTTCGCAGGGTGTAGCTAAATGTGCCCCGGTAATTTGAAATTTGGCTTTGTTATGCATATCAACTGTAAAAAGAGAAGGTCTAAATCCATGCTCAGTATGACAGTCTTTGCAATTTTGAGTAACCTCATTAACGACAAATTGTGCTTTGTGAAAATCTGTATGACAATCTGTGCAGAGAGCGAATTTCATTTTATAACCGGATGGACTCTTGTGACAATTGTTGCAACCAACAAGTTTATGTTTCCCGATAAGTGGAAATTTTGTTCTGCTGTGATCGAATGCAGATTTATTGATTTGTTTAAAGCTGGAAGTTTCATGACAACTTGAACAATTCTGTCCAAAGCTGCCCTGGTGAACATCTTTATGACAGGCGTCGCAATTTTGAAAAGAAATATTCTTAAATGCCTGATATTTTTTCCCGCTCTGCTCATCTATTTTATGACAACCAATGCACTCAACATTAATATGAGCGCCATTTATTTTGAACGCAGCTTTTGAGTGATCGAATTTTGCTGCAGGTTTAAACGCTTCAGTGTTGTGACAGTCTGAACAGTTATCACTTAGCGTTTTTTGATGTACATCTTCATGGCAGGAATAACAATAAGGGTTCAAACCAAGATAAGTTTCTTTTTTCTTTTTTAATTTATTATCAGTTATAAAATCGGGTTTGTGGCATTTTTTGCAATCAGTATTACTATGCTTTCCCGTTAAATTGAAGCCGGCTTTCTTATGATCAAATTTATCCGGATTGAAATTTACTATTCTGAAAGTTCTTCCATGATGTTCATTGTGACAACCCGAACAATTTTTCCCTTTGACATCTGAGCTTGAATGATAACCTAAACCCGAACTTATTAGTGATTTTATTTCAGTATGGCAATCAAGGCATTTAGAGTTTTGAACTTTATCGCCAAGTTCATGACATTTAGTGCAGTTACTCATTCCTTCAAGATTAGAGTGAGCATTAGTTAAATCACCCGGCGAAATTTGTGCCGGGCTAGTAATGGTTAGAATTGAAAAAAATATTAGTATGTAAAGATGAAACTTAGAAATGTTCTTTCCTGCTTGATGTTTTAATGTTTTAGAATTGCTTCGCCAAATTTTTTCGTTATCCTTATTCCGATTTCCTCTAAAAACTTTGTAGGAAGAATTCCGCCTGCAAAAATATATACAAGATCATTTTCAATTACTTTTGGTTCATTGGAATCTTTTATTTTCAAAATCACACTGTTATCAAGAATTTCAGAAACTTCCGAGCTTAATAAGACTTTTATTTTACCACTTTTTGAATAGATATTAATTCGCTCAAGATTTTTTGGTTTTAATCTTGCAAAGGAATCGCTTCGGTACGAAAGCGTTACTCTATTATTTTCATCAACAAGAAGTAGAGCATTCTCTATTGCAGAATCACCGCCGCCGACAACTAATATCTTTTGATTATGAATTAGCTCAGGCTCCAAAAGCCGGTAAGCAACTTTATCTTTTTCCTCTCCGGGAACATCGAGTTTTCTTGGTGAACCTCTTCTTCCAATTGCAAGTAAAACTGATTTTGTCGTGTAATGATCTTTATTAGTCTGAACCAAAAGAATATCTCCTTGCTTTTCAATCTTTTCTACTTTCTCAAGCTCATTAATCCTGATATTGTTTTTAGATAATATTTCATTCCAAAGTTCAAGTAATTCAGATTTGGATGTTTCTGAAAGTTTAACCTTACCATGCAACGGAATCTCCATCGCGGAAGTCATTACAACTTTCGCTCTCGGAAAATTAGAGACAGTTCCACCAAGAGTATCCTGTTCGAGTGTTACAAATTTTAAATTTCTTTTTGTTGCTTCGAGTGATGCTGAAATACCGGCAGGACCTGCACCCACAATTACGACATCATATTTTGCGTTGCCTTTGCTTTTCAATTTTGATGTAAGATAACTCATTGCCTGCTTTCCCTGTTCAACTGCATTCTTAATCAAACCCATTCCACCAAGCTCTCCGGCAATAAAAATTCCCGGAATGGTTGTTTCAAATTCCTGACTGAGATGAGGCAGGTCAACTCCTCTTTTTTCAGTACCTATACAGAGAGTTATTGCCTGAACGGGGCAAGCATGGAAACAAGCTCCGTGTCCAACACATCTTGATGCATTGATAGTCGTTGCTTTTCCGCTAACCAGACCAAGTATATCATGTTCAGGACAGGCAGCAACACAAGCTGCGCTACCTATGCAAATATCATAATTGATAACTGGATGAAGTGAAACCGGTTCATTGAAACCGAGTTCTTTTGCCTTAGCAATTTTTCTTTTGGTGTTTAATGAGGCTTTTCTATGATTACTAGTGTAGTAATAAAACAAGAAGGCGATGAATGCGACTACTATTAAATATGTTGCTATATTCTCTACTATTACTTCCATTGCATAAATTTTCTTTTATAATGCTTTTAAATTAGTTAATTCTTAATATATCATCACTAATTGCATCAATTCTAATTTACTGATCCCGTATTCAACTTTTATTAAAAAATCTCTATTCCTATCTGCTAATAATTTCATCTTTTTCTAACTTCCATTTAGCAGCACGCCAATACTTGTAGTACCTGCGACAGATTTTGCAGTTCCGAAAATCTTTAAATCAAATCCTGGTCAATTCTAGAATTCAAATAATACTGAGAGCCATTCATGTCAACCATTGTGCCACCAGCAAATCGTTATATATGTTTAATTTGTCACCAGTTGAAGAAGTCATGTAAACTTCCCAAACCTTTTAGTAAGTGAAGAAGTGGAATTGTGACAAAGAATTTGATTTTATAAAGGACGCCCTCTCAAACAATCTTGAGAGGGCAGGAGGGGTCTACGTGAGTTCGGATCATTTTAATAATATCATCTTTTTAGTTTCTAAAAAATCTCCGGCATGCAATCTGTAAAAGTATATTCCGCTTGGCAATGATGAAGCATCAAAGTTTAAAGTGTAGTTACCGGTTTGTTTAATTTCATTTACGAGTTTTTGTATTTCCTGTCCAATTGCATTAAAAATTGTTAGTGTTACTAATCCTTCTTTTGGAATTGTAAAGTTGATTGAAGTAATCGGGTTAAAGGGATTTGGATAGTTCTGTCCCAAACTATATTCAATTGGTGAATTATTATCCGATTCGTCAGTTGAAGAAACACCGATACTGAATTCTCCGAACGCAATATCACTTCCAACATAAGCAGCATCAACTGCGCGTAATCTCCATTGATACATTCCATTCTTTAGCCCGGTTAATGACCACTCAATTACGGCGCTTATATTACCTGGTTCAGGCAGGCGAGTAAGAATAGCATTTGTAGGTCCATTCGTACTCCCAATTGGTACATGCGTTCCATTTCTTACAATTAATAGATCATAAGTTAATGCCGGAGTTGGTGTGTGGTCATCAGTAGAAGGAATCCAGGAAAGGAGAACTGAATTTTCTGTTTGCATAGTTGCAGTCAAACCCGTTGGGATAGATGGTGCTTCATTCAGATCGAAGACATCATTGCGATAAACATGCATTTGTGCTTCGACAAGACCATTACCACCGGGAACGAAATACATTCCAGCAATAAAATAATCAAGATCACCTTCACCATCTAAGTCAAACCATGAGAAGGTACCTCCGCGGCCACCCAATGCCCGTGGTGCTGGTAATTCGTTGTTCGACTTTGTAAATATTCCGTTTGCATTTGTATAAATTATAGCTCTGCCTTCAATCTGTCCAGTACCAGGGTTATGAGTTCCTGCTAAAAGAATATCCATATCGCCATCAGAATCGTAGTCTGCCCAGGTGGCGGCTGTAAGGTCAAACCAGCCTTCACAAGGAATGCAAGGTATCACATCGAATGGAATAAAATTGTCATTCTCATTTTTGTAAATGCGAAGTGCCATATGAGTATAAGTGCTGTCTAATTCTTTTACATTGCCTGCAACAAGAATATCCATATCACCATCGCCATCATAATCTCCCCATTGAGCTTCACCATGTTCAACAGTTAAGCTACCGAGAATATCTTCTCCAATAAAAATTCCATTACCATCATTTCTGTAGCGACGAATAAATCCGTCATCAGTCAATGGTGCAACATTAACTAATAGTAAATCGAGATCCTGGTCACCGTCATAATCTGCCCATGCACTTTGAGCATGACTTGTAGAAGAAAAAACTGAATCGGTTTCAGCAAATAGCCACCCGCCATTTCCATTCGGACCATCATTGCGCATTAATTTAGTGTTATAAGAAAATGTATTAAAGTCGAAGACTGACGGTATCAGCAAGTCGAAGTCACCGTCGTTGTCATAATCAGCCCACGTTATTGAACGAAGATCAAAATCAGCTTGATCATTATCTTCCCAATATCCCGGAAGTTCAGTATCAGTTAACACCAAAGTACCCGCATCATTACGATAAATAACTGTTTGACCATCTGATCCAACTGCAAGATCCATATCGGTGTCACCATCAACATCACCCCACGCAAGGTCAGAAGAGCCCGCAGTGAGTGTACCAAGCGGGACATTGATGTAGCTAAAATCCCACTTAGTTGAATCTATTGGTCCATTGTTCAGTAATAATACTAAGCGATCTTCAACACTCTGGTTATAAACGACATAGAAACCAAGAACAGCAATATCCAAATCACCATCATTATCATAATCAGCTGGAGCAGTAGATACGACCCAAAAATCCTCATCTTGTGGTGTGATAAATATTGAATCGATCGGAGTTACTTCAGTGAAATCACCGAATGTTCCTCCCGGACCTGGTTGAACAACTACAAGATGTCCTGCAATATCTGTATCACCATCATCATCGGTAACTGTAAGGGTTACTATATAAGTATTAGCAGCAGTGTAAGTGTGAGTGGGATGTTGTTGGGTTGAACTATTTCCATCACCAAAATTCCATTGCCAGCTTACAATAAAACCATCAGGATCTACACTTGTATCTGTAAAGTCGACAGTAAGTCCTGCCGTAGAAAATTCGAACGAGGCAATTGGTATTTGATTTACCGGAGGTGGTGGTGGTCCGGTAAAATGTTCGATATAACCCTGATCTCCAACTGTCCATGCATCTCCACCCTGAACAGCAACTATTGAACTAAATGCACCAAAACCATCAGAGCCGATATTCATAACTGACCAGCTTTGTCCGCCTGTTGCTGAGTAATATGCCACATCATTTGTGGTGCTTACCCATAATTCATTTTGACTTAACAAATGTATATCCGTAAAATTATCGTTGGTGGATGGTGTTGGCAAAATCTCCCAGGTGATTCCACCATCGCTGCTGCGAAAAGCTTGACCCCACCATCCAACCGCATAACCAATACTTTCATTAAAGAAATCCATATCTCCGGTTTGTACAGGAGACCAGGGTAGTTCACCTTGAATCCACGTTGCACCATTGTCAGTACTGCGATAATATATTTCACCGACATTTGCCGCCCAGATATTTGATCCTTCAACATCAACTGCTTTGTAACTTCCTAAAAAATTTGTGACAGGAATCCAGGTATCACCGCCATCAGTTGTATGATAAAGCGCACCAGTATTAAAACTTTGGCCAATTACCCAACCATCTAGCAGAGTTGTAAAGTGAATATCTTCAGCTTCCGACATACTTGAAGGTTTCCCGGAAGTTGCTGTCCAAACCAAACCACCGTCTGTACTAATATAAACTTGACCTGATTTATCAACAACAACTGCTTCATTTGTGCCAACGACTTGAACGGCTTTTAAATGTTCTTGCGAAAATCTTTCTTGAATGATCCATTGGGAAAGTCCATCACTTTTAAGAAGTGTACCGTTATCTCCAACTGCCAATAAATTTCCATTACTGAATCGGGCAACATCATGAAGTGATTCGCCCGTGCCGCTGGATATCTGGAACCAGGAAGCACCAGCGTCAGTTGTTTTAATAACAAAACCAGCACCATAACCGTAATAGCCAATCTGTGAATTTGCAAAATATGGGGAAGCGCCGTTGAAAAAACTCGGAAGCTGACCTTTTGATTCAAAAGTTTGTATCCAGGTCAAGCCGGCATCACTTGATTGATGCATATTTCCATCATAATCGGCTGCAACAATATTTTGAAAATCAACAACAGTAAAAGCATCAACACCTGCCGGAATTACTTCTCCAAGATTTGTCCATGTCTGTCCACCATCCGAAGATCTTAAAACCCTGTCGTCGTAATTCGGCCATCCGCCGGTTCTTCCCCATGCAATAACCACATCTGAAGAAACTGCAAGAAGATCTGTTCTGCCGTCTGTTGAAACCCCTGTACTCCATGACAATCCGCCATCTGTCGAAAAATTAAAAGTTCCATTGACAATACAAACGGCTGATGAGCTTGAAAGAAAAACTGCTGAAGTCGCATCACCTGAAATCACTGTGTTAAATGTATTTGCTCCATCAGTTGTTCTGAAAACTCCGGTTTCGGAAACTCCAAGACCAATTTGACTGTCAATAAAATCGAATGCAAAAATATTATTGGGAGAAACTACCCAGTTATTTCCCGCATCATAACTGACATAACGATCAAAGTTTCCTGTTGCAAGTCCGAAACTTGTGTGTATAAAATTTCATAAAGTAAGTTGAACCAAGGAAAGGAAGTTGTGTCCAGTTAGTTCCTCCATCTGTCGTGCGATAATTATCATTCCCGAATGCCCAGCCGTTCTGGCTATCCAGAAAAAACAATCCGTTGAATCCATCAAATAGGCTGAATGGTACATTTCGCTGAACCCATGTATTTCCTCCGTCATTTGACTCGAAATAATGCACCACCATTGTCGAATGAATTATCTTCTGTGGCTATGAATACTCGTTCTGCAGTCGGTGCACCAACACCTCTTACATCAAGAAAAGTTGGAATGGGACTTTGTGTATCCCATTGAGCTGTTAGAAAATTTGTACAAAAAAATAAAATTAAAGCGATATGCTTATGAAGACTATGAAATATATAATTTGCCTTCTGGCTGGTTTTAGGATGGATGTATAATTTCTGCATTATAAAATTACCTTATTATTTGACATTTATTCATTATAGTGTTTTCACAATGAAAAATAGTGACATTTGAAAAAAGTAATTCTTTGGTATTAAATTCAAGTGATGAATTTCTCAACTATAACAATGACATTGGTAATTTCTGAAGTAATGCTGATGAAATTTTTGATAAAAGCGCGTTATTTTACTGGAAAACTATATACAAATAAAAACCCTCTCAAATTGAGTTGAGAGGGTAGGAGAGATCTTTATGTGTGTCATTATTTCATTAGAATCATCTTTTTAGTTTCCAAAAAATTTCCGGCCTGCAATCTATAAAAATATATGCCGCTTGATAATGATGCTGCATCAAAACTTACTTCATAATTTCCCGATGGTCTCTCTTCATTCACAAGTGTAGTAACTTCATTTCCAAGGATGTCATAAATCTTCAATGATGTGAAAGCAGAAGATGGAATTGAAAATGAAATTGTAGTTGTTGGATTAAACGGGTTTGGATAATTTTGTGAAAGTATAAAATTCGTCGGTAATTCTTTTTCATCATCAATGCTCGTTGTCCCATCGTCAACGGATAGCACTGCAATCCCTCTTGCGAGACAACTTATCCATAGTTCATATCCACCTGGTATTTCTCGTACTTTAAGATCTTTGATAATACTGCTAGGCAAGCCTCCATACTGCGGTTCGTTGCCAGGTGGCGATGGAAACGAGCCAACATTTACGCCGTCGTACCAGCACAGACCGTTATCATTTGATGGAAATTCGCTGTCATAATGCATCCAAAGCCGTCCATCTGGTGTGACTGCCAAAGGACGAACGTGCTCACCGGGAAACGGCCAACCCTGATCATATTGGAATACAGTGTACGATCCGTTGCTCGCATTGAGACGAATAAGTGTGCTTCCAGTGCTATTGAATTGTGACCAGGTACCTATCCATACAATTCCACTATCTTCCACAGCCAAGCCAGTGAATGAGGCTGCTGAACCCGGGAAGTCGCTGGTTGTACGAGAGAAGGAAGAGACTCCATCAGTACGCAGCAACTCGAAATCAGTTGATGCCCAGATAGCTCCATCTAATGCAAGGTCCTTTTTAATTTTACTGCCCCATCCAGTCAATGGTATGGTAATCCAATCAGGAATACTTTCATCATAGTATCTTACATTAAAATATTCTCCAAGACTCCACAATCTTCCCTGTGAGTCTTCAACAAATCCTTTGGAGACACTCCCCGAATCTTCCAAGGCAAAATAATTATTGCCATTCCAGGCATGAATTCCATTAAATGTAGGATTGAATATTACATCACCATTGGAAGGTCGGCTTAAAATTGCCTGTGTATTATCAGCTGGAAATGGAAAAGGATACCCCAAACCATAAGTATACTCGTTAAACCCCGTCCATCTTTCGCCATCAAATTTTTGAAATCCTCCTACTCCAGTACCTGCATTTCCCGTAAACCAAACATTGCCTTCGCTATCGAGGGAAAAATCTTCAACAAAATAATCAATCTGTGATGTGTTTGTGATTCTGTAGCGCTGCCAATTGCCTGTTGTAATATCTCGCCTTGCTGCACCTTCAATACCGCAAACCCAAACATTTCCCTGTCCATCAATATCTACAGAGAGTGTAAATTCTCCCGGTCGCCAAGTTCCATAATTTTGCCAGGTCGTACCATCAAACATCCAGGTCTCTCCGGTTGTGGTGACTAGCAAAGCTTTTCCATTTCCAAAGGCTTTAAATGCATCAATATAAAAACTAACATTAATATATGGAGGAGATGGTGCGACCCATGAACCATCAAGTTTTTGATATTCCAGTGTTTCCCAGTCACCGGGGTTTGCCATACGCAAAGCCCAAAAATTTCCGGCATCATCAACGCAATCTTTACCCGGCAGTCCGGCTATGTCTCCAAAAGCTGAAGGAGTATAAGTCGACATTTGATTTGTTGTACTATTATATGTGAATACAAATCCGAAATAAGTATCGGCAGACCAGACAAGATAGCTGCCATCTTGTTTAGGTTGAACGGCAATTCGCGAATTTCCTTCTTGCCAGTATGTCCACTGTTCATTCTTTGGATTAAAACGAACGATACCACCGCTTATAAACCATATGGTACTGTCCGGAGCCAAATCTATATCGGTAGTAAAGCCCAGTAACCCGGAATTTCCCGGTCCAAATTTTTCAATTGATGAAATACCAATCTGAGGATTAAATTTTAATGCACCGGTATTGTTTGCCATCCAAAGATTATTTTCATAGTCTTTAATTATTTCCTCTATATGCTCTTCTCCATTGTCAAATGAACCTAATATTGGATAGTCAACATTTGAGTAGTTGATCCATTTGTTCTCTAGCTGATTGAACTTAGCAAAACCACCTTCGCCCCAACCACCTGTGTTGGCTGCAATATATGGATCTCCATTTTCATCAATCCAAAGGGCAGTTGCCTGATCTCCTTGGATTCCAGTATTACCCGGCCGATAGTAACGCCAGGAATATGTATAAGGATCTTGTGGTAGAATTTCAAAATTTAAAACCGTAAAACAAAAAAGTAATATGATTGTAGTTCTCATAAAAAATTCCTATAAAGATTTAGAATAGATATTTTATAATTATTATTTCTAATTAAGTTAAAATTATTTGAAGATTACTTTATCAATATCATTTTTTTCACTTCAGTAAAATTTCCGGCACTTAACCTATAAAAATAAGTTCCACTTGACAATGATGCTGCATCAAAATTTACTTCATAATTTCCCGCTGGTCTCTCTTCATTGACAAGTGTGGCTACTTCCTTACCTAGAATACCATAAACTTTAATTGAAGTAAATCCAGATGAAGGAATTGAAAATGAAATAGTGGTCAATGGATTAAAAGGATTAGGATAGTTTTGCTCAAGTGAATATACCGCAGGAGTTAACTCTCCCGTTACCATTAGCTTCTGTATTGTTGCATCACTGATCACTATATCTTCACCTGATTTTAATTCTGTATTAACTATCTTTCCGGTTTCATCCTGCAACCTAATATCCATATTCTCTATACTTACCGTTAATGGATATGTTACTCCACTCATATCTATCGTCTTTATCGCACCGTTCAGGTTTTCTGCTATCCTTCCACTCGAGAACCTGATGTCAAACATTCCTGACATTGGTGCTGGCGGTAATTCATACTGACTTAAGTCTGTTTCACCTTTTGTTGCATACAATATATAATTTATCCCTGTTGCATCCGTCAGTCCTATTTTACCCCAACTATTCGGGAAGTATTCCACTGGCTTTCCATCTTTTGCAAGTGTTTCTGGTATTATTATCTGGCCTGCACCTGTCAATTTTATCCAGTATCCATATCCTGGATCCAAAGTAGTTGCTACCTGGAATCCACTTGAATACTTATAGATTGGGCCACTCTGTAATCCTGGTGGAATTGTTGTAACCCCTGCGGTTGCTACACTCAATTCATATCCGCCTATCAGGTTCCATCCTGATGAACCTGCAAGAGGATCGTGTGCAACTACCTGTATTCCAGCAGGCCATTCATCGCCAGTGTTATAGGTTCTGTCGCCTGAATGTTTCATCCAGTATCCTGCTCCGGGTGTTGCATCTGTAACCGACTGATATCCGCCAAGATACTTAAATACATCAGCACTAATATCTCTAAATTGCCACCAAGTATTTACGTTCTGATCTGTTGGATGCAATCCAGGTATTGATACCATATTCCAACCGTTTACAACTGAGGCTGTTAACTGAAATGTGATCATGGAGCTGGATTGTGAATACTTGATTACAGAATAGTAGAACATTCCCGCTGCGTACAAACTCAAATCGGAACCAAGCGCAAGTCCTTTTCCAATTCCTGCGTACTGGTTAACTTCTGCAATCCAGGGATTGCTACCATCAGAATTGTATCTTACAGTTTCTAATCCATGATATGTGGTTCCACCAGAAGATACACCAACATTACCTGTAACATAAAGTTCATCCTCCGGTCCGGTCAAAGCAAAGTAAGGATATTCTTCCCAGGATTGATTTAATTTAAACCTGTTATACCATAAAATATTTCCGGAAGAATCGAGTTTGGTTGTAAGCCAGCCTACGAAGAATCCTCCAGGCACAGCCCCCTGACCAGTGATTAATATGTCAGATTGAGAATCAATATTTATCAGTTTCCCATACTCATAATTCCCAAAGTCATAAAATTTCTGCCAAACCAGGTTACCCAAATAATCATACTTCAATAGCATCATATCATTACCTGTTCCGGTATTCACATCATAGAATGAGCCGGTAACATAAATTCCGCCGTTATCATCAACCTTAATGCTATGTCCGGCTCGATCCCGATTTCTCTTTAACCCATTGACGTACACCGGTGCCATTGTACATAACAGAGATTAATCCTCCACTCTGACCACCACCAGTCACGAAAAGGTTATTCGATTGATCTAAATCCATGCTTGTTGGTGTATGAAATCCACCATTCTGATCAAAAGTATCAAACCACAGTTGAGCATCGTCGGGGGCATACTTAACAGTTACGAAATCGTATGTTGCTGTGTCCTGCCAGGCTCTTCCTGTCACATATATATTTCCGGACTGATCAATAATTGAACGCACAGCAAATGCCCAAGTTCCGGAAATTAATTTATCCCATAGCAAGTTCCCATTGCTGTCATACTTCAAAGTAAGCAGACCAGTCTCAACTGGATTACTGCTGAATGTACGTGGATATCCAGTCACAATAACATTACCAAACGGATCTACTGATAGCCAGGTTGCAGCCACACCAATATCCTGGATAGAATAAAATCTTTCCCATATAACGATTCCGTCCGTGTCGTATTTTGTTGTTATAATTTTTGTAAAATCACCGGAATGACCAGTAACAAAAATATTATCGTTATTATCAAGCGCGATCATAACTCCAACCGGGAACCCGGTAAAATTATTTATTACCCATTCTGTATTAACCTGCTGTGCAGTAACGTTCATAAAGAGATATAAAAACATAAAAGTGACATTAATTGCGAATCTGTTTTTCATTTTACTGATTCCTTTTAAAAATTAATTTTTTACTTCACTAATAGTAACTTTTTAGTTGCGATAATGTTACCAGCTTGTAACCTATAAAAATAAGTTCCGCTTGATAATGATGCTGCATCAAAATTTACTTCATAATTTCCCGCTTGTTTTTCTTCATTGACAAGTGTGGCTACTTCCTTACCGAGTATATCGTATACCTTCAAAGAAATAAAAGATGATGAAGGAATTGAAAACGAAATTGTTGTCGTTGGGTTGAACGGGTTAGGGTAATTCTGTTCAAGTATAAAACCATCCGGAGTTACTTTATCATCAATTAATGATGTAACTCCCCCATGATTGATTTTCGCAGTGTTTCCACCAACGACATATACATTATTATCAATTCCAAGTACAGATATCGTTTGCGTAACTACCCGACATTGTAGCTGTCCAGGCAGAAGAGCCATCATTGCTTACTTTACAAACTGCCATCTCTGTAAGAGTTCCTGCTGCGAGATAAATATTGTCATTTCCGTCCATAATTAATTTTGCATGAAGCATCAATGCAAATGTGCTGTCAGCATCAGAATTAGACCAGATTAAATTTCCACTTGGATCAACTTTAATGAAGGATGAACCAAATGAATTTGGATTCGGGAAACCACAAACTACAGGATTGTTATCGCTTCCAACTTCTACTCTGAATCCTGCAAGCTTGTAAACATTTGACCAGATCAAACTTCCGACTGGTGAAACCTTTTTTAGTTCTGTTCCTCCGTTCAAAACATATTCCCCATGAACGAGGTAGGTGTTTCCAAAATTATCACCTTCACAATCACCAATTGTAAGACTATTGACTCCCGGATAACTCCAGATGTGATTTCCATTCAAATCAAT
>CAVORE010000016.1:0-767590 GCA_963698525.1 uncultured Ignavibacteriaceae bacterium | reverse complement strand
TGTAGTTAAGAAAAAGGGTGATCCTGTTGGAACTGTCCACCTGCTGAGAGAGGATGTTTTGCTAGTCAGGCCGGAAATACCTACTGGATGTGAGTTTGTAACTAATGAATAAAATAAACTAATTCTTCGTTTTTAGCCATCAACCAGCAAAATCTTTTCAGGTAAATGTTTGCTGCTATCAATTAACCCCTATATCCATTAAAAATATTAATTGTAATTATAAGTTTATTTACATAAGTTTTATATGAGGATTTAACCAAGGGACTTCCTTGGTTCAATTATAGAGTGCTCACGGGGGAGTCACCAAAATTAAATCCAATCCGTAGAAAAACATTAATTCTTTACCAATATTTAATATTCTATCTCTTTATTCAAAGAGAATTGTTAATGAGGGCTTTATGGTAATTATTGGTTTATTCCTTTCTTGTACTTTTCTAAAAGAAGTAATCACTACTTTTATTTTTTTCATTTCTCAACTATGGAGGGCGTTATGAAATCTATTTTTAATACAAATCAACCAAACAAATTTTCAGCATTTTGGTTTAAGGTATTTATTCTTTGTGTGGTTGCTATAACTTTTTCCCCAATCACTGGTCAATCTCAAACTGTATTTTCTGAGGATTGGGAAACAGGAATTGGAAATTGGTGGGTTGACAATGGAGTATGGGAGGTAGGAGTGCCAACCACTGGACCAGGTAGCGCTCATTCAGGGCAAAACTGTGTTGCAACTGTACTAGATGGCAATTATCCGGGTGGTTCGAATTCACGACTTGTAAGTCCATATATTAATTTACCAGGAGGTTTACAATCCGGTGAGCAGATTGTTTTAAGATTTTGGCACTGGTTTAGTTTTGCCTCGCATGCTTTTGGGTATGATAGAGGATATGTTCAGATATCAGTTAATAATGGTCCCTGGAATACAATTTCTAATCAATTTTTTCATAGCAGCTCAATCTGGAGTCCAGTTTCTATTGACTTAACAGCATATGCTGATTCAAGCATTAGAATAGGATTTCGAATTCTAGATGAGGCAAACTATTCAGGTACTAGTTCAGGCTGGTATATTGATGATATAAATATTTCAGTGGATGAGTTTATTTTCAATAATCCAGAAAACTGGGAACTTGGAATCGAAGACTGGTGGGTTGACAATGGAGTATGGGAGGTAGGAGTGCCAACCACTGGACCAGGTAGCTCTCATTCAGGGCAAAACTGTGCTGCAACTGTACTAGATGGCAATTATCCGGGTGGTTCGAATTCACGACTTGTAAGTCCATATATTAATTTACCAGGAGGTTTACAACCCGGTGAGCAGATTGTTTTAAGATTCTGGCATTGGTTTAGTTTTGCCTCGCATGCTTTTGGGTATGATAGAGGATATGTTCAGATATCAGTTAATAATGGTCCCTGGAATACAATTTCTAATGAATTTTTTCATAGCAGCTCAATCTGGAGTCCAGTTTCTATTGACTTAACAGCATATGCTGATTCAAGCATTAGAATAGGATTTCGAATACTAGACGAGGCAAACTATTCAGGTACTAGTTCAGGCTGGTATATTGATGATATAAATATTTCAGTGGATGAGTTTATTTTCAATAATCCAGAAAACTGGGAACTTGGAATCGAAGACTGGTGGGTTGACAATGGAGTATGGGAGGTAGGAGTACCAACCACTGGACCAGATAGTGCTCATTCAGGACAAAACTGTGTTGCAACTGTACTTGATGGCAATTATCCAAGTGGTTCGAATTCGCGACTTGTTAGTCCATATATTAGCCTTACTCCAATATCAGGTCAATTTCCTGCTCTTTATTTCTGGCATTGGTTCAGTTTCGCCTCACACGCTTTTGGATATGATAGAGGGCAAGTCCTAATTTCCGTCCATGATGGAGAATGGCAGGCTATATCTAATGAATATTCAGGTAATAGTGGGATATGGAGTCAGGTATTTATAGATCTCTCAGCATATACCGATTCAAGTATTAGAATAGGATTTCGAATACTAGACGAGGTAAACTATTCTGGTACCAGTTCAGGCTGGTATATTGATGATATTAGATTTGAAGGAATTATAATAACAGAAATTGAAGAAGATAAGAATACAATGCCTAATGAATATGCTTTAAGTCAAAACTACCCTAACCCATTTAACCCCAATACAAAAATAAAATACTCAATTCCAGAAATGGGTTCTGTTGCACTTAAGGTTTTTGATGTTTTGGGAAATGAAGTAGCTACTTTAATTAGCGAAGAAAAACCAGCGGGAAGTTATGAGGTTGAGTTTAATGGGCTGGAGTTAAGCAGTGGAATTTATTTCTATAAACTGCAATCTGGAAGCTTTGTAGAAACTAAGAAGATGATACTTTTAAAATAAAATAGTTTGATTCATAATTAAAAATTAATTGAGGTGTTATAATGAAAAGACTTTTTTTAGTGTTAAGTATTTTTGTATTTACAATAGGTTCGTTAGCTCAAACGATAGTATCTGGAAATATTACAGGAGTCTGGACTGCAACGAACGATCCTTATATTGTTACGGGTGATATTAATGTTGTAGATTCTCTGATAATTGAACCTGGTGTCAGCGTACAATTCCAGGCTGGTGGATGGCAGATTGAAGTGGGAAGTGGTAATAAACTAAAAGCTATAGGCACTGAAACTGATCCAATCATTTTTGAACCTTTTCAAGGGCAAAACCCTGGCTCTTGGAATACAATATATTTAAATGTTACAGGAAACGATGATATACTAGAATTTTGTATTATTCGATATGGAACTGAGGGAATATATACTTTTGACTCAGAACCAATTATAAATAATTGTAAAATTTATGGAAATTTAAATAATGGAATTTCCATAAGTTACTATCATAATTATGATAGTATGCGTGTTAGTTCTTGTGAAATATTTGATAATGGTATAAACGGAATTCGTTTTAGCGGATATGATTATGTTGGTACTGTAAGCGCAACCGGTGATATTTACAAATGTGTTATTTACAACAATGCATCTGATGGTGTACACATTTTTTCAGGAACTTATTGGAATTGGGGGGTTGCATACGCCCTTGCAAGGATCACAAATTGTACAATATTTGGAAATACAGATGGTGTAAAAGCTTATGCATACCGTGGATATGCTGATGCAACAATAACAAATTCAATAATTGCTTTTAATAATGGATATGGGGTTACAAATTTAGATAGCCGTAGCTTTATAGGTGAGAATGACATCACTTATAATTGTTTATGGGAGAATTTTGGTGGTAACTACTCGAACTTACGTGATCCAATCCCGGGATTTGGTCAACCCCCATCGATTGTAAATGCAAATGGGGACTCCTGTGATATAAATTTTAACATTTATTACGATCCATTATTTGTAGATACAACAATTACAGATTTTACATTGGAAGCTGGTTCGAAATGTATTGACGCAGGCACACCCATTATATTGGGACAGTACATCTTGGATCCAGATAGTACCATTCCTGATATAGGTGCATTATATTATGATCATGTCGTTGAAATTAGTGACCGTAACATTGACATACCAGAAGAGTATTCTTTATTCCAAAACTACCCTAACCCATTCAACCCAACAACAAAAATAAAATATTCAGTAGCAGAAATGGGTTTTGTTACACTTAAAGTCTTTGATGTGTTAGGGAGTGAAATAGCCACACTTGTTAACGAAGAAATACCAGCAGGAAGTTATGAGATTAACTTTAACGCAACAGGTTTACCAAGTGGAATTTATTTCTATAAACTTCAGGTAGGAAATTATATTGAGACAAGGAAGATGGTGATAATGAGGTAACGCAAAATAAAAATTAAATGTATTGTTATTAAATAATATCAAAAGGATTTCGAATGAAAAGACCGGCAATTTATTTATTAATCTACACCGGATTATTGTTTACTACTTTTTTATCATGTGATAAAGAATCAACTACTGAGCCTGAGCCCGAATCGATAGTTTATGATGCATCCGGATTATGGACGTTCATATTTACGCAAACAAAAATTGTGGGTGGGGATTATATTGAATGTGGAAGCAATCCTGATTCCACAACGATCATTTGAAATTACTCCAAGACGGTAACAATGTAAGTCTGGTGGATAAGAACGAAGAGATCGTGAATGGCTCGATTAATATGGCAAGCTATGTGTTCAATTTTAGAGAGCTGGAAAATATTAATGACGATGATTATATTGATTTTCATTTAGAATTAAAATTATCCTCTGATACAAGTTGTACGGGCACATACAGAATGGATGAACGGACTTTTTTCACTGCTTATAATGAATCATTCTATTGTATAACAGAAGGAACGTTAGTGGGTAGTTGCCCTTATGATCCAACGAAATATATTGAAAGAGGTACAGTAAGGGATATTGATAATAATATTTATCAGACCGTCAAAATTGGTGACCAATGGTGGATGGCAGAAAATTTAAAAGTAACTCGTTATCGTAATGGCGATGTCATTCCTCATGTAACAGATAATAGCACATGGCAAGGACTTAGTACTGGCGCATTTTGCAGTTCCGATAATGCTGATTCTAATATAGCTACCTATGGCTTATTATATAACTGGTATGCAGTCGGTGACAGCCGCAATATAGCTCCGGCAGGCTGGCATATACCTACGGATAATGAGTGGAAAGAACTGGAAATGCATCTGGGTATGAGCCAATCTCAAGCTGACGCCAGTGGATGGCGAGGCACATTTGAAGGAGGTAAATTGAAGGAAACAGAAACCTTGCATTGGTCTAGCCCTAATTACGGTGCCTCTAATGAAACTGGATTTACAGCACTTCCGGGCGGTCACCGTTTCTTCACCGGTGGCTACAATCTCGTTGGTACGCATGGTGACTGGTGGTCGGCTACAGAAATCGACAATAACAATGCCTGGAACCGTGAGTTATATTACCAATATGCAAAGGTTCTTCGTTATAGCGGCAATAAGACAGGTGGTGTAAGCATTCGTTGCGTTAAGGATTAAGTAAGTACTATGGCGGAATTAAGAACAAGGATTAATGATTTAACCACCTCTAATCCATATAATTCAGCCACAAAAATGAATTACGCAATCCCAAAAACCGATTTTGTAACATTAAAAGTTTATGATGTTTTAGGGAATAAAATAGAAACACTTGTTAATGTAGAAAAACCAGCAGGCAGTTATGAAGTTGAGTTTGAAGGAAGTTATTTAGCAAGTGGAATCTATTTCTATAAACTTCAAGCAGGAAGTTTTGTGGAAACAAGGAAGATGATTCTCCTATGCTAATCAAGAGCGACAGATCGGAGGACGAGATCTTTTTAATTAAAATAAAATGACTCAAAAACCAAAGCAAAAGATGTTAGATGTAAAATTAATATAAGAACAAAGAACTAAACTATTTTTAATTCTAAATATCTGGAGGATAGGATGTTCGAAACAAAAATTAAACTAAACCATTTACTTTTCATACTGACTTTATTTTTAAGTTTTCTACTTGTTTCTTGTGCCGAAGATGAAAAATGTTATACATGCAAAGGATATCAGGGAAACCTTCCAGTGACTCTGAACAATATTTGTGGAATCGGTCCAGGTGGAGAACCATTAGTAAACTATTATAGGAATATTGGATACAGTTGCTCAGAATCGAAATCGACTTCAAAGTCTTCATCTAATATAACTGGTCCAGAAGAAAATGCTACTAGACTAACCAACCTGGATGAAGAGGAATATTCAGACTGTCCTTGCAACGATGAAGAAATTAATAATGATGATTCCAAGGAAAATTCTCAGATTGAATAGAATATTAAAAATTATTATAGGATTTGAAGTAACCTGAATAAGTTTACCGAGCTTGAATTAATTCAACAAACTGGAAGTAGGAAACATTATGTAACTAAGAAAATTACTTGGATGAAGCGATTTAACAATTAACATATAACAATAATATTTAAAGAAAGACTTATAAATGAAGAACCTTTTAATTATTATCTCAATTATAATAATATCCCTTTTCAGTGCTTGCAGTGAAGATCCTGCCACTGCTGATGAGCAAAACCATCCTCCTACAATATCAAGTTTAGTTGCAAATCCCGATACGACTGAAACTGAAGCAACAATTACGTTAACTTGCATTGCAAATGATTCAGATGGTGATATCTTGACATTCGTTTGGGATGCTGGCTCCGGAGCGATCAATGGATCGGGAAGCAACGTAAATTGGGTGGCTCCAAATGCTATTGGGTCATATTATGTTAGTTGTAAAGTAGTAGATGGAAATGGTGGAGAGGATGTTGACAGTGTTAATATTGTTGTAATTCAGCAGCTACCATCTCAGGGCTTAGTAGCTTACTACCCTTTTAACGGCAATGCTAATGATCAAAGCGGGAACGGAAATAATGGGACAGTTTTTGGAGCAATATTAACTCTGGATAGATTTGGTAATTCAAATAGTGCTTATAGCTTTGATGGCAACGACTATATAAAAGCAGATGCGGATGATTTGCCAACTGCAGAACGTACTACTTCTCTATGGTTTAATGCAAGTACCTATATCATCTCGCCCTGTCCTTTTAGGATATGGCGGAAATGGGCCTCCAGGCACTTCCTGGTGGATGAATATAAATCATGGCGGTACCCCCGCATATTTTCTTGGTGTTCATTATACCCAAAACAACTATCTTCATTACATTTATACTCAACAGCCTGTAGGTGAATGGATAAACTTCACTACGACCACAAATTCCAGTGGCAGTAAAATATATATTAATGGAGTAGAGATGGCTTCAAATAGTTTTTTTATTAATAATACTTACGTTACCGGCAAAGACTTGTCATTTGGAGTTAATGTCAGCGGTAGCGGAATAGCTCCTGCCACTGATAGCAATACAGGATATTTTATTGGTTCAATTGATGATATACGCATTTACAACCGTGCATTAACTGATGAAGAAATTATGATACTTTATCACGAAGGTGGATGGTAAAATCAATGTATTGATGGAGATGAGATTGCAACACATTTAGCTGAAGAAAAACCTGTAGGAAGTTATGAGATTAACTTTACTGCAAGCAATCTTTCAAGTGGAATTTCCGCCAGAGGCGGATACGCCTCCGGCGTATATTTCTATAAACTTCAGGCAGGAGGCTTTGTAGAAACAAAAAAGATGATCTACTTGAAATAGTCTAATAGGATAATTCAATAAATTTAGGAGAAAAAAATGAGGACATTCTTAATTATCTGCACAATTGGTTTATTCTCAATAATTTCATTTGCACAGCAATTCCAGCTTGAGGCAACCATTGAAAAGGACATCGGAGCTATCTTTGACATCGATGGAGATGGAGTCTGTGAATATATAGCTGATACAAACAAAGTATATGATGGTTCAACACATGCACTTAAATATTCTTTCCCGGGGGATTTATACTGGCATGATGAAACGACAGCTCAAAATCGGCACTCAAAATTTCCACATATTGACTTTAATGGTGATGGTAAGATTGAGGTTATTACATTCATTGGAATTGCACCCGGTAATAATCAAATATTAATCTATGATTTATTTAATAATAGTATCTTGTTTCAAATTAACAGCGCTGTCGATGAGAATATTTATATGAATGACTTGATCGATATTGACGGTGATAATGAATTAGAATTGGTTATAAACGCATATTCAGGAACCTGGCCAAACACAGTTTATAAAACTTATATTTACTCAACGGGTGTAATAACATCTGCATCGGAAGAAAAATATATAACACTACCTTCCAAATACAAATTGGAACAAAACTTTCCAAATCCATTTAACCCTACAACAACTATAAGATATTCATTATCAGGACCAGAAAATATATCAATTAAAATTTACGATGTATCGGGTCAATTGGTAAAAGAGATTAATAAAGAACATAATAAAGCTGGTGAGTTTGATGTTATCTGGGATGGGACAAATGATTATAGTGAGAGAGTTTCATCAGGTGCTTATTTTTATCAACTTTCTGTTGGCAATTATAACGAAGCAAAGAAGATGATCCTTCTTCGTTAAATCATCGGAACAGATCAGTGGATAAATTCTTGTTAAATAAAAGTGAATAACTCAATAACATAAACTGATCATCTAATTTTGAAAATAGAAATTAAGTTCTAATTAACTCATTCATAAATAAAAATATTGAGAGGGCGTTATGAAAAAAATGTACATCGGATTATTGGTTATTGCAACCATCCTGGTTACAATTACTAGTATTGGTTTTTCGCAAGCGAAGGTGGGCATTCGGGGCGGTCTTAACCTTGCAAATGTAAGTGAAGATTTTGGTGGAGCAGAAACTTTTGATTTTGAAGGGATACCGCTTCAGATAAATTTAAGCCAAGCTAGCAGAACTACTTTTAACTTAGGTGGCTTTGTAGAATATTGGTTTAGTCCAATGTTTGCACTTCAAATTAACTTACTATATAATCAAAAAGGTTTTGTAATAGAAGGTGATTTAAATGAAACGATTATTGAACAAGGTATTCCAATCAATGTTACAGTAAATGCCGAAGAAACTATCAAACTTTCCTACTTGAGCTTTCCATTATTAGCCAAAGTTGCATTTGGCGAATCGAATTTTAAGCCATACTTAGTTGCAGGTCCTGAACTTGGATTTCTTTTATCCGCCAACGATTATGCAGAAGCAACATCTGAAGCTGAAGCTCAGGGTGTACACGTTGGACCTTACACAGTGAATCAAGAAGAAGACATTTCAGAGTTTTTTGAGTCTTTTGAATTTGCTTTAGATTTTGGTGGCGGTTTGAGCTATTCGTTCGGTAATATAGAAATATTTGCTGATTTTATTTATTCTCTTGGAATTACGAAAATAAATACTGATGAATTTGGTGCCGATGAAGATGTAAAGAATCAGGTAATAATGATTAATCTTGGAGTATTATATGGAATTCAGTAACTGATTGTGAATAAAAGAGAACTGAAGAATTTATTGTAACAAAGTAAATAGTTTTAAATGAAGAACCTTTAGTTACAATTCATATGAAATGAAACATTAGTTTTATTTCTTTTTAATATGTATGTAAAATGGTGATGCCTATGATTGTCTAATAATAATGTATCTAAATATTTAAAGATTATAATCCATTCAAAAAAACTTTTATTTAGATATAAAACTATTAACAATAATTTTTGCACAAATTAATGGAGAAAGTTATGCTTATCATATTAAAAAAGTTTATGTGTTTTCTTATCCCGATTTCAATAATATTTACCTCGTGTTCTCACACGGCGGAAATATCAAAGCCAACTACTTCAGATTACGAGGAATGGTTAGCTTATTATGAAGACCAATTCAAAGCTTATGGTGATGAAGTAGAAGCTCCCTCAGGGGAAATTCCTCAAGCTCAAATGGAAGCCTATGAAGAGGCTAAAGATTCTTATGATTCATCTGTGACTACAGGGTGGATAATTGGTGGTGTTGTATTGGCTATAGGGTTGGGTGTTTTTATTGCGACATTAGGTCAGGTGGATGACCTTGATAATTAAAATATCTATTTGGTTAGAATGATAGAATGCAATAAGATGATTTAATATCTAATAAATTCCGTATTACATTTATTAGTAGATACATCATATTTACTGTGTGGAATTTACATTTAGGAAATAGCTGTGATTTTAATTTTTGCTAATGGCTCAAAGTTGAAAGGACAAATGAAATTTTTTAATAATCCTTAATGGCAAAACATTCTTATTCATATTCAAAATCCTTAACTCAACACTCATTGTTTTAATTATTTGAAAGGAATACTTAAATGAAAAAAATTTATACGATAGTACTTTGTATACTTTTTACTTTTCTCGCTTTAGCACAACAAGAATATGAGGAAGTAATTTACCTCAAAAATGGTTCTATGATAAAAGGAACCATAATTGAGGAAGTTCCAAATGAATCTATAAAGATTCAAACAAAAGACGGAAGCATATTTGCTTACCAAATGGAAGAAATTGACCGGATAGTTAAAGAACCGGGGCAAGCAGGTAATCACACTTCAGGTGTCCACAAACATGACGGATTCTTTTTAAGATTTACACCTGGAATAGGGCATACAAATTTAACGGAAGAGATAGATGGAACCGATATTTTAGAGTTGAGTGGATTATCTTATTCCAGTCGTCTGCAAATTGGCGGTGCTGTTTCAGAGAACCTGATTATTTATGGAGAAATTGGCGGAATAATTTTTCTTTCTCCAAGTATGAAATTTTTGGGTGAAGAAATTGATGATCCCGATGTTACTGTAAACATTACTGGTTTCGGTGCGGGTGTTTCCTATTATATAATGCCAGCCAATGTTTATTTCGCACTCAGTCTCTTAGCCAGCGGTGTTTCTTTGGAGAATCAAGGAACTACTGCCGAAACTGAAATTGGTTTTGGCTTTAATCTCTTGTGCGGATATGAGTGGTGGGTTGGAGATGACTGGGGCTTGGGTATAGCAGGTTTTCTACATTATAGTTCTATGCATGACCAGGAATTTTATGATGAGATACCTACGATTAGTAATTTGGGCTATGGGCTTATATTTTCAGTTACCTACAATTAAGATATTTTTTTGAAAAAGTATTTGATTTATCATAAGCACCTACACTAACAAATTACAAGATGGTGATTACATTGAGACAGAGGAGAATATTATTAAAACGATGTCTCGTTGAGGTGGCAGATATCATTGGGCAGTAATCAACACTGCCCTTTTCATTTTAGGTAACTTTCTGGTTACAGCTATTCAATAATAGCCGCAGCACTAGCTGCATATCACAGCAAAGCTAAAACAGCTGGAGTTGTTCCAGTCGCATATACATTTAAAAAATATGTGGTTAAGAAAAAGGGTGATCCTGTTGGCACAGTTCGATTACTGAGAGAAGATGTGTTGTTGGTAAGACCAGAAATACCGAATAAGCTGTGAGTATGTTACTAATGACTGATTTAAAAAAACACCTGGTTTCTTGACTAACAATCCGAAATAAAGAAAATTAGAATTATGCAGAGTAAAGGATTTTTATAAATTGGTATCTTAACAAAAAACATATCTGTTCTTAATAATTACATTGAATGAATTTAGAAAAAAAAGATATAGATTTTGAAACGATAGTAAAACAGAACCAGGAAAAAGTACGTAACATTTGTTTCCGTTATGTTAACAATGTTGATGATGCAGATGATATAGCGCAGGAAGTGTTCATACAGGTGTTTGAGTCAATTTCACATTTTCGTGAGGATGCACAAATATCAACCTGGGTTTACCGAATTGCTGTAAATAAATCACTTGATTTTATTAGAAGTAAAAACAGAAAAAAAAGATTTGCCCAACTAACATCTTTGTTTAGATCTGGTGAAGACGCAGATATAATTGAAATTCCTTCTTTTGAGACCCCAGATAAAGAATTGGATGACAAAGGAAAGAAAAGAAATACTCGATTTTGCTCTCAACCAAACTTCCGTAAAATCAAAAAACTGCAATTGTTCTGAGTAAATATGAAGGATTTAGCAATACTGAAATTGCAAAAATAATGGATTTATCTTTATCTGCGGTTGAAGCATTGATGCATCGGGCAAAAAAGAACTTACACAAGGAATTGTATAATTATTTTGAAAAAAATAAATAAGAGCACAAGATTTTTAATTAAAAAGCGTCTTAAATATTATGGAAGGTCAAATGAACAAAAAAGAGAAAATTGAAGAAGAGATTAGGAAAACACTAGACGTGTTTGAACAAAAAGAATCGCTGCCGCCCAACCCATATTTCTATACTCGTGTTCAGCAAAGAATTAGGGAACGATCCGGGAGCAAATTTACAGTTGTGGGATTTCTAAAACCGGTGCTATTAACAATCTTGTTACTAATAAATGTGGGCACTTTTATTTGGTACTTTAATAGTAGTGAAGATTATCACGCAACTGAGTCTCGTCAGGAATTAATAGAAATTCTTTCCAGTGATTTGAATCTTAACACAAATCAAAGTAACATATTGTTAGCAGAATAGGAAAGACTATGGACATCTTTAAACAAAAGCGTTACTTGATATTATTAGTAGTTATTCTGATCATTATTAATTTAGCAACTCTGCTAATGATCTGGTTAAATAAACCACAACAGCCATTAATGGATCGAAAACACCTCGAGCCTGAGCAGGAAATTGCCCACATTCAGCAGCTATTAAAAGATGAGCTTGATTTTGATGATGCACAAATAGAGCAGTATTTAACTATGCGGAAGGAACAGAGCGAAAGAGTCTCCGTGATACATAACGAAATCCGGCAGATAAAAAAGCAAATGTTTGATGAAGTATTAAAAAATGTTCCGCAGCCGGTACTTTCCGATTCTTTATTAAAACTGTCTCAGGATAAAATGGTTGAACTTGAAGAACTTACCTTCCAATATCTTTTGGATCTGAAAAAATTGTGCAAACCGGAGCAGCAGGATAAGCTTAAACTACTCATTGATGAATTTTTTCGTCAGAATTCACCGCATAGAATGAGTCATGATAGACCTCCTCCCCGCCTCCTGACGGAATACATCCATAAATAGCAAATATTCTTTTAAATCGTATAAAGCCCTCAATCATTAATCGATTGAGGGTTATTATATATCTCCATTTATAAAATTTCAAAAAAAGTAAAACCCACCGCAAGTTTTTTAATCAGATATCGTCTTAATTACTAAAACACGGAATAAACTCATTTATTAAAGGCGAAAACGTGGTTAATCAGATGAAAGATACTATACTAATAATAATAATTTTTATTATAGCTCATTTAACAACTTCTTACTCACAAAATTATCTCATTATAGACACCGGGCAAGATAAATGCTACAACGATAGTTTGGAGATCACTCCTCCCCTTCCGGGTGAAACTTTTTACGGACAGGATGCCCAGTTCAATAACACTACGTTTTCTTTTCAGGATAATGGTGATGGAACTATTACTGATTTAAATACAGGACTGATGTGGCAGAAAACACCAAGTACGACAAAGTTTATTTGGGCAGATGCTTTAACTTATTGTAATAACTTAGAACTAGCCGGTCATGATGACTGGCGTGCACCCAGTATAAAAGAACTTTGGTCTATACAGGATTTTCAAACCGGGTGGCCATATATAAATATGAACTATTTTGATTTAATAGGTCCACCAGCAGATAAAGATCAACAGTTTTGGTCGAGCAACTTATACCTTGTGAGTAGTAGTCCTCTTGCTGGAACAGTTGCATTTGGTGTTAATCATGGAACCGGACACATAAAAGCTTATCCTATTGCGGGTGGCGGTCCAATGGCTCAAAAATGGGTTAGAGCGGTTCGTGGAAATACTTATGGTATTAATGATTTTGCAAACAACGGTGATGGAACAATAACAGATAATGCAACAGGATTAATGTGGATGCAGGATGATAATGGTGAGGGTGTGAATTGGAAAAATGCTCTTTCTTACGCTGAGAATCTAAATTTTGCAGGGCATGAGGATTGGAGACTCCCGAATGCTAAAGAATTACAAAGTATAGTTGACTACTCAGGTACATATCCAACGATAGATACAAATTATTTTAATTATACAGCAGACAGTGCTTATTTTTGGTCGAATACATCAGCATATTTTGGGCTCCAAAATCCTAATCGCTATTATGCCTGGTATGTTGCCTTCGGCTATGCCGTTGATCCTTTCGGGGAAGACATACACGGAGCTGGAGCAGTCCGTTTTGATACCAAAGTAGAGGGAGGACCCGCTGGAGAAGAACCTGAGCGTGTTTATAATTTCGTTCGTTTAGTTCGCGGTGGATTAGTTTCAGATGTAAATGAAAGTGAAACAAGTTTGCCCGATAATTTCAAGTTGGAGCAGAATTACCCAAATCCTTTTAATCCTTCGACTACAATTTCTTTTTCAATTCCGGTCGGTGGTAATGTGTCACTAAAAATATTTAATGCAGTCGGGCAGGAAGTAGATGTTTTGGTTAGTGAAAATTTATCTGCAGGGAATTATTCATTTAAATGGAATGCAAAAGATCGAGCGAGCGGAATTTACTTATTTCGACTAACTACCGATACTTTTTCAGAAACCAAAAAGATGATATTAAATAAGTAAGAATTTTTTAATCAAATGAATACTTTGTTTTTCGATCAACATAACACTAAAAATAATAGGAGTGAACAATGAAAAAAATTGTAATTACGTTTCTGATTTGCTTTTGCATTTCTCAAAATGCATTCAGTCAGGATTTTTACGATATAAACAATATTAACACGATTGAAATAACATTCGCTCAATCTAATTGGGATCAGATACTAGATCAGCTATATGCTGCCGGGAATGAAGATCGCCTGGTTGGAATGGCTCTTATTAATGGCGAACAGTTCGATAGTGTGGGTGTAAGGTATAAAGGAAACAGTTCTTACAATCCCAACCAAATAAAAAACCCTCTGAACATAAAACTGGATCACGTAATAGAAGATCAGGAATTAGATGGATACGGCACATTGAAGCTGGCAAATGTTTTCAAAGATCCGAGTTTTGTAAGGGAAACTCTGAGTTATGAAATTGCCAGAAAATATATGGCTGCAAGTAATGCTAATTATATAAAAGTTACCATCAACGGTACTTACTTGGGACTTTACACCAGCGTTCAGTCAGTTGATAAATTCTTTATGGCAAATCATTTCTTCAGTAATGACTATGCGCGCTTCAAGGGCGAGTTAACTGATGATTCTCCTCAAAATCAAGTAACGGTGTGGGGTTATTTGGGTTCTGGATTCGACCAGTTATTACGACTATTATGAATTGCAATCCGATTATGGGTGGGCAGAGTTAATTGAGTTTTTGGATATTCTGAATAATAATACTTCATCAGTTGAAGAAGTATTGGATGTTGACAGACATTTTGGATGCTTGCTTTTGATAACCTGTTGGTTAACCTTGATGCTCCGATAAATTTTGGACATAACTTTTATCTTTATAAAGACGGAACGGGAAGGTTCAATCCTATCATTTGGGATTTGAATGAAAGTTTTGGTGCGTTTAGTATGTTATTATCAGGTGGTCCTTTGAATGTTACACAAATGCAGCAACTGAATCCTTTGCTTCACATATCGCATCCGGATTATCCTATCATCAATAAAATTCTTTCCGATCCAACATACCAGAAAATTTATGTTGCCCATATGAAAACAATTTTAGAAGAAAACTTTGCAGATGGATCATACGAAACAAGAGCGCTTGAAATTCAAAATATTATTGATTCTGAAGTTCAGGCTGATCCAAATAAATTCTATACCTACAATGATTTCTTAAACAATATAAATAATCCTGTTGGCGGTGGTCCGCAGTCGATTGTTGGAATAACCCAATTAATGGATGCAAGAGTAAATTATTTAAATAGTCTTGCTTTGTTTCAGGGCATCGCACCAGAAATTAGTAATATTACACATACACCTACAGCTGTTTCAGCTAATAGTGACGTTTGGTTAAATGCAGAAGTAAGCAATGCAAATATTGTTAACCTAGCTTACCGGTTTTTGCAGACCAATAAATTTGAAAAGGTTGAGATGTATGATGACGGCAACCATAATGATGGTACAGCAGGTGACGGTGTTTATGGTGCACTTTTATCAGTGGGATCAACTGATGTTCAATATTACATTTATGCAGAAAATAATAATGCTGTAAAATTTTCGCCGGAACGTGCCGAGTATGAATTTTATTCCATTGAAGTAACCGGCGATTTAGTAATCAATGAGTTTATGGCTGATAACGATAATGTTGTTCCGGATCCAAGCGGAGATTTTGATGACTGGATAGAGCTCTATAACAATTCAAATATTACTATTTCGCTTAACGGTTATTTTCTAAGTGATGAGAGTGGTGATCTTACTCAGTGGGCGTTCCCGGATACACTGATAGGTCCAAACGATTATTTGATCATCTGGGCAGATGATGAAGAAGGACAACCTGGTTTACATGCTAATTTTAAACTTTCAGCATCTGGTGAAGAAATTGTATTAGTTGCACCGGATACTACTATTGTAGATCAGGTAACATTTGGTGCGCAACCAACCGATTTGAGTACCGGAAGATATCCCAATGGAACAGGATCATTTGTATTAATGAATCCAACATTTTCTGCGGAAAATACACCAGGCATTTCCGATGTTGATGATTCAAATAACGGACAGCCGATTGATTATGTTCTCTATCAAAATTATCCTAATCCGTTTAATCCTTCAACTACAATTTCTTTTTCAATTCCAGTTCAGGGAAATGTATCATTAAAAATATTTAATGTTATCGGGCAGGAAGTTGCTGCTTTAGTTAATGAAAATTTATCTACAGGAAATTATTCATTTAATTGGAATGCAAGTAATCAACCAAGCGGAATATATTTTTACAATCTGCAGACGGGAAACTTTGTTGAAACGAAGAAAATGATTCTTTTGAAATAATATTCATTTAGCTAAAGCCAATTTTGCTGTTGAATTTATCATTTCCCCGACCTAAAGGTCGGGGCTATTTTATAATTGATTTTAGATTATTCGGATTACAAAAAGATATCCTCGTGCTTCAGCACGGGGTCAAGGAATTCTAAAAACTTATTAGGGCTTCAACCCAAATTAAAAACCTGCCAATCAGATACTAGCTAAATACTCATCAATTGCTTTCGCAGCTTTTCTACCAGCTCCCATTGCGAGAATTACAGTTGCTCCACCTGTTACAATATCTCCACCTGCAAACACACCTTTCTTTGATGTTTTCATCGTCTCTTCATCAACTAAAATATTTCCCCATTTGTTGTATTGCAGATCAGGAGTTGTTTTTTGAATGATTGGATTTGAACCATTACCAATTGAAATAACAGCCATATCAATTGGAAGAATATATTCTGAACCAGGAATCGGGATTGGTCTTCTTCTTCCGGAAGAATCAGGTTCACCAAGTTCCATCTTTTGAATCTTGACACCTTTTAACCAGCCTTTTTCATCACCAATAAATTCCACTGGATTAGAAAGTAAAATGAATTCAATCCCCTCCTCTTTTGCGTGATGAATTTCTTCTGCACGTGCCGGCATTTCAACATCGGATCTTCTGTAAATTATATAAGCATTCTTTGCACCAAGTCGTTTTGAAATTCGTACAGTATCCATTGCAGTATTTCCACCTCCAAACACTGCTATGTTTTTATCTTTACAATTAAAAACCGGAGTATCAAATTCAGGAAAGCGATAGGCTTTCATCAGGTTTACTCTTGTTAAAAATTCGTTTGATGAGTAAACGCCGTTGAGATTTTCACCCGGAATATTCAGGAAGTAAGGAAGACCTGCACCGACCGCGATAAAAACCGCATCGTAACCATTTTGCATTAGTTCATCAACTGTGTCAGTTAATCCTATGACTTCATTAGTTTTGAATTCAACGCCAAGTTTGCTGAGCGAATCTATTTCTGCTTTGACAATTGATTTAGGTAGACGGAATTCAGGAATGCCATAAATCAAAACTCCACCAAGTTCATGAAGTGCTTCAAAGACAGTTACATCGTGTCCCATTTGAATCAAATCTCCCGCACAACTCAATCCGGCAGGACCACTTCCAACGATCGCAACTTTTTTTCCGGTTTTTGGTTTTAGCGAAGGAACACGTATTCCGACAGATTCTCTTTCATAATCTGCAACGAATCTTTCCAGTCTTCCAATTGCAACAGGCTCATTTTTCTTTCCAACAACACATTTGATTTCGCACTGTTCTTCCTGCGGACAAACTCTTCCACAAATTGCAGGAAGCAAATTATCTTCTTTCATTTTTTCAGCAGCACCTAAAAAATCGCCGTCCGCAACAAGAGCAATAAACTCGTTAATCTTAACTCCAACCGGACAACCTTCAATGCAAGTTGGTTTAGGACATTGAATGCAGCGAAGTGCTTCCATTTTTGCCAGTTCTTCAGTGAAACCAAGATTAACTTCGCTAAAATTATTCCTTCTTATTAAAGGATCCTGTTCAGGCATAATTTGCCTTTGAATTTTCATTCTCTCTTTATTCGAAATTTTCTCTGTCATATCTCTTCTATAAATTAATTTGTTAATACTGGTTGAGGATTGAGTTTATTCAATTTACATTCGTGCTGGTTAATAGATTCCTTTTCTTCCATTAGGTAGGATTGATTTCTTGTCATCAAAGTTTTAAAATCAACTTTGTGAGCATCGAATTCGGGTCCATCCACACAAACAAAAACGGTTTTATTATCAACAGTTGCTCTGCATCCACCACACATCCCTGTTCCATCAACCATAACTGGGTTTAAACTTACAACAGTTTGTATTCCTTTTTCTCTTGTAACATCTGCGACTGCTTTCATCATTGGAATTGGTCCGATGGCGAGAACAAAATCTATTTTTCTTGTCTCAATTAATTCTTTTAACTGATCTGTAACAAAACCATGTTTGCCATAACTGCCATCATCAGTAGTAACAAAAATTTCATCACATACTTGCTTCATTTCATTCTCAAGTATCACAAACTCTTTCGTTCTTCCACCAATAATTGAAATCGTATGATTACCAACTTTTTTCAGTGCAACTGCTGTAGGATATGCGATTGCAGTTCCAACACCGCCACCAATGCTCACTGCGGTTCCAAATTTTTCAATGTGTGAGGCCTTACCAAGAGGTCCGACAACATCTGCGATAAAGTCACCTGACTCGAGTGTATTCAATTCTTTTGTCGTCTTACCAATTCCCTGAACGATAATATCAATAGTTCCCTTTTCAGAATCAGAGTCGGCAATTGTTAAAGGAATTCTTTCACCAAAATTATTAATTCTGATTATGATGAATTGACCGGCTTTACGTTTAAGTGCAATTTTAGGAGCTTCAATCGTGAACCGTTTGATGTTAGGAGCAATAAATGTGGCGTTGAATATTTTATGCATGATTATCTTTTATTTTATTTTGATAAGCAAGCATTTTCATGAAATATGCCAAGCGTTTAAAACTCAAAATGAACCTATCAACTTAACCCTAACTACTTTTTGTGCAGTTAATGAGGATTTTTTAATCAATAGGTATAGTGATACATAAAACTTAATGTAAGATTCTTGATAGTAGTAAAGTCAATTATTAAATTGGAGAAAATATTGAAGCGCATTAAGGCAAGAAAAGAATATTTGAGATGATAAGAAACGAGAAATTAAGAATACTTTAATTCCTCTTGTTTATAAGATTTACAATAACTTTTGCAATCATTTCCTTTTCCCTGGGATCACTTTCGGCAATTAGCAAACATAAAGCAACCAGTGCGTTATCCGGTATTCGCTTTGCTCCATCTTTTGAGTAAAGGTAATTATTCATTTCAAGGAACCATAAAAATATAGCTGCTGCAATTCTTTTATTCCCATCAATGAATGAATGATTCTTTATTGTAAAGTAAAGCAGGTGTGCAGCTTTCTCTTCAATGCTCGGATATAATTCTTTTTTGTCGAAGGTTTGATAAATTGCTCCAATAGTTCCTCTAAAGGATTTATCCTTTTCCTTTCCAAATAACTTTGAGCCTCCAAATTTTTCTTTCATTCTTTGCACAACTTTTTTAGCTGATTCATACGTTACTTTGAAAGAGATTTCTTTATTCGTACTTGAAATAATAAGAGTTTGATTGTCATATTTATCCAACACATCCAGTGCATAAGTATAATCTTTTACTACTTTTATTATTCCGGCGAATTCATCCTGCTTCAGTTGATAGGATTCAGTGACTTTTGAAAAAATATCCAGAGTTTTTTCTAATTCTTTTATTCGACTTGTCTGCTCTTTTAATTTTTTTTCATTTAGAGCATAACCTTTGACTAAATAATCTTTCAAAACTTTATTTGCCCAAATACGGAATTGAGTACCGCGTTTAGATTTAACTCTGTATCCTACTGAAATAATTACATCAAGGTTGTAATACTTAATATTACGTAATACACTCCGTTTCCCTTCTTTTTGAACTACCGAGTAATACTCGGTAGTTGAATTTTCATCAAGTTCTTCTTCTTTAAATATGTTACTTATATGAAGTCCGATGGTATCAGTATTTTTTTGAAATAATTTGGCCATAAGTTTTTGGGATAACCAAACAGTCTCCTCCTCTAGCTTTACATCAATTTGAGTATCGCCTTCAGGAGTTTTAAAAAGTATTATTTCTCCTTTTGAATTTTTGTCCATCATTCTTCAATTATTATGACAGTAATAAATAAAATTTCAGTAATAGAAAATAAGAAAAGAAATGAAGAGCAAAAAAGAAGAGAGCTAAAAATCCTCTCCACCTTCAAAACCGCTGCCTTCATCTCCTCTGCCTTCACGCTTTGGTTTGTAATTGTTGAAAGTGTATCGAAGGTTTAACATCAATGCAGGTGTATGCATATCAAAAGAATTGTAGTTATAAAGATTGGTGCCTTCTGATGTGTATTCCCTTTTCGCAGTGCCAAACACATCTCTTACTTGTAAGGTAACTGCAAGCGCGTTCGAAATGATTTCCTGTCTTACAGATAGATCTGAAGTAAAGAATTCTTCCCACCGTCCCTGTGATGAAACCGTTGGACTGTTGTAGCTGATATTAAATTGAACCTGGGTTGAACTCCAAAGTTTAAATATGTTGTTCATTCTGGTCTGCCAGTTAAAACTTTCATTTGAAAATGGTTCATCAAGAATACTGCCTTCAACCCGATAGTTGTAGACGTTACCCATTAAGTTCACATTCCAAAAACTGAGCAGATCAAAAATCACCATCATTTCAGCGCCAAGAGAATAATCTTCACCAACATTACTGAAGGTTGTTAAAGTTACATTTTCTTCTAAGGCTGTTCTAACAGGTTCGATTTTATTCGTTGTCTTTCTGAAATATAGTTCAGTGGAGAGATTAACAGTACCAAGGATCGTTTGTAATCCTGCTTCATAAGAATCAATAAATTCCGGTAACAGGTTAGGATTACCAATTCTTACATTATTTGCATCTATCCATGTTGGAAATGGTTCTAATGCCCAACCGCGAGGTTGGTTTATTCTTCTTGAATAACTTACCAGCATTGTTGAAACAGGAGTAAACTTATATGATGTGTGGATACTTGGAAAATAATCTACCCTGTCGATATTAAAAGATTGATTTATCCAAGGAACTTCAATATTCCGATATGTGAACTCTGCTCGTAAACCAACCTGATAATTAAGTTTCCATATCATATCTGAATACATTGAGTATAATGAATGCTGGCTTTCATTGTATTTGGTCAGGTTACTAAACTGAGGTTGAATTTCATATTCATTACTTAGAGGTACTGTACTCATAGAGATCATTCGTCTCATCGGATAATTCAATTTCACCCTGATAACCTGCTTCAAATTTGCTTATATCTGAAAAGGGTAAAGTATAATCAATTTTTCCTCTGAATTCTGTTGAAGGTCCTGATTCGGTTGTCTTTCTGCCGCTGATCTGACTGATATTATCAAATTCCGAAGTTGTAGTAAATTCATCTGAAGACTGTTTACTGAATAAAATCTCGGCTAATAGTTTATGATCGGGCGAATCAAAATTTCGCGAGTAATTTGAGTTCACAGTATAATAATTTCCTGCACGGGTTCTATCACTGTTGCCGGTATATTGCAAATCAGTTGAATCAGTTGAAGAGAATTCAGAAAAATCCTGTGTTGAATTGAAACCACCTTCTCTTCTGCCTCCTCGAAAACCAAAACTCAAAATATCATAATCACTTAACGAAAATTCGATACCAACTCTTCCCTCAAATGAAATTCTTCTACGGTCAATTTCACCGATTGAGTTTATTGTCGAGGTCCCATTTTCAAGATAGTAAATGTTATTCTGAATCTGGTCTCCAGGAAAATATCTTTGATTATAGTCGAGCCCAAGATTTGCTTTAAAACCATCCTGGTAGTTGATCAAAAAGTTTCCTCCATAAGTATCATACATTCCTGCATTTGCATTTACAATTCCACTTAGTTCCTGCCCCATATTTTTTTTAAGAATAATATTAATTATTCCAGCCGTTCCATCCGCATCGTATTTAGCAGTTGGATTTGTAATTATTTCAATCCTCTCAATTGAAGTAGCTGCTATCTGCTGGAGAGCATCCTGACCATCCATTAAAGATGGTCTGCCATCAATCAAAACTGTGAAGTTTTGACTTCCCCTTAAACTTACATTACCTTCAACATCCACCTGAACAGATGGAACATTTGCCAGTACATCAGCTGCATTTCCTGAAATAACGGTTTGCATCTGGTCAGGATTAATAACTTTTTTATCAATTTCGTAAGTAACCGGAGAACGATTGCCCTCTACAACAACATCGGACAAAGTAACTGCTGAAGGATGTATGAATATGTCGCCAAGATTTACATTCAAACTAGACGGTGTTATTGATGTCTCAATTACTTCGGTATCATATCCGATAAATCTGACCTCAACAATAAATTTTCCTGGTCTGTCAAGTTTTAAGTTGAATGAACCTTCAGTATTTGTAATTCCACCTGTAATCATCGAGGAATCTCTGTTTGAAAAGACCACAATGTTGGCATATTCGATCGTGTGTTTAGTAGCTGCATCAAACACTTTTCCAGAAATACTTCCTCCGGAAAAATTTCCTTGTCTCTGTTGTGGAAAAGAGATAAAGGAGAAAAACATAATAATGAAAAATATTTTTCCGAGAATCTTCATAGAATAAAATAATAAATAAAAAATTTTAATATCATTGTTAAACAAATACGGTGAATGAAAAGTTTAATTTTATAAGTAAAAATACTGGTGGAATAGCTGAGGTGATAGAATTATTACCTTTCTATTTAATCCAATACTCGTGGCAAATTTCAACAGCTTTTTCAAGCAAATATTTTTCAACAAGAAGAGAAATCCTGAAGGATGTAGTATTAACACCATAATAATAAATACTGTGCTTATCAAGAAGTTTCATTGTTTCCATCAAAGCATCATTATTTCTGCTAAAGCCTTCACCTATTATTGAGAGAGCCGCCAGGCTTTCATTTACATAAATACCATCTCTGAGTTTCTCTTCGAGAGCTACTTTAATTTTTTCCCAGTTGTAAAGATTATTCGTAGAAATAATAAATGAGCATTTGTAACCTTTATCACCTGCAATACCCGATACCTGGAATTCTTTTATCGGAATTTGCTGCTCTTCCAAATATTGAAGAACCCAGCCGATCTTTTCTGCGTCGTGCACATATACACGGACAATTTCTTTTTCATATACTACTGCCAGTACACCTGATAATTCTTTTTTGGAAACATCTTTGATTATTGTTTCTTTGCCGGGATTAAAAGTGTCACGAGCATACAAAGTTATTTTCTCTTCTTTAGCAAACTGAACTGCCTGTGCATTCAAAACTTTTGCCCCTGCTTCTGCCATTTCCTGAATTTGCTGATAGGAAATTTCAGGAAGGTGTTTAGCGTCTTTAACAATATTCGGATCAGTTGTGTAAACACCATCAACATCAGAATAAATTTCACAACGTTCGGCTTTCAGAGCTGCAGCTAATGCAACTGCAGAAGTATCCGATCCTCCTCGTCCAAGTGTTGTAATATCACGTTTGTAACTCACACCCTGAAATCCTCCTATTACCACTACTTTTCCTTTATCCACTTCATCCAAAACTCTCACTGGTCTAACCTCAATAACACGGGCATCATTGTGGCGGTCGTTTGTAATAATACCGGCTTGTGATCCTGTCAGGGAAATAGATTCTATTCCTTCTTCGTGAAGTGCGATACAAAGTAGAGCCATGGAAGTTCTTTCTCCAGTACCTGAGCAGCATATCCATTTCTCTTCTGGGTGGATTTTGTGAAATTGCTTTTGCCATTTCGATGAGCTGATTTGTAGTTTTACCCATTGCAGAGACAACTACTACTACATCAATACCCTGCTTCTTTACTGCAGCGATCATCGAAGCAATCTTTTTCAGTTTATCAACATCAGCAACACTGCTACCACCGTATTTTTGTACTATTAAATTCATTTTGATATAATAAAAATATAAGGGCAAAAAAATATGTTTAAAGGAATTATCAAATCACGGTTACGAAACCCGTTTCGGTTATCGGTTACGTCTTTCGTGCCGAATCCTTATTACGAAGTACGATACGGACTTCGTTACCAATTAACGTCAAACGACCTTAATGTTCATTTTTTATTTTTAAAGTTTGTCCACGCAGTTGATAATTTATACAACTGTCTTCCTGATTTATCATACAAATCAATTACTTCTTCCATATTGTTCGTTGCCGGCAATATGTTATATAAATCTTTTGCCTGTTCTAAGCTTACGATCATCTCATTGCACTCAGCCATTGCATCATCTAAATACTTTTGGAACCCGGCTTTCTGATGACGCTTTGCATATCCTTCTGCAATTAGGCGTGGAATACTTTTGCAAGCCCTGCTTAGCTGATCTTTTAAATCATATTTTTCGCTTGCAGGTAGTTTCGGAATAATTTCGTTCATAACAATCAACATTAGTTTATAAGTGTTATTATAAACTTCTAAATCCTTAAACTTCTTATATAATTAGTATTTGACATATTCTTTATTTACTAAAAAACGGTTACGGTGACGAAGCCCGTTTCGATTAACGGTTACGTCTTTCGTGACGAAACCAAATGACGAAATTCGATAAGGGCTTGGTTATCGATTAACGCTAAACGACCTATATTTTTATAGTGTTAACTTATAAACGGTTACGGTGACGAAGCCCGTTTCGATTAACGGTTACGTCTTTCGTGACGAAACCAAATGACGAAATACGATACGGGCTTCGTTACCGATTAACGCTAAACGAAATCAGAGATTTCTCAACTCTTCCATCAACTGAGTTTTGGATTTTGTTATGTCATCAACTTTTTTCAAAAACCTGGCCGGAACACCAGCAACAACAGTAAGAGGCTCAACATTTTTTACTACAATTGATCCTGCGGCAACAACTGCTCCCTTTCCAACTTTAACTCCTTCAAGAACAACTGCATTTGCACCGATCAACACATCGTCCTCAATAATAACCGGATCAGCACTTGGAGGCTCAATTACTCCGGCTAAAACCGTTCCTGCACCAATGTGGCAGTTCTTTCCGACGATCGCTCTTCCACCAACTACAACATTCATATCAATCATCGTTCTTTCACCAATAACTGCACCAATATTTAAAACTGCACCCATCATAATTACACAATGATCTCCAATCTCAACCATATCTCTTATAATTGCTCCGGGTTCTATTCTGCAATTATACTTAGTTAGATCTGCCATCGGAATGGCTGAATTTCTTCTGTCAATTTCAACTTTGAATTTTGAGATGAATTGTTTGTTGATATCATAAAATTTTTCAAACTCAGAATATTCACAAAATAGAATCCCCGAAACGGATGAACCGTAAAAATCCAGTTCACCGAATTTAATTTTCTCAAGTTCTCCCTGAAGATAAATCTTTGCGGGAGTTTTCTTCTTTGCCTCGGCTATTGTTTTTATAATTTTATATGAATCCATTATAAACCTGATTTAATAGTTGATTACTTTCCAAACACAACATCCGTAAAAGAATAAAATCCCTTTTCTTTGCTTGAGGCATACTCAGCAGATTTCAAAATACCTTCAGCAAAAGTTCTTCTGGATAACGCACGATGCTGGATTGAAATTATTTCTCCGAGTCCGGCAAAACTTACTGTGTGATCTCCGGCTACATTCCCCAGTCTGTGTGAAGTAGTGTTCACATTCCTGTCTCCAAAAATATTCTGGATCATTTTGGCAGTCCCGGATGGTTTATCTTTTTTAAACCGATGATGAGTTTCAGAGATTTCAATATCCCAGTCAGGAACTTTTTCATAGGCTTTTTTTGTTAACTCAAGAAGTAACTGAATTCCGATTGAAAAATTATAACTCTGAACAACCGGTTTCTTTTCAGCAAACTTTTGTAGCTGATTTATATTCTGATCAGATAAACCTGTAGTTGCAACAATCAAAGGCACATTAAAATTATTTGCCAATGTTATCACTTTTTCAAATGCTTCCGGAAGCGAACAATCAATTAATATTTCCGGATCACTTTGCTTCCATTCACCCTGAATATCGAGTGAAAAAACCAATTCGCTGTTATGTTCCGTAAAAACGCTTATTATTTCTTTTCCCAATTTTCCAGATGCACCAATTAGACCATACTTCATATTACCTCCTTACTTTGTCATTCACATTTTTTTCATTTCTTTATCAATCAGTTCTTCAGATTTGGCGGTTGCTTTAAGCAGTGGAAGCCTTAAAATATTTTCACACAATCTGAGCTTGCTCATAACATATTTGACCGGCGAAGGACTTGTCTCAACAAAAAGTACATTCATCATAGATAAATATTTATTATTTAGCTCCTGAGCTTTCTTAAGATTATTACTCAGTATTGAATCCGTTATTAATTTCATTTGTGAAGGATATGGGTTTGAAAATACTGAGATTACTCCATCACCGCCCGAAGCCATTATTGAAAGTGTCTGATCATCATTGCCGGAAAGAACAGAAAGAGAATCTGGTTTGATTGAAATCAGATGAGCTATTTGTGAAATATTTCCACTGGCCTCTTTAATTGCCACAACATTTTTGCATAAATTATGGATCCGAACTGCTGTCTCCGGAAGGATATTCATTCCAGTTCGTGAAGGTACATTATAAAGAATTATTGGCAGTTTAGTTTTTTCAGAAATGAATTTGTAATGTTCGATTAGACTTTCCTGCGTGCCTTTATTGTAATACGGATTTACAATCAGGACTCCATCTGCTTTAAGTTCCTCTGCCTGTTTATTCAGCTCGATAACTTTTTTTGTATTGTTCGTTCCTGTTCCAACAATGATAGGAATTTTACCTTTAACTTCCTCTATAACAAGCTCGATAATTTTCTTTCTCTCATCGAACTCAATCACAGGAGACTCGCCTGTTGTTCCGATAAGAATTAAAGCGTCAACACCGCCATCGAGTTGATGATGAACTACTTTTTTAAGTGCATCATTATCAACTGAAAGATCTTCTTTGAATGGTGTTATTAATGCAGTCCCGGTTCCTTTGAACATTTTTTTCCTTGTTTTTTTTCTGTTTATGTATCAACCAAAGCCTAAATCGCCTGGGTTCAAAAATAGGAAAAATAAATGAAGATTGTTAAGATTATCTTTTGATTGGAGTTGAGCTTTAAGATTAGTTTATCTGTTTGAGGGGAATTAATCGTTGGCAAGAGTGACTCATCACCTCCGGAAAATTCAAAAATTCCAACGCATCTTTGAACTACAATAATTTCTTTACGATGAGCGCATTTAAACTCTTGCCAGAACTGCTTCAGTCGCCAACTAATATGCCACAAAAAACAAAATGATTTTTAGCCGAATTCAAATTGAGCAATTTTTTGAAATACTGAATTGAGAAATAGGTAAACAAATTTTTATTAATTTGATGCACTATCAGAATCTAAGATGATGGGTATAGCAAATATGAAACTTATGATCAGATCAAATGGTTGCATTAATGTGACAAATTTTCTCCTGAATTTATTTTATATTTGGTAAAGAAAATTAATGCACCCGTAGCTCAATTGGATAGAGCATCTGACTACGGATCAGAAGGTTTGGGGTTCGAATCCCTACGGGTGTACTTAGCTTTAATAATTGCAAATTTCTTAATAGAGATATTACATTTAAATACAATAAATCAGAGAGGAACTAAAAATGATGCTACCTGTTAATCGTCTAATTCTGTTCTGCATAGTTATTCTATCCTTCACTCAAATTGCCAATGAATCATTCGCTCAAAAAAAGGGTGAGTTCTCCATTCTTGCAGGATATCAAATGCTGGGGTCAGTAGAAGTATACAATTACTACTATAATGGATATCAAGATGTTAGCGGTGATCTGGATATAAACGATGCAGCATATTATAGTGGTGCATTAGGGTTCAATACCAGTCGCGAAACGATGGCAGAGATACAATATATTTACCAGCCGACTAATGTCAGCTTTGAACCTTACAGTTCAGGATTTCAGACTACTTCTTTCGGAGCAGATGTTCATTATATTTTGGGTACCGGATATTTTCTGAACCAATTCAGCAGAACTGCCTGGGGTTACGGTGGTTTATCAATTGGCGCAGCCGGATTAGTGCCTAAAAATAATTTAGATCCAGCCTGGAGATTTGCATTCGGATTAACGTTAGGTGCCAAATTCCTCTTGAGTAAAAACATAGGAATAAAAATTCAGGCTCAGGGCTTATTTCCAATTCAGTGGGCTGGCGGCAGTCTATATGTCGGATCCGGCGGTTCAGGTTACGGGCTTAGTGCAGGTACAACAATTGCACAAATAAATGTTGGCGGCGGATTGTACTATGCATTTTAATTAGTTTTACTTCTCTTTTTATAGACGCACTTCGGTGCGTTTTTTTTTGAAGCATAATAATTTCAAATAATGACCACTATATATCCAATCAATTTTTCTTTTAGTTATTTTAGTATCAGCAATAAAAATTCCTGTTTATCAAAATGGATTTTAAGAATCATATAGGAACTGTTTTCAACATCCAGCGTTTTGCTATTCACGATGGGCCTGGAATTCGTACAACTGTTTTCTTCAAAGGCTGCCCTCTTCGCTGCTGGTGGTGCCATAATCCTGAAAGTCATAAAATCCATCCTGAAAAAGTTAATGGATGCAACTTAAGAAGAGGATTTGATCAATCATTCTCTATGGATAAAGATGAAGTTGGGAAAGAATTATCGGTTGATGAGTTGATGAATGAACTTCTTAAAGACAAAATATTTTATGATGAATCAGGCGGTGGTGTTACTTTTTCAGGAGGTGAACCATTACTTCAGCCAGACTTTTTATATGAATCACTGAAACAATGTAAATCGCAGGGAATTCATACAGCTATTGATACAAGCGGTTATTCTCCTCCTGAAGTTATCCATAAATCGGCTGAATATTCCGATCTGTTTTTATACGATCTTAAAATTATGAACGATGATACTCATCAAAAATACACCGGTGTATCTAATCAGATAATCCTGAAGAACCTAATTGAACTGGATCAACTCGAACGAAAAATAATAATACGCATTCCCATCGTTCCGGAAATTACGGATACGAATGAAAATCTTTATGCCATCCGTGGATTCATTTCCTATTTAAATAACGTAATTGAAGTTAATCTTCTTCCTTACCATCGGGCGGGTGAAGGAAAGTATTTGAAATATGGAAAAGAAAACAAAATGAATAATAATGAATCACCTTCTGCAACGAAAATTGAAAACATAAAACTATTTTTTAGCGAACTAAAATGTAAAGTAAAAATTGGGGGTTGATAATGAATGATAGAATAAAAAAACTTCGCGAGCAGAGTTTGAATGCCGAAGAAACTATTTCTATTGAAAGAGCGAGGTTTCTTACAGAATTTTACTCCGGCAGCGAAGCAGAAAGATGTTCAATTCCGGTTGCCCGCGCAAAAGCATTTAAATACTTACTTGAGCATAAAGATTTGTATTTAGGTGAAGATGAGTTGATTGTCGGAGAAAGAGGACCATCACCAAAAGCTACTCCAACCTATCCTGAACTATGCACACACAGTTTAGAAGATTTTGATATTCTAAATAACCGAGAGAAAATTTCATTCAAAGTTGATGATGAAACAAGAATTTTTCAGGTTGAAAAAATTATTCCTTTCTGGAGTGGTAGATCAATTAGAGATAAAATATTAAATGAGATGGATGATGTTTGGAAAGAAGCTTACTATGCAGGTGTGTTTACCGAGTTTATGGAACAGCGTGCACCCGGACATACTGTTCTTGATGATAAGATTTACAGAATGGGAATGAGGGACTTCAAAGAAAAAATAAAAGAATCTTTCATATCGCTTGATTTTTATAAAGATCCACAGGCTTTTAATAAACGGGAAGAACTTAAAGCTATGGAAATAGCAGCAGATGCCCTGGTAGCTTTTGCCAAAAGATATAGTGATAAATTAATTGAAACTGCTCAGCAGGAAACAGATCAAAAAAGAAAAGATGAACTTGAAACAATGGCTGGAATATGTGAACGAGTTCCTCTTAACGCACCGAAAACTTTTTGGGAAGCTCTTCAGTACTACTGGTTTGTTCATCTTGGAGTAATTACTGAATTGAATACCTGGGATTCTTTTAATCCCGGAAGACTTGACCAACATCTTTATCCTTTTTATAAAAGAGATATCGAATCCGGTTTACTTGATAAAGAGGGAGCGAAAACACTTCTTCAGGCATTCTGGGTAAAGTTCAATAACCAACCTGCGCCGCCGAAAGTTGGTATCACTTCCAAAGAGAGTAATACATACACAGATTTTTGTTTGATAAATATTGGCGGATTAAACGAAAAAGGTGAAGACGCTGTTAATGAACTTACCTATTTAATTCTTGATGTGATTGAGGAGATGAGATTGCTTCAGCCAAGTTCTATGGTTCAAATCAGCAAAAAAAATCCGGATCAATTAATAAAGCGGGCTTTAGAAATAATTAAAACGGGCTACGGTCAACCTTCACTCTTTAACACAGATGCAATAATTCAGGAAATGTTGAGACAGGGCAAATCAATTGTTGATGCAAGAAATGGTGGTGCGAGTGGTTGTGTTGAGACTGGTGCATTTGGGAAAGAGAGTTATATACTAACCGGTTATTTTAATCTCACCAAGATTCTTGAAATTACTTTAAATAATGGCATTGATCAGAGTTCTGGAAAACAAATAGGAATACAGACCGGAGGTCCGAAATCATTTCAAACATTTGATGAATTGTTCGAAGCATGTAAAAAACAGGTCAATTATTTTGTAGATATAAAAATAAAAGGAAACGTTATTATCGAAAGACTTTATGCTGAATACCTCCCTACCCCGTTTATGTCTTTATTGATTGATGATTGTATAACAAAAGGATTGGATTACAATAACGGCGGCGCAAGATACAACACTTCTTACATACAGGGTGTAGGAATTGGAACGACGACTGATTCACTCACTTCGCTCAAGTATAATGTCTTCGATAAAAAGAAGATCTCAATGGAAGATTTATTAAATGCAATAAATAAAAACTTTGAAGGATATGATACTTTAAAGGATTTACTTCTTAATGAAACGCCAAAGTACGGAAATGATAATGAGTATGCTGATGATATATTGAAAAATGTTTTCGAAATTTATTTTTCGGCTATTGATGGAAGACCAAACACCAAAGGTGGACATTTCAGAATTAACTTACTACCTACAACCAGTCACGTTTATTTCGGAAGTGTTACCGGTGCAACTGCCGACGGCCGACTTTCCGGACTTCCGGTTTCTGAAGGTATCTCCCCCGTTCAAGGTGCAGATGTCAACGGACCGACTGCGGTTCTGAAATCCGCTGCTAAGATTGACCACTTACGGACAGGTGGAACATTGCTTAACCAAAAATTCTCTCCACAAATATTTGAAGGTGAAGACTCTATTAACAAGATTGTTTCTCTAATTAGAGCTTATTTCAAAATGGATGGTCATCACATTCAATTCAATGTTGTTGATGCAGAAACTTTACGAGAAGCGCAAAAACATCCGGAGAATTATAGGGATTTAATTGTCCGCGTTGCAGGTTACAGTGATTACTTTGTTGATCTCACTCCTGAACTACAGGAAGAGATAATTAATCGAACAGAGCATACGAGCTATTAGGAGGTATTTCTCGCTTTCTTTTCCAAACCCCTGCTCAATAAAACAGGCAGAAGCTTTTTAGTGTGTATTTTCAAATTGATTGCACCAATCGCTAATTTTGATATTATAAAAGTAAGCTTCTTTAAAAAGCTGGTTCGCAAAAAACAACTGCCAACACATATAATTAAATCTTACAAATAATTGGAGATTATATTTATGAAACACTTAAACACTATTAATGGGAAATTATCTTTTATTTTAATGCTTACATTAACGTTTGCAGGATTCAGCCAAGCGCAGGATAAGAAAAAGATAAACAAGCTTGATGAATTACCGCGTTTTGATTATTCTATTGATATTAAAGCATCGGAACTTTTGGTTTCCGAAAATGAATTTAACGCACTTGCAAACGAAGTTAAAAAGAATATTCTTAATACTCTCAGTGAATATGAAATTGAAGATAATACAACTCTCAAAGGATTTTATGCTACACTTCGTAACCTTGATATGCTTGAAGGTAATTACGAGTCTGCGTTAGAGTATAGTGAAATGATTCTTTTATTGCAGGAAAAACCTGCCGATAAACTTATGAGCGGAATTGTTGACCTATCAATTATCGAAGCTTTACAGAATAATAAAAGCAGTGATGAAGAAATAACCCGAACTGAATTTAAAAATAATCTTAAAGCAAGAGTTGATGTTTTGCCCTGGGATATAGTTCAGGATGATGTTGAACAACTAAAAGGCAATTATGAAATAATAAGTGAGAATATGCTTGTTGGTATGATTCAAACACAAATTGATCCATCGGTAGAAAAAACAAAAAGCTTAAGTGGCGATGCTGCAGCCAGACTTATCGGAATGCGGAAATTCATTGTTCTTATAGACCCATACAAGAGCGACGCAGTAGAAATTTTTAGTGAGTATATAGATGCAAATAAAGTGGAAAAGGAAGATATCTGGATTGCCAGGGATGTGGATCTTTCCGAAGTTGCAAATCTTTCTAACGTAATGGTTGGAATATGGGATTCTGGTGTTGATGTAGAAGTATTTAAAGATCGGGTATTTATAAACACTAATGAGATAGTTGATGGAATAGATAACGATGATAATGGTTTTGTTGATGATGTGTACGGAATAGCTTTTTCATTGGAAGAAGATTACACAACACAACTTTTATATCCAATGACAGAAGCTGATTTAGAAAATTATTCTAGCATGATATATATGATTAAAGGGCTTATGGATCTCCAGGCTGCAATTGATAGTCCAGAAGCAACTGAATTGAAGAAAAAAATGAGTAGTATGAATCCCGAGGACACAAAACCATTTTTAGAAGAGCTGGCATTATTCAGTATGTATGTGCATGGTACTCACGTTGCAGGAATTGCAACTAATGGTAATCCATATGCTGAAGTATTAGTAGCCAGAATAACATTCGATCATCATGCTATTCCTGCACCAGCAACAGTTGAGGTAGCTGAAAAAGCTGCTAAAAATTATATGGAAACTGTAAAATATTTTCGGGCGAATAATGTGCGTGTTGTTAATATGAGTTGGGGTTGGACATTAAAAGAAATTGAAGGGATGCTTGAAGCTAATGGTATCGGAAAGGATGCTGAAGAGCGAAGTAAACTTACACGTGAGATTTTTGATATTTATAAAAATGGGCTTTATAATGCAATTAAAAGCGCTCCTGAAATTCTATTTATAACAGCAGCAGGTAACGATAATAATGATGTAACTTTTGATGAGGTTATTCCATCAATGTTTGAGCTACCTAATCTAATGACTGTAGGTGCAGTCGACCAGGCTGGAGAGGAAACTGGATTCACCAGCTTTGGCGAAAGTGTGGATGTTTATGCTAATGGATTTGAAGTAGTTAGTTACCTTCCGGGTGGTGAAATGATGGCAATGTCAGGTACATCAATGGCTTCACCCAATGCTGTTAATCTTGCAGCAAAGTTGCTGGCTCTTGATTATTCTCTTACAACAAGTGAGTTGATAAAACTAATTATAGATGGTGCTGATAAAAGTGAAGATGGGCGTATACTTTTGATAAATCCTCAACGATCTGTAGAACTACTACAGGCAGCGATGAATTAAAAAAATCTTTTACTTTCCCTACCCCTGCTTAATAACATAGGTAGGGGTTTTTTATTCTATTATTCAATTTTAACTAAAGCTGCTACTCAATAACTTCAAATAGTAAATCATTTTTATTATTTTAACCCAGAGGGAATAATTAACATTTATCAATTAATAAGAGGTAATGCTATGGTTCCTATACTGTCTCTTTGGCTGCCGATACTTCTATCCGCAGTTGCAGTTTTTATTATCAGTTCAATCATTCATATGGTTTTGGGATACCACAACAATGATTTCGCAGGGCTTTCATCGGAGAAGCAAATAATGGATGATATGCGTAAATACAACATACCACCTGGCGATTATCATTTCCCACGTGCAAGTAGTATGAAGGATATGAGCTCTCAGGAATTCCTGGCAAAAATGAGACTTGGACCAGTTGGTCATATGACGATAGTGAAAAGTGATTCCCCAAATATGGCAAAAGAACTTACTCTCTGGTTTGTTTATTCGATTTTAGTAGGAGTTTTTGCTGCATATGTAGCCGGGCGTGCACTGGAACCTGGTGCTCATTATCTGTCAGTATTTCGGTTCGCAGCAGTAACCGCATTTGTCGGATATGGTTTAGCTTTGCTTCAAAACAGTATCTGGTACAAGAGAAAATGGTCGACAACATTAAAATCTATGTTCGATGGATTTGTGTATGCGCTCTTCACGGGTGGAATATTTGGCTGGCTCTGGCCAACAATTTAAATACTCAAAAAATAAAATTGTAACTGCCGGACCAGTTCCGGCTTTCTTATTTATTTTCAATGTGTAATGAGCTTTCATAAAAAATGAATATTTTTAATTAGTATTTACTTTTAAACTATTTTAAGAAATGGGAATTAACAGGAGCATTTTACTCTGGGCATCCAGGAATGACTGGCTGAAAAATCAAGTTCCGAGAATGCAATTTGTACAAAAAGCCGTAAAACGTTTTATGCCCGGCGAAATGTTCGAAGATGCTATTCGAGCAACAAAAGAACTTGCTGAACATAAGATACCGACTACCTTCACTCATCTTGGTGAAAATATTACAACCATAAAAGAAGCTGAAGAAAATGCACAGCATTATCTCACCTTGCTTGATAATATAAAGTCTGGAAATCTTGATATTGAAATTTCACTTAAACTTACACATATTGGTCTCGACTTGTCATTCGATAAAGCTCTTGAACTATTTTCCTTAATTTCTGAAAAGGCAAGAAGTTTAAACAATAATGTTTTTATTGATATCGAAGATAGTTCGTATGGAGATCAGACAATCAATTTCTACAAAAAGACAAAAGAAAATTACAACAATGTTGGATTATGTCTTCAGGCATATCTCTATCGCACGATGGATGATATCAAATCAATGATTGAGATTGACCCGTGGATACGATTGGTAAAAGGTGCCTATAAAGAACCGCCTTCAGTTGCATTCCGGAAACTAGCTAAGGTAAACGAAAATTTCATTCTATTATCAAAATATCTTTTACAACAAGTTAAAGAGAGAGAAATAAGGGTCGCATTCGGCACGCATGATTTACTAATTCAGGAGCAAGTTAAAAAAGAAGCTGCTAGAATAGGATTAGCAAAAGAACAAATTGAATTTCAAATGTTGTATGGTATCAAACCATCTGAACAATTCAGATTAGCCTCTGATGGATATAAAATTAGAACTTTGATCAGTTATGGCGAATATTGGTATCCCTGGTATATGCGCAGACTTGCCGAACGACCAGCTAACTTGGTTTTTGTCTTAAAAAATTTATTTAATAAATAGTCTAAACTAATAAATATAATAAGTTATGTCTTATAATTTAAGTGGAATATTTCCACCACTCGTAACTCCTTTCGAGGGTGATGAACTCGCTATTGATAAATTGCTCAGAAATATCAGGAAGTATGAAAGGAGAGAACTTTCCGGATATGTTTTGTTCGGATCAAACGGAGAAAGTGTTTTTCTAACTAAGGAGGAAAAAATTCAAATTATTTCTTCCGTCAGGGAGCATACAAAAAAAACTTTGATTGTTGGAACTGGCTTCGACTCAATAAAGGATACAATTCATCTTACAAATGAGGCTGGTGAAAAGGGTGCGGACTATGCTCTACTAATAACTCCCTCTTTCTTTAAATCCGAGATGAAGCACCATACTTTTCTAAACTATTACACAAAAGTAGCTGCAAGTGTTATGATTCCGGTCATAATTTACAATGTCCCGAAATTCACAAATGTTAATATTGAACCGGAAACGATTATCGAACTATCAAAGCATCCGAATATTGCCGGACTTAAAGACAGCACTGAGAATTCTTCAAGAATTTCTGAGATAGTTGCAAATGTACCTGAAAGTTTTAAAGTAATTGTAGGAACTGCTTCTGTGCTTTATGCAGGATTAACCTCCGGTGCTGTCGGCGGAATACTTGCTTTGGCAAATATAGCACCCGATGAATGTTTGCAAATCTATAATCTGTTTTTATCCGGAAAGTATAAAGAAGCTCTCGAACTCCAAAACAAAATGATTCCGGTTAACCGGGCTGTAACATCAAAGCTTGGAGTAGCCGGATTGAAAGCAGCGATGGATTTACTTGGTTATGATGGTGGAAATCCGAGGCTACCTCTTGAACCATTAAGTGAAGCGCAGGTAATTGAACTAAAAATAATTTTAAAAGCAGCATTACTGCAAGAATAGGATTTTAAATGAGTTCATTCATTCCTCCAAATAGAATTTTAATGGGTCCCGGTCCATCAGGTGTTGATCCTCGAGTACTCGAGGCAATGTCCCGACCTACAATTGGTCATCTCGATCCAAAATTTATTGAGTTGATGGATGAGATAAAAGAATTGCTAAAGTACGCGTTCCAGACAAAAAATGAAGTTACATTTGCAGTTTCAGGTCCGGGTTCTGTTGGCATGGAAACTTGTTTAGTAAATTTAATTGAACCCGGCTCTAAAGTTTTGGTTTGCATCAATGGGGTTTTTGGAGGAAGAATGAAAAGCATTGTTGAAAGATGCGGTGCTGAATCCGTGGTATTAAGTATGGATTGGGGCAAAGCAATTGACCCTCAACTTTTTGAAGATACATTAAAGCAGAACCAAGATATTTCACTTTGCTCATTTGTTCACGCTGAAACTTCTACTGGTGCAAAAAGTGATATAAGATTGCTGACTGAAATTGCTCATAATTATAATTGCCTTGTAATTGCTGATACTGTTACTTCTCTTGGAGGTATCCCGCTCTTAATTGATGAATGGAATATAGATGCCTCTTATTCCGGATCTCAGAAGTGTCTCTCCTGCCCTCCCGGACTTTCTCCGGTTACTTTTAATGTGAGAGCAGTTGAGTTCATTAAGAAAAGAAAAACTCCTGTCCAAAGCTGGTTCATGGATTTGAATCTTGTCCTTGGCTATTGGGGAGGAAATACTAAAAGAGCCTATCATCATACTGCACCCATAAACTCTCTTTACGCACTCCATGAATCTTTATTAATTCTGAAGGAAGAAGGAATTGAAAATTCCTGGAGCCGCCATAAAATAAATGGAGAGAGTCTTGTTTCTGAATTAGAAAAAATAGGACTGCATCCTTTCGTTAAAGAAGACGATAGACTTCCACAGTTAACCTCGGTTTCTATTCCTGAAGGTATTAATGAAGCTAAAGTAAGAACGTCGCTGCTAAATGATTACAACATTGAAATCGGAGCTGGACTCGGAGAGCTTGCAGGAAAAGTCTGGCGAATTGGCTTGATGGGCTATTCTTCGAATGAAGAGAATATAAAAGCTTGCGTTGGTGCATTAAAAAATATAATTAATAAACTGTAGGGATTGGACTCCTGTCCAATCCGCTATAAAAAAGAAGAACAGAATTTTTTCCTGAAAAATAATAATTGGAATTGATGGGAATCCATTGAATGCAATCAAAACATAATAGGGAATGGACAGGAGTCCATTCCCTACAAAAGGATTTTATATCAAATGCAAAATCTTCCAAAACGAAAAAGAATGAGATTGAAGGAATACGATTATTCTAAGTTTGGTTTCTATTTTGTTACCATTTGTATAAAGGACAGAAAAGAATTCTTTGGTAATGTTATCGATAGTAGATTAGTTTTAACAAAATATGGAAAAATTGTTGATCAGGTTTTGAAAGATTTACCCAATTATTATGATGTAGAATTGGATTTTTATATTATTATGCCTGACCATATACATTTGATAATAATTATAGATAATCCCCCACTTACAAACACAAATAAGTGTCAGAAAGTCACAACATTATCAGATATTATTGGCAAAATTAAATCATACTCAACGAGAAAAATAAGAGAAGAGCTTAGAGATAATAAAGAGTTCGATTGGCAGAAATCATTTTATGATAGAATTATTCGAAATGAAAAAGAATTGTATAATATCAGAAAGTATATTGAAGAAAACCCGTTGAGATGGGAGAGAGAAAAGAATTACCCTTAGAATTTGGAAATGTAAGAATCTTTCTCTTTTTCGATTCAACTCAATCATATCATAATGAGGAATGTACACCTATTGGTTCATTGCAACCAGAAAATAATAAGGAATGGACAGGAGTCCATTCCCTACAAAATGGATAAATGAAATCAAATTTACTTTTACTTCTCACTGCAGTCATCTGGGGATTTGCATTCGTTGCTCAAAGAGCGGGAATGGAATTTCTTGGACCATTCACCTTTAACACCGCACGATTTACACTTGGCAGTCTTTCCTTGATTCCTCTTTTACTAATAAATCAAAATAAGAAATTTGAAAAAGAAAAATTTCTTCCGCTAAATAATAAAAATCTTTTGTATGGCGGATTAGCGGCAGGAACGATGCTATTTCTCGGTGCTACATTTCAACAAAGCGGATTAGTTTATACTGACGCCGGCAAAGCAGGTTTTATAACAGGCTTCTATGTCATTCTCGTACCAATACTTGGTTTGTTCATAAAACAAAAAACATCTTTAATAACCTGGTTGGGTGCAATCGTTGCAACGATTGGATTATATTTTTTGAGTCTAAATGAAACATTCGATGTTAATATTGGAGATGTTTTAGTTCTAATCGGTGCATTCTTTTGGGCAATTCAAATTTTAGTAATCGGATTTTACTCAAACAAAGTGGATCCGTTTCAGCTTGCATTTTCGCAATTCGTAGTATGTGCACTTCTTAGTTTTGTTGCAGCAATCTCAACTGAGACTATCATCTTCCAAAATTTCATTTATGCGTTGTATCCAATTTTGTATGCGGGCATTTTTTCTGTTGGTATCGCATTTACTATTCAGGTAGTGGCTCAGCGAGATGCACATCCGGCAAATGCGGCAATAATTATGAGCCTCGAAGCAGTCTTTGCTGTTATAGGAGGTTGGTTAATTCTGAATGAAATAATACCTGTTCGGGGATTATTTGGTTGTTTGTTAATGCTTGTTGGAATGATACTCTCACAATTGTATCTTTTCAAAAGAAAAAAATAATTTTATTTAAGAGTACTAATAAGATTGAGATTTCTATGAAAACTAAGAAGCTTCTCATTCTTTCTGTATTTATTCTTGTCTGCTTTACTTCCCTGCTCTTCTCACAGAAAGATCTAAAATTAAAACTTGAATCACTTCCTGGAATTATAAGTGTTGAATCAATTGAAACTGAGACTGGATTCACAAATGCTTTTAATATTTTTATTGAACAACCGGTCGATCACAATAATCCTACCGGAGAAAAATTCAAGCAAAAGTTTTATTTATCGCATCGTGATGAATCTTTGCCCGTTATAATAGAATTGGATGGTTATAATATTGATTTCAACAGACCGAATGAGCTCGCCTTAAAATTAAAGTGCAACAAGATTGTCGTTGAGCACAGATACTTCGGAGAATCTGCTCCTGATAATATGGATTGGAAATTTTTAACCATTGAACAAGCCGCAAATGATCACCACGAGATCATTGAGACATTGAAATCCATTTACACAGGCAAATGGATTACAACCGGTATCAGTAAAGGTGGCCAGACGACAATGTATCACAAATATTTTTTTCCTGAAGATGCAGATGCTTCGGTTTGCTATGTTGCACCATTAAACCTCGCTGAGGAAGATCCCCGCATTTATCATTTTCTTGATAATGTGGGAACAGATGAGTGCAGACAAAAGATGATCCAATTCCAAAAAGAAGTTTTAAAACGCGAAGTTGAATTAATCCCTCTGTTTAAAGAGGAATCAGAAAAGCTTGGTTATAAATATTCATTAGGTAACGACAGATTTATTTTTGAATATGCTGTTTTAGAATATGGATTTGCATTCTGGCAATGGCAATTTACAACCTGTGAGCAAATCCCTGATACCACGGCTTCTAATGAAATACTATTTGAACATTTAAAATTGGGTTCATCATTTGAATATTTTTCAGATGCTGAGATAAATCGAAATTTACCTTTCTATTACCAGGCATATTCACAGATCGGATATTATGGATATGATATTTCAAATTTTAATTATTTGCTAAAGGAAGTAAAGGAACCAACCAGCAGAATATTTTTACCTCAAGGTGTTGAGCTAAATTTTGATTGCTGCATTATGCAGAAAATAAATACCTGGTTACAGAAGCACGGAAACAATATGATATTTATTTACGGTGAGATTGATAGCTGGTCTGCAACAGCGATAGAACTTACCGGTGAAAGCAATTCGATTAAGATGGTTAAGAAAGGCGGTAATCACCAAACCAGGATTAATAGTTTTGAAGAAAAAGAGCAAAGCATCATTATTAATACTTTGGCAAACTGGTTGGATTATAAGATACCGGAATAAAAATTATTAACTAAGTATCAGAGTTCCCATTTAAGCCGTTAGCTATTTCCTTAAAGCATGCCAATCCGGCTTCAACATTTTCAATTATTTCTAAGGCAAGTACATCTGGATCAGGTAGGTTGTCCATATCACCAAGACTTTCATCTTTCAGCCAGAAAATATCCAAATTGGTTTTATCTCTTGCTATAATTTCATCGTAAGTGAATTTCTTAAAGCGCTCTGATTCTTTTCTCTTGAACCTGTAGTAATATTTATTTTTCTTTAGAATGTTGGGTTGGAATATTCATCTGCCATTTTTAGGAAGATCAAATAAGTAAGTTGCTCAAAGTAATCTCTGTAGCTTACACCATCATCTCTTAATGTATGGAAATAATTCCAGACTCGTTGAACTATTGATGCTGTTGTCATTTATACCTTCCCAAAATAACTATTTTAGCCAAATATCCCCTTTGCAGTAAAAATTTTCAATCTCAAATACTACTCTAAAAACTCCGGTTATTCCGATACCATTAGTATCTAACATTACCTCGTACCTACCGGCAGCTAAGACTGAATTTATTAATACTCTTATAATTTTATAATCATTATTTATTATATACAGGTAAACGTTTGACTCTTGTGGCAAGGCAAAGCCTAAAGTTGTCGGCCTTCCTAGAGTAACCGGATTTGGATATGCTGGATAAAAACTATAACCTAACGGGATATCTTCAACACCAGTTTCTCCTTCTATTTTATTTAAATTTTCCCTGAAATTATAACACCAATCGCTTGGATCTTCTTTAATTGGTTCCGGACCATCTTCCAGAGTAAAGGTTATCCCCTTAAATCCTTCTCCAAAATAGGTTGGATCGAATAATGAGCTCTCTTCACTACAAGAGGTTACTAAAATAAATACCGCTGAAAATATTATTAAATGTTTCATAACATCAATTAAGATAAACTCTGATATTCAGAACTTGTTCTGTTTCAAAAATTGTTGCATCGGAGATATCATAAGTTGGTGAAAATTCTTCATCCGTCTTTATGTAATTCAATTTCATTTCTGCACCAACGCTAAACCATTCTGAAACAAAATAATCTCCACCGAAAACGAAAGATAAAATTAAGTCGCTGTAAGATTCACCGCCTCCTGAAACAATATTATCCTGAAATCTTACCCCTAGATAGGGTGTAACTACAAAATCACGCACTCTGTAAACCAAACCTAATCCTAACTTCCAGGCAGTAGCACTGTTGTCTTCAATATCAATTGATCTGAATCCAATTTGTGGTTCGATGGTAAAATCATTTGATAAAAAGAACGTCATTCCTAGCGCGCTAGTTTGTGCAGACAGACTACCTGTATATCCGATACCTATTTTACCGGATTTATTTGTCTGTGCAGAGCCTTCCGTTATAAGAAGTGTAGAAAGTATTATTACAAGAACAAATAATTTTTTCATTGTTGCTCCTTCTGAATATACATTATACATTATTAATTAAACTAGTTTCCCCTCAAACACCCGCCTTCGTCTGTTACTTCGGCAAGTAAACTTGTTTAAGAATCAAATTAACTTTCTTTCAAATGCTTTCTTTAATAAACTTTGCCCTAATCATAAACTCTGTGCTTCGGGATTTCCCCAGTCGTAGTGTTACAAAGCGTGTCTTAAATATTAATGGCAAAAATAAAGAATACTCTTATTTAATTGAAGGAGGAGTTAAAGTCATTTCAAAGAGATTTATTAATAAAAAAAGCCGGACTAAATCCGGCTTAAATTGAAAGCACAGCTAATTTACTTAAACGTATCCTTGGATTCTATAATTGTTACATTCTTCACGTTTAGCTTAAAGTTTTCTGTAGCTGCATCTTCATTAAGAATATTCTCCGATAAACCGGCTTTTACAATATTGGAATAGCTCATAGGCGAATCAAGATTTTCTTTTAGACTTTTTGCAAGAAGTTCAGCTTCACTTACATCGGTTACAATTGTGATCTTCATATTATCAATCTGCATATATTTTTTTATTGCTTTATTCACATCATCAAGCGAAAGTTCTGAGAGCAAGTCACCAAGTTCTTCAATGTAATTTGTTCTTCCATACATTTTTGAATCCATAAGATAACCAAGCTGCTGATCCGGTGATTTGATATAGAGCCTGATATAACTTTTCAGAAATGCGCGTGTTGCTTCAAAATCTTCTTCAGGAATTCCGTTCTTTATCATCTTATCCATTTCTCTCAATGCCATTCTAAGTGCGAAATGTGCATGACCAATACTGATATCACTTAACTCTTCATACTGCATCTTTAACTGCTTTGCAATTTGAACCGGTCGTATCCAGACAGCAAAATAATTTGAATGCCTCGGCACACCGGAAGGAGGCAGCATATTTCCACCGCCGTTATCATACCATTCAATGTATGAATAATCTCCGTAATTCATTGACCTTTGCTCTCTAATCATCTGGTACAATTTGCCATAAGATTTTCTATGCTCACCGAGGTATGAATTAGCAACCAGCAGTGCAGCAAATTCATCATCAGATCTTGTAACTGATAAAGGATAACCTGTGAAAATTGCTGAACCGAATGCGCCTTCTTTAGAAACAATTTCTACATCAATTCCATCCGGCGTTTTTATAACTGGTGCAGAAGGTATTTCCGGTTTAGTATCGGGTAGCTTTCCAAGATCGGATTTTAATTTTTCAAGAAATGATTCAGCGTAATTACCGGCAATGCCAACCATCAAATTATTTCTTGTAAAGAAATTTTTATAATGTGACTTTACGTCATCGAGAGTAATTGATGTAACTGAGGTTGATTTACCTTCAATCATATGCTGATAATTAGTTCCACGAAACAGAAAATCTTCCAGAGCTTTTTTGCTGTATTCCTCATCAGATGAAGCACGTATTACCTGGTCAACATAAGACTGCTGATTATTTTTTACTCTGTCAAAATCTGCCTGACTCAATGAAGGATCTGTAATCAAACCCATCATTATTGGATAGAATTTTTCTGTCCAGTCTTTATGAAATTGAAAAGTGAATATGGTTACTTCTTTATCAACTGAAGAAGAATAGCCTGCGGCCATAGGATAAATTTCATCCTGGATATCGCTAAATGTTAACTCACCTGTTCCGCCCTGAGTTATTAACTGAGATGTAGTGGAAGTTAAACCTTCTTTACCAACAGGATCACAGATGGATCCATTCTTGAACATAAACTTCACAACTATCTTTGCTGAATTTGGTTGTTTTAGTTCTATAACTTCTTGTGCCATTAGAATTCCGGTTAAAAGGATTGAAATAATTAATGTTCTCATTATTCTACTCCTCCTTTCTCGTCTGAGGATATTGTTGCAATTGTCAATCCACTATTCACATAAAATTTTTCTGAAACCATTTGAACATCCTCAATGGTTACTTTATCATATTGAGCATAAGCCCTGTTCAATGATTCGGGATCGCCTGTAAGATAAACGTAATGACTCACCGAGTTTGCAATTACATCGGGATTATCTATGCTCATTGCAAAACTATATTTTAAATTTGACTTAGTCTCTTCAAGTAATTTTGCATCAACACCATTCACTTTTATATCATCAATAGCTTTCGTTATTTCATCACGAACATACTGGAAATCATCTTTGTTGATGAAAGATGCCTGAACATTTATCAGATAAGGATCACGGGAATCCATTGCACCTCCGCCAAGAAACCTGAGCTTTTGTTCTTCAACTACTAACTTTTTATAAAGTGCAGAGTTTTGAGAAAAGAGAATTGTATTTAACACATCAAGAGCAGCCATATCTATTTTGGTATCACTGAATGCAGGACCTTTATAATTAAGACTCATAAATGGTGGAATTGAACCATCCTGAAGATGAACAGTTCTTTTCTCAGCTTTGTTCTGGTTCGGGTGGAATGGCAACAGTATAATCTCCGGTCTTCCATCCACCAAAATATTTTTCTGCAAGAGCATTTACTTTTTCGGCAGTGATATCTCCAACTACAACGATAGTTGAATATTCCGGCCTGTAGTATCGTTCAAAAAATTTTCGTGAATATTCATACTGGTTTGGCATATCCACAATATCATTAAAAAAGCCCATCGTTGTGTGCTTATAAGTGTGAGCATCAAATGCTGTGTTCAACAGGCTTTCATAAAGTCTCTGATACGGACTTGCAAAGTTTTTTGTGTATTCACCTTTAACCGCACCGGCTTCAACTTTGAAATCGTGTTCTGGATAATTAAGACTCATAAACCTGTCTGATTCAAGCTCAAACATTTTTTCAAGATAATCAACATTGCCTGTCATGTGATAAATTGTTCTATCAAGCGAAGTGTTAGCATTTGCACCGGCACCGGTCATTTTCAAGACTTCGTTGTATTTTTCTCTTGGATATTTATCTGTTCCTCTGAACATCATATGTTCAAAGAAATGTGCAAAACCGGTAACTCCGGGTTCAACTTCATTTCTGGAACCGACACGAACCACTATGTAAAATGCCGCTAAACCGGGGCTGTCAAATGGAATAGAAACGACATTTAAGTCCGTTTGTCAGCTTATGCTGATAAATTGGATAAGGCAGGATTTTCTGATCACCCGCGTTGATGTCAACAAACATCATTGTTAATAATCCTAATAATATTAATGAATGAAATTTGCACACTTTTTACTCCCTATTTTGTTTGGAATTATTTGATTTGATTTTCTGTATTACGAATTTAAGTTAATAAGCAGCCTGAGCCAAGAGAAAAAAGAAATCAATTTTTAAAAAGTGATGACCGGTTGATTAAAATCTTTAAGGAAAATGTTTCAGAACTTGAAAAATCAGGTATTATTGAAGTAAAATTGATTTATGTTCGCACTTCCCTTTTTCGTTATCATTTAATATTTTATTGATGGCTTTGAATTTAAATTGTTCAATTCGTACTCTCGTTCAGCTAAATGCTGGAATATTCTTCGAAATAGTTATTCAACAGGAATTAAAATGAAAAGAACACTAGAAATTTTCATCTTATTATTTTTAGCCGCCACTTTTATCATTCCGCAAAACTGGCCGACTATCGGCGGTAAAAATCAGCGGAATGGACTAAGTAAAATTATCGGTCCCGATAGTGTAGATACTCCGATTTGGTCGGTTAGTTCAAGCCAGACTGTGATCGGAAATTCTGTGTTTACTTTTGGCGATAAATTTGTAACAGCAAGAGCTGTTTTCAGTCCATACACGTCAAGAATAGAATGCCGGAGTCTTACCGATGGAAATTTGATCTGGGAAAAAATGGTTTACGCAACTTCAATTATGTATGCGGTCGGCTTTACTGAAGATGCTGTATATGCTCACGATTATTCCAACGATTCACTTTACGCACTTTCTCCAATAGATGGAACAGTCAAGTGGTCTGTAAGTGAATATATGTTTGGAGGAAATTCCGGAATTTTATTCGCTTGCAATGGAGATCCAATAGTTCGTGGAAAAAGATTGGATAAAAATACCGGTCAGACTATCTGGTTTTATAATTACATTGTACCCGTAGGACCAAATGCAGGTTACGCTGCAAGCAACAATTCTTTCTATCATTATAGGGGAGCCATCAATACTCCCAAAAAATTATTTGCTCTCGATATTGAAACCGGACAGTTCAAATATGAAACGGTTGATCTTCCAGGTGACGGTGATCAGGAATGGCCAATTACAATTGGCAGCGACGGAACTATTTATCTGAAACGGGATGGAGGAAATTTATATTCATTTGAAGATACAGGCACAGAACTTAGAATTAAGTGGGAATACGCACCAACTGTTGCAGAAATGTCCGGATATTTTGGATCAGATTTAAATGGAAACTTGTATGTAATAGACAGCGACACTATCAAATTACTTAGTTCAGTTGACGGAACTCTGCTGCATAAATCAAACGTGGCGCTTTCAAGTTCATTCTTTACTACAATTTCGGTTGATGGTGAAGGGAAAGTTTATGTGTGTAATAATAGTAATAAAATGTTTTGTTTCTCCGCCGATTTACAAACTGTTATCTGGGAACTTAGTGTTCCAAATTTAACTTACTGTGGTCCCGCGCTTGCAAAAGATGGAACGTTGGTGATTGCTGGTGCAGGATTTAATATTAAAGCATACAAACCAAACAAACCATTCAAACCGGTTGCAGACTTTACAGCGGATTCAACACATATTTTTACAGGTTCAATTATTTCATTCTCGGATCAATCATCATATCAGCCTGCAAACTGGCACTGGAGTTTTCCCGGGGGTTTACCATCATCATCAACTGAACAAAATCCACAGAATATTCTTTACAACACACCCGGCACTTACGAAGTAACTTTAATTGCGGCTAACGCACTTGGAAGTGATACTTTAATAAAATCCTGTTACATTGAAGTTGAACAAACAAGCTATGTTGACAATGGTTCCTTATTGATGAAAGACTTTGCATTATTCCAGAATTATCCGAACCCGTTTAATCCTTCAACAAATATAAGCTGGCAGCAGCCTACTCAAAGCAATGTAGCTATTACAATTTATGATATTATTGGAAATGAAGTTGAAAATATTCTAAACCAGGAAATGCCGGCTGGGTTACATAATTTGAACTATTCCGCCGAGCATCTGCCAAGTGGAATATACTTTTACAAATTAACTGCCGGCAATTTCGTTCAGACAAGAAAAATGATCATCTTGAAATAGTCTGTATTTATTTTAAATTTAAAGTATGAGAAATTTCGAAGTAACACTAACATATAAATCTTTGAATATAAATCAACTATTGACCAAAAGTATCTTTATAAACAGACAAAAGATATTGGAAGTTGAATTAGATGATACTCATTGTATTTCTCCGGAAGAGTTCTGTGATGCAGTTATTAAAATTACTGAAAGACCCGATGTTGTAAGAATAAATGTTGTTGAAAAATACAAGAATACAAAGAAACCACTTTACTGGCTCACAGAAAATTGTGGCAGGATCTATTTCCACAACGGCATACCATTAATTCTAAATAAAAATTAGAGACAGCCTTTCTACACTGAGTTTAAAGCCAACATTCTTTTTGATACAATTCTCATTTTAGATTCCAATTAGATACATCAATCCTTTGTAATTGATTTGAAATCAATCATTACTGATTTAAAAAAACAATTTAAATAGTGGCATAATGGTTGAATTTGAGGGTTAAAAATGGAGGGCAATTCAATGGCAATTTATTTAATGGCGGGAATCATATTAGGTGGACTTTTTCTGTATATAATAATTTCAGTCAGAGGTATACGAAAATCCAGATCTGAAATTGAAAAAATGTTTAAGTGAAAATATTATAAAGTAGAAATTATTTAGTGGTGAGGGCGAATTAAAAGGAGATCACGAATGTGGTCTCCTTTTTCTTTTAAATATCATCTTAAATAAACTTGAAAACCGAATAGTATAAAAATATTTCCGAGTTTAATATTCAATTCTTCTTCACCGTTCAGGCTGCCGCCTTCCCATCTTCCGGTAATTTCAAACGCAGCATTTGAAGATACAAAGTGTGAAACTCCAATTCCTGCATTATATGCAAATCCATTTGCAGAAGCATCATTATTGATATTGATATACAAATTTTCTAATGCAATTATGGTTTCATTTTTGTGAGAATAGGATGCATAACCACCTGATCCTTCAAAGAACATAGCAAAATTTCCTCCCCAAGGAATGTAATATCTCGCCCATAAACCAATGAACCATAATTTATCTTTTATTACCTCACTATTGTTGTACGGATTTGGATCAGGTTTAGTTGTACGGTGTCTTTCCCGCCACTGAAAATCAAAACCAAAAACACCATTAGTTTCGACAATGCTTCCATTGCGAGAACTGAAAATAAAATTATATCCATCAACTTTAGATTTTTGCATAACGTCCCCTGAATTTGTGGACAGATCAATATTTTCCCAACCGACCCAGCCTGCAAGGCCTCCTGACCATCCCCCTTTTTTTAATGCTTCTTCACGATTCATTTGAGGATAGATTGATGATGTTAAAATCAGAAATAATAATAAATAATTTTTTAAGCTCATTACGGATTCCTTTAAATGGAAAAAAGGGATAAGATCATATTCAAATGTTGTCAAGTAAAATTAAAACACCTATCCTGAGTGCGAATGAATTAAAATCATCTTCGACTAACTGATAAATTCCTGATATTTCCAGTACAGAGGGTTCAGCAAGCCTGTAACGATAACCCATACCAAGTCCAGCTCCGTACTTTGCCTGATAATCTGTAGAAATTTTTTCCTCGCTGTATACATCATAGATATCAGCACTTACCCGAAGAAAATGAACACCTGCTTCAAACGTTCCAAAAATTTCTTGAGATAAATAATATCTAACACCTGCCAAAACAGGAATAGCATTTACAGAAAAGTCATAAACATTTCCTTGAGCGGCAAAACCTTCACCCTTTCCCGGAAAATTCTGATACGATGCCGAGAGAGTCGCCGATACTTTTTCACTGAATGCAAATTCACCAATTGCAGAACCACCGGTTCCTGTTTTCGCTAAATCTGAAAACGATCCGGATGGAAATCCAATATTAAATGATGCACCTGCATTAAACATGCTTTGCGGTATGATTATCGGAGCAAAAAAGAAAAACACTAAGACGGTAAAACATTTTTTTGACATTGGATTAGCTCGTTATTAATAAATTGATTATTCAAACTAACAAATTAAAAGTTATTAGAACCTGTAATTTATTCCCGCTGAAATAGAAAGATAATTCAAAGTTTCAGCGGCTCCGGAAATATTCCCGGCTTCTTCAGGATCTTCAGGCACATCAACGGTAAAAGCATTTGTTAAAACACTATAGTTTACTGATGTATCTATAAACCAATGTTTCTGAATAAAAATTATATAACCTGCGGAAATTCTTAACATTGGCTCTGTACCCTTTTCCTCAATCTCAGGAATTTCAACAGGAACGCTGCTTCCACCAATACTTATTGTATTAGCCGTTCCATTAAATGTAAATCTATAATTATAAAACCCTGCTTCGATCATTATGTAGGGGCTGCTGGTTTTCTGTTTAAGGAAGTACCACTTTACACCAATCAGGAAAGGGAGAGTAGAAAAACTTGATTCAACATCATAGTGTGTTTGTGTATTTAATTCCTCTGCCTTTTTATTAAATGCATCTGCATCAAAACCGAATGTGTTGTAACCTACGCTCAAAGTAAAGATTGAGGAATTTCCAAAAAGATAAAAGAAATGAGCATCTCCACCATAGCCGGTATTAAAATATTCTGTGAGTTTACCGTTTGGAAAATTAACATTACCATTAATTCCAACTGCAAAATCACTCTGTGCATTCACAAAATAAGTTAACAACAAAAGAATAAAAAGTATTAAATGTTTTAACATATTAATTCTCCTGAAATAATTTCGCTCAAAATTACTAATCACATAAACAATTAAAAAGAAAAGGTTAATCTGCAGTGTATTGAGTTAGTAGTTGTTCAGTTGCTAACAATTCATTATCGTTCATAGTCAATCGTTATACGTAGTATTGTAAAATATAAATTTTGAATTGTAATTATTCTCCGGGAAGATTAGTTTTACAGCCAATAATTCTACATTTATAAATAAAATGCATATTACGGAGTAAAAATGCAGAACAATTCACTTAATCACCTGGACTATTATCGCCTTCCCTGGAACTTAACCGATAATTCAATATCCTGGCTTGAACCAACTGCCAAGTGTAATTTGTATTGTGAAGGTTGTTACAGATTAAATGAAAAAGATGGACATAAAACCATCGAACAAGTAAAAAATGATCTCGATGTATTTGTTAGATTAAGACATGCTGATGGCGTTTCGATAGCTGGCGGTGATCCACTAACACATCCGGATATAATCGAAATTGTTAAGGAAGTTAAAAAGAGGAATATGAAGCCCATCATCAACACTAATGGGTTAGCATTAACAAAAGAATTATTACACGAACTGAAAAAAGCAGGTGCTTTTGGATTTACATTTCACATTGACAGTAAACAAGGCCGTCCACAATGGAAAGATAAAAATGAATTAGAGTTGAATGAATTGAGATATTATTTTGCTAAAATGTTAGCTGATGAAGGAAACATTTCCTGCGCATTTAATTCTACAGTCTATGAAGACACAATGAAATATATCCCGAAATTGGTCAAGTGGGCGCAGGATAATATTGATATTGTTCACGTAATGGTTTTCATCCTCTATCGCGCAGTTAATAATAAAGAATATGATTTTTATCTGGGTCCACAAAAAATAGATATGAGTCAGTTGGTATATAACGAAGATCCGGTTACCCGTGCTGATATCCTGGCTCCGGAAGTGGTAAAGTTGATCAGGAGAGACAATCCTGATTTTGATCCGTGTGCTTATTTGAATGGCTCGGAAAAACCGGATTCATTCAAGTGGCTTTTAACCGGTAGACTTGGCACAAAGAAAAAAATATATGGTTATGTTGGAAAAAAAGGTATGGAAATGGTACAAATGTTCTATCACCTTTTCTTCGATAAATATCTCGCATATGCCGGGCCAAAATGGACGCACAAAGGAAAAAGTATGTTATTAATGGGAGCATTAGATAAAAAACTTAGAAAAACATTTTTCAATTTCTATAAGAATCCACTTAATATTTTTAAAAGATTGTATTATCAATCAGTGATGATCATTCAACCAGTTGATTTTCTTCCTGATGGCAGACAAAGTATGTGTGATGGCTGTCCGGATATTACAGTTTGGAACGGTCAGCTCGTTTGGTCTTGCAGAATGGAAGAGCAGTTAAAATTTGGGCATAATCTTAAAACATATCCGAAAGATTTTTTGAATTAGGATTCTTATTAATTATTCAATAATTGAAGCCGTTTTTATAACGGCTTTTTTATTGCTATTAGGCTATCTCCTGTCTATTTTTACGATATAAATTTTGCGCCCGTAGCCTGCCTTCATTGATAAATCAATTCCGGCAGGTAAACTCAATCCGTCTTCGCCGGACAGGCTGGATAGAACATCAGACGGGATAATTGTAAATTGTTCATTGATAATTGTTAATTAACTGCGCGCCCGTAGCTCAACTGGATAGAGCATCAGACTTCGGATCTGAGGGTTGTGGGTTCGAATCCTACCGGGCGTACTCCTTTTAATCAGTAAGCAGTATTCAGTAATAAGTAAATAGCTTGACAATTTCTAAACAATACCGGGAATTTGGAAATGTAATTGTTTATAAATTGTATAAAATTTTGCAATCGATATTTATTATGAAGCAAGAATATGTACTCAATACTACTTAATAAATACTCCATACTCATTTGAATTTCAACGAACAAACATATCGTTTTATGTTCGCTGCTTTACAGGAAGCTGAGAAAGCATTCGAAGAAAATGAAATTCCCGTTGGAGCAGTTGTTGTGAAGGATAATAAAATTATTGGTCGAGGTTACAACCAGGTTGAGAGATTGAAAGATGCAACTGCACATGCAGAGATGATTGCTTTAACTGCTGCTTCGAATACAATTGGTAGCTGGCGGCTAAATGAATGTTCTGTTTATGTTACACTCGAACCCTGTGTTATGTGTACAGGTGCTTTGCTTGCTTCCAGAATTGAAAATCTATTCTTTTCCACTTTCGATCCAAAGTTTGGTGCTTGTGGAAGTCTTTATAATTTAGCTGAGGATGGAAAGACCAACCACAAAATCAATGTTTATTCAGGTATTTACTCTGAAGAAAGTAAAAATCTGCTCCAGGATTTTTTTACTAAATTAAAAAATAAAATTCCACTAAAATTTAGTCCGCCAACTGCTTGAGACTACACCTATAATTCTATAATTTGCAATAAAAAAAATATTGATTATGCGACTACTTCTATTCGGAGCGCCTGGTGTTGGAAAAGGAACTCAGGCCAAATTACTCTCTTCAAAATTTAATATTCCGCATATTTCGACCGGTGATATTTTAAGACAAGCCGTTAAAGATCAAACGGAGATGGGTAAAAAGGCTCAGGAGATTATGAGCAGAGGCGATCTTGTCCCTGATGATATAATGATTGGAATTATTAAATACCGATTGAGTAAGAATGATTGTAATGGTGGTTTCATCCTCGACGGATTTCCACGTACTGATAAGCAAGCAATGGAACTTGATAAACTTTTAAATGAAATGAACATAGTGGATATAAAATTGATCAACATTTATGCAGATGAAGAAGAAATTGTAAAACGACTTAATAACAGAAGAGCCTGTAAAGAATGTGGACATATCTTCACTCTCGCCGAAATCAAAGACACAATGATTTGTCCGAATTGTAAATCACAAAATAGTTTTTATTTAAGAGATGATGACAAAGAAGAAGTGATCAGAAAGCGGATGGAAATTTTTCGTAAAACTACTGAACCTGTTTTGAAGCATTATGAAAAGCAGGGTAAAGTAATTTCTATAAATGGACTTGGTACTGTTGAAGAAGTAAATAAGGAACTGCTTAAAATTCTGGTCAAGTGAAATTCAACTTTCCGTTTTTTGTTTAATTATTGCTTTTAACGCTCTACCATCCTCAAGCTTAATTACCCGCTCATTTGCTTTCTTAACTATATCATAATTGTGAGTTACAACCAGAACTGCGGTTCCGCTCTTATTAATTTTTTTAAGAAGTGCTAATATTTCAGATGATGTATCGGGATCAAGGTTTCCGGTTGGCTCGTCTGCAAGAATTAGAATCGGATCGTTTATAATCGCTCTTGCAATTGCTACTCTTTGCTGTTCTCCACCGGAGAGTTCATTGGGCTTATTTAATCTTTTGTGAGATAGTCCGACCTGAGTCAGTGCCTCATTAATTTTTCTTTTAATCTGTGCTGCAGAAACTCCGGTAACTTTCATTACATAAGCAAGATTTTGATATACATTTCTGTCAGGTAGCAGTTTAAAGTCCTGGAATATCACACCTATCTTTCTTCTCAGCAACGGAATTTGTGATGGTTTAATTGTTTGCGAATCAAACTCAGCAATTCGAACAGTACCAGTTAGTGGAAACAGGTTCATATAAATTAATTGCATCAATGTACTTTTACCAATTCCGCTTTTTCCAATCACAAAAGCAAACTCGCCATAGTCAAGTTCAAGATTAAGATTTGTAAAAACCGGTTGGTTCCTATAATGAAATTCTACGCTGTCAAAAGAAAGCATCATCAGATATTTTTCCTCATTACAAATTGAGCCCTATGTGATTTTTTACTGACATCTTTAAATGTAAAGCAATCGAAGCAGTGTTCAGTATATAATCCTGCCTTTTCTGCAAGTTTAAAGTAGGATGAGATGTCATAAATTTTTTGTTTGTGAACTTCCTTAAATTCTAATCCTGAATCGTCCCTAATATAAAATTTATTGTAATGAATTCTGCTATGTTTATTGTATTTACTAATCCTTTGAAACCACGAACCATTATAATTATCCTCAATAATATCACTGATAATTAATTTCAAACTATTGCTTTCAAGACTTACATCGAATGTAAAAATACCGTCATCATTCAGCAAGTTATACACTTCGCTGAATAAATTAGCTAATGTTTTTTGTTTCAGAATATAGTTTACCCCATCGAAAGCAGAAAATATAAAATCAAACTTATCTTTAATGGGGATGGCTGTCATATCACAGCAAATTTTTGCGAATTGATTATTTGAGGATTTTTTCAGCATTGATAATGAAATGTCAGTGGCTAAATAATTTTCATATTTTTTAGAAAATATTTCTGCCATTTTGCAATTCCCTGCTCCAAGTTCAAGAATCCTCGCATTGTCCGGAATGTTTTCTTCAGCAATTACAAGAAGGTATTTTGACCATGTCGGATAATCCACTTTTTTCATTAATCCATCGTAAACTTCAGCTACTTTCTCGTACGGACTTACTTTCATACCTTTTTAAGTTTTTTCTTTCTGTTCTTCAATATTAATTGAGCATATTTAAAAGCTTCGATCATACTTGATTCATCAGCTATTCCTTTTCCTGCAATATCGTAGGCAGTACCGTGATCCGGTGATGTTCTTATTATCGGTAGACCGGCAGAATAATTTACACCCCTTCCGGAATTAATGTACTTGAAAGGAATTAAAACCTGGTCATGATACAAACCAAAAACCAAATCATAATCTTTAAATTTTCGGTTAGCAAAAAACGCATCGGAGGAAAATGGTCCATAAATAGTGTCTTCAAATTTTTTACTTTTGATTATTGGTTCAATTATTTCTTTTTCCTCAGTTCCGATTATCCCGGCTTCACCTGCGTGTGGGTTCAGTCCCAAAACTGCAATCCTGGGTTTCATAATTCCAATGTCATTTTTTAGCATACTTATTACTGTACTGAGCTTAGCGGTAATTTTCTTTTTATTTATTGACCGTGCCACTTCATTTAATGGTATATGAATAGTATGAAGTGCAACTCTTAAACTGTCAGAAAGAAAAGTCATTGCAAAATTCCTGACGCCGCACCAATCAGCATACATTTCAGTTTGCCCTGGATATTTAACCTTTGCAAGTTTCAATGCAGATTTTGAAACTGGAGCTGTGACCACTGCATCAGCTAAATTTTGCTTTAATAATTGAAATGACATTTTTAATGTCAGGTAGGCTGCTTCGCCTGAAGTAATCGTTGGTTTACCAATTTGCTGCTTAAATGGTTCTAAAGTCAGAATTGATATTTGACCCGATTTACTGTTTAAAGATGTGGGATCTTTTATTATCGTATAATCAAACTTAGGCTCCACTAATCTGATAGTGGCACTGAATACATTTTCAGGAATGATAAAAATGAAATTAGCTGATTTGTTTTTTAGGAAAATTTTATTGAGGGCTTTAATAGAAATTTCAGGTCCAATACCATTAATATCACCGCAGGTAAAAATAAATCGTTTCATTAATTTTCTGTAAGTGTAAAGTTGCCGGTACCTTTTTTATCTGTGAACGAAAAATTTCTTTCCGGGTTTGAATAATTCCAGATTTCTATCATTTGTCCCTGAGGGTTTGAAGTACGCTCTATCTTATCGGGCTTTCCGAACTTAATATAAATCACTCCCCTGTCAGTTTTCGCTCCGTTGTTTTTACCTATTCCCCTAAATTCTTTTATTGCATAATCAACCCTGGTATAATATTCAAACATTATTTCGTTATACACTGTTTCAGGAGTTGGATCAAATTTTAGCCAATAATTGTTCAATAGCTCAGGATAATCAGAACTACTTTCTTTTAAAAGAGAATAAACCAATGAATCAGATTCCACAAAGTTTAAATACTCAATTGCCTTTTCAGGGTCCATTAGTGAGAAAGGTTTATTAAACCAAACTACTTTTGAATGAAATTCTTCATCAATGGATTTTTCATCGTTCATTACAGTAAGTACTACCTCACCTTCCCTGAGCTTCTCATTAACATTTTTAACAACGAAATTCCTCAACGAAATTGTTTCGGGAGAGGAAGTCACTGATATATGCTGCTCACATTCTAAAATTCCTATTGGAATAATATATGACTCATTAATTTTTGCGGATATGATTGGTTCATCATTATTCTCAATAGTAATGTCAAGCTCGGTAATCGAAGTGTCCGTAATAGGAATAATCAGATGAAATTTGTCGCCGCTGAATGGCACATTTCCGCCGGAGTTAGCAAGGATAAAAGCATTTTTATTATCACACAATAATTTCTGAGCATTTATTACAAGCGGATGTTGAACAATTTTTTTTTCTTCCAGTTTTAGCTCTTGTGGTTTAAGCGGAAGTTCGCCGGAAGAGTTTCTATCGGAAATAAAAGTTGCTATCTCATATTCTCCGGCTTTTATTTTGAATGTAAGGAAATCTTGAAGGAAGAGATTGATATCATTTGTTGCTTCAAAAGAATTAACAGATATCTGACTATCCTTAATATCGCGTGCAACTAATTTGGAATCTTCATCCAAAATTTCGACAATAACTCTAAAGCTAGCCTCGAATGATTCATTATTTCTTTCGAATACAAGAAGCCTGTATGGAATTTTGTACGTATAATAAACTGAAAAATCGCCATCATTTCCTGGTAAAGAAATAATTTCTGATTCGAATGGAAATCTTGGATTAAATGGAGGTTGATCTGTGCCTTGTTGTCCAAATAATGAAGTGTAAATAATCAGAAAAACAATAAAATTCTTTTTCACTTTATTCTTTTTTTTGAAAGAAAAATTACTTAGAACAAGATTATAATCAAGGCAAAATTAGTTGCAGTTAATTTATCAATTAACGCTTAGTTATTCATATTATTTAGGAAGTCCTTGTTATTCTTTGTTCCCCTGATTTTATCTATCAGAAATTCCATTGCTTCAACCGGACTAAAATCACTTAAAATCTTTCTTAATATCCAAATCTTTGCTAAATCATCTTCTTTCAATAACAAATCTTCCCTTCTGGTTCCGGAACGGTTAACATCAATTGCGGGGAATATTCTTCTGTCACTTAAATCACGATTGAGTACCAGTTCCATATTTCCAGTTCCTTTAAATTCCTCGAAGATAACGTCATCCATTCTGCTGCCTGTATCTATCAATGCAGTTGCAATTATTGTTAAACTGCCGCCATCTTCAGTGTTTCTGGCAGCACCGAAGAATCGTTTCGGTTTATGCAGTGCATTTGAATCAACACCACCTGAAAGAATTCTTCCGCTATGAGGAACAACAATGTTATGTGCTCTGGCTAACCTTGTTATACTATCCAAAAGAATCACAACGTGTTCATTTGCTTCAACCATTCTTTTTGCTTTTTCTATTACCATATCGGCAACCTGAACGTGCCTGTCTGCAGGCTCATCAAATGTTGAACTTATTACTTCTCCCTGAACAGATCGTTCCATATCAGTAACTTCCTCGGGACGTTCATCAATCAATAAAACAATAAGTTTGACTTCAGGGTGATTCCTGGTAATAGAATTAGCGATCTTTTGAAGTAATACCGTCTTACCGCTTTTAGGAGGTGAAACTATTAAACCTCTCTGCCCTTTTCCGATTGGAGCAAGCATATCCATAACTCTCATGGAATATTCACCCGGCGCAGACTCTAAATTAATTTTCTTTGTTGGATAGACAGGAACTAAGTTATCAAACAAAGTCCTTTCCCGAATATTTTCGGGAGCTAAACCGTTAACAGCTTCAACACGAAGGAGAGCAAAAAATCTTTCACCTTCTTTCGGAGGCCTAACCTGTCCGCTGACAAAATCTCCTGTTCTCAGGCTGAACTTTTTAATCTGTGAAGGAGAAACATAAATATCATCGGGAGAAGGCAGATAATTGTAATCCGACGATCTGAGGAAACCATATCCATCAGGTAAAACTTCAAGGACACCTTTCGAGAAAGTTAGTCCATCTTTGGAAGTCTGAGCTTCGAGGATTTTGAAGATGAGTTCCTGTTTACGAAGATCACTGTAGCCCGGGATGTTAAGTTCCTTAGCTATCTCATTTAATTCTACGATCTTCTTCGATTTGAGTTCGGATATATCCATTGGCATAATTTTAACCTTGAGTTATTGTTGCAGATGAAGGTATAGTTTATTTACATAAAATTTTAACTGGTTCTAACCAGCCTGTGAATTTGGGGAATAATTTATTAACGATAACAAATAGTTTATTACTTGATAGGTTTTTGCGGCTCACCGAAACATAAACCTTATATTCTTAAATGTCAAGCTATCGCCTGTCTCAATTGCTGCTTAATTTCACCGAGTAAATACATGCTTCCGAGAACAACAAGGCATTCATCCTCAGTTCTCGATAAGAAACCCTCAATATATTTCGCAGGTTTAGGGATTATATTATGGTTCATTCCTAACCGTTTACAAACTTCAGATATTTCTTCCGGTTTAGCAGCTCGTTCATACTGAATTTCTGAAATCAAAATTTCATCAAAATACCCGGAGAGCATCTGGAGCATTTCAGGAATGGCCTTATCTCTCATAGCACCAAAAATCAGGACTCTTCTTTTGTAAATCCCGGCTTCGATTGCGAATTCGCTTAAGAAGTTTTGAATACTTTCCGGATTATGTGCCGAGTCAAAAATTATCGTTGGATTTCTGTGAAAGTACTCATACCTGCCGGATAATCCGGTATTCAGTAAAACATTTTCAATTCCGTCTAAGTATTTATTTTTTTCTGAAATTGGAAAGGTCTTATCAACAACTAAAGCTGCGAGTGAAGCATTAAGTTTTTGATAATTTCCTTTTACCGGCGGATTTACTTCGAGCAAATTATCTTTGCTTAAAAACAAACTCACTTTGCCATCAGTTTCTGAAATGAAATCTTTTAGCTTGTAAATTTTACTCTTTGTTTCGTTACATTTATTTTCAACAACACCCATAGCTTCTTTTGTAAGCAACCCTGTAAAAACATGCGAATCTTTTTTTATTATTGCCGCCTTCTCCGCTGCTATTTGTTCAACCGTGTTTCCTAATATATTTGTATGCTCAAGACTGATTGTTGTAATTACCACAGCCAAAGGATTTAAAACATTGGTTGAATCTAATCTCCCGCCAAGGCCTGTTTCAATTACACAATAATCTGTTTTCATTTCATTAAAATATTGGAAAGCCAGAGCAGTAGTCACTTCAAAAAAAGTAAGTTGATGATCATCAATATATTTTTCATTTTCTTTAATGAATTCACAAATGTATTCATCGTTAATCTGGTTTCCATTAATAACAATACGCTCATTGAATCTTACAAAATGAGGTGAAGTATACAACCCAATATTGATATCACACTCCTGCAGAATACTTGCAATGAATGATGCCGTGCTTCCCTTTCCATTTGAACCGGCTATGTGGATGGTCTTAAGTCCCTTTTGAGGATTTCCTAAATGGTTCAGGAATCCTATTGTATTTTCCAATCCAAGTTTAATTCCAAAAGTGTGAAGAGAGAAAAGTTTGCTTAGTGAGGTTTCGATATCCATTAAATTATAATTGATAAGATGCAATGAGTGATTCAATTTTTTCAATTCCGTTTTTAATACAATGCTCTTCTAATTGATTAATAATTTTCCCCGGTGCTGAAGGATCAATAAAATTGAGAGTTCCAATTTGAACTGCAGTAGAACCTGCAATCATAAATTCAACAACATCCCGCCAATCCATAATTCCACCGATTCCTATTACTGGAATTTCTACTTGTCTTGAGATCTCAAGAACTTTAGCTATTGCAACAGGTTTAATTGCAGGCCCTGAAAGACCGCCAGTTACATTCTGGATTTTAGGTTTTCGAGTATAAATATTAAACGATGCACCAACCAGTGTGTTGATAGCAGAAACGGCATCAGCACCATTTTCCTTTGCAACTTTGGCGAACTCTGAGATATAAGAAACATTTGGGGAGAGTTTAATAATCAGCGGTTTGCTTGTTGCAGCCCGAACTTTTCCGGTAATTACTGCTACAGACTTGAGGTCATTCCCGAATGACAGCCCACCTTCTTTTACATTAGGACAGGATACATTTATTTCAAATGCTTTTATTGTTTCTTCAGTAGTTAAAATTTTCGTACACTCAACGTATTCTTCAATGGTGCTTGCAGCAATATTACAAATTAATGGAACTTCATACTTTTTTAGGAATGGAATTTTTTCCTTTATAAATGCTTCAACTCCAACATTAGCTAGTCCAATTGCATTCAGCATCCCGGACGGAGTTTCAACAATTCTTTGTGGTGGGTTTCCTTTTCTTGGCTTCAGGCTTAAGGATTTAGTAACGATTGCGCCAAGTTTATTTAAATCTGTGAATTCTGAAATTTCATTTCCATAACCAACTGTCCCTGATGCAAGCATTACGGGGTTTTTTAATATCAGCGATCCAATTTTAACAGAAAGATCTACCTTACTCATATTACCACATCTTTGATGTTAAAAACCGGGCCATCCTTACAAACGAGTAAATACTGATCTTGCTGTGTTGTAGATTCAATTGGGCAACCCTGGCAAATACCAAAGCCACAAGCCATTGCACATTCAGTAGAAACTTCGCATTCGAATTCGTTTTTCAAACAAAAATCCTTCAACACTCTTAGCATAGCACTTGGACCACAACCAAATATTTTTATTTTCTGTGACCGGAGTAATTCAAAATTCTTTTCAAGTAACTGGATAACATTACCTTTAATTCCTATGCTTCCATCATCTGAAGCAACTTTGACATTTTTCAGATTATATTTTATCACATCATTTTTGGATCTTCCGCCGATAAAAGAGAGAATATTTTTTTTGCCATCCAAAACTCTTGTAACATAAGGGAAAGGTGCTGCTCCAAGCCCCCCGGCAACTATTACTGCTGTATCATAATCCCCTTCTAAATTGAAGCCATTACCAAGAGGCCCAAGAATATCCAGTTCACTGCCAATCGATTTGTGAGCCAAAATACTTGTACCTTCTCCAAGAATATTAAACATAAGATAAAGGTGCTCGCCCACTATATCGCAAACACTAAATGGTCTGCGAAGTAAAGGTGAAGTTTTTTCTGTAACTCTCAGATTTAAAAATTGACCGGGCTTAGTCGTTGCCGTCAGTGCAGGAGAAAAAACTTTTAGAAGATAAATTTGAGGATTAATCTCCAGGATTTCTTCAATTGGTGAGTTTACGATGAACAATTAAATAATTTTCCGAAATTGTTTTTGATTATTTTTTAGAAGTGCCGTCGGCTGGCCAAACATTGGTATTTTGATTATTAGTTAACTTTTACCAGATGAAAATTATGACTTAAGTTCATTAATTCAAAATATTACTTTGTGATTTATAACTTAATCCAATTTTTCATTTTCGATGTCTTTTATTTTATCTAATCTTTTCTGATGTCTTCCCTTTTCAAAAGCTGTCGTAAGCCATTCATCAACTATTATTTTTATTGACTCTTCACCTAAAGATCTTGCCCCAACCACCAAAATATTTGCATTATTATGTGCACGCGAACTTCTGGCACTGAATGTATTGTAACAAGTGGCGGCCCTGATCCCTTTAATTTTGTTTGCTGTTATGGCTGAAGGAATACCGGTTGAATCTATTAAAATTCCGGAATCATTTTCACCAAAAGAAACACTTTTTGCTACCGCTTTGGCATAATCAGGATAGTCACAAGATTGTTCGTCAAACGTGCCTGCATCAGTAATTGCAAACCCTTTATCAGTGAGATATTTAATGAGAATGTTTTTTAATTTAAAGCCCGTATGATCGCTTCCAATGATTAGCTTTTTCCCGATATGATAATTGGCTGAAGGTGATATTGGTGTACTTTCTGTTTGAGAAATATCTTTATCTAATATTGTAAATTTTGATGCGTGAATTCGGTCTAAAGCAAGAGGTGTGATAATCGTATTCTTAGTCCTAATAAGTATCTTAATCCCTTTCTTTTCCAGATCTAAAATATGCCGTTCGGTGATTACTATTTTCATTAATTATTAGAGTTGTTCGTCTAATTTGTTCAGCTTCAGAAAATCAATTACATTCTTTACATCCTGTGCCTTATCCCTCTTACAAATAAGCAAAGCATTACTTGTATTAATAACTATAATATTATCAAGACCAATTACAGCAGTAAATTTATCAGGAGAATAGATGTAAGAATCTAAGGCCATATCTGTATAAATGCTGCCAACTTTAACATTTCCATCCTGATCCTTTTCACTGATTTCGTAAACGGCTTCCCAACTGCCCACATCGCTCCAGGTAAATTGGCCTTTAACCAAAAATACTCTTTCCGACTTTTCCATAATTCCATAATCAATTGAAATACTTCTTAACTTGCCATATATGTCTGACAGAATATTTTGAAAAGCAGTGTTCTCCAAATTATTTTGTATCTCAATCAATCCTTCATAAAGATCGGGCATAAATCGATTTATTTCTGACATAATTGTATCTATCTTCCAGATAAACATTCCACTGTTCCAGAAAAAATCACCACTCTTTATGAAACTAACAGCTGTGGCATAATTTGGTTTCTCTGCAAAAGTTAATACCTTGAAAACATTGTTCTTACCTGAATCTTCATCTATCTGAATATAACCATAACCTGTTTCCGGTTTAGTGGGTTGAATTCCAATCGTAACAAGCGCCTGGTTTTCATAGGAGAACTGTGCAGCCTTCTTCAATGTATCAATAAATCTTTCATTATCTCTGATGATATGATCAGATGGCATTATAAAAGTCACAGCATCTGGCGATCTTCTCTGGATAATTACAGATGCAAGCCCAATACAAGCTGCTGTATTTCTTCCAAATGGTTCAACAATTATATTTTCCGGAGGGATTTCAGGAAGTTGCTCAACTATTCCAGGTTTTTGAATTTCGTTAGTCACAATTAAAATATTTTCTTTAGGAACAAGTCCATTAATCCTCGAAAAGGTTTCCTGAATCATTGTCTGTTCACCGATAATCTTTAGAAGCTGCTTAGGACTTCTTTTCTTACTTCTTGGCCAAAATCGTGCTCCGATACCTCCCGCCATTATAACTGCATATAGATCCATCAATTCATACCTGAATGTTCTTTTTAAAATTTTTGTTACCAAACTCCTCAGCCCGGTTTAAATAGCCGGTAATGTCAACATCTTTTCGTTTAACCACTGCTACGATTACAATTAGGCAGGCACGCAGTGATTCTATTACTGTTTTGTCAACTAATAATTTTCCCTTTCGCAAAGAATCAAAAGCATCAGCAATAATTTCATGCATTTTCGCTAACAATTGAAATCCCTGGAAAGAAGCAAGCGAAGCATGTTCTTTCATGAGTTCAAAATATTGCCTGAGTTCTTTCTCGGTAACTTGTCCGAGGGGAATCTTTTTGAGTAAATCATCAATAGATTTAACCGGAGTAAGTATTCTTTTTTCAAATTCATTTATTGAAAATGTATCCATAGCTTCAGAAGATTTCATTTCAACTTCAACTTCGGGAAGATTTTGATTAAGAAATTCTCCTGCAAGATCACTTCTATCAACCAATTCAACGTCAATTGAATTTGAATTACCGTTATTTATTTTAATGAAAGCATCCTTATAGATCTTCGGAGTTACATTTTCCAGGAACTGATTTAAATCTCTGATTAAATATCTGCTGTGCTCTCTAAACTGTTCTGAAATTTTAACGAAATCAACTTTACCCTGAGTAAGAAAAGAATGTATTTCACTCAACCGGATAGCAAGCTTTGAAAGTTCTGTCGTTTTTTTCATCAGAAGCAGTTCACCACCAATATCGCTGGCATTCACAACAGTCTCCCTCAATAAACCAACGACTTCAATTTGCTGAGCATTGAGCCGAAGATTATTTGCAGCCGTTGTAATACTTTGAATCAGATAAACTTTTACTAAATCCATTAAACCTTTTTACGTTTTCTGGCATTGCTTTAAAATTTGAATAGTCTCCCGGCAAAAATACTTAAATAACCTAAAAGTATTCACCCGCAGAAATATATATTTAACAATTTTTATAAACAATCTGTAGAGAGCAAATATTATTCATGAAACATTTCTTGACATTACACAACAGTAGTGTTAATTTTCCATTTAAATTTTTGAAATTTAATGCTAACAGAATTCGGAAAGATCTTTGTCTTTATATTAACTGCAGCACTATTTGTTGTTGTAGCAATATATGTTGCCCGTCTTCTCCGTCCTAAACGTCCAACATTTGAAAAACTTACAACATACGAATGCGGAGAAAATCCGGAGGGCTCTCCCTGGGTTAAGTTCAATATACGCTTTTATGTGGTTGCACTGATCTTTTTGATATTTGATGTAGAAGTTGTTCTCCTTATTCCCTGGGCTTTGGTTTATAAGGAACTCGGTATAGTTGGATATTTGATTGGAGCAATTTTCTTAGTTTTGTTGGGCGTAGGTATGGCATACGAGTGGAAAAAGGGAGACCTTGAGTGGGCAAGACCATCAATTAAAGATCCATCCTTAGAAAAAATTAAATCAACTGAAATTAAAAAAGAAGAACTAAAACCGGCAAGTTAATTATGGGATTACTAGATCAGGAATTTACGGAAGGTAATATCGTCATCGCGAAGACTGAGGACCTGTTTAATTGGGCAAGACTGTCTTCGCTCTGGCAAGTAGGGTTTGGATTAGCTTGTTGTGCTATCGAAATGATGGCAACTTCGGCTTCTCACTATGACTTTGATAGATTCGGTGTTATTCCCCGACCTTCACCAAGACAATCTGATGTAATCATTATTTCCGGAACTGTAACTTTCAAAATGGCAATTAGAATTAAACGATTGTACGAACAAATGCCCGATCCTAAGTATGTAATTTCGATGGGAAGTTGTTCCAATTGTGGAGGCCCTTATTGGGAACACGGTTACCATGTTTTGAAAGGAGTTGATAGAGTTATTCCCGTTGATGTTTATGTACCAGGATGTCCCCCACGTCCAGAAGCATTACTCGAAGGTCTATTAAAGCTTCAGGAAAAAATCAGAAATGAATCAATTGTGAAAAAGAGTGCATGAAAACTGCTGAAGAAATATTTAATCATCTAAAAGAAAAATTTGGTGATTCAGTAGTAGAATTGAAAACTGATAAACCAGTTGAACCTTTTATAGTTGTTGATCCACTCACAGTTGATAAAATTTGTTCCTTCCTTAGAGATGAAAATGATTTACAGTTTGATTCATTAATGAATCTTTCAGGAGTTGATGATGCAAATGGTGAAAAAGTAAAAGATGAAAAAGGATTGGAGTCTATAAAAGGTGGAACACTAAGCGTTTATTATCATCTTGAATCTACAAAACTAAAACATAAGCTAACTCTTAAAACTTCAACTGACCGAGAAAAGCCTGAAGTTGTAACAGTTACAGAAGTATGGAAAGGTGCTGATTGGCACGAAAGAGAAGCTTATGATATGTATCGGAATTATTTTTCTAAATCATCCTGATTTAAGAAGAATATTAATGCCTTATGATTGGGAGTTTGGTTTTCCTTTAAGAAAAGATTATAAGAATCCTGAATTTTACCAGGGAATGAAAGTTCCTTATTAACAAAGAAAGTTAATGGCACTAAAGACCGAAGAAATGGTTTTGAATATGGGACCTCAGCACCCGTCAACGCACGGTGTGCTAAGGTTGGAACTTGTGCTTGATGGTGAAATTATTCTTGACGTAATTCCCCACATCGGTTACCTTCACAGATGTTTTGAGAAACATGCGGAAGCAATGACTTACCCGCAGATCATTCCGTATACAGATAGAATGGATTATCTTGCATCAATGTATAATGAATTTGGCTATGCACTTGCAATGGAAAGGTTAATGAAAATCGAAGTTCCCGAACGTGTCGAATATATAAGAGTAATTATGGGGGAACTTCAGAGAATTGCTTCTCACCTTGTTGCTCTAGGAACTTACGGTGCAGACATTGGTGCATTTACTCCATTTCTTTTCTGTTTTAGAGACAGAGAAAGAATTCTTCATCTCTTTGAAATCACCTGTGGTGCAAGACTTCTTTATAACTATATCTGGATCGGTGGACTTTCACACGATCTTCATCCCGATTTTATCCGACTTACAAAAGAATTTATAAAAGACTTCAGACCAAATGTTAAAGAGTTAAATGAACTTCTTTCATACAATAGAATTTTTATTGAAAGAACTGCAAACGTTGGTGTCCTTCCAATTGACACTGCAATTAATTATGGAGTCTCTGGTCCTAATCTTCGTGCAAGCGGAATGAAATGGGATTTAAGAAGAGAAGATCCCTACTCTGTTTATCACAAATTCGATTATGAAATTCCTGTTGGAAGTGGTGAAAAAGGAAAAACGGGTGATTGCTGGGACAGGTATTTCATTCGTGTTCGTGAAATGGAAGAAAGTCTGAAAATAATTGAACAGGCAATCGAACAAATTCCTGAAGGAGATGTAACGTCTGCAATTCCAAAAAGAGTAAAACCACCTGAAGGACAAATTTATACACGAGTTGAAAATCCAAGAGGTGAATTAGGTTATTTTATTATAAGTGATGGATCATTAAATCCGGCAAGAGTTAAAGTTCGTGCACCCTCTTTTGTAACTATGCAGGTTTTTCCTGAACTTTGCAAAGGATTTATGGTTGCTGATGTTGTTGCAATTCTCGGAAGCATTGATATCGTTTTGGGAGAAATTGACAGATGATGTACGATTGGTTATATAATCTTACCGGAAGCGAAATCCTCGCAATGTTTGTTGTGAGCCTGCTGCCTCTATTTCTATTCATTCTTCCTTTTGCTCTTCTGGCAGTTTTGGCAGAAAGAAAAGTTTCTGCACATATGCAGGATCGTCTTGGACCAATGAGAGTTGGTTATCACGGAATTCTTCAAACTGTTGCTGATATAATCAAACTTCTTCAAAAAGAAGATTTGGTTCCCACTGCAACTGATAAAACATTATTCAACTTTGCACCATTACTTGTTTTTATGGGAAGCTATGCTGCGTTTGCCGCAATCCCCTTCTCCGGATTTTTTATCGGTTCCAAAATAGATTTGGGAATAATTTTTATTGTTGGCGTTACAGGACTTGTAGTTGCTGGTATTCTTATGGCTGGCTGGGCTTCCAATAATAAATATTCACTACTCGGTGCAATGCGAGCTGCTGCACAGATAATTAGTTACGAGATTCCAACTCTTTTAATTATTCTTACTGTAATAATGATCACAGGCACTTTGAGCCTATATGAATTAAGTGAAATGCAAACAGCCTTATTTCTGGAACTGGGTAATTTTTGGAGGACCAGCAATTGGATTGCAGAAAATTTTATTAATTCCTTTTATGATTATGGGCTGCCTGATAATTTATACAAGCACTCTTGCCGAAGTAAACAGAACCCCTTTCGATATTCCCGAAGCAGAATCAGAACTTGTATCAGGCTATCACACAGAATATTCAGGAATGAAGTTCGCAATGTTCTTCCTTGCTGAATACGCAAATATGTTTGCTGTCTCAGCAATTGTTGCAGTGCTGTTTTTTGGCGGATATCAATCGCCATTTGGATATCTTGGTAACCTGCTGGATTTGCCCTGGCTCGTTCCAATTGAACAATTTTCCTGGTTCACAGCAAAAGGATTATTCTTCGTATTTGTTCAAATGTGGTTACGTTGGACATTACCTCGATTCCGTGTTGATCAGTTGATGGCATTTTGCTGGAAATATTTAATTCCGTTTTCATTTGTAATTTTATTATTAGTTGGATTGATAACACTGATATAATATGAGAGATTATATTTACAATTTTTGGCAGGGACTTTTTACCATTCTTATTGGAATGAAAGTAACGTTCAAGCATTTGTTTGTGCCTGCTGTTACAATTCAATATCCATCAGTTAAACCTCAACTGCCGGAAAGAGAGCGTAACCGACTTTATGTTAATATGGATGATTGCATTGGATGCGATCAGTGTGCTCGTGCTTGTCCTGTTAATTGTATCGAAATTGAAACGGTAAAATCAATTCCCGGAGAAGATCTTGGAACAACTTCAAATGGTAAAAAGAAAGCGCTTTGGGTTACTACATTCAACATTGATTTTGCAAAATGCTGCTACTGCCAGCTCTGTGTATTTCCCTGCCCTACCGATTGTATTTATATGACTGACGTTTACGAGTTTTCTGAATTTTCAAGAGAGAATTTGATTTTTGATTTCGCAACTCTTCTTCCCGAAGAAAGAATTCAGAAAAAGAAAAACTTTGAAGAGATGCAGGCAAAAAAAGAAGCAGAAAAAATTGCTGCAGCAAAAAAAGCAGCTGAGGATAAAGCTGCTGCACAAAAAGAAAAACCTGAAGTTAAACCGAATGATACTTCCTCTGAGAATAAGGAAGAAAATAAATAATGGGCATTTACGACATCATATTTTATTTGTTTGCTGCTGTTACAGTACTTTCTGCTTTCTTTGTTGTAACAACAAGAAATATTGTTCGTGCAGCATTCTTTTTACTGTTTACATTTTTTGGTGTCTCAGGAATTTATGTATTACTCGGAGCTGATTTCGTTGCAATCGTTCAGTTGATTGTTTATGTCGGTGGCATTCTTATCTTACTGATTTTCGGAGTGATGATCACAAATAAAATAACAGAAGTTGATATTAAAACAGGAACGATCCACACATTACCGGCAGCAATCGGCGTCGGATTATTCACAGGAGTTGTTGGAGCAGTTATTCTTAACACTGAATGGTTACAGGTAAATACTGAAATGCCTCAAGCAACATTGTCAACTCTTGGAAGTATGTTATTAAACGAATACGTATTGATATTTGAACTGCTCGGTATTTTATTATTAGTTGCCTTAATTGGTGCAGCATCAATGGCGAGAAAATGAAATTGAAATGCATGAATGCATGATTGAATGGATGAATGTTATTTAACAATGAAATATTTGGATCAATTTTTAATTTATCATTTTTAATTTTTAATTCTTGATGGAAGTAACTTTAACACATTTTTTAATAGTTAGCACACTCCTTTTCTGCCTGGGGATTTATGGAATAGTTACCAGGAAGAATGCAATAATGGTATTGATGGGAATTGAATTAATTCTTAATGCATCGAATATAAATTTTATTGCTTTTGCAAGATTTGGAAATTTTGGATTACAGGGACAGTTATTTGCTTTGTTCGTAATAGTACTTGCTGCTGCTGAAGCTGCAGTTGCACTTGCGATTGTTCTGAATGTTTATAAAACTTTTGTAAATGTAAATGTTGATGAAATTGATACACTTCGGGATTAGTGAATGAGTGAAAGTCTTTTAATACAGTTAGCAGTAATAGTACTCTTCTTACCGCTTCTCGGTTTTATAGTAACTTTATTGCTCGGTAAGAAAATTAAGAAAATCTTTTTCTTTGAAGTTTTCGTTCTCTTTGCTGGTCTTGTATTATCCGCAGTAATATTATTTAGTAAGCTCACCACTTTTGCTGACACAAGCATAGCAGGAGAGTTTAAGTGGATTGATATGGGCAGCGTTCCTGTGCTCGGATCAATTAACATTTACCTCGGAATGTTGATCGATGACATCAGTGCTTTGATGATCGTTGTGGTTTACATCGTAAGCTTTCTGGTTCACTTCTTCTCAATTGATTATATGAAGGGTGATATCAGGTACAACAGATACTTTGCTTATTTAGGATTATTTACTTTCTCAATGACTGGCATCGTTCTTACTCACAATATGCTGATGATGTACATATTCTGGGAATTAGTGGGAATTTCATCTTATCTGTTAATCGGATTCTGGTACGAAAAGAAATCCGCTTCCGATGCAGGTAAGAAAGCATTTATTGTAAACCGCATTGGCGATCTTGGAATGCTTGCTGGATTGTTGATACTATTCATAACTTACAACACTTTTTCGTTTTCTGAAATTTTTGGAGAAATAGCAAAAGGACATATACCTTTTAATAGTGGTTTCTGGCTGACTGTAACCGGAGTTTTAATATTTTGTGGAGCAATTGGAAAATCAGCTCAGTTCCCTCTTCACGTTTGGCTGCCGGATGCGATGGAAGGTCCGACTCCTGTTAGTGCATTAATTCATGCTGCTACAATGGTTGCTGCCGGTGTTTATCTTGTTGTAAGAATATTCGGAATACTAACAGCAGATGCAATGCTCGTAATTGCTGCAATCGGAGCTTTGTCAGCATTCATTCCAGCTACAATCGCTTTAACACAAAATGATATTAAAAGAGTGCTTGCATATTCAACCATTTCGCAATTAGGTTATATGATAATGGCACTTGGTGTTGGTGCATACAAATTTGCTTTCTTCCATTTAGTAACTCACGCATTCTTTAAAGCCTGTTTATTCCTTGGTTCCGGTTCAGTTATTCATGCAATGCATCACGAACAGGATATCAGAAATATGGGTGGACTCAGAAAGAAGATGCCGATTACTTATGCTACATTTTTACTTTCTTCGATTGCAATTTCAGGTATTCCACTCACATCAGGATTTTTAAGTAAAGATGGAATTCTTTCCGGTTCATTTGCATTTGCTTCACTAACCGGTCATTGGTTGTTCCCATTCGTTGGATTTCTTGTTGCGATGATGACTGCATTTTATATGTTCAGATTGTGATACTTACTTTCCACGGTGAACCAAGAAATAAAGAAAAATATGATCACGCACACGAATCAGGTTTTTCAATGGCTATGCCTCTTGTTGTTTTATCAGTTCTCTCTCTGTTTTTCTGGTATACACCAAATCCAATGAGTCCTGATGCCGGATGGTTTTATACTAAATGGATTCAGTCAACCTGTTTTATATACGCCGCAGGAATCCAGATTTGATTTTATGAAAACTGATGAAGCAGCAATAGAATCAGAGTCTGTCAATCACGAAATAATGTATTCAGAGAGTTACACAGAAGCATTGCATCATTCACACGGAACTGCTGTCATTCTTTCAATACTCATGGCTATTAGTGGAATTCTGCTGGCATTTACTATGTACCAGTGGAAAAAGATCAGTGCAGATAAACTTGCCGAAAGATTTAAACCGTTATACACTTTCTCATTAAACAAGTGGTACTTCGATGAACTTGTACGATAAAACTTTTGTTGCCGGTACTCTTGCGTTAAGTAATATGGTTGCCTGGTTTGATCGTGTTGTGGTTGATGGAATAGTTGATGGTAGTGCTACAGTTACAAAAGCAGTTTCAACATTCGTTGGCCATTTTGATAATATTGTAGTTGATGGCCTTGTGAACTTTATGGCCACCTTAAGTGGAATTATAGGAATATTTTTCAGAAAATTCCAGACAGGAAAAGTACAGACATACATTATAATGGTAATTTTCTCAATTGTGATTTTATTGTTTTTATTTAACAGAATATAGGTCGTTCTCAATCATTCAAGTTTTGAAAATACATGGGTAGATAAATGAATTTTCCAATACTAACATTTCTAACATTCATTCCGGTTGTCGGGATGGTGATAATTCTCTTCCTAAAAAAAGAGAATGTTCAGGCAATAAAATACACTGCTCTGTTTGCAACGGGAGTGCAGGTTATTCTCTCCATATTCTTAATGAGTAATTACAATTACTTACTCGGCGGAATAAATGATGCAAGCTCATTTCAGTTTATTGAAAAATTCAGATGGATAGAAATTTCAGATATTCCGTGGATCGGAACAATTAAGATTGACTACTTTATGGGAGTCGATGGATTGAGCACACCGATGGTTCTTCTAACAGCCATCATTACTTTTATTGCAACACTTTCTTCGTGGACAATCGACCGTCAGTTAAAAGGTTACTTTGCTTTATTCCTTTTGCTCGATACTGGAATGATGGGTGTGTTTGTTGCTCTGGATTTCTTCATGTTCTTTGTCTTCTGGGAAATTATGTTACTACCAATGTACTTCCTCATTGGAATCTGGGGAGGTCCAAGAAGAGAATACGCAGCTATCAAGTTCTTCCTCTACACATTATTCGGAAGTATTTTTATTCTACTCGTTATGATTGGCTTATACTTCAGTACAACTGAAACACTTGTTGATGGAAGTAAAGTTTTTACATTTAATATTCTTGAGTTGATGAATTCAGCGAATTACACAGTTGACGGAATTTTATCTCCGCTCAATCCTGATAATTGGCGATTCATAGCATTCGTTGCATTGTTTGCAGGTTTTGCAATTAAAATTCCGATGTTCCCTTTCCACACCTGGTTACCCGATGCACACGTTGAAGCACCAACTCCAATCAGCGTTATTCTTGCTGGCGTTCTTCTGAAAATGGGAACCTACGGTATACTGAGATTCAATTATACAATGTTCCCCGAATTAACTTATCAGCTTGCGTGGTACATTGGATTGTTCGGAATGATAAATATTATTTATGGTGCACTTGGCTGCAATGGCTCAGAAAGATTTCAAAAAGTTGATTGCTTACTCATCTGTTTCACATATGGGTTATGTGCTGCTTGGTATGGCTTCATTAAACACGATGGGAATTTCAGGAGCAATACTTCAAATGTTCAATCACGGAACAATTACAGCAATGCTCTTCTTAATTGTTGGCGTTCTTTACGATAGAACTCACACAAGAAATCTTGATGACTTTGGTGGAATGGCAACTCAAATGCCGATCTATACCGGCTTTGTTACCGTTGCATTCTTTGCTGCAATTGGTCTTCCCGGATTAAGCGGATTTATTTCTGAAGCTTTTGTATTCCTCGGTGCATTCAGCTTTGATGTAATCAGAGTGATAACGATTATTTCAACTCTTGGAATTCTTTTAGGTGCAGGCTATATGCTCTGGACGATGCAGAGAGTTTATCTCGGCACATTAAAAGAAAAATGGATGCAGCTTAAAGATCTTGATGGAAGAGAATATGCAATGCTCATCCCGTTAACTTTGATAATAATTTTCCTTGGTGTTTATCCTTCAGCAATGCTCGATGTAATGAATGCTTCAGTTAATACGATGGTTAAGTTTATGCAAGACTCACAAATCTTTTTCAGTTCAATAAGTGGTTTATAGAAAGAGAATAATAAAAAGTGAATTTCGAAAATCTGACATCAAGCCTGCAACTAATTAAACCTGAGATTGCTCTTTCAATCCTTCTGGTTGTAATTGTTCTTTTCGATTTGATATTCGATAAAAGAAAAAACCTTCTCCCCGTTATTTCGATAATTGGTTTACTTGTTACTGCATACTTTGTTGTTGAACAATTTGGAGTGAACAACTTCGCTTTCAGGTATGATGCTACCAGTGTTGGATTGCTTGCAGTTGATTCATTCGCTGTGTTCTTTAAAATGATTGTGCTTCTTACTTCTATTTTTGTAATTCTGTTTTCAGTTACTTCAAGCGAAATTATTAATACTGGTGATCGACACGGTGAATACTATACGCTTATTATGGCGATGATACTGGGAATGTTTTTAATTTCCTCAGCATCAGATTTAATTCTCATCTATCTTTCAATTGAATTGCTTTCATTATCTTCTTACATCTTAGCTGGATTTTTAAAGACAGTTGACAGAAGTTCTGAAGCTTCTCTGAAGTATGTTATTTACGGTGGTGTTGCTTCAGGAATAATGCTTTTCGGAATTTCAATTCTTTATGGCTTAACCGGAACAACAAATCTTTATGAAATGAATGCAATATTGCGAACTGCTCAGTTTGGTGGATTCACTTTCATTTTTGCTGGAGTAATGGTTCTTGGTGGAATTGGATTTAAAGTTTCTATTGCACCATTTCACTTTTGGACTCCCGATGTTTACGAAGGCGCTCCAATTGCAATTACTGCTTATCTTTCAGTTGCAAGTAAAGCTGCTGGTTTCGCATTGCTCGTCAGGTTTATCAAAGTTACTTTCTACCAGAGCACTGCTCCTGATGGAAGCTGGATTTTACTTGGTATAATTGATTGGCAGAGACTTCTAATTGTTCTTTCAATTCTCACAATGACGCTTGGAAACTTTGCTGCTATCTGGCAGGATAACATTAAAAGAATGCTAGCTTACTCAAGCATTGCACACGCAGGTTATTTACTTCTTGCAGTTGCAATTTTCTCCAATGATGGATTGATTGCAGTGCTTATTTATTTTGCCATTTATCTTTTTATGAATCTCGGTGCTTTCTTTGTTGTTATGTTGATTGCAAACAAAATCGGCAGTGAAGAGCTTGATGACTACAAAGGAATGGGTTCATCAACTGGATTTTTAGGAGTTGCATTATCTATCTTCCTTCTCTCATTAGCTGGCTTGCCTCCAACTGCCGGATTCATTGGTAAGCTTTACATCTTTCTTAGCGTTAATAAATGCTGATATGATTGTTGTTGCATTTATAACCTTGCTGAATACAGTTGTTGCTTATTACTACTACGTTCGTGTTTTGAAAAATCTTTACCTTGTCAGAACTGAAAACACACGAGAAAAAATCCAGGTTAGTTTTGGTAATATGATTGTACTTCTTCTCTTACTTATCCCTGTTCTTGTATTTGGTGTTTATTTTACACCAATCGTAAACCTTGCAAAAAACTCTGCTACGATTTTAGGATTTTGATTTTAATCTCCGTAGCTCAGTTCTCCAGAACTGAGCATATAAAACAAAGTTCATTAAGCCTATAATCTCAGGACTGGAGTCCTGAGCTACGAATCCATATTAATCAATTACTTCATAAGCTGGATGACAATAAGTACCATCCCACACTTTCCAGTTTTCTACTAACTTTGCATTTACTGGATTAAGCAAAGTATATTTTATAGTAAAAAATAATTCAACTTCATCACGAACTAATCTATCGAAACTTTCAGCTTGCCAGAATGCTCCTTCTCGTTTCAGAAATTTATTGGCTCTTCTAGCCGAATATTTTTTTATCGAACCGACTATTTCACCTACATTTCTTTCTTTACTCAATAACTCAAATACAAGATGAATGTGATTTGGCATTATGCAGAAACAAATTAGCTTATATTCTTTTTCATCGTAGTAGTGAATTGATGATTTGCATATCTCCAGAATTTCCGGTTGTTTGAGGAACAGAATATTGTTAGTAGGATTATCCAAAAGCGAATCATATTTCTTAAAAATTCTCTTTTGTTCAGCCGGATGTAGATTCTGATTTAACTGTAAATGATGTAATTTCTTCAACTCTTCAGCATGTAAGCTTCCATAAAGACGAAACGTTACAAAATAAATTCCTTCGTTATAATAAAGATGTGGCAGATTCCGACGATGAAAATGTTTGATTAGCATAATACAATTTATAAATATTTTGTTTTTTTTACTTATTCCGTAGCTCAGTTCTCCAGAACTGAGCTTTTGTAATGGTATTAATCCTCTAATCTCAGGACGGGAGTCCTGAGCTACGAATCCATATTAATCAATAACTACATAAGCTGGGTGACAATAAGTACCATCCCACTCTTTCCAGTTTTCTACTAACCTTGCATTTACTGGATTGAGCAAAATATATTTTATAGTAAAAAATAATTCTACTTCATCCCGAACTAATCTATCGAAACTTTCAGCTTGCCAGAAAGCTCCTTCTTGTTTCAAAATTTGATTGGCTCTTCTAGCCGAATATTTTTTAATTGAACCAACTATTTTCCCTACATTTCTTTCTTTACTCAATAACTCAAAGACAAGATGAATGTGATTTGGCATAATGCAATAACATATTAGCTTATATTCTTTCCCATCATAGTAATGAATTGACGATTTGCATATCTCCATAATTTCCGGGTGCTTGAGATACAGGATATTATTAGCAGGTTTATCCAAGAGCGAATCATATTTCTTAAAGATTTTCTTTTGTTCAGCCGGATGTAGATTCTGTTGCAACCCTAAAAGATGTATTTTTTTTAACTCTTCAGGATGTATGCTTCCATAAAGACGGAATGTTACGAAATAAATTCCTTCGTTGTAATACAGATGAGGTAAGTTCCGACGATGAAAATGTTTAGTTAACATATCACAATTTATTAAAAATATTCGTTTCCGTAGCTCAGTTCTCCTGAACTGAGCATAAAATAAATTTGTTTAGCCTATAATCTCAGGACTGTCCCGACTTATCGGGATGAGCCACGTATTTTTTTGATTTTAATCGATTTACGCTTTCGCCTTTCTCAATTTAATTATTTAAGTTTCTGGTGAGCCTAACATTTAATGGAGCGTAAAATGCGAACCCTTAAAATATCTCTCCTGGTTTTTATTCTTTCAATTAGTATATCTGCACAATGGGAATGGAAAAATCCAAAACCACAAGCTAATAATTTGAAAAAGATTTTTTTTACAGATTCTTCAACAGGCTGGATGGTCGGTGACAAAGGAACGTTTGTGAAGACAATAGATGAATCAGAATGGAGAGCAGTTTATTTTGACAGCATCATAGCCAATCTTAAGTCAATATCATTTATCAATAATAATTATGGTTGGGCTGTTAGTGCACTTGGAGGTACTACCGATGAAGGACGTGTTTTCAAAACTTCTGATGCTGGACAAAGCTGGTCACAGGTTTATTTTTTTAATAATATTCTTTACGATGTAAAATTAATATCCGAAAAAATTGGTTGGGTTGTAGGATTTGGAATAATCTCTAAAACCATAGATGGAGGAATATCCTGGAATGATCAGCTTTTAGATCCTGCAGCAAAGTTCTATTCCTGCTTCTTCATGGATTCATTAAGAGGATGGGCTACAGGATATTCAGGAACAGAAGTTTATCATACTGGCAATGGCGGATTGACCTGGCACAGACAAAATTTAGACTTATCAGCAACATATTTCTCAATAAGTTTCGCTGATAGTATGAATGGATGGATTGCAGGTAGTTCATCGAGTAATACAGCCTCATTATTTAGAAGTACTGATGGTGGCTTGAGTTGGTTTGAATCTCCAATATCAGGTTCTGGATTAAATAATGTAACCTTTATTAGTGATTCAATAGGATGGATTGCGCAAGGTGGTAATGTTCTGAAGACTTCGGATGGAGGGAATAGCTGGTTAACAATTTCTAGTGTAGGCTCATCCATAGACCATATTTTCTTCATAAACTCAACTAAGGGTTGGTTAATAAATCCAAACGGAGTAATTCGTAAAACAACCGATGGAGGATCTACCTGGACCTCGCAATCAAGTGGATTTAGATTTGGTGCTTCAGCATTCTTCATTGATAGTCTGAAAGGTACAATAATAGCACCAGGTCCAGAGTTATGGTACACTCAGGATGGTGGATTTACATGGAATGTGTCTTGGGTGCATGGATATGCGGATTACGTCCATAAAATTACTTTTATTGATAGTCTCTATGGGTGGGCTTGCGGATATCGTCATAATCCTTATCCAACTCAACCAGGTCCGCTAATGCTAATTACTACGAATGGGGGCCAAACTTGGAATGCATTTCAACCTCCCGCTTTTGGGATTGGAACTCACTTATCAATATTAGAATTTCCAAGCAGGCAAATTGGATTTACAAGCTGCTATGGTATTTGGAGAACAACAAGTGGCGGAGGACTTTGGAGTAACGTATATCCTAATGCAGGAAGTATCTACGATATTTTTTTTCTTAATACTATGTTAGGTTGGGCAACTGAAGAAGGAGGAAAAATATATAAGACAACAGATGGTGGTAACAATTGGGAACAAATAATTCTGGGCTTTACAATTCATAAAATATTCTTTTTGAATGAAAATGATGGATGGGGTGATTCTGGTCCCTCGCTAGTACAAACAACTGATGGCGGTTATACATGGCAAGTTCAAATAGCGGCTGGAGGAACTATTAATGATTATTGGATTTCTGATGAAAATAATGTTTGGTTAGTCGGTGGTAAAACTTTAAAGACTACCGATGGTGGTCAGAATTGGGTCAGCTTTTGGCATCCTTCAAACTATACACTTTATTCTGTTCAATTTATAAAAAACAAGCTTGGGTGGTTCTCAGGTGGGAGTGGAACCATATTAAAATATTATAATGATGAACCGACATCGATTGAAACAGAAGAATTTGAGTACCCATTATTAAATTATATTCTTTCTAACAACTACCCCAACCCGTTTAACCCAACAACCAGTCTGCATTATGCAATTGGCAGTCGGCAATTTGTTACATTAATAGTATATGATCTTCTCGGAAGAGAAATCGCAACACTCGTCAACGAAGAAAAACCAGCCGGTGAATATGAAGTTGAATTTAATGCGACTAACCTGCCAAGCGGAATTTATTTTTATCAATTAAAAGCTGACGAGTATCGAGAAACTAAAAAGATGGTCCTACTACGCTGAAGCTTCGTAGGATAAAATTTGTTGAAATAATATTGTAAAAACCATCCACCCTCTCCTTTGGAGAGGGACGGGGTGAGGCCTCCCTTCAATTATCCGACTTGCATTTAAAACTGATAATCTTTAGTTTAATGTCAGACTAAATTAGTCCTTTATGTATGCTAAAATTATCAAAAAAAGCAGAATATGCACTGATGGCAGCCAAATATATGGCTCTGAAAAACTCTTCAGGATTTTCAACGGCAAAGGAAATTTCAGAGAGTTACCAGATTCCATTTCAACTTGTAGCAAAGGTTCTCCAAAATCTTGTAAAGGGTGAAGTTGCTATTTCTGCAAAAGGAGTTAATGGTGGATTTTCTCTTGCAAGAAAAGCAGATAATATTTCTTTGAATGATATTATCCGGGCTGTTGAAACAAATTTTAAGATAGTTGATTGTATGCAGATAAATGGTTCTTCAGCAGATTGTGAACATTTTGAATGCTGCAAAATAAAAGATCCGCTTGCTGAAGTTCAGAGAAAAATTGACAAAGTTTTTGTTGAAACATCAATTGCTCAAATTTTGTAGAAATTTAGATACTTGTAGATAAATGAATTATGTTTCGAGAACATTAAAATAAATTCTAATTACAGAGGGATGTATGTCAGATAAATTTCAAACGAATCTTCAATTGTTAAAAAATAATGATGAAGAATTACTGAACTACCTGAAAGCAAAATTTCCGGTTTTTCATAACTCGAATTTTTTCTTCAGAGATTTTCAATATGGAATAAGAAGTTTTCTGGAAAAGAAAGAAATTAAAGCAAGCTATCAAATGGCTGAAAAGCTTGCAGAAGAAATGGCAAAGCATTACGAAGAGAAAAATCTATTTGTAAAGATTAACGACCAAACTTGGAGAATAGATAAAACTGAATTCGTAACTGCTGCACCCGGCGATCCATTTTAATTATTAATAAGTAATTGAGGTTAACAATGACTGAAACAAATATAAAATCTGAAATCACAATAACTGAAAAAGCACTAAATGAAATTTCACGCATAATGCAATCGAATAATATTCCTGAAAATTATGGACTCAGAGTTGGAGTTAAAGGCGGAGGTTGTTCTGGGTATAACTTATACATCTAAACTTCGATGAGAACTTATAAAGATGGCGATACTATTATCGAATCTGAAAATGTAAAATTATTCGTTGATGGAAAAAGTCTTTTTTACCTTATGGGAACTGAGCTGGATTTTAGCGATGGATTAAATGGAAAAGGGTTTCTGTTTAATAATCCCAATGCAGCTAAAACCTGTGGATGCGGTGAATCGTTTGGTGTGTAAACTAACCAAGGATATTAGAGGATGATATGAAAAGAAGAAAATTTATTTATTCTGTTGCTGCAATTAGTGCAGCTTCTGTAATTGAACCATTTGCAAAAAGTATTTATAATATTTCTAATAAAAACGAAAGGAGCAAAAATATCATGGCAAAATTTGAATTGCCTCCATTACCTTACGCTTACGATGCGTTAGAACCATACATTGATAAAATGACTATGGAAATTCATCATGACAAACATCATGCTGGTTATGTTAACAATCTTAATAAAGCTGTCGAGGGAACTGAGATGGCAACAAAAACTCTTAGACGAATTTGTAATGAATGTTTCAAAGTATCCTATTGCTGTCAGGAATAACGGCGGTGGTCACTGGAATCATTCGTTGTTCTGGACATTGATGAAAAAAGGTGGCGGCGGAGAACCAACCGGTGCACTTGTCTGATGCGATAAAATCATCATTTGGTTCTTTTGCTGAATTTAAAACTCAGTTCGCTAATGCTGGTGCAACAAGATTTGGTTCCGGCTGGGCGTGGCTTGTTGTGCAAAATGGTAAAGCTTGTTATTGGCTCAACACCAAACCAGGATAATCCTTTAATGGATGTTTCAGATTTTAAGGGAACTCCGGTTTTAGGATTGGATGTCTGGGAACATGCTTATTATCTCAAGTATCAAAACAAAAGACCTGAATACATTGAGAACTGGTGGAACGTAGTAAACTGGGCTGAAGCTTCAAAAAGATTTAGTGAAGCTAAGTAAAATAAATTGATCATTGATGGAAGCAGTCATATTGATTGCTTCCAAATTTTTTATTATATAGACAAATGCAAATACCAATATTCCCTCTTGCACTTGTAATCTTTCCGAACTCAAAATATCCTCTTCATATTTTTGAGGAGAGATATAAAACTATTAATTAACAAATGTCTTGCAAATAATTCAGGATTCGGAATTGTCTCAAGAATTGGAGATACAATATCTGAAGTTGGAGTTTATGTTGAGATTGCTGATGTAACAAAGATTTACGAATCCGGTGAGCTAGATATAGTTGTTGCTGGTAAATGGCGTTTCAAGAGATTGAATTTGGAAATGCATCCTGATGGATATTATCTGAGTGATGTAAATAAAATAAGCGATCAGGAAGCAGGATGCTGATATGAATTACAATCTATTCTTCGCACTCAAACAGCGAGTTCAGGAAATGCTAAAGCTAGTTAACTTTAATGTTAGTCAGGGATTTTGGGAAGCACTGGAAAAGACTAAGTCTGAAGTCGTTCAAGATTGCTGAAAAATCTGGTTTATCAATTCTTCAACAGCAGGAACTTTTGACTATTGCAAGTGAAAATAAAAGACTCAGCTACCTGTTAGAGCATTTTGATAAACTTGAAGAGAAGCTTGAAGAAAACAGATACGATGAGGAATATTATTCTTGGGGATGGGTATCTGAACTAACGTTAAGATTCTGATCTTGAGCCAAAGATCCTGACTTTCGTCAGGATAAATCAGACTATATTTTTTAACTGCATTTAATCTGTTTAATGCACGATTAAGAGCAGCACGTGCACGGGCTTCATCAATATTCTCTTCACTCTTTTTTCTCAATCTCTCTTCAGCTCGTTGTTTTGCTTCTTCAGCTCTATCCTTATCAATTTCGTTAACTTTTTCAATAGAATCAGCAAGAACCAAAACATTATTTTTGACTTACTTCAACTGTTCCACCGGAAGTTGTGTAAAATGTTTCGGTAGCAGTCTTTTTTAACTTTAATTACTCCAACTTCAAATGAACTAATTAAAGGAGCATGATCTTTTAGAATTTGAAAGCTCCCAATGTTCCGGGAATTGTTACAGCTTCAATCTGATCTTTGAAAATTGGTTTTTCCGGAGTGATTATTTCAAGATTTAGTTCAGCCATTATTTCATCTTGTTTGCTTTTTCAACAGCTTCTTCAATTGTTCCAACATACAGGAAAGCACCTTCCGGTAAATCATCATACTTACCATCAATGATTCCTTTGAATCCACGAATTGTATCTTCCAGTTTTACATATTTACCAGCAAATCCAGTGAATTGTTCTGCAACAAGGAAAGGCTGACTTAAAAATCTTTGAATTCTTCTTGCACGTCTTACAATAATTTTATCTTCATCAGAAAGTTCATCCATACCAAGAATATTAATAATATCCTGTAAATCTTTATAGTGCTGAAGAATTTCTTTGCAATGTTTGGCAACATCGTAATGTTCCTGTCCAATAATTCCCGGTTGAAGAATTCTTGAAGTTGAATCAAGAGGATCAACTGCAGGATAAATTCCAAGCTCAGATATTTGTCGGCTTAATGTTGTTGTTGCATCAAGATGGGAGAAAACTGCAGCAGGTGCAGGATCAGTTAAATCATCTGCAGGAACATAAATTGCCTGAACTGAAGTAATTGATCCTTTATCGGTTGAAGTAATTCTCTCTTGAAGAGCACCCATTTCTGTAGCAAGGTTTGGCTGATAACCAACCGCAGAAGGCATTCTTCCGAGAAGCGCACTAACTTCAGAACCGGCTTGTGTAAATCTGAATATGTTATCAATAAATAAAAGAACATCTCTTCCCTCTTCATCACGGAAATATTCTGCAACTGTTAAACCTGTTAAACCAATTCTTAATCTTGCACCCGGTGGTTCATTCATCTGACCAAATACAAGTGCTGTTTTTTCCAATACACCTGATTCTTTCATTTCAAGCCAGAGATCATTTCCTTCACGAGTTCTTTCTCCAACTCCTGAAAAAACTGAATAACCACCATGCTGTGATGCAATATTATGAATCAATTCCTGAATGATAACAGTTTTACCAACACCCGCACCACCAAATAATCCTGTCTTACCGCCTTTTGTATAAGGTTCTATTAAATCAATTACTTTAATTCCGGTTTCAAACATTTCTGAGTTAGTAGAAAGATTTTTGAAAGCAGGAGCAGGTCTGTGAATAGGATATTTCATTTTTGATTTTATTTCACCAAGCCATCAATAGCATCACCGGTAACATTTATCAATCTTCCTAAAGTTTCAGGACCAACAGGAATTGTAATTGGTTCTCCAGTATCAATTGCTTCCATTCCTCTAACTAATCCATCAGTTGAATCCATTGCAACTGCTCTTACCCTGTCTTCACCAAGATGCTGCTGAACCTCAGTTATTAAAACATTTTCAACACCTTCAGTAGTAACACGAGGTATTTTAATTGCAGAATATATTTCCGGTAGATGACCTTCTTCAAACTCAATATCAACAACGGGTCCGATTACCTGTATAATTTTTCCTTTGATTTCTGACATTATTATTCCTGGAAAGTTTTAAGAAAATTGAATTGTAAAATTAAAGTTGATAGGCAACTTATACAAATATTTCCGTAGGTAAAAATTAAAGAAAATTATTAAATATTCAGAGGTTATCGCATCTATCTGGATGCTGATAACCTCAATGAAATATCTTACCTCTAACGTATAATAATTACTTCAAATTATACTTCAATTATTTAAGCAAAAGAAGCTTCTTTGATGCTGCAAAATCCTGAGTTTTTAAACGATAGAAATACACTCCACTTGCTAAACCTTCACCATTAAAATCAACAGTAACAATTCCAGCAGGAGCAATATCATTATACAGAACTTTTACTTCCCTGCCAAGCATATCAAATACTGAAAGTTCAACATGCTGCGAGAATGGAACTTCAAAACGAATTGTAGTTACTGGGTTAAATGGATTTGGATAATTCTGATAAAGAGAATAATTAAATTCTTTATTATCAAAATCTTCAACATCAACTACTGGAACTATGAATGTGCCTGTCCCTCCGGCTTCATTATAGCGCTTTTTAAATTCCTGCATAAATTGATTTGAGATATAAACCATCATCTAATAATTAAAGTATTTTCATCATTGTCGTTCTCACCAGCATTGGACCAATTTTGAGAACCTGTTATTGTAGTTGGATCACTTTGCCAAACAGATGCATCAACTGTTCCGTATTTGTGATGCTGAGTATTGCCATTAGCCGGAAACATTTCAGCAAAAGTATCGAGGAAATTATATTGGCTTCCAGTTGTATTCACCTGATCTATGACTCCACGGATATCTGTAACTCCGGCATTAAAACGATTATTCATGCATTAGCAATATCAGATCTGGTATAAGCATAAAGGCAAAGTATATATCATCATCGGCAGTATTGATTGCACTTACAATTTTTGCAGTTGTTCCGTCTGAAGGACTAAAATAAAGTCTAACATCCCTTCCACCAATATTAAAACTGTGTGGTGTGTTATCAGTTTTTTGTGGACCAAATTTTGCATTTGCCGGATTGGGTAAATCGTCTGAACTCCCCCACATCTCTTCAAATTCTAATTGATATGCAGAAGCAATTGCCGGATCATTAATTTCTACAATATTATTTTTCCATGTTAATTCTGTTGAAGTAACATTCCATGAGCCAGTCCATAACCAATCATTTGTATTAACAGCATCTCGTCCATCGAAAATGAAAAACTTATTATGCATAATTCCATTTAGCCCACTGGTTCTTTTTATAATAGGAATACCTGCATTTATCAAAGTTTGCATACTGTTTTGTGTATCTCTGTTATCGTAAACAACTCTAACTTTTACGCCACGATTTTTTGCAGCAACTATTGCATCAGCAACTTCAGGCATTCCAAAAAAACTATAAAAGCCATATCAATTGAATAAGTAGCCTGGTTTATTCTTTCCATTAACTTCTGCTTGAAGTCAACATTTCCGTGAGCAGCATTCCCTGAAATTGCAACCAGTCGTATCAACAGAAAAATTGAAATAAACATTTATAGTTCCAATTTCCGGGTTTGAAGATGCGGTAGTAACTGTATGAAGTGAACTTTCACTTGTTCCGGCTGCATTAGTTGAGTAAGCACGAAAATAATATAATGTTGATTCTTCAAGTCCTGTTATTGGAACTACGTGAACAGTTGTATCTTCCACTAACAACTACCGAATCCAATTCAAGATTTGAAGTTAAGCCATATTTTACCATGCTATTACCATTTCTTACGGTATTAAAATAGACGTTAAATGAATTGGTATCTATGTCAGCTGCTATCACCGGATTCAAAATTAATGGTGCACCATCATCAACAATATCCAGAATAAATCTTGGCAGTAACTGATATCCACTATTGTATGGCGCACTAGATTTGTATTGCTGGAGTATTCCGATAATGTCAACTGCACTTGATGGAATAGGCTGACCGATAATTGATCGAAACATCGTTATCTATTCTCATGCCACTTGTCAAATTACCGGTGGGATCAGAAATAGTATAATTTGTACCTCCTGTAAAATTACCGGTGCCTTGAATAGTAACATTATTTAGCCTTATCAGAAGACCTTCAAATTCTTCATATCCATTCCATTGCTGAGTACTTATATCATTAATTGTAATAATCTCGGGTGTTGTTTCGTTGCCTGAAGAATGAACTATTACTGAAGCGCCGGGAAGATTAAAACTTAATTCGGTAAGTCCACTAAATTGAGTCAGTTCAGCAGTTACTGTAACTGAATCTCCAATATTAACTACATTTGAAAAAGTAGATTCCATAAACACAAACTCCGGCGGTTTCATCCTGAACAGCTCCGGGACCACGTTTCCAAATTGGTTTGAAGATGTTACAATTCCGGTAACAGTAAATACTTGTCCATTACCTACAGGAACTCCATTTGCATCGTTATATCTGAGATCCGAGATAGGCACCACAGTTTGTGCCTGGGAATAATCATTCATAAAAATGATATAGAATAAAACTGCAGTAAAATATTTCATTGAATCTCCGTTGATAAAATAAATCGTAAAATTCTGTTATTGCCTGTATCAGCAACATATAATGTTTTATTAAAAAATGCTACTCCATATGGTTCATTGAAATACTATCTGGTCCTCCAAAGAATTTGAATTCATCGCCAAATGAATTAAATTTATAATACACTGTCCTTACATGCATCTGCAATATAAATATTACCTGAGTTATCCAATGCACTTCCTTCGGGCTGTACAAAAATATCGGAAACATTAAATCGCTCGAATACGGTTGTAAGGCAATGCGGTACCCGGTAAAATCCGGAGAGCTAATAAATTACCAAGGGTTGCATTTAAAACTGTTATCCCCTATTAAAGTCAGATTAATATTTAAAGTTCTCGAATTATATGAAGTCAATGAACTTATCTGATTTGCGGACATTATCCCTGAACCTGTAGGATCAAGAAGAGGAACTCTCCCGACCAGTGAATCCTTATATATTCCATCTGATAATTTCTTCTGAACAAAGATGAGTACTGCATTATCAGGATCAATCAGATTTGAGTTGTTTGGTCCTTTTCGGGAAACAAAATATGAGTTGTCATAAAATACACAAACTCCGGTATACTCTCTAGGGGTTGAGTTAAATCACTGGGTCGTGGTAAAATCTTGTAACAGGAGCATAGCCAATCTGGTGGATTAACTGAAACAAGATCAAATTTAAAACTGCACTAAATGTTCTATTTTGACCATTACAAGAGTATCGAACTGTCCACAGACAAATAAGTTTAATCTATAATCCTGAGCTAAAGCAACAGGTTTCTTTATTGATTTTTGTCCTAAATCTGACCATTAAGATTCATCATTACGATTCTATCATTTTCTGTATCTGCAACATAAATAAATGGTTCTCTGCCAACCATCACATCTTGCGGTTTGTTAAAGCCACCCCATTCAGGTTTAACCTGAACATAAACCGTATCACCACCAATATTAACATGCCATTTCCGGTATCTCCCAAGATCACTTAAATCAAACTTCTCTGCACAACTTAGAAGAATATCTGTAAACAGCAATAAAATAAGAAGATATCTAAGGTAATCTAAATTTCATTATAGACCAAGAATAATTGAAAAACGATGTGCTGAACCTAATTTTTCAAAATTTGTAAACGCATAATCAAATGTAAATTCAGCAATACTGATAGGAACATTTAAACCCGCACCGAAAGAATAATTTTGTTCCTCAACATTAAATTTATATCCGCCCTGAAAAATAACATTCTTCTCCATGAATATTCAACTCCTAAAGAAACATTTTCACTATTATCGTTAGGATGATTTAGCTGTATTGATGTAGTTATTGTATGTTCTTCGTTCTGATAAGGCTCAAAAGCAAATCCAATTCTGAACATAGTTGGGGGAGCAAAAGATTGCCATTCCGATTTTTTTCTGATTTCCTACTAAAATCACTTTCACCATCCGGTGCAAACTCTGCACCAAAATTTGAAACTGTTACCGCAAATCTTGTTGATCCGAGTCCAGTTCTGTAGTATGTACCAAGATCAATCATAAACCACGCATTTTTAATTTATCCAGTGTTTCTTCGATATATTTTACTGTATCCACCAAAACTAAATTGCTCTGTCATTTTACGTGCATAAGAAACTGACAAAGCAATATCAGTAAATCCGAAATATTCTCCAGTTCCGAAAGGAGCAAATTCCGTTGTAACCGGCATATTATCCATTGAAACGAAGTCAGCGAAGTTCCAAATGTGTTATCGTTGTCAAGATGATATACCGCACCAAGAAAATCATGATTGATATCAACGACCCAAATGTTATGTGAAAAGATAACCTGATTTTTTGTGAATTGTGCTAATCCTGCAGGATTCCAGTAAAGTGCAGATGCATCATCTGAAATTGCCATGAATGCTTCACCTAATGCTGCAGCTCTTCCACCAACTCCTATTTTCAGAAACTGTGCTGTTGAAATACCTGCACGCTGTCCTCCAAGCACAGGAAATAACTGTGCTCTTGCTGACGGTACAATGAATCAAGAAGAAAATTATCGCTATGTATATTTTATTTATTCAATAACTTTGAATTAAAATCTTAAACGTTATTCCAAATTTCATATTTCTCATTGTAAGGTAACGTGCAGGATTAAAAGGATAAGGAGAAATTGGTGCCTGAAAATCAGGGTAACGTGGATCGTTCCAGCTACTTGGTACATCATCTCCATATTCATACGCTCTGCCGGTTACGGGATTAATTATTGTTGAATTTTTTGTATCCAAAATATTATTGACTTCAATAAAGAGTGAAAAATTCAATCCAGATAATTCAAAGTATTTTTCAAAATTGACATCTATATAAAACCAATCATCGCCGATAGCTGTGTATCTTTCATTTCTTAAATACTCGTATTCCTTCCTGCCATCTGCACCTACAGTTCCCGTAAATACAGCAGGAGTGTATCGTCTGCCTGACTGGTAAAATACTCTGGTGTAGAAACTCCAATCATCAATAATTCCTTCTAAAGAGCCAAACGTTCCCGGGCTCACATAAAAATTTGCTGAAATGGAAGCAGTGAATGGTCTATCCCAGGAAAGATATTCTTCTTTAATGGATTCATTTAGATCACCTCTTGCAACAAGAACACCTTCTTCAGCCGATGAACTTTTTCCTGTTGCAATTGCATATGCAAAAGATGCAGATCCGTTGAACCACCGTCCAATTCTTTTTTTAAACTCCACTTCCAGTCCTCTTGACCGGGCGTAATCAGTATTCACATAAGTAATAAAATTTTCAGCTGTTAAACGAGCAGAAGTTATTCTAACAGAACGTGTACTTACATAATCAAAAATATCTTTGTAGTAAGCTGTAATTGTTAAAACATCATCAGGAGTGAATTGGGTTTTAAGTCCAAGCTCATAAGCCACGGTTGTTTCCGGGTCAAGATTCGGATTACCAAATTTCTGAAAAGATGACTGTGCACTTGTAGGATTAAGCTTTGCATAGACGAACTGGGGCTTTGGCCATTTGCTGAAATGTCCGTATGAGAAAAACAGAGTCTGGAAATCTGAGACAGGATGAGATATCCCCAGCCGTGGACTTAATCGTGCTTTAAATCTTCTGTCATTAAACCATCCGAATGTATTTTCATAATAAGCATCCCTGATTTCATCCGGTATGGTGATTACATTAGAATCGGCGACCGCATCATCAACATATTTTCCGGGGAACCAGTAATCAATCCTTAATCCAAAATTCAATATCATTCCGCCAAAGTTGATGTTATCCTGTGCATAAAATGAACCCACTGCAGGGTTAACTTTGTAAATATCATTATTTAATCCGAGGTCACCAATCCATGGCTGATAAATATCAACAACCTGCATCTCCTGAAATTGAAAATTGAAACCTGCTTTGAATTTATTCATTTCATCAAAGAAACTTGTTATATCTCCTCTTATGGAAAATTCTTCAAGATAGTGATCGTGATATGTATACTGGTTCCCAACATCCCAGAAACCATCGCCGGGAATTACGCCAACAGTATCCCGCTCTTCATTAAAGTATTCTATCGGAAAGTTAACAATATCAAAAGGCTGATTGTAAGAATCCCAGTACAATCCGTTAGCATCACCTCTTAGGTTTGTAAAGAAATAGTTTAGTTTAAATTCATAATATGTTTTTGGATTGAGTGTATGAGTGACACCTAAATTATGATAAATATTATTATGTGTAAAAGTGTTTGCGTTATCCAGAATATTCTGATAAGTATACTGATAACCCGGAGAGGGTTCAACATACTCAAGGTTTGATTGTAATGATTGTGAATTCTGATTTATGTTAACTGACTGGTTGAAAGAGTAATTGAACTTTAATGTTGGAGAATTTAAATAAGTAAATTTTAACAGCCAGAACCAGCTATTCTCCGCACGAGGAGCGAATCGTGTTCCATTAAATGTCGAAGAAAAAAGTTGTTCAGCAGTAGGTTTATAATATCCCTGCGTAATTCCATCGCTTAGTCCTGAGTAAATATTGCTGAAAAAAGTTATATGACCGGGGATGGATAATCCAAGCGAAGGAAGAACAAAGGAAGTTATTGGTTCAGGGCCACTTAAATTTGCTTCAAGAATATCAATGTTAAATACATGAGGAGAGGATTTATCTCCGAGATTATCTCTTTTGTAAGTAAGCGAGCCAGAATATCTTTCACTGCCTTCTCTTGTGCGTACATTAACAATTCCTGAAGTTGCCTGACCAAACTCAGCATTAAATCCACCCGTTATAACTTCGACTTCTTCAATTGCAGAAGCACTGAGCTGCAAACCAAAACCGGTGCCGGCAATCGGATCCTGAACTGAAACTCCGTCTAACAGAAAAGCATTCTCATAACTTCTACCGCCTCTTATATTTATTTCATTATCAGCAGTAACAACGCCGGTTTGCTGGGTGACTATGTTTCTAACATTTTCAACAATCAGTGCATCTATTTCGTCTCTTGAAATGGTTTTTTTACTTTGTGTTTCCTCAGGGTCAAGTAAAGGTTTGTCTCCAATAACCACAACATCCTGGTCCAATGTTAAAACTGTTTCTTCAAGTTTAATATCAAGCTTTGTCGTTTTGTTAGGTTCAATCTCAATACCGGTGTACTGAAAGGTTTTATAGCCAATCAGAGATACATCAATATTATACTTTCCGGGATTTATCCCGGTAATATTAAATACTCCATTGATATCAGTTGCGGCTCCGTGATAAGTTCCTCTCAAAATCAAATTAACTCCTGGCAAAGCTTCACTGTTTGCAAGATCAGTAACAGTACCGGTGATGTTGCCAGTCTGCTGTCCAAATACCGCCAGGCTAAAAAGCAAAAACAATATTTGAAGAATTATCTTATTCACGGAATAAGCCCAAACTCTTCAAAGAAAACTTTATCTAACAGTTCATCTACGTTTTGATTTCCTCCATTGCAAACATGGAGCGGAAGCCCAATGAAGAAAAGAGATTTTTCATTCGTGATAAATCCAATATTTCCTGAAATCAGTGAGTTTGATACGTTGTAAATTTCTGTCGCTACTACTGAATTTGGGACAAATTTTCTTACATAATCTATTGCGTCTGAAGTTCTTAATGGCGGATAATTTATTTGGGGTGATGATGGTATAATATTGGCACCCGTAAACAAAAAAGGAATGAAATTACTTACATTATCTATGGGCAGAAATCCTTGCAGTGTAGAAAGATCGAATGCAAAAGTATTACTTGAATCCTGAAACGTCATAGAAAATGCAATCTTACCTCCCTGTTCAATGTATTTATTGGTTACAATATTTAAAAGATTAAGCCTGGGATTAGACCACGCATACCAATAAACATACTTGAACAGTCTCATCATTTCGTAAACAGTTACATTTTCAAATGGAAGTGCAAGTGCCTGATTCTGAAGATCGTACTCGTCATATTTTCCAACTAATGAACCGCCACCGATCGTATTAAAAATATTCCGGTAGAACAAAACTGCCTGCTGGTCTGCCGAGATACCGTACAAATTATCGAGTATAAGTACTTTGCCTTTTGGTTTTTTAACATACCAAACATCATTTTCCGAAGGTAGAACAATCTGTTCGGATTTAGCGCCGGATAGATCCACCGCCTGAACATAAAATTTATTTTCGGCATTTAGCTGCAGACCAGACAGCAATTCAGTATAAATATTTCTATCGGAACCGTTGATAAGTATTTCCATTTCAGAAATAGGAGCATTAATATCTTTAATTCGTACTGTAATTAAACGAATTGAACCAGGAAGAGAAATAAAATTATTCGTATCGTTCAGAGCAATATTTATTGAGCTGATAGATTCTACTCCATCGAGATCATCTGCATTCCACTGGAACGTCATTACAGGGAACGAAGTATCAGGAACAAAGGATAAGGAACTCCATTCGATAACCGGCGCTGTATTTTTAATCGGGAAAGCTAAGCTTGCGGGCGTAGGATCAATTTGTCCTATATCATAAAAATATTCACCCTGATCATAAATTCCATTTTGGTTTTCGTCAAGAAATGGTTCAGGACCGTATGATATTCCGTTGCGAATTATTTCCTGATCATAAGCACCGTTTCCTTCAGCATCAGCCGCTGATACTCTGAAAGTATAAATTGTATCTGAAGAACCAATAGGAAGTGAGAAAACACTATCATTTGAAATTGTAAAATTCCACACGTCATCAATTCCATCCCACTTAATATAAAACCCCACAATAAATCCATCGGGGTCATCTCCCCACCAATGGACTTGCAAACGGCTTGGCTGCTTAATTATGCTTGAATCGGGATAAAGAAATAACCCGGTCGTCGGAGCCTGGTTTCCTTTTGGGTTGCTTACAGGATCATCCGTACACGAGATGACAAGGACTAAAATGAATATTGAAATTATTAGTAAAATTATTCGCATATAATTAATTATTGAGGCTCACTTTTAAGGTGAGCCTCACGTTTATATCTTTTGAATTACTTGAGTAGTATCATTTTCTTATTGCTCGCAAAATCACCTACCTGCAACCTGTAAATGTAAATTCCGGTAGCAAGGTTTCCTGCTTCGAATGTAACAGAATGTTTTCCAGCACTTATTAATTCATTGTTAACTAATGTCCGGACTTCTTCACCAAGAAGGTTGAAAATTTTGATCGTAACATTTCCTTCAACAGGTAAACTAAATTCAATCTTTGTTGATGGATTGAACGGGTTAGGATAGTTCTGAAGAAGAGCAAATTCTGAAGGAATTTCATTTTCATATTCAACATCCGTTGTCCAATCAACAAAATCATCATCCTTTCTGGGGAGTAATTTGTAATTACTAAAGCCGAACCAAAGTATTCCGGTTATAGATCCAAAAGTATTTCCCTGACGAACATAATTTGGAATTGTATCCATTCCGGCAAACCAGAAATTATGATAGTTGTGAGTTCCGTATTGTAATGCTATCCTGGTATTTGAACTGCTCGCATCGGCAACAAGAATATCTCCATAATTCCTCAATGGACCGGAACCCGGATCTGGACCTGGATTGCCATCAGCGTTATCATCAGTCACAGATATATTTTGATATCTGATCAGAACACTTTCCCAACGCTCCGCTGAAACAGTGCCACTTGATAATAAATCAATTGTAGAAGTTAAGAGTACCTCTGGAGCTGGAAGCGGATTTCCGGTTGAGTTAATTACAATATTAGAAGAACTGTTAATTCCATTTATTATTGTAACACCGAAATCCTCTCCTGCGGTTCCGGTTACTGTAACATCATCACCTCTATGAAGCGATAAAGTTTCAGTGCCTCTTATCTTTATTCCACTCCAGGGTCCTGTTCCATTCTGCATAAAGACTTGAGTTCCTAACAATGTACCGGTTTCTGTACCTTCTAAATCACTTGTATCTGCTGTTACAATTCCACGTACGGTGACCTCATAACCATAATATCCATTGTATAAGCCGCCATAAGGATTGTATTGAACATCCTGAATCGTTAATGGTCTGTTCAGCACAAGATAGTAAAACCTGTTTTTAGTAGTATCCGCCGGATATATAGAAATATTATCATCATCATCAACCGCTCTGATAAAATAATCTACTATAGATGAATCATTTTGTGCAGGAATAACTGCCTGCCATTCGTCTCCGGTTGTATTCGTCATGGGTAACATATTATTTGTGCCCATATTTTTTCTGTAGTATAAACTTGCTGAAATAATAGAGCCGTCCTCATCAACTATCTCTGCCGTAACAGTAACAGGAGCACCATAACCAACCAAAGCTGGATCTCTTGAAACATTTGATACATTCGGTGCAAATAATAGAATTTCTACATCTCCCGGGTAAACTGGATTTATGAGATTGGCGTAAGTTGTGTTTGGAATGTTATCACGATTTTGAATATAACCCCCTTTTACATTTAAAACTGTTCCAGGTGTTGGAACTGTTGCATTTCTAAAGTAAGAAGATTGGTTAGCAATAATAACTTGTGTGTTATTCTCATCAAAAATCTCGTAAGAACCCTGACCGACACCACCAGTCGTGGCAGTAACGGTATCAACTGCAACAAAGACCGATTCCCACCTCTCTGCAAGAAGCTTACCTTGTTTGGATCCAAGTTCAGCAAGTGAATCTAAAGTTATTTTAACCGGTTGTGGTCTCTGCATAATTCCTAAAACATTTGAGGATTCGAAGCCGATTAAATCAAATTCTGTAGTTTTGAAATACTCAAATACAACGCCTGTAACTCTTATAACATATCCCGTATCAAGAATTCCGAATGGGTTACCTGCAGGCATACCAACGTACCTTACCAGCATTCCTGCCCAATCCGTTTCGGATGTATCTTGCAGAATTAATGCTGGTGCACCTGCGATGAGAGTAGTACCGCTATCAGGATTTGCATCTTTGTACGGTGCAACCATTACAACTCCAACAATTGTAACAGTATCCCCGTTAAGTGGTGAGGGCTGATCTCCAAGTGTAAGTATGTTCGGTTGATATTGAATATCCATGATCGTTACTTCCGGATATTGCTGCGCAAATAAGTTGATGCTTAACATCAACACAAGAAATGAAAGAAAAAGATTGTTCATTTTGATTCCTCCAATTATTTGATGACTAAAAATTTACCAGTTTTAATATTTCCATCAGAATTATTTTTTACAGTAAAGAGATAAAGTCCTGTAGCAATCGCCTGTTCATTATCCGTTAGCAAATCCCAGGCATGTTCTCCTCCTGCAAATTTTTGTTTTTTGTCGGATGCATATGTTTCAAACCACCTTATATCAGAACTATTGCTAAAACCTGTGTGCTGGATCCTTTTTATAATATCGCCAGCGAGTGTATAAATTGTTATTTCACAATCTTCCGGAAGATTATAGAAATATATTTTTCTTAATCGTTCTGAAGATCCATCCCAGATAGCATTTCCATAGTAAGGATTGGGATAAACTCCGATCTGAACGTCGGGATCTTCTGTCGGCGGGGTTCCGGGAAGTATCCTATCAAAGTTTGCCAGAGGGCTTGATTCAAGTATTTCCAAATCGTTTTCCGGGTCACCCTGGTCAAATGATGTTATGGAAAAAAGATACTGCCAGCCGTTTAACAGATTATTAAATTCAAACTTATAAAAGTATTCAGTGGTATCTCCAGGAAAAGTTACAGGTGAAGAAAGACGGACGAATTCAAATCCTGTATCAAATTCAATATTGTTTCCGGAACTATCGAATGAAGCTGCCACAACAAGAGCTTTTTGCAAATCCTGCTGCTGTGTTAAATCAAAACCTGATTGAGTACGATAAACTTTGTATCCCTCAAAATCCTGCTTAGCTGAGATAGGATCGATTGAAAACTCAGCACGTCTATCCCAGTAAACAGTGGCTTTTTGACTTTCGGGAATAACTTTTACTTTTGGTGTAACAGGAGGTGCAGGTAAAATGTATCTGGTTATTTTTCCATCGCCATCAAGATCTTCTCCCGGATCAAGAATACCATTTCTATTTCTGTCCTCTCCGTGATAAGCTCTTAGTGCCCAGTCTGCACTTGAATAAAGATTAGTTTTTTGTTCCTCTGTATCAAAACTTGCCGGCTCGGTTCCGTACTTCTTAGCAGTTACAATCGCAAAAACCACGTTGATTGAATCACCTACTGGGATATAGCGAAAAGGACCGTTTGAAATCAGCATTGATCTGTTTGATGGTGGTTTTAAACTAGAAGGATTAATTCCATTTTTCCACCAATTGGTTCCACCAAAAAATCCATGCATTTTTTGATATCTTTCATTATCATTCTGCGGAGCAAAAAAATTGGCATCACTTGTATTTCTGAATTGCCAGGAAGTAAATGCAACCGTCGGTAAAGTGTCGCCCCCCGGATAAATAAATGTTTCGTTAAGCTTTGGTTCTGCACCAAGGTAAAGTATTCCAACATAACTGTCTGTAAACCCTATATCTCCTGCAGCGTCAAACTCATAGGCTATTTTAATTGAATCATTATATCCATTTCCACCTTTGCTGTAAAAAGCACTACCGGAAGGTGTTCCGGTTACGATTGTGTTTCTAACTACTGTGTCGGTCCATAAACCAACAAAAACGCTGTCAAGATATTTTCCTGAAACATTCTTAATCCAGTAATTAAAAATGACAAAGAAGTTGGCGAAAGGATAATTCCATGCGTAAGTTTCTTGCCTGACCGTTACACCGAGGGGACTGTGATCTAATATAGGTTCGCCATTCAGAAAGACTTTATTAGTGTCGGTGTAGTTCATCAAAAAGTCCTGGTGAGAAATTGCCAGCGGACTAAATACTCTTGAATCAAATAAAGTAGATCTTTCTTTAACTTTAGTTCCGGCAGCATTCGTAAACTCAAATCCGCCTCCACGAGTAGAAACCGAGGAAATATCTATGGCACCGGTTGTAACAAAAGGACCAACTCTGTTGCCGCCCTGGAGATTATCTGCCCTGTAGCCGCCAATCCATATTCCACCGTCAAAGAGATGCTCTATTCCGCTTCCTAATGGAAACTCACAACTGGGCTGTTCTGGCCAAAGTACGAAACCATGACCATAAGTACCGAAGTTAGTAACAGTAATTCCAATATTACCAACATTGGTGTATTTGCTGTTATCATCGTCAAGAGTTTTTGGGAATCTTTTTTCCTCATCAATAGGATTTGTGGTGAAAGCACACAGAAGTATGGACAGATAAAATATCCGGTAGCGAAGTTTCATTAATTAAAAAAAATAAAAAAGTAAAAAAAGTCTTTTTAAATATCCGAATGGTTTATAAACACAGTGCTAAAATACAAATAAATAGTATGTGAGTAAATAAAAGAATTGTGAAGTTTCCGGGAATTTTATGAACTGTGAAAATTTGAACTAATTTAATCCCGGGTAGCAACAATAATGAAATAACGAGGCACTTTATCTACAACAGGTGTCACTTCGGGTGAAGTATTTGTATCCGCAGTACCGATGGTAAGTGTTTGCAATTTCCTGACGATTCTGTTGGAACTTATTTTTTTAATTAATTTGTTCGTGGGTAATTTTCTCTGACGCTGTCCATAAATATCATTTTTTCCGGTGGCAAACCCTGCGGTGGTCAGACTATTTAATAATTCATCCGGCGTAAATTCTTGTGTATGGAATTCATTGCTTGGAGTATCTTTAATTGATAAAGCTTTGGGAGAAGTAATCGGACGATTAGGGCTTGAAATTAATAATAATCCACCCGGATTAAGAAGTTTGTTTAGATTTTTTAAAGCTGTTTCATATTGCTCAACATGTTCAATTGTTTCAAAACATGTAATCATATCGTAAGTTAAATTGTTGTTAAATGTTGTGATATCACCAACAACGAATTTTACAATTTCTGAACCATAAGTATTACTCGCATATCTCGCAAGATCATCCTTAATATCAACTCCCATATAACTGGCAGCACCTGCTTCGATTAACATTGAGGAAGAATAACCAACACCGCAAGCTATATCAAGTATTGATTTGCCTTTTGCATATTTGCAGGCAAAACGATAGCGTTCAATATGATCAAGTTCCACTCGTTCAGTTGATTTACCCGGGACAAAAAATTCACCTGTAAATTCAGGTATTTTTATTTTATTACTCATATATCAATTACTTAATTAAAACCATTTTTTTTATTTGACTGAAGGAACCCGCTAAAAGCCTGTAAAAATAAATTCCACTTGGAAGTGATGTAACACTTACGCCGGAGTTGCCGTGACTTCCGGTAGACATAGAACTACCTAAAGCTGAAAATTCAACTTCATATTCTCCGGCAGATTTTTCTTCATTCACAAGAGTTGTGATTTCATTTCCTAGAATGTCATAAACTCTTAAAGTTACGTTTGACATTTCCCTATTGACGTTTGACGGAATAGTAAATTTTATTTTTGTAGATGGATTAAACGGATTTGGAAAATTTTGGTAAAGAATAAAATTATAAGGAGTGATCTGATTATCAGCAATTACACTGCTTGGATCTGCCGGGAAAAAGAACTCAAGCATTCTATCAATTGTAGCACGCCATAAGCCCCAGCTATGCCCTTCAGGTCTTTCCAGCCAATCAAGTTCATAGCTCACACTGATCAAAAAATCTCTGAACGATCTCATATTAATGTAAAGTCCTTCATAAGTACCCCAGATGGAACTCCATTTAATATTTTTAACCGGACCGTTTACAATTAAATTGTAAGTTTCATAACCATTGGGTTGAAATGCTGCCGAGTGAAGTCCGCACAAACCAAATACTTCCGGATGATTATAGCTGATAAGTGCTGAAATATTTCCACCGTAAGAATCACCAAGAACTAATCGTTCTGCAGGATCAGTTTTAGTATTATATAATGAGTCTATATACGGAACAAGCTCATTGACAAAAAATAATCTGTATTGATTTCTTAATGAACCTGCATATTCTTCATTTCGGTTATTTGGTTTTACGAACACACCAATTACTGGTTTAATTTTTGCGCTGTCGAGAAGGTTATCAATTACGTTTACCGCTCTGCCAAGACTTATATACTCTGAACCATCCTGAAAATAAACTGATGGATATGTTGTTGAGGATAGTGAATCATATCCCGGAGGTAAATAAATACTAAGCTGGTAATTTGTTCCAACATTTGTGCTGAATAATAATTTATTAACAACTGTTCCGTGGGGAATGTTTGGATTGTAATTTATTTCCCATGGTTGAACGTAAAGCGGCATTGAAAGTTCTGAGTTAGGACCGAATCCACCTTGACATATATTTGGATTTTCAGGATCGAGAATCCAGTTGCTTCCGTTTAGTACAAATTTATAATCGAATCTGCATCAAGTTCAAAATTTTCTGATCTGTACCAAAAATTAGTTTGATTCAAATGTGTCATTGGCCAGGCAGTTGTGCTCCATCCATTAAAATCTCCGGGAACAGAAACGGAATTTGGAGTTCCCAAATAAATAAAATTTGCTGTTGAATCTTCGATGAAAGGAATACCCTGAGTTCTTGCGTAAGTCATAAAGCTGTCAACCGCAGCCTGCTTTGCTACCGGATCGCCAAGTGAATTAACGTGATCAATGAATTGTTGGAACTGGGATTGTGGGAATGATAATGATGAAAGAAAAAAGATAAAAGTAAAAAGGAATTTTTTCATGATACAATAATATTAATTTTTTATTAGCCAAATAATACAAAAAAAAGCCAGAACTTATCGTCCCGGCTTTGAATTTAAAACGCAATTTTTTTGTATTTACTTTATGGGAATTTTCTTCGCGTTTTCTTTCAACCACTCGTCAAAATTTTTCAATTCAGGGTTAAGTGATTTTGAAAATTTTAAATCTCTTGCACCACAGAAGTATTCCTCAAAGTCGTGCTTGAACTGAAACATATTTCCAACATCATCTGCACCGGGAAAGTCAAACTTGCGGTATACATCAAATGGGACAGCATTATAACCAACTTCTTCACCAAGTACTTTGGAAAGTGATTCGGCCATCTGTTTACCTGTAAGATGTCCGCCCGCAATTCCTACTTTCTTTCCGATGAATTCATTTCCTTTTTTGAAAATTCCGTAAGCACATTTACCAATATCTTCAACAGCAATTGCCGGAAGTTTTTTATCTCCCATTGGAAAATTAAGTGCTAACTTGCCATCCTGACCTCGTGTTGGACCCCATCCAAAATAAATAAGATTTTCCCAGTATGCAGAAGTCAAAAGAAATGTTACAGGAAGTTTTTGTTCAGTAAAATATTTTTCTGCTTCACCTTTGCTATCGAAGTGAGGTACTTTGTACTTGCCTTGAAGTGTAGGCATCCTGTTATCGCTCAATGGAATCCATTTGCGTGTATCTTCCAGAGTTGACCAGATGATATGTTTAATGTTTGCATCCTTTGCAGCTTTTGCAATCATATTGGCTTGTTCCTGCTCTTTATCAGCGGAAAAATGTTCCCAGAAAAAAGTAACAGCAAAAACTCCATATGCACCAGCGAAAGCAGATTTAAGACTTTCATAATTATCAACATCTGCTGCAACTACTTCGGCACCGAGAGCTTTTAATGCTTTTGCTTTATCTGAATTTATATTTCTTGTTAAAGCTCTTGGAATAAACTCACTTGATTTATCTGCAAGTATTGCACGAACCATTCCGCCGCCCTGTGCACCAGTGGCACCAAGTACAGCAATCACTTTTTTTTCAGCCATAGTATCTCCTTAGTTTTTTGTTGAAAATTAATTTTTAAAAAATATCTCTTGCGTGTGCGTCTGCGTGGTAGGAACTTCGCACCAATGGTGAGGACTCAACAATTTTGAATCCCATTTTCAATCCTTCTTCTTTATACATTCTGAATTCTTCAGGTGTTACAAATCTATCAACCGGCAAATGAACTTTTGTTGGCTGCAGATATTGTCCGATTGTCATTATCTCACAACCGTGAGAATACAAATCTTTCATCAGTTCTAAAACTTCTTCGGTTCTTTCACCGATTCCAACCATAATACCACTTTTAGTTTTTAGACTTTTTGACTTTCCCGCAAAACGGGATCCCGCTTCGCGGGAAAACCATTTAATCAGGTTTAGACTTCTCTCATATTTTGCCTGCGGACGAACTGCATGATACAACCTGTTAACCGTTTCAAGATTATGATTTAGAATATCCGGAGGATATTGCATTATTGTTTCAAATGCTTTTTCGTCACCTTTAAAATCAGGAATAAGAATTTCAACAGTACAATCAGGTTTTTCTTCTCTTACAAGCCTAACACACTCTTTAAATACAGATGCACCACCGTCCTCAAGTTCATCTCTATTCACTGAAGTTATAACTGCGTGACGTAAATCAAGTTGCTTGATTGCATCAACAACTCTCCTTGGTTCATCAAGATCGAGTTCTGTAGGCATTCCTAATTTCACATTACAAAATCCACAGCTTCTTGTGCAGGTATCACCAAGAATCATAAACGTAGCAGTTCGATGATTCCAGCATTCAGCAATGTTCGGACACTTTGCTTCCTCGCAGACAGTGTTAAGCTTTTTTTCACGCATCAGATTGCGGACATCGGAATAGTTATCACCGGTTGGAAGTTTTACTTTCAACCAATCAGGTCTTTTTCCTAAAGGAATTTTTGTTTTTTCTAATTCTTCTTTAAAAGCTTTTTGATGTTGGTTAATCATAATTTTATAGACAACTATTAGAATAACTTATGAATTAATTCTTAGAGTCTTTGAGTCCCTGCCTTGCCGGCAGGCAGGTTTGTGGCCTATAATTTATGTGATGATCGAAAATAATATGCTCAGCCACGAATGTACCAAGTCACAAAGAATATTTTTATCGGGATCGAAATGACATTAATTAAATATTTGTCGAATCAAAATTTTCTAATGTTTCTTTTAAATGTTTCAGGAACAATACCTCCTAACATTCCATCAATCAGTCTGTGATCGTGCGCAAGAGTGTAAGAGCCATAATTGGTCTGATTGCAATTGAATCTGACCCATCAACAGTTATTACAACCGGTTTTTTAATAACGGCACCAACTCCGAGAATCGCAACTTCCGGCTGATTAATTATTGGAGTTCCAAATATAGTTCCGAATACACCGTAATTTGTAACTGTAAATGTTCCACCTGAAATATCATCAGGTGTTAATTTTTTATTTCTTGATCTATAAGCAAGATCATTAATTGCTTTTGCCAATCCAACTAAATTTAATTGCTCAGCACCTTTAATATTTGGAACAATCAGACCGGTTGGTTCTATTGCAACAGCAATACCAAGATTAACAAAACTTTTTTGCAGAATGGTATTTCCATCAATAGTTGAATTTATTAGTGGATAACGCTTTATTGCTTTACACAAGCCTGTGCTATAAAAGCCATATAAGTTAATCTTAACACCATACTTCTGCTGAAATTCATCTTTCTTTTCCCGGATAAAATTATGAGCACGAGCCATATCAACTTCAATCATCGACATTACATGAACCGAAGTATCACGGCTTGCAATCATATGATCCATTATCTTCTGCCGGATATTATCCATCGGAATTTTTTCGATTCCAGCACCGGTAGAAACAGTTTTTACTTCGGAAGGAATAAATGATGGCGCAGGAGCTGCTGTTACTTTTTCTTTCTTTTCAGCCAACAGTCTTTGTTGATGCAGATGTATCAGTTTTTCTGTTTTCGATGTATGATAAAATATCTTTTTTTGTAACTCTGCCTTCCAAACCTGTCCCGTTGAATTTTTCGTAGTTCATCGAAACTAACATTTTCTTTTTGAGCAATACTTAAAACAAGAGGTGAATAAAATTCACTTCCCTTCTCCTTTCATCTTTTCTCTTTCGCTCAATTCTAGCTTTTGCAAAATTATCGTGCATCGAGACCGGCTCAGCAACTTCAACTTTCTTTTCAGTTACAATTTCTTTTTTTGTAGGCAACAACTGCACCCGCACCGGTAGATATTTTTGCAACGATTGTTCCAACTGAAACCGTTTCCTGTTCACCAATTAATACTTCTGCAAGTGTTCCTTCCACAGGAGATGGAATTTCTGTATCAACTTTATCTGTACTAATCTCAAAAATAGTTTCATCTTTATTTATTTTTTCACCAACTTTTTTATACCACTTAATTATTGTTCCTTCCATAACCGACTCACCCATTTTGGGCATTTCAATTTCGACTAATCCTTCAGAGGATGAAATCTCTTTTTCTTTATTTTGTTCGGTGGCAGGTTTTTCATCGATAGTTTTTTCTTCAACTTTGGCTTCTGGTTTATTGGAAACTGAATTACTTTCTCCATCATCAACTATTGCAACAACAGTTCCAACTTCGACAGTGTCACCCTCTTTAACTTTAATTTCTTTCAGTATTCCCGCAGAGGGTGAAGGAATTTCAGTATCAACTTTATCAGTACTTATTTCAAAAATAATTTCATCCTGTTTAACAAGGTCACCAACTTTTTTGTGCCATTTGATGATGGTTCCTTCGTTTACACTCTCACCCATTTTGGGCATTATTATATCCATTTTGTCTCCTCAATTAACTTGGACTAAGTAACTAAAAGATTTTTCAATGCTAAAGTAAAATTCATTATAAGTCACAAAAAATAGAACGCAGATGACGCAGATCAAACTGATTTACACAGATCAGTTAAACCAGTGTTCTATTTTCTAACTTTCTCTTATGCATAAATCCTAATTTTCTATAAAATCAGGATATTCCATATTAATCGCCTTTGCCTTTGCTTTTGTATTTGCTTCAGCCTTTCTCAATACTCAATCAACTCCTTAATTCCCTCATACACTTTTTGTCTTGACGGCAACACTCTATTTTCTAAAATAGGTGCATAAGGAATATGCGAATCTTCTGCTGCAATTCTTTTCACTGGTCCATCAAGATATTGAAAACAATTATCCGCAATTCGTGCGGCAATCTCAGCTCCAAATCCAACCGTTAAAGTATCTTCATGAATCACCATAACTTTATTTGTTTTCTTTACCGATCTGAAAATTGTTTCTTCATCAAGCGGAATAATTGTTCTTATATCAATTACTTCAACTGAATAACCAAACTCTTCTTCTAATTTTTTTGCCGCAAAGACTGAATCCCACATAGATAAGTCCATACGAAACAACTGTAACATCATTTCCTTCTTTAACAACTTTTGCTTTTCCAAATGGAAGAAGATAATTATCGTCTGGTTCCTGGGAAATTGCAAAACTTTGTCGGTAAAGTCCTTTATGTTCACAGAAAAGTACCGGATCATTTATTCTGCATGCAGTTTTTAACAAACCTTTTGCATCAGCAGCATTGCTTGGATATGCAATATAAATTCCTGGAACGTGAGCATAAATTGATTCTATATTTTGACTGTGACAAAGTCCGCCGTGAATATATCCTCCAACAGCTACACGAACAACAACCGGTGTTGACCAGACATTATTTGAACGATAACGCATTGAAGCAGTTTCATTTTTCATTTGCATAAATGCCGGCCAGATATAATCACCAAATTGAATTTCAACAACAGGTTTTAATCCTGCTAAAGCCATTCCATTTGCAACACCTAAGAATGCTTGCTTCAGCAAGAGGTGAATTGAAAACTCTGTCATCACCAAAATTTGTTGATAATCCTTTTGTTGCAGTAAAAACTCCGCCTTTCATATCCGCAATATCTTCACCAAAGATGTACATATCTTTATTTCTTTTCATTTCTTCATGAAGAGCATGATTAATCGCATCAACCATAACAATCTTATCACCTGAAGGATTTCTCTTTTCATAATCCAAAGATTCCTTCAGTCCACTTTCATCAAAAACAAATCTTACTGCATCTTTTGGATCGGGATCAGATGATTTAAAAGCTCTATCAGCAGCCTCATCAATTTCTTCGTTTATTTCTTTCCAGATTTTCTTGATAATCATCATCATTTAATAATTCCTTCCTTTCTTCAATCTTGCAAGTAAACTTTTCAATCGGATCTTTTTGTTTATCTTTTTCGAGGTCTTCATTTGGTCTCTGTATTTTTTCTGATCGTCTGATGATGAATGAGATTGTAATCGCACAACATTTGCTTCAATAAGTGCAGGACCTTTTCCACTTTTTATGTAATTAATAGCTTCTTTTAATTCTGTTCATATGATTCAAAGAAATCTGTTCCATCAATTCTTTTTCTGTAAAGAGCATGAAAGCCTCCCATCATCTCAGCAACTGAACCATCTTTACCAGCAGTTTGATGTTCAACCGGAACTGAAATAGCATACCTGTTATTTTGAATTACAAACAAGAACCGGTAGTTTTTCCCGGCTTGCCCAATTTACTGCTTCATGAAACTCACCCTGACTGGTTGTTCCTTCACCACTGCTTACATAAGAAACATTTTTAATTCCTTTTCTCCTTGAAGCAAGTGCAGTTCCGACAGCCTGTAAGAAATTGAGATCCTGTTGGACTTGACTGTGAAGGTATCTGAGCATTTATCATTCCCCAATGAACAGGAAGTTGCCTGCCGCCACTTGCAGGATCCGTCGCTTTTGCAAATGTTCCCAGAAAAACTTCTTCAGGAGTTAAACCTGCCATAAGCACTGTTCCAAGATCACGGTAGTAAGGAAAAAGCCAATCTTTCTTTGGATCAAGCTGCAATCCGATTGCCATTTGAACAGCTTCGTGACCTTCTGCAGCAATGTGGAAAAAATGTTTTTCCCTGCTTGAGAAGTCGCATTGCCTTATTATCGATGATCCTTGAACGAATCATCATCTTTAAATATTTCAACCAACTTTTTCTTATCAAAGCCCATTAAATCATTACCAGAAAAATTTTTTACTTTGCCTTTACCATTTGTTGGCTTTCTTTCAGTCGCTTTAACTTTTTTTCCTGACTTTAACTATTTTATTAGAATTTCTTTTTGACATTGAATAGCCTTCCGATTAGATAGTTGAACAATTTATTGTTTGAAAGATATCTTCTTCTCTGTTTTAACTAAAACTATTTGAATATCCAAATACTTCTTTAAAAGTATTGCCAATAATCTTTTCTTTTACTTTCTGAATATCTGATTTCCTTATTTAATTCCTTGCTTAAAGATGTAACCGATTTATCCTGAATTCCACAAGGAATAATTCCATTAAACAGATTAAGATCGGTATTAACATTAAATGCAAATCCATGCATAGTAATCCATCGACTAACTTTAATTCCGATAGCAGCAATTTTTTTATCATCAATCCAAACACCGGTATGTTTCGGATTTCGTTCACAATTTCAAATTATAGTCACACAAGTTTTTATTATCACTTCTTCAAGTGCTCTTAAATATTTATGAGTGTCTTTGAACCAATTATTTAAGATCAATAATCGGATAACCAACAATTTGACCAGGACCGTGATAAGTTATATCACCACCTCGATCAATATCATAAACAGAAATATTGATTTTCTTTTAAATATTCCTCCGATCCTTTTAAATTTTCTTTGTGAGCTGTTTTACCAAGAGTATAAGTATTTGGATGTTCAAGCAGAAGAAGAAAATCTTCAACTTCACCTGAAACTCTTTTGGAAAAAATTTCTTTTTGAAGATCCCACGCTTCCTTATAATCAATAAATCCTAAATCACAATATGTAAGAGTTTTATTATTCATCTTCCAACTTCCATCAAACTTCTACCATCAGATGTGAATTGCTTCTCCATAAGCATTTGCTGCTGCTTCCATAATTGATTCAGATAATGTTGGATGTGCGTGAATAGTTTTGATTAGTGATTCTCCGGTTGCTTCAAGTGAACGTGCTAAGAGTTACTTCAGCAATCATTTCAGTTGCTTCACTCCCAATTATATGTGCACCAAGAATTTCACCATACTTTGCATCAAAAATTATTTTAACAAATCCTTCCCGTTCACCGATTGCAAATGCTTTTCCGCTTGCCATAAATGGAAATTTTCCAACTTTAATTTCATATCCTTTTTCTTTTGCTTTTGCTTCAGTTAGTCCAACACTTGCAACCTGAGGCTGGCAGTAAGTGCAGCCGGGAATGTTTTCATAATCTATTGTGGATGATGTATTCCTTTAATTCTTTCTACACAATGAATTCCTTCTGCTGAAGCAACATGTGCTAACCAGGGTGGACCAATTACATCACCAATAGCAAATATATTCTTGAACATTAGTTTCATAAGTTTCTTTGTTTACTTTGATGTGATTTTTTTCAGTTTGAATTCCAAGCTCTTCAAGTCCAATTCCTTCAACATTTCCAATAACTCCAATTGCATTTAAAACTTTTTCAGCAGCTTAGTACTTTCTTTTCTCCATTAACATTTACTGTAACACTAACTTTGTTCCCTTTCACTTCTGCTTTTTCAACAACTAGCATTTGTGAGAATATCAATTCCTCTTCTTCTTAAAACTTTTCTCCAATGTTTTTGAAACTTCTTCATCTTCAATCGGTAAAATGTGTTTCAGCATTTCAATTATCGTAACCTTTGTTCCCAGTGTTGAATAGAAATAAGCAAACTCAACTCCAATTGCACCAGCTCCAATAACAATCAATTCTTTTGGCTGTTTTTCCAGAATCATTGCTTCAGTACTTGTGATAATATTTTTTCTATCAATCTGAACTGTAGGAATTGATCTTGGACGAGCACCAGTAGCAATAATGATTTTATCTGCTTTTATCTGTTTCAATTACTTTTCCTTTATCATCTGAAATTTCAATAGTGCTACTTGAAGTAAAGTTTACCAAAGCCTCTTATCCGATCAATTTTATTTTTCTTAATTAGTAATTCAACATTTTTTGAAATACGATCTGAAATATCACGGCTTCGTTTTATGATCCTGTTAAAATCAAATTCTAATCCGGTAGCTTTTATTCCAAAATCCTCACCGTGATTTTTGAGATTATCATAAATTTCAGCATTTTTTAAGCAAGGATTTGGTTGGAATACAACCCCAATTCAGACAAATTCCACCAAGGTTATCCTTATCAATCACCACAGTTTTAAATCCAAGCTGACCAGCCCGGATTGCAGCAACATAGCCTCCCGGGCCACCACCTAATACTGCTATATCATATTGTTTTTGCATAAGTTATGGGAATCCTGATTATTAAGAATTGCACAAATATAGCTAAGCGACTAAAGAAAAGAAAACCAGTCAATGTTAATTATGACTTTTGAGTCGAGTTTTCATTTATTTACAATGAATTTTTATGGTGAGCTCCATTTGATAATATTTGCCTTCATAATTTTATATGAATAATCCCAAATTAAATTCTCAGTTATTGAAATCAGCCTCAAGCAATGATAGTCTAAGCATTTTAAAGATAACTGCTCTTTGGGCTTTCAGTGAGTCAGCATTTGGTGGAATATTGCATGCACTTACAGTTCCACTGCGCGGATTATTCATTTCTTCTGCTGCTGTACTCTTCATTTCGCTAATTGCACTATTTTCAAAAAGCAGTAAGGATATCCTCAAATCAACATTGATTGTTATTTTGATTAAAGCTGTTGTTAGTCCACACTCTCCGCTAACTGCTTACTTTGCTGTTTCGCTGCAGGGAGTTTTAGGCTTTCTCTTATTCTCAACAAAAAAGTTTTACAAGTTGTCTGCATTGCTACTGGGCGTTTTAGTCCTATTCTTTTCCGGCATACAAAAAATTGTTGTGCTTACAATTCTATTCGGGAATACTCTGTGGAATTCACTGGATATTTTTATTAAGCAGATTTCGATTGAAATATTTAATATTGATCATCCGGAAATAAACTACGGGCACATAATTATTTCTGCCTACGTTTTACTTCATCTTGCCGCAGGATTATTTATAGGATTATATGCAGGCAGGCTTCCGGAAAAAATAAAATTTTATAAGCATCAAATCCCATTGGTAATTGAAAATGAAACCGGTGAAGAAATCCCGCGTAAAGCAAAAGGAAAAAAGAAGAGCTGGATTTTACGTCCAACTGGAATATTTGTATTCGTAATTTCAATTGGAGTAATCATCCTTTCTTACATCTCACCGGATCTAGAGACAAATGTTGCAATATCTGTTTTGATTATGCTTGTGAGATCGCTTGTTATTACAATTGTTTGGTATGTTTTATTGGCTCCGGTGGCAAAAAAGCTTTTCCAAAAGTTTGTGGCAAAAAGAAAGTCAGAGTACTCAAAGGATTTAGAAAAAATTATATCAATGTTTCCAAAATTCAGATTAACTGTAAATTATTGCTGGAATATTTCCGGTGACAAAAAAGGATACAAACGAATTCGTTATTTTCTATCAACATCTTTTTATTATTTATTGTTGAGTAATTAAGTATGATTTTCATTCCGCTGAATATTTTGAGACTTAGTGACTTGGAGTCTTTGTGGCTGACATAAATTCTTTTTGCTACTAAGGCTCAAAGCATGACTGAAAAAATCAACAAGTTAGATTCTTAAAAGCATAAATCATTCTTAAGTTAAAAGGAAGAACACCAATGACAGAACTACCAGAACGATTCAAAAAATTCCAAAGAGATTATCCTGAAGTTGCAAAATCTTACGAAGAACTTGGAACAGCCGTCCATAATTCCGGACCACTGAATGAAAAAGCACGTGCACTAATAAAACTTGCTATTTCAACCGGAGCCGGGATGCAAGGAGCAGTTCATTCACATACAAGGAAAGCAATTGAGGCTGGCTGCAGCAAATCAGAAATACAACACACAGTTATGCTGGCACTTCCAACAATCGGTTTTCCTGCAACTATGGCTGTTATGAGTTGGGTTGAGGATATAATTGAAAAGGAATGATAGTTATTTATACAGAAACTGTTATCTGAGCAGAATCATTTTTTTCGTTTCGTGAAATGATCCTGAAGTCAAAGAATAAAAATAAGTACCGCTTGGTAAGCTTGAAGTTTTGAATTCAATTTCATAATCACCAGCAGGTTTTTCTTCATTAACCAGAAGTGCAATTTCCCTTCCAAGCATATCATAAACTTTCAGTATTACTTTACTGGCTACCGGCAACTGATAACTGATCACTGTATTTGGATTAAATGGATTCGGATAATTCTGAAATAACTGAAAACCAGTTGGTGAATACTCTGATTCATTGTTCACAGAAACGGTATTTGTATCTTCGACAACTACATTGTAATCATTCAAATCCAATCCTTCAACATTTTGAATAATTCCTGATGGCCATTGTATAACCAAGGAGTCAAATTGAGTAGCATCTCCTAATCCAAAGTGTACTTGAAGATTTTGTCCACAGTAGCCATTTTGTCCTGCTACTTTTCTCATCTGCCAAACTGGATTACCTGAAATGTTTGTTTTCAATTTGACAATTGCACCAATTGCAGATTTGTTTGAGATAGTGCCTCTGAGGTTTAGCATTATCCAATTATTATTTCCGCCATTATTACGAAAGAGAACATTATTTTCATTTTCATTGAAACAACGAGCTTCAAATAAATCCAACCAGCCATCGTTATCGTAATCTCCAAACGCAACTCCGTAAGTCCAACCTGAATCCTGAACAGCAGAATCATTACTTTTTGTGAAAGTTCCATCGTTATTATTTATATAAAGAAGGTTTGTAGATTTTTGACTTGTGAAGGCTTTGGAAATAATAATATCAAGATCACCATCATTATCAATATCACCAATTGAACTTCCGAAAGAGTTTGAGATATCTGTTGTGAACGGTGGTTCATTTAGTTTAGTAAATGTGCCATCGTCATTATTTATATAAAGTTGATTTCGTTGATTGCCCCAGTTTACAAGAAGTAAATCAAAGTCACCATCATTATCAATATCCTCCCAGTTACTGCCAGCAGTGCTTCCACCGTTCTGCAGAATTGTCGGAACGCTTGCTGTTGAGAATGTATCATCGCCATTATTCAAGTAAAGATTTTCATTTTGATTATTCTCATTGGTCACAAAAATGTCCTGAAGCCCATCGTTATTAAAATCTATCCAGTCAACATTTCGCGAAGCAAATGTCTGATTTAGAAATGTATCATTCTGTTTGGTGAATGATCCGTCTCCATTATTCTTATAAAGAAAGTTTCTAAGGTTTCCGCCACTGTTGCATACATATAAATCAAGAAATCCATCATTATTATAATCTCCCCAGGATCCAGTTTCCGAATAACTTGTTTCCGTTGTCATCAGTATTCCCTGCTGAAAGGTAAAAGTTTTATCTCCGTTATTTAAATAGAGAAGATTAGGTTGTCCCCACCAGTTTGCAACAAATAAATCCAGATCACCATCGTTATCAATATCACCCCAGCTACTTCCGTCAGAAGCTTTACCATCTTGTGCTATTGCAATATTATTAATTTTAGTAAAACTTCCGTCTCCATTGTTTTCATAGAAGAAATTGTCCTGCCCCGATTGAGGTCCGTTTGTCACAAACAAATCGACATCACCATCATTGTCATAGTCGATCCAATTTACTGCACGAGAATCACCACCATCATTTACCATCGGACCAGATGTTATTTTAAAAAACAATTGAGCAAAGTTTGCTTGCGTCATTAGAACACAAACCAATAGTATCATAGTTACTCGCATAAATTCTCCTTTTCTTTTTATGAAAAGATAACTGATAGATAATTGGATAATAATGATTCAGGGATGAATGATTAACTATTCAAGATGAACAGTTTGATTTGAGGGATGAAATTTTACTTAATCAGTTTTTGTACTTTTTCTTTATAAGAATTTCCGGTTGGTATTTTTTTGTTTGTAACCAGTTTAATAATGTATTCCTGGTTGAATGTTGGTTCAAGTTCTTGAATGAATGTTTTGTTTATAATATAACTTTTGTGAACACGAATAAATAATCCAGGATTCAATCTTTGCTCTAATTCAGTAAGTGTAATACGCATTCTATGTGTTTTATCTTTCAAATTTATTACCGCATAGTTTTTATCTGCTTCAATGAAGTAAATTTCATTTAGCGGAATTAGAAGTATTTTTTCCTGAGTTTTAACCGGTAGTCTGTCCGGATAAGTTTCTTCTTTTGATTCGGTATCCATTACATCTTTGATTCTATTAAAAATCTCTACAGACTTTTTTGCAAAAATTCTTTCATTTGAACGATCAATGGCTTCATCAAATTTTTGCTGATCAAAAGGTTTAAGCAAATAGTGAACAGCATTAAGATTGAAAGCTTCTGCTGCATAATCGCTGTAAGCTGTAGTGAAAATTACGAACGGTGCTTTCTCCCCCAACCCCGAGATTAATTCAACGCCGGATTTTCCAGGCATATTTATATCAAGAAATACGAGATCAGGATTCAATTTGTTTATCAGTATTTCCGCATCTTTTACATTCTTTCCCTCACCAACTATTTCAATATTCTTATTCGATTCGGCAAGTATCCTGATCTTCTCTCTGGATAATGGTTCATCATCAATAATGATTGCTTTGATTTTATTCTTCATAGTTTAGTGGGAGTGAAATGTTTACTAAATATTTTTCATCGGAAGTCTTTCCTGTTTCAAGTTTATAATTTGCTTTATAAATATAATCCAATCTCTCGCGAAGATTTTGAATTCCTTCGCCCAATGATTTGTCACTTATTTTAATACCATCTGGTAAATTGTTTGTAATGTTTATTTCAATTTTGTTATCAATCACTTTAATATTTGAAATAATATTTATTTTTTCGTCAGTTAATTCAACAGCGTGCTTAATACAATTTTCCAGTAGCGGTTGAAAAACAAATAAAGGCATTTTAGCCATTAAAGAACTTTCGTCAATATTAATTATATAATCTATCCGACTGCCGAATCTCAACTTCTGTATTTCCATATATTTGGATGCCAGTTGCAACTCTTCTTCAATGGTTGTGAAATTATTTTCAGAAGAATTAATTGAATGTCTGAGTATTTCGCTCAGTTTTGAAATCATTGAATCTGCAATTTCAGGATTCTTATATGCCGTTGCCGAAATAGAATGGAGCGAATTAAAAATAAAATGTGGTTGAAAATTCATTTTAAGATTTTTAAGTTCAGCCTGGACAAGTTGTTTCCTAAATGATTCTTCCTGAATTTTTGCTTCTCTCCGTAAAATTGATATCCTGTAAATCTGAATAAAAATTACCAGCAGCAAATAAGAAAAGAAACTGTCGTAACACAATGAAAGAAAAAAATATTTTTCATTAATTAGCTCACTAAAAAAGTTTTGCGATGGGACGGAATTTAAGAATTGATCATTAATTAGTATAACTATAAATCGATGTAAGACAGCAACGATTGCCCCGGCAATAAGCAAAATTATTATTTGTTTAAATCGTATTTTGTCTTTTACAGTTGAAGCAACAATCAAATAAATTAATGGAATTAGAACTATCCAAAATGCATAGCTGAAAATTCTTTGCGAAAGTAATTGAAAATATCCGACAGGATTTGCTGTGTTGAGAAAATAAACATACGATGAAAATGTGGAAAGCATTCCCTGCAAAAGCATGATCGAAGATAGTACAAGCCAGATTTTTATGGAAATTTTGTTTTTCATTAATTCATTCTTGTCAGGATTTAGGCATTGGCTTTTCACCTAATTCGATTATTTCAAAGTCAACTAAATCTTCCCAGTTCTCTATCCACTCTTTAAATGTATCAGGGTTTTCAGTTTCTATTAGCTGAAAACATCTGTCACCACTTTTTTCGAGCCAGCTTTCAATGAAGAATAATCCCTCCGACAGCATGCGTCCATTTTGGTGAAAACGATCGTAAATTTTGTCAAAACAACCTTCACGATAGTTTTCGATGACCATGTATTTCTTCATACTTTCTGCTCAGATAAAAAATGAATTGTGTTAATGGCCTACAACTTAGCAAAGAAAAAGTTTTCTATTATTATTGAATCTACTCAATAGCAATAACAACATTGCCCTTTTTATGGCCAGTGTCAACATATTGATGAGCCTCTGCAATTTCTTCCAAAGGAAATATTTTATCAATTATGGGTTTAATTTTACCTGACTCAACAAGTTCAGTTATAAAATTGAGATCTTTTGATCCTTTCTGCAGGAGGTCTTAATCCTGTTGCCATTATCAGAGATTTTTTGCTTGAGAATATTGACGTCCATAAAACTGAAGGAAAAACTTTCAGAGTTACTGCTGCCTGAAGAAATTTTCCATTTTGCTTCAATGAGTTTTTGCATTGCGAGAAAGTTGTCTTCCCCACTAAATCAAAAATAATATCGTATGTTTCACCGGTTTTAGAAAAATCCTCTTTAGTATAATCAATTACTTTATTCGCTCCGATTGATTCCACCAAATCTATACTTGATGTGCTGCAAACACCGGTTACTTCAGCACCAAAATATTTAGCAAGTTGAACTGCAGCCGAACCCACACTTCCAGAAGCACCAATGATTAGGACTTTATTTCCTTTCTGAATTTTCCCTTTGTCACGCAGGAATGGCAATGAAGTTAAAAACCCGTCGCAGCAGGCAATTGCTTCTTCATAAGTTTTGTTTGATGGCATTTTAGCAAGTGTCGATTTTTCTTCCGGCAGACAAATGTATTCCTGGTAACTGCCCGCACCAGGAGTTGTCCCGTACACTTTGTCACCTACTTTAAATGATTTTACTTCTCTACCGACAGCTTCAATCTCGCCGGCAAATTCACTTCCCAAAATTTGATTTTTGGGTTTGGTAATTCCAGTGAATAATCTTGAAAATTTTGGCTCCCCTTTTCTGAATACACAATCCGTTGCTGTTACTGTTGAAGTGCGAACTTTTATTAGAACTTCATTTTCTTTGGGAGTTGGTTTCTCTACTTCTTTTAACTGAAGTACTTCCGGTGAGCCATATTTTGTGTAGACTATCGCTTTCATATTAATTCCTCCAAATATTATTTATCGCTGCTTTCTCCGATTTTAATAACAATTTTTCCTTGTGCGCGTCCTGTTTCAAGGTAGCGTATTGCTTCGGGAACTTCACTTAACGGATAACGTCTGTTAATAACTGGTTTGATCTTTCCGGTTTCAAGCAACTCTTTTAGAAAAAGCAAATCCTTTTTGTTAAGTTTTGCCGTCCCTAACCCACCGATTTTCTTGTTCCCTATCATTGAAACTAATGGACCGAGGAACATATGCTGAAACATCCGAGACATGGAAGAAAATCCGATGATGACACAACGCCCATTGGGACTTAATGCACGCTTAAGTTCAGCGACTGAACGGTTTGCAACATTGTCAATTATCAGATCATATTTCTGAATGGAGTTTATAAAATCTTCTTTGGTATAATCAATAACATTGTCTGCTCCAATCGAGCGCACCAAATCAATATTTTTTGTGCTGCAAACACCGGTGACTTCTGCCCCAAAATATTTTGCAAGCTGGACTGCAAATGTTCCGACACCGCCCGATGCACCATTAATTAAAATTTTTTGTCCAGACTTTAATTTCTCCTTTATCCCGCAGACCTTGAAGAGCGCTTATTGCTGCCACTGATATGCTTGCACCTTCTTCAAAAGAAATATTTGCTGGTTTTAGTACAAATCTATTTTCATTAACGCAAACATACTCTGCAAAAGCGCCACCCCAGCCAGTGTCACCGAACACTTCATCTCCCGGTTTAAACTCTTTTACATTTTTGCCAACAGTTTCAACCTGACCGGCAATGTCAATTCCCGGAATTATTTTTTTTGGTTTGGTTAGTCCGAAGACAAGTCGTGAAAATTTGGGTTCTCCTCTTATCATATGCCAGTCTGCAGGGTTTACAGAAGCAGCAAAAACTTTTACCAGCACTTCATTTTCTTTGGGAGTTGGTTTTTCTACTTCTTTGACCTGAAGTACTTCCGGTGGGCCGTATTTTGTGTAAATGATTGCTTTCATATAAATTCCGTCGCGAAGGTTGAAGCGCAACTTAGATATTACACTATATTTTTATTTTTTTACGAACATAACATTTATCAAATTCTTTCAAAATGTTGGGATTAAAGAAATTCTTTTTTTGGCTCTTTGGATTTCCTGGGTCAAGTAATCTTGTATTACAGAAATTCAGATTATCCTCAAAAGTTTTTCTTATTTGATGATATTTATTTGTCACTCTGAAATCCTCATAGCGATTTCTTAGTCGCTTTGTTAGAATATTATAATCCCAGGGATATTTGTCACGAACATCTTCTTCTTCTAAAGTAATGGGTATTGCTTCAGGAGAATTTGTGATTGTTACATTTGATAATGACGATCGATCTGCTATTTTTCTAAATTTTATATCAATTGCCAGGGTTAAATTATAATCCTTAGTAACATCATCCTTTACTTTACGCTGTATTTTTTTAAAGTAGGACAAAACATTTTTTTCTTCAGAATTAAGATTTATAGATTCAATGGTAGGAATGTCAGTTAAAAATGCAATAGGCATTAAAAATAAACTGTATTTACTCAAATCTTTTCCAAACCAAGTGCGAGCAGAATTTAAATAGTTTTTTAAATTTGCTGTACCCAATTCATAAACCTTTTTCTTTATCTGAAAATCATCATTCATAAAATGAATTGAGTTATCACGAATTTCAGTTAGTGCTTCTAAATTTAATCGCACTGCTTTATCAAGTTTATCACCATAATCGATAGTCAGACGATCGAACGCTTTAAATAGGCTGATAGATAAATGGTTCCCTGAACGATTCTTTTTTCTATAATATTTTTCAGACAATTTACCATTTGCCTTTATTCTTCGTTCATATTCTAAAATTGAGCTTTTAATTATAAATTTTCTCATTGCAACAAAAGCACCAATAATCTGAATGCTCATTTTAACGGCTGTATCACTTTTTAATACTCCGGAAAGCATAGCAACACCCTGTTCTGAAAACGTAAGGATGGACTCTCCCTCCCTTTTTGTTTGAGGTGCCATTTGGTACCTTCAATAAATCCTTGTCTAAGATGCAATTGGATTTAATGATTTCCATTTCTAAGTTAATTGGAACATAATTCTCGGAAACTTTCAATATTAGTTAAAGCCCTTTTATGTAGTTTCAACACTATAAAATACTAAGTCACTATCCAGCATTACCTGAACATCACGATAGTAAATTTTGCTGATAGAATAAGTTGAAACGGTAATGCATTTAATTTTTTCCATTTTGATTTGTTGTGTATTCGTCTCCCTGACGTTGGTCGGTTTGGACTTAAGTCGTTCCCTATGAAGTCATTATTGAAAAACTCTTCATAATTTCCACAAGAAACTTATGCCTGTTGAGGAAGAGAATCAAGGAGCGGAAAGTTTAAAAATAAAAAGGGCATCGTGGTGATGCCCTTAAATTGTATATACGTGAAGATCCTGAAATGAACCTGTCTTCTGACAGGTAGATTCAGGATGACATATCATTGAACGAAACTGAAGGCATAACCAATTTCAACCTGCCACTGCTTCATTGCAATTTCAATTGTCTGCTGTCCGGGAGCTTCCAGAGGATTTGCACCAGTTACACTGTTATCAAGAGCATACATAAACGCTAAGCTTATTTCGTGCTGTGTTCCTAAATGTTTTGTGAATCCTGCTGTGATTTGATTCTGCACAACAGCCGGAGCTAAAATGTTAAATAATACTTCAGTTTCAGGAATCGGATTTTCGTTATAAGAATAACCAGCCATAAAATCCCATCCGCAAATACCTGTATACATCGCACCAAATTTTACGGCAAGAACATCCTTCCACCCAAAACCGGCACCGTCATCATTTCCAAGCTGACTATCCATTATGTTCGGCATAAATGGATTGCCGACAGATTTTATTGAACTGTATAAAATTTGTTTTACATCAAGCAGAAGATTCCAATCCTTTGCAGGCATAACAGCAACACCGGCAGTCCAGCTTGCAGGAACATCAAAATCACCCTGTTCAGCAAACAAGCCGGCATACCTGTCAAACTCACTCATCATCATACTTGTCTGTAGAGCTGCACCGAATCGCAGCCACTCAGTTAATTGACCCTGGTAGCCAACTTTAAATCCAAATCCTGTTGAAGTGGAAAAAGCATTTCCGGTGAGAGCTGCAGGATCGGATGAGAAACCGCTGAATGCAAACAAACCTTTTGCAGCAAATCTCTGCCAACCGAAAATTACTGACGCACCTAGTGAATGATTTTTAATGAACTCGATTGCATAACTTCCACTCACAAACATTTGCTCAAGGCTAACACCAGTTCCCGGTAGAAGTTGGATCGTAAAAAGTTGCTGTTGGATAATCTGTATTCATTCCTCCATTTCCGTAAATAGAAAGCGCTATTGCCATGTTATCAGCAACTTTCATATTTCCGCCAAGCGTTGGGAAGAAGAACATTGTTTGATCACTTTCAATCTTTCCGGGAACCAGAGGAAATGTTCCCTCGAATCCACTTGGATTTCCAGTAATTGTATAATCCCTCATCGGACTGAATAATGAAAGATTAAATTCCAGTGAATTATTTAAATTTACAATTGATGCCGGGTTGTTAATCGCACCCAAAGAACTGAGTGATACAGCAATACCGGAACCTGCAAGTGCAGAATATTTAATTCCGTAACCGTGGCGATAGTAGCCATCAGTTGCGAATGATGTTTGTACCAATAATCCAGACAGTAATAGTAGAACAAGAATTGGTTTTTTCATTTTTTTCCCTTTTTGATTTTTATAATATGTTGATGAATAAGAACGAATAATTTTTTTATATTATTTTTAATAATAAAAATTGAACTCTCTCGAGGTTGGGTTGATTTCCAATTTGCCATTCTAAACTCGTTTCAGCATCTTAATTAATTCTCCACGCGAGATCCTGAAATGAACCTGTCTTCTGACAGGCAGGTTCAGGATGTTCACTCAGCACCCTTCGCGTTTCTTTTTCTTGGTCTTTCCAATAGTTGGCGCAGTGGTTGTCTGAGGAGTCGGTAATTGAATTTTTCTGTCAACGGTTTCTGATGTTCCTGTTTGAGGAACGCCTCCAAAAAATTTGCTGATCTCTTTTATCTTTTCGAACTCAGCAATTTGTTCAACAGTCGCATCCGCTGCCAGCTTTGGAAACAAAACTTCATCTTTCCATTTTTCTAATCCGCCTTCGAGTAAATAAACTCCCCTGTAATCATTTGATTTAAGAATAAACCACGCCTGTGCAGCCTCTAAATTATTATCAGCATAAAGAATAATTTTTTGGTTTCTCAACAATCCTGATTCCGGCAGAGTTTCTAAAGGAATATTAACAGCAGTCGGAATAAAATATTCGGTGAATTGTTTTTCTTCTCTCAGATCAACCAGTGTGTAATCTGATTTGTCTTTAATTATCCAATCAGCCAGTTCAATCACATTTATTTTATCAGAATTTTTTATTGTGGATAGCGCCAGGTCTTTGGCATTTACAGTTATTGTTGAACCGGAGTACGGATTTCCCGCAAATGTTGCAAACAAACCAAGCGCAAGTGCAATCAGTGCAAGTTTTTTGGGAATGCTCAGTTCGCTAAAAAACTTTTTCATAAACTATTCTCCGGATTTTTATCTGCAAATTTTTTCTCGGCCCATTCGGCAGCAGCAAAAGCACCGAGAGCCATCAGAACAACAAAGAAAACAACCAGACCGTAAGACATATTAAAGTATTGTGGAAGTGTAAGGCTTCCCATATTTGTCGAATAATAAAAACTTTCAATCAAAGGATACATCTCGCCAAAAACAAAAATGCCGGCCATCACTCCAAGTATGTAAATAAACCCATCGAGTCTTCCTGTTGCAAATGATACCACTGAAGTGCCCGGGCAGTAACCACCAACAACGAATCCTACTCCAAGAATCAATCCCCCTACAACTTGAGGAACGATAAAAGTTTCACTGACATAAACGAGAGATAAATCCATTACTCCGAAAACTGAGAGATAATAAATTCCAATCATTGCTGTAACAATTGCAGTGAACATTACTTTTAGAACCCGCATATTGGAAAAATAAAATTGTGCAGCGAGTATTCTTGCGTTACCAAAACCTCCGCGCTCAAGAGCAAAGCCAAATCCAATACCTATAACAAAAGCAAAGATCAGACTCACATCAAAATTGAATAAACCGAATTTGAAAAGTGGTGCGTTCATGTCCATTGCCTCCTAAAGAAATAAGCTGCAGCATATCCGCCTGCAAAAACCATCATCATAAAAGCCCAGCTACCAAGATTTAGAATTGCTCCTCCTGATAAAGCCTGCCCACTCGTGCATCCTCTTGCCATCTTTGCACCAATGCCCATCAATCCTCCGCCAATGAATGCAAACATTAATCTTTTAGCCGAAGAAATTCGAGGACCTTTTTCAATTCCCTTTTTTACTCTTCCTGCGAGCGAACCGGAAATAAATCCTCCGGCTAAAACTCCGATCACTTCAAACAGCAGCCAGTCTTTTAGAGGATTGGTTGATCCGTCTCCAATATATTCACTGAAGTAAGCATTGTTTTTAGCATGCTCAGGTGCGACAGTTTCAACACCAACAGAAATTAAGGTTGAGAATGCTCCTGAAGCTCCTAATCCCCTGCCCATAACAAAAAATGCAGCGAGAAGAACTAGTCCGAGTCCCACACCAACAAGATAAGGATTTGAATAAGGCTGGGATTTTACCGCAACCTTTTCTTCATCCTTTTCGAAGATGTGAGTAATTTTTCTAACTAAAGTTGTCATAAAAGATTTTTCTCCGTTATTTAAAATGTGCGTTAAACCAGTGGCTGTATTGTCCAGCCGAAACCACTACAAATCTTAAAATTAATCCGCCGATGATTACCATTATTGGAGCGATTGGTGTATGTCTGATTTTATGATTCACTGCGAGAAGCTGTAAACCAAGAGGTATTACAATTCCCAAAGCAATTACAAAAACCCAGAACACCGGTGCGTAAGCTCCATTCAATAAAAGTTGCGCTGCTTCGATGTGTGGTCTTGCAGAAGACATAAGTCCTAGGAACAACATCACCATCACAAACAATTCAACAACAAGGAATCCATTATCGGCTTTTGCAAGAAGTTCGCTTTCATCTTTGTTTTTTGCAACAAGATGAACGTATGCAGCGGCAGTTGACAAACCTGAAACAAGAAATAAAACCCAGAGCAGTGATGAATTCCATAGCGGACGTGAAGCCATTGTACTGAGCAGAACTCCGGTGTAAGCACCGAGCATCATTCCGAGAATCATATTTGCTATTCCAACATTTTTAATGAATACAGGATGTGCCTGTAATTTTCCGGCAATGTCACTCATCTTTGGAAATTTTTGTGTCATCCATGAAGGTGGACGAATAATTATGTTTGCGATTAATGCAGGATAAACTAAAATTAAAATCCACGCACCCCATGACATTGGTGAAGTAATTTGAAAGGTTGTATAAAGTCTCCACACGTAAGGTTTGTGAGCAAGATCCAAAAAGAGTGCGAACATACCGGCACTAAGTAAAATAAAACTTGTGAGAGGAATTGAATAGCAGGAACAGTTACTTTCTTTGTGTCTTCCGCTGAATAAAAAATATCCTGCAATTATCATCATACCTGCAACCATTCCACCGAGAAAAAGATAAACAGGAATTTCCCAGCCCCACATCGTCATAAATGGATCGACGTTAGGGTTATTTCTTGTTGTGAAAATTTCGTGCATTGTTAATTCCTTACACTAAATAAAAAATGTTCGGTTGAGTTCCTGCATCAACCATTAAAGCGTGATACTTTCTTGAACCTAATAACTTGCTCACTTCACTGTTTGGATCATCGAGGTCACCGAAATACATGCAGTAAGTCGGACAAACATCAACACAAGCAGGATTCTCTCCTTTTTCAACTCTATGAATACAGAAAGTACATTTATCAGCATAACCATCAGGATGAATGAAACGTGCATCATATGGACAGGCTTCAACGCAAGCTTTGCAACCAATACATTTATTGTGCTGAATTAAGACAACACCTCCAACATCGTGAATGTGACTTGCGCCCGTTGGACAGCATGAAACACAAGGGGTTTCTGAACAGTGATTACATCTCTCGGTTCTAATCTCCATATTTATGTCAGGAAATTTTCCGAATGATTCTGTTACGATCCAATCTCTGTTGTAACCAACTGGTACATTGTTTTCTGTTTTGCAGGCGATTACGCAATCCTGACAACCAACACATTTTTTTGTATCTATTACCATTCCGTATCTTGGCATATCAACCCTCTATCTCGAATGTTACAAAATTCACATTCATTCCAGTTCCACCCATCAACGGATCAGTTTTGTATTGAGTGATAAGTTCTGCATCGCTTGCACCTTTTTTATAAGTGCTTCTTAGCTGTCTGGATTTCTGTCCGAATCCGTGAACCATATAGACACAATCAGCACGAATTCTTTCTGTTGGCTTTACTTTTATTTCATCCGAAATAACTCCATCAGAATTTTTTAATTTGATTTTATCTCCCTGCTTCAAACCATATCTTGATGCAATATCAGCATTAACCCAAAGTTCATTTTCACTCATCATATCATGCAGTAATGGATTCGATTGTGTTTTACTGAAAGTATGAACAGGCGCTCTTCCATAAAGCAATCTGAAATAACCAGAAGGTGGTTGAGGATGTTTTGTGTACTTTGGAACCGGATCAAATCCTGCTTCAGCAAGTTGAGTTGAATAAAATTCTATTTTTCCTGAAGGAGTCCAGAATTCTGGCTCAACTCCATCTTCAAAATATATCGGTTGCTTTGGTCCTTTGATGATTCCTTTTTCTTTCAGCTCATCCAAAGAATGACCTGCAAACTTCAATCTGGTATCAAGATACTCTTCAATATTTTTCCAGGGAAAATATTCTGCTAGTCCTAATTTTTCACCAAGCTTTTTAGCGATCCACCAGTTTGGCTTCTGATAGCTTGGTTCCTGAACAACCGGCTGTCGTATTCCAACAAATCCTTCTCTGAATGGTGAGGTATTTAAATCGTCATATCTTTCCAGGTAAACAGATTCAGGAAGAACAACGTCTGCCCAGCCGGCTATTTCACTTGGAACAACATCAACAACAACCATCAAATCTAAATTTTGGATTGCTTGAATTGTTTCATCTCTATTTGGCAATGCCTGCAAAAGATTCGTTCCGTAAATCATCCATCCTTTAATCTGATATGGTTTTCCTGTGATTGTTGCTTCACGTATTCCAGTTGAAATTTGTTCACCTGCTGCAAATGGATATTTTTTACCAGGATTATCCAATGGTTCTTTTTTAAATTCAGGGTAAGGAGGATATGGATATTTTGGAATGCTGTAGCTGTACGGCATATAATATCCACCCTTTCTTCCCCAACTTCCAAGCAGCGCATTCAGCAATGCGATTGCACGACTTCTTTGTGCATCGTCACCGTACCAGGTAACATGTCTTCCGGGATGAATAAGAGTTGCTGGTTTGTAGCGAGCCATTTCCCTTGCGGTTTCTCTAATCACTTCAGGATCAATTCCTGTTTCAACATAAGCCCATTCCGGAGTGTACCTGAGAAACTTCAGCAGCAAAGTTATCAAAACCGAATCCGTAATTGTTCACATAGTCAACATCGTAGAGTTTTTCATTTACGATTACGCTCATCCACGCAAGAAGCAAAGCCATATCTGTTCCCGGTTTGATCGGCAGATAATATTTTGCTTTACCAGCAGCAACAGAAAATCTCGGATCAACAACAATTATTGATGCACCTTTTTCAACTGCTCTCGAAAATTCCTGAACTTGTGTGTTGTGCATATTCTCACCAAGATGTGAACCGATAAGTACAAGACATTTTGAGTTCTGGATATCTGTTCTTTCTGGAGAGCCGACAATATCACCAAAAGTTAACTCAAAACCTGTTTCTCTCGGTCCGCGACATTGAGCAAACGATGGTGCTGTTTCATTCGGACTTCCATATGCATGCATTAAATGTTTTAAAAATGAACCACCAATTCCGTGACTAAATAATGCCATCGATTCTGGTCCGTATTCAGTTTTTATTTTATTCATCTTTTCAGCAATGTAATCGAATGCTTCACTCCAAGTAACTTCGACCCATTTTTCTTCTCCGCGTAAACTTTTTCTTATTAAGGGTGATCTCAATCTCTCAGGATCATAATGAGCACCAACCCCGCCGGTTCCTCTCGGACATAATCTTCCATTGCTCAATGGATCATCGGGATGACCTTCAACTTTCCACAGTTTGCCGTCTTTCACATAAGCCATCACACCGCATTTCCAGAAACACAAATCACAATAAGTAGAAATTTTTTTAATTCCCTTAACATTTTTTTCATTAATTTTATCAGCACTTTTAACGATGGTCTTTGCTGATCCGGCAAGAACAGCAGCAGTTGCAACTGTTGCACCGGATATTTTTAAAAATTTTCTTCGCGATAAGGAATTCATTCTCTTCCCGCTAATTTATTTCGTATGAATTTTTTAATGCTTCCACAATCACCAAAATCTTGATAGACCGAGCAATCCCTGCAATCTTTGGAAGCACAAATAGTATTTTCACCTTTTACTGCCCAGCAAGGGCCGTTGTGTAGAAGAAATGCATTACAAGTACCACGATCATTCTTGCTGCAATTCATTACCTCCCAGCAGGGCATCATGGAATAAATTGTTTTAATTCCGTTAATACTTATTTTAGATTCGTTTATAGCAGAGCGAATGCATTTTATCCGTTCTACATCAGAATTAGAATATAAGCGATGGTTTGTAGATTTTTTGAAGGGGATGATGAGGCCTTCTTTTTCGTACATTCTCAGTGTATGAACAGAAATGTTAAGCAGCCTCGCAGCAGTCCTAATCGGGTAAATGGGTTCGTTGTTTGTCATTTCGTAATCAATAATTGTCAACGTATTTAAAGTTGATATTTATAAATACCAACTTTGCTGCCAGTCATAATAAGTTGTTTTTAATCTAAAGATGTGGTTTTCATTTGATTTCTTTTTCAAATGAAAGAAAAAATCAAATCAGCATTCTAATTTTCTGGAATGATAAGCAGTAGAAAAAGTTTTATCGGGGCAATGATTTAATCCGGTGAAGCAATCAATCGGGATGCTTTATCGTTATTTTTGAAAATGATTTTTTGCACGCTCATAATCTTCAGGAGTATTTATATTCAGGAAAATGTTTGGAAAATAGAAATCCAGCCTATCCACATCAATAATCTCAGTTGGTATCATATCTATCAACTCATATATACTTCCTTTAAGCTTACTATTATTCTGGCCGCTCTCGATCAATAGTTTTTCAACTTCATTTAAAATATTTTTAGAATAAATTCCGCAAAGTTGCTGAATCCGCCCATCTGCCCGGGGAAGAATAATATTGTTCTCAGATTTATATTCGCACATATAATCAATTATATCTTTGTTGATGAATGGCAGATCACAGGAAATAAAAAAATTCATTTTTGTTTTTGTTGAATGAAGAGCTGAATGGATTCCGCCGAGAGGACCTCTATGTGAAATTAAATCCTTAATTATTTTTTTATTTGTAAAAGAAAACAACGCAGGCTCGTTGCTGCTAATAACCACTTCAAAAAAAAATGGATCCAGTATTTCTATTAAAGCCTGGATTAATGTTTTTTCGCCAATTTTTAGTAATGCTTTATTTGTTCCCATCCGGGAACTTAATCCACCTGCAAGTATGAAGGCTGTTATGTTCTTTCGTTTCACAAAATTTTGCATTTTCTCTTGCAAAATATATTGATTTATTTTTTCCCGGTTAATTTGTGTTAAAATTTTAAGCAATCATTCCTGAGGGAGAGTATGATGACAACGGTACACGCAAATCCTGCATTGCAATTTTCAAATTTGTAGGAGGATAGCGAAATGATATTAAAGTACCAAAGGGAATTTGGCAGTGCTCTTTTCGTATAGGATTATTTCTTTGAGAATTTATAAAATTGTTTTAGTGAATCTGGATTTGCAAGTGCATCTTTATTCTCTACCTCTTCGCCATTGAGAATTTTTGAAACTGCTATTTCTACTTTCTTCCCGCTTATTGTTCGGGGAATATCTTTCACTTTAAAAATCTCTGAAGGGACATGTCTTGGCGTAGCTTTTTGCTTAAGTTCCAATTTAATTTTGTCTTTAAGTGCTTTATTTAACTTTATATTTTCTCTGAGAGCGACAAATAAAATAATTTTTTCATCGCCATTGAATTTTTTACCCACTGCAATGCTATCAGCAATTTCATCTTGTTCTTCAACAACCCTGTAAATTTCTGCTGTTCCAATCCTAATTCCACCAGGGTTAAGAGTTGCATCAGATCTTCCGTAAACAATTATACCACCATTTTCAGTAATCTTAATATAGTCACCATGTGTCCAGACTCCGGGATATTTATCAAAATATGCTTTTCGATATTTCTCTCCACTTTCATCATCCCAGAAATAAACCGGCATAGAAGGAAATGGTTCTGTGCATACCAGTTCCCCCTTTTCCCCGGTAACAGGTTCACCTTTATCATTGAAAGCTTCAACCTTCATCCCTAATCCTTTGCACTGTATTTCTTCAGGATAAACCGGCAATGTTGGATTACCCAGCATAAAACAGGATACTATGTCCGTTCCACCTGAAATTGAAGAAAGCTGTAAATCCGTCTTTACATTTTCATATACCCATTTAAATGTTTCCTCTGGTAGAGGAGAACCAGTTGAAAGAATTGCGTGCAGTGATTCAAGATCATATTTATCCTTTGGGACAAATCCCTGCTTTACCAAATATTGATAGATACTTTGGTGATGTACCAAATACCGAGATACCATGTTCCTGAATTTTTTTCCAGAGTATTTCGGAAGTTGGATATACAGGATTTCCATCGTAAAGATATAGAGTTGCTCCCACCTGTAAAGAACTAACAAGCCAGTTCCACATCATCCAGCCGCAGGTTGTATAGTAAGTAATAACATCTTCTCTCTTTAAATCAGTATGGAGAACATGTTCTTTAAAATGCTGCAATAATGTTCCTCCTGAACCATGCACCATACACTTAGGAAGTCCTGTAGTTCCAGATGAATACATAATATAAACTGGATGATGAAATGGTAATTGCTCAAACGAATGAATATTTGAGGTATGATCTAGTAAGTTCTTAAAACTTAAATATTTATCTGAATTTACCTTTAATTCATTATTGCTGGTGAAATTAGTATCAAACTGCTGATATTGTGGAATCCAGATTACTCTTTTTATCTCCGGTATTTTGCTTACTATCAGTTCAATCTTTTCTCTGCAGTCAATCAGTTTGCCATTATATTGGTACTCTTCTACCGCAAAAAGAACTTTTGGCTTAACCTGACCAAACCTGTCAAGAACACCTTGCAGACCAAAATCAGGGGAGCACGAAGTCCAGATTGCACCAATACTTGTTGCAGAGAGCATAGCTATAATTGCTTCAGGAATATTTGATACAAATCCTGCTATCCTGTCTCCCTTTTCCACGCCGAGTTTTCTTAAACCTGAACTGCAAGCCTCAACAAGTTCATAAAGTTCTTTATATGTAAGGATAACATCCGGTTTATCCTCCCTGCTGCTGATTATAGCAGTACTATCATCACGATACTTTAATAAATTTTCAGCAAAGTTTAACTTAGCACCCCTGAACCACTTTGCACCAGGCATAATTCGTTTATCAAGTATTTGATCATATGGTTTTGAGTGAATTATCCCACTGAATTTCCAGATTGATTCCCAGAAAGATTCAATATCGGTTGTTGACCAGTTGTGTAATTCAGAATAATCTGAAAAATGTAGGTCATATTCCTTAATGAGGAATTGCTCATACTTTTTAAGATTAGAATTATTAATTCTATCCTTAGAAGGAATCCAAAGCGGTTTTGTTTTACTCATAATAATAAAAAACTCACCTGAAGAGTGAGTTAATAATAATTTTTAATTAAATAAAACTCATTTAATATTTTTAACGTATAAAGCTGCCTTCCAGGCAAAATCCATATCTTTATTTTCTAAAGCAGACTTCACACAAAGTTCAACATATCTTTTTTTATTTTCTTTTATACTCAGTGCCGCTTTAAACATTTTTTTATAATCATTCAAATTTTGATATTTTATAAACGCATCATAGCTAGGTTCGAAATCGGTCGACTTTTCATTTTGCATTTCAGATATAAATGAACTCACCTCTGCATCTGTTGGTATGACTTCTGAGTTACCAAATTTACCAAGATCATTTGCTGAATATATTTCAGATTCTTTTATATGTTTCGGTACCTGGTCATAACCAATACACTTTTTCCCCTCTGGTTTTGCTACGACAAATACTCCTGCTTCTGAGCGAGTGTAATAATCACCAGACATTCTCGCAACCAGGTCAATCTTTTTTGGATCTACGATACCGTTGGTGAAAACATTCTCATCAATATGAAATTTTATAACTTCACAAATTGCCAGATTAGCCGAGGCTCCACCTTCACCAAAACTTTTAATCTCCAGTAATTTACACTCCATATGGAAAGGAGATTCCTTCACTCGCTTTGGTTTAACAAGGTGTGACTCAATTGGAGTCAATCCCGACTTAACAAACTCATCAACATACGGTGCGTATTCCGCAGAAGCCAGACTCACTTGCTCTACCATCGTATGAGTCACCGCCTGGATTACACACTCCCGTGTTTCGATTAAGTTATTATATGTATCTTTTAACGAAGCGTCTCTGCCACGTCGCGAAGGTGAAAAAGCAACAATTGGAGGATTAGCACCGAATGCGTTAAAGAAAGAAAATGGAGACAAATTATTTATCCCATCCTTTGAAATTGTTGACACAAGTGCAATCGGTCTTGGGGCAACACCACCAAGAAGCAGTCTGTGCACCTCTGGGATAGATAAATCTTTAGGTTCGTAGTGAAGCATTTAAAATAATTATTTATTAAAAGAGAGAAGACATCTTTTTAAAAAGATGTCTTCTCTTAGTTTCTATTATGATATCAATTGTCTAATTTTTTCTTAGCGAGAATGGATCTACTTTTTTTCGCTTTTCTAATTTTGTTTTTTAGAACTCCAAGTCCGGTAATTTCCAATTCAATTGTGTCACCATCTTTTAACCAGATTGGCGTAAATTCTTTACCCTTTTCCTTTGCTTCTAATGCCCACGTTCCATTCAATTCTAAGTAACAACCGGTCCCAACCGTTCCTGAACCAATCACATCGCCTGGTAAAAGTCTAACTCCGTAAGATGCCCGTTCAATTATTTCTGCAAAAGTCCAGTTCATATCCTTCATATTACCATCAGATATTAATTTCCCGTTGTGCTTTGCAGTCATCCGAAGATCATATTTATTTCCAAATTCTGTAGGGATTTTATATTGTTCAAGTTCGTCAATTGTGACAAGCCACGGACCAATTGACGTTGCAAAATCTTTTCCTTTTGCCGGACCGAGGTTTAATTTCATCTCTTCCATTTGCAACAAGCGTGCTGATAAATCGTTCATTATCAGATATCCTGCAATGTATTCATCAGCTTCACTAGAGGAAATATTTCTTCCTTCCTTACCAATTACAATTGCAACTTCAAGTTCAAAATCAAGTTTTTGCAGATGATCATCTTCAACCCTGATCTCACCTTCACCAAAAATCGCATTGTGATTTGTAAAATAAAAAATAGGATATTGATCAAACTCCGGAATCATCTCAACACCACGGTTTCTTCTTGCTGTTGCTACGTGCTGTCGAAAAGCATATCCGTCCCTGCAAGATGGTGGGTTTGGTATTGGTGCTAAAAGCCTAAGATTTTCATCAGCGATGAATGATGTAATCTTTCCTTCATTTATAGCTGATTCAACTTTTCGGGCGTTCTCCATCATTTCACTCCCGCCTCGTAAGAATCTTCTCATCCTTCTCGGAATTTCCATACTCATACCGGCGGCACATTCCTGAAGATCGTAAATCTTTCCATCTACAAAAATTCCGAGTCTGTCTTTTTTCTTTAAAAGTGTACGATACTAGTTTCATTGGTTGTAATTCGTTATGGATGTTTCAATAGTGATTTAATAATATTTTCAAAACGTTTATTATCGTTAACTAATAGGTATAAGGATATAATGGTATAAGTCATTAAATGATTATGGTTTTCTTCATTTGATTTTTGACTTCACATAATTTATATATCCATTTAAAGTCTTCTTTGCTGATTCAAGTAGCTCTTCACCTTCAAGTTTTAATTCCTTAGTAATATATTCCAGATCATAGCAACTTAATAGATGATCCTTTAATTCATATAGTGAGGCTCTTGAAATTCGGTAAAACTGAATTCCTTCTCGATAATGATATCTGCCATATCCTTCTGATATATTAGAAGTTGAACTTACAGATGCTTTTCTAATTTGAATGTCCAAATTAAATTTTTCTCCTTTTGGAAGACAAGGAATTACTTTTGTATAAAAAAAAAGTTTGACCTCACGACATTTTTTCCACGCCTCTAGTGTTGTAAAATCTCTATTATCATTATAACATTCATTTGGTTCGTTTACAATAAATTCGCGTTCATTCATATCTTGTGATTTTTCATCGTCTAACATTTTATTCCCTTTTTAACTTTCAGCCTTATACCTTTCTCCCTATACATTTATACCTAAAATTACTTCTCAAGCCACGATTGTGAATATTCTTCAACCATAGTTGATTTAACATTTTTTGTAACACGAAGCGGTTGGAACGTATCAATCATAATTGCATACTCTTCAGTTTCCTTTTTTCCGATTGATGCTTCAGTTTTTCCAGGTTGCGGTCCGTGTGGGATTCCCATTGGATGAAGTGTGATTGATCCTTCCTGAACACCTGTTCTTGACATAAAATCTCCGTGAACATAATACAGAACTTCATCACTATCTACATTTGAATGATAATATGGTGCAGGAATTGCCTCTGGATGGAAGTCATAGAGTCTTGGAACAAAATTACAAATAACAAAATGATCAGTTTTAAATACTAAATGTATCGGTGGTGGAAGATGAATCTTTCCAACTTTAGGAGCATATTCCTTTATATTAAATGCGTATGGATAAAGAAATCCATCCCAGCCGACAACATCAAAAGGATGATGAGGCAACCGGTACTCAAACATTTTATTTCGAACTTTCAACATCAATTTGAAGTCAGTAATTTTATCAATTGGTTCCATGAACTCTGGAACTCTGAAATCACGTTCGTAATAAGGAGCTTCCTCAGTCAATTGTCCGTATTCATTTCTGAAATGAGAAGGAATTTCATAAGGAGTATCTGATTCAATAATAAAAACTTTATTGTTTTTGTAATCATCAAATTTTAATTGATAAGTAGTTCCTTTAGGAATGATCAGATAATCCCATTCATCAAATTTTATCTTGCCATACTCAGACAATAGCCACCCTTTACCGTGATGAACAAAAACGATTTCGTGCATCTGGCTGTTGCGATAAAAGAAATCTGAATCTTCGGTGATGTGAGCTGTTGAAATAACACAATGTTCATTTTTCAGGAATTCATTTCTTGCGGAAAGAATATTTCCTTTAGTCTGCTTTTTATCAGTAACAAAATGGTAATATTCAACCGGTGCATCATTCCAATCATTTCCGGAAGTATTTATTGCAACCTCGCTGATTTTTTCAACTTGCGGAGGCATATAAAGATGATATTTATTCGAGTATATTCCAGAGAATCCTTTTGTGCTGAAAAGCTCTTCCCTGTAAAGTGATTTGCCATCCTCTTTGTAAAAAGTAATATGCCTCTTTGGTGGAACTTTGCCGACCTTCACATAAAATGCCATTCAAAACCTCCTTAATAATTAAGTTGAATTCGTATGCTTATTTGATTCATTCATACATGCAATCATGCATCTATGCAAACCAGAATTCCCAGATACTTGCATGGTTGCATGTTTAAATTTATTATCTATCGAGACTGCCTCGTTGAGCCTGATCTCTTTCAATAGACTCGAACAATGCCTGAAAATTTCCTTGCCCAAATCCTTGTGCACCTTTTCTTCGCTGAATTATTTCATAAAAGAATGTTGGTCTGTCGCCAATCGGTTTTGTGAAAAGCTGAAGCAAATATCCTTTACCTTCAATGTCACAGAGTATTCCGTATTTCTTAAGTTCTCCGATGTCTTCGGTAACTTCAAATCCTCTCTCTTTTAACGTGTCATAATATGAATCGGGAACTGAGAGAAATTCCATTCCATTTTTTCTCATTGCTGCAATTGTTTTAATAATGTCGTTCGTAATAACTGCAACGTGCTGAATTCCTGATCCAAGATATTCATCAATGTATTCTTCTATCTGCGATTTTTTTAAACCATCGTAAGGCTCGTTGATTGGATTTTTAATTGCAGGACCTTCAGTGGATCGAACAACTTTTGAAAGTAATGCAGAATATTGTGTGGATATATCACCAGGACCAAAATCAATGAATGTTTCGAAGTTTAAACTTTTATTCAAATAATTTACCCAGAGATCCATTTCGTTAGTTCTAACATTTCCAACTATATGATCAATCGCCTGAAGCCCTGTATCTTCTGCTACAATTTCAATCTTCTGAATAGGTTTTCCAAATCCAGGTTTGAAAATTCCTTTATAATTATCTCTGTTCACAAAAACGATTTCAGCATCATCATAAAGTTTTAATGCTGCCTCTTCAATGTAGCCATTTTCATTTTCAGTTTTTTTTGGTTCCCAGGCAGGAATGGCTCCGTTCTTTATTGCAGCATCAAATGCTTTCTTCACATCTTTAACTTTCAGCGACCATCTCTTAACACCATCGCCATGTTTTTCAACAAATGAGTGAATCTGATATTGACCTGGATTTATTGCTGATGTTACAACTATGCGTAGATTATTTTGCTCGAGATAGTACGAAACTTTTCCTTTAACTCCTGTTTCCGGGCCAGAATACCCCACAATTTTCATCCCCATAGATTTTGCATGCCAGTACGCCCACATTTTGGCTGAGCCAACATAAAATTCAACATAATCGTACCCAAGCAATCCTAATTGTTCTGCCATTTCTAAACTCCTGATAGTTTTTTAGATGTGGAAAATTTAATTCAAATTTAAGCGAATTACTCCAGAGAGTAAAGCAAAGATAAGAAGAAATACCATTATTGAAAATTCACTGATAAATAAAATTACTATATGGAATCCAGCAATAGAAAACTATTTCTCTTATTAATATTTATCTTAGCAAGATTTTTTTGCTTGAAATTACAAATCTTTAACAAAGGGCATACTGAACAGGCTGGTTTTGCCGGTTTGCAAATCTCCCTGCCTAACATGATTAAGTTAGTATGAAATTGATGAGCGATGCCTTCAGGTATATGTCCATTAATCAGATAAAAAGTTTTTTCCGGTGAATTAGTTTTAACCAATTCTATCCTGTTTAAAGTCCGATGGATGTGAGTATCAACCGGGCAGACATTTCTATCAAGAGAAAAGAGTAAAACACAGCTTGCTGTTTTAACACCAATTCCATTTATTGATGTTAGCTCTTCAATAATTTCATCATCATTCTTCTTCTTAAAGTGATTGAGGTTAATCTTTCCATTCTTTTTCCCTAAGGTTAATAATGATTTTTTAATCGCAGCTGATTTTTGCTTACCCAGCCCTGCTATTTTTATTGTTTGTTCAATTTTACTCCTGGGGGTGTCTGCAATTTCCTGCCAGGAACTAAAAGTCTGTTTTAAATTTTTGTAAGCTTTATAAGAATTCTTATCATTTGTATTCTGAGAAAGGATTGTAGCAATTAAAGTATCCAGAGGATTTGGCAGCCTTTTCTGTCGATAAGGAATGCCAAAATGTTTAATTAATAGGTTGTTTATCTTTTTTATTTTTTCTTTCAATCAGAACTAATTTTTATTGATGAGATGCATAAAATTAAACTCAAAAACTCAATTACCAAATATTTATCTTTGCATACCACAAAATGAACATTCAAAATTAATACAGGATAATAATGGGCACATTGATGACAAGTATTTCCGGAATACGCGGAATAGTCGGGGATGGATTGGAACCGGAAGTAATTATTAAACATACAAATGCATATGCGGAATTTATTGAATCAGGAAAAGTGGTCATTGGTAGAGATTCAAGAATTACAGGTGAAATGGTTAACCAAATAGTAACCGGAACTTTGCTTGCAAAAGGAATTGATGTTATTGATATTGGTATTTGTCCAACACCGACAGTTCAATTCAATGTAAAGAAATTAAATGCTTCCGGTGGAATTGCAATCTCTGCAAGTCACAATCCAAATCAATGGAACGCATTAAAATTATTAAACAAAACAGGTCAGTTTCTTTCGCCGGATGAGTTCACTCAAATGCAAAAGTATTTAGAGATTGGTGAATTAAAATATCAAACCTGGGATAAGATTGGCAAACGAACAGAGTACAAGCAAGGAATTCAAAATCACGTTGACGCGATATTAGACTTAGGAATGATTTACCTGGATGAAATTAGGAAAAGAAGATTTAAGGTTTTACTTGATTGTGTTAATGGTGCTGGTGCATATGTGCTTCCCGAATTCCTGAAACAATTTGGCTGTGAAGTGATAGAAATGAACTGCGAAAAAACAGGCATCTTTCCACGATTACCGGAACCACTTCCTGAAAACCTGACTGAGACAATGAAAAAAGTAAAAGAAACGAAAGCAGATTTGGGAATTGTAGTTGATCCTGATGTTGATCGCCTCGTCTTAATCACTGATAAAGGTGAACCATTCGGCGAAGAAAATACGATTGTTCAGGTGGTTCAGTTTGTGCTTGCCAGAAAAAAGGGAGACGTAGTTGTTAATCTATCAACAACGAGAGGTGTTGATGATGTCGCTGCAAAATTTGATTGTAAAGTATTTCGATCACCGGTTGGCGAAGCTAATGTTGTGAAAAAGATGAAAGAAGTAAAAGCTGTAATTGGCGGTGAAGGTAGTGGAGGAGTAATTTTTCCGGAACTTCATTTTGGAAGAGATGCACTTGTCGGAATTGCAATAACACTTCAGCATTTGACAGATCTTGGAAAATCTTTATCCCGATTAAAAGACGAATTACCACAATATTTCATTTCCAAAAAGAAAATTGAAGTGGTAGCAAACCCCGATTCAGTTTTGAATAATTTGATTAAAGAATTTAAGAATGCTAAAATTAATACAGAAGATGGTGTGAGAGTAGATTTTGAAGATCATTGGGTACATTTTAGAAAATCGAATACTGAACCGATTATCCGGACGATAGTTGAAGCAAAGACGGAGGCGGAAGCACAGAAACTTTCAGAAAATTATCTAAAGTTATTAAGCTAATTTAATCTCAATATAATTTTGACCTTTTTTGAATGTATCGAAGAAGTGCTTTGTCATAAAGGGCGGATGTGTCAATCAGATTGTAATCAATATTTGAATTCAGACATTCGGCTTTAATCATGTTTGTAAATTCGGCCATTGCTTCACGATAAGCTTTTTGAATTTGATAGGGTTGTGTTGTCAGTTCATCACCGGTTTCCAAATCTTTGAAGATAGCATCTTTACCAAACGAAAAAGTTTTTTCCATGGGATCGAGAACCTGAAAAACAATCACTTCATTTTTTTTATAACTGAAATGTTTCAATGCTTTCAATACTGAATCAATTTCATCAAAAAAGTCAGAAATAATTATTACCAATCCCCTTCTTTTTATTTTCTCAGCCGCTTCGCTCAAACTTGCTGCGGTGTTAGTTTTTTCTGATGCCTGAATATTAGCCAGACTTTTTAATATTTCCTGAAGATAAGCTCGTGAAGATTTTGGCGGTAAATATTTGTTTATTTTCTCAGCGTAAAGCGTTAATCCAACTGCATCCTGTTGATGAATCATTAAATAACTTAATGCAGCCGCAAGAGTTAATGAATAATCAAGCTTTGATAAATTTTTCCCTGAACTGTATGCCATTGAGTTGCTTGTATCAAGAAATATATGACTCCGTAAATTTGTTTCTTCCTCGTACTGTTTGATAAAATATTTTTCAGTCTTTCCAAATACTTTCCAGTCAACATCTTTAAGATTATCTCCCTGCATGTATGAACGATGCTCTGAAAATTCAACACTGAATCCGTGGTAAGGACTTTTATGCAATCCAACCATAAATCCTTCAACCACAAACCTTGCTTTTAGTTCAAGCGAATTAAGTTTTGAAATAAAAGTCGGATCAAGAAAATTCTTAAAATCTCTTACAGGCTTATCCATTATTTTTCTTTAGCCATATTCCTGAGAAGAATTTCTTCAGGGGTAAGACCCATATTGTCCAGTTCAGCTTGTGCTGAGGCAGCCAATTCATGATCAGGATATTCTTTAACGAATTGTGAATATAGTTTTGTGGCTTCTTCAAAATTATTAAGTTCATTTGCATAAATAAATCCAGCCATAAATAAACCCGAAGGAGCAAAGCTGCTTTTAGGATACTCTTGATATAGTTTCTTAAACAATTCAATTGCTCTTTCTAGATTCTCTTTCTCTGACATACTTTTAATGAGTTTATTTTGATAAAGCCCGGCTAACTGAGAAAGAGCTTCCGGAGCCAATTCGCTCCCTGCGTTATCATTTACCAATTCTTCTAAAGCCATCACAGCTTCAGGAACTTTATCCTGCTTAAGATAGTTTTGAGCTTCATTGAAAAGTTCTTTGTCAGACTTTTTTGATGAACAGCCAACCATTAAAATTAATATTAATAAAGAGATAATTGATTTCATTTTGTTGCCCTTTTGTGATTAAAATCGTAGCAAAATTATCATTTAATATTTGAACAAGCAATGAATGAATTTATCATTGAATTTAAAATGTACATTAAAAAAGCCAGCTCATATTTCAGAGCTGGCTTGTTAAAAGAGCTATTAAACTCTTAAAGTCAGAAGTATACTAACCAGAATTACTTGGTCAATATCATCTTCTTTACATCTACGAAATTGCTTCCATCAATTCCGGTAGCTTCGATTCTATAGAGATAAACACCTGAATTTAGAGAAGAAGCATTGAAATCAACGCTGTGTCCGCCTGCAACAAAGTTTGAGTTTACAAGTGTAGCAACTTCCTGTCCAAGTACGTCAAACACTTTCAAGCTAACTTTAGAATCAACAGCTAATCTGAATGCAATCTGAGTGCTTGGGTTGAATGGGTTTGGATAGTTCTGCTCTAAAGCAAATTCTTTCAATAAAGGAACATCAACTTCAATTAAATTAGAATATTCAAAAGTTCCATCAAAGTCAATTTGTTTCAGTCTATAGCTATATGAACCTGCAATCACATCTCTGTCAGAATAAGAATAAGCCTGTGGCTCGGTTGTGGTACCGTGTCCTTCAATGAAAGCAATGGTTTCGAAATCCTTTCCGGAACTTCTCTGAACTTCAAATCCTCTGTTATTGGTTTCGGTAGCTGTTATCCAGCTTAATTCAACTAAACCAAAATCAGCAACTGCTGCAAATGAAGTTAATTCAACTGGAATTGGGTCTGAACCATAAATACATATATTATCAACAGCCCACCACCAATCAAATCCTGGCTGAATTGTTTTAAATCTGATATTGAAACTGCTGAGAGCAACCAATGAGGTCAGATCCCAAATTTCGTGAGTGTTTCTAACATCAACCACGTCAAAGGTAAGCACGTTGAGCCAGGTGGCTCCTCCATCAATGCTTACATCAACGTATGCAAAATCTGCATTATCAATTGCATTCCAGTCATTATCAAATTCCAGCCAAACACTTTGGAATTGAGTGGCATCAATTGCATTGGTTGATGTCGCGGTAGATAATAACGTTGTTCCACTACCGCAATCATCAGCATCCGCTGCAAATACTGCACCTGTAGAAGTGGGAGGTAAAGTATAGGTGTTTGGGAATGGTGGTGTTAAAACTTCCCAAATACAAGTACCTCCGTCATTTGTAATAGTCCAGTTTCCTGCACCCGCTTCAAAATCATCGCAGAATAGGTTAACTATATTTGGATCTGCCACTGTTGTAAATGTCCATGTTGGACCGTATGTAGTACAAGTTCCATTAGATCCATTTACTTTCCAGGCATATGTCGAAGAATAATTCAAAGAACCTGAGGGTATATTGTAGGAAGTCGTTGGAGCACCAGAATAAACACTTACACCATCAAAGAATACTTCAATTGAAGTTGCACCAGTTCCGTTAACCCATGAAATCTGAGCTAAATTGATTGGAATATCAACACTACCTGAAGCTGGAGTTGGATTTGTTGCTTCACCAACTGGACAAGGAGGTCCGGTAGGAAGTAATTCATATCCAAATAATCTGTCAGGTACCCCTTGTAACATTCCACCTAATGTAACAAATCCAGGTACAAGTTCATCTGTAATAAATAATCCACCAGCAATTGCGGAAGCATTACCTAATCCAACATCAGTTGTAACATCATGTGTGATACCAGTGTATGTTCCTGATGTCCAATTCATTTGCTGGATTAACTGTGGTGTTCCTGCGCCAGCTCCCTGACTCCAAACCCATAGGAATGGACCTCCGGGTGACCAATTATCATAAGCAACTCCATAAACACCAGTGACTGCGTTGGTAACTGTTCTTAATAATGTTCCTGTTAAACTGAATTCATAGAAATTCAAATTTGGTGATGTCCAGTTTCCACCAATTATTGAACCTGCACCTGAGTTTCCATCAGGATTATAGGTTATAAATCTGAAACCATTTGGTGCACCAACAACAGAAACAGTACCAACAACTGTTCTAGTTACAGGATCAACTTTTTGAACAGTAGTTGTAGCAGTAGAATGATAAACAACGGTGCCGTCAAAACACATTCCTCGAGTTCCTGTAAATGGCAATGTAAATTGAAGATCCAAAGTACCATTCGAGTTCCATTGATGAGCAACACCTGTAGCCCATCTGCTTGTCCAGAATTTGTCAATTGTAGGAATATAAACAGCTCCTGCATTACCTGCAGCACCGGTTACCGCTGTCGCATCGTAATCGAACTGGACATCCCAGATTGCTTCAAGCGCTGGATCATGGTTTACGTATTGAAGTGTGGGACTTTCTTCAGAAGCGATTTCGAATTTCTTCTGAGCAAGTAGTGTAATGCACCAAAGCATTACAAGAGAAATTAGAAAAAAATTTTTCATCGAGACCTCCCTTGAATATGATTAATTAATTTGATTATGACACAATAGAAATGAAGCAATATGTAATACCTATTGCTTTGGATTTCTATATAATTTTAAAAGACCATTTAAATTATAATTTATTTTGCTGATGATGTCAAGTGTTACACCTAATAATAGTTCATATAAGCACGTTTTTATCCGGAAAATAAAAAAAAGCCAGCTCATATTTCAGAGCTGGCTTGTTTAAAGAGCTATTAAACTCTTAAAGTCAGAAGTAAACTAACCAAAATTACTTGGTCAATATCATCTTCTTTACATCTACGAAATTGCTTCCATCAATTCCAGTAGCTTCAATTCTATACAGATAAACACCTGAATTTAGAGAAGAAGCATTGAAATCAACGCTGTGTCCGCCTGCAACAAAGTTTGAGTTTACAAGTGTAGCAACTTCCTGTCCAAGTACGTCAAACACCTTCAAGCTAACTTTAGAATCAACAGCTAATCTAAATGCAATCTGAGTGCTTGGGTTGAATGGGTTTGGATAGTTCTGCTCTAAAGCAAATTCTGCCGGAGCCGGAACGTCAACTTCAACTTCATCTGAATATGAAGATGTTCCGTCAAAATCAATCTGCATTAGTCTGTAAGTATATGAACCGACTTCTACAGATTTGTCAGAATAGGTGTAAACCTGAGTCTCAGTTGTTGTTCCATGTCCTTCAATAAAAGCGATAGTTTCAAATTCACTGCCGTTGCTTCTCTGAACTTCAAAGCCTGAGTTGTTGGTTTCAGTTGCTGTAATCCATTGTAAATCTACAACACCGAAATTACCTGTAGCTGTAAATGCTGTGAACTCAACCGGTACAACCCAATCTAGGCACATATTATCCCAGAAGATATTGTCATTATTGAATGAGTTACCATTAAATGAAACTACTATCTGAGCATTTGAAGCACCTGATGCAGGTGTTGTAAAGCTGCCTGACATAACTTGAGGACCAACATTACCTGTTGCATCAACTTGAGTATACAGTGGAATAACTGTGGTACCGCCGTCATATGTAATGCCGACGATAACTGTTCCGCTTGGATCTGCATACCAGTCAAAGAAGTAGTTAAATGAGAAGTTCGTTAATGTGTTATTTAATAACGGAATTGCAACTGATCTGATCACTGATAGACCATTAAATGATGGAGTCCAGCTCATTCTTAATTCAGGAGCCGTTCCGCCTGCACTAGCTGAATTATTTGCTGTCCAGTTTGTAAGACCCAATGGTCCAACAGCAGTCCAGTTGCTAAAATTTGCAAACGCATCACACCATTCATTTAAGAAAGGATCTGGCATTGTTGAAAATGTCCAGGTCGGACCTTGTGTTCCGCAAGTACCGTCTTTACATACAATATACCAAAAGTACGTAGTTCCGTAAGTAAGAGTTGGTAAAGCAAGCTGTGTTATAGCTGTACCGTCGTAAACTTTAGTTACGTTACCAGCAGGTCCAAACCAAACTTCAACATTCACTGTTCCGGTACCATTTGTCCACATAGCTGTGTTACCGGTCAGTGGAAGACCAGTAGCACCGTTAGCTGGTGTAGGATTAGAAGCAGCACCTATTGGGCAAGGAGCTCCAAATGTTGTATTAAGTGCAAAAGGAGCAACTTGAGCAAAGCCCCAGTCAGTTACTAAAGTTGTAGCACCGGTAGCTGGATTCATAGTTCTCAACTGACCTGTAACAGTACCATTGTTAAAAGCACTAAGATAAATTGTGCTTGTTTCCATATCATAGCTCATGCCCTGACCATAGTTTGCATCATAACCTAAGGCACCTAAAAGTGTAGCAACACCAGTTGAAATATTGATCGTGTAAGCTGCATCAGTTACTAAATCATAAGCATAGCAAACACCAGAAGCATTAAAACAAAGATCAATAAATAATGCACCTGCAACTCCTGTGTTACCAATTAAAGTTGCAACTCTTGTATTAATATCGAATGAATAAAAATTAGTACTTCCCATGATATAGTACATGCTATTTGCAGGATTAAATGAAATACCATTCGGTTGTTCACTCGCACCTGTAATGGAACCAAGTAAAGTAAGTGCACCAGTGCCAGTATTAAACTGGTATAATCCGGTATTGATTTCAGTTAAATAATAATTACCATTACCGCCTTTAGTCATTGAAGATGCAAAACCCGCTCCTGGATCGAAAGGTGCAAGTGTTGCGAATGGTGTTCCAGCCGGTATTGGCATAGATATAGTCGTCAATGATATAGATTCCCAACCATAAGCGATTGAAGCCGGATTATCGGGTAGATTCACTATCGTGTGAATTCTCTCGGCTTTCATATGAGGTACAGCACCATTTGATAGCTGATTTTCCTGTGCAGAAACACTCAACCAAGCAAATGCAAGCAAAAAAGTGAAAAACAATTGAAATGTCTTCTTCATAAAGAGACCCTCCAGATATTAGTTATAGATATGTTAGTTATTTGTAGGAACCAAAATTTATACATTATGATTAGCAAGCTGTTCATTCTTAGAGAAGAAATTTTACTAAAAAATATTTGCACACAAAATATCACATCAACATTACCAAATTTTAGCTTTTTTTGCAAGTATTTAAGCGAATTATTTACTATTAAAGTAGGATTTTCGTCTGTCAAGAATCTTACCAATTGATAATCAACTCATACCTTAATATTATCATTCTTAGCAAGTGATTCCAACTCCATTTTTCTCTTGTAGTTAACAAGTTTTTTTTGAATGTCAGAATTGACGAGTCCTAATATACTCACTGCCAGAATTGCGGCATTCTTTGCACCATTAATAGCAACAGTTGCGACAGGTATTCCCGGAGGCATTTGAACAATCGAAAGTAATGCATCCATACCTTCAAGTGTTTTTCCTTTTATCGGCACACCTATCACAGGTAAAGTTGTTTGTGCCGCTGTTACTCCCGGTAAATGTGCTGCACCGCCGGCGGCGGCTATTATAACCTTCAATCCTCTTTCGATTGCTGTCCTGGAATATTCACCATGCTGGTTAGGAGTTCTGTGAGCAGAAAGTACTTTTACTTCATAACCAATACCAAATTCCTTGAGAATTTTAACTGCATCTTCCATAACCGGAAGATCGGAATCGCTGCCCATTATTATTCCAACTTCAATTTTTGTTTCATTCATTTTGATTCTCTCTTAATTATTTTTTTTATTTACCAATTTATTACTTTTATTAATTCACCATCTGATCTAAGCAAAATGGCTTTCTGTAAATCGCTCCTGTATATTTTTGAACCAACATGGAGCAACCGTTCAATAATTTCATTTGAAGGATGACCAAATTTATTTTTAAATCCGGCACTAATCAAGCTTACTTCCGGAGTAACATATTCCAGGAATACTTCGGAAGAACTTGTTTTACTTCCGTGATGCCCTACTTTCAAAACATCAGAGTCAAGAAAGTTCTTATACTTATTCCCATAAAATTTTTCAATTCTCTTTTCAACATCTCCCGTAAAAAGAAAACTTGTTTCTCCATATACTAATTTAAAGAATCCGCTTCTGTCATTTGTTGATTTACCAGCTATTGAATTAATATTTTCATCATACAAAACATAAAGAGCTGCATTACCGATTTCAATTTTTTGTTCTTTAAAATATTTAATTGACACGCCCCTTTGCCTGATTAATTCTTCAAACCGTTTATCTTTACTCAATGATGTATCCATTTCCGGTTTGAAAATTTCACCGATCCTGTTTTCCAGGATTAGTGATACAAAACCGCCGTAATGATCTGCATCAATGTGTGTCACGATCCCGTAATCAATTTTCTCTATCCCTAAAAAATTAAGTAACGGAATTATTACCCGCTCACCATTATCATAAGTAAAAGTGGTATTTCCTGCATCTACCAGAGCTGTTTTACCATTTGGAAATTTAATAAGAAACGAATCACCCTGTCCAACATCAATCATCATGACACTTAAATAATTATCAGGGAGTAAATCCTTGTCATCTATCGAAGAAAAAATAAAAGTGTTAGCTGCGATCAGAAACAAAAGTATCAACTTTGATTTTAAACTTGTGAATTTTGTCAAAAAGTAAATCAGCAGAGCAAGCATTAAATAAAAAATAATGAGATCAATAAGTGAATAATTATTTATAGTGAGATGTGAAAATGATAAGTTTCCTGAATATTTTATAACACGAATTACAAATCCGGAAAGTAAATCATTGGCGGCTCCTAAATAAACAGCAAGAGCTGGCAGAATTGCTGAGAATACCAGAGTTACTATCGCTGCTGCTATTATAAACCCTATTGCAGGAATTATAAATAGATTTGCTAAAAGAGCTATCATGGAAAGTTTATTGAAATATAATAAAGTAAACGGGATAGTACCGATTTGAGCACTGAGCGAGACAGCACAAAACAGTAAAATATTTTTTTGTGCTTTACTTGTGATATTCCATCCTTCGATTACTAAATTAAAGTAAGGGAAGAGAATACCAATTGCCAGCACTGCAGCAAATGAAAGTTGAAAGCCCGGATTATAAATTTCGTTTGGATCTATAACAAGTATTATTAGAGCAGCAATTGATATCGAGTTAATCAGATTGGTAGTCCTGTTTGAAAGAAAGGCAATGATTAAAACTACTGCCATAACAGTGGCTCTGAAAACTGAAGGAGGTACTCCAGTAATCAGCATAAAACAAATAAGACCGATTATTGTCAGAATAGAACGCACAAATAAATTCAGCCTGCCAAAGAGGAAAAGAAAAATCAGAATGATAAAGCCAACGTGTAAACCCGAAACTGCGAGAACATGAACAACTCCGGCATTAATAAATTGCGTTTTAGTTTGATATTTTATCTCACCTCTATCCGCAAGCAAGAGACCACGAAGCAGCGATGCTGTTTCCGGTGAATGGTATTTTTTTAATTGCTCATCTATCGTTTTACGTATTTGATGAATCCAATTTTGAAAATCATCAGCTTCATTGTTAAGTATTGTAACTGATGATATGTTAGTTACAGAAATTATTCCCAAAACATCTTTTGATTTTAAATAAGCATCATAATCAAACTCACCCGGATTCCTTTTCTGTTTACCTTTATAATAAAATCCTTTTACCGCAACTATATTGCCCGGTTTTAACCTATCATATAATTCGTTCGCTGCTTTTTGCCCAAGCTTTGCTTTACACAGGATATTGATTTCATCCTTAGCAAAAAATTCATCAGAATATATTGAATCAATGGCAACGTAAAATAGTATTTCATTTTTTCTTTTAAGATCGATCCGGGATATTTTCCCGACGACTGTTGTGTTTTTCACCTTATCAAGATTGGAGAGAAAAGGATTATATTTTATTTCATTTTTATTTGCTAAATAATTACCGATTGAGATAATCAACATACCCAGCACCAGGAAAGTAAATATGGAAAATATTGGCTTATCATATAGCTTTTTGCTTACGAGTAAAAGTATCAGGGCTGAGGTGAATAAGATACTAACGAATAAAAATCCCAGTTCAAAAATCTGAGCTGAAAGAATTCCAGCAATGAATATAATAGCAATCTTAACTACAGGATAAGTTTTCATTTACAGTATTTTATTATTGCTTTTTTGATCTGGCTTATGTCTGTTACTGTTTCTGATATTTCTTTCGCTGATTTTCCTGCAGAAATTGTGAGTGCAGGATTTCTTGTATGAGTTTTCACCGATAAGTCTTCGAGATTTCCGTGATCGGAGCAAACAATTAAAGTCATTTTTTTTGAATCGAATTCGTTCAGCAGAGTAAATAAAAATTCATCCATCTCAGAAAATAGCCTATCAAATTCGTTTGCAATTCTTAAGTGACCAAGATGGTCACTCAGATAATATTCATATAAAGTAAATTTATAATTATTAGCAATTTTCAGAAGTCGTCTTGCGGCTGTTTGTGGTTTTATTACTTTCAGATTATAGCCAAGTCTTTGATTCCATCGTTCGTTAGTTAATTCGGCAGTTAGCGCCTTCCCTGCTCTTACATCACTCACACGATTCAATCTGATTTCAGCAAGTTGACAGGTTAATGTTGTGACACTAAGTCTTGTTCTACCGGATTTTATATAATCAAAAAAAGCTTTCGGATATGCATTCGCAAAGTAGCTGCCTTGCTCCTTATCTCTAAAATGAACGAGTAGATTTTCTTTCGCTAAAATTGGAACGGTTGTAGAATACGGATAAGGACCAAAATGTTTACCCACAAACTTTGGAGCATTGAATCCACAAAACAATGAAACCTGACCGGTTCCGCTTTGTGGTAAACCATCAATCCCGAGATTTGCATCGGTAGGAAACAAATAATGAGTACCGTTCGTTAATCTCTGGTTATCAAGTGATGGAATGTTTCCAATTATTTTCTCGAATGCTTTGAATCCATGTTGAAAGAATGGATTAAAATGAAAATCTTTCTTGCCAATCCCGACACCATCCAGAAATACCATTAAAACGTTAGTCATCAGGTTAAATTATTTGTTTGATTCAACAAGAACAGTTACCGGTCCGTAATTTATTAACTGCACATCCATCATTGCACCGAATAACCCTGATTTTATTTTATCATTACCGATATTTGATTTAAGTCTTAAAATAAATTTTTCATAAAGTGGAATGGCTTCGTCAGGTTTTGCAGCCATGCTAAAACTTGGGCGATTACCTTTTGATGTCTCTCCATACAAAGTAAACTGAGAGATAATTAATATTTCGCCTTCAACATCTTTAACTGAACGATTCATTTTATTTTCAGCATCTTCAAAAATTCTTAAGCTGCAGCATTTATCGGCAACAAAATTTACATCTTCAGAGGAATCACCTTCTTTAATTCCTAAAAGGATTAAAAGACCTTTATTAATTTCCTGAAAATAATTGTGTTCCGGAATTTTTACTGATGCGTATTTAACTCTTTGCACTAACGCTTTCATTTTACTACTCCGTAAACAATCCTGTCTATATTTTGATAATCTTTAATGAAATAAATACTTTCAAAATTATGTTTAAGCATAATACTTTTCACATCTTCACTTTGCCCCTGCGCAACTTCAAAAAATAATTTTCCCCTTTCGTTAAGTTTACCCGAAACTTTTGCAGATATTTCTCTGAAGAAAGTATAACCGTCTTGTTCATCTGTAACTGCGACTCTTGGTTCAAAGTTTTTAATTTCCTTTTGCAGTAATAAAAAACTTTCTTTTGAAACGTACGGTGGATTTGAAACAACTAAATCAAACATCGGAAAATTATTCAAATTATCTTTTAGAATATCATGCCTGACAATTTTAATTCTGTTTGCTACATTGTGCTTTTTAGCATTCTCAGATGCAACTTTTATCGCCTGCTCACTGATATCAGTCGCAATAATTTGTGCTTCCGGTAAATTAACAGCAAGTGAGATTGAGATGTTTCCGCTGCCGCATCCGATATCAAGAATAGTTAGTATTTTTTCTTTCGGATGTCGGCTCAGAATATTTTCGATGAGAAGTTCCGTTTCAGGTCGTGGAATCAGAACATCCGGATTAACTATCAATTCCAAACCATAAAATTCAACCGTCCCGATTATGTATTGAAGAGGTTCGAAGTTAGCCCTGCGCTTGATATACTCACGATATCTATGCAATTCTGGTTCGCTTAATGGTCTGTCAAAAGCAAGATACAAATCGAGTCTTTTACAACCAATAATATTTGCTAATAAAAGCTCGGAGTTGATTCGAGGAGATTCAATTCCCTTTTGTCCAAGAAATTCAGTGGATAGATTTATTGATTCCAGTAGTGTAATCATTTATTCTTTTAAGAATGCCATTCTAATTTATTAAAAAGGAGGGAATTAATCGGTGAGGAAGAGATATAAAATCAAACCAAAATTTATTTGCATTGCAACAAATGTAACACCGCTGATAAGATCATATTTGTTCGTTTGATCCAATAAAGCCTGATCACCGGTAACCTGGTACTGATCAAAAGCTATATCAGCTTCGAGCTTGTAATATGCGGTTGCTGCCCCCAGAGTCAGAATCGTTCCAATAAGAACTTTGAACATAGTAGACTGATAAAAACTTTCTCCTTTAATTTCACCGGTGAACTGAAGCTCCGGTTTTATTCCCGCTGAAATTTCCTGAGAGGATACAATTTTATCTTCATATCCAGGCTTTTGAAGAAGCAGAGTTTGATAATTATTCTCCATTAAAAAAGGAGTAAAACCGATAAGGGAATCTGACTCTTTCACATAGACGTTCTGAGGATTTGAATCCAAAAGTTTTTTATTTTGAAGAGTATATGTAACTGACACGCTATTGCAATCATTTATTCTAAGAGTATCATCAATTCTAAAAGCATTCCATTTTTTGTAATTTTCAAGAATTCTGATCTCGTAAGTACCCGGTTCAAGTTTTAGCTCGAAATTTTTTCCCTGACCTTCAAGTTTATCATTTACAAAAAGATTAGCATCCTCAACATCAGTTTTAATAAATACATCGGCAGTACAATCCTGTGCGGAAACACTAAGTGAACAAGCTAATAAAACTGCGTATAATTTAATAAATAAATTCATACGCTCTTATTACTCCGTCATCGAAACCAATAAACAAAAGATTATTATGAATTACAGGAGAAAGTTTTGCTCTTCCTTCCAATGGGATTGATTTTACTTCATTGCCGGATTGTTTATCCAGAATATGAATTTTGAAGAGAACATTTGGAAGGATTATTCCATTCCCGGTAATTAGCGGTGTTGTATTAAGAATGCCGATAAAATCTTTCCGCCAGTTTTCACTTCCGTTAATTTTATCAATTGAAAAAAAACTTCCGTTCAGGTTACCGATATAAAGATTTTGTTCATCGCAAGCAGGTTCCATTTTGATTCTTGCACCGGTATCAAACTGCCATATCATTTCTCCGTCTTCGATATTTAGTGCATAGACCCATCCATTATCATTTCCTGCATAAATAATATTGGAAGATGAAGTGAGACCGGAAAAGAAATTTCCGCCAATATTTTTAACGTAAACTGAATCTCCTGATGAAGCATCTAGTGCAATAATTTCACCATGATCATTTCCAAAAATGAACAGATCATTTGCAAGTATTGGAGAACTTCGTGTTGGTACCCGTGTGTGTGTTTCCCAAATTTTCTTACCGGAAGAACTAAATCTATATGCAATACCTACTTCTGATGTAAATAAAACATCATCACCAAAAACGATCATCTGAGTAAGTACTCTACCGGGTAGTTCAATGGCTTCGATCTCCTTACCAAGACTGTAATCATAAATAATTAATTCTGTAAGATTATCTTTCTCGAGAGCTACAGGGAAAATAATTTTACTTCTTAACGGTACCGGAGTTGAATACACACTTCCACTGCTGTATTTAAGCGAGCCAATTTTCTTTCCTGATTCCATCTGGAAACAAAAAATTCTTCCGGCAAGATCATTTATAAAAACAACGTCATCATAAATAGAAACAGATGAATTTGAAAAACCACCAAAAGATTCGGATTCCCATTTGAGTAACACCGAGTCGGAGATAGTAACGGGCATATAAAATTCTCTCGAAGGAATTTTGCCGAACATTTGGTAGGCATTCTCATCAAGCTTGGTCGAATACTTTATTACGGACCTTGCACAACCCGCGAATAAAAGCAAAACGGCTAACGATATTATTTTAATTTTTAAAAATCCCATCCGAAAAAGAATTGGTAAAACAATCCATCCTGAAATCTTGTATAATTTTGTTCTATTTTTTTGCCCATATCATATCTGAGTGTAAGCACACCGAATAGATTAAACCTGAAACCAAATCCTACCGATCCGATAGTTGAAATATATTCATCATTCCAGGCACCACCCATATCGTAAAATATCGCAGCCCTGATTCCCGGAAAGCCTAAATTAAAAAACGGGAATCTTATCCCAAGTTGATCAATAAGAGGAAATCTGAATTCAAGTGAAGTAAGCCAGATTTTTTCACCTCTGATTCCAAATCTCGGCCAGCCTCTAAGATCCCAGCTTCCACCAACATAATACAGACGTGCCTCTTTTCCTTCATTGTAAAATATTGCTGCTCTGAATGCAAGAAGCGTGGTAAGTGCGAATCGTTGATAATACCTGTAATCGCCAATAATAGAAAAGTAATTAACGTTACTGTATTTAATATCACTCGTATATCCGAGATAAACTAAAGCTCGTATTCCATCCACAGGACCCGTTGAACCCCAGACAGAATTATCCATAACCCAGCCGATTGTATTTGTAAATAAGAGTGCCTTTCTTTCAATCACTTCAGGAATAACTTCTTTATTAGAGTTTCTTAATGTAGCAGTTGCCTCCAGACGCTGAAACTTTGAAATAGGATAGCTTAGAAGAAATGATCCGCCAAAACTTCTTTCGTAGTAGTATTGATCCGGATCGGCATAATCATACACCGGCCCGCTTAGGTGAAATATCCCGTAACCATAGTTAACTCTTCCAGCAAAATTTACTTTTTGGAGAATTACATTGAAACTGTTCAAAATCTCGCTCGAAACAGATGCATTATTATAAATCATAAAAATATATCTGTCATCACCAAGCAAATCACTTAATGAAAAAATGGCCCCGCCCCTGGTACCAAATATCGGATCGGTTGCAACTACACCCTGAGCAAAATCGAGTGAGTATTCTTTTTCATATTCGGTATCTTTTCTTTCTGATGGAAGTTCAAGGACTGCTGCCTGCCATATTTCCAATGGCTCTTCAATTTTCATTTCAATTGTATAAAGAGAATCTTCCTTTGAATCTTTTTTACTGAACATATACAGATTGAACGAAAATTTTTCAAAACCTGAAAACGTAATGTAATTGGAATCAATATAAACCGGATTGAATACACTCGAAATAAATTCGGATATCTTGTTTACATTGCTGCTAAACCTTTCGTCAGTGATGGGAATTTCATAAAGATTTCTTACTCCGTTATAATCCGATGTAAATAGAAGCAAATCTTTTTCAGGTGAAAGAACCGGTGCCTGACTGTTTGCATTCATATAAGTGATGTATTCAATTTCATAATTATTAAGGTTGATTGAAAAAAGATTGTATTTTCCTGTTAATTCTCCCCCGCTTCTATCAGATGAAAATATGACTTGCTGATCTGTTAATCCAAAACACGGATCCTGATCATTATAGTAATCATTTGTGATTCTAAAAAGTTTATCATCAGCAAAATTATAAATATAAATATCGCTGAATCCTTTACGATCCACCGCATTAAAAACAATGAGATTACCGTCACTTGAAAACTTTGGTGAAGTTATAAATACCAGTTCATCATTTTGAAAAGTCCTGATAACTCTCTCTTCATAAACAGAATAAAAATGGATTACATCGCTTCCTCCCTTTTTAGTATTGAAGACCAGTAATCCGTCATTAGATACATCAATTGCAGATTGAAATAAATGAAACGATTCAAAATCTTCAGTTTGCTCACCTCTCAGAATTAGCTCAGGAGAGTCTATTGGAAAATACTCGTGTGATAATTCAATTCGGTAGATGGAAGAATAACCATCCATGTTCGCAAGGTAATAGAGGAAATGTCGGTTGTTCAATTTGAAATAGACCGGAGTAAAATTAAATCCTTTCTTTGTCAGTTTTAATGAACCAAATTCTGTTGGGTAGCTTGATTCCATTAACGGATAATATTTTTTTCTAAGCCAATAATTCCATTCTGCATCAATTTGTTCAAAAGATTCTTTAAATGTTGTTTCCAGCACTTGATTAAAAGATGAATACATCCAGAAATTATCGAGAAGCATTCCAATTCTCTCTTCACCGTACTTCTCGGCAGCAAACTCCAAAAAACTTTGACCTTCTTTATACATCAGGAATGACCCGTAGATGCTGTAAATATTATCAAGATTTATAAAGTAGTTGTTTAGAACTGCATCTCTTAAGATCATCTCAGCCTGTGCATCCCATTCTGTAGAATAAAACTCCGCAAGACCTTCAACAAACCAAAGTGGCGGCATTTTACCTGTTGGAATTCTGTGGTCTTTTAATATTCTGTAAACCTTGTTGGTCATGAAAACGTGAATAATTTCATGACGAATGACGTGTCGAAAGTCGTGAAGTGAACCGTTACTGGGCAAAACAACTCTGCCTTTAAGAAATTCAAAAAAACCACCAACGCCTTCAGGGATCAAACCCGGTGTTACATTTGTTTGTTGAAAATCAATTGTAGTGTTATAAAAAATGAGTGGAATTCTTCGCGTTACTATGTGATTCATTCTAACTTTCAACTCAGCAAAAATTTCTTCGGCGTAGTTTGCTCCGATTCCAGCAATGAATTCCATTTCGCCATAGTAATAGATATCAAAGTGATCAGTACGAAGTATTTTCCAATCAAATTCTTCGGTACTGAACTTTATTTCGACCAAAGTAAAAGAATTGAGCCAGCGCAAAGTCGCTAACGAGAAATGTTAGTAAGAAACCATATAAAGGTATTTTTAAAGTAGTCGATGTGAAAACAAGCATAATACCGGATAAAATTTATTTTTGATGATATTATCATCCGGAGCCCAATGATTAAGTAAGCCTTTGTTTCATCCTGTAAATAAAATCAATCTCCGAAGGATCGAATCCACGTAAAACCGACGCATAAAAAGATATCCAATCACACAAGAAAATCAAATCCATAATTCGTACCTTTTTGTTTTCCTCGCTGCTGGTGAGAGTTAAAACTTCGACTTTTTTTTCTGTAAGAATTTCTTTTAGGATGTCAAATCTTTTTTTGTTCTGTGAGTGAAATTCATTATCAAATAAATAAATTACTTTACTATGAAATTGTTTTTCTTTGTAAGATTCCCATCCGATAATTTCATTATGGTTCATTTCAGGAATATTGTGATGGAACGAATGAAGTTTTGAATTTTCGTTAAACTGACTCTTCAACCTGTAACCTGTTGAAGAAAGGAATTCTGCTGAATAAATAACCGGAATGAAACCGATAATCTGCTCTGCAATCTGAACTGCCTTATTATTATCTCCGGAATATTCATCTCCCCGTCTTTGCCATAAACCGATTATTTTCTTTGCATTGCTTTCCTCATCGGCGAATCCAAGTTCTTGCATAATTCTCATTAAAGAAAAGAAGCTTAATCCAAGAGCATATCTTGGCTGAAATCCACCTTGAATACTAATTGAAGGAATTTTATTTGTCGAAGCGATTTCACCGATCTTTCCTCCCGAAGTGATAACTATAATTTTTGATTTCTTTTTTAACGCCTGTTCAAAACACGAGATAGTTTCTTCAGTGTTTCCGGAATAAGATGAAATAATAACAAGAGTATGCTCATTTACATAAACAGGAAGATTATAACCTCTCACAACAATGAAAGGAATGGTGAGTTCACCTGATAAATAATCACAAAGTAAATCCCCGCTAATTGCAGAACCACCTAATCCACAGTAAACTATCTCTGAAATTTTATTTTTATTAAATTGAGATAAATTAATATTATTATCCCAGGCAATTGCTGCCTGCTTATAAGTTTCTGTGAGAACTTTTAATTGATTCTCAGTATCAAACTTCTTGATAAGGTCTGTAGTATTCATAGATTCTAAATGATTTGTCTGGTTCTGATAATTTTATTCTTTTCAAAAAATTCTTCAATTGTTGATTTTACTTCTTCTTCGCTTTGTAGTTTTAGGCATTGTGCGGCTAATCGTTTTGCTTTTTTGAATTCACAACTTCTGATTATTCTTTTGGCGTAAGAGATTGTGGATGGAGACATACTCAGACTGTCTAATCCCAGTCCGATCAGCAGGGGCATTGCGAGTGTATCAGCAGCCATTTCACCACAAAGACTCACCGGCTTCCTGGATTTTTTTGAATCATCAATTATATGTTTCAAAGTATTCAGAACGGCAGGACTAAACTCCTGGTATAACTCCGATACCAGATCGTTTCCCCTGTCAACTGCCATCAGATATTGTACTAAGTCATTGGTTCCAATACTCACAAAATCAACTTCCTTAGAAAATTCTCTTGCCATTACTGCCGCGGAAGGCACCTCAATCATAATCCCGGTTTCAATATCCTGGTCAAATTTAATGTTTTCACTTTTAAGTTCTTTCTTACATTCTTCTATAATTTTTTTTGACTCTCTTATTTCTTTTAGAGTGCTCACCATTGGCAACATCATTTTAATATTTTTGTTGATGCTTGCTTTCAAGATTGCTCTAACCTGAGTTTTAAACATTGAGGGATTTTCGAGCAGAAGCCGAACACCTCGTAGACCAAGGAACGGATTTGGTTCTTCGAAATCGAGGAAGCGGAATTTATCTCCGCCAATATCAAAAACCCGAATTGTAATTGAGTGAGGGTATATTCTTGAAGCCAGTTTAGTATAAATTACTGTCTGCTCTTCTTCGGAAGGAAATTCACCTAATTCATTTAATATCTGTTCAGATCTGTAAAGACCAATTCCGCTTGCACCACTTGTAACTACTACATCAATCTCGCCTGACACATCAACATTTGCAAGAAGTTTTATTTCTCTTCCATCTTTTGTAACAGCCTTCTCATCTTTTAGTTCTTCCAGCTCTTTCTGTAATTCAAGCAGCCTTTTTCTTTTTTCTATGAAAAATTGTTTCTGTTCCGGTGATGGTTGAACAATTACATATCCATAGAAACCGTCAACAATAATTTCATCGCCATCTTTTATTGAAGCAGTAGCATTATGCGTTCCAACAACAGCAGGAATATTTAGTGAACGAGAAATAATTGCAGCATGAGATGTAAGTCCACCGTGATCAGTAACAAAGGCTAAAACTTTATTCCTTGAAAGTAGAATAGTATCAGCAGGTGTAAGGGAATCACTTACCACAATTACATTATGATCAATTTTAGATTCCCATCTTTTCTTTTGAAGATTCCTGATTATACGCTGTTTGATATCTTCTATATCCAGAGCTCTTTCCTTCATATATGCTTCGTGGGAAAGGATCATTTTACTTTGGTACTTTGATATTTCATCATCAACAATGTATTCGGGAGATTTTCTTTCTATTTCAACTCTTTTGACAATCTCATCCAGCAAAATAGGATCATCAAGTATCATCAATTGAGCTTCGAAGATTGCAGCCCGCACCTCATCCATTTTTTCACGGGCGATTGTAAAAATTTTACTTAATTCTTTTTTTGATTTAGCAATTGCACCAGTTAAATCATTTTTTGCTTTTTCGATATCATCAATATCAGCTTTACTTATCTGAAGTTTTTCTTTTGTAAAAAGATAAGCTTCACCAATAATTATCCCGGGCGCTGCACCGATTCCGGGAATTTTATTTTCTGCTGATTGATATATTTCTTTAAACGATTTCAAAGTTCGTCAAACCCTCTTTCAAAATAATCTATGATTTCTTTAGCAGCATGTTCTTCATCTTCACCATTAAATGAAAGTACTAACTCAGCTCCCTCTTCAGCAGCAAGAGTCATAACTCCGATAATGCTTTTTCCATTTATATTCATACCATCGCGCGAAATGAAAAATTCACACTTATACTTTGCTGCCATTTTTACTACAGTTGCAGCAGGACGCGTGTGCAAGCCTGCTTTGTTAATAATTTTAACAGTTCTTTCTAGCATTAACTCGTTCTATGAATTAGTGAATCAGCGAGCCATTTAAATATTTTTTTATTTTCTTCATTAAGTATATTAATAGAACTTAAAGCTTTTTTTGTATATGCTCTGATCTCACGCCGTGCATCATCAAGTACACCGAGCTTTTCATAAATCATCTTGTAACCTAACACTTGATTTCTCCTTATTCCTTTTCTTTCAACAACTTTAAGAAGTTTTATTCGTTCCCATCCACTCGATTTTTCAAGTGCCTGAAGAAAAAGAAAAGTTTTCTTGCCTTCAACAAGATCACCGCCGATTGTTTTTCCAAATTTCTTTTCATCTGCAGAAATATCCAAAAGATCATCCTGAATTTGAAATGCAATTCCAAGATTCAGTCCATACTTCCCGAGAGCATTTACCTGTAATTTCGTTCCTCCACCCAGAAGCGCTCCAATTTTACAGCACATCTCTGCCATTGCAGCAGTTTTCTTTTTGATCATAAAAATGTACTCAGATAGAGAAACATTTTTTCTTGATTCAAAATCAGTATCCAAACTTTGCCCTTCACATACTTCAATCAGACCCTGTGTAAAAGAACCGATCACTTGTTTTGAATTTCCATTGCAATCTTTTAACAAATACTCGTATGCTATTGAAAGTAAACTATCTCCTGTAAGTATTGCAGTATTGTGATCAAATTTTTTATGAAGAGTTAACCTTCCTCTTCTCTTATCAGCATTATCCATTATGTCGTCGTGGACAAGAGTAAAGTTATGGAGCATTTCAACTGCAGCAGCCGCATTGTATGCATCTTTATATTTTCCACCAACAGCTTTTGCAGAAAGTAAAACAAGCAGAGGCCGCAATCTTTTACCTCCACTGTTCAATATATATGAGCCCGGTTCATAGAGTGAGGCCGGTTTTCTGTTCCTTAATGAGCCAAAAAGAATTTTATTAATTTTTTTTCTTTCAGCTTCGTAAAGTGAAATATAATTTAATTTATTCATCAGTAAAGAAGTTCTCTTCTCAGTATTTTATTTTTTCTAAATTCCTTTAATGTTTTCGAGCCGGTTAGAAACATGATCTTTTTTAAAGTTTCAAACCAATCAGTAATCAGATTTTTAATTCCATCAACACCTGATGAATCGAGTGTTTTCAATATAGTTCTTGCGGAGGCAACACAATCAGCGCCAAGTGCAAAAGCTTTTGCCGCATCAGTAGCTGAATTAATTCCACCGGATCCAATCAATATGAACTTATATTTTTTTTTGAGTTTTGCATTTTCCTTTAAACAGAAAGAAGTGGGCAATCCCCAGTCCCAAAAATAATCATTCATAGTTGATTTATTTCGAAGCAATTCAATTGCGGCCCAACTGGTGCCGCCCGCACCGGCTACATCAATTCCTTTTACACCGACTTCAAGCAATCGCTTTGCAACTTTTGGTGAAATACCTGAGCCGATTTCTTTAACGATCACAGGAAGATTAATTTCTTTTGTAAGCTTGCGCATACTTTTTAACAATCCATTGAAATATGGAGTTCCCTCTTTTTGCAATAATTCCTGTAATGGATTAAGATGTATTACAAAAGCATCTGCTTCAATAAGATCAATTAGCATTTTTATCGGATCAGTTGATTTCAACTTAACTAACTCTGCTGCACCAAGATTACAAAGAACAGGAACGGATTTAGCATTCTTTCTAATGACGGAATAAGTGTTCCTGTAACTCTCATTTTCAAGAGCCTGTCGCTGGCTGCCAACTCCAATTGGAATATTCAATTCTTCAGCAGCAATTGCAAGTTGTGCATTTATATTTTCTGCTTCATTGGTACCACCGGTCATACAAGAGATTAAAAAAGGATAATTAATTTTCTTTTTAAAGAATTTTGATTCAAAAGAAATTTTATCAAGCTCGACCTCAGTCGCAGCATCATGAATAAAATCATAATAATCAAAACCGTTGGTTTTTGTTTTAAAAGAAACTTCTGCATTCAAGCTTAAATCCAGGTGCTCCTTTTTTCTTGACGATGTTTTGTCGATCTCGTGATTCATTTACTTAGTTGCAAAGAAAATTTTGGACGCAATACAAATTATTAAATTTTGGAATGAAATGCCTTGATTAAATAGAATATTCAATCATAAGTAATGAATTCCTGTTGGTTGAGAAACAGCTTCTTTACATTCACTTCACCTCTTAAAGCATTTGTTAACATCAACTCATCAGCATTAACCAGGTCATCAATTGTTAGTTTTTTTTCAGTCACTCCGGGATGCATTTCTATAAAATATTTTCTATAAACTCCGGGCAATGCTCCCGATTCTAATGATGGTGTGAACCAAACATTTTCTTTTCTGAGAAATATATTTGTCCGGCTGCCTTCCGCTAATTCCTCTCTTTCATTGAAATATAAAACTTCGTAAAATCTTTTGGAACTATAATTTAAATGTTCATCATCATACAATTTTCGATTTGTTGTTTTAAAGTGTCTAAACATATCTCTGGAGTTAATTTTATTTTGAGAGATGATGACCGAGATATCCTTTTTTAGTTTTGATATATCTGAAACATCAATATTTACTTCTCCCCATTTATTTAATGCAATTCTTATTTTTTTGATTTGTTGCTGATCAAGATCAGAGACTGCACTCTCAATCTGTTTCTTAATCTTTTTCTCATTGCATTTAAAGATGGAATAATTCGCTGCTGACTTCATTCGTGCAAGATGATGATTGATAATTTTTATCTCTCCATTTTCATATTTCATCGTTTCAAAGATTTCAAAATAACCGAGCGGCTCTGTCAAAAATCTACTTTTAAGAAGCACTTCCTCGTACTCATTTTTCGGATCACTATCCCAAACAATTCCTGAACCGAGACCCATAATTCCATCACCGGTTTTCTTATTTACTTTAATAGTTCGAATAGCAACATTCATTTTTATTTCTTTTGATGTAATTAAACCAATGGAGCCGGTGTAAATTCCTCTTTTTTCATTTTCTATCTCATCTATTATTTCCATAGTTCTGATTTTTGGTGCGCCAGTTACAGATCCGCAAGGAAAAATATTCTGGAGTATTTTCCGACTGTTGGTTTTCTTTTTCAATTTTCCCCGTACTTCACTCACCATCTGAAATAACGACTCGTACTTTTCAACTTTAAATAATTCAGGAACCACGACACTACCGTAGCGACAAATTCTTCCGAGATCGTTTCTGATCAGGTCAACTATCATAACATTTTCAGCAAGATTCTTTTCACTTTTCATTAACTCTGTTTCAGAATTTCTATCTGAGTTCTCATTGTAACCTCTCCTGATAGTTCCCTTCATCGGATGTGATATAATCTTTTTATCCGTTTTATGAAAAAATAGTTCAGGAGAAAGTGAGACAATGAATGAATCATTATTGTTTATAAATGTTGAATATTTTGCTGACTGGTTGAACAATAGTTTTTGAAAGAAGGAAGAATAAGATCCGTTGAAATTGAATTTTCCTTTTACAGTATAATTAACCTGATAAGTATCCCCTGCTTTTATGTAATTTTTAATTTTTCCAATATCGTTTACAAATTCATCTTGTGTACGATTTAAATTAAAATCTGAAACAGAATATTTATCATTTGAAAAATCATCAATACTAATTTTATCGGACTTTATTTTTTTTACTTCATCCTTTTCAAAAAAGAAAAACTGAATCAGTTTTTCACTTTCGTCTTTTAAAAGATTGGTAAGTTTTTGTTCAAACAGAAATCCGGCTTCATATTCAATCAGTGAATATCCAAAGAAACCTTTATCTATTAACTTGTGGATAAGCTTGAATGAAAAGTCAAGATCCTCTTTTTTATAGATTGTAATTACTTCAATTGGTTTGAGAAAAAGATATGATACAGCTTTCTTATAGACCGATGGTGTATAGAAAAAAGCTGAGTATGGATTTTCCTCAACTAATTTTATTATATCATCAAATTTCATATTATTTTATCAATAGAGAAAAATTATTTCACTTTAAAATAGTTTGAGAATCTTGTATGCAAAAACCCCGTCTTTCATTCTGGCAAATCTGGAACATGAGCTTCGGTTTCCTCGGAATTCAATTTGGTTTCGCCCTTCAAAATGCAAATGTAAGCAGAATCTTTGAAACTTTAGGAGCGAGTATTGATAACATTCCAATATTATGGATTGCAGCACCCGTAACTGGTTTGATTGTTCAACCTATAATCGGACATATGAGTGATAAAACCTGGAATCGACTTGGAAGAAGAAGACCTTATTTCTTAGTTGGAGCTTTGCTTGCTTCAATTGCAATTATCTTTATGCCAAACTCGCCATCTTTATGGATAGCAGCAGGAATGCTTTGGATAATGGATGCATCAATAAATATTTCGATGGAACCATTCAGAGCTTTTGTTGGCGATATGCTACCTTCCGAACAACGGACTGCAGGTTTTGCAATGCAAAGTTTTTTCATTGGTACCGGTGCAGTAATAGCTTCCTGCATTACCTTATGTGATGACCAACTGGTTTGGTATTTCTAATATAGCAGATGCAGGTGAAATTCCCGACTCAGTAAAGTTTTCTTTTTATTTTGGTGCGATTGTTTTTTTCCTCGCAGTTGCCTGGACAGTATTTAGAACAAAAGAATATTCTCCTGAAGAATTAAAAAAGTTTAGTGAAGCTGAAGAAGCTAAAAAAGGAATAGTAATCCGTGAACAAGTTCCATCAAAAAGATTTTTTAAGGATGGTTCAATTTGGTTAGTGCTTGGAATTTTTATTACTATTATCATCTCAATCAGCATAAAGGAAATTGACTACGGTTTATATGTTCTATTCGTTGGTGGAGCTGCTTTTGGTATTCTACAAATCATTGCAGGTTATCTTGTAAAAAGAAATAGGTCTGAGAGTGGTTTCGTTGTTGTTCTAAACGATCTCTATAATATGCCGAAGACTATGAAGCAGCTTGCGGTTGTTCAGTTCTTCTCCTGGTTTGCTCTCTTTGCTATGTGGATCTATACAACTCCCGCCGTAACTCATCACATTTATGGTGCATCTGATCCAACATCCGCTTTGTATAATGAAGGAGCAGATTGGGTTGGTGTACTTATGTCGGTTTACAATGGCTTTGCAGCAATAATGGCTTTTGTTCTTGTATGGATTGCAAAACTTAGCAGTCGAAAAACCGTTCATCTAATTAGTCTTGTCATTGGTGGATTGAGTTTAGCATCATTCTACCTTATTAAAGATCCGAATATCCTTTTAGTTTCTGAGTTAGGTATTGGACTTGCCTGGGCATCAATTCTTGCAATGCCATATGCAATTCTGACTGGTTCATTGCCTGCTGAAAAGATGGGAGTGTATATGGGAATTTTTAATTTCTTTATTGTGATTCCTCAAATAACAGCTGCAAGCATTTTAGGATTTTTTGTTAGAAATATTTTTGGTGGAGAAGCAATTTATGCATTAGTCTTAGGTGGTGCTTCAATGATTGTTGCAGGAATAATGGTAATGTTTGTTGATGATGTAGATTGAAGTAATAAATTCAAATGTAGGGAACGGACTCCTGTCCGTTCCGGTTAATTCTTTTTGAAAACAAAAATGGATCGATCGGGAGATCGATCCCTACAACGTATTATTAAAAGGTTAATGGTAATGTTGATCGATATATTAACCTCCAAGGCTTAAAAATAATATGGCTAATACACCACTGACGAGAGCGAAAACTCCCCAGCGATTTAATTTTTCTTTCCACATCAGAAAAGCTAGCAGTGTTGTAAAAAGAATAATTCCAACATTCATTAATGGATAAACCAAAATCGCAGGAAGCAGTGCCAGCGCACCCAGCAGAAAAATTGTGCTGAAAACATTTGGAATACCAAGTACCAATCCCCACAATGCAGTTTGCTTCACGATTTTTATTTTTTTTATGATTATATAAAGTGAAGAGTAAATAAATGCAGATGAAAAAATAAAGAATACAAAAAATGATTCTTCATGCTGTGGCTTCCAGCTTTTGAAAGCTTTGATTGCAAAATCATTAATACCAATTCCGGCAAAAACAGCTACCAAGAAAAAATATTTCAATACCCCTTCCCCATCTTTCTGATTTCCTTTTACAGAAAAATAGAATAGGATGAAAGTAATTAGTGTAAATACAAATCCTACTAAATGAAGTTCATTTGGAAGTTCGTTAAAGATGATGATTGAGAAGAGAATCGGGATTATTACAGATAATCTTGAACTTGTTGTTGCTAGACCGGTTCCGGCAAAACTAATGGCTTTTGCATATGCAAAGAATGAAAGTACAAACAACAATCCAAGCCCTGCTCCAAATAGAAGTGTCTGTAAAGAGAACAATCTTGATTCATTAAATATTAAGAGAGCTAATGCTATTATAGAGGCAACAAGATAATTTCCTGCAAGTAGAACAATTGCCTCTCCCTTTTTAGTATCACTGTATTTTAGAATTAAAGCAATGCTGGTGGAGCAAAGAATGGTTAAAAGAAGAAAGTGCATACGAAGATTATTTAAATTGGAAAATGATAATGTATAAAGATAATGCAGGTATGTACTTAAATAAAACCCCTGCCAGTTTGGTCGACAGGGGCTTCTCTTGAAATTTTTATTCTTCGATTACTTAATTAGTATCATCTTCTTTACTGAGACAAACTTATCAGTCCTAAGTTCATAGATGTACATTCCTGTTGCTACATTCTTAGCATTCCAGGTGTAACTGTATCTTCCTGCAACTAGGGATGAATTGACCAACTCAGCTACCTTTTCGCCCAATCCATTGTAAATAGATAACTTCACATTTGCCACATCTTCTGGCAATGAGAACTCTATGACTGTGCTTGGGTTGAATGGGTTCGGATAGTTCTGCTCTAGTGAATAAACTGTTGGTAACAACTCACCACTTACCATCAACTTTTTGATTGTTGAATTTTCAATCACTACGTCTTCCCCACCTTTCAGATTTACATTCACGATCTTTCCGCTTTCATCCATCAGTCTGATATCCATATTCTCAACTCTCACTGTAAATGGATATGTTACTCCACTCATTTCGATTGTCTTTATTGAATTATTCAGGTCTTCTGCTATCCTTCCGCTTCCGAATCTTATGTCAAACATTCCAGTAGGTGGTGGTGGTGGTAATTCGTACTGACTCAAGTCTACTTTTTCTTTAACTATATAAAGTGTATAACTTAATTCTGCTGCATCTTTCAGGTACTATTCTTCCCCAATTCTCTGGGAAGTATTTTACAGGTTCACTCTTCGCTAGGCCTTCAGGGATTATTATCTGTCCCGGAGCTGATAGCTTTATCCAGTAACCATATCCAGGCTCTAGCGTTGTTGCTACCTGATATCCTCCTGAGTATTTGTAGACTGAACCCTGTTGTAATCCAAATGGAATTGTTGTTATGAAGGCTGCAGTCACATTCAATTCATATCCACCAATAAGGTTCCAGTTTGCTTCTGCAGTTATTGGTGCGTGTGGTACAATCTGTATTCCATCTGCAGGCCATTCGTCTCCTGTGTTATAAACTCTGGCTCCGCTATGTTTCATCCAGTAGCCTATACCGAATACTACATCGGTTACTGACTGATATCCGCCTGCATATTTGAATACGTTTGCATTAATGTCTCTATATTGCCACCAGGTATTTACATTCTGATCAATAGGATGTAATCCCGGTATTGAAACCATATTCCAATCGTCTGCAATTGATACTGACATTTGAAAAGTCATAGGAGGATTTCCTCCATTAGTGGTTCTGAGAATTGTACCTTCCCATCCAACAACCGTTCCAGTATTTTCATCCGTGAAAGAAACACCATATAAATAATTTGATGTTCCAACTACATTTAATAACCAAATGGTACCACCATTTGTGGTTCTGAGAATTGTTCCTTGCCATCCAACAGCTGTTCCGTTATTTGCATCAGTAAATGAAACACTTTCTAGCCAATTTCCTGTTCCGGTACTTTGTGATATCCAGCTTGAACCTCCATTTGTGGTCCTAATTATTGTTCCACCACTGCCAACAACCGTTCCGGTATTTGCATCTGTAAAGCAGACACCACTCCACCAATTTGCTGTTCCGCTCGATTGTGAAACCCAGCTAGAGCCTCCGTTTGTGGTCCTCAGAATTGTTGCTTCATCACCAACAACTGTTCCCGTATTTGCGTCTGTGAATGAAACATCATTTAAGTCGTGCGTTGTTCCGCTTGTTTGCGATAGCCACAAAATGCCGCCATTAGTAGTTCTAAGAATTGTTCCATAATTGCCAACAGCTGTTCCGGTATTTGCATCTGTGAATGAAACACCATTTAAATGTTTTGTTGTTCCGCTTGTTTGTGAAACCCAGCTAGTGCCTCCGTTTGTAGTTCTGAGAATTCTTCCATTTACGCCAACAACTGTTCCAGTATTTGCATCTGTGAATGAAACACCTAATAATTCACTTGTTGTTCCGCTTGTTTGTGATATCCAGCTAGTGCCTCCGTCTGTGGTTCTGAGAATTGTTCCATAATATCCAACAGCAGTTCCGTTATTTATATCTGTGAATGCAACACCATTTAAATGTGTTGTTATTCCACCTGTTTGTAATAACCAGGTAGTTCCTCCATCCGTTGTTCTTAGAATTCTTCCATTAACGCCAACTATTGTTCCAGTATTTGCATCCGTGAATGAAACACCACTTAAATAGTAAACGTATACAGTTGTTTGTGATATCCAATTAGCACCCCCGTTTGTGGTTCTAAGAATTATTGCATTATCACCAACGGCTGTTCCGTTATTTGAATCTGTGAATGAAACACTATATAAATCAAATATTGCATAGCTTGTTTGTGAAATCCAGGTAGTGCCTCCATCTGTTGTCCTGACAATTGTTCCTTCCCATCCAACAGCCGTTCCAGTACTTGTATCAGTAAACGAAACACTTTCTAAGCCATATACTGTTCCGCTTGTTGGTGATATCCACGTTTCACCTCCATTTGAGGTACTGATTATTCCAGAAGTTCCAACAACTGTTCCGTGATTCGCATCTGTAAAGCATACAGCATTCCACCAGCCCGTTATTCCACTTGTTTGTGATGACCAGGTAGCACCTCCGTTTGTGGTTCTGAGTATTGTTCCATTTGTGCCAACAGCAGTTCCGACATTTACATCTGTAAAAGATACACCATTTAAATCATGTATAGTTCCACTTATTTGTGCTATCCAGGTAGTGCCTCCGTTTGAAGTCCCGAGAATTGTTCCTTCATCGCCAACAACTGTTCCGTTATTTGGGTCTGTGAATGAAACATCATTTAAGTCACTTGTTGTTTCACTTATTTGTAATAACCAGGTAATGCCCCCATCTGTTGTCCTGATAATTGTCCCATAAGTACCAACAGCCCAGCCTATTTCTGATGATATAAATTTTACACTATTTAACGGAAGGCCTTGTGGCAGCGGACTCTGCCAATACCATTGAGCAAAACACATTCGTGATACTAGAAAAATAAGAAACGAAGCACGTATAAAATTATTCATAACCTACGTCCAACAATTTTTTATGTTATTAAAATCTCTATTTGATTAAGAATAAAACGAATACTATTTCATCAACAACATCTTTTTTACTGATACAAATTTATCAGTCCTTAATTCATAGATATACATCCCTGTTGCTACATTCTGTGCATTCCATTGATACTGATACTTTCCAGCTATCAGTGATGTGTTAACCAACTCAGCTACCTTATCACCCAATACATTAAAGATCGATAACCTCACATTGCTTACATCCTCCGGCAATGAGAACTCGATCATTGTGCTTGGATTAAATGGATTTGGATAGTTTTGGTAAAGCTGATAATCTAAAGGTGAAATAATTTCAACTTGAACTGTGTTTGAATAACTGAAAGTTCCATCAAAGTCTAATTGTTTTAATCTGTACTGATAAAGTCCTGATGAAACATTTTCATCTATAAAAGAATAATGATGTCGCTCAGTTGTGGTTCCGAATCCTTGAATAAAACCAATTTGCTCCCATTCTCCTTCTTCCGTTCTTTCAATTTCAAATCCTGAGTTATTGGTTTCAGATGCTGTTTGCCATTCAAGAATTATATTGTTGCCGTTTTGCGTAGCATTAAAAGAAATTAATTCGACAGGCACAACTCCACCGAATAATCCATTCGCCTGAATATTTTGAGCATAAATTCCTCCGGCATCCTGGCGTCCATCGCTCCATGCCAGCACACTTACACCATTTTCATAAACATCACTGACTAATCTTGATTTTGAACTTACGACTGAAGAAAACGTGACAATATTTCCTGCCCAGTTAAAATTTCCACTACCATCTACTGAAAAAGCTTTAGCCAGATTATTTTGGGTTGCTCCAACATATTCGAGGTAATAAACATATTCGTTTCCATTTGCAAATTGAGCAGACATATGGAGATCGGTATTAGAATCCATTGCTTTAAATGTCATTCCATTATTACCCCAAAGTTTACTTCCGGCGACAGATAATTTCTGACCGGAAATTCCAGCCATTGATTGTGTGCTATTTTGTTCAATCCAGAAAGCATAAATCTCATACGTGGAAGGATCTATGACCACATCAGGATTCAGGTGATGATTGGTTGACAAAGATGACACTTCGACTCCGTTTGGAGCGAAAAGAACAGCACCTGATGAGTCCACGTCGTTGAACAAATGTACTGTAAAGATTATTGAAATCTCTATCATCATACCAGACAAATACAACTCCATAATTTCCATCAGAAATCAAATTCGTAATCTCATAAAAAGGAAATCCTCCAGCATTACTAATAGTTACCGGCGAGCTACCCCATTGCGGAGTGCCTGCTGAGGAATATTTCTGCACATACAAATGAACTGTTAATCCAGGAAAAGATCCCGTCGTACCTTCAAACCCAATAATATAACTTCCGTCAACTCCTGGTATTGGAATTGGATAAGTGTACTGTTCAGCAGTTCCTGAAGTAATGTATAAAGGATCGGTGCCATATAGCATATTTCCAGCTGCATCAAGTTTTTGAACAGCTATTTTCGATGGTGTTGATAACGAAGGCCAGGTAAATATATAATATCCATCAGTTGTCTGCGTTATCCTTGGATTAGGCTGCATATCGGCAGCGGTAGATAAAGAAACACCATTTGCACCCCAGAGAAAAGATCCCGCGGGACTTATCAGGTACGCATAAACTTTAAAATCTCCGCCCGCTCTTATATCTGAGAATGCTATAACAGCATTATCTGAATTATCGGTTATCATATCCCAATCAACTATATAGCTACTTGAAGTATTATTACTAATGAGCAATCCATCAGTTGCAAAGATTTTATTTCCAGATGGATCAAGTCTCTGCAAATAAACATTATAATTACTTGTTCGAGTATCGAACCAGGCAACGTAACATCCTCCATCCGATGTCAAAGAGATTTTTGGAAGAACTTGTTCACCTGTTACATCACAAATCATTAAATTCAGATTTGGATCCGCTGACCATTGGGCAAAGGAACTACTAAATCCAAAAACTACCAAACTTAAAATGAACATTTTCATACGATTACCTATAATTTTAATTTCATTTAATTTTATTCTTAAATTTTTTATTCCGCGTATCAGATTTGTTGACTAATGAATACATGGAAAGCTGTCATCGAACCGTGAGCTTTCTTACCATAAAAGTTAAACCAATATGTATATCCCTCAAACCTAGCATAATATTGTCCTCCTGAAGCTGAAGGAGGTAAAAAGTAGGTTATCGGATTCCCAAATTGATCTTTCCAGGCAAACATTCCATTGTTATATAAATATCTATCTGTAAAATAAAGACCTGAATTGCTAATCGGTCTTTCAACAATAATGCTATCCATAAGAACATCCTGATTTAGTATCCAACTAAACTTAATACTATCACCACTGAAGGCGTTTACATAGTCCAAAATAATTCCAACTAAAGGCAGACCATCTTGAAGAGTAACCTCTTTAGTAGAGATTAAGTTTTCGACAACCTTGGCTGAAAAATATGCCGTATCATAGTATTGAAGGGTTAAATACAAATCATAAATACCTGGATCTAATTCCAAACTGTCAGGTGTATTTTTTCCAGTATCTGTACCCATTAGAAATATTCTTGCACCTTGTGGATTGGATTTAACGACTAATCTACCTTTGGATGTTTTAGAAGGTGGATTGGTTGGATTATCGTCTGAACAATTAATAAAATTAAGAAGTAATATTAAAAAGCCAGTTAAAAATATTAAGAATTTCATTGGTCCCTCATTTTATATTTCTTAATTACAAACTAAAGTAAAATAATAAACGAAATCAAAATGAATCGATTTGTAATTAGCAAATAAAAGTTCCCCATTTAAGCAGAAAGTAAGAATAAATCAGTAAAAAGATCATTTAACTTTGTCAGCCGGAACAAATTTTTCTTTTACCAGCAGCCAAAGTATCGCAGAAATTGCAAGAGTAGTTCCACTTATAATAAAGATTAGATTTTTATCCTGTGCCTCCTGAATGAAGTAACCTAAAACCAGACTAACAATTAATTGTGGAAGCACAACTGAAAGATTAAATATCCCCATAAAAAATCCCATTCTGCTTTCGTCAACTTTTTCTGACATAATCGCAAATGGCAAACTGACAATAGCTGCCCAGCCAACACCACAAACAGCCATCAGGATGTAAAGTACGATTGATGATGTACCAAACAATACAATTCCAAAATATCCAAGAGCCATAATTGCAACGCAGATAAGATGAGTTTTAACTCTTCCAATTTTTTCAGTGATTGGTTCAAGTACAAATGCCGGCAGGATGAATCCAACTGCATTTAATACAAGAAATGAAATTGCAATTATCTGCCCGGTTTCTGTTTGATTTGCAGGATTCAATTTTTGCTGTATGTAAGCGATGATATACACGAACATCGTTTGTACACCGATCCAGGAAAAACCATGAGCAAAATACAATTTAAACAACTCACTCCATTGTGTAACTTTAGATTTTTTTTCTGTGATGACAGTTTCATTTGCTGGCTCTGTTAACTCTTTACTTTCTTTGATGAAGAAAGGTGGTATTATTGAAAAGCCGAGGACAATCAAAGCTCCAAGGTAAATCAGAAAATAATTTCCAAAGATTGCACCAATTGCATAAGCCATCACACCCCAGAATCCTGATATAGTCTGCATCCACGTATATCCCTTTGTTCTCGGAACGCCATCAGGAGTTACGTCTGCAATTATTGAACGCGTTGGATTGAAGCTGATATTTATTGCAAGATCGAGAGTTAGTGCAACAACAATTGCAACTGCTAGTATGCTACCAATTCCAAAGAAGTCATTGATCGCTCCAATATTCGGAAGTGCAATAATCATAACTGCGGCAAGAGTTCCGCCAATCAGAATAAATGGTCTGCGTCTCCCTCCCCAGAACCAGACTTTGTCACTAATAAATCCAACTATCACCTGCCCGAATATTCCTGCAAGCGGACCTGCAGCCCACACAATTCCTATTTCATGAATATCCAATCCATATTGTGAATTTAATATCCAGCTTAGTACGGCGATTTGAATTGATAATGCAAAGCCCATCGCAGTTGCAGGGAGTGCAAGCAATGAATAAAAACTATTTGTTAGCTTTTTCTGTATCTCGAGCATAGTGATTCCTTATTTAAAATATTTTATTAGAAAATGAGGACAAGATTTAATCAGCGATTATCCATCCAATCTGCGTCATCTGCGTTCTATTTTTTTACTAAAAATATTTCGGTTGTGAGTTTTTGTATAATAATTTGTGAATCCTGATTCAAATTAATTTCTTCATTGGTTATAAGATTTTGTAAGTGATTTGCACCCGGTAAAAATATTTTCAACCGGGATGGTTGAACGGGTAAATCATTCTCCGATGCATTTATCACTACAAGTGCGGTATCATCTTCAAGTTCTTTAATTAATACATAAAAATCCTCTGCGGGATAGATGTGACGAAGCTTTCCTTGCGAAAGAACTGGGTACTCATTTCTTAATTTTAAAAGTTCACTGAGATAATTATAAATATCATTTTCAAAATCTGTTCTCCCCTGCTCACTAAATGCATCTCTATCATCGCCCACAAATCCTCCCGGAAAAGGTTGTCTGAGTTCTCCGTGCTTCGTTCCACCTTTTATTCCAATTTCAGTTCCATAAAATATTGTTGGAATTCCCCTTGTGAACAAAACTAAATTGAGTGCAATTTTAATTTTCTCAACATTGCCATTAGCAACAAGCATTGCACGATCAACATCGTGGTTGTCCATAAAAACGAGTAGATTATCAGGATCAGAATAAACTATGTCTTGTGCTATGGTCTCGTAAACTTTATATATTTTTTCTTTCCCGCTGAGATAATTTCGGATTGCATCTGATAAAGCAAAATCAGTGACGGCAGGTAGACTCGAATCGAAATTAATTTTTCGAATAGGTGAATTGGTCTGATATCCTGAAATAACTAAAGGTACTCCCTGCCATATTTCACCAACAATATTGAAGTTTGGATATTCATTTAAAATTGCTTCAGCCCACTCAGCTAAATATTTTTGATCTGCATATGGATAAGTATCTTCTCTTATTCCATCAATACCTGCATATTCAATCCACCACAAAGTATTTTGGATCAAATATTTTTTTAAAATTGGATTTTTTTGATTCAGATCAGGCATATAGTCTGTAAACCAACCTTGTTGTATTTTCATTACTGTAGTTGAATCACCGTGAATATCAAGAAATGCCATTTTATCGTGTGATGCTTTAATAAAATTTTTCTGTGTTCCATTAAACCAATCAGACATTGGAAGATTGTCCACCCAGTAATGGTTTAATCCTATGTGATTACTTACGTGATCAAGAATTATTTTTATTCCTTGTTTATGTGCTTCGTCAACCAAATTTTTGTAAAGTTCATTACTACCAAAGCGTGGATCAATTTTATAAAGATCAGTTGCAGCATAACCATGATAGCTCATCCACATATTATTTTCTAACATCGGAGTGATCCATATTGCAGTAACTCCAAGTTCATTCAGATAGTTGAGTTTAGAAATTATGCCTTCAATGTCTCCACCTTTTCTTCCATCAAGATCAGAAGATGTAAATTGATCGAGAGAATCACATATAGTATTGTTTGCAGAATTGCCGTCACAAAATCTATCGGCAAATATCAAATAGATGACATCTTCATTACTAAATCCTTGATGTTCCTCAGGAAGTATTTCTCTTTGTAATATCTGGTACGAAAATTCTTTTTCAATATCATCATTGAAAAAAATCAGATTGTAATTTCTTGGCTCCATATTTTCAGGAATATAGACATCCACAAACATATATGAATCATTACCGGTTGACTGAACATTGAGTATTTTAAATTTTGAATCAGAAGATCTGACTTTTATATCCCCAAGATTTTCACCATAAATCATTAACTGAACGGTATCCCAATTCATTCCAACCCACCAGTTTGGAGGTTCAATTTTATCTATAGAAAAATTTTGAGGATGGCCAATTTGACAATAAAGAAGAAGTAAAAATGATAATTTGAGAGTATTGAAATACAACGAGTTTCTATTACTACTGAATAATAAATTGAAGGTTAAAATAGACAAAGAGCTGTAATTTTGAAAGACTTTTTTACCATTTCAGAATTGTTATAAGTATTAACATTACATTAAAAGGAGTGTATTTAATTTTTCCAGAGGCATAGTTCTTGAATGAAAATAGTATCAAGTCGAGAATAATTTTTAAGGAAGAACATATGATGCACAGTTTTAAAAATTCTTCCTATTTTACTGGTGATAGGAGCAATTAGATTAATTGTCTCCTGCGAAGATGATAAAACTACGAATCCGCAGGATCAGATTCCTACAATTCCTCCCGGTTCCACGTTGATGATAGATTTTTCTGAATTCCCTGATACCTCAACAGTTGAAGCCCTGAATCATTCTCTCTTCTAAAAAATAATTGGGGATGGGCTGCACTGAATGTATCTGTTTGGAATTCCAGGTTAACGCTTGCCTTAGCTTTGCCTGTTGCAGCTTTTTCTGAAGCATTCAACCATCAACCTGTGTTACAATCCGATGGATCCTGGTTATGGCAGTATAATGTAGCTTCCAATGAGGAAACAATTATCGTAAAACTTTACGGTAAACTTGTGGCGACAGGTATTGAATGGCGAATGTTGTTAAGCTCTTCGACTGTTACAGATTTTGAGTGGTTCACTGGTTTTTCAAATGCTAATTCAACGGAAGGCAACTGGACTTTAAATGTTATTTCAGACCTGCCAGAACCTGTCCTATTTATAGAATGGCATCGAAATCCGCAGCAAGGAACTGCAGATGTAAAATATATTAATATTAAAGAAACTGATCCTGCAAATGGAAGTTATATTCACTATGGCAAAACTAATGTGCTTCCCCACAACAGATATTATCTACTGTATAGTTCACAGGAAGAGCGCTTAGTAGATATTAAATGGAACTATGAACTTCATTTCGGCAGAATTAAAGATCCAATCCATTTTAATGATGAGAACTGGCACTGCTGGGATGAAAAACTGGATGACACAATTTGTACAGAATAACTTACTCATCATAGTTGAAAAATGAAGGCAGTCAGGGTGGCTGCCTTTTTTATTCCCTGATAGTTAGTACTCAATACTGTTACATTGTATAAATGTATTAATAGTGTTAAGTTTGATAAAATTTTAAAGGAACAAACATGCACAAAGAATATAAGGCAATAGTTAAACAGGATGGAGAGTGGTGGATAGGATGGATGGAGGAAATACCCGGCGTCAATTGTCAAGAACGTACCCATGATGAATTGATTGATAGCTTACGTGTAACATTACAAGAAGCACTTGAGTTTAACAGAAAAGATGCATTATCTGCAGCCGGAACAAGCTTTACCGAAATTGTTATTTCAGTATGAAACGAAGAGAACTCCTTCAATACCTAAAATCTAATGGATGCGAAGAATTACGAGAAGGAGCAAAACATTCCTGGTGGCATAATCCAAAACTTAATAAAAGATCTGCAATACCGAGACACACAGAAATAAGTAATATATTAGCGAAAAAAATATGTAAGGACTTGGGCGTCGAGTCTATTATTTAAGTTATTAGAAAAATATTTTTAAATTTTTAGCAGCAATTCCCGATGCTTTTTTTTGACTAAACCATTTTAGCTTTACTTCAATTATTCCTGATTACAACTCTTACTACTAAAAATAATTAGTCTCTATTGCATTTCACATCATTTAAGAGGATTTTTGTTTTTGATTTTTCAATATGGAAAAAACAGACAAAGAAAAAAATATAACCGTAAACCGTAAGGCAAGACACGAATACGCAATCATTCAAACATTCGAGGCTGGTATTGTTTTGGTTGGAACGGAAGTTAAAGCTCTTCGCCAGGGAAAAGCAAATCTTGTTGATGGCTATGCAAAAATTGAAGGTGGCGAAGTATGGTTAGTAAGTGTTCACATCAGCGAGTACACGCAGGGCAATATTAATAATCACGATCCTGTAAGAGAGAGAAAGCTGCTGCTAAAGAGTGGTGAAATCAGAAAGCTAATTGGCAAAACCAAGGAAAAAGGATTAACTTTGATTCCATTAAGATTATATTTTAAAAACGGAAAAGTAAAAGTTGAACTTGCCCTTGCCAAAGGTAAAAAAGTCTACGATAAACGAAGAGATATAGCTAAAAGAGATTTTCAAAGAGATCAGGAAAGAAGAATAAAATACTGATTGCATGACTGCATGGTTGCATGGATCAATGAAAATAATTGAGCAAGGTACATTCATGCAACCATGCTTCCTAATTCAAACAAGATTATTTTATTAACGAATAACTAAATGAGCCAAAAGTCTTTTCCTCCGATAAACGAACAACTTGACCTTATAAAAAGAGGGACAAGCGAAATTATTCCAGAAGAGGAATTAGTAAAAAAGCTTGAACGTTCAGCCAACGAAGGAAAACCACTTAATATTAAACTCGGCTGTGATCCATCACGACCTGATTTGCATATCGGTCACGCGGTAGTTTTAAGAAAACTTGCACAGTTTCAAACACTGGGGCATCAGGCAATACTTATCGTTGGAGATTTTACAGGAATGATTGGCGATCCTTCCGGAAGAAATGCGACTCGCCCTTCACTTACATTAAAAGAAACCAGAGAACACGGAGAAAGTTATTTCCAGCAAGCATCCAAAATTCTTGATGCAAAGAACACAAAGATAGTTTACAACTCAGAGTGGCTTGGGAAAATGAGTTTTGAGGATGTTATCAAGCTTGCAGCAAAATATACAGTTGCGAGAATGCTTGAGCGTGATGACTTCACTAAAAGATACAAAGCCGGTGAACCAATCAGCATTCACGAACTCCTTTACCCTCTTGCCCAGGCTATGGATTCGGTTGCAATTAAAAGTGATGTTGAACTCGGCGGAACTGATCAGAAATTTAATCTGCTTGTTGGAAGAGATATTCAAAGAGAACACGGACAGGAACCACAAGTTATTTTAACTATGCCATTACTTGTTGGTACTGACGGCGTTGAGAAGATGAGTAAATCATATGATAACTATATCGGAATTTCAGAATCACCAAAAGAAATTTTTGGTAAAACTCTTTCCATTCCTGACGACTTGATTTACAATTATTATGAACTTGCATCAGATATTTCTTCATCGGAATTAAATGGTATAAAACATCAGCTTGAAGATTCAAAAGTAAATCCTCGCGATATTAAAAGGAAACTTGCACGCACTCTGGTAAGAATGTATCACAACGAAGAATTGGCGATACAAGCGCAGGAAGAGTTCGACAAAATTTTCATAAAGAAAGAAGTGCCTGATGAAGTAGAAGAATTTAAAATTGATAATACAATTTCTGAAATAAATATATTAGATTTGATTCTGAAAGTTAATTTTGCTCCGTCAAAAGCTGAAGCCAGAAGATTGGTTACACAAGGTGGAGTTTCAATCAACGGAAATAAAATTACAGATTTTAATCATTACTACCAAGCTTGAGGATGGAATGATTCTGAAAGTCGGTAAAAGAAAATTTATTAAATTCATTAAGTAAACTCAGGAGGGAACTAAATTGTACAGACCAGCAAAAATCTTTTTCACCAAGGGTGTCGGCAGAAGTAAAGAATATTTAACTTCATTTGAATTAGCATTGAGATCAGCAAGGATTGAAATGTGCAATCTTGTATCTGTCAGCAGTATTTTTCCGGTAAACTGCAAAAGAGTAACAATCGAAGAAGGAGTAAAAGAAATTGACCCGGGACAAATTGTTCATGCAGTAATAGCAAGGAACTCAACAAACGAACCAAACAGATTAGTTGCAGCTTCTCTTGGTGTTGCCTTACCAACCGATAAAAATGCTTACGGATATTTATCCGAACATCATCCTTATGGTCAAACTGAAAAAGTTGCTGGTGAATATGCTGAAGATCTCGCAGCAACAATGCTTGCAACCACTCTTGGAATTGAATTTAATATGGATACCGACTGGAACGAGCGTGAAGATATTTATAAAATGTCCGGCAAGATTGTTAAAACATTCAACATAACTCAGTCTGCAGAGGGAGATAAAAACGGTTTGTGGACAACCGTTATTGCCGCAGCAATTTTACTTCCTTAGAAATAATTTGTGGAACGCGAATTAATTGATTGGGTTGTTTTCTGGATTATAGTTGCAATCCTATTTTATATTGACCTTTACATAACCGAGAGAAGAACCGGCAGGATCACTTTAAAAGCCAGTCTCATCTGGAGTGCTGTTTGGATCATCACTGCACTCTCATTCAATGTATTTCTTTATTTCGATCTCGGTAAACAAAAAGCAATTGAATTTCTTACGGGTTATCTTATCGAAAAATCTTTATCGGTAGATAACCTTTTTGTTTTCCTTCTCATCTTCCAGGTGATGAATGTAAAACCTGAAAACCAGCCTCACGTTCTTAAATGGGGAATTCTAAGTGCGATTGTTTTCAGGATAATATTTATTGTAGCAGGTGTTAGGTTAATAAATCTATTTGAACCAATTATTTATGTCTTTGCATTGATTCTTCTTTATGCAGCTTACCAGATGGCTTTTGGTGGTGAGCATAAAATTGATGTTGAACATAACTGGCTTGTGAAGCTTGCATCTAAATATTTAAGTTTTGCTCCTCATTACGAAGGAGGAAAGTTTTTTATTATTGAAGGCGGTAAACGTTATGCAACTACAATGTTCATTACGTTTTTACTGATTGAATCATCCGATATTGTTTTTGCTGTTGATTCAATTCCAGCAATAATTGCAATAACCAAAGATGAATTTATAATTATCTCTTCAAACATTTTCGCAATTCTTGGTTTGCGTGCTCTTTATTTTGCGCTTGCGGGAATAGTTGATCTGTTTATTTACCTGAAGTACGGTGTGGCAATAATTTTATTTTATGTTGGTGTAAAGATGATGATCTCAGAATGGTATCACATTCCCACCGAATATTCACTTGCATTCATCTTGCTGATGCTTGCTGGTTCTGTTGTTCTATCACTTATGTTCAAGAAGAAGAAATCAAAAGAGTAAAAGCCTTAATGCTTAATCTTTATCTAAATCTACTTTTTATAAACATCTTTCCTATGTTTAACACGATAAATGAATACAGTTTTTAACTTATCACTGACTTCGAATAGCACCCGATAATTTCCCGATCTTATGCGGTATCCTTCAGCATCTGAAAGTTTTTGTACTCCAATCGGTCTCGGTTCATTACTTAAATTGTTGATGTGTGAGAGAAGTCTCTTTACTTCTTTATCATGTAAGAGGTCTAGATCTTTTATCGCAGAAGGTTTTAAGAATATTTTATAAGCCACGTTTAGTCAAATACTGTTCAACTGTTAGGCTTTTGCCACGAACCTTTTTTGCTTTTTCCAGATCAGAAATGTCCTCAAGTAACTCAATAGTTTCACTCATAACCGGATTCTTCTTTAACTTCTCCCAATCAGAAGTTTGAATTTTGATCTGCTTTTTAGTTTTTATTATAGTCATACTTTAATTTTTTCTATTGTTAGCTATAAAATTTTAACACTTAAAACTAAATTTTTTTTTGACAATATCAAACTTAATTTATAGTTCCTCTCCCCTTTGGGGAGAGGTAAGGAGAGAGGCAATTATCTTATCAAAACCATCTTCTTCGTTTCAATAAAACTTCCTGCTTTCAACTGATAGAAATAAACTCCGCTTGGCAATGATGTTGCATTAAACTCTGTTTCATATTTTCCTGCAAATCTGTATTCATCAACGAGAGTTGCGATTTTATTACCAAGCACATCATAAATTTTTATTGTTTGCCAACTGCCTACTGGCGACTGCCAACTAATCTTTGTGCTTGGGTTAAATGGGTTTGGGTAGTTTTGGGAAAGAAGCAATGAATTTGGCCTAGTTGGATTGGGTTCTTCTTCAATGAAAGTAGCCCCACCATCTGTTGTTTTGAGTATCGTGCCACTGAAACCAACAACGGTACCATTATATAAATCTGTGAAATAGACACTGCGCAAATCATTCGAAGTTCCACTCACCTGTGAAGTCCAATTAATACCTCCATCAGTTGTTTGGAGAATCGTACCTTTCATTCCAACAACAGTTCCAAAATTAGAATCTGTAAAACATACTCCATACAACTCTTGAATAATTCCTTCGAGCTGAATTGACCAATCAACACCACCATTAGTAGTTCTAAGAATAATACCAGGATTCTCAAAACCATTAAAACTTCCCCCAACCGCAATTCCATTATTTGCATCAGTAAACCAGACATCATGTAGTGGTTGTGTCGTCCCACTATTTTGAAGAACCCAGTTTATTCCTCCATCCGTAGTTTTCACGATTGTACCAATTCCACCTACTGCAAAACCAATATTTACATCTATAAATGAAACTCCAGAAAGACCGTTATTAGTTCCGCTGGAATGAAGTATCCAATCCACTCCGCCATTTGTAGTTCTTAGCACTGTACCTCCTCCCCCAACAATGACCCCAAAATATCCGTCAAGAAATGAAACCGAACTAAGTCCATCAGTCACACCACATATTTGAGTAGTCCAGTCTTCCCCTCCATTCGAAGTTCGCAGGATTACGTCGAATTCTCCCACCGCTAAGCCATTATTGATATCTGAAAAAGAAACATCTCGCAACCATGCTACAGTACCACTAGATTTTAATTCCCAAGTTGTTCCACTATCAGTAGTTTTTAGTATTCTACCGCTATCGCCAACGACTATCCCAATTTCTTCATTCAAATAATATAAACTATAAAATGGATCAGTTATACCACTTGATTTTCGATCCCAGTTAGTACCTCCATTTGAAGTTTTTAGTATGGTACCGTTTAATCCCACAATAAATCCATTATAATCATCTACCATAAATACACTTCTCAAATTGTTTGATGTCCCACTCGATTGTTCAATCCAATCTAATCCACCATTTGTAGTTTTAAGTATAATACTTGGGTCTCCAACAATGCTACCACTACTTGAATCAATGAATGATACACTGTACAAAGGCCAATTCGTACCGCTATACTGAGGAGTCCAATCTACCCCTCCATTCGCAGTTCTTAAAATCGTTCCTCCGACACCAACAATTGTTCCTATATTTAAATTAATAAAATGAACACTGAATAAAACATATGTTACACCGCTTGGTTGAAGTGTCCAATTTAATCCGCCGTTCGTGGTTCTGAGAATTGTACCGCTGTATCCAACAGCCGTGCCTGTATTTCTATCAATGAAATTAACACTACGTAAGTGATTTATTGTACCGCTAGATTGTAAAGACCAATAATCACCTCCGTTTGTAGTTCTTAAAATTGTTCCATCGTTTCCCACAGCAAAACAATAAGTTTCATCAATCAATGAAACACCCCTCAACGAATTGGTTGTCCCACTTGTTTGTTCCATCCAAGTCAAACCACCATCAGAGGTTCTTAGGATTGTACCATATAGGCCAACAACTATACCATTACAACTATCGAAAAACGAAACGCTTATTAAATCATTCGTTGTTCCACTTTCTTGTGTAATCCAGTTTTCTCCTCCATCAGTAGTTTTAAGTATTGTACCATGATAGCCAACAACCCACCCAATTTCTGAAGAAAAGAATTTCACACCGTTCAAGTGATTACCTTGAGGTAACGGATTTTGCCAATACCATCCTTCTTGCGCATTTATTGGGAGACTTATTAAAAGAAGAGCTAAAACAGAGATGAATTTTAAGTTCATAATTAGCCTCGTTAAAAGATTATTCTAAACTTAGGAAAATATAAAGTGAGAGTAAATACTACCTTCGTGAATATAATCTGACAAAATGAATCAAGAGAGCAAAAATTAACCCAACCAGCATTGGTTCAATTTCATTTAGCACAGCAATGTCTGCAAATTCACTTCTTACAAAATACCAGGCAGTGCTGGAGATAAATGCTGTTATCATTTCAATTAATATTATTTTCTTACTTACTCTAAGTTTTGGATAGTAAGCACTAATAACAGGTAAAATAATTCCCGGAATAAAAAGAGAACCTATTGTATACCAGATTTCAATTACAGAAGGAATAAAGTATGCGAGTAGCAAAGCTACAATACCTGAGATAATTAATCCGATGATAGTATAATTTTTAAGTTTGCTTTCTGCGCTTCTAGTTTGAAAATCCGGCTTCGTCCTTCGTAGCTGGACTACGCCGTGATAAATAAAGTCACGCCCAATAGTCGTTCCACTTAAAAAAAGAAAACTGATTTGCGTTGAAAGTATGGTAGCAAAAAGCGCTGCATAAAAAATTCCTTTAACTCCTGCTGGCAAAACTTGCTCTGCAAATAGTGGAAATGCTAAAACCGGATTTTCAAGATCGGGCAACACTCCTTTTGCGAATAAGCCGGTTGATGTTGTAAGAAAATCAAATAAAGCCCAAAAGAAAATTGAAATGATTATACCCCACTTCGCAATATTTCCTGATTTTGCAGCGTAACATCTTTGGTGAAACCCAGGGTCGGCAAACGTCCACAATGCGATTAAAAACCAAACAATTAGAAATGTTGGTGACATTCCTCCTGTAACTTTCGAATGATTTACCGGGATTGAGGCAGATAAAAAATCAAAAGTCCCGAACTTCATTCCTGAGAAAATTACAATCAGGATGAATCCAGCAAACATCACAAAGAACTGAAAGACATCAACATAAACGTTCGAGCGAAATCCACCCTTAATCAAATAAACAATTGATATAAAAAGTGAGATAATCAATGCCGGAATAATATCAATTCCAAATAAAAGTGAAATTAGATTGGAACTCATCAATAAGTAAGGAGCGGGAGAGACAAGTACAAATACAATCACAGCGGAAATCAATCCGGCTTTCGTTCCGTAAACTTCAGATAGTTTATCAGGAATTGTAAAGAGTGAAGCTGCCCTGATTTTCTTTGCAAAGAAGATTGCAAACAGAAATGCAAATACATAATAAGGAAATCCTTGTGTAAACCAACTTACTAGTCCGTACCTGTAGGTAAACTCCCCTACTCCAAGAATTCCGCCGTACCAAGTGGAAACATTTACAGCAACAAATAAAAATAAGCTGAGTTTTCTTCCTGATAGAAGATAATCGTTTGCATCCGAGACGGTTTTTCTTCCTGTAAAAAACCCAATAAATAATACCGATGCAAAGAAAGCAAGAATTATCAGGATATCAACAAGACTAAAAGAGATCATTATCTATCATAGTTTTAACATCACGAATTACAAACACAATTCCGTTCGAGATTTTCAGCTTGACCAGATTCTTCTTGGAAATGTTGCTAGTGCTTTCTCTTACTCCAAACGGAAGTGCAATATTTTTCAGTTCGTATTTCAATCCCTCAGCAGTAATTTTTGTTTTTGGAGATATACCATAAAGAGAGATTGTTTCTCCGGGAAAAGTTTTTAATTCGACATTACCTCTATACACTTTCAGGAAGGAATCTTCAGCGATGAGAGAAATTTTTAATATATGAAAAAATTTAAGGACAATACCAAGATTGCAGAATGTGTGGTCAAGCCGGTTTCCAGTTACACCGACAAGTAATGCCTCAGCATACTTATGACTGATTGCATACTTCAGACATTTTTCAACGTCAGTATCATTTTGTCTTTTAAGTCGAATAATTTTTGATGAGGATTTAAATTCATTAATTGCATCCGATGAAATTGAATCGAGATCGCCGATGATAACATCCGGAACTAATTTCATCTTTAGTGTTGAATTTGCTCCGCCGTCAGCACAAATTAATTTGTTGTAACCCTTCTTCTGAAAAAAAGTAATTAAACTTTTCTTTGGAGGTTTTCCATTAGCAAGTATGATGCATTTTTTCAAAGTCTCTATTCCTACTTAGTGTAACTTAGTGTTCTTTGTGTCTTAGTGGTGAAGAACTTCTTGCCACAAAGACACGAAGGCACAAATTATTAATTTTACAATCCAACCTGAATACCTGCCAGCCAGTTTCTTTCCGCAGCAGGGAAAAATTCTTTACCGATTGCGTAAGCTGAATACAAATTATCAAAAATATTATTCACCTGCAGATAGATTTTCCAGGGAGTTAATGATTTAAGTAACAAAAACTCATAACTCATAAAAATATCAGACACAAAATATCCTTCATTCAAATTATCAGAGTAATCAACAAATCCGGGAAAAGTGGATAAATAATCTTCCAGATTGTTATCGTAATTATCTGAATAGAACTCACCGACATATTTACCTGTTAATCTTAAATAAAATCCTGAATGTTGAAAAGCCAGTCCAATGTTCGCCAGGAAATCAGGAAATCCCGTGATCCTGTTTCCACCTAAATCAATAAAGTTCACATCATCAATAAAAAATTTTCCTTCTTCAATTGTGTTTCGGCTGATTGTTGCATTTCCAAAAAGCTCAAAATGCTCTTCCCAGAATTTCAAAATTGCTGATAGTTCTATTCCAAGATGAACAGAACGATCTACGTTTCCTGTAGTTGGCTGTCCAAATCTATCTACCTGTCCGTCCTTAACAATTTCATCTTTGAAAAGCATATAGAATAGATTAAGTGTAAGTGATATATTCTCTTCGTTAAATGTAGCACCAAGTTCAAAATCGTTCATCGTTTCAGGTTGAACGAGCGGTTCATCATAATTATAAGAACCATCAGGATTGAGTTTAAACTGCGGCAATTCTCCCCCACTCGATTCTGCCGCATCGTAATATTCTTTCAATCTTGGTTCCCTCGAAACTCGCGCGAAAGAAAAATAGATATTGAACAATTGTGTTGGTTTGTAGTTCACTCCAATTCGTGGATTAAAAAAATGATTACTGACAGTAAAATCATTACCGACATATTCTTCATTGAACAATCTATACTCGTGATATGCAAACTGCAGTTCTCCCATTAGATTCCAATTTTCATTCAGTTGGTAGGATTCATTTACGAACAAGCTGAAAATATTTTTGGATCCTTCATAAGAATAGTAATTGTATTCTTTAGTAACACCAGGTGGTAAGTTTTCTGCAAATTCAATATTTCCCCAATGATTGGAATTATGCTTCCTTAATTCAGCACCAAAAAATAAGATTCCATTTGTATGTTCAAGACTGAATCTAGGTATCCAGCCAAATTGAGTGTTATTGACTTGAGCATGAATCAATGCGTTTGTCGGAACGTAACTGGTATCAAATCCATTTTGCTTTAATCGGAAATAATCATCATAAAAAACTGACCACGAACCATCATAGTCAAAGAATCCATCGCCTAAAACTAAAAATAATGCTGAATTCATTTTAAACTTTTTTGAAATCTGCCAATCATTCAAAAGTTCAAAGTGCGGTTGAGAAAAATTTTCTATCTCTTCCGGTCTTCTTTTAATTGTATATGTATATGAATCAGAATCAGCTCCCCAATCAGAATAATTTTCTTTTCGTAATTCTTTGTCTTTCACAGCAAATTTGGCGACGCCTGTATAAGCAAGTCCATCTGCTATTGGTCCTCCATAAAAATTAAGCTGTGTGGTAAAATATTTATCGTAACGAACGGCAGAAAGAAAATAACTTTTAAAGTTTACCCAGGTTTGTTGTTTGTAACCTGAACTCAGGATTTGACCCAGCTTGGCATAAACAGAATATTTATTATCAATCAAGCCACTTGAAAAAGATGCAGAATATTTTCTGGTCACATAAGATCCGTAAGAGGCAGACAGCTCAAGTTTAGGTTTGTTGGCAAAGTTTGAAGTGATGATATTTATCGAGCCGCCGATAGCAGGATAACCAAACACACCAGAGCCTGCACCGCGCTGAACCTGGATAAGTTCAGTGCTGGCAAGCAGATCAGGAAAGTCTAACCAGTAAACATTGTGATCTTCAGGATCGTTTTGAGGAATACCATTTATTGAAACAGATATTCTTCGCTGGTCAAATCCCCTGATGCTCAGGTAGTTATAACCAATTGCGTTTCCGCTTTCTGAATAAAATGTAGTTGAAGGAAGTTCGCTGAGATATTTAGGAACATCATAAAGTGAGTAGGTTTTTTCTATCTCACCGGCATTTAATTGATCAAAAGTAAGCGGTGTAATTCCCTTTACTCCAATTGTTGCCTCTACAAGAATTGTTTGAGAAGGAATTGCAGTTTTATTTAATTGTAAAGTGTGATGGACATTGGGATCATCACTATAAATTTCATGAACTGGAATTGCAACTTCTTTGTAACCAAGATAACTTATGACTAATGTATCAGTGATAGATAATACAGTAAGTACAAACTCACCATTTTGACCGGAGAAAGTACCAATTCCATTTTCACCGGGCAGATAAATATTCGCATTCATTAAAGGTAAATTTGTTTGAGCATCAACAACTTTGCCCTTAATAGTAATTTGTTGAGCATAAAAAGAAACATTAAATAAGAAGAATAGAATGATTAAGATTTTCATATTGTATCTCACAAAATAAAAAAGCCGTTTAAAATCCGGAGAACTTCTCCGGAGAAACGGCTAAAATCTTAAACATACCACAATAGTGGGCAGGTTTTCAGCCCGTTTCCCTACGCTGGCATTACCCAGATCAGGTGTTAGGGTATTATCTCAGTCATCCCATTTATCCCGATGAATCGGGATTGGCTTGGGATAACACCCCTAACGGCTCAGAGTTAAAAATATAAAGAACTAATTGATTACAGAACTAAATTAACAAATCATCAAAGTGAAATCAACCCACCTTTAATTTCTGACCAACTATGATTTTACTAGTCGATAAATTATTTAGTGTTTTAATTTTTTGAACAGAAGTATTGTACTTAATTGCTATCGAGTAAAGTGTTTCTCCATTTTCGACAGTGTGATACCCATCTTTTGGTTTTTGTGAAGCAGTGCCGGTTGTTTGGGGAATCTTTAAATCCTGCCCCGCAATGATTTTGTTGCCTTTGATATTATTTACTTGACGAAGACTTGCAACACTCACATTATAATTTTCAGCAATTCCACCGAGAGTTTCACCTTTTTTAACTTTGTGTATTTCGGGGCTTCCTGAATTTTTTGAAACAGTTGTTGTAGATACTTTATTATGGTTTCCATTTCCATTGGAATAAATTATCAAAGATTTGCCGGCAATAATCTTGCTGCTGCTAAGGTTGTTCCAGCGTTTGATATTTTCAACCGACACTCCATACAGTTCAGAAATACCTATAATTGTTTCGCCCGGTTGAATCTGGTGATTAAGAGATTCACTAGTCAATTCTGTTTTTTGTGACACATCATTCGAAACAACATTTACAGAAACATTTGAATAAATTTTCAGGGTTTCGCCTGCAATTATTTTATTTCCACTAATGCCGTTCCATTCTCTGATGCTGGAGGCAAAAACCTGATATTGTTCGGCAATACCACCAATCGTCTCTCCCGACTTTACTTTATGATAGTTGACATTGCTCTTAGGTGAAGAGGTACTTTCAACTAATGAAGTTGTGCTTTCATTCGTATAGAGTTTTAAGGTTTGCCCAAATTTAATGCTGTTACTTTTCAGTCCATTCCACTTTTTTAATTCTGTGCTTGAAACGTGGTACCGTTCGGCTATTTCGCTTATTGTATCACCTTTCCTGACTTTATAGTAATAAACATTTCCTTTAGTATTTTTTACTACATCTGTACTTAATGTAGCATAGCTTTCATCGGTATATATTTTAAGTTTCTTGCCTGCAATAATCTTATTGTTATCAAGATTGTTCCATTCTTTGATTGCAGCAATGCTTACACCGTATTGAGTTGCTATCAATCCTAAATTTTCACCACGGTTTATAGTATGATAGACATAAGATGATTTGCTCGTTTCGGTATAAACATTAGGAGCTTTTTCTTCAATTTCTGTACTCTTATCTAAACTAGCATAATAGTTCTGTTTATCCTGAGGGACGTAAATTGTAAGCTGCTGCCCAATTCTTATTGATGAAGTATATGGAATATTATTCCAGTTTCTAACATCACTTACTCTTGAATTGAATAAGTCTGCAATACCAAGTAAGCTGTCATCTTTTTTCACACGGTATGTTACCGAGGCATATCCTTCAGGAATAATTGCTTCAATAGTTCCTACCGATTCCTTTTCTTCAGTATAAGATTCTGTTAATAGAGTCTCATCACCGGTAGTTGATCCGGAAACAGATTCATCAATTTCGTTAATAGACACATCAACATTTTCATTATTTGTTCCGTTGAGAGAACTATAAGGAGAAACATACTCCTGGTCAGTTTTATTTCCGTTATCCTGAGCAACACTTATATCGGTATTGTAGGAGTAATCGTTTTGATTTGGATTAACAAGAACAGGGATCCTGAGTGGAACACCAACATATAATTTTGATTTTGTTGATATGTTATTTGCATCAGCAAGTTCATAAACTGTAACACCGTAATTTTTAGCAATCTTATTTAGAGATTCACCTTTTCTAACTTCGTGAACAAGAAACGTTCTGCGTGCCGATTCAGGAATATTCTGCATTTGAGATGCAAACTGCTCTAACGAACCTTTCGGAATTTTCAATGGATATCCGCCTGGATAATCTGGTGGAGTGCTCAACTGTGTAAGCTCAGGATTCATATCTTGAATCGTTTCCAGATCAGTTCCTGAGATTGTTGCAAGATATCCGAGGTCAACTGCACCCGGAACATTATAGGTTTCAATTTGATAAGGTTTATGAAATTCAATATCATTAAAACCATACGCAACAGGATCCATAGCAATGATACAAACTGCTATATACTGTGGGACATAATTTCGGGTTTCTTTAGGAAGATGTTTTCTTACAGACCAGAAATCATCCGAACCTGATTTCTGAATTGCTCTCCTTACGCGACCTTCACCACAATTATAAGCAGCAAGAGCAAGATACCAATCTCCAAGTGAGTTGTACAGATCTTTTAAATGTCTCGCAGCGGCATTGGAAGATTTTACAGGATCTCTTCTTTCATCAAAATAAAAACTGCCCTCCAGTCCATAAAGACTGCCTGTTGATTTAATGAATTGCCATAAACCAACCGCCCTTGCCCAGGATCTTGCTGTTGGATTCAATCCACTCTCCATCATACTCAAATAAATTAATTGTTTGGGTACTCCTTCAGCAGCAAAAATACCTGACATCATCGGAAAATACTTTCCGGATCTCTCAAGCCATAAACGCATTGATCTTTCACCTTTGCCGGTAAAGTAAGTCAAATATTGTTCAACATAACCGTTTACTTCAAGCGGAATATCTGCAGGGATAACTTCTCTTTGATCCTTTGTATCATCCGATAATTCAATTTCTGAAACATAACCTTTCATCCATTCTTCAAGTGCGGCCAGAGATACGCCCGGTGGTAATTCTTCTAATCCATCAACATACGATTTGTAGTCTTCAATGATTGCGGTTTCAAGTTCAATATAGGCCTCATTGTTATCCACGCCGGGATAATAACTTAAATTATTAATTATTCTTAAAGCAGATTCATAATTCTTAACAGCTTCTTCAATGAGGTTTAAATTTTGTTTTTCGAGTGCGGTTAAATAGAATTGCCTTGCCTGTTCAAGCATTTCAGTAACAACATTACCTTTGTTGTTAATTGCATCGTCTTTTTTCTTGGTAATCTCGTCACTTCCACCACATGAATAGAAAATTACCAGTGAAATAAGGATAATTGGCCACTTAAATAAGTTTAGCCTCATTTGTTCTCTCCAGTTAAAAATTACTTTGTCAAATTTAGCGTTTAATATATCTTTTATCAAGTAGAAAATTAAATACTCCCCATAACTTGTCTAAAAACATTGTCTTAACTTTTACAAAGGTATATTTCCATGTTTCTTCTTTGGATTAGTATCAACTTTTGTGCGAAGAAGTTTAAATGCATTTATTAGTTTTTGTTTCGTTTCCCTCGGAACTATTACGTCATCAACGTAACCTCTCTCGGCAGTGATGTAAGGATTGGCAAATTTTTCTATATACTCAGTCAATTTTTTCTCTACTTCTTTCTCAGGATCAGTCGCTGCCGAAATTTCTTTTTTAAATATGATTTCCACAGCTCCTTTAGGCCCCATCACCGCGATCTCTGCCGAAGGCCAGGCAAAATTGAAATCTCCGCGGATATGTTTTGAATTCATAACATCATAAGCTCCACCATAAGCTTTTCTTGTTATTACGGTAACCTTTGGAACTGTCGCTTCACTAAATGCAAATAGTAACTTAGCTCCGTGTCTTATAATACCATTCCATTCCTGCTCGGTACCGGGTAAGAAACCAGGAACATCCTCAAGCACCAGAATTGGAATATTGAAGGCATCACAGAAACGAACAAAACGTGCAGCTTTGGTTGAAGCATTAATATCTAAAACACCGGCAAGAACCTGCGGCTGATTAGCAATTACTCCAATTGCCATACCTCCTATTCGACAGAAACCGCAAATTATATTCTCTGCATAATATTGATGAACTTCAAAAAAATCCTGTTCATCAGCAAGAAGAGTTATTACCTTCTTCATATCATAAGGTTTATTTGGATTGTCAGGAATTATTTCATCAAGCTTTGGATCAGGGATTATGGTGCTAATGTCAAATTGTTTTTCAGGACATTTATCACGATAGTTGAGAGGAAGATAACTCAAAAGTTTTCTAACATTCAACAAAGTTTCTATTTCATTTTCATAAATAAAGTGAGCCACTCCACTCTTGCTTGCATGAGTTTCTGCACCACCAAGTTCTTCGAAGCTAACATCTTCATGCGTTACTGTCTTTACCACGTTTGGACCAGTTACAAACATATGACTCGTGTTCCTTACCATAAAAATAAAATCGGTGATAGCCGGAGAGTACACTGCTCCACCGGCACAAGGTCCAAGAATTACAGATATTTGAGGGACTACACCTGAGGCCAATGTGTTCAGCAAAAAAATATCTGCATAGCCACCAAGACTAACAACTCCTTCCTGAATTCTTGCTCCACCAGAATCATTCAAACCAATCACAGGAATGCCTGCTTTCATAGCCATCTTCATAACTTTAACAATTTTTTCAGCGTGTGTTTCTGAAAGTGAACCGCCGAATACAGTAAAGTCCTGGCTAAATAATGCAATGGCTCTTCCATCTATTCTGGCAAATCCGGTAACTACTCCATCTCCCGGAAAGTGTTGTTTATCCAGCCCAAAATCTTTTGCACGATGTTTAACGAACATATCAACTTCATCAAAACTTCCTTCATCAACAAGCAATTCAATACGTTCGCGGGCTGTCAGCTTTCCTTTTTTGTGCTGGCTTTTAATTCTTTCTTCCCCGCCACCAAGTTTTGCTTCGGCTTTGCGCTTAGCCAGATCATCAATTTTATCTTTCATATTGTTCCTCATTAGCAGAAATGTATAATATCATACTATGAATGGATTATTTTGTTTTTCATAACCAATGGTACTGCTTTCACCATGACCGGGATAAATTACAACTTCATCAGGTAATGTGAGCAGTTTATTTTCAATGGAACTAATTAAAATATCGTAATCCCCACCCCACAAGTCTGTTCTGCCGATGCTTTCATTAAAAAGTACATCTCCTGTTATACATATTTTTTCTTTTTCAAGATAAATGCAAAACTCACCGGGAGTGTGGCCAGGTGTAAAAATAAATTTTAGTTTTGAATCACCAAGGGATAGTTCATCAATTTCTGAAATTAGCTTATCGGGTTTCGGAGGATTTTCAAATTGGATTCCGAACATTTGTGCCTGCTGCTGAGCATGATTGAGTAATGGAAGATCTTTTTCAGGTGCATAATAAACCGGATTATATTTTTCTTTAATGAACATGCATCCAAGAATGTGATCAATATGGCAATGGGTATTAATCAGATATTTTATTTTGAGATTTTTTAATGATATAAAATTTGATAATTCTTTTTCCTCATCCTCTGTGGAAGTTCCGGGGTCAACAACTGCTGCTTCAAATGTTATATCATCCCAAAGCAGGATTGTGTTTTCTGAAAAGGCATTAAAAGTAAAAACATTGACATTTACCATTTTAATTCCTGAATCCTTTTCTCATTCTACTTACCATATTTTTCTTAAAAGAATTATAATTATCTGAAGTTTCCACAATAGAATCTCCACCAAATTTAATCATGAAATGTTTTGCTATGACCCATGCAAGCATACTTTCTGCAATTACCGCACACGAAGGAACTGCTGTGAAATCACTGCGCTCGTATCTTGAAGAGACAGCTTTCATCGTACTCAAATCCACACTTTTTAATGGTCTTGCTAAAGTTGAAATCGGTTTCATCGCAGTTCTTATAATAATTGGCAATCCTGTGGAGACACCTCCTTCAATTCCTCCTGAGTGATTCGTTCTGCGCGAAAAATTTTTCCGATCAATTATTATTTCATCGTGAACTTCAGAACCGGGCTGTTCAGCAGAATTAAATCCTGAGCCTATCTCAACTCCTTTTACAGCGTTAATTGACATAAAATGGAAAGCGATATCCGCATCGAGTTTTCTATCATATTGCATAAAACTACCCAGCCCAACAGGAACTCCTGATGCAACCGTTATGAATGTTCCACCAAGTGTGTCGCCATTTTTTTTAACAGATTTTATTTTTGCAATTATTTTTTTCTCCTGCAAAACGTCCAGTACCCTCACCGTACTTTTATCAGCACTTGATGAAAATTGCAGGTCGTTTTTTCTCAAAATACTTTTATTATTAAGCAACCGGTTGAAATAGTTATTGGATGAATAAATCCCTCCAATACTTTCAACGTAACTTCCAATAATAATTCCAAAATGCTCAAGAAATTTTCGGGCAACAGATCCTGCTGCTACCCGTGCTGCTGTCTCTCTTGCACTTGATCGTTCAATTGAATTTCGTATGTCGTCAAAATCATATTTAGATACTCCAACCAGATCAGCATGTCCAGGACGGGGTACAGTTATTTTTTTTATACCGCCCGGTTGCTTTTCGATGTTCATAATATCATTCCAGTTTTCCCAATCCTTATTCTCAATTAAAAAAGAAATTGGTGAACCGAGAGTTTTACCGAATCGGATTCCGCTTAATATTTTTACAGTATCAGATTCAATCTTCATTCTGCTTCCTCTACCGTAACCAGACTGTCTGCGTTTGAGCTGATGATTAATATAATTGGCAGTTAGAGGAATGTTGGAAGGAAATCCTTCAACGATGGTTACGAGAGTTTTTCCGTGTGATTCACCTGCAGTAAGAAATCTTATCATAATTTTATATTTTTTATTTACTGGCAAATATAAAAAAACGCCCATTTAACAGGGCGTTCTTATTTAAATATTTTGAATAAATGTTATTCAGGTATTTCAATACCTACGAACCGATTATTACCTTCTTTATCAACAACCTTCAATAAAAGCGCTGATCCCTTCTTTTGATCAATTATTTTTCTGAAGTCATTAACATTACTTATTCTTTCCTTATCTGCTTCGGTTATAACCAGTCCTGAAAACAATTTCTGATCTTCTGCTTTACTGAATGGTTTTACTTCAGTAATAATTACACCGGAGTTGATATTATAATCACTTTTATCTTTGTCAGAAAGGTTTTTAATAGTCAGACCGATATCTTCAAATTTTGCGGTCGTTGAACCGGCTTCATTTTTCTTTTTTGAATTATCTTTATCTGAAACAGGTTCGGTTTTCGTATCTTCATCACGTGCTTTAAGTGTAACTTTTCGATCAAGTGTATTACCATCCCTGAATATTTTAAGCTTGACAGTTGTACCTGCAGTAAGTGATGCAACATAACTTTGCAGCTCATTAGGTCTGTTTACCTCACGTCCATCAATTTCAAGAATGATATCTCCGGCTTTTAAATCTGATTGAGATGCTGAGCCACCTTCAACAATACCCTGAATAATAATTCCTTTAGGTTTGTCCATTCCCAGCGATTTTGCAATTGCATTGTCAACCTCGCCGATGTTTATACCTATATAACCTCTGCTAACCTTTCCATGAGCAATAAGATCCTGTGCAACCGCTTTAGCAAGATTGACAGGTATAGCAAAACCATAACCAATGTATGTTCCACCTCCGCCGGCAGCAATAGCAGAATTTATTCCGATTACAGCACCCGATAAATCTACAAGTGCACCACCGCTGTTGCCGGGATTTATAGCAGCATCAGTCTGAATAAAATTTTCAACACCATAACTATCCCGTATCAAACCCAACTGACCTCTGCCAATAGCACTTACAATTCCAGCAGTAACTGTTGAACTGAGTGAAAGAGGATTTCCTATTGCCATCACCCATTGACCAACTTTTAAATTATCTGAATTACCAAGAAAAGCTGCCGGAAGATTCTTTGCATCTATCTTGACAACTGCAAGATCAGTAAGCGGATCAGTTCCAACAACAATAGCATCAAATTGTCTTTTATCTGAAAGACCAACACTAACCTGGCTTGCATTTTCAACTACGTGGTTATTGGTTACTATATACCCATCCGCTGAAATAATAATCCCGCTGCCCGATCCTCTTTGCTCATTAGGCATATCTTTAAAAGGAAAGAAAAACCAATCTTTATGAGGATTTTCTCTTTCCGAGACTACACTTATTTGAACGATCGTAGGAGTTACCTTTTCAGCCACTTCAATAAATGCCTGACTGAACGAAGATGCATCTGCATCCAGTTTTACCGGTGGTTCAGTTGCACCTAAATTTAAATCGGCAAGCCCGGGTCTAACAAGACCAAACCCTGAAACTAAAATTGCCCCAAATAAAATTCCGATGAACAATAATGTCACAGCACCAACAATTCCTTTGAACTTCATTTTTTTACTCCATTTATTTAATTATCAATTAATCCAATGTACTGAATCACTTCAGCATAGTAAAAATAAACTCTTACTACCTCTCATTTAATAGTTTTAATGACCCAATACCTTTAAAATCAGAAACGTGATATTTCAAATGATTCTCCATAAAAATTATTGCTTTTCGTATAATTAGATTACTAAAAACTGCTGCCGATTCATTGTTTTTTAGACAATTCAGATACGATAAAAGTTCCGAATTAATTTCATAATTATCAACCACTGCTTTTCTGCATTCACCGCACATCAAACCTTTTTCGAAGTTATAGTAGACAATGTTCTCAAGTTTTACCTTTCCACATAATGTGCAAGAATCGGTTTGAATCATATAACCGGTTTCTTTTAAGAAAAAGATAAAAAATCGTCCAAATGTAATTTCAGGCTTTTCGTCTCCAATATTTAATCTTGAAAGAATTTTTACAACTCCTTTAAAAATCTTTTTATTTACTTCGTGCTCAGCCAATAAATATTTTACAAGTTCAATAATTGCCTGGGCATATCCCAGCTTGATGAGGTCATTTTTTATTGAAGGATAGTGATTAATTATATCAGCCTGAGATAACAATTGAATTTCACGCGACTCTTTTCTGTAAACAACCACTGACAAATAATTTAACGGATCAATCATCTTTCCAAATTTTGATTTTGGAGATCTTGCTCCTTTTACTATCACGCTTAACTTACCGAAGTCTTCGGTGAACAACGAGGCAATACTGCTTGAATCGCCGTAGTTCATTTTACTAAGAACCACAGCTTCGGTTTTATTTATTTCGCTCATCGTATGAAGTTATATGGAAAAGTAAATAATCCTTCTTCAGTAATTATCCCTGAGATCAGATGCGCTGGTGTTACATCAAAAGCAGGTGTAAATGCATCGTAATTTTCAGGAGTGATGAGTGTATCTCCAATATAGAAAAGTTCTTTTTTATTCCGGTACTCAATTACAATTTCTTTTCCTGAAGGAATAGTTCTATCTATAGTTGTTGAAGGAGCAGCTATGTAAAAAGGTATGTTATGAAAATTTGCGGCAATAGCCAGGTTATAAGTTCCAATTTTATTTGCGGAATCACCATTAAGTGCTATTCTGTCTGCACCCGTAATTACAAGATTAACTTTTCCTTGTTTCATCAATTCAGCAGCGGAAGAATCAGTCTGCATCGTGAAAGGAATTCCATTTTTTTCCAGCTCGTAACTTGTTAATCTCAATCCCTGCATCAATGGTCTGGTTTCATCTGCAAAAACGTGACTGACTAATCCATTATCAAAAGCCGTTTTAATAATTCCGAATGCAGTTCCAATTCCGCCGGTAGCCAATTTCCCGGTGTTACAATGTGTTAATACACTTGACTTTTGTTTGAATAGACTTAATCCATTTCTGCCAATCCTTAAACAGAATTCTTCATCTTTTTTGTGAATCTCAATTGCTTTAGGCAGAAGCATTTCATAAGCATTTGATTTATCTGGTAACTTTTCAAATTGATTTTTGATTTCATCCAAAGCTGCAAAAAGATTTACAGCAGTCGGTCTTGTTCGGGCAAGGCGATTGTAAGATTCCTGAAATGTTTTCTCAGGATTAGTTGAAATGTTCTTTAAAGAAAGCACTAACGCATATGCTGCAGCAATACCAATTAAAGGTGCACCTCTTATCTCAAGACGTTCAATTGCCTCAGCAATTCGTTCGTAGTTATCCGTTTCGGTATAAATCTCTTTGAGGGGTAATTGAGCCTGATCAAGAAAGATCAGTTTTGCATCTTCAAATTTTAGTGAGAAATAATCAGTCGGTTTCATAAAAGTTTGATAACTGTTTGAACTCTCTGAACCTATCCTGGATTTGTAAATAAGATAAATCTTCTAATCCTTTTGTACTGAACTTTTCAACACAGAATGAAGCCATAGTACTTCCATAAATAACTGCTCTTTTAATATTTTCAGGACTGAGGTCCATAGTTTTATGAAGGTATCCTGTGAAACCACCTGCAAAAGAATCACCTGCACCTGTCGGATCAAAAATTATTTCCATTGGATAAGCAGGTGCAGAAAATATTGTATCCTTGGTAAATAGCATCGCACCGTGTTCGCCTTTTTTTATGATGAGAATTTCAGGACCCATTTGACGAATCATCTTTGCAGCTTTAATCAAGTTTGGCTCTTCCGTTAACATTCTTGCTTCAGAATCATTAAGAATAAAAACGCGAACTTTCTTTAACAGCTTTAGCAAATCAGGCTTCATTAGGTTGATCCATAAATTCATTGTATCACACACAACAAATTGTGGATCAATTACTTGTTCAAGAACACGCATTTGAAGGATCGGATCTATGTTTCCAAGACAAATATATTTCGATTTTTTATAGCGTTCGGGAAGAACAGGATTAAAATTTTCAAATGCATTTAAATCAGTAAAAAGAGTATCGCGGACGTTCAGGTCATAATGATACTTGCCTCCCCAGCGGAAGGTTTTTTCTCCGTTAATTCTCTGCAATCCTTCAAGATCAACATTGTGCTGCTCTAACATTTCAGTGTATTGTTTGGGGAAATCATCTCCAACAACACCAACTAATTCAACCGGAGCGGAGAAATAACTCGCAGCGAGCGAGATATAAGTTGCAGATCCTCCCAAAGCATCCTCAACTTTGTCGAATGGTGTTTCAACTGAATCTAAAGCGACGGAACCAACAACTAATAATGACAAGATAAACCTTTATTTTTTTTTATTGTATTTAAAAATACTCAAAGTAGTCTGAATGCACAATCAATATTCTCTGAAGCACCAAATAACAATTTACAAATCTCAGACAAATACCAATTTTAAAAATTCAAATACCAAACTCCATCGTTTATAATTTGGAGAATTGGTGCTTGAATATTATTTGTTATTTGGGATTTAATATTTGTGATTTATTACAATTTAATTTCAACAAAATGGAAATAACTTTTTTCATTTAGAAAATAATCTTCAATAATTTGAACAGCCTTCCGTTGACCTTCCCATGCTAATAACTTTTGAGCGGTTAATTTATCAACCCATTGATATTCTGTGTGTTCCCGACTAAGAATTATTTTATCAGTTTCTACTCTCGCAGCAAAAACAGGAAGCAGACAAATGTATTCATCTTTTGGTTCATAAAAAGAATTGATTGTCGGTGCAACCCAAAGCTGAACCGGAGTTAAACCGGTTTCTTCTCTGATTTCACGAAGTGCAGTCTGATATGCTCTTTCATCAGGTTTTATTTTACCCGTAACCATTTGCCATAAACCGGGATACGGTTGACCTTCCGATCTCTTAAGAAGTAAAAATTCAATTCCGTTTTCAGACTCTCTGAAAATATGTGCTTCAATCATTGTTGAGACTATATTCATATTTAATACCTTCGCTCATTTGTTATTTAAATTAGTTCATCATTCAAACTGTCAGTAAAAACTGCAAGGCTGTGCATGGCTGCATGGGTGCATGGTTGTATGATCTAACTATTTAATTTACTATTCATGCATCCATACATTCATACCATCGTTCTGCTTTACGTTTAGAAATACGCTCTTGCTTCTGCACGTGCAGTATGAACTACTCTTCCTCTTCCCTGCCATCTTCCATCATAACCTAAAGTTGTTTGCAGAAAAGATGCAACCCTGTAATCAAAATTTAAACGCCAGTAATAATTTTTACCAAGCTGATTTCCGTTAAGCATTTCAAACGGGATAATATTTTCCAGAGTATTGGCAATGAGTTCTGTTCGTTCAACTTCAAATCTTAATCTGCCTGTCTGAGCGAATGAAAGATTCAACCTGACAAGCTGGGAATTTAAATCAATAATTGTTGGCGATTCCGGAAATGTATCTTCACTTCTGCCGACTTTCAATTTAAAACCAACTTCAACAATGCTAACCGGCCGGTAAGAAAAATCAGACGTAATATTATTATCTAAAATGTTCCTGTTTCTTGTTGATGGCTGTGGTGTACTTACATTTTCAGTTGTATTAACAAAATCAGTCTGGTTACTTACTTCTTTGACTAACCTGAACCTCATTCTCAAACTTCTTTCTCTATTGTAGGCATTTTCTACGCCGGTATTAAATTCACTCATTGCAAACCTCTGCGAATATCTGAATCTGAATGAAAGATCCTGCCTGTTTTCATTGATAAAAATATCCTGTTGAAAAAAGTTTGCACCGCGGATTGTTACTCCTTCCTCCTGGAAATATTTTAGCTGGAGTAAATAAATTTTTGAAAGATCAGTTTCACGGGTAATCTCTTCAATTCTCCAGGAAGTTTCAGTTGAAAGAGGTTCAAGTATGGAAGCAATAAATGTGGCTTTGTCAAAAATGTCAGCGTATTGAATTTTCCAACGAGTGTTTGTCTTCAGATTAATTACAGGAAAAAGCTCATCAGTCGGAAGAGTAACCAGAATATAATCGCCATCGAATAATGTCGGTTCAAATTCGCTTGGATCTGCAAGTCCATTATTATTTAAATCACCGAGATATTTATAATTACCGGTACCCTGCTCAACACGAATATAAACTTTTTCAAGTTTTGCCTGCTTCTCGGTTGAGACTTCGTAGAATAGATCTCCATTCAAAATGTTCTGCCAAAAATTAAATTTTGATTGCGATCTGATCAGCAGTTGCTCAGTATCCAATGAACCCAATTGTTTAAAAGTCTCAGTATAGTTTTTATTTCTGATCGTAAAATTCAGTATTGTAGATACTTCCTCGATCCCTCTGTACGCTAAGTCATAAATCTGAGCGCGTGCAATAGATTCTTTTTCCATCAGTCCGTTTAACGGAAGAAAATCATCCCGGCGGGAGTATTTTGCAGTAAAAGTTATTCCTTCAATTTCAAGAAGCTGGATGTAAGGACTAAGCTCCAGATATTCCAGGCTGCCGGCTATCAATGAGTCTTTATTCGCGGAAGTGCTTCTTTTATCTTCAGATAGAATATTTACACCGGGCTTAATCAACTCCCAAAAAATATAATGAGCATCACCGCCATGCCGGTACCAACCTGTTTTTGTATTCTGATTTTTTGTATCAACATAATCCAGGTTGTAAAAAACATTATAACTTTTTTTGTTGGACAACCTGATCGAATTATTGTATCTGTTAGACTGAAATGAATTTCCTCTTTTAAAAAACCTGCAAGCGAATTAAAATTCAATTCCTCAATCGGAATAAGATTTAATCTTGCTTCTCTGAATTGTTCGTCTTCTTGTTGTGAAGAACCGGTGGTGTTGTAAATTCTATCAAACTCAACTTCATTAAACCTGTCTGTCGAGGTAAATCTTTTGTTTATGAAACGCTCTTTGTATGAAAAACCTGCTTTGCCGAGATTAAGCGAGCCAAGATTTATATTACTCGGCAGCACATTCAGAAAAATGTTTGCAGCATAACCATAATTATCACCATCATCCAGAGTGGAGAACCTGTTTTTGTCCCACAAGCTTCCGGCATATTCTAAATCTAACTGAACGTTTTCGAAAGGCGTAATAGAACTGGTCAGGTTTCCAAGCTGTTTAAACTGAGGCAATGGAAGAAAAATAATTGGAAGATAGCTGCCCTGATCAATCCCTACAAATCTAAACTGACCTAAAGCCTCACGGATGTAGTCGCCATTGCCTTCACCTAAATAGCTGAAAGAAACGTTGAAGATAGCGAGTGTATCTCCCGGTTTATAAACGTAATAGATAAATGGAGTGTTATTAATAAGTGTGTCAACTGCCAGATATATTCCTTTTCTGTTGCCCAATGAATCTAAAGGAGCAATTGACACTCCCGATTTTACAGCTTTAAGAGGATCGTCGCCTGCCTGGGCGAGTATCTGCTTATCTTCTTCCGAAAGTGCAAAATCAATTGGTGCATCCTGGTCATCACCTTCCTGTAAATATTGAAACGCAATTTTAAATCTATCATCCATTAAAAGAGACTTAGCTCCCGACCCAAAAAAGTTTCTGGAATACTTTCGATCAGTGTACTCAAAATCAACTGCAATTCTGCTTGCATTAGTTATTAATCGCCGGGGAGTAAATGTTATGGTTGAATTGGAGTATTCAATTATATAATCGTTGTTTTCACCGCGGATCATTTCTACTCCATCCACAAAAACTCTCTCAGTTCCTGCAAGAACAATTATATCTTTTTCTCCGCTTTGACCGGTAAGACCGTACGGACCCTGAACACCATCGGTTCCATTAAAATTATTTGTATTAAATTTTCCTCGCTGCCCGGCAACAGCAACATAACCTGAATGAGGTTCAAAATTTACAGTGCCCATTAAACCCTGAAGCTTCCGGTTGATAACTCCGAATTCTCCATTTCTGTTTGTCAGGTTGTAATCACCAAAGATTCCTGTAGCATTCGGATGTTTTATTTGAATGAAAACATTATCTACTTCCTCCAGTCTTTCAGTATTTCCTTCCGGCTGAATGGGTGTGTTCTGATCAGTTAAAGCCGCAACAATTTCAATATCTTCTGTTAGATTTCCTGAGAGTTGAAGTCTCAATCCGCTGTTAAGTGAAAAATCTTTTGTTGTTCCAACTGTAAAACCTCTTATCAAAGTTCCGCTTTTCTGTAAGCCGGGACCAAAAATATCTTCCGGTGTAAAGCCGCTTATCTCAGACTGAACAACCTGCAAAGTATCGCCCAGTTTTTCATCGTATTTAAATACAAGCGATCTTCTTCTGTAATCTTTCTTCAATCCAATTTTGATAGTTTGATATGTTACAATCAAGGTGTCAAATATTGAATATGGCAGTGAATCTGAAAGAGTAAAAGTAGCAGTTGAATATGCAAAGTTATAATCGGTAAAACGCTCAAGCATCCTGTTGCGTAATACAATTCTTTCTGTGAATGGAATAATTGAGACGGCTGAGATATTATACAGATTGTCAAAGTTGATGGGGATGGTATCTGTAACAGAAAAAGAATTGTATTGGTTCTGTGCGAAGGTTCCCGACAAGTCAGGAATTATGAACAAAAAAACTACGATGCAATAATGGCTTAATTTCAATCGGGGAACAAGGTTTTTGATTATGAAATGTAAATTTAAGAACTGCTTATATCAAGTCCATATTGTGTGTATGGAAGGAACAATACTTAAGTTCAAAATGAATTGAAAACTGTGATTTATACAACGCTTTTTACTATTTTATTCTACAATATTTTAGCAATTAAGTATGGACTTCATCATCAAGTACGACATAAAATACCATACGGGCAAAGAACTGGAGGAGGGTTGAACTATTTCCTGTTTCTAGATGAATCGGGTGATCATGGTTTAAGTAATATTGATGATAACTTCCCCATTTTTGTTCTTTCCGGTATTTTAATTAATGAAACGGATTATACAACTCTTGAGCAAACTATGCTTCAAATTAAACAACAATTTTGGAGTGATAAAAAAGTTATTTTTCATTCACGCGATATTCGTAAATGCGAAAAGGAATTCGTAGTCTTATTTGATGAGGATATTAAAAGAGAATTTTACGAAAAGGTTAATAATCTTATTTCCACATCAAACTATGAAATTGTTTCCTCAGCAATTGATAAGGCTAAATACATAAAGCGTTATGGTCGTCTTTCAGATGATGTTTATGAAATTGCTCTTTCATTCATAGTTGAGCGTTCCGTATTTTCTCTTGATGCAAAAAATGAAACTAATAAGAAATTGAACATTGTTATTGAACGCAGAGGTAAAAAAGAGGATAAAAAATTATCAGAGCATTTTCAGACCCTTTGTGCAAGAGGAACTGGCTATGTAATACCAGCCCGGCTTGAGATGTATGAAATTAATATCAGCTTTAAGTTTAAATCTGACGATATAGCAGGGTTGCAACTTGCTGATTTAATTGCTTATCCAATTGCACGACATGTGTTAGATCCTAATAGAGCTAATCCTGCTTTTGACACTTTCGTATCTAAATTTTACTCAAGAAGAGGTAAAATCTATGGATTGAAGGTTTTCCCATAAAAGTAAAAAGCCAGGAATCGCTTCCTGGCTAAATACCGACCGGGGACACCCCAATCCTTTTAGAATCTGATGCAAATTTAATCCTTGGACTTCCACAAGTCAAGCACTTTATTAAATAATTTAAAATGCTTTGTTTTCTTAAGAATTTCGGAGAATAAAATTACGGCGAGATGATCTAATTGAGTTTAGAGGTTCTAAAAAAACCGGTGGATATTCTAGAAAAAAGCAGATTGATTCTGTTTTGATTTTGAACTAAGTTTAAACCAGTTAAAACTTAATTCGGGGAATAAATGCCTGAACCAAAACTGCTGGACAAAGTTCGGACAGAACTTCGAACAAAACATTACAGCAGAAAAACTGAAGTTGCATATACAAATTGGATTAAAAGATTTGTGTTATTCCATAATAAAAAACATCCAAAAGATATGGGTGCTGCGGAAATTAAATCATTTGTCGATAACCTAGTCACTAATCATCACGTATCTTCCGCGACACAAAATCAAGCCTTACAAGGAATTCTATTTCTATACAAAAACATTTTAGAAAAAGATGTTGGCTGGATAGAGGATATAAAATTTTCACATCGTAAAAAACATTTACCCGTTGTTTTAACAAAGGATGAGGTAAAAAACATCTTTGAAAATTTAGATGGAATAGCGTTAATGATTTCGAAGTTGTTGTATGGTTCAGGTTTGAGATTAGGCGAATGCTTAAGTTTAAGAGTAAAAGATGTTGATGCAGAATTAAGAACAATTTCAGTTTTAGATGGAAAAGGAGAAAAGGACAGAATAACTGTCCTGCCCGAAAAACTTATAGCAGAATTAAAAACTCATATTAACAAAGTTAGAAACCTTTATAAAAAAGACCTTTCCGTAAAGAACATTGAAGCACCTCTGCCTTATGCACTGGCAAAAAAATATCCAAACGCAGGAAAGGAACTTGCCTGGCAATATATTTTTCCGGCAAAAAGTCCTGCTTATAATGCAGATTTAAAAAAGTATTTCAGGGTACATTTACACCCAAGTACATTTCAAAAAGAATTTAAAACTGCTGTTAGAAAATCAAATGTTGCAAAGCAAGCTTCGCCACATACTTTGAGACACAGTTTCGCAACACATCTTCTACAAAACGGTTATGATATTAGGACTGTGCAAGAATTGCTAGGACACAATTCTGTAAAAACTACGATGATTTACACTCATGTGTTAAACAGAGGCATAGGTGTTAGAAGTCCATTGGACTAAAGGTAGGTAGATGAGAAATTATTTCGGGAATATCATCCTAAATTTAGGTGAAGTTAATCTATAACTAATGCTAGTTAAATTAGTTATAATGATAATATAAAAATTTAAGTGGTCGATAGATGAGAATTAAATTCTTAATTAACAACCGAATTGCAGACCACAAATTCGGTATAAGTAATAGTTAGGCAAATAAAAATGAAAGTTGCTCTCTTAAGGATAAAATTCCTGATCCAAATTCTTTTCTTGAACGTAATTTTGATAAATCGAATTTATCCAATACTTGGGTATTATTTGATAACGAAAATGGGAATCAGTGGGTTGGAGTAATGTTGGGAATTCTGAATTAGCTTATTTTCAAGTACTGCACTGACAATTAAGTGATGTAGAAAATACTGCACTAATTGTAGCTACTGGATCAAGGTTATATCATTAATATATTAACTGGAGATTTAATTCGTAAAACACCTTGGAGTTATTCATACAGTGCATTAAATATACCAGGCAAAGACTATGTTTTGATAGCAGACACACAAAATATTTGGGCTTGTTATCGTGACAAAGATATTTTAGTAAGAATTAGAACTCGCTTTGGTCCGCTAGCATTATGTGGCGATGTTGCTCTGGATGGTATTCTATTCAGAAACATTGAATCAGATATATTGAATGGTTATGCATGGCAAGGACTTTATTGGAATGGAGTTTAAAATAAACTTGAATGATTTGATACTTGAGTATGGTGATGAAGAAATTCAAGATGATTTATTTGCCATACCCGCGTAAAGGCGGTTTCCCTTGTGATGATCAATATTCAAAGTGGATGAAAAAATTCTTTCTCAAATAATTAATTGCCTAACAAGTGCCTCAACACCGACCGCCATTTTAGTTGGGCGGATTTGTGATTTTTGAAATTGTATTTTTGTTAAAGATTTTGTTCAAGGTGTTCATTCTAATTAATTAACTTGCCTTCGGTGCTTTGCTGACGCAATATAAGCACCTACGGCTAAATATTTATCAGTTGTGTTTTATGCGGCTTCCTTGTTCTGGGCAGCGGGTTAGGCGCAACGTCGTTATATGGTTTTATTTATGAAAAGTTCAATATTATTTTTAATAAATTTTGTTTATTTAACGAGCATTTCTAATGCACAAGATTATTCTATTAAAATCTATACTAATGATTCATTAGGTATTTCGTTTCAGTATACTGAAAATGGTGATGATGATCCTTATGGATATTATTATGATGAAATCCCCACTATTAACTTAAAAGATTGGAAGACTTATTATTCCGTAAATACCGGCATTCAGCTAAAATATCCTAAGTCTTTAATTGTACAAGAAGTAGAAGAAACTGAAAATGGTAAGGTAAAATATATAATTGAATTAGGGTGTTACGATAAAAAAGGTCAAAATATATTTCTAGATATTATAGACATATACACTGATGACAAAAATTTTTATCAAATAGCTGAAAGTAGAGATTTTAAATTTACTCCAAATAAAGATTCAGCATTCATAGATCAATGCGGTGATAAAGAGTTTGCTACTTATTTAAAAGGTTATAATTGTACAGGATTAAGAATTCAACATTGTGCTATATTTTCAGCACCTGAAATGGGTGCTTATTCAATACCAAATGATGATAGAGTATCTTTGTTAGTTTTTAATTTGGAAGAAGAAAGAAAAATTGTAGCATATTACGATGATTACTCATATACACAGAATAATCAAACGAGAAGGCTAACAGAAAACGAATTTTATACTATAGCATCAACAATAAAATTTATTAAAAAGTAAAAACCATATAACCAGCGCCTCAACACCGACCGCCATTTTAGTTGGGCGGACCTGCCTACCGGCAGGCAGGTTTGAGATTTTTGAAATTGTATTTTTGTTAAAGATTTTGTTCAAGGTGTTCTTACTAATTAATTAACTTGCCTTCGGTGCTTGCGAGAAAGTTAAGCACCTACGGCTTAATCATCGGCAATTCGTTTTAGTTTGTCGTTCTTGTTATTGGCAGCGGGTTATCGGCAACGTCGTTAGTAAGAAAGTAAAATGTGAAATTTCTTATTTTATTCTTACTTCTTCTTTCATTCGGTTGCTCAAGTAGTAATTTTTACAATGAGCATCCTTTTGTTTACATAGAATTCGATATTCCTGATAAACTTCTTATGAATGAAGATATTCCTTTAAAATTCAAAGTAACAAATAATGAAAATGTTGATATAGTTTTGCAAAAGGGTTACCTAACCTATTATCTCTTAGTAACCGATTCTTGTTTAGGACCATTAATGCCAAATTGGTTAGAAGAAAGACTTTTAATCGTTGCTCCTATAACAATTAGAAAAAATTCACAGTCTGTTATTGAGTCAGAGATACTACCATTTAATAAATTTAATTTTGAAATTGATAAGAGTTATATAATTCAAGCTAAATATCAAAACTACGATACATATTCAGATTCAATTTTTACTTTTGTTGGAGAAATAGGTCCGTACTTAAAGAAAATTAAATTTTATAAACAATAATTAATTTCTTACTAACAAGCGCCTCAACACCGACCGCCATTTTAGTTTGGCGGATTTAAGATTTTTGAAATTGTGTTTTAGTTATAGTTTGTTGTTCATAGTGTTCGTTCTAATTAATTAACTTGCCTTCGGTGCTTATGAAAACAAAATAAGCACCTACGGCTAAATATTTGGCAATGCGTTTTAGTTTGTCGATCTTGTTATGGGCGGCGGGTTAGGCGCAACAATCAGGACCGGTGACCGCGTCTAACGGCGTGTTCAAATCCCGATAAGTCGGGAGGAAGAACGATCAGCAAGTTTGCGGCCCGGTCTCTTATAATGAAAACGAAATTGCTGCTACAGTATAGCGGGTTAAATTAGACAGCGAATAACAGGATATCCCGATTTTTATAATTAGAGGATAATTTATTTCGTTATTTGGGTATAATGAGGAGTTTAATAAATAATAAATCACAAAGCAGTAGCCGAGTGATGAGGAAATCTTTTTAAATAATATTAGCGTTTTAACATAACACGCCGTTATACAATATGAAAAAGAAAATATTCATTTCAATTTTATTTTTAAGTAGCCTAAGCTTTACGCAAACTGTTGATTCTACTAAATGGATATTAAAGACTATTGATTCGTTAGATTTATCCTTTGAATATCCATCATATTTTGATATTGGTAATCTTGTATATGAAGAAGAACCACCTATTGATGAAATTACATTTGCTGTATTGGACTTTGTTTATTATTCAGAATTGGGGAAAGCTTCTGAATACACTGGCGATGAAGATACATCACGTATACTTTATCTCACTCATCCTTCTCAGCTAAGCTTAATAATTTCGGGAAAAAGTCTTATTGATATTGGCGATGAATACGGTTATACGATAAAAGACAGTTTATGGTTTGATACCGATATGCTTGAGAATGGATGGTCAAATGAACCCGCTAAAGTATTTAATTTTAATGACTGGATCGGTTATTATACATATACTCCTGCTCGAATATATATAAAGGATGGCGGTTGTTGGACGGCAGCCGGTGAAGAGCAAAGAATCATTGCAATGAAACACATAAATAATAATAAAAATATTTTTGCAATTGCTGAAGGTTTTGATTTTCCTGAAGGTGAAATAATTTTACAAATAATTTGTAAGAGCATATTAATAAAATAACAATATTGTATAACCAGCGCCTCAACGCCGACCGCATTTTTAGTTCGGCGGATTATTTATTTTTGAGGTGCAGTTTTAGTAATAGTTTGTTGTTCAATGTGTTCGTTCTAATTAATTAACTTACAAACTGCACTTACGAAAGCAAGTTAAGTGCAGTTTGTTTAATCATCGGCATTTGTGTTTTAGTTTGTCGTTCTTGTTATGGGCGGCGGGTTAGGCGCAACGTCGTTATATTTCTAAAAAATGAGTAGAAATCAATTCATTAAAATATTATGCTTTCCTTTATTTTTAATTATGCTTGCGATGAGTTGCAAAAGTGAAGAAAAATATATTAGTCCAGTAAGAAAGAATGTTGATCCAAGCTTCCTCGTCTCAGAATTATTAAAAGATAGTTTATTTTATAAGTTCAAAGGCTACAGCATAACTCCACGAGACGAGAAATTGGGAATTTATCTAATTAATAGAGCTAAAGATCCAGCAAGCGAATGGCATTGGGTGAAATATCATCCAATTAAAACAAAGTTTACTACCTATTATAGTAGTTATTTAAATGAGGATAGTGTTGTTGTAAAATTAACATCATCAGATTCATTAGAGATTCTCAATAAGGCTCATAAATTAATTGGGATATTAAAGGATTTACACATGAGATGGGCGGGTTGGGATTCAAGTTCGTTTAATTGTTACTTCAATGATTCAACAAGAATGACATACATAGAAAATAAAAGCGAATTAGATTCTAATTTTTATAGATTTCACAGAAATCTAAATTGGATTGATAACAATTTTGTTACTTATGATTGAGAAATATAACCAGCAACTCAAAGCGACCGCCCCCGATAAGTCGGGGCAGGCTATTTTAGTTCGGCGGATATGGTACAAAGACCTTAAATTTTTTATTTATTCGTACCTCAACGCTTCAATAGGATCAAGATTTGCAGCTTTGTATGCAGGATATGTTCCGAAAGTTAAGCCAACAATTATACACATTGATATTCCGATCATTACCCAATCGTATGGAATTGCCATCTGTGCATTTAAAAAACTGCCTGCAAAATTTCCGATACCTATACCAATTGCAATTCCTGCCAAACCACCAACAACGCATAGAATTATTGCTTCAATAAGAAATTGAATCATAATACTCGACTTACGCGCACCGATTGCTTTTCTAATTCCGATCTCCCTTGTTCTTTCTGTAACTGACACAAGCATTATATTCATAATACCAATACCAGCTGCAAGCAGTGCAACAAGTGAAACTGCAAGCGCACCAATTTTTATCGGACCGGTAATATCATTAACCTGGTTGATCATAGATTCATTGCTGAATACTGAAAAATCATCAGGCTCACCTGCAGGAACTTTGCGGATCTTTCTGAAATGACCTATTGCTGCTTCGATGACGTCGTTGTATGATTCTTTCGATGGAGCAGTAACCATGATGTTAACACTCTCATTATACTTACCGTACATAGATTGCCATGTAGTGATGGGGATTACTACAAAATTGTCTCTGCTTTCGCCAAACATTGCAGGCTGACTTTCCAAAACACCAGCAACTTTAAAAGGTTTTCCATCAACTCTTACTGTTTGTCCGATCGGATTCATATTCGGAAAAATTTTATCAACTATATCGGGACCAAGAAGACACACATCGTTGGAATATTGAACATCACTCTCTCTCAGGTCGCGGCCAAATTCAACTTTCCAGTTGTTAGTTTTAATTCCATCTATTGTCTCACCAGCAACCTGGATATTTGGATTTGTTTGGTAGTTTCCAAATTTAATTACCTTTCCAAATTGCCACTGTTCAGCACCAACATACAATGCACTGGTAAGCATTTCTTTAAGCCGGTGTGCTTCATCTATTGTTATATCTTTTCTGTTACGCCAGCTTCTATCCTGCCCACCGCCATGTTCCTGCATCCTGTCGAATTTTTCAATCTGGAATGTATTTTTATTCAGCATAGACAAACCGTTTTCAATACTGTTCTGCAGCATTGTTATAATTGTCATAATCACAATGATTGAAAAAATTCCAACAACAACTCCGAGTATTGTAAGAGAAGTCCTCAGCTTGTTGTTTACAATTGACTGTAAGGCAATATTGAAAAGTTGATTTACTTTCACTTACTCATACCTCAATGCTTCTATTGGATCAAGGTTTGCAGCTTTGTAAGCAGGATAAGTTCCGAAGATCAGACCAACAACTACACACATCGTAATTCCTATCATAACCCAATCGTACGGTACCGCCATTTGTGCATTAAGAAAACTTCCCGCAAAATTTCCGATGCCTATGCCTAATAGAATTCCGAGGAAACCTCCAACAATACAAAGTATTACAGCTTCAATCAGAAACTGAATGAGTATGCTGGTTTTTCTTGCACCGATTGCTTTTCTAATTCCTATTTCCCTGGTTCGTTCAGTCACAGAGACAAGCATTATATTCATTATGCCTACTCCTGCAGCAAGTAAAGCAACAAGTGATACAGCCAGTGCACCAATTTTTATAGGACCGGTAATATCATTTACAGTTGTAATCATTGACTCATTACTGAAAATATAAAAATCATCAGGTTCACCGACAGGTACTTTCCTGATTTTTCTGAAATGACCAATTGCCGCTTCTATAACATCATTGTAAGTAGCTTTATCGGGTGCAGTGACCGTAATGTTAACACTGCGTCCATATTTACCATACGCAGATTGCCATGTTGTTATAGGCATTACAATATAATTGTCCCTGCTTTCTCCAAACATCGCTGGCTGAACCTGCAAAACGCCAATTACTTTTAGCGGTTTATTATCAACTCTAACAGTTTGTCCAATTGGATTCAGATTAGGGAATATTTTTTCAACAACATCAGGTCCGAGCAAACAGACATTCGCAGAATACTGAATATCATTTTCTCTTAAGTCTCGACCATAATCCACATTCCAATCGTTGGTTCGCATTGCATCCACTGTTGCACCGGCAACACTTATGTTTGGATTAGTTTCAAGATTACCGAACTTTACCACTTTCCCGAACTGCCATTGTTCTGCACCAACATACTGAGCCTTAACTAATAATTCTTTCAATCTTGTGGCTTCATCAATAGTAATATCTTTGCGGTTCCTGTCACTTCTATTATGACCGGGACCCTGCATTGGTTCGTGCTTCTGAATTTGAAAAGTATTTTTACTTAGCATAGCCAATCCACCTTCAATACTATTTTGAAGCATAGTTATGATAGTCATAATGACAATAATGGAAAAGATTCCAACGACAACACCAAGAATTGTTAGCGAAGTTCTGAGTTTGTTATTCAGAATAGATTGAAATGCGATTGAGAAAAGTTGAGCTATTCTCATTTACTCATACCTTAATGATTCAACAGGATCTAATTTTGCTGCTGTGTATGCGGGTGCAAATCCGGATAATATTCCTGTCAGTGCAGAAACCCCGATTGCAATTACAGCAGCTTCAGGTTGAATTGATGTTGGGAAATATTGGTTCAGAGCCATACTGCCCAGAATTGCTGCGATCAGTCCTGCAATTCCACCAAGCAGACAAATTGCGGATGATTCGAGAAGGAATTGAGTAAGGATTGTTCTTCTCTTTGCTCCAATTGCTTTTCTTACACCAATTTCTTTTGTTCTTTCACGAACAGAGACGAACATAATATTCATAATTCCAATTGCACCAACAAAAAGTGAAAGTCCTGTTATAAAAAATCCGGCAATTTGAATTACGCCAACTACCGAATTATAGTTTTCCATTAATCCTTCCTGCTGATTGATAGAAAAGTCATTTTCCTCATCGTATTTTAACCCACGAACTTTTCTCATAACACCTTCAGCTTCAGCTTTTGTTTCTTCAACCATTGCAGGATTTGGAGCTCTTACATTTAATGTAACTGTACCACGATGTTGTGCTATAAAATTTTTAAAGATTGTTCCAATAGGAATGAAAACCTGGTTATCAGGATTAAATGGTCCAAGAATGAAACTACCCTGCTCAGCAAGTACACCAACAACTTTAAAATTTGATCCGCCTATTTTGATTGTCTTATCGAGTGCATCACCACGAGGAAAAATTTTTGTAGCTACTTCACTTCCAATAACGGCTACCTGTCTCGATGCATTGCTCTCTACTTCATTGTAAAACCTACCCTGGTCAAAAGTAAAGTTTGTAGTTTTAATATAATCCGCATTAGATCCATTTAGGAAAACGTTCTCAACTCTTTTTTCACCAAATTTTACAGTTTGCTGAGAATTGATAACCGGAGCAACAGCAAGCGGAAGTCGTGCAAGTTCTTTAAATGCCTGATAGTCTGCCATATCTATATTTTGTCTGTTTCTCAGTCTCCACCAATCTTCATTAGAAAACCATGCCCATTTGTCAATGTAAAGAACATCCGAACCTAAAGCACTTATTCCATTCTGAAATGAATTATCAATACCTTTTATGGCAGTGGACATTAAAACTACAACAGTAATTCCAATGAATATGCCGAGCATTGTTAGAGAAGTACGAACTTTATTTGCACGTAATGAACGAAATGCAATAAGTAAGCCTTCTTTGAATTCGAAAAGGATATATCTCATAGTTTACTCGTATAAAATTTTTATATAAAAATAATCAGTCAATAAAAGAAATCAACATATTAAAATCTACCGCAATGGCGATCTGTAACTATCCTAAGCTAACATTCTTTGAATCGGGAATATGTCTTTTTCCAACTTGTTCGTCTTTTTCAATTAGACCATCTTTTAATCTGATTATTCGTGCAGCATGTTCCGCAATATATTCTTCGTGAGTTACAAGAATTATTGTATTTCCTTTTTCGTGAATCTCATTGAACAACTGCATTATTTCTTCACCTGTTTTAGAATCCAGGTTTCCGGTTGGTTCGTCTGCAAGTATTATAGAAGGGTTAGTAACCAAAGCTCTTGCAACCGCAACACGTTGTCTCTGTCCTCCTGAAAGTTCATTCGGTTTGTGGTGAATACGATCGGCAAGTCCGACATCTGCCAGAGCTTTTTTAGCTTTTTCTCTTCTCTCTGAATGAGATATACCTGCATAAATCAGCGGAAGTTCTACGTTGTGAAGTGCATCGGATCGGGGAAGCAAATTAAATGTTTGAAACACAAATCCAATTTCTTTGTTTCTTATTCTTGCAAGATCATTATCAGACATTTCACTGACGTTTACACTATTGAATTCATACTTCCCTTTTGTGGGAGTATCAAGACAACCGAGCATATTCATCAATGTTGATTTACCTGATCCTGAAGGTCCCATAATTGCGACATATTCATTTTTATCAATGCGTAAAGAAACATCCCTCAAAGCATGCACTTCTTCAAATCCGAGTTGATATATTTTAGCAATATGTTCTATGTTAATAATATTCATTTGATTGCCGTCATTTAGTTATCATTGCTTTCCGCCATACCATCACCAGCACCACCCTTTTTGTCCTCGACTCGTACTATGGATCCATCTTCAAGTTCTCTTGAAATTGCCCGATAACTTCCTGAAACAACTTCGTCCCCTTCTTCAATTCCTTTCTTGATCTGCAAATAATTGTCATCACTGATCCCGGTTTCAACAACAACCATTTTTGCTTTTCCTCCATTTACCAGGAACACGACTTCTTTTGGTTTCTTTCTATCCATCATTCCTGCTACATCTTTCTCATCGGAGTTTTCTTCTTTCGATTTCAAAGAATCTTTTTCTTCCGGAACATCAGTTCTTGCGGTAACACTCTGAATCGGAACACTGAGTACATCGAAGACAGTCTCAGTTTCAATATCCGAATTGCAAGACATGCCGGGACGCAAGTTTGGATCAAGTTCTAATAATTTAATCTTAACCGAAAAATTGACCACCTGTTCCTGAGTTCCAAAACCAGTTGCCTTTGCACTGTTGCCAATTTCTGTAACAATACCATGGAAAACTTTATCTCCGAATGCATCCACTGTAACATTTGCAGTATCTCCAACTGAAATCAACACAACATCATTTTCATCTACATCAACTACTGCTTCCATATTACTGAGGTCTGCAACGGTCATAATATTTGTTCCCTGGCTAAAACCACTGCCTAAAACTCTTTCAGCAAGTTCTACATTTAGCTGTGTAACTATTCCATCCATCGGAGAATAAATTGTCGTCTTGTATAATGTTTCAAGTACTTCTCTTAGCTGAGCTTTGCTCTGGAGAACATTTGCGGCAGCAGCATCATAAGATGCCTTGGCAGACAGGTAATTAGATTGAACTGCCTCTAATTCTGAATCACTTGCTAATGCCTTGTTGTGGAGTTCCTTTGCACGATCATACTCAAGCTTTACTCTGTTTAATTCTGCATCTCTCATTTGCAAAGATGCTTCAGATGATTTCAGATTAGCTTCAAGCCTATCTTTTTGAGCCATGTATTGATCGCCCTTAATCTTTATAAGAAGTTGTCCCTTCTTAACAATATCTCCTTCTTTAACAGGCAGACTAATAATTTCTCCTGTTACTTCCGGAGTTATTACAACTTTAAATTCAGGATCAATCGTTCCTGTTGCAGTTACAGTTTGAGTTATATTCCGCTTCTGAATTTTTTCAGATTGGATAAGGATAATATCCTCTTTGCTGCCTCCTGCCAAAGCAACAATTACAAGTATAATTACAAGAAGACCCAATCCACCAAATATGTAAAGTTTCTTCCTCGATTTTTTTCTTTTACCATTTGCCATTCTTTTATCTCCTAAAAGTTCTATTGTTCATAATTCTTATAATCTAATGTGCCTAGATTATACTTTAATTGCTGACTCAGCACTATGTAAGTAAATTGAGAGTTTAACAGATCAGTAAGAGCATTTGTATATCGGGAATTTGCGATTAGCACATCGAGAAGTTTACCTGATCCTAATGAATATTTTTCTGCCTCGATGTTTAAATTTTCTCTTGCTGCGGAAATATTTTTTTCACTTACAACCAAAGCTTTTTGTGATGCCTGAAGATCAAGAAAATTAGTTTTGATTTCTTTTTTAATCTCTCTTTCCAGATCGTTTAATTCAATTTCAGAATTTTTTGACTGCACTTCGGCTACTTGAACATTATTGCTAACTGACCAGCCAAGAAAAATCGGAAAGTTAAGGTTTAACCCAAGTCCAAGTGTCTTCGATTTATCAAAGTTAGAAATGTTATCAGTAAATACTGAATAATTTGCATTTGCTGATAAGCTTGGCCAATGTCCGGATTTTGCAATTGTTACACCTTCTTTTGAACTTTCATAATTCAGTACAGCGCTTTTAAAATCATATCTCTGATTTAACGCACTCTTAACCAATTCGCTTATATCAGAGTAATCATTTAATAGTTTTGAATTTAATATTTCAGAATCAATGCTGGTCAATGTATCGGTAAAAGTATATTCCTCTAAAACATCAATGCCAAGATAGAAAAGCAGATCCTTCTTTGTTATCTCAAGCTGATTTTCAGTTCTAATTAATTCAAGTTCGGCATTACCCTTTGCAACTTCCTGCTGATAAACATCTGCTAATGTAGCAGCACCAAGTCTGTTTCTTTCTTTTATTGTTTCGAGATTTTTCTCATTCCACTTCAAATCATCTTTTTTAACGTTCAGTAATTGAGAATTGTAAACTACCCTGTAATAAAGACTCATTGTCTGATAGACAATATCCTGCTTTATTCTTTCAAGAGTAAATTGAGCTGATTCGAGATTATTTTCACTCTGGGATAGATTCGCAATATTTGAAAGTCCATCGAACAATGTCCAGTTTGAATATACGGTGCCCTGATAGCCTCTGGAAGTATTTGTCGAAGCAAGTCTTTCGACCGGGACTCCATTTACGAAAACTATTCCATCTCCTTCAACATTTGATTCCGACCAATCCCATGATGCGTTTAATCCAAGAGTCGGAAGAAAATTTCCATATGCAGCTTGCAGTCCTGATTCAAACCTATCAATTGCATTAGTACTCTTCAGCAAAGTTGAATTCTTATGCAAGGCAATGCTGATAGATTTTTCCAGAGTTAATTTTTCCTGAGGAATTATGTATGCTGAGAATAAAACGGTGAATAAAATAATTACTGTTAATCGCATTCTGATCTCCAAATTGATTTTTTCCCTTTTAATGAATTAGACAGTTAGATAATATGCAATGTTACATTATTTTAATTAATGTACTAAACCCAATGCAAAAATACGCAATAAGCTTTGATCTTGATAGTGAACATTATAAACGGTAGAATAATTATATATTCGGTTATAAATACATAGATGTAAGAATCTTCTTCACCCGTAAAGTTGAGTAAAGTGGAGTAAAAACACCGCTTGATTAAATAAGCTAGATTATCTTATATTAGTTATAACAAATTAGAGGTAAAAAAAGTGCAAACAATTTTAAAGTATTCCTTCCAGATCACCACGATAGTATTAGTACTTTCGATCTCAATTCTCTCAACAGAAACATTTGCACAGAATAATTTGAAAATTTTTGATGTACCGGGAGGCAGTGGTGGAAGTTCTTCACAAACAGATGAAGGTAGCGATAACACAGCTATTTATGTCATCGGAGGTTTGGTGATCGCTGGTCTTCTGGCTTATGCCTTAGTTTTTAAGAAAGATAAAAAATCAGAAAGTGACACAACTGCATCTTTAAATTCCAACCAGCTATACTCAGGAGTTAATTCTCATAATTCAGTTGGAGAGGATATTCAAAAGGTGAAGGACGAGATGCCTTTAGATATTTTTCTTGGAATTAAAAATAATGAAGCTCTGTTGAATGAGAGAACTTATCAGCTTGGTTTGAGAATAAAACTATAAGATAATTCAATTTTCTAAATACCGGTCTTTAATATTCAACATATACTCATAGGCTTCTTCATAATTATTACCGATCACTCCATCAAGTATAGCTTCTTCGATTGCAGTTTTTATTTCCCCAACTTTTTTCGATGGCTTTAAATTGCAAACCTGCATTATAACTTCACCACTTACCGGTGATTGAAATGCTCGCAGTTTATCTTTTTCTTTAACTTCCCAAACTTTCTTCATGACTATTTCATAGTTCTGAAGATACCTCTCGACCTTTTCCGGATTTTTACTTGTGATGTCCGCTCTGCATAAAGTAATTAAATCTTCAAGATCTTCATCGGCAGCAACAACTAAGCGCCTGATTGCTGAATCAGATACTTCATCACTTACGAGAGCAATAGGACGCAAATGCAATCTTACCAGCTTTTCAATATAGTCAAGTTTGTTTAACGGTAGTTTCATCCGCCGGAAAATTGATTTCATCATTCTTGCACCAAGTTCTTCGTGACCATGAAAAGTCCAGCCGGTTCCTTCAATAAACTTTTTTGTCTTTGGTTTTGCAATATCGTGAACCAGTGCTGCAAACCGGAGCCACACGTCGTTTGTATTCTTTGAAATATTATCAACGACTTCCAGAGTATGATAGAAAACATCTTTGTGATGGTATTCTTCTCTCTGCTCAATCCCTATCATCTGTGATATTTCAGGAAAAACAACTCCCATCACTTTTGTAGTCTGCAGGAGTTTTAGTCCGACAGAAGGTTTGGAAGATTTTAATATTTTTATAAACTCATCGGTCTTTCTTTCCTGGGAAACTATTTCAAGTCTTTCCCTCAGTTCTTCTGCTGCTTTAAGAATTGATTCATCAACTGTAAAATTTAATTGTGAAGCAAAACGAAAAGCTCTTAATATTCTAAGCGGATCATCATCAAAAGTAATTTTAGGATCAATTGGAGTCCGGATAAGATTACGTTCAATATCACCAACGCCGTCATAATGATCAATGATTTCTCCAAAACTATCTTTCAGTATTGAGACAGCGAGTGTATTAATTGTGAAATCACGGCGTGAGATATCATCATAAAATGTTCCTTCAGACACTTCAGGTTTCCTGCTTGATCTACTATAAGATTCTTTCCTTGCTGCAACGAATTCAAAATTTAAACCATCGTAAACGAAGTGAGCAGTACCGAAAGTTTTGTAAATGACTACTTCATTTATTCCCAATAACTTCGCAAAAGATTGCGCATATCTCAAAGCATCCCCGGTAATCAGAAAATCAATATCCTGACTATCTCTTTTCAAAATCAAATCACGTACGAATCCGCCAACAATGAAAACATTAAGATCCATTTTATTGGCTAATTCAGTGGCCTGTTTGAGAAAAGTGAATTTCTGTATCTGCTGCTTAAGATTCATAGTTGATCTATAATTTCAAATTTTGCTTCTTCCAGAATCCTGTCAGCATTTTTAAAAAACCACTCGGTCTTATTAAAATTCTCTCTGACAAGTTTAATAATATCTTTTTTCTCTTTATAGCGCATTGCAAATCCAGCCATTTTTCTTGCGTTAGCAAAGTCGAAATTTGTAAGCATAAACTGTGAAAGTTTAAAAATCGCATAGCAGCTTAGCTCGTCATTTACTTTTAAATCATCTTTAAATCCAGATAGAAAATTTTTATAATCCTCTTCAAGAGAATAACTCAAATCAAGCATGAGAGGTATGGAAGAATAAATATAAGAACCCGAGTTTACTTTTTTTAATGTTATGTATTTATCAAAGTCACTTCCATTTACATATGATTTAATGTTTCCATTTTCAATTAAAGCAATTCTGGTATCGGCAAGTAATTGAAATCTCCTGCTTGGTTTTTTATCAGAAAGGAACTTATAAAGTATTGCGGCTTTGTCTAAATCTGCATTCTTCACAAACAGATCAGCAACTCTGAATTTCAGATCATATTCACTGCCTGTTCCATTAAAATTTTCATCATAAGATTGAAGCAGTTTAATTGCTTTTGTAACGGAGTCTTGCTCATCATAAATTTTGGAAAGTCCGATAACTGCACTGTAGCTATCGGTTTTAGAAAGAATGTCTTTAAATTTTTCTGAAGCGGTTATATATTCCTTCAACGAATAATCTTCCCAGGCTTCATTTAATTTTGATGCAACAAATCTCGGACAGACTTTACTAATTAATGCTTTACGGCCGAAGTAATAATTGGCTCTGTCAATAAAAGTATCTGTTGTTGATGTATCTAAAAAGATCTCGTACTTTTTAACGACATTGGTCAGATCGGCATCGAATGAGCTATTGAAATCATTTGATTTGTAAAATTGCTTAACCTTGGCTATTCCAAACTCACTTACAAGATAACTTATAAACGATCCGGAATAAATGTATGACAGGCTTGAAACACTTCCGAAGAAACTAAATCCGCTGAAGATAGAATTAATATTAATTCGGTAATCATTTTTAAATGCTAATGAAGCCATATAATGGATACTATATTCATCATAAAATCCATCGGCTGCTTCCGCAACACCTTCAATCAGGGCTGGATTAAAACCGGCAGCCAGCTTAAAAATTCCTGTTCCAAAACCTGCGGTAAAACAATGAGCAATTTCGTGTTGGAGTGTACTCTCCCAGGTATCTGCGGAAACATAAATACTATTTAACCAAGGCTTCGCAACATCAGCAGAACCAGAACCAAATATTTCTTTTTTCTGAGTGCTGTTTAAAAAAATATATGAATTTATTTTACCGGTTGGTTTCTCTTTAAAGAATCTGCTAAGCTGCACATAATAATATTCCTGGTGAAGAACGATCTGCCGGAGAATCTTTTTGTCTATTGTTCGATCAGCATGTATAATAAAGTGATTTGATTCTGCACCGGATGAAAGTTCATTTTGCAGTCTTGAATGAGTAGTGGTAAAACCGAATATTGGTGTAACAAAAAAGTAAAAGAATATTAGTATACCAATCGTAAAAGATAAAAAGCCTAAATGTTTACGAAATGTAGTTTGTTTATGCCTCCCTCTAATAAAATAAATCAGGACAGGAATAAAGAATAAAAGATTAAATATTCGGTAAAGAAATAGTTTCAAATCAACACTCAATCCTTCATCGTAAATTGTACCCGGCCAGTAAGCAAATATCGGGTTGTAAAGATAGATTTGAGTATTGTAATAAATCTCCAGCACAGATATGAATAGAGTCAGTAAATAAAGAATAATAAAAGATATTATTCTGATTTTTTTTACTAATACGAAAATAGCGGTGCCAAGTGCACCACCGATAATTACTGAAGGAAAAGTGATTACTAAGTAAAAGAATAGTCCATCAGTGAAAGAGCAAAAGCCAACTATAATCGAGTGAAAAACTGAAATTGCAAAAGGCCAGAACAGCATCCACCTTAAGGCAGACAAATAATTTTCTAAGTGAAACTGCTTGTTCTCTTTAATAACCGATTTTAAAAAAAAGATACTGAATAGTCCTGATAAAAAAGTTAAAAGCAACGCATTCAATGCAGAGAATTCGTACCCAAAAACATTAGTCAAAGGAAGCGAGAGCAGATAGAGATTTATGCCTCCAATTATGATGAGGTAAATTAGCAGGTAATTATTTTTTCTTAGAATCTTCAACATTTGAGCTTCTAATACTCTTTACTCTCTACCCTCTGAATATCGGCACCAAGAGATTTTAATTTTTCTTCAATCCTTTGATAACCTCTATCAAGATGATAAACTCTTAAAACTTCAGTTGTGCCTTCAGCTATTAATCCTGCAAGCACAAGACTTGCACTTGCACGAAGATCTGTTGACATAACCTTTGCACCTTTAAGTTTTTTTACACCGGTGATTACAGCAGTATTTTGATCCAAAACTATTTGTGCTCCAAGTCTGTTTAATTCCGGAACGTGTTTGAACCTATCAAAATAAATTGTGTCAGTAACTGTTGATACTCCATTTACAACTGACATAAGTGCTGTCCATTGTGCCTGCATATCCGTTGGGAAACCCGGGAAAATTGAAGTTGTGATTGAAACAGGTTTGAGAACATTATTCGTTGCATCAATTGATATCTGATCTTTTTCTCTTGTAATCTTGCACCCGCAATCTTCCAACTTTAATAAAACAGCCTCAAGATATTCTGATGAAGTATCAGTCAAAGTTATTTTGCTGTTTGTAATTGCCGCCGCAGTAAGAAGTGTTCCAGTTTCTATTCTATCAGGAATAGTTGTGATATCTGCAGGCTGTAATTCTGATACTCCTTCAATTTCAATTGTATTGGTACCAATACCATTAATCCGGGCACCCATTTTTACAAGAAATTCAGCAAGCTGCGTAATTTCAGGTTCGATCGCTGCGTTATTAATTAGCGTTGTTCCCTTTGCTAAAGAAGCAGCCATCATTGCATTTCCGGTTGCACCGACAGAAGAAACATCAAAATTTATTTTTGAACCAATTAATTTTTTAGTATCTGCGATGATGTATCCATCTTTCAGATCAATGTTAGCACCTAATTTCTTCATTGCCTCAAGATGAAGATTTACCGGTCTCGGACCCCAGGCGCAACCGCCGGGTAAAGATACTGTAGCCTTTCCAAATTTTGCCAGAAGAGGACCAAGCACATAAATTGAAGCACGCATCTTTTTTACGTGTTCATATGGCGCAGTAAAATCATTAATTTTTGAAGTATCAATTTCAAGATTTTCATTTTTAAAATTGATTTCAGCACCAAGATGCTTCAGCAATTTTGACATTGTAAATACGTCATTCAATTCAGAAGTATTTTTCAGAATTGATTTTCCTGACGATAAAATTGTTGCCGGCATTAAAGCAAGTGAGGAATTTTTTGATCCGCTTACTTTTACACTGCCTGAAAGTTTTCTCCCACCTTTGATTACAAATTTATCCATACAAACTTTTTATTATTTCGATTTGTTTCTACAAAAGTAATTATAATAATTTGCTTTGAAAGACTATAATCCAAACATATGACGAAGTCTGATAATCATTTAACCATTTGTGATGAAACACATTTAGAATTGTTATACAAGTCCTCTGACACTATATTTGTAGCCAATTTTCCTGATAATTACATCTAAAAATAACAAATCTGCGAGAATGGCGGAATTTGGCAGACGCGCTAGACTTAGGATCTAGTACCGAGAGGTGTCGGGGTTCGAGTCCCCGTTCTCGCACTAACTTAATTTATATTTATTAATAAGAGGTTATTTTGGAGTTTACACTAAGCGATATTTCACAATCTGAAAAAGAAGTTGCAGTTACACTTAGTTATGATGAAATAAGAGAAGAGATTGCTTCTGAAGTAAAGAAGCAAACCAATACTATTCAGGTTCCGGGATTCAGAAAAGGTAAAGTGCCAAAGCACATTATCAAACAGCGATTTGGTGATTCACTTGAATTTGAAGCATCTGAAAAAGTTGCTAACTCCCGCTTCTGGCAATTGGCAAAAGAAAATGATTTACGCCCAATCGGTCAACCGGTGATGACAGATCTTGATTTCAATATCGAAAAAGAATTTAAGTTTAAAGTTAAGTATGAAGTCATTCCTCAAATTGATGTTAAGGATTATACCGGTCAACTGATTGAAATTCCTGATTTAAAGGTAAAATCGGATGAAGTTGAAAAAGAAATTGAAAATGTTCTTCGCTCGAACAGCACACAGGAAGATTCTGATGTGGTAGGTGATGACACTAATTATATTCTTGATGTTGAATTAAACAGACTAATCGAAGAAGGTAAGCCCGCTGATGATAATAAACCGGAGAAGATGCAGATTGACATCTCGAATAAAGATGTTCATCCAGACATAAAAGCAAATGCCAAAGGAAAAAAGGTCGGTGAAAAGTTCAAATTCCATTTTCACGATGAAAGAATGGTAAAAGACAAAGATGGTGTGGAAGAAAAAGTTGTTGAGCATTTTGATTATGAAGTTTTGATCCACGGAATAAAAAAAGTAGTCCTTCCGGAATTAAATGAAGAACTTATTAAAAAAGTAACTAAAGATAAATTTACTACAGAAGTTGAACTCAGGGCTGAAATTGAAAAAAATATTCAGAACTACTATGATCAAAGAGCTGATGAATTCACAAAGAACAGATTGATAGGTTTAATCATTTCAAAGAATGATTTTACTCCGCCTTCATTTATGGTCGAAAGTATTCTTGATGAAATGGTAAAAAGTGAAGAAGAACGGCTCAAGAAACAGGGAATGAAAAAGGTTGACACTAAATATTTGAAAGAATACCTGCAGCCTTCTGCGCTGAATGAAGTAAAATGGTATCAGTTAAAAAATGAAATACTGAAAAAAGAAAATCTGGAAGTAACTGATAAAGATCTTGAAGAGCTAGCTTCGAAAGATGCAGAAAAGACAGGATTACCTGTTGATAAGCTTATTAATTATTATAAGTCATCCAACCAGATGGAAAGGATGCTTGATCAAAAGTTATTCGACTTCCTAAAAGAAAAAAATGAAATCAAAAAAGTAGATCAGGAGAAATTTTTACAGAAGCAGAAAGAGGAAAAAGAATGAAAAACAAAATAGAAATTTTTAATCAGCTAGTACCTTATGTGATCGAACAGACAGGTCGTGGCGAAAGAGGAATGGATATATATTCACGACTTCTTCGCGAGAGAATTATTTTTATCGGAATGCCGATTGACGATCATGTAGCCAGCCTTACTATCGCTCAGTTAATTTTTCTTGAAGCTGAGGATTCACAAAAAGATATCCATTTATACATAAATTCACCGGGCGGAAGTGTTACATCGGGAATGGCTATTTATGATACCATGCGTTACATAAAGCCGCAAGTTGCTACGATCTGTGTTGGGATGGCAGCCAGTATGGGAGCAATCTTGCTGGCAGGTGGTGCACAGGGAAAGCGATCTGCACTCCCTCATTCAAAGATAATGATCCATCAACCATGGATTGGTGGTTTACAAGGACAAACAACCGACATCGAAATCCATGCTAAAGAAATGCTGAAAACGCGGGACTCTCTTTATAATATTTTAGCTAAACACACAGGTAAATCAGTAGATCAAATTACTAAAGACTGCGACAGAGATTATTTCCTGACTTCCGAGGAAGCAAGGGATTATAACCTGATTGATAACGTTTTAGAAACGCGTATCCCTACAGAAAAAAAATAATTTTAGGGGGAAATTTTTCCCCCTAATCTCTTCTCTTTCTTAATAAACTATATTCTTGCTTTAACACAAAGTTTAATTTATTTTCAAACTGAAATTATTGCGAACTAATAACTCATAATCATTGTTTATAATTAACTATGATCGGACATAGATTTACAGATTTCATACCGGATAGTAACGGTAAAAACAACTTTGAAGATTTGCTCAAAGTCTTTCTTCAACTTGCTACAATAACTTCAGGTGATGTTTCAGAAGCACTTAACTGGATGAATGAACTTGACCGGCAGTATAATCTTACCGGTGACGAATATGGTATGGGTGATTTTATTGATGAATTAAAAGAGAGGGGTTATATAAAGGAGAATGAGGATGGCAAAACAATCAGCCTGACTGCTAAAAGTGAAATGACTATCAGGAGGCAATCCCTCGAAGAAATATTCGGAAAGCTGAAAAAATCTGCCAGAGGAAATCACAGAACTCCTTTTTCAGGACAGGGTGATGAATTAACATCAGACAGAAGAGAATATTCTTTTGGCGATACGCTCGATCAGATTGATATGACTGATTCGATAAGGAACGCTCAAATCAATCATGGAATTGATGACTTCAAGTTAACTGAAAAGGATCTTGAAATAGAAGAAAGAGATTACAAAGCTCTGACTTCAACCGTTCTGATGATAGATGTATCACATTCAATGGTACTCTATGGTGAAGACCGGATCACTCCTGCAAAAAAAGTTGCTATGGCGCTATCTGAATTAATCACAACAAAATATCCGAAGGATACACTTGATATTATTGCATTCGGAAATGATGCCTGGCCGATCACAATAAAAGATCTGCCTTATTTGGAAGTAGGTCCTTTCCATACAAATACTGTTGCAGGATTACAATTAGCACACGATATTCTTCGAAGAAGAAAGACAAATAACAAACAAATTTTTATGATTACTGACGGTAAACCAACTTGCCTGAAAGTCGGTGCAAAATATTATAAGAACAGTTTTGGATTGGACAGAAAAATAATTAACAAAACACTCGACCAGGCAGCTATTTGTCGGAAGCACAATATAGGCGTCACCACTTTTATGATTGCCCGTGATCCGTATCTTCAACAATTCGTACGGGAGTTTACAAAAATAAACAACGGCAGGGCTTATTATAGCAGCCTGACCGGGCTCGGTGATTTTCTATTCGAGGATTACATACGTAACAGAAGAAAAAGAGTAAGGTAAAGCCCCACCCTTCCCTCCCCAAAGGGGAGGGTTATCATTAATAAAAATTAAATCAACTTATAAATGAATATTACAAATATTAAAACACTTGGTGAGTTAAAACAAAGTAGATACAAACCCAGATCAATAAAAGATGAACTCAGATATAACCTGATTAATTTTCTGAAAGAGAATAAAAATCCATTTGATGGTATAATTGGATTTGATAATACGGTTATTCCTGATCTTCAGACGGCTGTTCTTTCCCGCCACGATATTTTATTTCTTGGATTAAGAGGACAAGCAAAAACCAAAATTGCAAGATTAATTATTAACCTTCTCGATGAATTCATACCTATTGTTGAAGGATCAGAATTAAATGATGATCCGCTAAATCCGCTTTCAGTTTTCGCAAAAGAAATTATTTCAAGAGATGGGGATAAAACTAAAATCACCTGGATTCACCGTTCTGAAAGATATACTGAAAAACTTGCTACTCCTGATGTATCGGTTGCCGACTTAATTGGTGATGTTGATCCAATAAAAGCCGCTGCACTAAAACTTCCTTATTCAGATGAAAGAGTAATTCACTTCGGTTTAATTCCAAGATCACACAGAGGAATATTTGTGATCAACGAGTTACCTGATCTTCAGGCAAGAATACAGGTTGCTCTATTCAACATTCTCCAGGAAAGTGATATTCAGATTCGAGGATTCAAAGTAAGATTGCCTTTAGATATTCAATTTATTTTCACCGCCAATCCTGAAGATTATACAAACAGAGGTTCAATTGTAACTCCGCTAAAAGATAGAATTGATAGTCAGATTCTAACACATTATCCAAAAAGTATTGAAATATCAAAACGAATAACTCAGCAAGAAGCAAAATTAACAGAAGACCAAAAGCAAAAAATAAATCCTGATGAAATTTTACTTGACCTCGTCGAGCAAATTGCGTTTGAAGCAAGAGGAAGCGAATACATTGATTCGAAGAGTGGGGTTTCTGCCAGACTATCAATCTCTGCTTATGAAAATTTAATCAGCACAGCCGAGCGCAGAAGAATAATCAACAATGAAAAAGAAACACATCTCAGGATAAGTGATTTGTTTGGAGTTATTCCATCAATCACAGGAAAAATAGAGCTCGTTTATGAAGGTGAACAGGAAGGCCCGGCAAAAGTAGCACAAATATTAATTGGAAAAGCAATTCGTAATAATTTCACTAAATACTTTCCTACTCCCGATAGTGTAAAAAAATCTCAGCAGCCGAGTCCGTTTCAACCAATAATTGATTGGTTCAAAAAAGGCAACAAAGCTGATTTGATAATGAACCTGACCGATAAACAGTATAGAGAACTACTACAAAATATTCCTGAGCTTGAAAATGTAGTAAAGAAATTCCAGCCTTCAATTAATGGGAATTCAAGATTTTTACTGATGGAGTTCATGTTATTTGGATTATCCGAGTATTCTCTTCTCAGCCGAAGTAAAATCGAGGATGGAATACAGTTCAAAGATATGCTCAGCTCAATGTTCACAATGCCAGAAGAAGAAGATTTTGAAGATGAGGATGATTCTTCTGAGTATAAATTTTGATCAAGGGTTGACACATTTTAACAATTGGGTTAAAACCCAACAAATATTATTTAAATCATTTCCACGCCCTAAAGGGCGTGGCTATTAGCCCCGACCTTCAGGTCGGGGAAAAGAAAGAAATACAAAAACCCATTGGGCTTTAGCCCAATCTACTTGATTATTAGTGCCTTATTTGACAACCAACTTCTTTAACACAAGATGTGTTTTATTTATATTTCTAATAAAAGAATAATAATAAAAGCACTTTAGTTGAAGAAAAAAATAATTCTCATCGGTCCTGCTTATCCCTATCGTGGTGGTAATGCACTCTTCGTTACACACACTTACGATTCACTAAAGAATCATTTTGATGTAAAAATCTATAACTACAATCTGCTTTATCCTTCCATATTGTTTCCAGGCACTACACAATTTGACCAAAGCAAAGAGCAAGTTTTCAAAGTACCAAATGAAAGAGTTGTTAATTCAATTAATCCATTCAACTGGATTAAGGTTGCAGGAATGCTTAAGAAAGACAATGCCGACCTGATTATTTTTGATTGGTGGCATCCATTTTTTGGATTATGTCACGGGGTGATTTCATTCCTGATTCGTAATAAATATAGAAATAAAATTCTGTTCATTACCGAAAATGTAGTCTCTCACGAAGCAAATGCGATTGATAAATTTCTTACCAGAATTGGATTGAACTCTGCATCAAAATTTTTAGCGCTGTCTGGCATAGTTGAAAAAGAAGTTCAGCAATTTTCCAAAGGAAAAAAAGTTTACAGGTCTGAACTTCCGGTTTATGATTGTTATAAACAAGCGAATGCAATTGATATAAATAATTTAAGGCAGGAATTTGGATTTGAAGGTGGTTCGCTTGTCCTTTTGTTCTTTGGTTACGTAAGAAAATACAAAGGATTGGATATCCTTATCGAAGCTTTCCCTAAAATACTTTCACAACATCCGAAAGCAAAACTTCTGATTGTTGGCGAGTTTTATGACGATCCAAAAGAATATTTTAATCTTATTAAAAAGTTGAAGATTGAAGTACAAGTCAAGGTAATAAACCAATTTGTGCCTAATGAAGAAGTAGCAAAATATTATCAAGCATCTGATGTAGTGATACTCCCCTACCGAAGCGCAACCCAAAGCGGAATTCTAAATGTGGCATACGGTTTTAATAAACCTGTTATTGTTACGGATGTTGGCGGACTTGCAGAGTTTGTTGATGAAGCAAAAACAGGTTTTGTTGTTGAACCAAATTCTCCTGATGCCATTGTAAATGGTGTTACGAAGTTCATTTCTGCAAAAGAAAAGACCAACTTTGTTTCACACATTGAAGAAAGAAATAGAAGAAATAGCTTTAATCAGTTGCCTGATGTATTTGAGAATATTCTTAAGGAGAGTGAGTAGAATATAAAAATGGGCGAGTCAGAGACTCGCCACTACATTTTAATTGTCATTCTTAATCTTATTTTATAAACCAAGATCCTGAAACAAGCCTGCCTGTCAACAGGTTCAGGATGACTTTCGTCACTTCAGTAATACCATCTTCTTTATTTCCTGAAATTCATTTCCGTCAACTCCGGATGCTTTTAACATATAGAAATAAATTCCGCTGCTCAGTTTTCTTCCGTTAGAATCATTAGCATTCCATACAACTGAATGGAATCCGGCGTAACGCTGTTCATTTATCAATGAGGCAACCTGCTGACCAAGTATATTATAAATATTAAGCTCGACATCAGCAGAGACAGGTAAAGAGAATTCGATTCTGGTTGTAGGATTAAATGGATTAGGATAATTCTGCTTTAATGAAAATGATTCAGGGATAATATTCTGAACCGGTTCAGTTTCTGTGACCAGGTAGAGTTCTTTGTATTTTGCAACACGACCGTTGTCGCCCACGGCATAACCTGTGATCCAGTTATTCTCACCAACCTTAATTACATCAACATCAATTGATATGAGAGTATCAACCTGCGAATATTCAAGAGCAAAGTTATCGCCAAAATTATTTGTTGAGTAAACTTCATTTCCTGTTACAAAGAAAAATTTTCCCTGAACTTGCTCGGCTGAAGCTGCACTCGTTATTTCACCTGATAATTGTGCTGGTTTTGTAAACCAGGAAGCACCACCGTCAGTAGTCCAGTTAATGTCCACACCGGCAGCAACACCAGCAGACATATCAGTGAACGCAACAGAACTGCTTGTTTGAAACGTAGTTATTCCGGATGCCCAGGTCATACCACCATCATTAGTTCTGTAAATTCTTGAGTTATCAGTTCCAAACCATCCATTCATCAGATCAACCCATTTCATTGAATTACTTATTCCTTTTTCGCTGCCATTTTGAGATAGTGGTGCTGTTGGATTCCAGTTTAAACCACCATCTGTTGTCTTTAGAATAACCCACACACCGTTCACCGGGTTGCCAACAGCATAGCCGTTCATTTCATCTAACATTGTGATCGCATTAAGATGTGCATCTGCGCTGCTGTCTTCATACACTGTTGACCAACTAACGCCGCCTGATACTGTTCTCCTGATTCGTGTAGAAGCACTGTTATTAACTATAACTACTGATCTCTGATTATTTATTCCACTGATCGCAGTAACTTCACCGCCAAGTGCACTTGAGGTCTGGACCCAGCTCGCTCCTCCATTTGTAGTTCTGATTACCTTTGCATCAATTGTTCCGCCCCATGCAAAAACTGTATCAACAATGTCAACGCATAATATTTTTGAGTTGATTGTTGTTGACTGGATTGTCCATCCCGGTTGTGGCCCTACTTCAATTGTGAAAGGAGATTCACTTATGTCAAATACCAGTGGATCGGAAGCGTCGGATACTCTTAAAAGGCAATCTGTAGAAACTGAATTAGGAACAATCCAATCAAATTGACTAAATGCCAAAGGTGCATCTTGATCGCCTTCAAGAATGTAATTTCCATCAACACCATCTGCAATCAGATCCCAGCTTGTTCCTCCATCTGCAGAATATTCAAGCTTCACCATATCAACAAATATTTTATCCCATCTGATTGGATAGAGAGTGCCAACATATAATATTTCTCCCCCGTTCGGCTGTAAAACATTTGTTACAGGACTTGTTACAAGCAACTCAACATTTCTTTCGTGAACTGGTGTTCCATTTGGTCCGCTTCCAAAAATTCTTATAGTATAATTATCATCAGGAACATTGTTTGCATTTATCGTTAACAAAACTGAATCAGGATAAGAAGTAAGAGAATCGCCTTGTGGAAATTGATAAATAAAATCAGCAGGCGGTACTGATACGGCAGTAAACTTAACAGATTTATCATAGAGCTTTACTCCAGGCACTTTTACTACTACATCCATAGATTCATTTGGTTTGATTGTATCGGCTGTTTGTGAGATTGTCATTGCAAAGTCAGGGAAATATGCAACGAAACTTGCGAAGCTGCCAAATCTGAAATCTGACCAAACTGACATTGATGTAACACTGTTAGAAGTGATAGCGTCATAGTCACCCTGGTAGCGCGGAGTACCTCCACCGCCGCAAGTAGCGCAATCAATTTTAAATTTCGATGTTGATAGATTTTGATTCTCTACCCAGGTTATACCACCGTCATCCGAATATGAAACGTAAACTTCAGCACTATCGCTTGAAGGAACATTCCTTGTATCAAACCATTTGGCATATAATCTTCCGGTTTCTTTATCACACCAGATTGCAGGCATCCATTGATGATTAGCCGTTGTATTTGGATCATCATTTATAACAACCGGAGACGACCAGGTTGTTCCCTGATTAGTAGAATAACGACAGAAGATATCCGGTTTGAATCCATTCCCACTCGGCGTGTTTGATGCATAAACAAGATATAATCTGCCTCTGTATGTTCCATAACTATTATCAGCAGCTATAAAAGGATAAGGCCTTGTTCTCATATTCTCAACCGAATTTCGTCCACCAACATTAGTCCCCACATAATTAGCAAAAATCTGTGAAGACTTTAGTGAAAAAGTTAAACCGCCGTTTGTGGATAAATAAAATGTGTAAATAGCTGAAAAAGAACTTCCGGAGTTAGTCACGACGTAAACCGCACCACCGGGAACATCTGTTCCAATTGTATTTGGACCAACGGCAACCATCATTCCCGGTAATGATTGAGTAGTCGGACTGAAAGTATTCTGCCACGTAGCACCATAGTCTGTGCTGCGAGCAAAATTACCGGTACCACTATTAGTCATAGTAGTGTAAACATAATTTGCGTAAGGACCGGCAGTTTGATCTGCTGCAATCCAGTTTTTATCATTACCTGAAATTGCTGTTACCGAAGGAGACCATGTTGCACCATTATCTGTTGACTTTATGACTTTACAACCAATAATGTTACCTCCTGAGTTATACATATTCTCATAGTAAAGGTTACCAAGACTGTCATAAGCAGTAACAGGATCACCGCTCATTGGTGCGTTAAAGTTTGGCGCTTGAAAGGTCCAGTCCAGTCCGTTGTGTGTATAATGAACAGCATTTGTATTGAATGCGTTGAAATATTCTGTTGTTACGTTTGGATTTGCTGAGATATGTGGTTCTGCAAAATCCACTCCTAAATAGAAGTTATCAAAGCCTTCATCAGAAGTAAGTATCTCCCTGCCAAGTGGAGAATTTGCAGGAACAGATTCGGGAGGAGTTAAATGCATCGTATTATCAATATTCGGATCATCCTGAGCAAAGCTTGGTCCAACGGTAAAAATCAATGCAAGAAATAATAAATATTTAAGGATGGTAAATCTGATCATTAGATTACCCTTTCTATATTGGATTTAAATAAAGATAGATATAAAAAATTCACTTCAAAATACAAACCGAACACGTTAAATAAAACACTCGATAGAGATTTTATTTTATAAATACCATCTTTTTTGTTTGAATAAAACTACCTGCTTTCAATTGATATAAATATACACCTGATGCGTAACTAACTCTGGTGGAACTTCCACTGCTCAGATTACTGTACTGAGCCACATCGAATTCTACCTCATAAGAGCCGGGTTGTTTTTCTTCGTTAACGAGGGTAGCAATTTCGTTTCCGAGAATATCATAAATTTTCAGCGACACAAAACTCCGAACAGGCAGCCTGTAGCTTATTACTGTACTCGGGTTGAAAGGGTTCGGATAATTTTGAAGGAGCTCAAATTCATCTGGTAATCTATTATCGCCTTCATCAACTCCTGATGGACTTGACTCTGTATAAGCTAATCCTAAAATGTGCTTCATTCCTATTGAGCCGATAATGGTTCCAGCACCATTATTTGTATTGATATTTATTAAATCATTCATTTCCGATGTTGAACCTATAATTCCAAAAAGATTTATGTTCTCATCAAAAACCAGGTCGTTCGTCAGCTTATTTAATCCGGTGTGCCCAATAATTAGCGTATCACCGGTTGAGAGGTTTACTTTGAAAACTGCATCCTTGTTTGGAGGTACAAATGCTCTTGATGTTGCCCACATATCATTCGTCTGCGGGTGGAATGTGATTCCCGAATAGCTTCCTAAAGCATCAATAACAAAAGTCGTCTCGCCGGTATTCAAATTGATTGTATAGATTTCTCCATTAATTCCAATACCATAAAAAGTTCCTGATGAATCAAATGCAATATCAGCTACTGAGGGGATATTGATATTATACAAAAAGTATGCATCACCAAGTTCTGAATTTACTCTTACTATTTTGGAAGAACCCGAAATAGAAACTACTCCATAAATAATTCCGCTAACAGGATTGATGGCTATTCCTTTTATTTCTGAAAACAATGATTGACCAATAACTGAACCTGATCCTGTAAATGGATCTATTGTAACTATATTACCATCGTTTTGAGAACCAGACGAAGCATAAAAAGTTTTTTCTGTTGCCGGAATGATATTGTAACAATTTCCGCTGAGAGTAATACCCTGAAAATCCGGATCATTAGTAGTAATTTCATACAATGAAATAAATGATCCGATTACTGTCGGTGAAAAATTAAAGTCTATCGTTAATGAATCGTATGAAGCTAACGTAACAGGAAACGAAAGATTAGTTTCAAGATGAAAATTACCTACCGAGGATGGTATGTCTGAAATAACCAGATCATTTTCACCATAGTTAGCAATAACCGCTGATCTGGTGGTACTTGTTGTTCCAATCTCTACATCTCCGAAGTCTATTGTTTGAGGGCTTAGAAAAGCATGAGCACCGGCGTACGGTGCCATTCTGATATGACCAACATACGTTCCCCAGATATTTGTTGAAGCAGCGTATTCACTTATCATCCATACATCGTAATCATTCGCAGGATCCAGATAAATTCCAAAATAATCTCCCCATCGATTTATTCCACTACCATATGTAACTACGTAATTACCATTTCCTACTGCAAATGGCTTACTCGGACTTAATCCGGGATCAGTTGCATGCTTTGTTGAATAATAAGCACCGATATATTCATTGTCAGCAGACCGACTAAATGTAAATGCAGCATTATGATCTTTGTCAACTGTTATAGATGGAAATAAATAGAAATTACCAGCGGAACCAAATTCAATATTATCTACTATAGAATGTGTGCTCAGATCAACCTTCAAATATTTAATTGAAGAATAGGCTGAGTTAGTTGAATTTTGAATATCATGAGCAACATAAAGTAACCCATCACGAATTACCGGACCTTTTGTTATCCAGCCAATAGTTTCTATTCCCAATCCACCTCCTAATTGATTTGCCAATGGCGGAGAAGTGTAAAGCTGGACGGGTAATACTTTTCCCCTAAGTGTTGGCGTGGTGAGTGGATTCAGGATTTTATACAATGCATAAAAATCAGAACTGACCGGGTTGCCGCCATAAACTCCTGATGCCCAAAAAAACCATCCACCATTTCCAGGTGTGTACGAAATGCCGGGCGTGATACAATCAAGTACTCCACCCGCAATTCCTTGTCCGGGAGTACGTATGTCCCAAATATCAGTGTAAGTTAACGGACCACCGTTGCTTGAATATAACTCATCTTTATCAATGATTCTTATTTTATTATAAACACTACCACCGCTGAACGGGATACATCTTGTCATTATATAAAGAGCTTCTTCATCGTATCCAATTTTGGGATAGTCACCCCAGGTATTTGAAGCTACCGTTCCGTGCGTTTTTGTGTCGAGGCGATACATATACCAGGTTCCAAGAGGATCATCATCATCTGAATATGCAATAAGATTACCTGCAGTTTGTACACCAGTATTTACCTGCATCCAAACGAGAACCCATCTTTGGGCATAATGATCATAAATAACCTGAGGATCTCCATTTTCATCAGGCCAGACCGGAGCCCACCAGACTGCTGCAGAAATACTTTTTAATACGTTGCCATATTTGTCCATAATCTTAAAAGTACTATTAGCACAAACAATAATGTGTTCAGGTCCTGCTGCAATAGTAGCATCTGGCGGTATAAAATTTGTCATCGAGATAGCAGGGAAACTGTTAAGCAGGTACTGTCTGGCCTCCGTTTCCAGAATTAGATTTTTCTGCCGGCGAATCCTCCACATATTTGTGTTCAGGAAGCTTTGAAGAATTCCATCCGAAAATCAAATTTTGATTTTTAACCATGCTTCTGCTGTTAAGGATAATTTCATTTACCTCATCTCCCGCGATAAAATAATTATCTGTAAAGTTGTTGGTTGATTGAATTGCACCGCTGTTAACACTGCCCTGAGAGGGTCCTTTATAATAAACAGAGTCCAGTTGTGAAAAAATATTAGAGGATTGAGCAATAAAGAAAAGCATAAAGAAAGTGTGATAAGTTTTCATTGGAGTCTTCCAATTAAATTTTTGAACATTTATATTTTCGTTGATTATTCAACAAAAAAAATCCCTCCGAGAAATTACATATCGGAGGGATTAAAAGAAAATATATGAGAAAAATTACTTCATAAGAATCATTTTCTTAATATCCTGAAATTCATTACCGTTAACGCCGGAAGCAGTCAACTTATATAAATAAATTCCACTTGTGAGTTTATTTCCGGCCACATCGTCTGCATTCCATACTATGGTATGATTTCCGGCAGACATTTGACCATCAACCAATCTTATTACTTCTTGTCCGAGTATGTTAAAAATTACAAGCTTCACATTTGCTTCTGCTGGAAGTGAAAAGTCAATCGTGGTGCTTGGATTAAAAGGATTTGGATAATTTTGTCTTAAATCGTAGGCCGCAGGTATAGTGACAGTCATACTCATCCTCAACTGATGTCACACCTGTTTCTGCATAGGCTAAACCGAGAATATTATTAAATCCGACTGAGCCAACTATTGTCCCTGTTCCATTTGTAGAATTAATACTTATGAAATCATTAAGCTCACTTTCGGATCCGATCACCCCAAAAAGATTTCCATTTTCATCAAATATTATGTCATTTGTTCTTTTGCCTAACCCGGTGTGTCCTACAATAATTGTATCGCCCGTAAAAAGGTTAACCTTAAAAATGACATCCATATTGCTGCCAACGATAGCGGCTGAGGAAGCCCATAATTCATTGTTCAAAGGATTAAATGCTACACCTGAATAAGTACTCACAGCATCAACAACCATATCATACGTACCGTAATCCAAATCTATGATATATAACATTCCATTTCTTGACATGCCGTAAAGAATACCTGTTGTATCAAATGCAATACCTGCCATCTGCTGCAAGTCTAAAGTAAAAAGTAAGTGGGAATCACCTTCAACAGAATTAACTTTAACGATATCGGCATCAATTGTTCTTGATACCAATCCATAGATTGCCCCGGTTGTCGGATGAATTGAAATACTCTTCACTTCATCGAATGATGAAGGACCAAGTGAAGTTCCTGCTCCTGTAACCGGATCAATAGTTAATATCTCACCATTGTTCTGATCACCGGATGAAGCATAAAATGTCTTATCCAATGCAGGATAGTTTATGTAAGAGGAACCCAAAAGGGTATAACCCGAAAACGTTGGATCATTTGAGGAAACAGGGTAAACTTCAGTAAAATTTCCTAAAGTAGTTGGCGAGAACCTAAAATCTAATGTGAGTGAATCAAATGTTGAAAGAGTAACGGGGAAAGTCATTGTTGATTCTAAATTAAAATTTCCAGTAGTTGATGGAATATCAGTAATTACTAAATCCTGTACACCATAATTTGCCAGAACAACCGTTTTAATAATACTATTTGTCCCAACTTCAACCTCACCAAAATCAACTGCAATTGGATCGCCATATGCATATACACCGGATCGTGGTCCAACTTCAAAATTTCCTACCATCACCATTCCATCTTTATAAATATTTCTAATCGATACAAATGTATTCTGCAAATTATAATCTTTGCTGTTAGGATTGGTTCCCCAATCAAATCTATTGTTTTGTGAAGTACCCGGGAAAGGATCTCCTGGATCACCTCTACCCTGTCCATTATTCAAATTACGGAAACCATCGGCTTGTTCAAGATCGACTTTATAATGATTTTCATTTTGGTTACTACCTACTGCATCATCAACATGATAAATAAGAAATCCTGAATTGTAAAGGTTTACATCGAATCCTATCTTTTGTCTGTTTTCAATTAAAAAATATTGATTGCCAATTGTACCATCTTTCCACATTCTGTAAACAACAGGATTTTCCTCTATATTGGACACTGAAAGTGCATCTTCATACGAAGTAATATTAATAGGTGTTACCCATCCAAGTTCCTTTTTTACCCATGCACTAATATGAACCGGAGTTTCCGGTGAAGAACCATCACCTCCCCAAGTTCCACCAGCCATTAAACACCAGTTTCCAAGACCTTCAGACGATCCATCGGTATCATATAGATCAGGTATTCCAAATATATGACCAAACTCGTGAGCAAAGACACCAATTTCAATTATCGGTCCACTATTATTAAGTCCACCACTTCGCTCGGGCATAATTGCATATGGTCCATCAATAATTACATTAAATCCCGAGAGAGGATCAACATCGTTGGTAGTAATTGGTCCTCCGCTATAAACGGTAAAATTCCATCTGTGAGACCATATATTGTTAGCTCCAGCCTCAGCACCAGCACCTGCGTGAACGACTGCTAAAAATCCAATGTGTGGTCTGTTTTGAGCATCGTAATACTGAATATAATCAGCGTAGTTCAGAGTTGGATCTGAGACTTGTATTACTTCCACGACAAATTTTGGTCCGCCACTACTACCCCCGGGAGAATAATTTTGGATTGGTCCAAGTACATTATACCACCCCTGAGCATCCCCTGTAAAGTAAAGCTGGTCATAAGAAACTTCGGTATAATATTCAGTAACCGTTCCGGTCGGATTTGGTCCATTGTAAAGTTGAGCCTGGAATTGCTGCTGAGTGTAAAAACCAGCTAAGTCTGTGAATTGTCCCATCAGGGTAAGAGCAAAGACAGTATCTGTCACTAGAGCGGATTCCGGGAGTAATCCTTGAGAAATTTGTTCTCTGATTTCTTTCCTTTCCTTAAACTTTTCAGCATAGTATCCATTTGAATATTCACTTTGAATCATTTGCTGAAATTCCCAAAAGTAAGCTGGTGGTGTCACACCTTCCTTGGGTGAAACTTGGGCAAAGTTAAGTGGTAAGCAAAAAAAAGTTGACAGAAGAATTATACTGAAAGTAATTTTAATCATGTTAGCTTCCAATGATATTGTATTAGTAATAAATTACTCACTCTTAAAATGCATTTACAAAAAAAATCCCTCCAAGAAATTACATATCGGAGGGATTAAAAGAAAATATATGAGAATAATTACTTCATAAGAATCATTTTCTTAATATCCTGAAATTCATTACCGTTAACACCGGCAGCGAGTCAACTTATATAAATAAATTCCACTTGTGAGTTTATTTCCGGCCACATCGTCTGCATTCCATACTATGGTATGATTTCCGGCAGACATTTGATTATCAATTAACTTTATAACCTCTTGTCCAAGAATATTATATACAATCAGTTTTACACTTGATTCCATTGGTAAAGCGAAATCAATTCTCGTAGCAGGATTAAAAGGATTTGGATAATTTTGTCTCAATGAAAAATCAGCAGGAATAATTCCACTATTAATATCATCTTCAACATCTGTCAGAATCTGATTAACATAGGCAAGACCTAATATGTGCTGAGAACCGACTGAACCAATTATTGAGCCAACACCCGTAGAAGGATCGATGCTGACAAAATCACTCACCTGTGATGATGAACCAATCACGCCAAAGAGATTTAAATTCTCATCAAAAGCAATTGTATTAGTTTGTTTACCGAGTCCAGTGTGGCCAACAATTGTTGTATCACCTGTAGAAAGATTTACTTTGAAAATTGCATCTACATTCACACCAGCCACAGCACGTGAGGTAGCCCAAAATTCATTGGTTCCCGGATGAAAAGCTAAACCAAGATAGGAACCAACTGCATCGACAATAAATGTTGTTGATCCATCAGTTAAATCTATCGTGTAAATCTCACCTATACGCGAGATGCCGTAAAGAGTACCTGAAGTGTCAAAGGCAATCCCAGCCATTTGAGAAATATTAAGAGTAAAATGTTTATGAGCATCGCCTTCGGCTACATTTATCTTCAAGAGATCAGCACTTCCTGTTCCTGCAGCCAGGCCATACATCCTTCCATCTACCGGATTAATTGAGATGCTTGTAACTTCATTGTATGATGAAGCACCTATGATTGTACCAGCACCAGTTGCCGGATTGATCGTCAAAATATTTCCGCTGTTCTGAACACCTGAAGAAGCATAGAATGTTTTTTCAGCAGCGAGAACAAGATCATAACCGGTTCCACTTAAATTGAAACCGCTGAACAGAGGATCGTTAGATGTAACAGGATAAACGACACTGACGCTTCCTTCAGTTAATGGTGAAAAACTCACTTCAAATGTTACGGAATCATAAGAAGCTATGGTCAATGGAAATGATAATGTTGTCTCAAGATTAAAATCGTCGAATGATGATGGGATATTTGAAATGATCAGATCGGCATCACCATAGTTTGCAATGACGACTGAAGCATTCATACTCTTTGTGCCAACTTCAACATCTTCAAAATCATATTCATCAGGATAAACATAAGCCCGAACTCCAATATAAGGTGCTGCAATAATTCTTCCGATCATTGTTGCCCAGCTATTCCCGCTATTAGCATATTCTGTATGGAAAAATATCTCGTGGTCGTTAGCCGGATCCAATCCTATCGCAAAATAATCTCCCCATCGGTTCCTGCCGCTGGCGATTTGCTGGTAGTTGCCCAATCCCACCTGAACAGGTGTACTAGGACTTAATCCCGGTGGATCATTCGCCTTTTTAGTGGAGAAGTATGCTCCTGCATATTCTGTTGTAGCTGAGCGCGTATACGTCATTCCAATGTTATGGTTTGCATCCACAGTGAGGGTTGGATAAATATAAAAATATCCAATTGCTCCTAATTCAGATTCTTCAATTACCGCCGGAGTAGTTAAGTCCACAATTACATACTTTGCACTTGCACCCTGAGATGGACTTGTAGTGTTACCAGTAGAGTGCGCAATGTACATTTTACCATCTCGCACGATTGGAGCCGTTCTAGTTACACTTCCACCGGATTCAAGACCTTGTCCTCCACCTAATTGAGTTGCAAGTGGTGTAGCATAGTAAGTTGAGGATGTGAGTTGCTTCCCTCGAAGTCTTGGAGGATTTCCGGGAGAATTTAAAACCTGATAAAGAGCATACCAGTTCGCAGAATTTGAATGGGAATAGAACAAGTAACCGTTTTGTCCGCTTGTGTAACTAAAAGCTATGTGAATTCCATCTAAGACTTCGCCGGCAGGAGGATTAGCATTAGGTCTTCGTAGATCCCAGAAATCCCACCATGTAACCGGTCCGCCATTAGCATTGTAAAGTTCGGACTTATTGATAACACGAAGTTTCATTCCAAAAAATCCACTTGTAAAACCAAACACTCTTGTAGTTAGATAAATAGACTGTTCATCGTATCCGATTTGAGGATAATCTCCCCAGGTATTTGTTGTAAAGGCACCATGTTTTTTAGTATCAAAACGATATACATACCAGGTACCTAACGGATCTGAATCATCTGAGTATGCAATAAGATTAGCACCAGTCTGATTAGTAGTATTCACCTGCATAAAGGAGAGTACCCACCTGTCAGCAAATTGATCATAAATCACCTGACCATCACCAGACTCATCGGGAGAGACAGGAGCGAACCAACCGGAAACACTTATTGTTTGTATGATATTTCCACTTTTATCAAATATTCTAAAAAAGGAAGGAAAACCATTTACGGTTGCAATTATATGATTTGGGCCAACAGCCATAGAAGGGTCAGGCGGAATTGCATTAGTTGCAGTATATCCCTGAAACTTATCTAATAGAACACTTCCTCCATTTGCACCAAACTGCATATCTTGCCCGACACTTGGATCTTCGATATAGACATATCCGGGAAGCTGTGAATCATACCCATCAATAATTGATGGTCCGACCTCAACTCGTGTATCTATCGGAGGGATAACCTTGAATTCTCCAGTTGGCATGATTTCAGGAGCGTCAGCAAAGTTTGCTGTATTTTGTATCGCACCTGTTGGTTGACTTCCCTGTGATGGACCCTGATGATATACAGAATCCAATTGGGCAAATGCTAAAAATGTTGAAGTGATTAATAATCCGACCGTAAGTAAGATTAATCTTTTCATATATATCTCCTTCTGAATGTGAAGTGTAAAATTTTTACGAAGTTAAGTATTAAGAGTTTACAATGCAATTTATTATGCTCCCCTCTTACAGACGAGGCTGCAAGGAACTGTAATTTTTTTATGATTGTTATTTAGTTTTCTCGTTGTATGTTTCCAATAAATATTTTGCCAAAGCATCTGCTTCATTTGGTTTTAATCCGGGATTTGGCATTGATGGATAAGCAGGGTCAACTTTTACCGGATTACGAATGTATGCAACTAATTGTTTCTCATTGCCAGCATACTTCGGAAGCACTTCGAGATGTGGCGGACCAACCAATTTCTGATCCCATTTATGACAAGATGCACATTTAACCTCATATAGCTCGGCAGCGTTAATTGTAACTGTCTTTCCCTCGCCTTTAAGCTCAGCAATGTATTTATCAAACTCTGCACTCAGAGATGCACTTTGAAATTTTGTGGCAGTTGCCATTGCTTTCTGATCACTGATAATAAAAGAAGCAATTGAGAAGACAAGTGTGAAAAATAGAAGTGCTGCTGTTGTTCCTTTTATTTCCTTCGTTAATAAATAAATAAAATGATATCCAATGAATAACAGAATTAAAGATATTATTGCATAGAAAAATACTGTCCCGGTCAATGATGATGATGGAAGTCCGAATACACTGGACAATAATAAAACTGGAATAAAAACAGAAACTAAGAAAGTAACTCTTACAATTTTTTGTTTAACGAAGTTTGAATACTCTTCTTCTTTTACTCTTTTCTTTTTTTCATCCTCAAGAAAAGTAAATAGAATCATTCCACCGGTAAGTGCAACCGCGAAGAGTATATAAAATGCAAACCGTGACAATACATTCCAGGAAAATAATCCGGCGATTAAATCATCAATTTTCCAATCTAAATAAACTGTCGGAATCGTAAGTGCAGTAACAAAGAGCCACAAACCAATAAAAAGAAAAATTAATCCAGAGATACCAGCTTTTTTGCTGATCCTGCTGCTTTCATCACTAAGCTTCTGAACATCTTCAATTACGCCTGGATCAGTAACATCTTTTCCTGAGAATGAATTAAATATTCTATTAAACGAAAGAGAATACCTGTAGCTGTAAATAAATATCAGGGATATTGTAACAAACACAAACGACAATGCAAGATAATTAAGATTCGTAACCTGCGAATTATGAAGTAACTGGGAATAAATGAGTATTGCAGTTATTATTGGAACAACTCCAAGTATTAGCCCAACACTTTTATTTATGGTAGTGATCTCTGCAATGTCTTTTGCTAATCGAAGATAGAATTTATTATTTTCTTTCTCCCCTTTTCTGCGGTAGGTAACTGATAGAATAATTCCACCAAATACTATACTTATGAAAGGAATAAAAAGAAACAGAACAAGCAAAAGCATATAATGCAAAAGCTCGATATGCTCTGCTGACTGCGGTAAAATAAAATTATTTAAAAATTCCATCAGTTGTATTAGTAAATTAATTTGTCAATTGAAATGAGAAATACTACCATTAAAGCAAAGTAGTTTATGTATCTGAAATTATGATTGAATATCCTGAAATCATTTGTATCAGCAATAAGTCCAAATGCCTTCCAGGTAAGTAAAGCTCCACTCAGGAACAAACCAAGATTGATCCAAAAATCTGAAACAATTCCGAAAAGAGGAATCATCAAACCGGTAACTGCCGTTGCAATTATCCAAACGAAAGTAATTCTTGAAAGTTGTTCCCTGCTGAACACTTCAGTTAAAGTTGGAAAACCAGCCTGCCGGTAATCTTTATCAAGCACTAAAAGCAATAACCAGAAGTGAGGAATCTGCCAGATGAAAAAGAAAAACGCAATTACAATTATTTGAGGATCAAATATCTGACCACCAGCGCCAACCCAGCCAATCATCGGCGGAATTGCTCCAACTAATGAACCGGGAACTATCGCAAATGGAGATTTCCTCTTTAGTAATGTATAAATAAAATTATACCAGATAAGATTAATTAATCCCAATCCAAGTGCTACGAGATTAGAACCGAAAAACAATATCAACGAGCCTGATAAAATTAAAATCAAAGAAATATAAAGCGCTTTTAATGTAGAAATTCTACCTGAAGGAATTGGTCTATTTTTTGTACGATCCATTTTGCCATCAAAATCTTTTTCCTGGTAGTGATTGAATGTCGCAGAACCAAATGCTAAAAACAGCACACCAAATAAAACCGGAATTATTTTAAGGTCGATATGACCAACCGCAGCAATATATCCGAACGCAGTTGTAACTGTAACAAAGACAGTTATCCTGATTTTAACAAGTTCAAATAATATTTTTATTTTTTCTTTCAACATCAATTACAATTAATAAAATTTATTTTGTCATTTCTTCAAGCAGTTTTAGATCTTCATCACTCATTCCGTACATCCAGTTTTTGAATTCTTCTTCAGGAAGTACGATTATTTTTGAATACATGTATGAATGATTCAATCCACAATATTCTGCACAGGCAATATCATATTCGCCTGTCTCTTTTGCTATAAACCACGTAACTCTTTCCCTGTTTGGAAATACATCTTTTTTCAGTCTGAATGCTGGAATGAAAAATGAATGATTTACATCATTTGAATTAAGAATTAATTTTATTGGTTTATTTACAGGGACATATAGTGTATCAGTAGCCTTACCATCTTCATATTGAAAACTCCATTTCCACATCTGTGCAGTTACCTTAACCGGCATTGCATCTTCCGGAATGTTCACCATTTCCATATAACCCTGCCAGCCGTACCAAAACATTATCAGAACCAGAATAGTAGGAATAACTGTCCAGGCAATCTCCAATCCCATATTCCCGTGAATGTTTGTTCCCTTTGGATTTCTTTTCCTGCTATACTTAATTACAAAAAATATCATTAAGAATGTAATGAGTACAAGAAAGAAAATAGAAACAATCAGTGTAAACAGGAATGTTCCGTCAACAGAGCTTACAAAATTTGATACATCATCAAACATTCTTCAAATCCTTACTGAAAAGAGTAATCAGAGAATAATAGCACGAACGAAATACCCAGAAAAAACAGCGCAACAATCACGAACACTAAAAACGTTTTTGATTCACTTCTAAGGTGCATAAAAATTGTTAGAACCAGGTACGCCTTAAATGTAGCAATTATCATTGCCGTTGCAACAGTAAATTTTCCAATATCCATACCGGCAACAGCAACTGTAACCGCAGTAAGCGCCATAAGTGCAAGCCAGACTAAAATATATATTCCGTATGAGTGTGAGTGTTCGTGATAATAATCGTGTTTTTCCATTTATAATCCTTATGTGATCAGATAGAATAATGGGAAAAGGAAAATCCAGATAATGTCAACAAGATGCCAATACAGTCCCGCATTTTCCAACCTTACATAACTATCTTTTGTGATAATATCTTTCCGTGTCATTCTTGTCATAACGGCAATGAGAACCATTCCAACGACTACGTGAATACCGTGCAGTCCGGTCATTACATAATACAATCCAAAGAATAAAATTTCTCCTGAACTTTTTGAAAGAAGTTCTTCACTACCGGGATAAATTCCGTGATGAAATTTTGCTGACCATTCAAAGTATTTATTCACAAGAAAGAAGAGTGCAAGAAAGATCGTAATCATCTGCAGAAACATTGACAAAGTTTTTTGGTTTCTCTGGATTGCAACTATAGATAGGGCCATAGTCAAACTGCTGGTAAGAAGAACTGCAGTGTTAAACGCACCCATAATTGTATTCAATTCTTTCGCTGCAAGGTGGAATGCATCTGCGTACTGAAATCTGTAAACTGAGTAAAGAATGAACATGCCTCCAAAAAGAAGAAGCTCGGTAAAAAGGAAAAGCCACATTCCCATCCTGGAACCGATATCGTCTCTATGAACGTGCGTTGCTGCTGTGTGTTCAGTTGAACTCAACGAACCTCCTCTTTTTCTAATTTTTCTTCATTCATTTTATACTGATACGGATCAGTTTTAATATCAGGAATTTCAACAAAGTTTTCATGAATTGGAGGAGTATCAATCTGCCATTCAAGAGTTTCACCACCCCAAATATTTTTCTCCGTAACTACTTTACCCTTTTTAGCAGAACGATACATATTGTAGACAAGCATCAACATTCCGGCAACGAGTATCCATGAACCAATTGTTGAAATAAAATGATAAGATTGGAACTCAGGAAGATAATCGTAATATCTTCTTGGCATTCCTAACCAACCCATAATAAACATCGGGAAATAAAGAACGTTAAATCCAATAAATAAAAACCAGAAGGATGTTTTAGCCAATTTCCTGTTATACATTCTGCCAAACATTTTTGGGAACCAGTAATGAAGTGCAGCGAAAAAACCGAAACCCGTTCCACCAAACATTACATAATGAAAATGTGCAACAATAAATGAAGTATCGTGAACCTGAATATCAATTGACAAAACTCCCTGCATTACGCCAGTGAGTCCGCCAATTGTAAAAAGGAAAATAAAAGCCAGGGCAAAAAGAAGAGGTGTGGCTAAATCAATTGAACCTTTATAAAGAGTTGCTACCCAGTTAAAAACTTTTATGGCACTTGGAATAGCAACAACCATAGTCAACAATGAAAAAATAAACTGTCCGGTATCACTCATTCCAACTGTGAACATATGATGCGCCCAAACAAGTGAGCCGAACAAAGCAATTGCAATACTTGAAAATGCAATAAATTTATAACCAAAAATTGTTCGTCTCGAAAAAACAGGAATAATTTCCGAAACTACTCCCATTGCCGGAATTATCATAATGTAAACTGCAGGATGAGAGTAAATCCAGAATAAATGCTGATATAAAACCGGATCACCACCGAGTGCCGGATCGAAAATTCCAACACCAAGCCATCTTTCAACAGCAACCAATAAAAGAGTAATTCCAATTATCGGAGTAGCCAGATACCTGAACCCATGCTGTAGCATAAAGTGACCAGATTGAAAGAGGCATTTTAAACCAGGTCATTCCCGGTGCTTTTAAACGATGAACGGTTGTTACAAAATTTAATCCGGTTAGAATTGAAGAGAATCCAAGAATGAACGCAGCAAAAAGTGCAAACATTACATTAGTATTTGTTCTGATGGAATATGGAACATAAAAAGTCCAGCCTGTATCAGCAGGTCCGCCGGGAAGAAGTATTGCTACAATTGCCAGCAATCCGCCAATGACATACATATACCAGGACATTAAGTTGATTCTCGGAAATGCTACATCCTTTGCTCCAATTAGAATTGGCAATACAAAATTTCCAAACACAGCAGGAATGCCCGGCACAACAAAAAGAAAAATCATTATAACTCCGTGCAGAGTGAAAAAGGAGTTATAAGTTTGAGCATCCATAATTGTTCTTCCGGGTGCGATAAGTTCGAGACGCATTAAAAATCCGAACGTAACTCCGACGAGGAAGAATATTGAAAGAGAAATAAGATATAGAATTCCGATGCGCTTGTGATCCGTTGAAAGGATCCAGCCTAAAATACCAGTGTGCTTACCTTTATAATCAAGGTAACTTGGTTCGTGTCCGTTTGTTTTAATAGTTGCGGCTTCAACAGCCATAAATCATCACCTTGTTTTAATAAATTCTTTTTTTGGTTTTAACCTTATTATCAGAAAAAATATTCCGGCAAAAAGTAAAATTGCAGCGCCAAAAATCCTTGTAAAATTCAATGCGTATTTTTGTCCTTCGGGATCATAACTGAAACAAAATCTTAAAAACCTGGCAACAGTTGGCGTTACCCGGCTCTCTGAAGTTTCAATTACCGCCATTTTAAAATCAAATGGCAGAATACCATAACCATGGTTCTCTGAATAACTTGGGAAAAGATAACGACAAATTTTTCCGGTCTTGTCAACAAATATTAATGTTCCTGCGTGTCTTAGTTCGGCTCCTTCTCTTTTGAAATAAAATCCTGCAGAATTTGTAACAGTCTTTATGTTTTCCTCTTTACCGGTTAAAAATCTCCAACTTTCCGGTGAAACATCTTTATCAAAGCCAGCTAACATTTCTTTCTTTTTAGCTGAGGCTTTCTCCGGATTTTCAAATTCATCGATACTGATTGACACAACATTATAATCGTAACCGGGTTCTAAATCTGATTTGTTCATTACATTCGCAAGTTCAAACATTAATGGGTTACATATCCCCGGGCAATTGTAATATACCAGTGCAATTACCGTTGGACCAGTTATTAATTCACCAAGAGTTACCTGCTTCCCGTCCTCATCATTAAAAGTAATATCGAGTGGAATGTTGTTTCCAAGTTGTTCGTCAACTCCAATTTCAATCTGATCAATAGGCAGAGAAACTGAAATGAATAATAAACTAAAAATTATTTTACTTATTAAGAATTTCATCTTTACTATTATAGAATCTGATTAAGATAGTTGAACAATAAGTTTCTATCAGAATCAGACAGATTTAAAATCTCGGAATTAAATCCATTGTAATTGGAATTTATAACTATAAAATTGAAAAAAGTATTTTGATTCGCTTTCCAGGTATTTGAGTTAATGAGTGAAGACAGAGCAAGTCTTTCGTCTTCAGCTATAAAATCAAATAAGGTAACCGGATAATTATTTCTGTCTTTGCTAATAGTTTGTAATGCTGTTTCAAGTCTAATTTCTTTTTGTGAATTTTCAGAAGAAATTATTTCCATTGCAGCAGCAACCGGAATCTGTGCCGGTACTTTCATTCCAGCAGATAAATTATAAATAGAATTTAATGCTGACAAGTCATCGTCAGTATCCGCTGGTGGATTTGGTACAAACTTCTGTCTGATATAATGAGCCAAATCAATTCTTTCCTGAGGAGTTAAAAAATTGTAAGAGATCATTGAGCTTCCTTCAATACCCTCCTCCAGAGTTGTGTAGATTGCACTTAATGTTTTACCATTCTTCCAACCGTCCGGATTTGTGAAATTTCGTGGAGCTGGATTCATTCCCACTGAAGCTGGTCCGCCACCGGCTCCTGTTTCGTTATGGCAGGAAGCACAATTTTTTGTATAAAGGTCTTTCCCCTGCGCAAGTAATTCATCTGATGGTTCTCTCAGCTTAAAAATATCAACAGGAGGAACTGTTCTTGCAGCCACTACCGGAAGATCTGCGACTACCGTTGAATCAGGAACAAATGCAGGCTGTTTATTTATTTCTACATTTCCAACATTTGCCACATAATATAACCCGATGATCACAATGATTGTAAGAATGTAAGGATAAAGAAATCCAAACATAGTACCCGGGTTTTGTTTTACTTCATTTAAAAGTTCAAATATTTTTTTCTTAATCTCTTCCATAAAATTTTATAGATGAAAATCTAATCCTCGTTGTAATTTTGGATCGCCGATAGGAATAAGGTTTTCTTTTTTTGCTTTCATATTAAACACAAGAATTACTAATCCGACAACTGCAATTGGAAATACAAGATCAATCCAGCTAAACGAATAACCGCCCGAAAGTTGTTCCATCTCAGGCATAACAAGCCAGAAGAGATCATAAAAATGTGCAAACAGCAACCACACGGAAATAAATTTTAATTTCTTTGGGTCCATCTTTGCAGGCTGTGATACAAGAACTATGTACGGTACAAGAAATTGAATGATTATCAATCCAATCGAAAATATTGCCCAGCTTCCCTCCCACTTTTGCATAAACCAAAAAGTTTCCTCAGGTAAATCTGCATACCAGATTAACATATATTGTGAAAAAGCTATGTAGCCCCAGAAGTTTACGAAAGCAAAAAGTAAGGCACCAAGGCTGTACAAATGATCGTTTGTCATATCCGGATGAAGGTAACCATTTTCTTTAAGTAAAACTGTGGCGAGAGTGACAGCAGCAAGTGCAGCAATTACAGTTCCTGCAAAAAAGTAAACACCAAATATTGTCGAGAACCAGTGAGGTTCTACACTCATAAGCCAATCAATTGCGGCAACAGATATTGTTATCGCAAATACCGGAATGAACACAGCAGATAATCTGATATTTATCGTCGTTAGTTTCTGATCTTTGCTCGTATCCTGTTTTTTTGAATTCCTGATGAAGAAGAAATAGAATAACGACCACAATCCAATCAAAACAAAAACTCTTATTATAAAAAATGGTACATTTAGATATGGAGCTTTGCTTTGTAATATTGCATCGTCTGCTACAGCATCTGCATGAGACCAATGAAATAATTCTCCCATATTAAATAGAAGAGGTATTACCAATATCGCAAGCAAAGGAATTATTGCTGCAAAAAATTCAACAACACGTCTGATTGGTACACTCCAATCCGCACCAACAATATATTCAAGCGCAACCAAAAATAATGCACCAACACCAATGCTGATCAGAAAAGTAAATGCGATGAGATAATTGAAGACCGCTCTTGAATGATCAACAAAAAATGCAGCAACACCTAGAATTACTCCAACAATAAGCAGAGCCATTCCAATTTTAGAAAGGCTGGCAGGTAAATCTTTTCTCTTATATGTCATTTCACTTTTATCCATTTAAGATTTACTCCGCTTTAACAAATTTAAGATCGGAATCTGTTGCATTCTTTGCTCTCTGTAAAGCCCGTACATAATTTACTATTGCCCATCTTTCCTCCCGTGTAACCTGAGAAGCATAAGAAGGCATAACATTTTGCCCAACTGTAATTATATGATAAATCAATCCATCCTGAAAATTTCTTGCACGTTCTGAGTGAAGTGTTGGCGGATTTGGAAACTGACCGGCAAGCCTGCTGTCACCATCACCAAAATTTCCGTGACAAGGACTGCAATAGGTTAAATATTTTCTTTCACCTAATTTCAAATTTTCTTTTGTCGGGAAGTAAGGATTAGATAAAACTTCAGTTGGATTTGTTTGACCTTCAAATGGATAAGGAATAAATCCTCTTGCAACTGTTCCATCAACAGGAAGTCTCATTCCCCTTCCATCAGCAAAAAACTCGCTGCCGGATTGAGGAATTATTTTCGCCTGATTATCCATCCAGTCGAATGGTTCAATATACATAAGTTTATTCAGCATCAGATAAGTACCGATAGAAACGACAACCGCAACACCAAATAAGAAACCAAGAAATCGTGGTTCAAAAATCGGGTATCCTTCTTTCTCAGGAATATAAATTATTTCTGTTGAAAGCGGATTCAAACTCTTCAGAAATTCAAGAGTTGCTCTTTCATCAAACTTTGGATCAATTGCTTCTATTACAATTCCATAATGATCACGAGATACTTTTTTCATGTAATTAGTATCGTGAAGAGCGTGAGAATTTCTTGGCAGTCCAAAAAAGAAAGCAAACATTGCTACAACTGTTGATACAGTTGCCAAAATCACAGTAACTTCAAACGTAACAGGAATGAATGCAGGTAATGAGAAATACGGCTTTCCTCCAATTACCATTGGATAGTCAATTGACATTGTCCACCACATCAGTATAAGTGCAAGCACAGTTCCGGATAAACCAGAAATCAGAGTGACTATTCCAAGCTTTGAAGGTTTCATCTTCATCGCTTTATCAATACCGTGAATCGGGTAAGGAGAGTTAACATCCCACTTAGAATAACCAGCCGATGAAACTTTTTTTGCTGCTGCAATTATTGCATTCGGATCGCTGAAGAGAGCAGTAACACCAAAAATCTTTTTATCAATCATGATGTTCTCCTCGGTGATGAGTTGGCTGAGCACCGTCTGCAACTGCTTTTACTTCAGCAATTGATACCACAGGTAATGCTTTAGTAAATAAAATTACAAGTGTGAAGAACAATCCAAAACTTCCCAACAATATTCCACCATCATACAAAGTTGGAGTATACATTCCCCAGCTTGATGGCAGGAAGTCTCTGTGCAAGGATGTAACTACGATTACAAATCTTTCGAACCACATCCCAACATTTACAAGAATTACAATCACCATCATCGCAGGAATTGATCTTCTGATTTTCTTAAACCAGAAAAATTGTGGGAAAAATACGTTACAGCTAACCATAATCCAGTAAGCCCATGCATAGGGACCGAATGCTCTGTTGATAAAAACAAATTGTTCAAATTGAACGCCGCTGTACCATGCAATAAAAAATTCCATTCCGTATGCATAGCCAACCATCATACTTGTCGCAAGAATCACCTTGTTCATTTTCTCAAGATGATTAATAGTGATGATATTCTGCAAATCAAAAATCTTTCTAACAAAAACTAAAACGGTTACAACCATTGCAAAGCCGGAAAAGATTGCACCAGCTACGAAGTATGGTGGAAATATTGTGGTATGCCATCCGGGCATTATTGAAACTGCAAAATCAAAGCTAACAATTGTATGAACTGAAAGTACAAGTGGAGTTGCAAATCCAGCAAGAATCACATAAGCTTTTTCATAGTGAAGCCAGTGACGAGAAGAATGTCTCCAACCTAAACTAAAAATTGAGTAAATAGTTTTTTTAATTTTTGAAGTAGTTCTGTCCCTTAGAGTAGCAAAATCAGGAATCAAACCTGTGTACCAAAAAACGAATGAAACAGTGAGATAAACTGATACTGCAAAAACATCCCACACTAAAGGTGATGTAAAATTCACCCAAAGACCGTGCTGATTTGGATACGGAGTTAAATAACCAGCTAACCATGGACGACCTGTGTGAATTATCGGAAATATACCAGCGCACATAACTGCAAAAATTGTCATTGCTTCTGCGAAGCGTGCAATACCTGTTCTCCATTTTTGTCTTAAGAGAAAAAGTATTGCAGATATTAATGTTCCTGCGTGACCGATACCTACCCAGAAAACAAAGTTCACAATTGGAAATGCCCAGCTAACGGGTTGGTTATTGCCCCAGAGTCCAACACCATAATAAAAAGAGAAGGCAAGGCAGATGGCACCAATAAGTAAAACCGATCCTGAAATAGTCAATGCCAGATAAAATTTCTTATCCGGTTTTGAATCCAGAGGTTTAGCTATTAGCTCTTCAATCTCCGCAAGCGATAATCGACCAGTAACTACAGGAGCTTCAACTGAATAATCTGTGCTCACTAAGCATTCTCCGAATTGGTATTCTTAAGTTTTGCGATATATGTAACATTTGGTCTTATGTTTAATTCTTCAAGAACGTAATAACCGAGTTCATGATTTCTGTATTTATAAAATTCTTCTTCTTCATTTTTAATATCACCAAAATGAATTGCATTCGTCGTGCATGCTTCCTGACAAGCAGTCGTTACATCCGAACCTTTTAAAGTTTTGTTTTCTCTGGTGGCATCTTCTCTTGCTTCACTTATTCTTTGAATGCAGAAAGTACATTTTTCCATAACACCACGCGAACGAACTGTAACTTCAGGATTCATTAGCAAAGCAAATACCGGCGACTCCTGAAATCCATTTCTAAAATGATCACGGAAATTGAAATAGTTGAATCTTCTAACCTTATAAGGACAGTTATTAGAACAATATCTTGTTCCAACACAACGATTGTAAACCATCTGATTTAATCCATCAGGACTGTGAGTAGTTGCAACTACCGGACAAACATTTTCGCAAGGTGCGTGATCACAATGCTGACAAATCATTACCTGGTTATTAACATTTGGTTCTTCAGGTGTACCTGAATAATATCTGTCAATTCTGATCCAGTGCATTTCCCTACCACTATCAACCTGATCTTTACCAACAACCGGAATATTATTTTCTACATTGCAAGCAACTACACAATCTCCACAACCAGTACAGCGATTCATATCAACTGCCATTCCCCACTTCACACCTTTATAATCATAAAAAGGATTTACACTTTCTAATTCGTGCTTTTCTTCTTTGTGAAGGAAGCCAGGATTGTTCAGATATTCCTCAACAGTTCCTTCTTTAATGATTCCACGCTTTGCTGGCAAGTCTTTTGTAAGACCTTCGTTGAATGCATAGACTGTCTGTGCTGTTACAAGTTTATAACTGCCGATGAGTGACCTGATCATTATTCCCGAATAAAGCCAAGGTGATAAACCGCCGTAACTCATTAATAAACTACTTGCGTTGAAACCAACACCTGTTCCAACTGTACCACCATTAATTCTACCGTAACCGGTTTCAATTGTAATTGTATTATCAGCAGCTCCTGGTTGAATAAAAACGGGTATCGCTAATTTATTTTTTTCTCCTGTAGATAGTTCTATAAGATCATTACTTTTCAGTCCTAATTGATCTGCACTTTTAGGCGAGATAGCAGCATAATTATCCCAAACAACTTTAGAAACCGGATGAGGAAGTTCCTGGAGCCATCCGTTATTGGCAAATCTTCCGTCAGCAACAGCATAACTTTCTTTGATGAACAAGGAAAAAGTTTCCAAATCTTTAATTGGTTTAATTTGCTGTCCGGCAGAAACTGAAATTGAACTAATCCCGGAAGTTTTTTCTGATATCTTAACTATACCATCGTGAAGAGCAGCATACCAAAATCTTTTAAACTCTAAATTAATTCCTGTTTGTGGATAAATATTTTTCTCCCAGTTACTCATCAGGTATTGATGATAGATTGCTTCATCGTAAGTTGAAGAGTCACCGGATATCCATGTCATAAGAATTGCTTCCGATTGTCTTGTATCGTAAATCGGAGCAATTACAGGTTGCTGAAGTGAGTAAATTCCTGTTCTGGTCTTTGCATCGCCCCAGGATTCAAGTTGATTATTGATTGGTAAAACGTGATTTGAAAGATTAGATGTTTCATTCTCAATTTCAACAAAACTTACAACTGTATCCACTTTAAGCAAAGCATCTTCATATCTCAAATCTGAATGAAAATCATAAACAGGATTTGAATTTATATGAATAGCGACTGCCACTTCGCCCGCATTCATTCTTGAAGTCAAGTCTTTTAATTCATCAATTGATGACAACGGCTGAACTGAACTCGGACCAGTTTCAAAATTATAAATAGCTTCATTACCGAGAGCAGCATTCAATTGATTAACAGCAATATGAACATCTTCCTGAAGATGATCACCGGCATAAACAATTGACTTACCTCTATTCTTTATTAAGTCTGAAACGATGGAATGTAGAGTGCCCAGATTTAATTCATAATGGTTTGCAAAGCTTTCTAAAGTAATTCCACTTGAGTTAATTGGTATTCCTGCACCTCTTTTATTTAATCCATCAATAAGCGCAAGAACAAAATTCAGTTCCAGATCAGGACGTAGTCTCAAACGATAATCGGCAGCCATTCCGGTAATAGTGAGGTTTCCCTCAACTACATAAAGACGATTAAAGTTTTTATTGATTATATCTCTTCCATCGGAAAAAAGTCTGGCATTTTCAATTTTGTTATTTGACTCACCAAGGAAATCACTGTCGAGTGAAACAATAATGTTTGCTTCATTCCATTTTATTGCTGGAAATTCTCCAGTGCCATAGCATTTTTTCCAGGCTGAGTTTCTTACTGAATTGTCAAATACTTCGTATGAATAAATTTTTGTTGAGGGATATTTGGCAATAAAATCATCAAGAACTTTTTTAGTTGTGGGAGAAATAATTTTGTGAGTGATGATTGCAATTTCACTGTTTCCTGAATTCATCAGATCAAACATTATTTCATCGTCAGCATTTTTCCAGTTGTAATCAACAAATCTGCGATCATTTTTTTTCTTTGGATTCTTTAACCTGTCGGGATCATAAAGGCTCATTATGCTTGCCTGACCGTGAGAACAAATTTTTCCTTTGGATATTGGATGATCAGGATTTCCATCAAGCTTTATTGGTCTGCCTTCTCTTGTTTTAACCAAAATACCACAGGCGTTTGAGCAAGCTGTACAGGTTGAAGCATAATAATTTGCTTTACCAAGTGTTACTTCTTCAGGCTTTTTATTGTAAGGAATTATTTCACCCTTATCTCTGTAATCAGTGCAAGCAGTTCCCGCAAGGGCTGCAGATGCACCTAACAAAGCAAGGAATTTCCTTCTGGAAAGTGATGACATTCCTGATGAATCAAAGTCTTCCGAAACACCTTCAATGAATTCATCCTGATGAGCTTTGACAAATTCAGGATCGTTATGCAATTCCTCGAATGACTGCCAATAGTGCGGATCAGTGTTATTCAATCCATTTATATCTTCAGCCATTCTTCTTTCCTGATTTTTCTCTGTTAACCGCATTTGGATTAATTTTTACTTTCACTGAATTTCTCTTAGACGAAAAAAAGTTCAACGGATTAACTTTGATCAAAGCCGCACCTAAAAGGCTCGTTGAGAATAATGCTACAAATTTTTTTCTATCCATAAAAAATAATTTTATCTATGACATGCCCAGCAATAGTCTGGACCTTGATTAATATTCTTTAGTTCAGGCAGCCTGTCGTGAGCATTTCGATGACAGTTTAAACAACTGTTCATTGTAAATGACTGTACCTGACCCACCTTTTCTGTTTGAGTAATTTCTCCATGACAAGCTACACAGTCAATTCCTTTATTAACATGCACACTATGATTGAAGTAAGCATAATCAGGAACTCTATGAATTCTCTTCCATTGAAGTGGTTTACCTTCGTTATAATACTCTGTGAGTTTTATAATATCAGGTCTGTCTTTCCTGGCAACAGTGTGGCAATTCATACAAGTAGCAACCGGAGGAACCATTGCGTGTCTTGATTTCTCAACTCCGGCATGACAATATTGGCAATCAATTTTCATCGTGCCTGCGTGGAGTTTATGCGAATAGTTTATTGGTTGATTCGGTGAATAACCAACTCCATCTCTCTCTGCTCTTGATGCAAAATAGGTTAAAGCAAAAGCAGCTAAAACCACAAAGATAGTAACGGGTAACCGGTTTCTGAGAATATAATCTAAGTAAGATTTCTTCACTTAATATCCTCTGAATTCCTAGAAAATCGATTTGAATAATTATTATATAGCAATATTGAAATGAACCCTGGAAACAAGATTTATAATAATTCCGAAATTAGTTAGAAAAAAGGAAGCGCGGAGGCTTAATTTGTCAGCGGCCTAATGCTGAATAGCACTTCAATTTTTGGTGTGCTAAAATCTTAATTTTATTTAATTAAAGCAAATATTTAATTATTGATTTTACTTGACATTAGCTATTATTATTCAACTCAAATTTTACAAGATCAGCTTCAATATATTATATACAACGAACACCGCAAATAGAACGAGAAAGAGATAAATAGCAATTTTCTAAATACATCTTTCATTGCGCTTCCCCGTTATTTGATTATTAATAATTTTTTAGTTATGGATTTTGTTTCTGTTTGTAATTTGTAGAGATAGATTCCCGATGGTAAATCGTCAGATGATAGATTAACTTTGTGAAATCCTGCGCTTACGAAACCATCTGCAATTATTTTAATTAGCTCACCTAAAGAATTATAAATTTTTATAGAAATCTTTCCTTCTTTTGGGATTGAATAACTAATAATCGTGACTGAATTAAAGGGATTGGGGTAGTTTTGGTATAGAACTATTTCTGTTGGGTATATCTCTTGATCTTCTTGAGGAATTGAAGTAATAATCTCTCCAAGATTTCCATATTTGCTGACTTGCTGCGCAATTATTGTAAATTGATTTATCGGACCAATGGTTATAAAACCACCTTGCCCATCGGTTGTATTCTCATATGCTATTGCAGGATAAGAAACTACAATGCCATTGTCATCCCACAGTATATTACCAAGAGTATCGTACATTTGGCTCATTGTGGAAGACGCAATTGTTGCATCATTCCATATTAAAATTGTTCTGCCAGAATCTGATGGAATAATATACGGACTGCCTATCGGAGTATTTTCACTAATCTCAATGCTGCCATTCGAAAATAATTTGCTCCCATCAAATCTCAACGCTTGAAATTGAGCAATTCGGTTTATTCCATTTTTTGTACCGCTCCACCCATAACAGTAATAACCACTATTAAATTGTATTCTTAATTCTGTATTTATATAGAGACTATCAGCAATCTCAACATAAGGTTCTTGCCAGAGGTTGTTTCCAAGTGAGTCTTTTCTCTGCGCTACAAGTTTTATATCGTTTATACTACCGGTTTTTCCACTTAATACTAACCCTCCTGCTGGGACAGGTATCATATTTCCAAGAGTGACGCTATCCCTTCTTATTATCTCTCCATTCCCGCTTATCCTGTATAAACTTCTGTTAACCTGTACATAGTAGTTACCATCGCTCGCTCTTATTATGTTTATACTGGTACCTGTATTAATTAGAAAGAAACCTGTTTCGCTCCACACCCTTTGCCCAGTCCTATCAATTCTATTCATTAAGATTCGCTCATCGTAGTTTTGCCATACAATTACACAACCTCCATCTCCATCGCTGACTAATCCACCCGTACCGTGATTTGTTTCTTCGATTGTTACTCTTACACCTGTTTGCCCCCACAAAAAATTTACCTGCACTATCAACTTTCTGCACCCTAACTCTGGAAGTAAAATCAGTGCCGTCAACCTGGTTATCTTCAAAGCTTACAATTACTCCGCCTTCTTCATCCTCAATTATTTCGCCTGCCATTGTTCTGGCAGTTCGCCAAGGATTTGTTTTCTGTCCACCCAGGGTTTATAACCATATTTATCCAGTCTTTCAACAGCAAGCTTTTGCGGATAAAAACTTCCAAAGTTGTATGTTACATAGCATCCGCCAGCACTATCACTTACAATATGCGGATCCCAGCCGATAGCAATAACGAGATTGTTGTTTGGGTCGTTGGACCATTGTGCCTGCAAACTAGTTGCTAGAACTATTATTAAAAGTAGATAGTTATTTTTCATAATAACAACTTCAATAAATTATAAACAACGAACGCTGCGATTATAACCAGAAAGAAATATAGTAACAATTTTTCTAATCACTTTCGCATCAATAGAAAAATTGATTTTCCAACCCCGCCAGCCGCATTTGCGGCATTTATAAATTTTAATAAAAGCCACCAGATGCAATAACTTTTCTTTTGTATTTCTTGGTCTGGAATTTCTTAAAGTATTTTCACCTGCACACGACGGGCACTTAAATCTTCTAATAAATTTTTGCGCCATATTGAATCAATCTCTACGTAAATAATATTTTAGCTACAGCAACGATGAGCAGAACAGCAAAAGCTTTTTTCACAAATACAGTTGAAGACTTCATCACTATCTTTACACCAAAAAAGCTACCGATTATCGCTCCAATCCCAAGAGGAATTGCAGCTTCAGGAATAACAAAACCAATTGCACCTGAATAAGCTATTGATCCCGATCCCTGAAGAAAATAAGAAGCTGCCGAACTTATCATTGTAATTGCAGTAATTATTGATGAAGTACCCACAGCAACTCTTGCGTTTAACAGAAATAAATAAATTAATGATGGAACATAAATTACTCCGCCGCCTAAGCCGGTAAAAGCAGAAAGTATTCCGGTGAAAATTCCTAATATTAATAAAAAGGGATCGCTTAGCGGTTGCTCTAATTTAAACTTTTCATTTTTACTACTTTCAAAAATCATTCTTAGAGCAACTGCAATCATTACTGTTGCAAAAATGATTTCAATAATTTCTGATTTAACCTTCACTACAAAAAAAGGTGTTATGAATGCAGATACTGCTGCACCAATTGCAACCAGAATTGCTGATCTTTTAAAATAGTTTTTTTTTCGAATATGAAGGAAAGCAGAATTTGAAGTGGCAAGAGCACCTGCAAAAAGCGAAGTGCCAATTGCAAAATACGCAAGGTTCGTATATGGAACTTCCATTACAGGCAGGAGATAATAGAGTGCAGGGACAAAAACTAATCCTCCACCAATGCCGAGCATGCCGATTAATATGCCAGTAAAAAAACCAACTATTAAAAAAATTGCAAGCAGTGCTAATAGACTCAATTAATATTCAATAGTTTATTGTAAATATTTTTATTTGAAAAAATTTCGATCGCAGTTTGAACCTGTATATCAGAATTGAGCTGCTCTTTTAGTCTTCCCTCTAAACCAAGATATCGGGCGGCAAGTTCAGATTTAATCTCTCTTAAAATCTCATCGTTATAAATCAGCAATTCTTTTTCATACAAGCCTTTTAAGTCGGCTTTAATTTTTGTTAGTTCAATTTTAATTTCTTCTTTATCAGAAGCACTGCTTATCAGGTGATCAATTTCAATTTCTGTCTGTGATGTATATTTAAAGCCGGACTCTTTGAGATACTCTGTAAAGTCACCATAAACTGTTTTATCATTTATATCAGAATATTTAACATCAGGATTATTGAAATAATAATTGTTGGCAAATTTGAAAAATAATCCTTTAGCCAAAAGGTCCTTAGTTAATTCACCGGTTACTTTGAATTCAACTGTTGTATCGGGAGTAATTCCACCTTTTGAATAGACTTCTCTTTTATTATCCGTCAAGAATTCGTTCTCAGCTTCCGGGCCCAATGTTTTAATAACTTCACTTCCCTCGGAATAATCTATTCGTTGAATACTTCGCCCGCTTGGTGTGTAATATTTAGCAGTAGTAATTTTTAATGATGTATTATAACTGAGAGGTGTAATCGTCTGAACTAATCCTTTACCAAATGATCTGGTTCCCAAAATAACCGCACGGTCATGATCCTGCAAAGCGCCTGCAACAATTTCTGATGCAGAAGCGCTCCCGCCATTTATAAGTACGATCATATTTACATCGGAAGTGATTAATGGCTCCTCAACAGAGTAGTAATTCTTTTCACTGGCGGCATCCCGGCCGCGTGTAGATACAACAAGCAGTTCGCGATCAAGAAATTTATCACAGACATCTACAGCAATATCCAGCAATCCTCCGGGATTTCCTCTTAAATCAAGCACGACTGACTTTACCTGCTTTTGCTCTTTTAGTTCCTTTATTGTCTTTTTTACTTCATCACTTGCAGCCCTGCTAAAGTTGGAAAGTTTAACATAAACATTATTGCTGCTTTCCGGGTAGAAGCCGGAGTAGATGATATTTTTTACAATAACTTCTTCACGCACTAAATTGAATGTTAATGTATCATATAGTTCATTTCTGACGATTTTTAACTCAACAGTTGTGCCCGGCTCTCCTTTAACGAGCGAGGAAATATCATCAATATTATCAGGTGTAATTCTTGCCCCGCTTGCTTCAATAATAATATCACCAATTTGAATTCCTTGACGCTGGGCAGCGTAACCGTCCATTACCTCAACAACTGTTACATCATCACCGCGCAACCCAATTGAAACTCCGACTCCACCATACTTGCCATTAGTAATAAGGTCAATATCTTCAATTTTTTTCTCATCAATAAAAATTGTGTAAGGATCCAGTGAAGATAACATTCCCTGTATTCCTGCACGTAAAAATTTTTCCGGATCAACTTCATCTACATAATTAAAAGCAATTTCTTTATAGACTCTGCCAAGCAAATCCAAATTTTTAGCTATTTCAAAATAGATATCTCCTCTACCGGGAATGAATCCAGCTGCGAGTACCCCTACAAATAAAAATCCGAGTATCCACACAAGTTTCTTCTTCAAAAGCGTTACTACCTCCGGTCTATTAATTCTAATTCTGAAATTATTTGATTTTGTATTGTTTCAATTGTCTGAGTTCCATCAATAACTTTAAATCGTTCTTCCTTTCGGGCAATTTCCAGATAACCACTTCTTACCCGATTATAAAATTCTATGTCGGCAAGCTCGATTCTATCCAGCTTTACCTTTGATTTCTTTTTCTTTCTTTCATTAGCAATTCCAACCGGAATATCAATAAAGTAAGTTATATCCGGAATGTTATCGCCAATTGCCAATTTATGAATACTCAAAACAACATCAATAGGAATTCCTCTTCCGTAACCCTGGTATGCAGTTGAACTGTCATGAAAGCGGTCCGAAATTACATAAATACCTTTTTCGAGGTAAGGTTGAATTTTTTCCCGCACTAATTGTGCACGGCTGGCAGAAAAAAGAAACAGTTCAGCCTCAGCAAACATTTTTTCATTTTTATTATCTAACAAAATGCGCCGAACTTTTTCGGATATATCGGTTCCACCAGGCTCACGCAATATTTCAACTTTTTTATTGTGTTCAACCAGATAGTCCTTTAGAAGTTCTATTTGTGTTGATTTGCCTGAAAAATCTATTCCCTCAAAAGAGATAAACATAACATTTTTGCTTGTTTTTGATTAAAATTTTCTGATGTTAATATAGATAAACTTTTCGCTCAATTAAAATTTGTGGAAGCCGGCCGAATATCAGAATGATCTGATTACATACCGCAGACGATCAGGCTTCAAATATTGGAGTGTAACATTTTTCGGCAGTAATAGTTCAGGAGTAACACTGCCGGTAGTATCGCGAAGCAAGGTTTGATATTTTACGTAAGCCTGGAATTGATCTGGTTTTAATTTTCCTAAAATTTCAATTCCGCCTCTTAGATTAAATCCAATTTTATTTGGAAGAAGAACTACTTCCTTTCCGGAGGGTTTGTCAATAACATCAACAGGAATATTTTCAAATTGTTTATCTACAATTCTCTGAACATCAAGAGTAACATCAATATTATTTATGCTAAAGCTAAATCCCTGCAATGCTGGCAAACTCGCATCTGTTTCTGTTTTTAAATCTAACATACTTAACTGTTTCTCAGAAGTTTTTATATCGCGCATCCATGTTAAAATGCTTGCAGGTCCACTGGCAGTAACAGAATCAGGTACAAATACAATATCGCTGGCAAGTCCATAACCCGGTTTAAATTCTAAATTTAACCCGGAAACAACAGGCAGCTTTTTTGAAATAATTCTTTCCACAAAAAATTTCAGCGAATCGGGGTAGATCTCAATTATTTCTACATCAGAAAGAAGCCAGCGATTACTTTCAAGATAGTTAGAGAGACTAATATTTATTTTGCCACTGTCATCATTTACTGATACTCTATATTCAGATTCTGGACCAACATTTATGGATACAAGTCTCCAACCCTGTCCTTTTACTCTTAACCTGATTTTTTCAGGAAGAACAGAACCTGTTGTGTAACCCGGCGGATAATTTGTTAGAGTTAGTTTAACATCAATATTTGTGTAATAGACATCGGAAAGTGAAATTGAAGCCCATAATGCGATTGCAAAGAAGACAGATGCAATAAAGATGTTAAGTTTTTTTCTCACAGCAGAAAATAAATATCAGTTGAATAAAATAGGAATCGAATTAACTAATGCGGAATTATTTCATGAGCGCTTTAAAAAAATCCAAAAGTTCGCCTCTGTTTGCACGGGAAATTTCTCTACCCTTAATCGGGAAACTATCAAAATCCCTCGCAAATCTTCGTAACTGATGCACGTTCATAACTTCAAGTTCGGACATGGTAAATTTTAATTCAGAGCTTGAACTGGCGGTTTTGGATTTTACTTTTTGAGAGGTTTTCCCTAATGCTTCCTGCTTTAATTTGTCTATTGTTGATGAAGTGCTGGTTTTAATTATTGGTTTGACTTCATCTTCGATTACAATTTCTTCAGTTTCTTTAATTTCTTTTTGTTTCGGTACCCGCGGAGATTTTTTCTCAGAAATTTTTATTTCTTGCTGTTGTAAACTCTTCTTTCCGCTTGAATTAAATTCCTGATAAATTTCATATATCTGATTATCGGGTCTTGGAATAATATGAGTTGATACTAATTCGCCAACACGTTGAGCCGCTGCAGCACCGGCATCAACAGCAGATTTAACTGCCGCAGTTTCACCAACAACAAGAATTGTGATAAGTCCCCCCTGAACTTTTTCTTTTCCAACAAGCTGAACTCTTGCTGCTTTAACCATGGCATCAGCAGCTTCGATAGAAGCTACCAAGCCACGGGTCTCCACCATACCCAATGCTTGATCAGCCATAATAATATTTACTTAGATCTTTTAGGAAGAATCATTTCTACATCTGAGTGAGGCCGTGGAATAACGTGAACCGAAACAAGTTCACCAACTCTCTGTGCTGCGGCTGCACCGGCATCAGTAGCTGCTTTAACTGCTCCCACATCACCCCGAACCATTACAGTTACATAACCGCCGCCTATTGTTTCTTTACCGATTAATTCTACTTTTGCTGCTTTAACCATTGCGTCTGCAGCCTCGATGGAACCAACCAAGCCTTTTGTTTCCACCATTCCAAGTGCATCAAGTGACAATGCTGACATAGAAATGCTCCCAATTAATTGATTTATGGTTGAAAAAATAGTTTTTTCAAACGTTAATGTCAAACATCTTTGCAGATAATTTTTTATGCCATCGGGACTTAGTTGAATGACTTAAGATATTTGTTAAATAACCCACGGTTATTTTGAATCTAAATACTCCTGTAAAATTACTGCGGCTGAGTGCCGATCGAGTAAATCTTTCTTTTTCCTCTCAGACTTTTTGACTACTGACTCCATAACTTTTTCTTTTGCAATCACTGAAGAATATTCCTCATCCCAGAGAATCACTTCAATTTTACTTTTTGACTCAAGTTCAGATTTTAATTCAAGAACTTTAATGGATAGTTCTTTGGAAGATTTAAATTTTTCAGAAGGAAGTCCAAGTATGATCTTAATGATTGATTTTTCCTGAACAATTTTTGCGAGATTATTTAACAAAGCTGAATCATTATGAAGAGTTATGAATGGATAAGCAAAAGTAAATAACGGATCACTCAGTGCGATGCCAACTCGTTTCTCGCCATAATCAATCGCCATTACCCTGGATTCTATATTAACCTGCTCCAATTTAATTAATTACTTTCAAATCTTTCTACTTTATAAAGCCCTCTTAACTTTTTCAGCCGGTCTATTAAATTAATAAGATGCTCCAAATTATTAACATAAACCATCACCGAGCCCTCAAACGTAGAATCATTTGTATTAATGTTTATGGATTTTATATTCGTATTGTGGTAAGATACAATTGTATGTGCAATATCATTCAGAATTCCGGGACTATCCTCGCCTTTCAATACAAGTCCTGCAACAAACATATTTCCATCTGTGCCTGGCCACTGCACAGCAACAAGTTTATCTCCATCAATTTTTGAAAGATTAAGAAGATTATTGCATGTTTTTCTGTGAATTTTAACACCCTCTCCAACTGTAATATATCCAATCACAGGATCACCGGGAATGGGGTTACAACATTTGGCATATGCGTACATTATTCCGGAAGATTTTCCATCCACTAAAATTCCACCCGCATCTTTGCGGGCAATATCGGCAAACTTATCAAACTCAAGATTTTTTTCTTGATCTTCAATCGTCTTGTCCCCTGTATCAATCAGGATGCTATCAAGATTAACATTACCTTGAGCAATAGCCTGGAAGAATTGAGAATTATTATCATACTTATATCTTCTTGCAATTTTAGAAATATCGCTTGTGGAGAAGGAAAGCTTTAATTTCTTTAATTTTTTATTCCAGATTTCCTTTCCTGCTTTAACAATTTTTTCCTCTTCCTTGTTCATCCATTTTCTTATTGCAGATTTTGCTTTTTGAGTCTTTACGAATTTCAACCAGTTTTTATTCGGATGCTGATTCTTCGAAGTGATTATTTCAATCTGATCACCACTATGCAGAGGAGTATCAAGCGGAACAATTTTCCCATTTATTTTAGAACCGATACACTGGTAACCAACATTGCTGTGAATTTCAAATGCAAAATCTACAGGTGTTGAATCTATCGGGAGCCTTCTTAATTCACCCTTCGGTGTAAACACATAAATTTCATCCTGGTATAAATTGAGTTTGAAGTCTTCAAGAATTTCCCGACGTGATTCATCTTTGCCCGCTCCCTCAAAAATGTCTCTGATCCAGTTAAGCCAGTTCTCGAGATCTTTATCAGTTGTAGCTTTATCTTCTTTATATTTCCAATGGGCAGCCAATCCTCGCTCAGCAATTTCGTGCATTTTTCTTGTTCTGATCTGAACCTCCACGAGTCTACCTTCCGGACCAACAACTGTAGTGTGTATCGATTGGTAATTATTATTCTTGGGAATGGAAATATAATCTTTGAACCTGTCTGGAACAGGAATATACATTTGGTTAACAATACCGAGGGTAGTATAACACAGGTTTGCATTTTCAGTATCCAAAATTATTCGCAAAGCAAAAAGATCATATATCTCATCGAAAGGTTTACTTCGCTTTATCATCTTTCGATAAACACTATAAAAATGTTTTGGACGACCACCCATTTCAAATTTAAGATTGTATTCTTCAAGTTTCTTTTTTAAAGGATCGGAAAATTTTTTTATGTAGGCTTCCCTTTCCTTCCGGGAACTTTTTACTTCGCTTACAAGCTCCTCGTACATTTCCCGGTTAAGATATTTAAAAGATAAATCTTCTAATTCCCATTTAACTCTCGCTAAACCAAAACGGTGTGCAAACGGAGCATATATCTCAAGAGTTTCCTGAGCAATTCTTTTTTGTTTATCCGGGCTTACAAACTCAAGTGTGCGCATGTTATGAAGTCTGTCGGCAAATTTCACAAGAATAACTCTGACATCTTTCACCATAGAAAGAAGCATCTTGCGATAGTTTTCTGCTTTTGTAATGTCCTGCCCTTTGAAGATGCCGCTGATTTTGGTAACCCCATCAACAATTTCTGTTACTTCTTTACCAAACTCTTTAGTCATCACATTTAAATCAAAATCAGTATCTTCAACTACATCATGGAGGAGAGTGCTTACCACAGTTATATCATCAAGTGGAAATTCTTCAGCTACAATCATCGCAACTTCATAAGGGTGATAAAAGTATGGTTCACCGGATGCTCTGAGGTCATGCTTGTGTGCTTCAAGGGCAAACTTGAATGCTTTAGTTATTAGATCTTCATCAACTTTCGGCAGATTTTTTTTGCAGACAGCAAGAAGATCCGCTAACATTTTCTTATCGTCTGGTCTTTCTTTACTCATTATCGCTTAAAATAAATAACACAACTTTTCAGTAATAATTTACTCTAATTTAATGATATGTTAAAGTCAGGTTAAACTAAGTATAATTTAGTTCTTATCACTCAATTCATTTTTGAGGGAATTCACTCTTTCAAGCCTTTCACTTAACTCATCGAGAATTTCGTCGGGAACATTTTTCATCGAAAGGATTTCATTGCAATACTTCAAAGCATTTTTTTTATCCCCAATCTTTGCATACTGCTGGGCAATGATGTGTTTTAGTGTTATTTCGTTCTTGTAGTTTCCATTAAGAAAATTTGGATATGATTCTAAAATGTCCTGATAGAGTTCAATTGCCATGTTAGGGTTTTTCTCTTCGTAAGCTCTTGCCATACCCCATTTAAAAGTTCTTGATGCAGGAAATTCTGTTAAAGCTTTTTCTGCAACTTTGATTGCATCATTAAATCTATTTTGGTCAATATAAATCCAGATAAGTGAATTAATAGCAAGGTGCCTGTTAAAGCTTGTTGAATCAATGGCAACAATCAGCCTGTCAATACCAATATTTTTTGTATCACTTGAAAACGGGATCCAGCTAAAAAATTCCATCTTCCTGCTCTTCCAGTAATCGAAAGTTCCAATGGCGATGTAAGCTTCGTAAAAGTTACTATCAACAGCCAATATTTTTTCAAACTCAGAAATTGAATTTATGCCGGTTGATACAGCCGTAAACCAGTTTCCGTTTATTGCATCGAAATATGAGAGATAGCCCTCTGCAAGCGCATAGAAGTAGTGGTACCAAATATTTGATTCATCCGTTTCGATCAATTCATCTGCGTGTTCTTTTGCTGCTTCAAGATGATTGAAAATATATTTCTCATCGAAACTTTCGCCATAATCATAAGCTTTAGTGATTTTATTTGCGGCAAGATATATTTTTCCCAATGGCAGGTTAGAATATTCCTTATTCAACTTACTAAAAAGAATTTCGGCAGAAACGTAATCCTGATTAACAATGTGACCAATACCTGCCCTTAAAAGTGAATCAACCCTGACATCAGGATAGGATTGAGCAGGAACTTTTGAATAAATAATGATCACATAAATGATTACTAAATATTTACAGAGTGCCAAACGTACGATCTCCTGCATCTCCCAAGCCGGGGACAATGTATCCTTTTTTGTTCAACTTCCGGTCAAGTGCTGCACTGAAGATGATCAAGTCCGGATGCTCTTTTAACAACTTACTTACCCCTTCAGGAGCAGCGAGAAGACAAGCAAATGCTAAATTCTTCGCTCCTCGTTTTTTTAAATAACTAATTGCAGCAGAAGCACTACCACCTGTTGCGAGCATCGGATCAAGCAAGATAACTTCAGAATCACTAAGATTTTTTGGCGTCTTTAAATAATAACTATTTGGCTGTAATGTTGTTTCATTTCGTTCAAGTCCAACGTGTCCAAGTTTCGCATCGGGTATCAGCTGAAGGAACCCATCAACCATTCCTAACCCTGCACGAAGAACAGGAATAAGCACAACATCGTGTTTTAACTTGTAGCCCTTCGCTGCCTCCATAGGAGTTACAACTTTCTGCTCCCTGAGTGAAAATGTTGTACTGATTTCAACAGCCAGTATGTTGGAAATCCGTGTAACTGCAGCCCGGAATATTTCAGTGTTAGTTCTTTTATCGCGGAGGATTGTAATATCCTTCTTCACAAGCGGATGCTGTATGAGGACGAGATTTTTATGAGTTGTTTTCTTCTTCAATGATTTTTCTTTATTTATTTTACAAAAACTTTTTCCCAATCAGGGTTAACAGATTTACAAACGGTGAAAGAGGTGGAGTATAGTTGTAATTAATTTTTGAAAGTATTGATGCAGAAGTTTTTAATTTTATTAATGCAGATAAGAGATCAGCGTAGCCGGAAACTTCCTTACCACCAAGGAATGAAGCACCGATTAATCTTTTGCTTTCCTTATCTACCGATACTTTTCCGAAAACCACATCACTACCCGGCATTACACCAACCAGGCTTCTTGCCTTTGCAAATGATTCCTGTATTTCAATTCCATTTCTTCTTGCTTCTTCTGACGATAACCCAACTGAAGTAAAATATTTATCAAAAATCTTTACACTAATATTTTTAATAATTGGTTCGTATTTAACATTTCCACCTGCTGCATTCTTTCCGGCAATATGACCCAGATCATAAGCGTGCGTTGCAAGTGGAAGATAATCCGGTTTGCCAGTAACTGCATTTATCAATTCAACATTATCTCCGCAAGCATAAATAAATCTATCCGAAGTTTTTAAATATTGGTCAACTTTGATTGCGCCGGTTTTTCCCAATTCAAGTTTTGCTGAATGAGCGAGTAAAGTATTTGGTCTAAATCCAATTGAGACGAGAACTAAATCTGTTTTAATAAAATTATCATCTATTTTAATTGCGACAAGCTTATCCCCAGTAATTACCGGATCAACTTCATTGACAGATCCAAGAAATTCTACATCATTTTGCGTTAATGTTTTTAGTATCTCATCTGAAAATTCCTGATCAGCAATCGGAAGCGGTCTGCTGGCCTTTTCAATTATTTTTACTTTGATATTTCTCTTAACCAAGGATTCAGCAGCTTCAAGTCCAATAAAACCGGAACCAATTATTACTGCACTTTTTAACTGCTCATTTTTAATGTACTCATCTATTCTGATGAGATCATTGATATTTTTAAGTGCAAAAATATTTTTGAGCTGAGTATCGAAACCCGGAAGGGATTTTGCATTTGATCCCGTGGCAATAATCAATCTATCATAGTCGTGTTCAATTATTTTATCTTCTGTTAAATCTTTGACAACTATTATTTTTTTCCTTGTATCAATTTCCTGAACAAAATGTTTTACAAAAACCTTCACACCTTTTTCTTCCTGAAAAGAAGAAGAAGAGAAAAATATTATCTTTTGGTAATCATCTATTTCACCGGAAAGAACATACGGCATTTCGCAGGTTCCTGTTGAAATAAATTCACTTGCTTCGAATAAAAGTACATCAGCATTTTGATTAAATCGTTTTGCTTTGGCTGCGGCAGCAGGTCCCGCAGCATTTCCTCCAACCACAATTATTTTAACCAGTCGTTTCACTATTCCAGGTTTGATGATTTTGCTTTGAAGCTTAATGTAATCGGTACACCTTTAAATCCATATTTATTTCTGATCATCTTTTCAAGAAATCGTTTGTAGTTATCGGGGATATGAGTTGGATAGTTGCAGAAAAAAGCAAAAATCGGATAATGTTCGCCGTATCTGTGTTATGTATTTTATTTTCACTTCCTTGCCTGAAGGTGATGCAGGCGGTGGTGATTTTACAATTTCATCGAGTAAAAAATTATTCAAATCTTTTGTCGCGATTTTCTTTTTTCTTTCTTCACTAACCTGTTTGCAGAGTTCAACAAGTTTAAAGATACGCTGTTTGGTTAATGCTGATATGAAATATAACTTCAGCATAATCTATGGCACCCATTTTATGATGAAGTGCTTTTTCATAAATAGCAGATGTATCTGAATCCTTTTCAACGAGATCCCATTTGTTAACCGCGAGGATCAAACCTTTTCTCCATCTGACTACTTCATCAATTATTTTTTGATCTTGTTTTTCCAATCCAATAATTGAATCAAGCAGAACTACAGCAATATCACACTCACCTATTGCTCTAAGTGATCTTATGTTAGAATAGAACTCAATGCTCTCCTGAACTTTTTTCTTTTTACGAAGTCCTGCAGTATCAATTAAAATAATTTCTTCGCCATAATATTTTAGTATTGTGTCAATACTATCGCGGGTTGTTCCGGGAATATCAGTTACAATACTTCTCTCTTCTCCAAGCAGCGAATTAACGAGTGAAGATTTGCCAACATTTGGTCTTCCAACAATTGCAATCTTTAGTCTGGGATCTTCTTCGGGTGTTTCTTGCTCAGTAAATCCCGCTGTAACTTCATCAAGAAGATCGCCAAGATTTCTTCCACTTAATGCCGAAACCGGGTATGTTTTTTTTACTCCCAGACTATAAAAATCAGCTGCTGCTGCGTCAAAGTTTGAGACTGTCTGCTTTGTTGACAATGAGAAAAAACTCTCTGCCTGAATTTCTAAGCATGTTCACGATGTCTTTATCAATCGGAAGAACACCATCCCGAACATCAACTACAAAGAGGATACTGTCAGCTTCACTGATTGCAATTTCAACCTGTTCACGGATGGCAGTTTCAAACACATCTTCACTTAAAGGTACATAACCGCCGGTATCAATTACACGAAAATTTTTCCCGGCCCAGTCTGCTTCTCCGTAAATTCTGTCACGTGTAACTCCGCTGACATCATCAACAATCGCATCTCGTTTACCAACAAGGCGATTGAAGAGTGTTGACTTACCGACGTTTGGTCTTCCGACTATTACAACTAAAGGTGTTTTCATATTTGACTATTATTAAAAATTCCGCACAAAGACGGGCTGAAATATAATTATTTGTGAGGGAAGTTATTTAAGCAATATCATCTTCTTCGTCTCAACATAATTGCCTGTCAGCATTCTGTAGAAATAAACTCCACTAGCTATCTCAGGTCTGGAGACTTGAGCTACATTGAATTCAATTTCATATCTGCCTGCTGGTTTTTCTTCGTTGACTAATGTTGCAACCTCATTCCCTAGAATATCATAAACTTTTAATGAAACAAATGACGAATTTCCAATGACAAATGACAGAGTTGTGCTTGGATTAAATGGATTTGGATAATTCTGCATTAATTCAAATCCGTCTGCAATTAGAGTCTGGTCAGAAGCAATATCTGTTAATACGTTCTGATATTTCACGCTAAAGTGACCACCCGTATTTGCTGGTAAATTCAAAACACGGGTTGTGGGATTATAGTCTGAATAAGTGACACCATCGAGACGAACTTCAGAAATAATTAATTCTGAATCCTCAATTGCAAGTGGAGTAAGATTTACTTCTCTATCAACCGGAAGTGAATAAAAATTATAATTCAAAATTGCCGGTTGAAATTTATACAGTAGATTTCCATAAAGGTAAGTATAATATCCTGTTTCAATGGAGTGATATCCTGATTTACCAGAACTACCTTTTGCTTCGTTCCAGGCTAATCCACCACGACGTTTCCGGTTCTCATAAATTTCTCCGTTCTGATTATCAACAAAATATTGCATAAAAAAGTTTATTGTTTCATCAGCCATTTGTAAATACCAATCTTCATGCGTGAGATTATACATTTGTAATCCTGCAACAATTGCCTGTTCCATCTGCCACCAGGCTTTTGCTGAATCCTGTAAACCATATAAAAGCATTTCACCGGTAATGCGGTTGAAGTCTTTGTATGGGCCACCAAATTCATGATCGTATCCATTCTGCCACACGTCGTTAATCAAATATTCTGCGGCACTGATATAACTTGTATCGGGAAATAATTGGTTTACTCTTGCAAGACACCAGCCCGATTTCAAAACGTGACCCATTATTGTCCTCGTTTCTCCGTTATTCCAATTCCAGTCGGAGTCATACATCTCAACAAAACCAATTACCTGCAGCGGCATACTTGCAACGAGACGAATTTTTATTTCTTCTGCAATTTCCTGCAATCGTTCTTTGTAAGTTTCTTCTTTGGTCATCAAATAAAGATAAAGCAAATGAGTAGTTATTGCATCGACCGTTGCATTGAAGCTTTTATCCCATGCAGTTTGATTAGTATAATTTGTTTTATCAAAGTAGCCGAGATATGCAGTACGATCATCCCAATAATAATCTTCGAGATGCTGATAACCTTTCATCAGCCAGTTCCAGGCTGTTGTATCGCCTGTTGCTTCGTAATAAGCTGCAATTCCAAGCAAAGCATAATGCTGGTAGAAAGCCGTTTTGTTTGCGGTTGGGTTTATCGGATTACCATTGATATCAAGTTCTTGAATCCATCCGCCGTAAGTTTCATCCCAGGCGTGAGCATACATCCAGTCAAGAGCATTTTTTGCATAAGTAAGATAAGTTGTATCACCCGTTAACATATAAGCACGAACCAGTCCGTATGCATTTCTTGACTGAGTGAGCATATTTTTATTTGTCCCCCAGCCTGTAATAACGTTTCCAAATTTATCAATGTTGGTATAGAACCCACTAACTGAGTTGTCCCATGTCTGAAGCCAGAAGTTTGCACAACTATCCGTATAACCAATTGCGAGTCCTGGATTTTGTAAATAAGGAGAAGTTGGAGTGTACTGTGCGAATGTTATTGAGTATAAAACAAAAAGAAAAATACTCAGTAGATATTTTTTCATAATATCCTTTCAATAAAAATGATTTAATCTAATCGTAAGTTAAAAAATCAAAATGAAAAGGGCGAGTCAATGACTCGCCCTTGTAAATTTTTATTATGCTATTCTATGAAATAGCAGTTTAATTTCATTAAAAACTAAACTTCATTTTTATTGTTGGCACAAGCTCAGTTCCGGTAGCTGTGTTATATGGTTCTACTCTGAAATTAACTGCAATATTTTTATTAAACCTTGTGGCACCCCAAACTGCTTCTGCAGCACTTAGTAAATGGTTAATATAAATTCCCATAATTGCCGTTGAAGAAGTGTTGTAATAATCGTTAGCCAGACCTCGTTGACCTGAGTAGTATTCATAATTTGGTGAGATCAGAGCGTTATTTGCTCCACCAGTGTAATCATTCCAGCCACCACTATACTGATGATACTTTCCAATCAATTCATAATATTGCTGTTCACCGTGGGGAGGAAGATGATGCGATCCGGTTTCTGCGGCATTCAATTCTGCCCAATTAACTCTTTCCCACGGTGGTAACGATTCATCATCGCTGATTACAATTTTATTCAATAGTTCTTGATCATTGTTATATTGATATTCTACCATCCATTCAGCATACCTCACCACACTCCAATTGTGATCAGGATTTGTGTAATCGTCGGCATAACTTTCAAAATACTCTGTCTGGTCATCTCCTTTGTTATCATAATTTACAGCAGTTACTATCAAAGCAGCTTCAACTACAACAAATACTCCTGCAATCCACCAGTCTTCATTATAAACCTGTCCCGCTCCCGGAAGAATTGCGGAGAGAACACCTGAAAGAACCGGAGATTTTTTCCCGGGTAAATCATCTGCCATTGGATTACGGTTTAATTCAGGATAGCTGTTGGAAATAATTTTTGAATCAGCATAAAGATTGCCGGTAAGCTCAATTTTTTTATTAAAATCATTCTGCCCGAAAGCGACAGCAGAAAATATTAGAAGAAGAAAAAATATTTTTATACTTTTCATTTTTATTACCTCAACCGATTTGGATTTGTGAATCCGCTTTTACTGTTAACAATATCGAACCCGAAAAGAATTCCACCGTAAATTCTCCATTCTTTACCATAAGTTGCAACACCCTGATCAACGACCTTATCAAACTGATCGAAACCATACGAAGCATTAAAGAAAACGGCTGTCGGGAAAAGATAATATGAGTTCATATCCAGACGAATCTCCGCTCCTGCGCCCTTTTTGAAATCAGAGAGAGAGGAAAAATTACCTGTCCATGCATCGCCATAATCAAAATGGAACGAGAGAAAAATCTTGTCGAAATAAAGGAAGCTTAACTTGTAATCAATATCTCTCCACAATGGAAAACGGTAAGTAAGATTGATCCAGGCAAATTCATTACCGCTTAATGAATAGAACGGGTAAGCTTTAAATCCTATTAAACCACCAATATAAAAATCAAAGAAATCAGGAACCGCTGGACCGAGTATTGTTCCACCGGCAAGTCGTGTTGTTAAAGTATGATCTGACCAGAGAGGAAAATATATACTGCCATCAGCAAGAAGCCGGTGAAAATTATAATCATTATACTTGGGTATAAGTAATCCGTCTTCAATTACATATTCGCCTTCATCGTTGAATTCATTCCATTCGTAATCGTAAACAAAATCAACTGACATTCCAACCGGATTAATATCTGTATCGCGGGTTGGCAACAAAGATTCGAAATTATAACTAAGCCTGAAATCTCTTCCGATAAAATAAGTGTCATCAGAAGTTGGATAGAGAATCGGCTCGCCATCCGTTTCAATTAAAAAGCTGGCTAATGTGGCTGTGTAACGACTGAAAATAAACCGAAGTTCAATATCGTTATAGCGGTTGATGATTTGATGTCTTGCAGCAAAATCAAATTCAAGGAGGTTGTAAGTTACTTCAGTTGGAATTATCTGATCGTAAGAAACATTACCATTAACGGTATCAGGACCAAAGAGAACATCTACATCGGCCTTTCTGCTAACACTATAAAGCTCGGCTGAAAGTTCGGGTTTCAAACCGATCAGGCTTAACAATGGAAGTTTGTTTTTGTATTCAAAAATGAAAAAGAGGTCGCGTTCCCATCTTGCATTGATGTCTGCTCCGGCAAAAATTGAATAACGGTTCAACATATCATTGGATGCAACGTAAATACCGGGTTTTATTCTTTGCCAAAAACTGTTCCCGGTGTTATAGTTATCAAATCTTATATAAGGAAAAACACTCAGGCTTGAAAAAGCTCCGCTGTATTTTGTCTCTACGTATTCAGGCGTTTCATAATCATTAAAATTTTTCAGTGAAGTCACATCAAACTGATCTATGTCGCCATTTGGTTTGGTTATATCAAGAGGAGGATTTTTTCTCCAGACATAACCTGCATTCGAGTTCACTTCTTTTTGTTCTTCCTTTTTTATATAAAATATTTTGTATCCGGTTGAAGTATAACCCGAATAAGTTATTTCTCCTGTTTCACTAATGTCGGGCATAAACGCACCACCAATTACGTTTGTTAGCTGCTTCGTTTCTTTTGTTGATGGATTGAAAGAATAAATATTGAAGATGCCCGTTTCATCAGACGAATAAATAATATTACCTTCACTATCAAAGACAGGGTTTCTTTCATCCTTCTCTGTCTTAATTACAAACTCATATCCTGATCCGTCAACATTTATTCTTGCAATGTCTCTTGTTTGATGGTAGGAGTAATCGAAAATAATAAATGAATCATCATTTGAGAATTTAGGATTATATATCTGTTCACCGTTGGAAAAATTGGTCAAAGATCTGAAATTGCTTCCATCGATATTAATTAAGCCCAGATTTGTAGTTCCATCCTTTTGAAACAGAAAAGCAATCTGCTCACCGTCATTTGAAACATCCGGCTGATTTGCCCGCAGGTTCTCAGTTAATCTGATTTCTTCATCCTCATCCACATCATAAATAAAAATATCGTGTACGTTATACCAGTTAGGATTGTCTTCGGTAATTTTTGAGTAAAGAATTTTATTCGTTCCCGGTATCCAGCTATAAGTTGAACGTACGCCTGCAACTAAAGATTTTTCTTCTTTGGTTTCAATATCGTATTCATAGATAGCTGAAAGTCCAAAATAATCGGATGACTTGTTCGATATATAATAAATCTTTTTTCTGTCCTTGCTGAAAGTCGGATAGAAATTTCCGAAACCTTTGTCAGCAATCTTTTCTCCTTCAATTAAATTTGATCTTACCTTTTCTATTCGTTTTGTATAATCATCAACAAGATAATTCTGCCATTCGGTGTAAATCTGATTTCCATCTTTTCCCAGAACATCCTCAAAGGCTGCGTCAATAGTAAAGTTACCCATTGAGCCAAGCTTATCCGTAATTGTTCTTAATTTATCCTCACCATACTGCTGAGCTATGTATCTCGTCAAAGCAAAACCAGAATTGTAAACCGATTCATTTCCAAGACTAGTTTTACCAAATACACCCATTTCGTTCCAGGTCAACATATTTCCATCGAGAGCGTAACTTCTTAAAATCATATCGCGGTGAGAATCCCAGTTATCGTAATTAAATTCCTGCCGCATATATTGTGCAGTTCCTTCAGCAAACCATGCAGGAACATTCACTGTTGCAATGGGATAAGAAACAACAAAGTTTGGATAGCCATAAAGAATGTCAGGTCTTCTTTCTTCCTGGTAATTTAATACCTGAAGAAAGACTGCTGGAACAGATCGTGAAAGTTTCATTGCTGCCTGAAGCTGAACAAGATGTGTAAACTCGTGAGAAATTACATTGCGAAGCCAGTTATGAGTTCCTCTCAAATCAAAATCGAGTGCGCTTGTCCATATTTCAATTTTGTTATCGAAGAAGTAAGTAGCACCATTTGAGTAGTCGTCAAGATCTTTTATTACATAATGGACTTTGGTTGGTTCGTAATCATAGAGAGAACAGATCGGACCCCAGACTTCATCGGCAATTTTGGCTACAACTTTTGCTGTTCGCTCAGCACCGCTGTGGTAATGGACTTCAACGTGTTCGCCTTTAATTGTAAACCAGTCAAGTTCAGGATGGAACTCGGTGAATTGGGGATGAGCCTTACCAATTAATAAAAGAGTAATGAATGCTAATTTTATTTTCTTCATAGAAAGGAATCTAATTACCAGATGATTGTTTTATTGCTTAATTGTTATACTGTTGATAGCAATAAAGCAATTTAACAATACAACAATTTTTATTTTACAATTGCAATTTTAATTACAGCCTGTTCTGTTTTACCACTGGTGCTGCTTGCTTCAATTCTTGCAAGGTAAACACCACTTTGAATATTGCCGACATTCCAAACGGTTTCATTATCCATTCCACCTTGAGCTTCATCATTCAGTTCTGCTACAAAATCACCTGCAAGATCGAATATCTTAATATTTATTTTTGAATCCTCCGCTACATAGTAACGTATGTTTGTTGTTCCTTCATAAACAGGATTTGGATAATTGTAAGCCCTGTTTGCAGGGAAGAATTCGTTTATCCTGTTTGTGTTTTCTGCTGCATCGAGAAATGAAGTATTCTGCGGATTGCCAAATTCTTCTGACCAATGAAGTTTTCCTTCAACAGAACTTATTGACCAGGCTGATAGAATATTTTGATCATTTATTACTGCAAGATTCGTTACACCATTTGCATTATATAAAGATGGTGTAGCAGTAATTCCTGAACCACAAGAAATCGGAAAACCAGGAATAACTTTTCCCGTGCCTCCATCAATTGCAAAAATTCTTCCGTCTTTTGTAACAGAAACAATTTCAGATTTACTGTCTCCCTCAAAATCTGCTGTGAGCGGAGTTCCAACAAAACCAATTTTTTCAGGATCAGTAAATGGAAAATTATCTGCAAGAACTCCATAGAAGTTAAAAACCTCTACGTTGAGTCCGTTATTAATTACTATGTAATTGTTACCATCCTGTTTGAGATTTGTCAAAGCAAACTTTTCAATCGGCTCAGAAGATGGTACTGAGAACTGTGTAAATACTTGTTTAGCTACATTAATTAGATAAAATTTATTCAAACTACTTAATAGAATGGAAGTATAATCACCATCTGAATCCTGTGTTAGAGCAAGCTGATAAATTATTTCGTCGGAAAATGAAATAGTATTACTCAGATTATCAAAATAATTATAAACTAATAGTTGAGGATTATTTAATACACTTGATTCAGATATAATAGCTTTAAATTCTTCGTTGATTGCAATTAGTTTTATACTTTCTGATTGACCCAATGTGATCGAATCTAAAAGAATAGGATTACTTGAACTTTCATAAAACAAAATTTTACCATTCTCAGTTCCAAGCAGCAATTGTTCAATACCCTGTTCATCTGTTGAAATGATTGATGGTGAAGTTAATATTTCCTCAATATCCTTTACTATCAATTCAAAAGTTCCGGAAATTGCACTTCTAGTTTTTAATAAACTGCCATTCACGCCATAAGATCGCTGAACATTATTTTGGACTGTGCCGGACATTTTAAATTTTGAAAAAGAATCAACTTCACTTGTATTTAAATTATCATCTATCACAATTAAATCAGAATTAATTAAAGCATAGTAATCAGTTTCTCCAAAATCATCAGTTAAAACAGATAAAGCTCTGCTAACACCTGCTTTATTTAAATCAATTGTAAACAACGGCTTCACCACAGAATCACCAAACTCAACTCTAAAGCTCATTCGGATATCAACCTCAGAAAAATCTTTGATTGTGATTAAGCTGTTTGCACCAGTGTTTGTAAGTGTATTTGGTCTCGTGTCTTTTGCAAAACGGTTTTCGAATAACTCGGAAGGATTATCAGCATACCAGAAATCTTCTTCAAAACCTTCACCGATTACTTCATCACCAAAAATTGTAAAAAATCTTTCTCCGATATCCTGCACACCATCGGCTTCTTCTATATCAACTCCACGACGGTTTTTATCTGTGTTTACTTTATTCTCTGCAATCTTTTCATTAATAACATTCTCATCAATATGCCAGATAACTATTCCATTGCCCGGGACGGCCCAATCAAATTCATCAACATCAACTATCACTCCTGAAAGTGAATCAACATCAAAACTGCGGTAACCTGTTGTATCTTTTGGAAAAGTTTTTGTGATAACAACATCACCTATTTGATATGTAATTGTTGAACCATTTTCGTAAGCATCCCGGATCCGGTTTTCAACAAGGTAATATTCTGAAGAATTAAGAGGAACTTTAAGAATAACTGTATCACTCATCGTCGCTGCAAGATTTGTAACAAGACTTACATCTGCATTTTGTATTTCCATTGTAACAGGTTCAGCCCAGCCTAATCTTATTTTTTCCCAGGGCGAAGGTTCAGGAGGATATGTTCCGAGAAAAGCGAAAATGCTTTGACCATCCATTAAACCAAATCTTCCGATTGCACTCAAACCGGTTTCGGTATCAAAGAGATCAGGCAAACCAAGATGGCTTCCTATGCTTGCACAAATCAACCCATTGATCGTAATTTCAAAAAGAAATGTTCCGCTGATGGTTTCGACTTCCCTGCTCTCTGTTTCGGGAATTATCATGCTGTTTTTAATCTTGAATGAACCGCCGGAAACCGGAATTCCTTCATAAGTCTCGCCGTAAATTTCTTTGAATGCTTTATCGCTTAAATAAAGAGATGGTAGATCGCGCTCGTTGCCGATGCTTCCCGGTAGTGAAATATCTCTACCGACTCCTGCATGAAAAATCAGGAACACATCGTAATTATTAAAAGGAAATCCCGGATACATTTCATCAGCTTTTGTCCAGGCTTCAACGGAAAAATCTGCTATTGGTGTAAAATCATCCGAACCAGGAGCAGGCGAATAATTTCTCATCCTATCAGAAACTGAAAAAGTATCAGGCAGAACTTCGGAAACAATCTCAAGTTTTCCTTTAGACACTTTTGAAAAATAATTATGTACGAACTGAAGATGTGATTCAAAATATTTTTTATCGTGAGGAAGAGGATCTAAAATTTCACTGCCATAATTCTGTGAGTAGATTGTTCCAAACTTTCCATTGCCTGAAGTTGTTCCATCGGCATCTACCTGAAAGCTGACCATAATTGCAAGAATCTTTAAAGTATCATCAGCAGAAACTGCGCTTTGAGTTGTAGCCGGAAATGGATTAAGCTTGCCAACAAAAGATTGGGCAGATAATCTGCCCAATTCAAATAGTACGAGAATAGAGAGAAGGAGATATTTCATATTCAAACTTTAAATGCCCCTTGGAAAACCCCTCTGTGGTTCGGGAGCGGCTCCCCATCCAATTATAATTGTAAATCTTAAAGTTTCGTCAAGCGGGTGATTGCTTTCTATAGAACTGATATAACTGAAATCAAAACCATAAATATCATATCTAAGACCTGCACCAAATGTCAAGAATTTTCTGTTTCCATAAGCCGGATCTTCATAAAAGAAACCTGATCTGAGAGCAAACAAAAAATCACCGGGAGTTCCATACCAGTATTCAATACCCATAGATGTAATGATATCTCTCATTTCTTCACTGATCGTATTATCTCCCCACGAGGTAATGATACCAGTATAAAATTCTTCGGATGTAGTGGAATCTCTGCTGACGAGCAGTTTGCTGAAATCTAAAGTGTAAACAAGTGAGTTGAATTCATCTCTGAGAAGTTGAAATGCAAAACCAATGCGGAAGTTTGTCGGGATCGGGTCAGATTGTTTTGCATCTATATAAGTTATTTTAGGTCCAAGGTTGCTCAAGTTAGCACCAATGCTCAATCTGTTCTCAAGTTCCCATCCAAAGATGTTCAGATAATCTGGTCTCCACATACCTGCGAGGTCAAAGCTAACTGAAGTTGCCACACCCGAACCTTCTTCTTCACCTGTAGGTTGGTCTGAAAGCCGGCTGTGTATGATCCTGAAGTTAAAACCAACACCCCAGTCAGTACCAAGTTTGGTTGAATAACCAAGAGTAAGTGCAGCGTCGTATGCACTGAATGTTCCTACCGGTTCAGGTCCGCCTTCAAGCGTTCTAACGAACTCACCGAAGTTCATGTAGGTAACACTCGCCGTAACATTTCCACTCAACTCTTCGATATAAGTTCTAAAAGTTAAATAGTCATAAAATAAATCCAGATTAAATTGAGGCAGCCAGTTACTATGAGTTATTGTAACTTCTGTGCCGCTAAGAAATGCAATTCCTGCAGGATTCCAGAAAATTGCCGCCGAGTTGTCAGCCAACCCGGTTCCTGATTCGCCTAATGCACCAAATCTTGAATCCGGCGCTAAAAGTAAGAATGGAACTGCCGCTTCACCCTGAGCGTAGCTCTTTTGTGGAATTGCCAGCAAAGTCAGCAATACCAGTACTAAAGGCAAGAATACCTTCATTTTATTTTTCCTCCTAGAAATTTTACTTTCATCTTTTTTTAACATTTTCATTCCTCTTCTGGTTAGAAATATATAAAAATTATTTTGATTAAAAATACTATAAAATTACTCGGTTATCTTACAACTGACATCTTCCCAAGAACGCTTTGTGTGAATTCTCCATCAGTGGTTTTTACAATGAGCTTATAAAGATAAGTGCCGTTGCCAATCTGGTCTCCATCTTCATCCCTGCCGTCCCAATTTACTTTAACAAACTTCTGATCAATATTAATTTCCTCAATTTGCTTAACCAGTCTGCCGGCAATTGTATAAACATTAATCTTAACGTCAACCGGCTGTGCAAGATTGTGCTGGAATGTAAAGGATGTATTTGATACAAAAGGATTCGGATAGTTATAGACATCTCTGATTACCAAATCGTTTGAAGAAACAACAGTAAAAAAGGATTCTTCATTTGAAAAATTATTAAATACATCCCATGCCTTTACTTCGATTGCATAATCCCCGTCATTCATTTTATTAAACTTGTAATTAATCTCTCCCTTTGTACCGCCGGCATCAAGTTCACCAACAAAGTAATCAGTAAAATCTATCGGGCTACCCTGATTTTTATTTAAGATCCCTTCTAATTTATGCCCAACTCCTGTGCCAGTAGTATTTATTCCTGTTTCATCAAAAAGCTTAACTATAAGGTTTGGATCAGAACCAACAAGGTATGAATTTACATAGTTTGCATCTTCAAAGAATATTTCTATCTCAGGACCATCTCCATCATTAACTGCGGTTGTATCGGTACCACCGACAATAATCTTGTTTGTAAATGCCAAACCATCCGATTCAAGATCAAAGAAATAGAAAATTATTTTGCCATTTTTATTTTCGTACGAAATGTCTTTAGGAGTAACAAATTCCGCTTCAAACTCACCATGATTAACTGAAACCCTTCCGCGGAAGATTATACCGCCGGGAACAATCATTGTGTCTCTGATTTCTTCAAGATATTTTTTTCGTTGAGAATCGAAAACAGTAAGCAGGCCTTCACCATTATATTCATTCCATTTTGTTCCATCAGGTTTAAGAATATTACCCGCAATTTTAGTGCTGCTCAAAGCCTTAATTTGAATGTTCGTAACTAACGGCTGCCCGTTGATTGAGTCTATTGAACCGAAGTACTGCGGAACATTTAGTCTTAAGGTTGGATCTCCAAGCAAGTGAAACTTTTGAGAATTTGGTGTATTATAATCCTGTTTTGTCTTAAATACAGAATGACCAAGAGTCACATTTAGATTCATCGAATCTCTTGGAAGATTCAGCATATTCGCCATCAGGCTATAATTCAATAAATGATTCTGACCGGAATAAACCAATCTACTCGCATTGAAAGTTGCAACCGATCCGGCATTTGCCAAGAGCAACATTTCTTCTGCTCCACTCTGAAAGTTTGGTATATCATAATAACCAAAGTCGCAAGTAGCAGCACACAGGAAGAAATATTTATCATTTTTTAATTGTGGAATTGTAACCGCTCTTTCAAAAACATATTCGTGCGCCCAAACATCAGGGTTGCCATGTCCAATATAATTAACAAGTAAAGTTCCGTCATTCATCGCATTCGTAATAGCAGTATTGACAGCGGGTTTTCGTCTTCCGTTACCTGTAATCACAGCCGGATAGTCAGCGAGATATATTTTTTTCAAATCGAATGAAGCAGGTATGTAAACTTTTGCTAATATTTCAGAAGGACGTGTGTGTTCCGACTGCGGATCGGAACCGATAGATTTTAAGTCATCATCTGCAACCAATGTAATAAGATTACGCCAGTTACCACGTTCGCTGTTATTTTCGTAATGAATAATTTTATCTATGTAAGTATTTGATTCTTTCAGGCTTCGTACTGTTACTCTGCCGAAAGCAATGTCAGGCTCTGAATCCTCACCATCAATTCTTGCAAAGAAATCGTCGCTGGTAAAGGAGTTAAGCAATTGAAGTGATTCTGACGTCTGCCAGGTAGTTATAAAATTGTCACCAAAGCCTTCAATATTTTTATAATCGTAAATACCCTTTCCGAATAGAAGAAAATACCCGGGTTCAATCTGCCAATTCTCATAAGCATATTTTATAAAATCCCGAACTGCAGAAACATCCTGTACACCACAAGAAAATTCATTGAAGATTTGTTCTATGTCAACAACTGTCGTTGATATTGGAATTCGTGATTCATTTTCTCTGAACGATTTTAATCTGTTCGCTGCGTCTATAAAATTTTTGTGAGTAATGATAATGAATTCTGCTCCGTCTGCTATGCCGCGTAAATTTGAATTTGCTACTGTCGACGGGTTGGTTGGAGTAAGATAAGCTTCATTGCCAATGGCAATATACTTTCTGATAGAATCTGCATTCTCAGTTACTTGAAATCTGTAATCACCACCACTTGGCCAGCCTGGTTTGGGACTAATCTGAGATACATTACTAAAATCAGTAACATCAAAAACTTTAATTTCAGAAGATGGAAATCCGTTAAGGTAGTATTCAGTTAATGCGGTAGAATCATTTGAGAAAAATATAATTTTATTTTCAACCGGCTTTAAATCCTTTTCATAGCTGATTTCAAAATAATCCAGATAACCAACAGAAGTTACGGAAGAGGAACTCAGAGTAAATTTAAGAACACTTCTGTTATCAGGAATATCACCGTTGAAAGTGGCACTTTCCGGATGCGCCACTCCAACTACGTAAAGCGAATTTCCATACCCGGCAAGTGATCTTGAAACCAGATTAAAATTATTCTCCGTTACAGTTAAAGTGAATGGACTCTGTGATGCATTTACAAATCTGAAATTATATTTAATTGGAGTTGAGGATATTCTGTGATCCAATTTATTCATATAAGTTCGTGAAGGAACAGTTTGCGAAAAGTCATCACCTAAAAACTGCCTGCCGGATTTAGCAATATTTATTTTATCAACTTCAAAATCTGCGTATGCTACCGTACTTGTCTGAAGAAAATTTTCTGCGGAGTTCAAACTTGCTTTGGTCTGGATTCTCTTTCCGTTTTCTCCATCTGCAGTAATCCAAAAATAATTTTTATCAGTGAAAGGGTGATTGAACCTTTTAATTGTTTTACTGAACGGATCAAAATCTCTGAACTGACTGCCCCTGCCATAAAATAAAATGTAATCTCCCTGGTCAAAAACTCCGTCATTTTCACCCTCAACCAATATTGCGTTCTCAATAAGATCAGTCGGTCGTGGAGTTGTTACGCTTTCAGATAAAACTTTTCCGCTGTTATTGTAAATCTTAATTAAACGTGGATCGATTGAGGACACATTAAAGCCGAATGATTCAAGTTTCGCGCGGTCAATTTTATAAATGCCTTCAACCGGAGCCTCAAATTTTACCCACTGACCGGTGGCTAAAACGCTGCTGCCAAATTTTGATATTCTTTTTGTTTTCCTGACCCAATATTTTGCCACATCGTAGTTTATCACTGAATAATTTAGTAATTCATCTTCAGTTTTTTGTGCTGCTGCTGGTGCATTACCGTAGTCAATCTGAAATACAATTTTGGAATATAACCTGATTGCAGTTGGAGTTAACATCAAATTTAACAGGAAATAATCTGATCTTTTGAACTTGTAAACCTCTCACGATTCCGAAGTCACCAAAAGAAGCCAGTTCCGGAAAATCAGTATAGTTGAAATATTCAGGTGATATTTCATACTTAACTCCGTTAAGAAAACTCTCCTTCTCAAATAATGGAACCGGCAAGACTTTTCCGTTTATTAATTTGTAAGATGAACTCAAAACTTTTATTGAGTTCCCAAATTCTGAAGGGACTCCAATTGTAAATCGTCTTTCAGGAACTTCCGGCGTGCCTATTTGAGTTAATTCATCAACATAACCAAATACAAGACTTATGTTTCTGAATTCTTGCCCATCTATCTTAATGATGGATGTATCTGCAAACTGAGGATTATATTCAATAATGATTGAACTCTGATTTGAAGCTATAATCCTGAAATCCTGTTGAGGGAATAAAAGTGAAGTGAAAACAATTATAGGAATTAAGATTTTGCTCATCATAATAAGGTAATTTAAAATTACTCTACTTAGAATTTTTTATTTAAGTTAATTATTAAATTCCGATATTCAATTTAGAATATCAATGATGTAACAAAACCCGATTAGAACTCCTTTAATTTGAACCAAAAATAGCTAACTAATACCTTACCAGTCAAGTCATTTCTTTGCTGTTAAATAATTTAATTTTTTAATTATTTCACCAGTTTTTATATAAGTTAGGGCCAGGGTTGAGCCAATCCACAATACTTTTTTATCAATACCGATAAGCACTAATAATCTCTTGGTCATGCCCAGAAAATTTATTGCATTAAACTGCCTACTGACCTTTTTATCCGCATCAGAGAGAAGCGGGAATTTAAGTTTCAACCTTTTGCAAAAAGCTAAATGTGAGATAACTGAGTCAGTGCTAATACCAACTATCCTTACACCATTTTTAATAAAATTATCCAGATTGTTATTGTATTCTGCAAGCTGTGATGAGCAAACAGGTGTGTCATCTTTTGGATAGAAAACAATTAAAAGCATAGTATCAAGATGTTTATATAATTCGAACTCGTTCCCTTTTTCGTCATTCAATATGAAATTTGGAACGATATCCCCTGCTTTCATAAACCAAGGACTTCCTTTCTATCTTTCATTGCATCAATGCAAAACTGAATGTGATCCTCAAGCAATACTCCAAGCTCCAGAGCACCCTTAACAATATCTTCACGGTTAACAGTTCTGGCGAATGCCTTATCCTTCATTTTTTTGAGAACAGATTTAATTTCAACTTCATCAATCGTTTTTGACGGACGAACGTAAGTGACTGCAGTAATAAATCCTGCCAGTTCATCACACGCAAATAAACCTTTTCAAGCTTTGAATTTCGAGCCACACCGGTAAAATCCGCATGCGATAATATTGCATTTCTGAACTGTTCACCAAAACCCTTGTCTTTTAAAATCTCATTTCCTTTAAAAGGATGACCTTCCTCGGTGGGATACATTTCATAATCGAAATCATGAAGAAGAGCTACATTACCCCAATAATTTTCATCTTCACCAAATTTTATCGCATAAGCTCGCACACAGGTTTCAACAGCAAGAGCATGCTTAAGCAGGCTTTCACTTTTGGTGTATTCATTTAATACTGAATAACAATAATCCCTGTCTCTCTCAATATCATTCATTAGCAATTCTCCGATACTTTTTATTTTGTTGATGGATTGAAACTCGGGCACAAATCTCCAACGATACACTTAAAACATTTCGGTCTGCGAGCTATGCAAACCTTCCGGCCATGGTTCATCAGATAATGTCCAAGGTTAATCCATTCTTTTTCAGGAAAGATTTGCTTTAATCTTTCTTCAATTTTTTCCGGGCTGACTGAATTTACAATTCCCAAAAGATTTGATAATCTTTTTACATGAGTATCTACTGCAATTGCCGGGATCCCAAATGCATTTCCAGCAACCACAGAAGCAGTTTTTCTTCCAACTCCGGGAAGTGAATTAAGCGATTCAAAGTCTTCAGGAACTTTTCCTTTATAAATTTTTATAAGGGCAGCGCAACAGTTTCTGATACTTTTTGCTTTTTGATGATAAAAACCGGTCGAGTAGATATCCTTTTCAAGCTCTTCAATTGGAACCTTCAAATAATCCTGAGGTTTTTTATACTTCCTGAACAAAGATTTGGTAACTATATTCACTCTCTCGTCAGTGCATTGAGCAGAAAGGATTGTTGAAATTAATAATTGGAAAGGTGTTTCAAACTCTAACGCAATCTCAACAACAGGATACTCTTTCTTTAATCTCTTAAGAATCTCCGATCCTCTCAGCACTTCAGAATTTAATTTACGATCGGTCGAACTTTTCATCTTTAATCTTAAGTCTTTCAAGAGGAATATTTTTGATGATATGTTCCTGTAAAATTTGTTCAACATCGTCTATGGTAACATTTCCATACCAGACTTGTTCCGGATAAATAACAACAGTTACGCCATGCTCGCATGCATCAAGACATCCTGAAGAATTTGCTCTCACGCTTGCATTAAGTCCCAGTTCTTTTAATCTTTTCTTAAATAGTTCTCTTATCGCAGGGCTGTTTTTATCTGCGCAACATCCACGCGGATGACCCTTTGGTCTTTTATTCTCACAGATAAAAATATGTTTGTCAAAACGTTTCATAGTTGAAATCTTTAGTTTTATTTGATGGTGGTAAAATTACGCATATTTAATAAAATCATTCGATCGTAAAAGATTATCAATTGGATCGGATAATTTGAAGTGATGAATAATTAAATATATATGATTTGAAAAAGAGTAGCGCGTGCGGGATTCGAACCCGCGATCTCCGCCTTGAGAGGGCGGCGTCCTAAGCCACTAGACGAACGCGCCGGCTTTAAATGACAAATGCTTGATTGTAGATGGATACTGTATGATATTTAACCAGTTTTCCATTTCCCATCAAACATCTTCCGTGAGATTGGCTGTCCCGCTAGGACTCGAACCTAGACTCTTCTGATCCAGAGTCAGACGTGTTGCCAGTTACACCACGGGACAATTTTTGATGCACAAATATAGAAAAGCACCCCTCGATTTGCAACGTAAAAACTGTACAGATAATTTCATTATACTTTTTCGAAACTTTTATTGCCTTGAGTGTATTACATCAGTCTAGCTTCCCAACAAATTCCAATTCAATAATATTTTATGATTTACAAATATGATATATCAGCACTTGCTATCTGATAGAAGGATGCTGTTCATTAACCACTCGGTAATTTTCTTATTCTGTAATTCTGTTTCTTTTAACTTCATTATTCACTAATATTGATTACAAAAAAAATAGATACTTGATATGAAATTAATATTGAACTTTTTTCTTTTTGCTTTTATCACAGTTTCATTTCCTCAAAAATATCAATTAGAAAAAAAAATTGAACATTTTGTAAATGCTTCATCTTTTTATATAAATTCTGCCGGATTTGTTTACGTTTCTGATATTAACACAGATGAAATCACAGCGATTGATACTTCAGGTAACCTGCTAAAAAAAATCGGTGGGTATGGTTGGAGCGAAAGTGCATTTGATAATCCTGCTGATATTTATGCAGATGCACTTAAGGTCTTTGTAGCTGATAAAAATAACCATCGTATTCAAAGATTCGATAAAAATTTAAATTTTAATTTCCAGATTTATACACGGCAAAGTGAAATCGAGGAGGAGCGCTTCGGTTACCCTCTAAGTGCTGTCATGTCAAACCAGGGTGATATCTTCATACTGGACTCGGAAAATTCGCGTATAATTAAATTTGACATCTTTGGAAATTTTTTACAAAATTTTGGTGGTTATGATTATGGAAATTATGCATTGCAAAAACCACTTCAGCTTGCTGTATCGATGCAGAACGATATTTTTGTAATTGATGGTGATCAAATAATTATTTTTGATCAGTATGGAAATGCTTCAGGAAAAATTTCAGGAACTGAAGAATTTGCCAGCATCAGAATAATTTATAACTGGCTGACAGTTACAAGTAAGGATAAAATTTTTCTTGCAAATCTTAAATCTTCTGAGCTCAGTCTTAAAGAAGTGATTCTGGAAGACCTGGAAGGTAAAGTAGAAATAGTTTCAGCTTTAATATTTAACTCAAAGCTTTATCTGCTCACAAGGAAAGATATATTAATATTTGGAAGAATTTGAGTTTCAAGATGCAACTTTCAGTATTAAAAAGTACTGCTCCATTTTTTTCCAGCTTTAGAACCAATCCTATTCTGTTTAACTTTTTTTTCCTTTCGCTTTTAGCAATCTGGATTGTCGGATTCTTATCACCAATTGTAACGAAGATCGAAAGTCCATTAACTCAATTTGTGCTATCAAGAACTTATTCGAGAGTATGTCACCAGGATAGCTCAAAATGTATTTTACTCGGAGGTGAATCAATGCTTGTTTGTGCAAGATGCACCGGGTTGTACTTTGGTGCATTCTTAGCAGGAATTCTGTCTACACTTACCAGAATACCTGTATTAAATTATAAACTTATAATAATCTTTTTTCTTCCATTAACATTGGATGTCTTCTTCACTTTTTTTGATATCTATTCATATTCGAAGTGGATTGCATTTACCACAGCTCTTTCTTTTGGATGTGCAATTACTTTTATTATTATGACCGAGGTGCAAGAATTAATTTCCAAAGAAATTAAAGTAAGAAATGAATAAAAAATATTTAGCAGCTTTAGTTTGTGGTTTTGCGGCATCAGTTTTAACAACCATACCTGGTTTAAAAGGAATAGCATGTTGTACGCTTATTCCGATAGCATCAGGATTTTCGATTTTTCTGTTTAAAAAGTCTCAGCAGGATATATTTAAAATTGGAACGGGAACCGGAGTTTTACTAGGGTTATTAACAGGTATCGTTGCAGCAATATTTGCAAGTTCTTTCGAATTAATAATTACTTATCTAACTAAGTCGAGTGATTTAATTGCATCAATGCCCCAGGCCGAACAAGTTGTAAAAGATATGAACCTCGGCCCAGCAGCGGAAGAATCAATCAATGTACTGAAACAAATGGTTACGGAAATCCAAACAAATGGATTTTCATTTTTCTATTCATTTTTAATTACACTTACCAATTTCATAACATATTCCATATTTGGCGTACTCGGCGGTGTGGTTGGAACTGCAATAATCAACAAAAGAATTCAACGATGATCTAATATGATTTCAGCTTTAATATTTTTTCTCCATTTTATCTTTTTGATTTTGATCTTTACCTGGAAATGGCAGAAGGAAGGTATCTCAGGAGCAGTATTGAATATAAGTTTAATACTTATTTTATTCGCAGTGGGATGGACTATAACCGGGATGATTGCAAAACTATTTATGGAACCCGAAGGTTTCGGGATCTATTACGACAGAGATACTATTTCTCTTACACTACTTTCAATTATAGAATTTTTCTTTTATAAAATTTACTATAAAAATCCTACTGAAGCCGGTAAGGAAACACAATAACTGCAGTCTGTTCAACCTGTCTTTGACTTGGATTTAAAGATTCGAAACGCCATTGCCTTAGTGAATTAATCGCCGCATTCTCTAATCTGGTATCAGCCTTCATTTTTGGAATTATTGTTCCGACTGTGCCATCTGGTAAGATTGTGAACTGTAATTTAATATTAACTTCCTTTTTAACACCCTCAGGGTACTGGGGCAAAATAAAACTATAAATTTTTCTTGTTCCCTTGCCTCCCCAGTCAATGTCAAAGCCGAAGTTACCATCAACATTGGCATTGTTACCTTCTTCATATGACTTTGAATTGGATACGGAAGCTTCTGTATTAATTTCGGCTCGGTCTTCGGCCACTTCCTTTTCATTATTAGCAGGCTTGATCACATTTTCATCTTCTGTATTGATCGCAACCGGCAGATCAACTTCTTTTACTTCAGGATTTTTTTCTTTCGAATTTTCTTTCTCGCTTTGCTTTGGTGTTTCTTTTATAATATTAATTTTATTTCCCTGTGCACCCGAAGAACCTGTCTGATCGGAAATACCAAAAGAAAGTTCAACATATTCAGAAGGGTTGTAATCGAATGAAAGATTAATTAATAAAAAAAGCAGTATTGCAATTCCGTGCAGAGCAAATGAAATAGTGTAAGATATTCCTGAATTTTTTTTGGCAGACATAGCATTCTCCTTATGGATTTTCCTTTTCCGTTTCGATTGTGAATTTACCTATCCCGACCGATTTAGCAGCATCTATTACTTTTATTACAAGATCGATCTGAACAGTTTTATCCGCCCTTATAACAAGGCTTCCCTCTTCATTAACACCGCGCATTTCAGTTAGCTTCCCGGCAAGCATATCAATAGTAGTCTGATCAGGTCCGGCATAAATTACGCCTGCAGAAGTTACGGTAACAATCATTTTAGTTTGTTCAGACTGCTCATTAGTTTTAGAACCCGGCAGCTTTACTTTAACACCGGTTTGAATAACAAACTGGGATGTAAGCAGAAAAAATATCACCAGTAACAAAACAATATCTGTTAATGATGAGTATGAGAAGATAGTCAAAGGTTCATTTGATGTGGTGAATTTCATTACGGCACCCTACATTTCAACTTCTATTTCATCATCAAAATCAACTGCTTCAGCCGTAGAATCCTGCATAGTATCCACGACATCATTAGCAACTGTCTCCATATCGGATACAAATTTTTTAATTGAGCTCAGGAAATAATTATAAAAAGCGTAAGCGGGAATACCAACTATCAATCCGAATGCAGTAGTCAGTAGAGCTTCCCAAATTCCACCGGCTAAATCACTTGGGTTTGCTGCACCTGCAAGGTCTTCAATTCTCATAAACGCCTGAATCATACCAGTTACAGTACCGAGGAAGCCCAGTAAGGGAGCAACACCTGCAACTGTGGCAAGTATTGATAATCCTTTTTCGAGTTTACTAACTTCCTGCCTGCCTGCGTTTTCAATTGCCTCCTTAACTCTCCCGTGCCCCATTCCAAACTTTTTTAATCCCTTTCTTACCATGTTTCCGATCGGAGACTTCTCTCTCAAACAGAATGAAGCAGCACCGCTCATATCCTTATTTTTTATAAATCCTCTTATCCTCACAAGAAAAGCAGGTAAATTAATTTTAGCTTTTCGGAGGATTAAAAATCTGTCAATGGCTACTGCCAGCGCAACAACCGAGCAAAATAAAATTGCCCACATTATCACACCACCTTTAAGAAATATTTCAAATAAATTCATTTCTCTCCAAATATTTATTATTTAATATATTTTTCCTCAAACTGCCTAGCAAATTCTTCAGAAGTAAAATCACCTACAATTAGTTTGTATCTCTTGTTCGATTGCGGGTTTCAATTTCTTCTATAAAAGCATTGTAACCTAAATTAAAATAACGGTCAGCCTCTCTGTTGGCTGCCTCTTCTGATTTAAAAGTGCCAATGTTTACAACGTAAAAGTTCCGATATAAGAAAATCCTGTTGCTCTTCTCTGGCTTATTTTCAGAAACTTCAATTTTCTTTTCCTCAACTACCGGTTTAGTTTCAACTTCGGTAACAGGTTTTTTATTTACTTCAACCACTTGTTCTGGTTTTGTTTTCGATTTCTCAACGGAAGTTACTTCCGGTTTCTCTTTTTTAATATCCGGCTTCACCTCTTCTTTTAAGAAGAGATCTTTATTGTATCCCGATATTTCATTCCTGTTTTCATTCTTTGGATAAGGATAAGTAACAGCAAAGTCAAAGTCCCTTTCAATAACATTTACATTTGAGTGAGGCTTTTCAGTATGAAAAACTTTTGTATTTTCTTTTCCATTCGTATCACTTTTAATAAAGTAAATATAGATGACTACTCCTGCAATTACTATAAAAGCAAAAATAGATACAAATGGAAGAAAATTCCTGCGCTCGCGAAATAGTCTCTCTCGTGAATCTCTGTCTGCTTTGTTTAATGAGTATTTATCAATAAATCCTTTTTTGTTTTTCCCTGAGTCTGAACTATAACGAAAAGCTTCCGTTTTAGATTTAACTTCAGTGAAAGTTTCGCTTTCTTTGGAACTATCGGAATCTACCTCAATATTTTTAATGACGCTAAACTTAACTGTGTCAGATTCTTTACGGGGACTAACTTCATCTTTGGTTGAAGTTAAGTGAGAGGCAACCGGTTCAAAATCTTTTAATTGTTCCGCTTGTTCCTTTCTCAAATCTTTTTCCGTCTTGACGTCATCTGGTTTGTCTTGTGCAACTTTAGATTTTTGCTCGCCAGTCAATTCACCGGGTTTGCCTTTTTTATCTTTCTCTAAAAATTTGTTCCCATAATTCCAGGGTAATGCAGTATCTGCCGTTTCTTTTACATCCTTAATTACTGATGAGCCACTTGTTTTTTCTTGGTCAGCAACAGGTTTTGCGTTCTCGCTCTTTGCCGGATCTTCTAAATCAGTTTTTTTATTAGAAATGGTTTTGATTACAGATTTATTTTTTTGACTGGTCTTTAAGAGAAAGTTTAAGTCAAATGTAAGAGGAATAATTAATTCCTCAACCAGCTCACTATCATAATCTTTTCGAAGTCCCGCAATTATAACTTCGGCTTTAGTTGCGAACGCTTTGATGAGCAGATTTCTTTCGGTATGTGGAGCAAAATCACCGGCAGCCAAACTTTTTTGAAAATCCTTGTCATCTACCCAAAGGGTTTTAAGATTAGCAATTTTCAAAAAATGAATTGTGCTGAGATCATTTTTAACTTTTAGCTCTTCTGAGAAAAGTACAAGTTGTATTAAATAAGATTTAGCAGTTGGCGAATCGAGTGTTTTCCCCAACTGTATTCTGCAATTTCTTTTATGAAAATATCCATAATTTTTAAAATGTACCACATCGCCAGGCTTAAGTTTGTTGCTTAGCCTGTTAACAAAAACTTCAAAAAAGAATTCAGAAATATCAACGGAAATGCCGCAACTTTGTGCAACAATTTTTACCAGTTCATCTTTGCTAATCATTTTAACTCACTTAAATGTTGTACTGAAATACTTAAATTGATTTTATATTTCCTGTTGATTCGCATCGTAAAAATAATTGATATGTGATCAATCAAAGAAATAATTAAATCCTAAAAGTGCATCTATTGGTTTCTCCTGATAACCTTCCCAAATCGATCTTTTAGTATTCAATACATTATTTAATTCAAAAAATACACCAAAATTACTCTGTAAAGAGTAACTAATTTTGAGCCCAAGATTAAAAAAACTCTTAAGTTTCCTCGAATCTGTATTTTCAATATCGGCATATCTGTCCGAAAGATAGTTAATTTTGACCTCGCCCTTCCAGACTTGTGTAAAGTTGTATCCGTACATCAGCGATGCTTTAAGGCCCGGATAATATGGAACTTTTCTTGAATCAGAATCCTGAACATTTAGATAATTCACCGAGCCGTAAAAATATCCGTAAGGTCCAAGATGATAAAGCATATTTAAAAAGAAATCCCAACTCGTAGCGTCCGTTGTCAATACTTCAAAGAAACCTGAGCTATCAACATTATTATAATAAGGTAAATTATCCGCATCGTAAAATTCAATTCCACCGTCAATCTGGTAATATTTTTCGAACTCATATTTAAGTGTTGCTTTTAATTTATTCTTCTTTTTTAGAAATATGCGGGGAAGATCCTGCTGATCGTAGTAAAAATTATTTCGCAATAGTTCCCCGGCGGTTATATTTTCGCCAATTGGAGAGTATTCCGCAAAGAGGATTAAATTTTTTGCAACTTCAGCATTAATTGAAGCAAATAAATTATTTAACTTATCTCCCCCGGCAGCGGAAAATGTAAAACCGGCTTCCAGCATTATTTTATTAAATATTTCGAGCGATGCTGTTGGTCTGAAATAGTATGCGTTTGTTTTATGTTCAGAAAGAGAATCAGTCGTTAAATTTTGATGCCGGAATGATCCTGCTATACCAAGGTTAAAGTTGCTGAGTTTTAATCTACCAAAAGCATTTACAAAAAAAAGTGATTCGTTGAATTTTTCATCATCTAAATAAGTAAACTCTCCACCACTATTCAAATCAAAAATAAATTCTTTAAGATAAAGATTCTGAATTCCAACTGAAGCAGTGCCGATATTAAGATTTCTCTTTCTTTCAGGATCAACAGAACCAAAAAACTTATATAGATTTTTTGTATGGTCACCACCAATACTGAATTTTGTCCCCGGTATGGCATTTACATCGGTCGGAATTGTATACGCAAAATCCAGAGCACCTTCAAGAAACTGCCTGTCACTATTATCAATATATGCCCGCTGATTAAAACCCTTAATAAATCCATGAAGCATTCCGCCAGAAAAAGGAAAAGTATAGTTCACCTGCCCGGCTGGTAATTGATAAATTCCTGCTTTTAATTCAATAAAACCATTTTTGAAATCAGCAGAATCGAGTGTGGATAACTCAGCTTCTACCGGGTTGGAAATATCTGCAAGATCAAGATAATCAGGTTTGTAAGTTGGCTTCAAAAATTCATCTGAGACAGTAGATATGTAATCGGGTTTTAGCTTATCAACATTCCTTACTGTTACAATATCTTTACCGAAAATAACGAAGTCGGGCAGTTCCACATTCGGATTATTGTCCTGAGAATAAACCAGGAAACTTGAAAGAAGTAATATTGAAAAAAGATATTTCATTATTTAATCTTGTTTATTTTTTGTCTGGCTTCTTCACCGAGTTCATTACCTTTGTGTTTCGTTACCACAACACGATACATTTCTTCAGCCTGTCGTTTATCATTAAGTTTCAGATAACAATCACCAAGCAGCAAATAAGAACGGGAAAGCCAGGGTTCGTACTGAGAATAAACAGTTCTTACTCTTACCAAAGCGGAAATTGCTTCGGAATATTTTCCCTGTTCAAAGAGAGATAAACCATAATGATACTGCGACCTCGCACCTAAGTCATCTGTTCTTTTTTCTGCAACTTCCAGAAAGTGTTTGTTGGCAACATCATATCTTCCGGTTGCCATGTCGATCAATCCCATCTCAAATTTAGCTCTGTCAGCAAAAATAGTTTCGCGGTGATACATTGCTAACTCTTCAAAAGTTCCATACGCTTTTTGTATATCTTCCGATTTAATATAAGCTGATCCTTTTAGAAACAGTACTTCGGGTAGCCGCGGTGAATCCTTCAATTTTAAAGAAGCCTGCTCCAAAACATTAATTGATGCCTGATAGTTGCCATTCAATTCATACATTTTTCCAAGTTCAATCACAGAAACTGCTGCCGACTCTGAACCCGGATAGCTTTCAAATACTTTGTTAAAATAAAAAATGGCTTCGTCGTCCTGCTTAAGGTTTTGTGAACTTTTACCAAGCCAGTAATATGCTTCAGGGACGAAAGAACTTTTTGGATACCGCACAAGAAATTCCTGGTAACTTGCTTTGGCATTATTATAATCGCGCTGGCTATAATAAATTTCGCCTTTTTTAAAGAAGATCAGGTCACTGAATTTTAGGTTTGGATTCTGACCAACGAAGCGGTCAATCAAAACAATGGCTTCATCAGATTTCCCCATCGCCACGTAACTGTATTGCATTCCATTAATTGCATCAAATACATATTCTGAAGACGGATATTTGGTCAACACATTCCGATAATTAACTATCGCTGAATCATACATTCCCAAGTTAAAATATGCATCACCGATTGAGTAATAAACTACGGGTGTTAAAGCTGAAATTTTGTAAATCTGAATAACATACCTGTAATCGTTAATGGCTTCTTTAAATTCACCTTCCTGGAATCTTATAAATCCAACAGTAAACAAAGAACTTTCAGCATATTTAGAGTCAGGGAATTTTTGTTGAAGATTACGGAACTCGCTTATTGCTGCATTGGATTCGCCTGATTTGTATAACGCCTGCGCATACTGGAAATATGTATAGGGATCATCCGAAGAAAATTTTCCTGACTGAAAAATTTGTTTAAATATTTTACTCGCTGAAGCAAAATTCTTTGAGCCGAAATAGCTGTCAGCTAATCTAAGTTTGGCATCAGTTGCCCTGATATCGTTTGGGTAAAGATCAACAAACTCTGAGAACTGGTAAACAGCATTTGAGTAGCTGCCGAGATTAAAATGACAATATCCCTTTGAATAAGTAACCTGTTTAACATAATCTTCATCTTTGCTTACGATAGAGCTGTAGCGAGATAATGCTTCCTGATATTTTCCAAGACTGAAGTAGCTTTCAGCCATATAAAAATTTATTTTATCAGTTTCGAATGCCGGATTGATTGTTTCTGCTTCCCGGAGATTATCAACAGCCATTTGATAATCGCCAAGATGATAAAGTGTAACTCCCATTCCGAGAAGTGCTCTTAAGTGGACTTCGCTTTCAGAAACTGTTATCCGAATAGCTGGTTCAAAATTGCCACGTGCTTTAATATAATTTTTCTTTCTCAATTCTATTTCACCAATCATGGTAAATGCCTTTGCACGTGTTAATGGATCATCCGATGACGTGGCATTCGTAAGATATTGAGTTGAGAGTTCTAATTTATTCTGATCGAAATAAATCAATCCAATCAAACTTTCTACAAATGATGCTGATGGATGATCTGGATATCGTTTGAGGAAATCTTCATAAATTGCCAATGCTTCATTTGGATTTCCGGAATAACGTTTTGATTCACCTTTCCATATGAATGATTTTATCGCAGTGGAATCATCACCTTGTGAAAGAGTATTAAAAACCGTAAAAGCATCATTAAACTTTGATTGCTGAAATAATGACCAAGCTAATCCATACTGTGCATTCCGGTAAACTTTAGAGGATGGAAATCGTTCAATAATCTCTGAGTAGGTGTTGGCTGCGTTTTCATATTCCTCAACTCTGTAATGCGAGTTTGCTAAAAGATATAAAGCCTCTGCAAGGTTTTCTTTTGGAAGTTCCTGAAGAGTGGGATTATTTAATTCCAAAATTGAATTGTAATAATCTTTCAAATAAAAATAACAAACTCCGATTCTCACCTGTGCTTGAAGTGCAAGTGGACTGTTTGGATGATAAGTTAATAGTTGATCGTAATATTTAACAGCATTGCCGTAGTCCTGCATTTTTTCATAAACACTTGCAAGAGCATAAAGTGAATGATCGCGAAATCTATTGCTCGATTTGTCTTCAATTGCCTGGGTTAAAAAATCGATTGCTTCATTAAGTTTTCCTTCTGATGCATAAGATTCTCCTATCCAGTACATCGAGGAACCAATGTAATCGCTGTTGGGATATTGGTAAATTAACATCAGGTGATTTTTTCTGCACAGTGCATACCTGCCAATATCATAATAAATTAATCCAAGAGTGAATAATGATTCTTCTCTGAACTTTGACCAAACGACACTATTTACAATAAACTCTAACCCTGTTGCTGCCTCATCTTTTTTCCCCATCTTCAACAATGAATTTGCAGAATAAAATCTTGCGGAGGCATATAATTCATCCTCAACTCCGTAAGCCTTAATCACCGATTCAAAATTTTTATGAGCATCTACAAACAATTGTTTGTTGTAGTAGTCCATCCCTTCATCAAATTCCTCAGCAACTGTTTGAGTAAATGATAATTCAGGAAAAAAGCTTCCGATGATTAAAAGTAGAATAAAGTATTTAATGTAAGATAGTCTATTCATATATCGATTTAAGACGATGCTAATCAATCTATAGTTTCAAAATGAAAAGGTTCCTTTGGCTCAAAATTCTTCATATTCTGGTACTAAATATTGGTTTTATAGATGTTAAAGTCAAGAGACATAACAAAATATGGGAAATCACTTAAAGATATAGTTTAAAATTTAACGGCTTCTGTATGAATATAACAAGATAGTTCTGGTTTATATCTTCAATTAATATTAAATTTACAATACAAATCAATAACAAATTAGGAGAACAAATGAAAAATATTAAGATATCTCTGATTACATTTTCAATTCTGCTTTTCCTCCCAACATTCTCATCTGCTCAACTAATTAAAATTGGCGCTGGCGGAGGACTGACCCAAATTCTGGCACCTGATGTTCTTACCAAAGATGTATCTGAGGGTGGTCTTGGCTACTCTACCGAATGGAACGCTGGGATTATCGGAAAAGTAGATATTCCTTTAATTGGTTTAACGCCGAGAGCTTTTATTCTTTACCATAATTTATCTGGAACCGGCGAAGCTCCGCCAGAATTATTTAAATTGATGGCAGATGAAGGCGAGTCTGAGTATAGTCAATCAATCGTAGAAGTTGGGCTTGGTATTCAATATAACTTTATTCCAGCCCCTTTAGGTTTTGATCCATACATTGCACTTGATCTGTCATACAATAGTTTTGGGGAGGCAACTGAAAAATACATGGGTCATGAAATTAAATCAGATGGATTCAGCAGGTTCGGTGGTGGTGTTGGAATCGGAACAGAAGTTACGATCATACCTCTGATAAATCTTGATTTATACCTAAGCTATAAAATGTTCAACCTTACCGGCAAAGAAGATGGCGAAGAAACTATTAGCGCTGTTACTCTCGATGCATTTATTATTTTTAATTTCTTATAAGATTTTTTAGGGAATGCGATTATTCACATTCCCTTTTCCTTCCTGTATTTATTCAACATCTTTAACCCGAACAAAGAAAGATTTTTATTACCAAATAATGAAAGACTCTCAATTACGCTTTGAATTCTATTAATCGGAGATTTTGTTCTGTATGCGCCATTGATGTGAGAGTAAAGTTGATCCTTAAATTTTAGTACAGTCAATACGGCTATAATTGACAACTCTCGCTCTCTCAATGAGAGACCTTTCCTGCCAATAACCTTTCCGTACCCTTCAAGTACCAGCCACTCTGCTAAATCCGGAGAGAATTTTTCAACATTCATTATCAGCTTATCATATTTATCTCCATAAATTTTTTTACAGTTAGTCTCTCCTCTCTTGCTGAAATGATAAAGATTCATATCTGCCGCTTTTAACAGAGTTCGGTGTGGATACATTTCTTTCAACAATTTCAACGACAATAATGCAGAAGGATAACCGACAAAAAGATAATTTTGCAACAAAGCCTCATACAATTTCCTGAAAGTAATTTTTCTTCGTTTGGCTTCTATTATAAGAACTTTTAATTCATTCATTCTCCTTTGTGCTGATGCAGCAGCAATCAGCGGGATAATATTTCCTCTACTAATTTTAGAAAGTTCCATTTGTAATTTAATCCAATTTAAAAAGTAAGAAATAAAAAAAACCCTCGTGTAAGAGGGTTTCATAAAACTATAAATTTGATTTATTGCAATAAACTAAGTTCATACTCAGCAGTCTTTTTATATGTTGCATCTTGTTTTGCTTTATCAAACATCTCTTTTGCTTTTTGTGTATTTCCTTTACCTTTATAAGAAATTCCCATGTAGAGATATGGTCCACCAGTGGTAATCTTAGATTTATATTTGAGAGCACTCTCAGAAGCAGAAATTGATTTGTCCCATTCTCCTAATTCAGAATAAAGCTTGGCAAGCGATAGATAGGCAGCATCATAATTGTCGTTTTCGACTGCTTTGGTTAGGTTCTCAATTGCCTTTGGAGCATTACCTTTTGAAATTTCTTCGTTGCCTAATTTCGTGTATGCAAGTGACAAGTTCTTCTTAACTTTTTTAGTAATGCTCGCATTATTTGTAAGTGTAAGAACTTTCTCAAATTTGTTGATGGCTTCAGTATAATTACCCATAGAAAAGTAAACTCCGCCTAAAGCATTGTAGCCAGGCTCAAAATCATTTTTCAATTTTATACTTTCTTCTAATGAAGCTTTGGAACCGCTCAGATCATTAGCTTTTTTCTGTGCCACACCCTTTTGGTAATAAATTCTGTAATCTTTTTCGATTGCAAGTGCTTTATCATAATTACTTATAGCTCCATTGTAATTACCTGCTTTTAATTGACTATTACCTTCGTTATAGAGCTTTCCGGCTTCAGGATTCATATCCTGAGCGAAAGTAACGAATGATAAAATGAAAAAGACCAGTAAAGAGATTGGAAAGACTTTGTTCTGCTTCATCTACTATATTCCTTTTTACTTTTGTTGAAATTGATTCGAGTGCGGAAGGCGGGACTTGAACCCGCATGCCAATTAAGGCACTACCCCCTCAAGATAGCGTGTATACCAAATTTCACCACTTCCGCAAAAATGAGTGGTAAAAATAGGATTGAAGGTGTTGAAAATCAACCTAAAGATATGGATAGAATTATTTTTCCCTTTTCAGAATGAATGGCTATTCCTGATCAATTGGAGGCCTACGATCCCTCATAAGAAGTTTCCTTACTTCATTCCTGAATCTTTTCTCAAAAATGATCAGTTCAGCAATCTGTTCATACGAGAGTATATCAGAAAGTGAGTTAAGAAATTCCATTTTGTTCTTCTCTAATTGAAGCCCAAGATTATTAATTTCATCGATTTTGGATTTAAGCTCCTCAGTAGTGAATGCCCTGCCGCTTTTCAGCATAACATCCAAATTGTCAATGTTTAATTTGATTTTTCCCTGGATTTCATCCTGTTGAGTTCGATGGTCAGTTCGCCTTGCAAAAAACCTCAGAGTAGTTTCTTCATCCATCTTAAGAGTTTCTATCAACTTAATTTTTTCAAGCTGCTCAAATTTTTCTCTTGCCTCATCATCCTGCCATTTACTTTTTTGTGCAATTAGAGCAGTTGAAAAAAATAATATTACTAAGAGAACCAGATTAATTTTTTTCATTTATAACCTCATATTAAAAATTTTTATTCAAAATTTCTGTATAAATCCTATCAACTTCATTTTGAGTGAGACCAACGATAAGTTCGCTATAGCTTATGTTATATGCTTCAGCAATTTCATTATTAATTTGTAACTCAGGCGACAAGAAATCAGCCAGCACATTTCCTTCGATGTTTTCAAGAACCAGATCATTATCCACTGAGTGATCATACAATTTTTCCAGCAATTCAAATTTCTGATTCTCATCCAATGATTGTGTAAACTCATGAAGTTCTGTCACTTCAGTCTCAACTATAAAAAAGTTTTTCAGACCAAAAACTGCAAGAATGAATAAAAGCATTAAGCCGAATGCATATCCCAGATTCTTTTGGAGAACAGATGATTCTGGTACTATAACTCTATTCCTGAATTCAGGGACTATTGAGTCAAGATACTCTTGTGTTAATTTTAATTTTTTAGAAGCCAAAATCTGCAGATCAACTTTTCGATACTTCTCTAATTCAGATCTCAATTCGGGAGATTTATTTAATTCAGCATCGAAGTTTTTTATTTCCTCTACCGACATCTCATTCGTAATATATTTTATTATTCTTTCATCGTTCATCTTTTTCCATCAGCTCCTTTATTTTTCTAAAAGCATGAAAATAATTTGCCTTTGATGCACCAACAGATTTTCCTGTAATATTTGAAATTTCTTCATAAGAAAGATCATCATAATTTCTCATAACAAAGACTTCCCTTTGTTTAACCGGTAACTTCATCATGAGCTTTTCCATTTTTCTAAGACTTTCTTTTTCTTCTATGCCTTTAATAATATTTTCATATCCTTTACTATCAATCGCTTCAACTGCACTAAAATTTAATACCATTTTTAATTTTCTTCTCTTTAACAAATTTAGAGTTCTTGTGGCTGTAATTTTATAAATCCAGGTATATAATGCCGAACTAAAATTGAACGTATTCAGCTTATTATACATCACAAGTAGAACCTGCTGAACAATTTCGTGTGCGTCATCGTGATCACCAAGCATTCGTCGAGCATGCCAGTAAATTTTTTCCTGGTATTTTCTGGCAAGTATGTTAAATGACTGTTCGTTGCCGGACAGGAAATTCCTGATAAGCTCATAATCATCTGTTTTTACATTCATCCTGAATTTTATCTATTCCTAAATATTTAAACACAAAAATACCCCTGAAGGTTTAAATAATCATTATTAAACTTATTTCCACAAAGTAATGTCTAATTGATAGAAATAACAATTTTATTAAACAGGAGTAAAAAATGAAATCAAATATATTTGCAATCATAGTGGTTACCTTGACAGTGCTGATGGTTCAAAATGATTTTGCACAAGAAAGAATGAAGTACAAAAATGATGGAAATCAATTTCAAATGTTTCAGAAACTAAATCTAACTGAAGCTCAGCAAGATCAAATTGTCACGTTAAGATTAGATCATCAAATGGAAATGATTGATTTAAAAGCTAATCTTCAGAAGAAAATACTCGAGATGGCTGAACTAAAAAATAATGGTAATTACACAAGAGAGGCGTACTTAGGTAATGTTGAAAAAATTAATTCAGCAAAAAATAATATTGCAATATCATTAGCAAATTTTCAGATGGATGTATATCAGCTATTGGATGACAACCAGAAAAAAGAATGGAACACATGTTCATTTAATTTTGGTGATAGGAAGGAAAAACGAAATAAACGAAAATGAAAGAAATAAAAATTGATTTACTGATAATTTTATTTTCTTCACGAGTGCCGGCCGATGCTGCCGGTATTTTTTATGCTAAATCACCAGTGATAGGTCTCAAAACAATTTCTTCTGTTACCAGATTGTCTTTTTGTAAGTATGCAGAAACAATAATCCGTGCAATGCTCTCTGGATTCATCATCAGTTCACCTTTTTCTTTCCTGATTTCCTGAGACCACATTGTTGTTTCGGTTGCACCCGGAACAACATTTATAACCCGAATGTTATACTTGCGGACCTCTTCCCTTAGAGAATTACTATATCCAAGCAAACCCATTTTCGATGCTGCATAAACTGAACTTCTTGTAAAAGTCTTATCAACAACAACTGAAAGAATATTAATGATAGTTCCCGATTCATTTTTTATGAAAGTGGACATAACAGATTTTGTTGAGTAAATCGAGCCAAGCAAGTTAGTGTTTATAATATCGTTTATTTCATTTACAGAATTATCCGCAGCATTTTTAAAAGAAGTTACTCCGGCATTATTTATTAAACAGCTTAATTCAAATTCACTGGTTATTTTTTTAACTGTTTGATCAACGTTTGTTGATGAAGCAACATTGCACGGAAAAATAAAAATATTATCCCCTGATTTTCCAGCTTCATCTTTTAATCTTTCTAATTCCTGGGCCCTCCGGGCAGATATGAATACATTGCATCCAATTTTAGCAAATTCCAATGCGATTGCTTTACCAATACCTGAGCTGGCGCCTGTTATCCAAATTCCGTCTTTATTAGCCATAGTTATAAATTCTTTTGAGATATTAAATTTAAAAATTCAGCCCGAGTACGAGGATCATCCTTAAAGTCACCATGAACAGCGCTCGAAGTTGCTGATGAATTTTGTTTTTCAACACCGCGCATCATCATACACATATGATGAGCTTCTGAAACAACTGCAACACCTTTCGGCTGAAGATATCGCTCCAATGTATCGGCAATTTGCTGAGTCATTCTCTCCTGAACCTGTAATCTTCTGGCATACACTTCAACTATGCGGGGTATTTTGCTCAACCCAATTATCTTTCCATCCGGAATGTAAGCAACGTGCACCTTTCCATAAAATGGAAGCATATGATGTTCACATAGACTGTAAAAATCTATATTCTTTACCAGAACCATTTCATCATACTTTTCATTGAATAAAGCATCATTCATTACATCTTCAATATTTTTATTATATCCTGATGTCAGAAATTCATAAGCGTCAGCAACTCTTCTTGGTGTTTCAAGCAACCCTTCTCTTTTGGGATCTTCACCAATATTCTTCAACAACTCAGAAATAAGCATTTTTACTTTTTCGTTATTCATTCTTACTCTCCTTTGTACTCAAAATAATTATTCTCGGTCTCGTACAATTTAACAACAAATAATTTTCCACCCGGAATTTTATCTGCCAGTTGATTCCATATAGCAATCGTAATGTTTTCTGAAGTTGGGATTAAACCTTTCATAAAATCCGTATCAATATTAAGATTTTTGTGATCAACTTTAGAAATGACAAACTCGTGCATTATTTCTTTTAAATTTTTTATATCAATCACAAATCCGGTTTCTGGATTAACTTCACCTTTTACAGTAACTTCTAAAGTATAGTTATGCCCATGCCAGTTGGGATTGCTACACTTGCCAAACATCTTGAAATTATCTTCATCTGAAAGTTCAGGTTTGAACAATCTGTGTGCTGCTGCAAAAGTTTCCCGACGTGTTATATAAACATTCTTCCTCATAATAATTCTTTCAATGCTTCCATTACTTCGTTGTTGTGTTTATCAACTTTTACCTTCGGAAATATTTTTCTGATCTTACCTGAAGAATCAATAATAAAAGTCGTCCTGACAATACCCATGTATTTTCTGCCGTACATACTTTTTTCCTGCCAGACTCCGTACTTTTCTATGACTTCTTTCTTTTCATCACTTAAAAGATTGAAAGGTAATTTGTACTTATCTGCAAATTTTTTATGTGACTCAACCGAATCAGCACTGACACCAATAATTTCTGCTTTCATCTTTCCAAACTTCGGAAATTCATCTCTGAAATTACATGCTTCTTTTGTGCACCCGGAAGTATCGTCTTTAGGATAAAAATATAACACGTTTGGTTTTCCTTTTAAATCAGCAGAAGAGATTGTATCTCCATCCTGATTTTTAAGCTTGAACGAAGGTGCTTTATCACCAACTTTGAGAGCCATTTTGTTCTCCTGACTTTTCATACACTTTTAATAATTTAAGAATGAATTTAGTGTATAACAATTAACTGTTTAAACAATGAAATTGGAATATTAGTTCAATTTAAATTTAAGTTAAATATTTATTTAAACTTTGACTAACTCAACAAACCATTCTTTTTACACCAAACATCAAAACCTTTTTCAAGCTGCTCGAAAGAATCTATTGCAAATAGTACTGGTTGAAGATGCCACACATCGTATTGCTGAACAACGATTTTTTCTGGATCGAAAAGCTTAACTTCAACCTGATCAGAAAGTGAATGCTGAACTTCATTAAGTGAAGACAATACACCTGCACCATAAATTCTTCTTCCCTCAGAATTATTAATCAAACCAAATTCAACAGTAAACCAATGAAATGTTTCGAGCTTAACACTTTCCTCACCTTTCGCATTTAAAGCGGCTTCACCGAACTTCTGATAAAATGAAGCGAAGTTTTTATTTGTAAGTAGAGGCATATGTCCAAAAATATCGTGGAATAAATCAGGTGCAGGTGTGTAATCAAGCTCTTCCTTTCCGCGAATGTAATCTGTAGATGGAAAAACTCTTCTTCTTAGCAACTCAAAAAAATTCTGTGACTGAATCAATCCCGGAACTCTTGCCACTTTCCAACCGGTAGTTTTATTGAATACGTGACTTAATTCCTTCAGGTAAGGAATTTTATCCGGTGATAATTTTAGTTCTTCAGTTCCATCCATATATTCTTTGCAAGCTCTGCCGGGAAGAAATTTCATTTGTCGTTCGTACAAATATTTCCAGCTTTGCTGATCAGACTCAGGGTAGGCAGGATATTTAATTTCGTCGTGTTCAGGAACGGGTCCATCAAGCCATTGTGGAATACAACGAGGATCAATTCCTTCCTGTGCAGCTTTTTCGTAAGCAGATAGGTTTTCCTTTTTCTGTTCTTTCATTTCTTTACCCTGTTGAAATATTAAGAATATTTTTAATAGAAGTTAATTATTTGAATATACTATTTCAATCTTATTTATAAGATATTCACTTCTTCTGCAAGAGTAATTCCGAATTTGTTCGCTACTTCTTCCTTAATTCGCATTGCAAATTCGAGTATTTCCGCTCCGGTTGCGTTTCCAAAATTACAGATAACAAGTGCGTGATTGGCAGAAGTTCCAACATCACCGATGCGTTTTCCTTTCCAGCCAGTTTTTTCAATAAGCCATCCAGCAGAAATTTTAATTTTCTCTGATTCTGTTGGAAAGCTAATAACATCATCAAATTCTGATTTCAATTTAATAAAAGTATCCTTACTTACTTCCGGATTTTTAAAGAAACTCCCTGCGTTTCCAATCTTCTCTGGATCAGGTAATCTTTGTCTCCTGATTTCTCCAACAACTTTACTTATGTCTTTTATTGACGGATTTGAAATCTCTTTTTTTGCAAGATATTCCCGAAGTGTTTTATAAACTGTATTGGGTTTTGGATTCTTTGATAGTTGAAGTCGGACCGAAGTTATGATAAATTTATTTTTCAATTCTTCTTTGAAAATACTTGAACGATAACTGAAGCGACATTCGCTTTTGCTGAATGCTTTCTTTTCACAAGTATCTGTAAATATACCATTCAAAGAAATAAATGTATCTGATAGATCCTGACCATAAGCTCCTATATTTTGAATTGGTGCGGCACCAACTGTTCCAGGTATTAAAGTAAGATTTTCAATACCGCCATAATTTCTTTCAACACAATATTTAACTAACTCATTCCATTTCACTCCTGCACCAGCTTCAATTAATACAGTATCATCGTTCTCTTCAAAAACATTTATTCCTGAAACAGAAACTTTAATTATCAGCCCGTCAAAATCTTTTGTGAAAAGAATATTACTTCCTCCACCAAGAATTATTTTTTTCTCCCGATTATTTTTTTTATCACAAATCAGTTCAACTAATTCTTCATCAGAAAATATTTCAGCAAAAAGTTTTGCTTTGATATCAACTCCGAAAGTGTTGAAGGTTTTAAGTGATAGATTTTGGAGTAACAAAATTTTGTCAGTGTTTGTTGATAATTAACAATCGATTTATCTTTGCTCAGTCAAATTTAAGAAATCATCATCTAACTTTTGCACAGGTAAATGAAAAGAAAGATAACTACAAAGAAAAGAACCCACTTCGACCAGTCTGGAGTAATTCCATTCAGGAAGAAAAATGGTAAGACCGAAGTTCTGCTCGTTACATCAATCAGAAGGAAGAAATGGATAATACCGAAGGGATTTATTGAATATCATATGACACCATTTCAGTCAGCTAAGAAAGAAGCATTTGAGGAAGCAGGTGTAAGAGGCAGCAACTCAACTAAAATTCTGGGTAGTTACACTATCAGAAAAAACGGCAGTGAACTTCTCACAAAAATTTATTCAATGCGAGTGACCAGGATCTTCAAAGATTATCCTGAAAAGAATCTGCGTAAAAGAAAATGGTTTTCAGTTTATGACGCTGCAAAGAAAGTAGAAATTGATGAGTTGGCGACAATAATCAGGAGGTTAGGAAGGCTGCATCCTAAAAAATAAATATTAGTATTCTTCCAAATCGGTATTCATTATTTTAGAACACACCTCCTTTATCAACTCGTATTCAAATCCTTTCGAGAACAAATAAGTCGAAAGTTTATTTCTCAAATCTTTTGGTTCTAAATTTCTTTTTATAAGAATCTGATATTTTTTCTTAGCAAGCTTCATTGCATTTTCAGAATCGGAGTCCTTGGGTTCTGTGAATAGAGTTCCATCAATTGATTTTGCAGGGAGTCCCCTCTTGAAGAGTTCACCTTTTATTTTTTTACTGCTCCAGTTTTTTGTTTTACTTTTTTCTGCCACGAATGCACGAATAAAATCCGAATCATTCAAATATCCATTCTTCTGCAAATCACCAATTACTTCATCAATTAGTTTTTGCTCGTAATCTTTATTCCATAATTTTCTTCGAAGTTCTGAAGAAGAATGTTGTCTTCTTCCCAGCAGTCGGAATGCTCTCTGCTTAATATGAAAAATTTTATTCTGTTCAATTAATAAAGAAAAGCGGTTTTCAGAAATATCATCACCTTTCTTCAAACCGCTTTTTATAAACACTTCGACCGCTAAGAATAGGTACAGAGTCGTTATCAAAATAAATTGTTACATCACTTTTTCCTTTTTTAACAACTCTGGTGATATGCATTTGTATTATTAGATATGCCAGATTTCAAAAATCTGGCATATCTCGAATTTCTAACTATTTTGTTTTTTTATCCTTCGGCTTCTGCTTGTCATCGGCTTCTTCTTTTTTCGAATCGCCACCGTTTTTAATCATACCAAGTTTTGTACGAATTTCTTTGTCCAGGTTATTTCTCATATCAGTCATTTCTAACAATTTCTGTCTGAAACCTTCCCTGCCCTGGAAACGATCTTCGCCATAAGAGAACCATGCACCACTCTTCTTAACTATTCCATGATCAACACCAAGATCAATCAAGTCACCGGTTTTACTAATTCCTTCATTATAAAGAATATCAAACTCAACTTGTTTAAACGGCGGAGCAACTTTGCTCTTAACAATTTTAACTTTTGTTCTGTTGCCAACAACATCTTCACCTTCTTTTATTGCACTTATTCTTCGGATATCAATCCTTACGGAGGCATAAAACTTTAAGGCATTTCCGCCCGTAGTTGTTTCAGGATTACCAAACATAACTCCGATTTTACTCCTCAACTGATTCACAAATATTACTGAAGTTTTAGATTTTGATATTGCTGCTGTAAGTTTTCTTAAAGCCTGAGACATTAATCTCGCCTGGACTGCCATAGTTGCATCACCCATTTCACCTTCAATTTCAGAACGGGGAACAAGTGCGGCAACTGAATCAATGACAATTACATCGAGTGCGTTACTGCGAACCAGAGTATCTGTAATTTCAAGTGCCTGTTCTCCAAAATCCGGTTGAGAGATAAGAAGATTTGCAGTATCAACTCCAAGCTTTTTTGCGTAATTAACATCGAGTGCATGTTCCGCATCAATGAATGCTGCCAGACCACCAGTCTTTTGTGCTTCGGCAATTACGTGAAGACACAGAGTCGTTTTTCCGCTTGATTCAGGGCCGTAAATTTCGGTAACGCGTCCCCTCGGAATTCCGCCAATACCCAGGGCATAATCAAGTGAAAGAGCTCCGGTTGGAATTGCTTCAATATCATTAACGATACCATCGCCCAATTTCATTATCGAGCCTTTGCCATAAGTTTTCTCTATAGACGAGATGGCATCTTCAATTATTTTCATTTTTTGTTCTTTATCTGCGGCCATATTTACCTCCTTTATTTGAGTTCATATTTTTTTAAAATTTTATATTCAGATCCTGTTGGTTTAAGAAAACTTTGTATTAATGCAATTTCATTTGCCACAAACTTTACCGGACTAAATTTGAAATCCTTAAAACTTTTGATGAATTCCTCATTAACTTTTCTTTTAATTCGCAGTAGAGACAAATGCCCTTTGAATTTTCTGTTTTCTGATTCAATATTAAGCTTCATTAATTTCTTATTAAATTCATCTACCAGAGAAATAATTGTGTCATCTGTATCAAGATTGCACCACAATATTTTTGCTTCGCTAAAGCGAAAGAAAAAACCAAAATTTGAAATACTGCAATCGAAAGCAGAATAATTATTAACAAACTCAATCTCGTTAATGATCTGCGGAAGCAATGATTCCTTAACTTCACCAATAAACTTTAAAGTGAGATGCACTTTAGTTGGGTCTTCCCATTTATATTCCGATGGATTCTCAACAACGGTATAACAATGATCAAAAATAACAGATTTGATTTCATCCGGAATCAGCAATGCTATAAAAAGTCTAATCATCCAGAGAAATTCCAAGAAGTTGTCTTCTCACAAAATCCAATGCTGCCTGGGCAGTACGCTGCTTGTTCAACAAACGGTCATCACCAAAGGTCAATTTTTTGGTAGTGCAGACTTTATCATCACAATAACCAATATAGACGAGACCCACAGGTTTATCTGCAGTTGCTCCGGTTGGACCCATAATCCCGGTAGATGCCAATCCAATGTCAGAACCGCTGGTTGATTTAACGCCTTCGGCCATTTGCATTGCAATCTCCAGGCTAACTGCACCGTGCTCTGCAAGTGTATCTTCATTCACTTTTAATATTTCAACTTTAGCAGCATTACTATAACAAATTACTCCACGCTCAAAATATTTGCTGCTGCCGCTAACATTTGTAAGCATGTTTCCAATCAATCCACCGGTACATGATTCAGCAGTAGCTATTTTAAGTTCTCGTTCCAGAAGAAGTCTGCCAACGACAGCTTCAAGTTGATCTTCACCAATGCCGTAAATAAATCTTCCCGCTTTATTTCTTATTCGCTGTTCAATTTCTATTAGTTTGTTTTTTAATTCTTTTTCATCGGTGCCTTCAATAGAAATCCGCAACTTTACTCCATATTGATTCGGCAGGAAAGCCAATTTGCCATCCTGAAGCAGTTCATCCAGATTGCCAAGTCTTTCGTACAATGTTGATTCAGGAATTCCAGTTGTAAGAAGCACTTTCCGCAAAACTATAGTTTGTTCTACGCCAATTTTTTCTTTTAACTTCGGAATGACAAAGGATTGCATCATGTTTTCCATTTCATAAGGAACGCCCGGCATAACAACATAAATTTTTTCATCTTTTTCAATCCACATTCCTGGTGCGGTTCCATAGTGGTTTCTAATGGCTTCTGCAATTTTAGGAACTTTGGACTGATCAATATTTACGTCCGACAGCTTTCTGTTTCTCTTTACAAAAAGAGTCTTTATATCTTCAAGCACTTCCTGATTTTCAACAAGTTCTGTGTTAAAGAAATCAACAATAGATTTTCTGGTTACATCGTCATGAGTTGGACCCAGACCTCCGGTAATTAATATCAAATCTGCAGATTCATATGCTGATTTAATTTCATTTAGTATTGAAAAATTATCATCACCTACAACGGAAGTTTTAACTACGGGAATGTTGATTTCAGAAAGTTCTGTTCCAATAACCGCTGCGTTAGTATTAAGTGTATTTCCAAGAAGGATTTCATCACCAATCGTAATTATAAGCGCTTTCATATCAACCAGAAAATATTGTTAAAATTCAACGAGCAAATATACTACAAGATGCATTATTAAGAGAGTATACAAGCCAGAAACTACATCGTCCATCACAATTCCCAGACCACCATTAAGTCGTTCCAGATTTCTTGCCGGGGGAGGTTTAATAATATCAAGAATCCTCCACAGAAAGAAGGCACCCGTTATAACCCACAATGTTTTTGGCAAAGCAACGAGAGAAATCCAGGTACCAACAACTTCATCAACTGTACATTGCGAAGGATCTTTTCCGTAAACCGTTTCGAACTTTGTACCAACAAAAATTCCATAAACAGCAAAAATGATTGTAGCAGGAATGATAATGAATAGTTGTTCAAATCCGGGGATCAGATATATAATAATTGCTGCCACACTTCCGACAGTTCCGGAAGCAACCGGAGAATAGCCGGTATAAAATCCTGACCCGATAAGTTTTTCAAAAAAATTAATTTTCAACTTTAATTAACCTTAAAATAATTTTCCAGTTACGAATGATATATAGAACTCCCGAATGAAATGTTATTGCTGTAATCAATAAGGCAATAAAATATATTAACTGCTTATTTAAGAGCAATGAAACCAAATCTCCATACATCAAATTAATTTCCGGTGTGAATTGAGCTACGTAAAGTATCAGCAGATAATAAAGAAAAATCATTTGCAGCATCGTCTTCCACTTTGCATAATAGCTTGTGGTGAATGCATAGTTTTTCATATCAGAAAATACTCTGAGTAAAGTTATTACAACATCCCGCCCGACAATTATAATAACCATCCACCACGGAATCAGATTGACCAAAGCAAACCCGATAAAAGCTGCAGAAGTTAAAATTTTATCAGCCAGAGGATCCCAGAACTTTCCCCAGCTAGTGATATAGTTAAATTTTCTTGCCAGCCAGCCATCATACCAATCTGACAGAGCTGCAACTATAAAAATTGCTACAGAAACTTGTTTCATCCATATATGTTCGGAATGAAAAAAATAAAGGAATACCGGAGAAAGAATAATTCTTAAAATTGTAAGCTGGTTAGGAAGCGTCATTTAACTATAAGATTCCGGTTGAGAAGAAAATCAGGACTAATTTCAATAATTCAATTGTAATTCTAATAAAAAAATTATTAGAAATAAAATTAAACTAAACTCTCGCCCGTAAGTTTTTTATAAATGTCGAGATATTTTTCGCTTGTTCTGCTAATTATATCTTCAGGAAGCGGCGGCGGCGGTGGCTGCATATTAAAATTGATTGAAAGAAGATAATCACGCACAAACTGTTTATCATAACTTTCCTGTCCCCTGCCTTTTCCGTATTTGTCTAAAGGCCAGAACCTTGAAGAATCCGGCGTGAGGACTTCATCAACCAGTATAACATCACCATTTATTTTACCAAATTCAAATTTTGTATCAGCGATAATGATCCCTTTTGTACGTGCGTACTCGGATGCTTTTTTATAAAGATTAATGGTTGAATTTTTCACTGCATCGAAAGTTGTACTATCAATTATTTGCAGAGCTTGTTCAGCGGAAATGTTTTCATCATGTTCACCGATTTCTGCTTTTGTAGATGGAGTAAAGAGTGGTTCCGAGAATTTTTCCGATTCCTGCAATCCTTGCGGAATTTTGATTCCTGAAATTTCACCGGTTCTTTTATAATCCTTCCAACCTGATCCGGTTATGTAACCGCGAACTATACATTCGATTGGAACAACTTTAGCTTTTTTTATCAACATCGATCTGTTTTTCAATACATCAGAATATTCCTTACACTCTGCCGGGTATTTATTTACATCTGTAGTAATGAAATGATTAGGAATGACATCTTTAGTAAAGTTGAACCAGAATTCAGAAAGTTTTGTAAGCACCATTCCTTTAAATGGAATGCCTTGATTCATAATTACATCGAAGGCTGATATCCTGTCGGTGGAAACTAACAGTAAATAATCACCGACCTCATAAATATCCCTCACCTTGCCTTTTGCGTAAAGTTTTAAGTTCGGGAAGTTTGTGTTTAATATTATTTCAGGATGCATATAATTTTTCTTTTTTTTTCGAAATATATTATGTGTTGATCATTTATCAAAAATGACTGTAAAAATTACCCAATTTTCTTCAGTTCAAATACCATCTCATCATAACCAAGTAAATTAATTATTGTTCCGATAAATCCTTTCGAATCAATAAATGCCTCAAGCTTTATGAGTCCAATTTTAGGGGTTCGCCATTCATAAAACTTTGTATGCGAACCGCTTTTTTTCTTGCGGATATCAATCTGGAATTTTACACATTCAAAATTTCCTGCCTCGGTTTTAACTAACTCTTCACCTAAAACTTTTCCTGATACAGAAATTGTATCGGGATCTTCTCCATCAATATATTCAACCCCATCCCAGTTCCAGTTATCATTAATATTCAGCGGAAAAGGAAACCTCAAGTAAGGACGATTGTAAGTAACTGTGGAACTTGATGAAATAAATAAAAAGACATCAACATTTTGATCAAGTTTTGTTAAAAAGATAGTATCATTTTCAACGTGAACTGTCTGAATAAAAAAGAAATCGTCATTCCTTAATTCCATTATGTATGAATTTCCAATTTTCTTAATTTCTGCGAAAGCTTCACCCATACTTGAATTATATGATAATTTTAATGAAGGATCCGTTGGGAAATATTCAGAGTTAATTTTTACTTCATCGAGGATAAAGTATGGATATTCGGTCAAAGATTTAGATACGTCATCAGAACTTTTTACACCGGAAAAAAATAGAATATTAGCAAAAAGAATAATTTTAATAATCATTGTCATCTAAAAATATTAATAGTTTAATTTCTTAATTAGAAACTGAAGAATAAATGTAGCGGATTGAAGAATTGTATTTAGGTCAATTACTTTTGGATAAATATGCTTCGAAGTACACATCTCTTTGGATCAGTTGACCAGGATATTCCACAGGAATAAAAATAAAAGATTAGTTCAAAATGATTTTCTTTCAAAAATAGTCATACTGGGAAAATCCGGGTCTTTATGATAATCAAAACTTTTTAGAGAAGTATAATCTTCAAGTAAATTCGTAGTTGAATAAAACTCTTCAAGATACTTATTTCGAATTACTAAATAATCTGGTCTTACCAATTGAATCTTTTTGTATCTCGTTTCTGCAATATTTGGTAATTTATTTAATTCAAGAAATACAGGTGATATAAGTGCAGCATCATCATATATATACCTTTCTGAAAAGTATCCTATTATTCCTATCGGTTCTAAAAACACACTTGCATTTTCCGGAGTATTTTTATTTAAGAACTCACCAATCTTTATTCTTACATTAAGTTCGTAATCATATTCATCAGAGAGTTGAAATATTTTCCAGGATAATGTGATTACAGAGAATAAAATAACTCCTATAAAAATTGCCAGTTGAATTGTGCTCTTTTTAATTCGAAAATAGTTTGTAACAAAATCAGAAAGAAAAATAATTGCGAGGCCAGAAATTACTATAAAGACAAACAAAGGAGGAATCAGATACCAGCCATGAATATAAGTCTTCGAAAATATTAAAGCCAAATAGTATAGAAAGAACCAGGTAATCATCGGATAAAGTTTTATTTTCTTAAAGAAGATAAGCAGAACACCTGACAGAAAAAGAATTGTAATTATTGTACTAGAGTAATACCCTACAATAAAAAACTTTGATAAAACACCACTCACATTAGGCAATATAGACGTCTGATGACCAGAATATAATAAAAGCTTGGCGATCATTGAATTGGGAAGGAAATTTCCATAATACAAGTACAGGAATAAAAGCCAGCCAGCAAATAAAGCTAGTGGTACGAAAAGTTTGGGTATCTTGAAGATTTGAGATTTTAATTTAATGATAGTGAAAAATGATACAATTAAAGCAACACTAAGTCCATCTATTCTAATCATAGCACTCAAAAAACCAAATAAAAGTGCTGCAAAGTATTTTTCTTTATAGAAACAATAAAAAGATAAAGCTATGAAAGCGCCGAAGAATGCTGTTTCCATTCCATGGATTGACCAACTAATATTAGATGGAGAAAATACAAACATCAAAGAAACAAACACAGTGATTATTCCCTTTGAATAATCTTTTAAAAACTTATATACAATTAATGAAGTTATTCCATCGGAAATTAAATTAATAGCTAAAGAACTAACAACACACGATATCCCAATAAGCTTAAATAGCGCAAGTATAATAGCAAATAATGGAGTAGTTGTTCCATAAACTTTTTCACCGATATTATATACTAATCCAAAACCATTTGCTAAGTTCTCTGCGTATCTGAATGTAATGAATGCATCTTCATATGTGGAAGGAATGAAAATGAAAATAATCAATCTTGTAGTTATAGTAAGAAAGGGCAGTAGAATGAGAAATTTATCTACTTTGATATTCTCCAGATACCAATCGGTCTTCATAAAGAATTATTGCAATTATAATAAAAGAGACCATCGGTATTGGTCTCTTATGGTTACGTGGGCAGAGACGGAATTGAACCGCCGACACATGGATTTTCAGTCCATTGCTCTACCGACTGAGCTATCTGCCCAAAAATTAGCGAGCAAAAATACCAATAAACTTAGTTTTCTCAAAAGAATTATTCAACGGTAACACTTTTTGCTAAATTCCTCGGCTGATCAACATCCAATCCCTTTTTGACAGCAATATGATAGGCTAATAATTGAAGAGGAATTGAAGTGAGAATTGGAGTTAACATTTCAATCGTTCTTGGAATTTTTATAGTGTGATCAACGAGTTTATCAACTTCACCATCACCATTATCCGCAACAGCAATAATTCTACCTCCTCTTGCACGTACTTCCTGAATATTACTCAATATTTTTTCATAAGTAGAATCTTTAGGCGCAACAAAAACTACCGGCATATTTTCATCGATCAGTGCGATAGGACCGTGTTTCATTTCTGCTGCAGGATATCCCTCTGCATGAATGTAAGAAATCTCTTTCAGCTTTAAAGCTCCTTCCAGAGCTACCGGGAAATTGTATCCCCTGCCGAGATAAAGAAAATTAGGTGAGTCTTTGAATTCTTCTGCAAGGCTTTCAATTTCATCATTAAGCTTTAAGATCTGTTCTATCTGCGAAGGAATATTAAGTAGAGCGTCAACTATTTTTTTACTTTCTGAAGTTTGCAGACCTTTTCTTTTGCTTATTAATAAAGTTATTAATGCGAGAACAACAAGCTGAGCAGTAAAAGCTTTAGTTGATGCTACACCTATTTCAGGACCAGCATGAATATACACTCCACTCATACTTTCGCGCGCAATTGTACTGCCAACTACATTACAAATTCCGAGAGCTAAAGCTCCTCTGTTTTTTGCTTCCTTTAATGCTGCGAGTGTATCGGCTGTTTCCCCGCTCTGTGAAATAAAAAATATCGAATCTTCAGCAGAGATAATAGGATTTCGATATCTGAATTCGGATGCATATTCTACTTCAACAGGAATTCTTGCATAATGCTCAAGCATATATTCACCAACTAAAGCTGCATGCCAGGAAGTTCCGCAGGCAGAGATCAAAATTCTTTTTGAATTTACCAGCCGGTCTAAGACATCAACAAGTCCTCCAAGTTTGGCAGAGCCCTCATCAATTAATAATCTACCTCGCATTGAATTACGTATGGATTCAGGTTGCTCCATTATTTCTTTTAGCATAAAGTGAGCATATCCACCTTTATCAATCTCATCAATACTCATGTTTATTTCGTGGATTTCTTTCTCAATTTGTTCATCAGCTATAGTCTTAACTGTGTATTGATCCTTATAGATCTCGGCAAACTCTCCATCATCTAAATAGATCACGTTTTTGGTGTGCGATAACAGTGCTGATACATCAGAAGCGATAAAGTTTTCGCCGTTACCAATTCCTATTACCAGTGGAGAGCCCTTTCTCGCTGCAATTATTTTATCTGGTTCTTTGGAATAAATAACTGCAAGTCCGTAGGTTCCATCAACTTCGATTAAAGCCATCTGAACAGATTTGCTAAGATTGTAACCCTTGTTTAAAAAACTATCAATAAGATGTGCGAATACTTCAGAGTCAGTATCACTTTCAAATTTATAACCGAGAGAAATTAATCCATTCTTAAGCGTCTGAAAATTTTCAATAATACCGTTATGGATAATGAATAAAGTCTTACTTTGATTGGTGTGAGGGTGCGCGTTTTGTTCATTCGGAATTCCATGAGTTGCCCAACGTGTATGACCGATTCCTATTTCTGATTCTAGAAACAGTTCGCTAACCTTATCTTCAAGTAAAGATACTTTACCTTTATTCTTGATTACTATAGGTGCGTTATCGTGAATTATACCAATGCCTGCCGAATCATATCCCCGATATTCGAGCCTCTTGAGTCCCTGTATCAAAATAGGAACACAATTCTTATTTCCTACATAGCCTACTATTCCACACATGCGCTTTTCTTGCCTCCAATGAAAATTAGTTGATTGAATTTATCATTTGTTCAAATTTAGTGCCGATAGAAAAGTTATAATACCAAAGCCTGATTTTATGATTCAAAATCAGGCTCAATGATTTGAACTATCGGACTTTTGCAAGCTTTTGAGTGATGGTTTTAGTTTCATCCGGAAATTTAGCAATGACTTTATACAAATAGACGCCATTACCAATTTCATCACCATCTTCATCCCTGCCATCCCAATATATTTTATTGAAATTGGTTATCAAGTCAGTTGGTGAAAGTTTAATATCTCTAATAAGTCTTCCGGCAATTGTGTAAATTTTTATATCCAGTTCATCCGGCTTATCGGTTCCTTTAAGGATAAAAGTAAAATGAGTGGTTCTTGCAAATGGATTTGGATAATTATATACATCAGTGATGTCATTTTCATTAAACACATAAAATATTACTCTGTACGAAGTAGAATCAAAGAAATTACCAGATGCATCTTTCGCCAGAACTTCAAGTGTTTGTCTCCCCTCTGCTAATTCAGGTTTCCAGGTTACCACGAACGGTGTACCGGGACCTTGATAATCGTAGTTGAGTTCAGGTTGATAGAACCGCAGAGGTTTATTGTTGTGAACTATTGTAAAATCAGTTGTGTCGACTTCCAAAGGGCTATTATCCTCTAAGGTTATAATTACTTCCGGTGTGGAAGAGACAATATCGTTATCAATAATTTCCTGCCCATCAAACTTTACATTAAAAACCGGGCGAATTGAATCCCTGGCTACAAAAAAATTCTTATCAATCAAATTGTTGAAATAAAAATATTCCCGTTGTTGTTGTTCACCACGAACATTGATTTTATTTTCGAAAAGTAATTGTTTTGTATCGATAGTGTATTCAACCTGTGCAGAAGAGCTATCACCAGGAATTTGAACTACAGGATTAAAAATCAAACTGTCTAGCCCGTTTAGGTAAAAGTTTAATACTAAAGAATCAGCTGCCAGTTGTCCATAGTTTCTAGCTTTAAAGTTGAATGAAACAGGATATCCTTGAAGCAGCGAATCTTGAAGAAAATTGAAATCCTCTCTCTCAACAAAAACATCAGGTAATGTTTGATAGTCTAAATGTACGCTTCTAAGTTTCATAGGTTCCGATGTCGTAAATGTTGAGTCAGTTAAATCAAATTTCATTCTTAAATATTGATATAGATTTGAGTTGATTCCTGATAGAGAAATAGAATCGGGAACATCTGTCTGCAAAGTATCCCAATTTTTTGTATTTGTATTCTGACCAAGAAGCAACGCAGAAAATTCTCCGGCTAGACTTGGATTTGAGAAATCATACTTTAAAGAATTCCACCAGGCAACTGGTCCAACCTGGTTTGATGTTATGGTACCATTAGCATCAACATAGTAACCAGCGAACTTTCCAAATTTGGGAACGAGCAACGTATCTGGATACCTAAATACAGAAGCATAAATTCTATCGTGCTGCCAATCATTACACCAGGCAAAGTAACTTTGAAAATTTGCAGGGTAGGGTTCCGAAATGAGCCATTCTTCCTCATAATCTCCGTCATCAAGCTTATATCGTCTCATATAATTATTATAATAATTGCAAGTATAAATTCGCCCTCCATGCACGAAGAAACCTGTAAACCCCGGATAAAAACTAACTCCAAATAGCTGAACATCAGGTTTCGCCAATGACCACCCATTTGCAGGATCAAATGTTCTTACAGTGTATTTAGGATTAAGAAGTGAGTCTACGTAAGCAATATTATAAACATACAGCCCATCTGAAGTAAGATATTGTGGCCCTTTTGTAACTGTAGAAATGTCACTTATTAATCCCGGTGGTACAGAAACTGTATCAATCACTTCAGTGAGTACATTTATCCTAACAATTCTGTAAGGATCCCCAATAGCAACATAGAGATTTCCATCGCTGTGATATACTATGTTGTGCAGAATGGTATCACGAAAAGAAGAAAAAGTCCCATACATCTGTCCCTCTGTAGTACCGTTATATCCTGTTCCAACTCGATAAATTTCAGACTTACCGTCTGATAACTGATTCGCATAAAACCACATATTCGCAAAATAAATATATGTGCCATCAGTAGTAATAGTAGTAAGGGCAAGACTATCCGGAATTTGAGGATCGGGTAGAAAGCTGCCCAGTTTTGTTTTATTAGCGGGTCTTGCCGGAAGAGGTAAAGTGTTAAGGACTAAAGCTTTGTCTGTTTCAGAATAATTTATATTATAAGTTGAAAAAGTTTTTAAGATGTTTTCATGAGCAAAGTAACCATTTTTTATTTGGCTCATAACAGAAAAACTTCTTATCGGACTCCAGTTACCATAATCCTGACCATCGAAAATTTTGGCTCTCCAGAAATAAATTCCAGGTTGTAAAACAGGAGAGTTCCATTTTACAACTGATTTGTTTGAGAAAATTGCTTCCGAGTTAATTAATGGATTTAAAAAACTAAGCGAAGTATCAATCTGAATAAAGTATTGCAGCTCTTTTGGAAGATAATATCCTATATCCGCGAAGTTAAATTCTAATTGATTTAATGTTGAGACAAATCCATCCACAGGAGTAAGAATATATGGCTCATCAATATTAAAAATTAAGTAGGACGCAGAGCCAATATTATCAGAGTGATCATCTTCATCAATTGACTCCGTCTCATTTACCTTAGCAATTAAGGTGTAAAGCCCACCTTTATCCGGCACCCATGGAAAGTAGACTGAATCTTTTTCACCAAAGCTTGGTCTTTTAAAAATTCCAATTTGGTAAGCGGTATCCGGTAGCTCAGCATTGAGTTCTACGACAACAGAATCATTTGGAAAAACAGTTCCCCAATTGAATATTTTAACTTTCACCTGGATACTGTCACCAACAAGCGGATTTTCCGGCTCAAGCGTTATGTCTTCCGATGAAATTGCAAAATCCGGATATTTGGGTAGGGCAAGTTTCATTACCGGATCACCCAAATAAGTCAAGAGATTAATTTGAGTGCCATATAGTCCACCAGCTATAAAACGATTTTTTGAATTCATAAATGCTTTACCTGTAACATAATTCCGGGAAATAAAAATTTCTGAGAATAACTCACGATTAATGGCAGTTCCAACTCCCCAATAAGTTAATCCCGAACTTCCATAAAATCCCACACTGCCTTTACCCGGTACCTTGTTGAATTGCTCACCAAACACATCCTGGTTATCAAAGTGTGCTGTGTAGCAGGTTACACTTAAAATAACAGGTAATCTGCCTTCATTCTCGAGTAAATAAATATCCTCGTTTGTGAAAACAAGATCCCATTGATAACCTCCTCCATGTCCATAATAATTTACAAGAACAGCGCCCTTATTAATTTCCTCTCTTATTTTTGGACCTTCACCCTGATACGGTATATGTTCTGGCTTACTCGGATAACGAAAAACATACGAAGCATGAAATCCTTGAGGAACAACATAATTGTTCCCAAGAAACAAACTTGCATCGTTAAATCCAAATTGAATCTCATCCATCAGATTCAATCCTGAAGCAAGAAGTAACACATTTTCTTTCCAGGCTTTTGCAGGATCATCAGGATAATCTGTTAATTTTTGCAAAAGAATATTTCCCTCTTGAACTGTTTCAATTGACAATCTTCCTATTGCTAAATCAGGGTTCACATCGTTGCCTGAAACTGCTACAATGAGATTATCACTAGCTGACAGACCATAAGGGGGAGGAGAAAAGTATGGTATCGAAGGGACAAAATTTGGGCGACTCGATTTTAATAATGCCCGGTAATCATAACTCATATCTCCCAAAAGCACAACGTATAAAGGTGCGGGTTGTTGCCAATTTTCAAATGCATATTTTACGAATTCCCGAAGTGAATTTGGTTCTAATAATCCAAAAGAAAATTCATCATAAATCTGCTGAACATCGACTATTTTAATGCGAGGGTTAGGAATATTGTCATCAGGAAAGTTAGTAGACCTTAGAGCAGCAAGCTGATCGGCATTTCCGGAAAATTTGCCGTGAGTTATGATAATATAATCAGCAGCATTAGAAATACTTCGCAAGTCAGAGTTAATATCAGCGATGATTGAGTCAACCGGAGAAAAATAATCACTGGCCGCAAGAAAGTATTCCGTTGGTGCTTTCATAGTATCAACAAATTGCACGTAACCAGGTGGTTCAATGAGATACATTAATTTACTTTTGCTGGGAACATAAATTCGCAAGTCACTGCCTTCCCAACTATAAATTCCATAACGGTTGATTCCATAAGTATCGTAATTTTTAAAATTATAATAATTATCAAACGCTGAATTGCCTCTCCAGTAATCGAATTCAACCCAGTTAATTCTTATTTCATCATCCACAACTGTACATAGATCACCCTTCACTTCAATTCTTAATTCATTACCTGAATTAATTGGTACACTATCGGGGGAGGCATAAAATCTTTTATTGAATACAATATCAGATTGTCCATCCCAAGTTGCTTCACCAATTTTTTTATTATTTATATATATATAGGCTCTATGGTCGAGTGTACAAAAAGAGCTTGTGCTCATCCCCTGCATACCAATTTTTAAACGGATATATGCAGAGTCTACAAACCAAAGAGGAAAATATTCAAAGTAGTGTACAAAAGCATAAGCAACCTGGTCGTCTCGTGAGGATGCTTTATCCCAAAACCAGAAGTCTCTCTTTTCATTTGGAGCGTAACCTAATCTCTCATACAAAGAATCTTTTTCATAATGAATTGTCGTCAAATTAGAAAAATATGTTTGGGAATAATTCGACCAGCCCGGCGTCAATTGATAGTTTAATCCGGTTGAATCACTCTGATAGGAAAACCAGTATGTATTGGACAGGTTATATACGTTAATTTTACAATAAGGAGTAGGAGCCACAGGAAATCCAATAAACTGCAGATAATCTCCTGTATTAAAAAATAAATCCGAATTCACATCAAAGATTTCTATGGGGACAGGTAACCCATCATTGAACATTTCTAATTTGCTTATTGAAGTATTTGAACCTAATGGAACACCCGATGATACTAATTCCTCATATGTCAGACGATAGACATCCTTCTCTTTAACATAAATCTTGAAATAATTTTTATTGGCATTGTACCAGTAATCATTCTGCTGAAACGGCGAATCTCCGGAAGAAATCTTTCCCGTAAAACTTTTTGCTTCCTGATAGTTTATAGTGGATGATACTAAGAATTCGTCTGTCATCGCATCATTTATAGAACTAAAATCAATATTCCCCTGAGAATTAAAATCTACCCTTATTAATAAATAATTGTTATACACCAGTTCCCTCGTAACCGGATTAAATTGATATGGTGAAATAGAAACGGGTATTATGTTGGCATATCGAACAACGTAACTTTCCCCAAAATTAGCTGCTACTTCCGGGAATAATTTATTTCTTGAATAAATTTCTTTGTTGATTTTTTCAAAATCTTGCGTAACGAATGCAGGATCTTCTTCGGGGTAAGGGATAATGAATTTATTCTTTAAGGCTGACTGTTTCTGCCCGAGTATTTTTATTGCTGGTTTACTATCAAAAGGAATCCCCACAAGTACATTAAACTCAGGAACCCAGGGATCGCCGGGATTTCTAATCGAATGATCAGTCCCACGAACTTTTTGAAATGTTTTGCCCCCAACTATAGTATCAATGACTGAGTATGAGTTGCCAAAATTAAATTCAACAATAATGTGATCTTCATCTGATTCTACTACTTTGTAAACCTGGGGAAAAGTGTTCAGATGAGAAAAAAATAAAAGTATATTTACAAAGAACACACGTGATATTAATTTCATTTAGCTCCTCGAAGGTTGAAAATTCGAACGAAACATAGCACTTTGATAATATCAAGGCAAGGGCAAAAAAAAGCTATTCTGGTTTTTGAATAAACCGATTCAATCATTTAACATTTCACCCAATAATTGATTATTCAAGTTTCACTAATCAAAAAAAAGCCTGCACAGCAGCAAGATTATAATTAAGACAATTTATTTTGAGTGATTTGGTTCAAAGTTCATAGATTTAAATATTAGATTTTAATCATTATCAGAATTTTGTTTTTAACTAAGCATCTAAACTCATTAGATCAAACAGTCCGCAGCAAATATATTCGTTATTCTATATTAGTAATTGAAAATGGTTGCAAAAATTATATTTAAATAATTAGGTTAAAGAATGAAAATCAAAGAGGAGTTGTTCAGGGAACTTCGGTGTCCGGTTTGTCTTACTAAACTTATTGTAGCTGAAAAATATTTATCATGCGATAATACCGGTTGCGCTAAAAGATACCCCATTGTTAATGATATCCCCGTTATAATTAATGAAGCAAATAGTGTTTTTACTATTAACGATTTTATAAATTACAAGGGGACAACATTTAATCACCAGGGAAACCAATTAAAAGTATTGTTAAAAAAGATAATCCCTTCAAATAGTAATAATCTTAGAGCAGAGAAAAATTATAAAAAATTGTTATCCATTTTACTTGAATCTACATCCAGACCAAAAGTACTAATCATTGGAGGAAGTATCTTAGGCGAAGGAATAAAACAATTTGTCCTTGAAAGAGAACTTGTTCTTGTTGAAAGTGACGTTAGTTTTGGACCAAGGACAGAAATAATTTTTGATGTTCATAACATCCCTTTTCCTGATGAATTTTTTGATTGTGTAATTCTGCAGGCAGTACTCGAACATGTCGTGGATCCTTTCAAATGTGTTCAGGAAGTACACAGAGTATTAAAAAATGATGGTATAGTATACGCCGAAACGCCTTTCATGCAGCAGGTTCATATGGGCAAGTATGATTTTCACCGGTTCACCCATCTTGGTCATCGGAGGCTATTCAGAAATTTTACTGAAGTTGAGAGTGGTGCGGTCAATGGACCTGGGATGGCTTTGGCGTGGGCTTACAGCCATTTTATTTTTAGTTTTTTTAAATCAAAAATGATTAGAAAAATTTTAATTCCATTCACAATGTTGACTTCATTTTTCTGGAAGTATTTCGATTATATTTTAATCAATAAGCCCGGAGCGTTTGACTCTGCATCAGGTTATTTTTTTATGGGTAAAAAATCTGTAACTGTTTTGGATGATCGTGAATTGTTAAAGTTATACAGAGGTTTATTATAAATTAGTTGTGATTAGTTCAGCCGAAAATTATTTGATTTGAAGTTAAAAGTCATTCGAGTTCGACTATTACTTTAGGAATATATCTACCGATTAAAATCCCTTTGTATCGCCACGTACCATATGCCAGATCGTAATCAGAATTATCTGGATGTCAAACTTCATCGACCAATTTTCAATATACCACAAATCAAATTTCATTTTTTCCTGAATATGCTGTTTGTTCTCTTCCTCATCTGCGACTTCTCCTCTTAGTCCATTAATCTGCGCCCATCCCGTTACACCTGGCCGAACATTATATCTCATCTTTATATCTTCAAAAACTTTTTGATAAACCATATCAACGCCTTTGGTTAAAGGTCGAGGTCCTACAACAGACATATCGCCTTTTAAAACATTAATGAATTGCGGAAGTTCATCTAAATTTGTTTTCCTTAATATTTTTCCAATCCTGGTTAATCTCGGATCTTTTTTAACAATCGGCTCAAATTCCACCGAATTGTTCTTGTTATAAGTTAGGGTTCTAAACTTTAGACATTTGAAAGGCTTTTTTCTCATGCCAAATCTTTCCTGAATAAAAAGTGAAGGTCCATGAGAATCCAATCGAACAAGAATTGATACAAGAGGCATAAACCAGGATAAAAAGAAAATGATTACAATCAAAGAAAAAAAGATATCAAACACTCTTTTTAGAAACCGTCTTAAAAATTCATTTAACGGTTCTTCACGTATTGTAATTACAGGAAGATTACTAACAGAACTAAGTTGAAACCTGCCGGATAAGAATTTAAAATAATCTGGAATAACATGGATCTTTACTGCATTCTTATTACAAATGCTTACAATTTCATCGAGGTTAATACCAGAATCAGTATGAAGTGCAATGACAACATCCTCGACATTTTTTTCCTTAATAATTTTATCGAGTTCAGAAATTTTACCTATAACTCCATTTCCAAGATCGTCACTGATAAATCCAATAAATCTGTGTCCATAACCTGGATTTTTAGTTATCACTTCTCTAAACTTATCCCCTATTTTATTTGCCCCAATAATTAATAAATTTCTTATTGATTTACCTTTATTTCTTAACGCTCTCAATGCAGCCTTGAAGATAATACTCCTGAACGTTATAGTAATAAATACCAATACGCCGTTGATGATAATAAAATTTCTTGAGTAAAGTTGTTGTTTTAATATAAAGAGAAGGAGAATATTGAAGATTGAAATAACTAGTGATAGCTTGAGTATATTATAAATTTGTATGGGGAATGGCCGGATTAAAAATTCTTCATAAAATTCACTTGAGTTAGTGTAGAAAAACCACACAAAGTTTAATACTAACAATACAAGATAGGGATGGTTTTTTTCTAGACTCAGATCAGGGCTATGTGATATTAATGATGCTAATAAAAAACTAATATTTATCAGAAGGAAATCTATTATGACACTGGTTCCGTATATTGATTTTTTATTAACGATCATCAGTCAGTTACTACTTTAAATTGGTTATTATTCGAATGAGAGGAGATAAATTTCACTTACATGACAATTTTGTTAATTTAATTAAATTCTTCCCTGAACAAGATGAAGATCTATTTTTAAACCGGGTAAAATTTACTAACATTCTTCAACTGAACCGGAACCCTTTATCTTTATAAAATAGTGTGACTAATTTAACAATAATTAGGAATATTATAGGCCATTTAAATTGTAGTGTAGAATGGCTTGTATACTCAGATTCTTGAAGTTCCAATATTTTTACATGTTATTTGAATCCCAGTTGCAAAGGATAATATATTAAATATTTATATTTAGACAACGTTTTTGAAAATAAAGCTATTTTACTCAAATAACATTCTTCATAGCCGTTCTATAGGAGTAAAATTTTTACCAAGTCAGAATTTTTATTTTGAGATAATCATTCGATATTATTTGTAAAATGGCTTGATAATTCTTTTCTGCAATCCAAATATGAAATGTATTTTAACTAATTAAGCAAGCTTGACCCTCTCAGATGAAAAAAATTAATATACTATATGTGATAACAAGTCTTGGTCTCGGAGGAGCGGAAAGATTATTATTATCTTACATTTCTATGCTTGATCAAAATAAATATAATTTTTTTGTTTGTTCGTTGAGAGAAAAACCTGACGACCTTTTAACTCAAATCTCCAACTATTCTGAACTCACTAATTTGAAGGTTAAAAACCGATTTAATCCAATTGTAATTTACTCTCTCTTTAAATTGTTTCGCAGAACTAAACCGGATATTATCCATACACATTTATTTCAACCTAGATTTTATGCGACCGTTGCTCATTTATTCTATAGACGATCCATTCTCATAACTCATAAACATAATAATGTTACTCCAAGTAAACATAACATTTTCCTTATTGTAGAAATGTTGAGTATTCTCTTTAATAAAAAGGTGATTGCTATATCCGAAGCGGTAAAGAAAACTTTACAACGTTATGAATTTGTTTCAGCAGAAAAAATCTTCGTGCTGCATAATGGTTTTGAATATCAAAAGTATTATAAGGTTGCTAATCCCAAAGCAAATAATAACGGAAAAATAATTATTGGAACAGTTTGCCGATTAGAGAGACAAAAAGGGCTCATTTATTTACTATCTGCAATAAAAATCATTTCAGCCAAATATCCGAATGTTCACCTTGAAATAATTGGTGATGGTTCTTTGATGCAAAAGTTAAAGGATTTTAGTGATAAACTTGGCATTAGCAATTCTGTAACTTTTTTTGGTAAGTTTGCAGATGTAATCCCATTTTATAGAAGAATGAACATATTTGTTCTTCCATCTATTTACGAAGGATTTGGAATAGTTTTACTTGAAGCTATGGCTGCAGGAATTCCTATCGTAGCTACTAGCGTGCATGGAATTAAGGAAGTAATAGTTGACGGAGAGAGTGGAATTCTGGTTCCGCCAAAAAAGCCTGATGAAATTGCACTAGCAGTTTTAAAATTAATTGAGGATTCTCAGTTAACTAACCGGTTAATTGAAAATGGTTTTAAGAGATCTGAATTGTTTGATATAAAAGAACACATTAAAAAACTTGATAACTTCTATACAAATCTGGTAGGAGTAGAATCTTACAAATGATAAAGATTCTGTATATCCTGGAAGCAACTTCAGGTGGAACTCAGAAGCATGTAATTGACATTGCTAAAAAAATTGACAAATCGGAATTTCAAATTGATATTATTTATTCCACGAAAAGAAATAAGAACTTCGCTGAAGAAAGTAATGGTACCTTCCATAAAGCTTACGGTCTTCCAATTAGCAGAAGCGGTTCAATAACTGATTTTGCTAATATTTTTAGAATACGAAAAATCATTAAACAAAATAGCTATGATATCGTTCATTGTCATAGCACTAAAGCTGGATTTGTTGGACGTATCGCCGCATTCATAAGTAATCATCCCAATGTAATTTATTCTCCTCACGGATTTATGTTCTGCGATACCAGAATAAAAATTAGGAGACTCTTATACCTTAACCTTGAAAAATACCTCGGTTACCTTACTAAAAAACTTATCGCAACTTCAGGATCTGAAAGAGACCTTGCACTTGAACATAACATTGTATCAAATAAAAAAATAATCACATTATATAATTCAATTGATCCTGCTGACTATAATGACTTTACATACGTTAATAAAGTGCCAGAAAAAATTTTAAATAATAGTTCAGATATTATCCTTGGTACAGTCAGCAGACTGATTTATCAGAAAGATCCGTTGACATTAATTAAAAGCTTTAAAATTATAAATGATTCTTTCCCACAAACCAAACTCGTTATTGTTGGGGATGGTCCGATGTTAGATGAGTGTCATCAACTTATTGAAAACCTTCATCTTAACGATAAAGTAGAAATGTCCGGTTATCGAAAGAACTATAAAGATTATTTAAAAATGTTTGACATATTCATCCTTGCCTCACATTATGAAGGTTTGCCTTACGCTCTCATGGAAGCAATGATTATGGGAATACCTTGTGTTGGAACAAATGTGGTCGGAATAAAAGATTTAATTGATCATGGTGAAACCGGATTGTTAGTAACTGAAGGAGATTTTAAAGGCTTAGCAAAATCAGTTAATAGTTTATTGGAAAATCCAGCTCTGTTAACTGCTTTGAGCGATAATGCAAGGAGAAAAACTCAGCTTCATTTTAATTTTAATATTGGTATTCAGGAGTATGAAGAATTTTATAGTTCACAATGTTTACGAACTGCATAAATAATTATTAATTAGAATTGAATGATTAACTAACCGAATTGATTCTTAACAATTCAATTAGATGTAGACATTTTTTCACAATATTCATTTACTAAGGGTAATACCTTTTCATACACATCCTCGACGGTTAATAAATTCATGCACTGATTGCCAGGACAATCATAAACTGCCGCACCAATCGAACAGTACTTTTCATTTTTTAAGGCTGAACAGCCAAGCTTCTTCTGAATAAATATCTGATAATTCTCTTCGGAAGCCGTAAAGTCCGGATTGGTGGCGCCAAATATTGTGAATGATGGTTTCCCTAAAAAATTGACAATATTAACCGGGCCCGAATCATTACCAATAAACAATGAACAATCTTTTATACTATTTATAAGTTCATCAACGGATCTGGTTTGGATTAATTTGATTTTTGATGATTTTATTTCACTGATAATATCTATACTTAAGTGATGTTCCTGGGAAATTATACTCACCGGGTAGTCATTACTTAATTTGGAAGCTAATTCTAAGAAGTATTTCAACTTCCATTCTTTTTCTGCCCAACCTGCATGCGGACTTATCAGAATATCGCCCCTCTTGTTACTTACATTTTTTTGATGAGATAAATTAAACTGATCGACTTTTTTTACAAGAGATGAAATAGCATCAAGATAGATATCAACAAGCTTGGGCTCTACCCTGATGGGTACATAATGATCGTATACAGATTTGAATTGTGTTCTATTGATACCTGCAATAGTCTTTGCTCTAATATTGAATATTAAGGATGCTGAGATCATTGAACCAGTAAGATCTATTATCTTCTCAGGTTTCAGAAACTTTAGCTTAGCTTTTACAGAACGATTCGCTAATCTTTCACCAAAAAAAAACTCATTATGGTTAACAGAACAAAATTCTACTTCATTGAACGTTGTTTTATAGATATCAACAGATTCCCGGAAGCAAAATATTATAATCCTTCCACCAATTTGTTTTTTAATTTCCCTTATTGCAGGAATTGTAAAAATTGTATCTCCAAGCCTGTGTAATGATACAACGACAGTGCTGCCTTCTTTGTATGGAAATAACTTGCGAAGAGTTCTAAACAACAAAAAAAATAGGCTTAGAGATGTGTTAGAAATCTTAAAGATAAATTTGTTCTTATTGATGATATCCGTGATAGGAATTTTGGAATTTTTAAAATTCATTGGTCAATCAATTGTAAGAGTGCTTTTATTGACCGAAGATTTATTGGAAGTAAAAGGTTTTAGATAAAAATAAATCAAACTTCCAAAAATCATCCAAAATGGTAAATCTGTTTGAATACCTCCAACATAAAGTAGCCCTATGCTATTAAAGAGATTCCGCACAATAATACTGCTTCCGGCAGCAAATAAACCAATGATTAAATAATAGTTTTCAGCTGAGCCATTTTTATATTTTATAATTGTTCTAACTCCGATGCGGATATACACGAAGGGTAATGCTATTGCTGTTAAGATTCCAATTAATCCCATATCGGTAAAAAAAGTTAAGAAGATATTGTGTGATAAATTTGCTCCGCCCGAAACTTCATTGAAATAAATAAATAATTTACCCCACCAATTATCTAACATATATGGAAAATAATTGAAAACTTCATACTGGTATGCACCTGGACCAATACCAAAGAGAGTATGATCATTTATCATGTCCATTGACATTTTCCAGATATAATCCCTAGCACTCATCCCTGACTCAATTCTTAAAAACATGGATAACAAATCATTCAGTGGCTGGTATAACAAAAATATTAACACAAAAAAAGAAAAAGAAAATACTAACTGATAGAATTTTTTTCTTCTCAACAAGTAGAAAATTATTGCTGAACTAAAAAGTATTCCCACAAAAGCAGATCGAGACATATTCAAGATCAAACCCAGACTAAAATAAAATAAAATAAAATAATCAATTCTCCTTTCAGAAAAATTTTCCTTTAGTAATGTAAGACATATTAAAAGCGGAAATGACACGACAAAAAAGTTGGTAAAAGCTTCATAATTAGATAGAATTGCAGAAATTCTTGGCCTGCCAGGAGAGACAAATTCCAGCAAACTGGCACCTCCGCTATAGTACATAAACAAGGATGCCGTTACTAAAATCAATCCAACGATAAATATCGAATTGAAATAAAGTTTAATATCATTAACATTTCTTATAAGTGCAAATAAAACGTATACAATAACAAAAAATGCAATTTGCTGTGTTATTATTCCCACGCCGGCAAATGGATATTTTGACATTACTGAAGATATTATCATTGTAAAAAAATATAAGATTAAAAAATAAATTACTGAACGTGGTACCTTAGGATAAATACTGAAATTCAAACCGAATTTTTTTAAAAAGAAATATCCAAGAAAAGAAAAATCAAAAACGTACACAAAAGCACGCAAGGTTCTACTTACCTCACCAACCAAAATAAAAAGCGATATGATAATAACACTGATGATAAACCTCTCTCCAAAGATGAAAGAAAGATATAATAATATCACTACTGGAATCGCAAAAAGTACATTGTCTCCCATTACTATAGTCGGAACACTTAATACAGTGGACAACAGAAGAAGCAATAAATAATTCTGCGAATTAATATCAAACAATTTTGATAATTTGTCCATTACAAGTCGGTCTAATTATTACTTAGTATCATGACTGAGGAGTTAGTTATCTTAATTTAAATACTTTGCTCAATTTCATTCGCTCAAAAACTCTTGACGAAATAATAATAGCATTATGCTTAACTAACATTGTATTTGAAAAGTAAAGTGAAATAAAAAGTAAAATGGTTAAAATTTGAGCTACTATACTTTCAATTAAAAAAGTATTTGTAATTATTGTGACTAACATTAAGCATAATAAACAATTTAATATGTGGAAAATAAAATCCTTAATAAAAAGATACCTGTCTTTGATATTTAATTTCACATTGAGTATTAGATAGCTCGCTATAAAGAAAAAAAAGAAACTAATGCTCGTACTCAAAGCTAATCCGTTCTGATGTAGATTTACGAATACAAAATTAAAGGCCAATTTCAGCAGAATCCCAATTAGAGTTATATATAATAAAATTTTCGCCTGATTTATCCCGTAAAATATTTTATTAAAAACTGCATAAACAGAATAAAATACCAGGCTCAATGAATAAATCTTGAGTACTCCAAAAGTAATGGCAGTACTTTCTTCCACAAATTTTCCTCTTTCAAATAGTATGATGATTATGGTATCACCATAAAAAAACAAAATAAATGCAAATGGTAATATTATAAATATGTTCACAGAAATATTCTCACTAAATATTTTTTCTACTTGTTCCTGAGAGTAATCACTGATCGCCTTACTGATAATTGGGAATACAGCGGTAGCAAGAGAAAGCGAAAATATTGTTATCGGAAGCATCCAAATAATTAGAGCATAATTTAACGCAGCAATTCCACCATTAGAAATATCCGCATAAAAATATCTGTCAAATAATGAATAGAGTTGACTCAATGACTCTATTAAAATAATAATTACCAGAGAAGAGCTAATTAATGATTTTGAAAGATTAAGCTCATTATTATCTGAAAATAAATTCAGGGACAATTTTTTTTGAGACTTCACAAGTAAATAAAAGAATTGCAGAATAGTTCCTACAACATATCCAATGGGAATAATGAAGACACCTAATTGATCAGAGAATAGTACAAGTAAAATAATTATCGAAATATTTAAGAATAGAATTGAAATAGCCGGGTACTTGAACTCATAAACTGCTTGTAACAGAGCAGAAAAAATTGAGATCGCAGCAGAAAACGGAATTGTCAGTAAAAATATTCTGAATATTATACTGGCTGTTGCCTTGCTCTCAGATGGAGCAAGTTGCATATATAGATCTATTATAATATTACTGGCAAAGAAAAGAATAATTGAAATTAGTATTCCAACTCCAACAAAAGAGATAAATGATTGATTATAATATTTTTGAGCGGCTTCAAAGTTAGAGGAATACAATTTTTGAAATCCGGGAACGAAATAATTCTGACCAATGTACAAAATGATGGAGTTGATCGTGATTGGTAAGACTGCACCAACGAGATAAAGGTCGAACTCAGTTCCAAGTCCGAAGTTATTTGCAAAGATCATTTCACGGACAAAACCCAAACCTCTGCTAAGCAATCCGAGTACGGAAATAAAGATTGATGCGCCGGCAATTGTGGAAGTAAATTTCTGACTCATTTTACATTATCATTCTGAGCAAGGTCTGATCAGAAAAGAATTCTGTTATAGGATAAGTTCTTTAAAATACTGGATGGTTTTCTTTAATCCCTCTCGCCTATTCACTTTTGGCTCCCATCCTAATTTTGCTTTGGCTTTAGTTATATCAGGCTGTCTTACTTTCGGATCGTCAACAGGCAACTCTTCAAAAATAATTTTACTATTACTCTTTGTTAAAGAAATTATTTCTTTGGCAATGTCAATGAGAGGAATTTCTTCAGGATTACCAATATTCACCGGTTCATTTTCATCAGACATTAACAATTTATATAAACCATCTATCTCATCTGTAATGTAGCAGAAACTTCTTGTCTGAGAACCATCTCCATAAACAGTTATTGGCTGATCAGCCAATGCTTGCATAATGAAGTTAGGAATAGCTCTTCCATCTTTTGCCCTCATTCTTGGTCCAAAAGTGTTGAATATTCTGGCAATTCTTGTTTGAACATTATGATATCGGTAATATGCCATTGTAATTGCTTCTCCAAATCTTTTTGCCTCATCGTAAACACCGCGTGGACCGATTGGATTTACATTTCCCCAATACTCTTCAGGTTGAGGATGGATTTCCGGATCACCGTAAACTTCAGAAGTTGACGCAAGTAAAAATCTGGCGTTTTTTTCTTTTGCCAGTCCTAATGCTTTATGTGTCCCAAGTGAACCAACTTTTAATGTTTGAATCGGAAGTTGCAAGTAATCAACCGGACTGGCAGGAGAAGCAAAATGTAAAATATAATCAACTTTACCCTGGATGAAGATATAGTTTGTAATGTCGTGCTTGATGAAAGTAAAATTTTCATTACCTGCAAGGTGAGCAATATTTTCAACGTTTCCTGTGATTAAGTTATCAATGCAAATAACTTTCAAACCTTCACTTAATAGTTTATCGCAAAGATGAGATCCTAAAAATCCTGCACCGCCAGTAACTACAGCTGTTTGCATAATTAATTAGTCTTTTCTTTTTTAAATAGTGATAATTTTTTCTCTTTGACTACAAAAAAGAGTGATACAATTAAAAGAACGAATATTGAACCTACAACCGTATTATACCCAAGTCTCGGAGAAACTTGTTTTTTTGGGGGAATTGCTTCATCAAGAATGTCAATCGTTGGAACATCTCTGTTTTCCTGAATACGCTCTTTATAATATTGCTGTTGTAAAAGAAGATAAACTTCATTCTTAATTTTTACAGTTCGTACAAGTTTTGATAACTGCATCCCGAGTTCCGGCACATTACTGAATGCAACAAGATAGTCGTCTGAATCTATATCAAATTTGTCATACTCTTTTTGAAGTTGACTAAGTTTTTGCCGAAGAGCTATTAGGTTTTTATTATCAGGTCTGGAATTTGGTTCCAATAAAGCTATTTCGATTTCTGTATTTACAATTTCCGCTTTCAGCTTTGCTGCACTTTCTATAACAGAGGTTAGCTGTTCAGGAAGTGAAATGGTTTTATTTGCTTTCTGAAATTGCATCAACCTGAATTCCGCCGAGTCAAGTTCAGTTTTGGTTTGCAGCAATTGCGCTTCTATATATTCCCGAGCACGCTTTGCACGATAGGAAACTTTCTCACGGTTGATGCTATCCAGAGCTTCAACAAATGAATTTGAGATTTGTGCAGAAAGTTTTTTTATTGAATCAACATCAGAAAATATTTTAGGTAAAAACCCGGATGAAACATTCACGGTTAAGGTGATTATCCCCTCTTTGGATAAATCAAGTTGTAAATCCTGATGGATAGTTTTTATGGCTTCATACTCAGTTTCTTCATTATAAAACCCAAGAAGATTGTTTCTCCTTATTACATATTCTGCTGCCGTACGGCTTTTTAGTATTTGAATAAAAAGCTGTGAATTACCCGGCGCAAATTTGCCAGATAAAAAATCCCCCACTCCGCCACCCGAAATTAATGACCCAAGCCCGGACATTTGATCAGTCTCAGCCGGAGGAAGAATTGTAACCGGAGCATTATATGTTACTGGCGAAATGAGAAATAAGTATAAGAATATTATTATGGCTGAACCTATTGTTAATTTAACAATAGCCTTCCAGTTTATTAGTAAAACATGAATGATATCGTGTAACGTCATACTATTACCTCGTTGCCACAATTACGGCCGCTGAGGCTGCAACGATGGCGGCAACCTGAGCTACAATTGTTAAAGCATCTGTAAAAACTTCCCAGAATTTTGGTCCTGGCGGATCCTCGGGTACCCAGATTGTGTCGCCTGGTCCAAGCTTTTTCACTTCATCTGCATCTACCCACTCACCGGTTTTGGCTTTTATTATTCTCACATCATTGTCTAACGCACGCCAGCCAAAACCACCTGCTAAATTGATATAATCATTTACTGTAAGTAATGAATCATAAATTATCTTACCCGGATTAACTAATTGACCGAGCATTATTACATAATCCTTCTTTTCCGGTACATTGATCACATCATTTTTGCGCAGTAGGATATTTTCCTTCATATCATTCTCCTCAAACAACTTTACGAAATCTACCACAACTCTTCCGGAATGTTGTCTTGATTTTGCCTTGAAGTAATCATACTCATCCTCTGTCATCTTATCGATGGGAATTAATTTAAGTCTATCAAATTCCGGATCAGTATCTTCTACATCCATTTTCCTATTAACCGATGCTTCCGTAAGTGAGGATTCTTCTAAAAATCCACCGGATTCCTCAATAATATCTTTCAAGGTAGTAGATTTTTTATTGATTTTGTACCACCCCGGATACCGTGTATAACCAGTCACCAAAACATAATAATCAATCATAAATTCAGGAATTTTTCTTACCACAACATGATCTTTATTTTGAAGAAATATTTTTTTTTCCATTATCTCATCATATGAATAATATTCACTCCTTTGAGTTTTTCCATCATCAAGAAATCTGATAAGCTCAATCGTATCCTTCCTAGCATCGAATGTAAAGCCGCCTGCAAGATTAATAAGATCTGATATGGTTTCATTTGGACGAAATTCATATAGTGCCGGATATTGAATCTGGCCGCTGATCCGCACAATCTGATCAACTTTTTCAATAAGAATTACATCTCCTTCAACAAGTAACGGGTTATTAGTAAAATCACCGAATCTCAGGAAGCTCAACAGGTCAAACGTTTTTTCGCCGCCTTCCTTTGCAATGATTTTGATATTTCGCAAATCAGAATTTTCATTAAGCTGCTTTGAATTTGTTACAAGATCCATTAATCTCGAATTTGCTGGAAGCACAAAAACCGATGGTCTTTTAATGTTTCCGACAAGTGAGATTTTTATCAGCCTGAAATCAACAAGAGAAATAAAAATATCTACATTTTTATAGTAAAGGAGAATTGAATCAGAAATTTTCTTTTTTGCATCTTCTAATGATGTATTCCTCAAATCGATCCCACCGACTCTGGGAATGTAGAGCCAGCCTTCCTGATCAATTATTAATGTGCTTGATACTTCTGTTACTCCGCTTATCGAAACGAATATTTTATCCCCCGGCCCAACATTATATTCCATCGGGTTTATTATTCCCTCAGTGGCCATCCTTGAAATTGAAGTAGTGCTCATTTGACTTAAACTATCCTGGGAACGTCTTTCAGGATAATCTGGCATTTGTTGAGTTAATCCCTTAATGGTTAATAAAATCAGCCAGCAAGAAATTTTAATTATATTAAATTTCATTTAAATATTTAGGAATGTTTGATGAAAAAATAGAAATCGTAAACAATCATCTTAAGACAACGAGTAAATTATGAAATAATAAGCCTTCATCAAATTTTTAGCGATACTTTTCTAAGCGTAAATACAGAAACAATGAACACAAGTATCGGTCCGGTTAAAAAAATGATCAGCAAATATTTTAAAATGTTTTTAGAAATTAACGCTTCAAGAGCTTCGAAGACACCAATTTGTTCTCTGAAAAAAGAAAATACAATATATGTTAACATTCCTGATATTACTCCGGCAATTAAGCCATTAACCATAACAGGAATTTTAATTGTTGAAAGTTTTGCTCCGACAAGCTTCATCGTTTCAAAATCTATCATTCTTGAGTTGATGATTAGACGTATTGTTGCGTAAACAAGATAAATTGCAATCAGAGAGACCAATATTGTTAGTAGAAATAAATAAAATTTAACTGACTCGATGTAGTTCAACATTTTGTAAATGAAGCCTTCTTTGAATACAACTTCATCAACCAACTCTTCTTCAGAAAGATTTTTTATCACAAAATTTAATGAATCACTGTTCGCGTAGGATTCGGAAACTCTAACTATAAAGGATGCGGGCAGCGGATTGTAATCTAATATCTTTTTAAAATCCTCTCCGGTTTCCTGAATGAAATTTTCAGCAGCCTTTTCCTTGCTAATAAATTCAACACTGTCTGCATAAACTTTATTTTGAAGTTCAGCCAGCATTTTATCGTGGTCATTTTTTGTAAATGAATCTTTCAGGAAGACATTAATTTTTATGCTGGATTTTAAACTTGAAGAATAATATTCACTTATTTCAAGCGTAATAAAGCTGAAGAGAAATAACAGGACACTGATTGTCAGACTGATTGAAGTTAAAATAAATGAAGACTTTGCCGATTTGATGGAACGTAAAGCTTCAGTAAAATAGAAGAAAATCATTTATAGATTATTATTTTTTCGTTAGAAATTAGATTCATCAATCCAGCGCGTCATACGCCATTTATTCGTAACCGGATCTTTTCTTAATGAAACATTTATACGTCCATCTATCCTTACAACATCCGTTGGATTAAATGTAATATTCAGGTTAAAACTTCGGACAACGTTTGCATCAAGTGAATCAACTGTACCTAAGACAATATTATTCCAAATCAAATCTAATCTCTGAGAATTAATGAACAGACCATTTGTAGTTCTCATTTCCTCATCACGTCCCCAATTTACATCATACCCATTTTCATAATCTCTGTATGTAAAAGTAAAATCGGAAGTTATCAGGTTGCCATAGATAAGTGTGTCCTTGAATGTATATGCATATTGAAAATTTAGGAATACACCTTCAATGGTTGATTGGTCAGATATCGGTGGACTTCCACTGTCAAAATCCGCATCAAATTTTGGTGCGAAGGGATTTGTGCAGGCACTAATTAAAATCATTGATGCAAGAATAGTACATAGTAATATAATTTTAAGGATAGAATTCAACCTTCAATTCACTCCAGCTTTTTAGATCTTGTTCAGCAATATCTTCCCAATAATAAATTTTCCAGGCTGCATTTATATCGGTTGTCATCGAAAACTTTAAACTTCCCCTGAAAACTTTGGGCTCGGCATTAAGCACCGGTACACTTAAAAAATATTTAGATGAGTATATTGAGCTATCAGAGCGAATATCGTATACCTCATCTGAAAACGAAAGCGTGATGGGAATATCCTGCGGAGTTCTTGTAACCAAATTATTAAAATACTGAAACTCCTCATCAATAAACCATTCTGAAGGAAAACTTAATCGAACATTTCCTGAAGGTACAAAGAAAAATTCTCGATTTACTAATGGCGGACCTTCGGCAAAATTTTTCCTGTAATCATTTGCATTCCTGTCTCTGAAAGCATAAATCATATTCTGAATAACATCTTTTGGTTCAACAGGAACCTTATAACCGGATTTTGGTTCATTCGGATTTTCCGGGTCTCTTACTTGAAATAAGTCACAGGAAATCATCGTAATAAGCATGAATACAAATAATATTTTCGAGGAAGTTTTCATTTCATTGCAAAAATAATCAATCTGGGCGAAGTCTCAATATCATAATAATTACCATAATAATCCCCGAATTGTGATATCAAATTAAAACCGGCATTCTTTAAGCAATTTAAAATTTCCTCATTGCTGTAAAGACGAACTGATTCATAAAATTTTTCAGTTCCAAGTTCATTTTCAATAATGATATTTTTTAAAACTCTTTTCCCTTCAACTGACCGGTTTTGAGTTATTTTCATTCCGTTCTCTGAAAAAACAGTTGTTGGAATCAAATTCTTCACTAAATAATTTTTATTGAAGTAATCCAGTACAAAAATATCCATTATTGCTGAGGAAATTAAAAGCCTTTTCAACAACTGAAAAATTTTCCTTATCCTCTTCAAAATACCCGAAGCTTGTAAAAAGATTAACCACCAAATCGAATTTAATTTCAGTGTTGTACTTCAAAATATCCGAAAGAACAAATTTTACTTCAACATTTGCATTAACTGCATCTTTCTTTGCCTCTGAAATTAATCTGTGGCTTATGTCAATGGCTGTTACATCAAATCCCATTTTAGCAAAACCTATCGCGTGTCTTCCAGCACCACAAGCCATATCGAGCACTTTAGAAGCAGGTTTTAAATTAAGATTTTTTAAGATTAACTCAACCAGTCGCTCGGCTTCGGACTCATCACGATGACTATAAACTTTAAGATAATTTTCCGAGTTAAACCAATCTTCATACCATTTCATAATGAGCTGCGGTTTAAAATCGCACGACCAATTGTTGCATCATCAGCAAATTCAAGATCTCCGCCAATGGGCAAACCTCTCGCAATTCTGGTTACAGCGGTACCAATGGGTCTCAATAATTTTGCAAGATAAAGAGAAGTAGTTTCACCTTCTGTATCAGGATTTAAAGCAAGTATTACTTCTCTAATTTCTTCCGATTCAAATCTTTTTAATAGTTCTTTAATATGAAGTGAGTCGGGAGTGATTCCTGATAACGGAGAAAGTACGCCGCCCAGAACGTGATACAATCCCTTATACTCATTAGTTTTTTCAATAGCTATAACATCGCTTGCTTCTTCCACAACACAAAGGATTGTCTTATCTCTCTTTTCACTCAGGCAGATGCTGCATAATTCTTCTTCGGATAAATTGAAGCACCTTGAACAAAACCTGAGCTTGGTCTTTAAATCTTTAATTGAATTGACGAGACTTTCAACTTGTTGGTTTTCATATTTAAGCAAGTGAATTGCGAGACGTTGTGCAGTTTTTTTCCCGATTCCCGGCAGCTTACTCAATTCATCAATTGCAATTTGAAGTGGTTCAGCTATTTGCACATCAAAGTCCCGGAATATTCATACCCGGAGGCAACATACCCTTGGTAACTTTAGCCATTTCCTCCTCAGCCATTTTTGCTGCGGAACCAATTGCTTTATTAACTGCAGCTACAACCAGATCTTCCAGAATATCTTTTTCATCCTTATTTATAACCTGCGGATCAATTTCTAAAGAAATAATTTCCCTGTTGCCGTTTGCAGTGGCTTTTATCATTCCGCCGCCTGCTTCTTCGGAAACTGTAAGATTACCGAGTTCACTTTGCACTTTCTGCATCTCTTCCTGCATTTTCTGAACCTGCTTAAGCATGCCTTGCATTCCGCCCTTCATTAAATTCCTCCGAGACTATTGTTAGAAAAGTTTATTTTTTGTTAATATTTTTATCAAATATACTACAATTGATTGACTTTATATACGTAATATTCCTAACTTCAACAGTGAATTTTAGAAACAGGAACTCATTATTCAAGGAATGACTTTGCAGGAAATCAACAAAGAAAATACATCAAGCTCAGAACAACTATCTGAATTGATTGAGTATAAAGATTTTTTTGCCCCTCAAAAAAATAAAAGTGTAATTGTAAAAAATTATGGAGAAAAAACGGCGTTTCTTAATTCATTCTTTTTGGACTACTTAAAGGAGTATAATATCCCTATCGCTTACCTGAAGAAATCAGGCAAGCGAAGTCTCGAGTTTTTAAAATTTGTTCAATTCCCATTCAGGATTAAGATTTTAAACAATGCAGATTCCAGAACAGCAAAAATATTTCCGTTAAAATTGGGATCGCCGCTTGAACTTCCCATACTGGAATTTCATTACGGTGATTCAAAAGATTCTGTTATATCTGAAAGTCATATCATTTCTTTTAATCTTTGCAATTATGATGAACTAAAAATGATAAATCGTTTGTGCTCAAAGATTAACGCAATCGTAAAATCTTTTTTTGAAAGAAGAAGCACAACCCTCGTTGAACTAACATGCTTATTTGGTAAATTTGAAGGTAAAATTTATCTGGTTGGTGATTTTTCACCGTTGAGCGTTAAAATTTCAGACAACAGACAAAATGAAAAGCTGTCTGATTTATATAAAATTGAGACTTCCGCTCAGATGAAAAAATACTCCGACTACCTTTTAAAATTGACCAGCGGAGATTAGATGTTTACAAAATATGGCTATACAACAATTGGTGTTGTAGCAGTAATTGCCTTCCTTATGGTTTCCTTAAGTTTTTTTGTTGAGAATAATCCTTTAAAGATAATTTTAATACTGGTTGCGGCAGTGATATTATTCCTTACATTAAACTTTTTCAGAGATCCTGAAAGAAAAACTCCTGCTCAAAAAGATATTATTACAGCACCTGCCGATGGTAAGGTGATAGTGATAGAGCAAAACATTTCAAACAAATTTGCTGGCGAGAATTGTACAAAGATTTCAATATTTATGTCTCCCTTAAATGTTCATGTTAATCGGATACCCATCAGCGGTAAAATTGAATACCTGAAATATCACGAAGGAAAATTTATAGCAGCATTTGAGGATAAAGCTTCTGATAACAATGAAAGAATGGAAACAGGAATTGTCAGCCCGGCAGGAAAGGTGCTGTTTACACAGATTGCCGGTTTCCTGGCCAGGAGAATAGTTAATGATCTTAAAATTGGCGACGATGTAAAAATTGGTGAGCGCTACGGCATGATAAAATTTGGCAGCAGAGTGGATATTTTTGTCCCTAATAGCTGGACTCCAAAAGTAAACATGAATGAAATTGTTTATGCCGGTGAAACCATATTATTCGAATTAACAACTAAATGAACCGACCCAGACTCACCCCTTCTGTTATACCAAACCTGTTTACATCAATAAACATGTTCTGTGGATTTCTTTCAATCCTAAGTGCATCTGAAGGAGATTATTATTATGCAGCATGGTTGATTTTTGCGGCAGCAATTTTCGATGCTCTGGATGGAATGGTGGCAAGGTTAACAAATTCATCAAGTGAACTCGGTGTTGAGCTTGATTCTTTATCTGATATAGTAAGTTTCGGTGCGGCTCCATCTTTCCTATTATACAAAACTTATTTTTATTCAATGGATACTATGGGAATACTGATCAGTGCGCTTCCATTAATTGCCGGAGGTTTCAGGCTCGCCAGATTCAACATACAACTCGTGGGATTTTCAAAATCTTTTTTCCTTGGTTTGCCGATTCCTTCTTCAGCTCTTACACTTGCATCGTTTGTTTTGGCATTTTACTCTGATGGATTTCCGAAACCAATTTCTGATTTTATTACGCCGATGATCCTGGTGTTATCGTATTTAATGGTAAGTAATATCAGGTATGAAACACTGCCAAAGATTTCTGTTAAAAGCATAAAAGAAAAACCATATCATTTTCTTTTCTTAATTGTATCTGCAATTCTTGTAGCCTTTATGTATAAGAAAGGAATGTTCCTCGCTTTTGTTTTCATGATAGTGATTGGTATTTTTAGACACATTTACAAATTGATTACTTCTCGTTCCACGAATTAAAAACTATAATTTATGTTCAAAGTAAAAGTTCTGATTAAAAGAAGAAAAACTATCCTCGACCCGCAAGGTAAAGCAGTTGAGATTGGTGCAAAACATCTTGGGCTCAGTAATATCAGGGACACACGTATTGATAAATACATTGAGTTTAATGTTGACACAATGGACAGAAAAGCTGCTGAAGATGAAGTCAACGATTATTGCAAAAAACTTCTTGCTAATCCTATCATGGAAGACTACGAGTTTACTTTAGAAGAGTTGAAATGAAGCAGCCTAAATTTGGAGTAGTTGTTTTCCCGGGTTCAAATTGTGATCATGATACTTATTACGTCTTAAAAAATATTTTTGATCTTGATGTAATTTTCCTATGGCATAAACAAACCAGTATAGATGGCTGCGATGTAATAATTCTTCCCGGTGGATTTTCTTACGGCGACTATTTGAGAACGGGAGCGATTGCTCGTTTCTCTCCAATCATGAATGAAGTGATAAAATTTGCAAATGCCGGTGGATATGTTTTGGGAATCTGTAACGGATTTCAAATTTTGCTTGAAGCCGGACTGTTACCGGGAGTAATGATAAGAAATCAATCCTTGAACTTTGTTTGTAAAGATGTTCATCTTAAAGTTGAAAACAAGGCTACGGTTTTTACAAAAGAATTAAACGGTAAAGAATCATTAAAAATACCTATTGCTCACGGTGAAGGGAATTATTTTGCCGATGAAAAAACTTTGAAAGAACTTGAAGCTAATAATCAAATAGTTTTCAGATATTGCTTAAGAGACGGTTCTGTTGATGATTCGGCAAATCCCAATGGCTCGAGCAAGAATATTGCCGGAATAGTAAATAAAGGTGGAAATATACTCGGAATGATGCCACATCCCGAAAGGAGCAGTGATTCAGTATTGGGAAAAACGGACGGAAGTCTTATTTTCAAATCACTAGTAAATAATATTTTAAACTGAGAGGTAATATATGTTTGGCAACTTAGGCGCAGGCGAGATAATTCTTATAGTTCTGGTAGTTCTGTTATTATTCGGTGCTAAAAAAATTCCGGAACTTGCTCGTGGAATTGGCAAAGGAATGAGCGAATTCAAAAAAGGAATTAAGGATGTTGAAACTGAAATTAAATCAGCCGATACGGATACAAAAAAGGTAGACGAAAAGAAATCTTAGTTCTTGATTAGTGCATTCGTGGCAAAAAGAGTCGCCATGAACCTGACTGCCTTGCCTATCGGACGGGCAGGCGTCAGGCAAATTTCACACATTAGAAATCCAACCGGATTATTACACCTCATTTAGGACAGATGTTTTCATTTTCTTAAATTTGCACATCAATTTTTCAATTGCAACTTCAATTCACAGGGATAAAATTTTATGAGTATTCTGGTAAATAAACAAACACGGCTTGTGGTACAGGGTATAACCGGCGGTGAAGGTTCTTTTCACACACAACAAATGATTGAGTATGGAACAAAAGTAGTAGCTGGTGTTACTCCCGGCAAAGGAGGTACAAAACATCTTGATGTGCCTGTATTCAACACAGTAGCTGAGGCTGTAAAAGTAGCCAAAGCAAATACCTCAGTAATTTTTGTTCCACCTGCATTCGCCGCAGATGCAATTCTTGAATCTGCAAATTCCGGAATTAAGGTAATCATTTGTATCACGGAAGGAATTCCAGCTGCAGATATGTTGAAGGTTTATAATTCAATTAAAGAAAAAGATTTGGTTTTAGTCGGACCAAACTGCCCCGGAGTGATTTCACCGGGTGAAGCAAAAGTTGGTATTATGCCGGGCTTCATACACAAAAAAGGAAATATTGGAATTGTTTCCAGAAGCGGAACTTTGACTTACGAAGCAGTAAAACAAATTGTTGATGTTGGTCTTGGTCAATCAACTGCAGTTGGAATTGGCGGCGACCCGATAATAGGATCACAATTCATCGACATAATAAAATTGTTTAACGACGACCCGGGCACAGAAGGAATTGTAATGATCGGAGAAATAGGCGGAAGTGCTGAAGAGGAAGCCGCTGATTTTATAAAGAAGAATGTTAAAAAACCTGTTGTAGGATTTATTGCCGGTAGAACAGCGCCGCCGGGAAGAAGAATGGGTCACGCAGGTGCAATTATTTCCGGAGGCAAGGGAACTGCAGCAGAAAAAATGGCAGCGATGAAAAAAGCCGGTATCCACGTTGTTGAAAATCCGGCTGAAATTGGCATAACAATGCAGCAAGCACTTTCTAAAAAGAAAAAGAAAGCTGTTAATAAATCCGTACCGAAGAAAGCAATTAAGAAGAAGAAAAAATAATACTTAATCAAAATTGATATTGAATATATTCAAGTCGGATAGCCGGGCTTGAATTTTACTTTGACAAAGAAAGAAGTTCAGGAGAAAACAATTGAGCAAAAAAACTTTAGCAATTATTAAACCGGATGCAGTTCAAAAAGGTTACACTGGCGAAATTCTTGCGATGATCATCAAAGCAGGATTTAAAATCAATGCGATGAAAATGACTCATCTTACCAAATCGTCTGCAGAAGGTTTTTATGAAATCCACAAGGACAGACCATTCTTTAATGATCTGGTTGCTTATATGACTTCAGGGCCCTGCATTCCCGTTGCACTGGAAAGAGAAAATGCGGTTGATGAATACAGAAAACTGATCGGGGCAACTGATCCGAAAAAAGCGGCTGAAGGTACCGTGAGAAAACTTTTTGCGGTTGATATTCAATTGAATGCTGTGCATGGTTCTGACTCGGATGAAAATGCAGAGAAAGAAATTGCACATTTCTTCTCGAAAGATGAACTGCTGAACAATTAGTTCAGTTTTAACTTAACCATTTCTGCTTAGCTGAATATATAATTACTATCCGGCAAGATTTTTAATTTTTATTTTCAAGGAATACAATGAAATATTTATTGGTCATTATTTTACTTTCTCTTTTAACCTTCATATCCTGCCAAAAAGAAAAATCGAATGAAGAAGAAAAGAAATCAACCGAAGAGATAACCGCAACATTTGACAGCACCGAACTGGCTACAACTGCTGTTGAAGAAAATGCAGATCAGTCATTTTTATTCAGATATAAATTTTCAGCCGGAGAATCATTTAAGTACCGGTTGACGACAATCTCGGAAACCGAGCAAAGTGTAGTTACAGATTCAAGTATGTCAGATCAGCTTAGCCAGACTATCATTTTTATCCTGGATTTTAAAACACTTTCGCTGGATACTGACAGTGTCGCCGAACTGCAATGCACATTCAGTTCAGTGAATCTTAAAGCTAATGCAAACGGTATAGAGATTAGTTATAAATCAGGCACTCAGATGGATTCCACTGAGCAAGTTAAATTTGCCGAGTATGAAGCTTTCGTAAACAATCCATTCAATATGAGAATAGGCAGGCAAGGGGAGATCATTGATATCTATTTGATTGATAAAATTGTTAACCGTCTGCTGAACCTGCGAGGTTTAACAGATTCGCTTACTGCTCAGGAAAAAATTATGGCAAAGCAGGATATAACCAGCAAATCAATTAAACCATTGCTTGCACAAATATTTCGTGAAGTTCCTCCTCAAAAAATGAGTAAAGATTCTACCTGGTCTTATAAGCGCGAATCACTCCCGGTGCTGGTTTTCCAGGTTGATTATGAAAATGAATATAAAGTTGATAAACTGGAAATGCTGGGCGATGAAAAGTTAGCAGTAGTAGAAGGAATAATTAAAACAAAAGTTTCCGGTGAACAAACTTTCAACGAAAGAGGAATCAATTACTTTTTTGAAAAGCCGGTGTCAACCGCCAGCGGGAAGATTTACTTCAACCTTGATAAAGGTATGATTCAGAAAAGCAGAACACATACACAAATGGTGAATGCTTACAGTATGGAAATGCCATCCCCGCAGGGAATTAAAAAAGCCAGTGCAAGAGAAGTAACTTCAAATGTGAATGTAATCGAGCTGCTTTAAATCTCACTAATTATAAGTAATTTAGAGCGGGTTATTTGCCTGCTCAGATTATTTTTACCTGATTAAACCCGTCGAAGGAATAATTTTCTTTAATCCTCCCCTCTCCTTTTAATTAACTTGAATTTTGAATGAAATAAAGCTGAATATTTTGGTTAAGTATTTGAAGCAATAATTAAAAAATAATCGAGGAGAATTAAAATGAAGAAACTACTAGTATTTATTCTGTTGGCGGCAGGAGCTTATTTTGCTTATGATAAATTGATTAAAGAAAAAACTGTACTGGAAATTAAAGCCGATAAATCTATTACCACGGAACATTCAATGGATATTGATGCACCGGCACTTTCTCCATCCAAATTTGCTTCAGTTCAGGGAACAGTTAAAAATGTAAGTGATAAAGTTGTAACAAATATTGTATTGAAATATAAATTGAATGCTCAGCCTGTTGAAGCACGAATTGACCAATTAGAACCCGGAGAAACAAAAAAGTTTTCCACGCCAAGTGTTAGAATGACACACGTTGAAGTTACATTCTTTCTTGAAGATATGAGTTATGAGTGATTAAATTCAAGTGGAGTGAGAAATTCAACTCTTCTTCTCCCTCACAACAACTCTCATTCCTTCAACTGCAGTAACGAAAATAGGTTTTCCGTGTTCGATATATTCTGAGTCGGTAACAACGTCAACTCTTTTTCCGTTAAACTCTGCTGTGCCCGCAGGTCGTAATGTTGTCAGAGATATTCCTTCAGCACCGAGCAGCTCAGAAAGATTTGAACGTGAAGTGTAACCTGCATCCGCTTTTTCTTCTTCTGATAATATAAATTTCTTAAAGAAATTTGAACTTGGAAGAAATCTTGCAACAAGAAAAATTAATATTAGCGCAGCAACCAATCCGACAGTAAGTCTTAATATCGCCATAGAAACTGCCTCAAAATCCAGAAACGGATCAGCACCCAGCATTGACAAAAACAAGGAAACTATTATCAGTGCTATTCCACCAATGCCAGCAACTCCAAAACCGGGGATGACAAATATTTCCACAAGTAAAAGTCCCAGACCAACAACGAACAACAAAATTTCTATTATAGATGCAAGCTGAAGTATATATGATGAACCAAAGAAAAGAGAAAGTGCAATAAGACCAGCAGTACCGGGAACTCCCCATCCGGGAGATTTAATTTCTGCTATCAGTCCAAATATTCCAATCATTATTAGAATAGAGGAGATGATACCATTATTTAAAAAGCGAACAACATCTTCTGCCCAATTTGATTTTTGAGATATCTTTTCCGCATCTTTTAAATTAAAATAGGCAAACACTTCTTCCATATTATTTAATACTGTATCAGCAATTCCATATTTCAAGGCTTCTTCTGAAGTTAATGTTACAAGCTGCGTTGAGTCAACTAATCCGGGAATAATAATTCTTTCATCAACCATACCTTCTGCAATATTAACAGGTCTTCCGTTTTTCTCGGCTGTTGACCTCATCTCCGATCGCATATAAGATTGATACTTCTCCGCTTGTTTTTCACCTGTTTGATCAACAACAGTTGCTGCACCAATTGAGCTACCGGGAACCATAATTATTTTTTTGCAGGAAAGAGCAATCAGTGCACCCGCAGAGATTGCACGATTGTTTATGAAAGCAATCGTTAAAAGATCTGTTCCGATAATTGCATCTTTAATTTGAGTTGCTGCATCAACTCTTCCGCCAAAAGTATTGATCCTAAAAATTATAGCTTCTGCATTATCCTTCTCAGCATCGGAAACGACCCGGCTAATGTAAGGTGCAAGTCCGAGATCAATTTCGCCATCAATGTATGCAATATGAACTTTCTTTTGTGCATTTAATAGTATGACATATGAAATTAAAAATAATATTATAAGTTGAATCGTCTTCATTTTTTACCTGCTTTCATTGTTAAGAACTAAAGCGAAATTCATAACAGTAAAAATAGATTGTTTATGACTAATAGTAAATGCAGATAAGAAAAGTTCTCAACGGGATATGCTGATTGTGTGATTTAGCATTATCCCGTTGATGAAGAATATTGAGAGTTAATTGATATTTTAATCAGTTTACTTCGGTAGAACGGTTGTTATTGCAGAGCGATCTATTTTAATTTTGACATTATCACTGATTTGAAGCAGGGCTGTTTTTTCTTCAAGTCCGGCGATTACTCCGTATATCCCGCCATTCGTAACCACTTTATCACCTTTTTCAAGATTAGCTAATAAATTTGCTTTTTCTTTAGCTCTCTTCTGCTGAGGTCTGATTATCATAAAATAAAAGATTAAAAATATAGCACCGAACATAATCAGCGTACTGATTAAACCGCCGCCGCCTTCTCCTCCTTGCGGAGCCATTGCAAATAATAGTTCCAATTATTCCTCCATCCCGTTTTCACGGGAATTATTTTTGATTGATATTTTTTTTATTGTTTTATTTTTCCATTCTTTGAAAGAACCATCAAGTATTCTTTTTCTTGCTTCCGTCATCAGTGAAATATAGAAATGAAGATTATGAATACTTGCTAACTCCAAAGCTAATAATTCTCCTGCATTAAACAGATGCCTTAAATAGGCTCTTGAATAAGTTTTTGCAAGTGTAGCAATCACAATTTTGATCAACTTTTTCAAAATCATCTTTGAATTTGGCATTTGTCAAAGTCAAAACACCTTCACTTGTGAAAAGAACTCCGAATGCCTGGCATTTCGTGTCGGCATCACACAATCAAACATATCAACACCACGTTCAATTGATTCCAAGAATATTTTCAGGTCTGCCGACACCCATTAAATATCTTGGTTTATCTTCAGGCATAAAATCAGTGGTAAAATTAGTAATGTCATACATAACTTCTGCAGGTTCACCAACTGCTAATCCTCCGATTGCATATCCATCGAAATCCATTTTTTTAAGTTCAGTCGCAGATTTTTCTCTAAGCTCTTTGTAAGTACTGCCCTGAATTATTCCAAAAAGAAATTGCTGATGATCATATAACGGTTTAGAATTTTCAAACGCTTCTTTGTTCAGTACTGCCCACCTGCTTGTAAGCTCTGTTGATTTTTCTGCGTATTCGAAATCACATGGATATGGAGTACATTCATCCAGAACCATCATAATATCTGAGCCAATGCTCCTTTGAATTTGAATAACTTTTTCAGGTGAAAAAAAATGAGATGAACCATCCAGATGAGATCTGAACTCGACTCCATCATCTTTTAATTTTCTCAGACTTGCAAGACTATAAACCTGGTAGCCGCCACTGTCAGTAAGAATTGGTTTATGCCAGTTCATAAAATTATGCAAGCCACCATGCTTTTTCAAGAATTTTTGTGCCGGGTCTTAAATACAAGATGATAAGTATTTGAAAGAACGATCTGCGCTTTAATATCGTGCTCAAGAAAATTCTGGTTAACAGCTTTTACCGTTCCTTGAGTACCAACAGGCATAAATGCAGGTGTTTCTACAATTCCGTGATCAGTTTGAAAATGGCCAGCTCTGGCTTTAGAACGATTATTTTTTGATTTAACTGAAAATTTAAGCAATCTACCCGGTTGGTAATATTTTGAAATTTAAGTGAACAAATTTAAGGTAATTGAATGTAGGGGCAAAGGAAACAGGATTAAAATTTCGGATTTCAGATTTTGGAAGCCGGGAAATAAAATAATTATAAAAACTTCTCCCTTTCAACTTCTGTTGGAACTCTGCAGCTATCTCTTTTTCCAAATAATTTATAACGGTTCCGGGCAATTAGATCATAAATAATATCTCTAAAATATTTAGGAAGGATGATCAATGGATAAAGTAATTTAAATACGCTATTCAACTCTTTACAAACAAGTAAAGCCGCTGTGGATTTGGTGTAGTGTTTTTCACCGACTATGAGAATAAAAGTATCTATTGCGGTAGAATCAAATTTAAATTTAGCAGCAAGCATAGTGGCTTCCTCTGATTGCAATGCGGCAAACCTGAACAAATCTTTCTTGTCTCTTTTAATTACAAAGTTCACCCAGAAGTTGCAGAAATTGCATACTCCATCAAAAATGATTATCTGATTTTGAACGATCAATTTGAGGGGGTTAGAACGGAGAGTTTAACAAGTTCAATTTTCTGAGGGGTTGCCCGAACAATCTGAATGCGGAAATTCCCAATAGTCACAAATTCTCCCTGAGCAGGAATTTTTCCTGTGCGAGCTGTAATTAATCCTGAAAGAGTTTCGTAATCTCCTTCTTCAATATTTAAATTATACTGCTCATTAATACGATCAATTTCAACTTTACCGCTAATGATATAAGTGTCTTTCTCAACTCTCCTGCAAATTTCTTCCTGGATATCAAATTCGTCTTCAATCTCTCCAAAAAGTTCCTCAAGAATATCTTCTGTAGTTACAATACCTGCGGTTCCTCCGTGCTCATCAACAACAATTGCAATTGAGTTTCTCTTTTCAAGAAAATCATTCAGCACTTCAAAACTTTTTTTAGTTTCAGGAATAAAACTTACTTCCCGAAGAATATCTTTTATATTCTCGGGGGATTTAAATAAATCTTTTGCCAGAAGTCACTCCTTTAATGTTATCCAGATTATCCTCAAAGACAGGCAGTTTTGAAAAACCGGAATCAATAAAAACCGAAAGTACCTCATTAATTTCACTTGTAATTTCAACTCCAACAATTTCTGTTCTTGAAGTCATAGCTTCATAAACTCTTTGATCACCGAGTTCAATGACCCTGTTAATTAATTCGCTATCCTTTTTGTCAACAATGCCGGCAATTTCGCTCTCCTTCACAAGTCCCTTAATATCTTCTTTGTCAAAAAGATGATAAATGTTGTCTGTTTTTAAACTGGAAGTTTGAACAACTTTATTCGAAAAGGCAGAACTAATTATAACGAACGGATAAAACAAATAGGATGCTGCCCGGAGTGGTAGTGCGGTCAGCAACACAAGACGGTCAGCAAGTTCTCTTGCAAGATACTTAGGGATAATTTCTCCAAAGAATAAAATAATAATCGAGAGAACAATGAGGATTTTTAATTCGCTCCAGCCAAATAGAGTTGAAAGAAAAACAGTTCCCAATGAAGCATAAGCGATGTTAACAACGTTGTTTCCAATAAGGATGGTAGAAAAAAAATTCTGAGGATGATTTATAAAATATTTTGCACTTAGTGCAGCAAGATTTTTCTTACGAGCTCTGACCTCGATCTTTAGTTTGTTTGCAACTACAAATGCAAGTTCAGTCCCCGAAAAAAAAGCGCTAAGCAGCATTAAAATGATCAGATATATAATTTGATGATCCATAAAATAATTTTAATAAAATTCTGTATTGGACTGAATGAATAAATTCCTAATAGAGTTTATAAATTATGAATATTATTGCAACCGCATAAACCAGGACATTTAATATCATAGGCAAATCTGTAGCAAGAGTTTTTGTTGTATTTTCAGCTTTGCCACTCATATACTCAAGATACATAAATCTAAAAATACCAAATACCACAAAGGGTGTTGTATAAATAAGTCTTTCAGTTTGAAAAATAGAAACAGTTCTCGGAGCAACTGTGTAAAGAGCGTAGCAAACTATTACACCTGTCGCTGCAACGGTGGCTAATTGGTCTGCAAAGTTTAAAGAGTATTGAGCTAAAACCTTGCGGCTATGTTTCCCGAATTGTTCTGATACGTCAGGTTGATTCTTGAATTTATCCGATACAAGAACAAGTTCAGATCTTCTTTTCATCACTCCGAGAAACAGGGAAATAAACATCGTCGTGAGGAGCAACCAGCTTGAAATTGGCACCTGAATTACAAATGCACCCGCCAGTACACGAATGGAAAACCCGGCCGCAATTGAAAAGACATCGAGCAGAACAAGATTCTTAAGCCAGAATGAGTAAAGAACATTAAGTACAATAAATGCTATAACGAGTATAATAAATTCTTTGTTGAAATACATCATCACAGAAAACACTAATACAAACAATATTGATGCTGTGATCATCGCCGCAGTTTGTGAAATAGCTCCGGATGGTAATGGACGATCTCTTTTAACCGGATGAGCCCTGTCTGATTCAATATCAACCAGATCATTGATAACATATATCGAACTTGATGCAAGACAAAAAACCAGGAATGCGAGTAGAGTTGTTGTGAAATAATCCTTGTCGAATAGATGAAGCGAAAACAATAGAGGAACAAAGACAAAAACGTTTTTTATCCACTGATGAACCCGTATCAGACGAAGAAACTTAAAAAGTTTCATCAGAACACAACTACTTCATCGTAAGTGCCGAACACTTTTTTAAGTTCACCAACCATTTCACCCAGTGTTACTTTGTTATGCGCTGCTTTTACGAATATCGGCATTAGATTATTACCATTCTCAGTGGCTGCTAAGATTTCGGTGAGACTCGTTTCAACATCCTTTTGATTACGGCTTTGTTTCAATTCAGCGAGCCGTTTCTTTTGTGCAATTTCAACTTCAGGTGAAATAGTAAGAATTGGAATTTCAATCTTTTCATTTTCTTCAACGAACTCATTAACACCAACAATATATTTTTCCTTCCTTTCAACTTCCTGTTGATACCTGTAAGCTGCATCGGCAATTTCCTTTTGAAAGTAACCTGCTTCAATAGCCGGAATAACGCCTCCGATTGCATCTATCTGGTCGAAAATTTTATTTGCTTCATTTTCCATTTTATCTGTAAGCGCTTCTACATAATAACTTCCGCCAAGTGGGTCCACTGTGTTAATCACCCCGGTTTCGTAAGCAATTATTTGCTGAGTTCGCAAAGCAATTCTTACAGCCTTTTCACTTGGAAGCGCAAGAGTTTCATCCATAGAATTTGTATGGAGTGATTGAGTTCCACCGAGCACGCCAGCTAAAGCCTGGAATGCTGTTCTCACAATATTGTTTTCAGGCTGTTGAGCAGTTAAAGTGCATCCGGCAGTCTGTGTATGAAATCTCATCCACCAGGATCGCGGATTTTTTGCTCCATATTTTTCTTTCATCCTGCGGGCAAATATTCTGCGTGCGGCACGGTACTTTGCTATCTCTTCAAAAAAATCAAGATGAGAATTAAAGAAGTAAGAAATTCGCGGAGCAAACGCATCAACATCCAATCCCCTATCAATGCAGTCTTCTATGTATGCAAAACCATCAGCAAGAGTATACGCAAGTTCCTGCACCGCAGTTGAACCGGCTTCTCTGATGTGATAACCACTTACAGAAACAGGATTCCACTGAGGAACTTCGTTTGTACAATATTCAATCATATCGGTTATTATTCTCATAGAAGGTCTTGGAGGATAGATGTACTCTTTTTGCGCAATGTATTCTTTAAGAATATCGTTCTGTAAAGTTCCACGAAGATCTTTAAAGTCTATTCCTCTGTCCCGTGCAACGGCAAGATACATTGCAAATATCATTGCTGCCGGAGAATTGATTGTCATTGAAGTAGAAACAATATCGAGAGGAATTTTATCAAAAAGTATTTCCATATCCTTAATTGATGAAACTGCAACACCACACATACCAACCTCACCTTCGCTCATCGCAGAATCAGCATCCCAGCCCATCAGTGTCGGAAGGTCATATGCAACGGAAAGACCTGTCTGACCTCTCTTTAATAAGTAATGATATCTTTCGTTCGTGTCTTCAGGAGTTCCGAAGCCGGCGAATTGCCTCATTGTCCAAATTTTTCCTCTGTATCCGTTTGGATGAATTCCTCTTGTGTAAGGATACTCACCGGGAAATCCAATATCATTAAGATAATTTATGTTCTCAACATCATCGGGACAATATAATGGTTCAATCTTCTCACCACTAACTGAAGTGAACTTCATACCGGTGGTCTTTAAAGACTTTACTTTTTCGTCAAACTCTGTTCTCTTCTCAGGATATTTTTTATCAAGCATATATTTTCTTTCTTTTGTTTGATAATTAAATTAAATCATAACTCAATTTAAATTTAAGTTCTGCCAAACCTTCTGTCAAACTCGTTTATAGATATTTTAATAACTATCGGGCGACCATGAGGGCAAACATAAGGCATTGAAGTAGCAAAAAGCTGATCAATCAATAAACGCATTGCTCTTTCATCGAGTCTGTCCCCGGCTTTAATTGCAGTTTTGCATGAATACGATTTTGCAATGTTATCCTTTTGTTCAAGTTTCTTTTCTCTCTCATTCGAAGAGTATTCTTCAAGCAAATCGAAAAGAACCTGCTCTTCAGTTCCTTTCTTTACATCGTCCGGAACACCTTCAATTTTGATAATCTCTTTAGCTAAAAATTTTAATTGAAAACCAAGCCGGCTTAAGTAAGGTTCCAACTCTTTCAGTAATGCGATTCTTGCCGGATCCATTTTTACTTTTTTGTGGAAGAGAAGCTGTTGAGAAAATGGAATATCAGTCTCAATTCTATTCAAAGCCTTTTCATACAGAACTCTTTCATGTGCAACATGCTGATCAATAATCATCAATCCTGATTTGATCTGAGACAGAATGTATTTGTTATGAAGCTGAATTATGAAGGGTGACTCTTCTGCTTTTTCAGAAGTCCCCGCTTCCGCTTTCACGTGATGAATTTCTTTTTGTTCTGTACCTGTAAACAATTTTGATTCGCCTGAACTCCCCCCTTTTAATACAACGTCATCAGTGATATCCCCGAATAATAAATCAATTTCGTCCTCGGAATATCTTTTCGTTTCAGGTTGATATCTTTCTCTTTTCGGTCTGTCTGAAAAATCACCTTTATTTGCAAGTTGAAATTTATTGAACGCTAATTTTTCCTCCGGCATTTCACTTTCGCTAAAAACCATTGACGGAACAAGATCGTGAGAGCCAAGACTCTTTCTTACCACTGAGAGTACAAAGTTATATACATCTTTTTCATCATCGAATTTAGCTTCAAGTTTAGATGGATGAATGTTTACATCTATTCGTTCAGGATCTATTTCAAGAAAAAGCAGGAAGAAAGGATAGTCACCTTTTTCAAGAATATTTTCGAACGCTTTAAAGACGGCATGATTTATATTTTTATTAGTAATGAATCTCGAATTCAGAAAAAGGTACTGATCACCTTTCGTTTTTCGCAGCAGACTCGGTTTGCCAACATATCCGTAGACACTAATAAGTTCCGTTTTCTCTTCGACAGGAATTAATGCATCCGGCATATTCTCACCAAATACCTGACGAACTCTTATTTCGAAAGAATCAGCAGGATAATCAAATACTGTATCTACACCATTTAATAGTTTGAATGATACATCAGAATGACTCAATGCAATCTTATTGAATGTGTCGACAATATGCTTGAATTCTGTTGTGTCAGTTTTAAGAAATTTTCTTCTTGCAGGAACATTGAAGAAAAGATTTTTTACGGTTATGCAGGTTCCTTTTGGAAAAGATCCTTTATCAATTTTAACATTTCCGGTTTCATCGTTTTTAAGTACAGTTCCGATTTCCTCTTCACGAGTTTCGCTTCTAATTTCAATCTGACTAACCGCCGAAATTGAACTCAAAGCCTCACCACGGAATCCCAAAGTTTTAATTGCTTCGAGATCTTCAAACTGCTTCAATCTTGCTTGTTGCATATTTTTGGACACACATAGCAATGTCTTCTTCATTCATCCCTATTCCATCATCGCAAACTTGTATGAAATTCTTGCCAGCGCGTTTAATACTAACCTCAATGCTTCTTGCACCTGCATCAATAGAATTTTCCATTAATTCTTTAACAACAGATTCTGGTCTTTGCACAACTTCACCGGCAGCAATTTTACTTGCAATGTTTTCAGGTAATATTTTTATTCTTTTAGCCATCTTTTCTTACGAATCTCTTAATTACAAATTCCTCTCTCTCCTCGGACATAACTTGTTCCCATGTTTCATTTTGAATTTCAGGAAATTTAACTTCTCCTTCAGCATCAAATTTCATAAAAGATAAAATCATTTCATCTGCAAGCAATAATGATTGTTTGTAAATATCTCCACCACCTATTATAAAAACTTTTTCATAGTTCTTTGTCCTGCAATAGTCAAACGCATCTTCAAGTGAATGCACAAGCTTTGTCTCTTCAAAATTAACTTTTAAATCTTTATTTCTTGTGACGATTATATTTTCTCTTCCCTTTAAAGGTTTTCCAAGAGTTTCAAATGTTTTTCTGCCCATAATAACCGCTGAACCAAGAGTAGTTTGTTTGAAATGCTGAAACTCCGCTTTAACATGCCAGGGCATTTCACCGGTAGATTTGCCAATAACCCCATTGCCGGCAATGGCAGCAATAATAATGATTCTCAAACAGCTACCTCGAAAGAAATTTTCTCGTGGTATTGATAATTCAACAGCTCAAAATCTTCAAACTTCAATTCATCAATTGGCTTATCAGCAATTTTTAGCTGCGGTAATGGAAGAGGATTGCGTTTGATTTGTTCTTTCAATCCTTCCAGATGATCAAACTTTTCAGTTTCAGTTCCCTTTTCACCTATATAAATATGCGCGTCAACAATCGTGTGACCAAACTGACCCAGTTTTAATCCAACCTGCTGCGCAATAACCTGAGTCAGCAAAGAGTATGCAGCAAGATTAAAGGGAATCCCAAGTGCAATATCACCTGATCTCTGAGTCAAATGACAATTTAGTTTTCCATCATTTACATTAAAAACAAAAGTATAGTGGCAAGGTGGAAGTTTACTTGTTGTAGCATTTCCAGGTTCCCAGGCAGAAATAACAAGTCTTCGGCTGTTAGGATTTCTTTTTATCTCATCAATTACATATCGAATCTGATCTACTTCCCTAACTACCCAATTACCATTTTTATCCCTATGCGCACTTGGAAAGTGTCTCCAATAATATCCATATGCAGTTTCAAGAACACCATTTTCGTCAGCCCAGGCATCCCAGATTTTAGTATGCTGCCTAAGATTACGAATGTGATTATCTCCCGATAAATACCATAGAACTTCGTGCAGTAAGTGATTTCCATTGCATCTTTTTTGTTGTTAACAGTGGAAACCCTTCATTCAAATCAACCTTATAGAATGCACCGAAATAAGAAATTGTGTCAACACCGGTACGGGATTTTTTCCTTACACCCCCATCCATTACTGTTCTTACAAGATCGAGATATTCTTTCATTTCCGATTAACTTAATTTAGAAGTGAGATTGATTTTAGATGTAATTTAGCAATTTTTTAGAATGTGATGAAATATTAAAAATTTATCTGTTTGACAATATCCGAACAAGCTCTATGTATGCCTTCTTTATAGTTAATTATCGATTCATAATCTGATGAAAAGTATTTATTTAACTCGATAGGGACTACATTCTCCGGGAGTCTGGGAATACTTTTTGAATTTATCAGACCACAAATCAAAAAAGCTTTATTTATATGAGATTTAAATAACTGTAATAATACATCTGCTCCCTTTCCAAACTCTGATTGATAATCGTATGCTCCCTCACCTGTTATTAGATAATCAATTTCATTTAAATAATAACTAAGACCAAGATAATCCTTAATGAAATCAAGCGAATGAAGTATGCCAGTCTTGTTAAATATTTGGAGTGCTGCCGGAATTCCGCCTCCAGCACCACTTAAGATATTAGAAGAAACTGATAAACTGTTGTTTTCAAATAAGTTTAATAAATGACTAATTCCTTTTTCTATGGTGGCAATCATTTCCTCACTAGCATTTTTCTGTGCACCAAATACTCTGATTCCGCCCTGAGATCCGAGCAATGTACAGTTAACGTCAGCGACGGGTATAATCTCAAATGAAAATCCAACAGGGCTATAATCAATGACTTTTGCGCGATGAAAATTTTGCGGGATCACGATAAGATATTCACCTTTTGAATCGAAAATTTGCAGACCGATTTCCGACATCATCCCCATCCCCATATCAGTAGTCGCAGTTCCGCCTATCCCGATGAACACTCTGCTTACATCAATTCTATTAAGTTGAACATCATATTCTATTTTTTTTAATAATTCTCCTAATCCTTTTGAAGTAAGTTTCATTGGATTTCGATAGGACAATGGTACAACCTTGAGCCCAAGAACTTCAGCAGACTCTATATAAATCTCTTTTCTATTCGCACAAAAGAGAACCTGACATTCCAACATAGAATCATCAAATGCAGTTGAAATAGAATAGGATATCATCTCTCCACCAAAATGAAATTGACATACCTTTAGAAATCCATCTCCCCCATCTGAAATTGGTTTAATGATACATTCTGCTTCCTTAATTGTCGATAGATTTGATAAGATCAAGTTTGCTATCTCAACCGAATCAGCACATTCTTTAAAGCTATTTGGTGCTATTAAAATCCGTTTCTTCATCACACATTGAAAATTGATTTAATTATATTTGAGTCCAGCTATGAAAAAGATAATCCAACTCCTAACTTCTAAAATAAAGTACATAATCTATTTATATATTCTAATCCAGTTAACATTAATCTTCACAACAAATATCGAATACAAAAGTGATGCTTTGTACTATTATAATCTTGCACAAGAATGTATTGAGCACAATGAATATTATCCGGCTGAACAACATTTATATGAAGATTATATTTTTGCGCCTCTTTATATTAATGTGACATTCATACTACTCAAAATATACAACTCTCCTTTAACTATAAGCTTATTCAATTTATTAGTCATACTAGTTCAAATAGCGGTTCTTTATAAAATCACTATTAAAATCTTTTCTGATAAAATCGCTAAGATTTCTGTTTTATTATATCTCCTTTACTTAAATACTTTAGGTCTTGCATTACTGAATTATACAGAATTATTTTTCCTATTACTTATATCATTTTCAATCTATTTATTTCTGCTTGGCAAAAATTATTTTCTAGTGTTATCCGGAATAATCCTTGGCGGAGCAATTGCTGTGCGCCCTACCGGCTGGGTGTTGCTGTTTGCTTTATTGATATTACAAACATACGTTAGTCACAAAAACAGAAAACTATCTGCATCATATTTCTATTTATATGGTGGTGTTTTTATTTTCATCTTATGTTTCGGGTTGTGGACAAATTCTCATTTCGGCAAATTTGAATTCACATCCACCACTGGTCCGGTCAATATTCTTATAGGCGCAAATGATAATGCCACAGGTGCATTTAATTCAACAGTATTTGAAAAAGGAAAAGCAGGCTATATTGAATATCCGGATTCATTAACCTATGTGGAGAAAGGTGATTATTATCGGCAACAAGCTCTAAATTGGATAATTGCTAATCCAGTCAGGTGGATTCTGCTAACACCGATGAAGTTTTTCCACACTTTTATTTGGGACGATATTTCCCTTTCATCATTATTAGGGATGAGAGAAACTAATTTTGCACGATGTGATGAAAATCATTTTACTGGAATTTGATTTCGACAAAGCTCTACCAAACACTTCTACTATTTATAAAACATTGTATTTAACTACTCTATTTTTTCATCATCTGTTCTATTACTTTCTGCTATATGCAATAACATTGGGCATCTATAAATTCTTAAAAAATAAAATGTACAATGAGAAAGCCAACATTCTTCTAATCTTTTCTCTGATTGGGATTATCATGATACTGATTACAGTTGGGACACCACGATACAAGTTTCCGATGTTCATTTTACTTTTTCCATTTGCATCCTATTATCTTTCAACAAAATTCAGAATTGAAGAACAAAATGTTGAAAAGAAGTAGCTTCACTAAGAATCAATATTTTAAATTAGCTATTGTAATCTTATGTGGCCTACTAGTAAGAATGTATTTCCAAATCGGTCACATCTTTTCTGATGTTGCTTATTACATTATTTGAGTTACACATTATTAAATAGTGATTTTTTCATCAGGTTATTCAGGTTATGCAGTCTTTCCCCTGAGAATAGCAATTATCGGATTAACAAGTCTATCAATAAAAATATTTGCCACAACGAATCTGTTCAATGTGATAAGCGGATTCACTCAAATTCTGAAGTTGACTTCACAAGTGAATCGGGTAATCAAAGAAGAAGCGTAAATATATTTGATTCTGCTTACATAAAAATCCCAACTTATTGTAAGAAATGCTTTTTAAAATGAATTTCCAAAGAGCATCCCCCGCTGGTTATTTAATTAGAAATAAAATCCAACAATGTAAGATGGCACAAGAACTATAAGCACAAAAGCAATTTGCCAACCTTCAAAAAGAATATTTTTTATTTTTTCTAAAAAAAGTACCTCGGTCATAAAGTAAATAATTGCTGGTAATGCCGGATAAAGAAATCTTCCTTCAGTATATCCGGTTGGAATTGCATAATACAAATATGCGCCAACAATTATGATTAAAAGGAAATTAATTATCTGCAAGCTATAGCTGATTTTAAAAATATTCTTTACCCGCAGAATCCATAATACAATACTTACAACAAGCCATAAATAAGGAATAAAGTTTAACAAAGATAGAATATGCTTTGGTGGCGAAAAGTGCATCCTGAATAAAAAAGAATATGGCATCCTCAGTAACTTAATAAGTGACTCTTCGAATGTTTTTACGAAATGCCATTCACCATTAAAAAAATTTATTAAGAGAAAACTACTATATTCACTATAATTTCGTAAATACCATGGCAACGATAATATCAGTGGTAAAAGAATAATAGCAAACATTTTAAAAGCTATAGTTTTAGAAAAACCGAGCTTTTTAATTTCAATAAAGAAAGCAACAACTAGTAAAAGATAAAAAGGCAAGATGCTAAGCTTAGTATAATGAGAAAGAGTAATTACAATTACTATCATAAACCAGTTTTTAATAATTCCTTTCAAGATCAGCAAAAGAAGTAACCAGTGAAAAATCCACGTTAGTGCATCATTTCCAAATACTGTAAACTGATAAACTGAACTGCCAAGTAAAAGAAAAATTGAAAGTGCTGTCAGTATTTTAAGTTCTGGTAATTCTAATTCTTTGAGAATGCGAAAAAGAATAATTAATCCCAGCAAACTCAGCATTACATTGAATAGTCTGCCTAAGATTAATATTTCATTTAAGTCAGTTACAAAAAAAAGTTTCGAGATTGAGTAAATAATTGAATAGTAGAGCGGAGGCTGATGATATTCAAATTCATTTGTTTCGAAGGCATCCGGATCAGTTACCTTAGTTTCAAGTTTTGGCAGTTTATTATTATCTAAAAGGTATTTGACGTAATTAAGATGAGCTGGTTCATCATCAAAACCGGAAAGTCCATATTCGTTTGAGGTAGTTCCAAGCGGGAGTTCGTAAACAATTTTTAATCTGAAATAAAGGGAAATAACAAGGACTAATATAAAAAGCAACCAATAGTGTTTAATTCTTATTGCCAATTGTATTTTCCTGAAAATTTTCTCAAACTAAATGATTAAAAAGTAAGCTGATTTTTAATTTTAATTTCGTTCAGCTTATCTGCACTGATTATCAATATGGAGAAAGGACATTAATAAAAGTCTTAATATCAAAGATTAACATATGAAATATTAATTAAATTTTTTATAAGAATCTGATCTAACCTAACAGTGACGGACATTTAGTTAGTGAGTTTATTATTGTGATTCGATGATTGCAGTCTAAGACTATGTAGTATTGCTATCATTAAGATTTCCAACAACTTTCCTTAAAGAAATTATTTATTTAACTTTAATTAATGTAAAACAATTAATTGTCTGTTGTGAAAATAATAGAATATTCTGAAGACTGGAAAGATAAATGGGATCAATTCGTACTTGAATCAAATAACGGTACGATGTTCCATATGCAAAAGTTTTTTGATTACCACAGACCGGGCAAATTCAAATTCAATCATCTTATCTTTTTAGATAATGGAAATATTGTTGCTGTTCTTCCTGGTTCACGAATTGGAGATCTTTTCGAGTCGCCAATCGGTGCTAGTTACGGTTCGATTGTCACAAAAGATGTAAAGTTTTCAGAAGCGATGGAAATTGTTTCAACTCTACTCGACTACGGAAAGAAAGTTGGAATAAAAGAATTTCTTCTCACATCTGCGCCACGCGTTTATGAGCGACATCAGAATGAAAATCTTGACTTCGCAATGCTGTGGCAGGGATTCAATTACGATCTTCATTATATTTCAAGCGCAATAAAACTTGAACCGAATGTGGATATCATTTCACGATTTCAACAGACTGTAAGAAGAAATATTCGGAAGACTTTAAAAGATCCTGACATCAGAGTTAAAATAAATGAACGATACGATGAATTTTATCCAATACTAGTTGATAACAAAGCAAGGCACGATGTTAAGCCAACACACTCGCTCGACGATCTAATCAAATTAACAAAACTTTTACCTGATAATCTGGTTCTTTTTATGGTTTACTATAAAGACAAACCAATTGCCGGTTCATCAGTTTTTATTTGCAACGAGACTGTTACACTTTGTTTTTACAATATGCTGCTTTACGAGTATGAACATTTAAAACCAATTCATCGCGTTATGTATGAAGTTGTGAAATGGTCAACTGAAAAAGGCTACAAGTACGTTGATATTGGAGTTTCGCAGGATACAAAAGCTGAAAACCCTATGACCCCAAGTATGAACCTGATTGACTTTAAAGAAAAGTTCGATGCAAAAACAGTAATGCGCAACACTCTGCGTAAGAAATTATAAATCCCATTGAGCTGAACAAATGAGCTCGAATAAAAAAATCCTCATAACATTTCTTGGAAATATTCATTACGATACCCGATGTAATAATCTATACGATAGTTTATCTGCAAATAATTATGACGTCGAATTCATCGGGTTTGACTGGCTGACAAAAGATTTCACTGAATCCCGCGGCAACGTTTCAGTTATTAAATTAAGAAAAGGAATTCTCTCGCTCTCCTTTTATCTGAAATTCATCTGGCACTTAAAACTTAAATTACTAACAACAAAAGCATCCATCATTTTTGCTGAGGATATTTATACACTTCCCTTTGCAGTGATCTTTGGGAAGCTGAAGCGGGCAAAAATTTACTACGATTCACGTGAACTTTTTGGTTACCTCGCCGGCTTGAAAGAGAAAAAGTTTAAACAGGCATTCTGGAAATGGATTGAAAAACTGTTCATCAAAAAAACAGATTATGTTATTGTAACCGGCCAGATGGATGGTGAATTTTTAACAAAGGAATACGGAATAAATAACATAATTCTTCTTAGAAATTTACCTCGATACTACAAACCATCCTCTTCGCTTGATCTTCATTCTCAATTTCAAATAGACATTGATAAAAATATTATTCTTTACCAGGGAGTTTTACTTAAAGGAAGAGGAATAGAAAAAGTATTTGCAGTTTTAAGCGATTTACCTGACTACGTTTTTCTAATTGTCGGTGGCGGTGAATACGAAGAGTATTATAAAAATCTTGCCCAAGAAATGAATATCACCACGCAGGTTATCTTTCTTGGCAAGCTTACTCAGGATGAATTGCCGAAATTTACTTCTTCCGCCGATGTTGGAGTTTCGCTTATTGAAAATCTCAGCACAAGCTATTACTATGCTTTGCCGAATAAACTTTTCGAATACATTATGGCTGAAATTCCGGTAATCGTAAGCAATCTGCCTCAGATGAAAGAAGTTGTTGAGAAATATGATGTGGGATTTGTAATTGATATTGAGAACAAAGTCGAATTGATTTCCGCCTTGAAAAGCCTTTCTGAAAACGCCAGCCTTTACAAAAGTAAAAGACAAAACTGTCATATTGCCTCTCAGGAATTAAATTGGGAGAAGGAAGTAACTAAGCTGTTGAATGTGTTGTCATTCTGAACCTGCCTGTCGGCAGACAGGTTCATTTCAGAATCATTCCTAAAGACCCTGAAACTAGTTCAGGATAAATCTATGTCTTTTTATAAATGCAGATTATATGGACAGGTTTGTTAAAAATCAGATTGGCAAACTTATCCTTCATTTTCCACAGCCAGAAGGGTAAGAACTGAAAGATTATGTACGTTCGTAAAAATATGAGCAATTTATTTCCAAAAGTTTCATACGCAAAACTTCCCAGTTCATTCCCTGAATAAAGATTCTCAAGTTTCTTTTCATCGAAAGAATGAATGTGTGCATTTGCAGGAGTTTTTTGATTGCAGTGAATGCAGAGATAATAAATTAATTTCTCTTTATAAGGAGTTGTGACGATCAATCTACCTCCCTTTTTAACAACACGGAATAATTCTTTAACAAATCCGGCAGGGTCAAAAACGTGCTCAATTATTTCTGATCCGATAACACAATCTAAAGAGTTATCATTAAAAGGAAGATGAAATGAATCCGCTGTGATTCCGAAATGCTTCTCACTTTTATAAAGCTTTACTGCAATTGCAGGATTTGTTACTGATAGATCAAGTGAATAAACTTGTTTACCTTTTGAAATAAACTCTTTTGCCAGCCAGCCATTTCCGCAACCGACGTCCAGAATTGAAAAGACGTTTTTGGGAATTTTTGAAATGATGAATTCCCTTACCCGCCTTTCGTCGTGGGCAACTACACCTTTCCGTTCTTCAAAGTAATCGAACTCTTCTGCGTCTTTTTTGTAGTGATCTATGTAATTAAAGTTGTGCAATATTAAAAAGATTTCAATTGTATAATAAAATAAACTCTCTCTAATCTCTCTCTTATAAAGAGAGAGACTTATTGTTAACAAAACTAAATATCAGTATGTCCTGTCAGAATTATATTCTTAGGTCATAATACCTAACAATCCCTTCTCTTTTTAAGAGAAGGGTTGGGATGAGTTAAATTCTTTAAAAATTACTAAATAATTAAATAATTAAAATAACCGACTCAATCCCGCATAAAAACTTTGTAAAAATTACAGCCAAAGATATTAAAAAATGCGGGATGCTGTTTATCTAAATTGAATCTTAAAAAGTATTTTATTACGTTTGATGCAACAAAACAGGGATTGGTAGTTATGAAAGCTATAAAATATTTAATCTGTGTTTTTCTTCTCTCGAACTCCTTTCAAATATTTCCCCAGGATCAAAGTATTCTCATCTTCGATCCAAATGATGTCTCTTCAAGTTTTCAATCAACACTATCTCAACTGACTGAAGATTCTGTGTTTGTTGCTGATACTCTCGATTATTCAATTTTCAATTATGATGGATTGTTTTTATTTATTAATCCACCATTTGCTCTTTCACAGGAAGAAGGTAACAGACTCATTCAATATACTTCCGGTAATAAGCCAGCATATCTTTTCACCGGCATTTTCCCTGAAGGTCTTGATACAATTGCTTTCTGGAATCATATAGGAATTGAAGAGATGCTAGGACTTCTGATTTCCGTTCCTATCGATACAGTTTTTGGTATTCCTGGTGGGTTTACAGAAGGAATAGCTATAGATACGAGTTTTATGAGTGGTCTTATTCCGGTTATTGTAGGGAGCGTCGATTCAATTTTAATCGGTGATGCAGAATTCTGGGAAGTCAATACTACATACAAATCAGGATATGATTCCCTTAATGTTATTATTGATTTGTATAATCTGATCGATGATTATGGATTTCTTGAAAAAGTCCTGCAAGAGTTTGGACTAATTCCGTTTCCGCCAAATGTCCAAATTCAATTCTTGCCACCTGTTGATACAGCATTAATACAGGGTGGCTGCACTACACCAGAATTTATTTGTAAAAACCTGATCAGCACTAATGAAAGAGACAGCATTTCAATTGAGCCAGGATTTAATAGTTATTTCTATTATCTGGATTCTTTAGGTTACCCAATACAGCTTGATAATTTTTATTTCATAGTTATTGATTCGCTTGATGAGTTCGAATACGAAGTTTGGTTTCATCCAAAATCATATCCACCATTTGACCCGGTATTGGTTGAATTTGATTCACTATTTTATTCAGAACAGAATAATTTCAATCTTCAGCTCATTGTTAAAAAGCAAGGTATTCAGATTGCCGAATTCACACAGCCATTTCATGCAGATTTCGGATTAGGTGTTGATGATGAGGAATTTTTAATTGAAAAATTTACTTTATCCCAAAACTACCCCAACCCGTTTAATTCTGTAACTAGTATTAAGTATTCAGTAAGTAGTAGTGAGTTTGTAACCCTAAAAATTTATGATATTCTTGGTAATGAAGTCGCAACTTTGGTTAACGAAGAAAAACAACCCGGTTCCTATGAAGTTGATTTTAATACGTATTCCATCAAACATCTTCCATCTTCCGGGATATATTTCTACCAACTCAAGGCTGGTAACTACGTTGAAACTAAAAAAATGATACTTCTAAAGTAATAAGTCGACAAAGGTCTTTTATGAAAAATTCATTTATCTCTACTTTTCTGATTATAGTTAGTCTGCTCATCGGAATTATTTCTTTTTCCAATAAGCCAATCAAGCAATCAAAAGCGAAATATCCATCCGATTGGTTTTTTATGCAGAGAGCTTTTCCAGTTGGTGAAATTCCTCTTGAAAAATACTACGAAGCAATAGAGCAGACAAAACAGATGAAAGCATTTTCAAAATCTTCAATGTCGAATCAATGGGTACTTGCTGGTCCAACAAACATAGGTGGAAGAATTTCAGATATTGAAATGAGCAGAACAAGTCTTGATACTGTTTATGCAGGAATCGCTTCAGGTGGAATATTTAAATCAACTGACCAGGGATATAACTGGTTCCCCATCTTTGATGAAACTTACACGATGTCAATCGGCGATCTTGTTATTGACCCTACTAATCCAAATATAATTTATGTCGGAACCGGGGAAGTAAACGGTGGCGGTGGATCAGTTACTTACGGAGGAAATGGTGTTTACAAATCAACCGATGGTGGAACTACCTGGAATCATATCGGCCTTGCAGCAACAGAATTTATTTCGCGGATAGTAGTTGATCCACAAAATTCACAAATAATTTTTCTTGGCGCAATGGGAAAACTTTTTGGCAAAAATTCTGAAAGAGGACTATATAGTTCAACTAATGGCGGAACAACCTGGGAAAATAAATTATTCATTTCAGACTCAACCGGATGTATTGATGTTGCTATAAATCCTTTAAATCCAGACATTATTTATGCAGCAATGTGGGAAAGAATAAGAAGACCAGACAGACGATCTTATGGCGGACAGACTTGCGGACTTTATCGCTCCACTGATGGCGGAGAAACCTGGACGGAATTAACTGATGGAATACCTAACAACTCATCTTCAGTCGGAAGGATTGGAATTTCAATTTCTGAATCATCGCCAAATATTATTTATGCTATATACGCTGATAATGTTGGCTACTTTGCAGGTGTGTATAAATCAACTAACAATGGTGATAGCTGGACGCGAACAACAGACGGCTCACTTTCGAGTTTGTTTTCCTCTTTCGGTTGGTGGTTTGGAAACATTCGTGTTGATCCTTCAAATCCGAACATTGTATTTGTTTTAGGATTAGATGTTTACAAAACTTCAAACGGAGGTAGCTCCTGGTTTTACTCTTCCGGAAGTATGCACGTTGATCAGCATGGAATGTATATCCATCCTGCAAGTCCAAATTTTATTGTCGCTGGTAATGACGGTGGAGTTTATAAATCATTTGACCAGGGATCGAACTGGACAAAAATTTCTACTATGCCTATTACTCAATTCTATACCTGCGAAGTAGATTATCAATTTCCAAACAGGTATTACGGCGGAACTCAGGATAACGGAACAAACAGAACTTTAACAGGAAATCTGGATAACTGGCATCCAATTTTTGGCGGAGATGGCTTTTATGTTTTAGTTGATCCCTCAAATAACAATTTTGTCTATGCTGAATCTCAGTACGGCGGCTTTGGAAGATCAACTGATGGAGGGTATGGTTTTTCATACGGACTTAATGGAGTTTCAGGTTCAGACAGGTTTAACTGGAGTACACCATTCATAATTGATCCATCAAATCCGGCAAAACTATATCTTGGTACTAATCGCATTTACAGATCAACAAATCGCGCTGTGTCATGGACACCGATAAGCCCTGATTTAACTGATGGACCTCCAACAGGAAACCAGGTCTATGGAACAATAACAACAGTTGCATCGGCGCTATCTGATTCAAATGTAATTTATGTCGGAACCGATGATGCTAATGTTTGGGTTACAACAAATGGTGGAACGAACTGGAACAATATCTCAGCTACTCTTCCAACGCGATGGATAACAAGGGTTGCTGTTGATCCTGATGATGCGATGATTGCTTATGTAACTTTGTCAGGATTCAGATATGATGAATATCTTCCTCATGTTTTCAGAACGACAAATGCTGGTATAAGCTGGCTGGATATTTCATCGAATCTTCCGGATGCGCCGGTAAATGATATTATTATTGATCCCGATTCCGCAGATAGATTATATGTAGGAACGGATGTTGGAGTTTTTGTTTCAGATAATCTTGGCAGCACCTGGAATTATGTTGGCAGTAATTTACCGAATGCACCAGTAACTGATTTGGTTTTTCACAGTCCAACCAGAAAACTTATTGCAGCAACTTATGGCAGATCAATGTATTCAATAGACTTGAGCCAGACTCCGGCGATTGCAGTTATTTATCCAAACGGTGGTCAGCATTTTTTAATGGGTAATCCAATTCAGATAACCTGGGCAAGTAATAAAGTTGATAGTGTAAAAATTCAATTGAGCCTGGCTGATGTTGGTAATTGGATAACCATAGAAGAAGCAACAGAAAGTGATGGTGTTTACGATTGGATTGTTCAAGCTCCATTCACATCCTGGGAATGTAGAATAAAGATAAGTGATGTAAGTGACAGCACAGTTTATGATAAAAGCGATACAACTTTTGTAATTGATACGTTTCCATCTGTTGAAGATTCCACAAATTCTAATGTACCAGTCGAGTTTGCATTGTTACAGAATTACCCCAACCCGTTTAATCCGGTAACTAGTATTCAGTATATAGTAGGTAGTTTGCAGTTTGTTACACTAAAAGTTTATGATGTTTTAGGAAATGAAATCGCAACGCTGGTAAACGAAGAAAAACAACCCGGCATTTATGAAGTTGATTTTGACGCGACAAACCTTGCCAGTGGAATTTATTATTATCAAATTCGGGATGGAAGTTTTACTGAAACCAAGAAAATGGTTTTGATTAAATAGATACCGCAGCAAAATCGCCTGTAATTTATCAAATTCACAATGAACAAATCCTTTGGTTATTTAGGTATAATAATTGCCTAATTAGCAATTATTCACAATTAACAAGGAGAGCCATATGAAATACACCTTACTTTTTTTAGTACTTGGAATTATTTTGTTAGTAATTCCGATTAACATTTCTAAACCATCCATGAATGGTACTAATCCCGGTTGTGATGGTGGCGGATGTCATACTTTTCAGGACGGAAAAGTATCTTTGAGTGTTACTGATTTGCAGGTTCAAATTACTGTTAGCGGAACAACAAACAAAGTTGCTGGTGAATTAGTTGACGCTAGTGGAACAGTGGTGGCAATAAACAATGGTACCAATTCCAATCCATTTACCCTGACAGCTCCTGGTCCTGGTGTGTATACAGTTAATGCGGGTCATGCCAGTCCGCTTAGATGGGATTCAACTTCTGTATCCATCACAATAACGGATGTTGGAGATGAACATTCAAACCCGGCTTCATTTAAATTGTATGATAATTATCCAAATCCGTTTAATCCATCGACAATAATAAGATATTCTTTACCGGAAGATAACTTTACTACACTTAAAATTTACGATGCGATTGGTAATGAAGTAGCCATCCTGGTTAATGAAGTTAAATCACCTGGCACGTATCAGGTAGAATTTAATGCTTCAGCTTTATCCAGTGGAATTTATTTCTATAACATTCAAGCCGGTTCATTCAATCAAACAAATAAAATGATTCTTATCAAATAATTTTAGTCACGGCGTCCTCGCAGAAAGAATTTGCTGTGAGGACGCATCCTTTATTTCTTTGTCTAAGTAATCTCCCTTCAGTAAATTTAAATCATCAATTTTTATAACATGGAGTTCAAATGAAAACCTTTTTCTTGTTGTTACTTTTAACCATCAGCATTTCTGCGCAAGACGTAACAATGAACTTACGGGGTCACGATATTGAACTTGGAATGAGCATGGATCAGGTATGGGAAAAATTAAAATCTGGTTTTAATGTAGTCGAGGATGAGGATGGCAGTTTCTACATTTCAGATAAGCACAGTGAGCCGGTAGGAATAGTTTTCTTTAAAGATGAAATGGCTTTTAAGATTATCAAAGACTGGGGTACAACTACTAAAAACAACTCTGGCCAGGTTTTCAAAATTTTGTGGAATATTCTTAAGCAATATGAAAAGGATCTTGATGAGGTAAAATTAATTCCATTGGAAACTTTTACTCAAAAAGGAAGCAAATATTCATTGCAGATTTATATTTCTGAAAACAGGATGTTAGATATCACAATTCAGCACGCAGTGACTATACTCGAAGTGCTCGAGAAGCCAAAAAACTAAAATTTAAATTGAATTGAGAAGAGGTTAGCGTTACCGAGTCCAAGTGAAAAAGGCATATACGCATAATCAAAACGTAAGTTGCCCCACATTATTCCGATCCCACCTGTGATGCTTCTTGACTCGTAGCCTGTTTGATAACCAATTCTTAGTGCAAATGTTTTGCTATAAACACCTTCTATACCGCCTATTACATGTATATCATCAGTGTCAAGATATTTCTGAAGTTCTGTGACCACAACCAAATCTATTTTCGATGATTCATAACCAAAACCATAAGAACCGCCCAAACGAAATTCCGTGGGCAATTTAGTTTTTTCAACTCTAAGTTCACTCATTGATCCAACATTCCGGATAACTGTGGAAGCGGTTAAGCCTTCGATTGGAGTAGCATAATTCAATCCGAAATCAAAACCATAACCAGTTGATTCATCATTTAATAAACTCTCGTACAAATACTTGAATGTAAGTCCAAAATCCAGTTGATCAATTACATTAAAACCCGATGAAAGACTGCCAAAGAAATAGTTTGCATTAAATTTTGAAATTGGATCACCCGGACGTTCTCTTACTTCGATATCATCAACAGTTGTAACATTAAAGCCGACAGCCCATGGAAGGTTGAACATATTCCATTTTATTCCACCAACTTCGCTTCTTATATCCTGTATCCACTCATTATGCATAAACAAAACTTCATTCATTTCTGTGGATACAAGTCGTGATGGATTATAGAACAATGCCGATAGGTCATTAGATGCGGATGTACCCGCATCGCCCATTGCGATATTCCTTGCACCATAACCAAATTTAAGGAATGACAGTCCGCTGCCCCCTGCGGATTGTGCGATACTTAATGAAGTAACCAGTAATAAAAGAATTAATGTTCTTAGCATAATTATATTGTTTTATTGTTACATTGTTAAATTGCTAAAGAACTTATTGAGTATTTATTTTTTCAACAATAAAGCAATTCAACAGTTTAACAATTTGATTTACTTAAAAATTAAAATTAACACTTAGAATATGCCGGTCAGCACTTGAATATTGTTCAATCTGAAAAGCATAATCAACACCTACCACTAAATTACCAAACGGCTGAAAGAATGAAAAACCAAGCGAAGGTTTAACGAGCCAATCGGTATTACTCAAGATTAAACTGGTCAAAGCCTCCTCGAATAAAAAACTGATCATAAATATTGTACTCAACTCCTGCTCGTAGAATATTTGTTTCAGCACTGCTATTTTCAAATTCAATTGCACCGAGCAATCCAAGTTCTTTGTTTCTATAACTTGCCCCAATTTTTCTGAGGTTAGGAAATTTATCTTCGCTTATTATTCCCTCTTGCTCGTATATCGGTGATGTGTCCCATTTATATTTACTATTGATATCAGCAATAACTAAAGAAACATTAAAGTTTTCATTAATTCTATACAATGCACCAATATCAAAACCTAAACTATTAGAAGTAATCTCCTCATAAAGTTTATAGTAATAGAACTTAACAGAGACACCCAGCGATAATTTTTGCGATACTTTTGCAGCCAGGCCAATAAAGAACTGGTTTTCAGATGTAGAGAGTTCACCGGTTGGCAGACCATTGTTATCTCTTCCATCAATATTTCTTACTCCCGAATTGATGATACCAATGCTTAAGCCTGCAGTTGTTCTTGGTTTACGTGTTTCGGAAAGAGTATCCTTCGTAGAATAAAAATCAAATTTTCTTGTAAAGTTGAAAAAATTTAACGCCCTGTCTAATGTTAGGAATGAATATCCAGCCTGAAAAGAATTATTTTCCTGAAACGGAGTTATTGCAGGATTATAATATGAAACTAATTCTCCTTCAGTTAAAGAAGACATTGCATTTCCCATTCCGATTCCTCTTGCACCGAATCCAATCCGCGTGAAAGCACCGGGACTGGCAGCCATCTCACTGAATTTAGGTTGTGAGAATGCCACTTCAATTAGCAGTGCAAAAAATATTGTGAATACTTTCTTCAATTTTCTTCTGGTTTACCTTTTTGTATCAAACAATTACTCTTTGGTAGTGCGTTTGCATGATAGAATGCAGTCATGCAACCATGCCCGATATTATGATTGCAAAACACATAATGATATACTATTAAACCTGAATATTTTATTTCAATTATTTTGGTCATTTCATATAAATAATTTTTCCGAAAATAGGATCGCTATCATCAATCTCAACTGAATAGAAATAAACACCGTTTGGAAGATAGTTTCCATTATCATCACGTCCATCCCAATATTCCGGAGCACCTTCAACTGTTCGGTTTCTTGGTGCATTCTGAATTATAGTACGGATATAGTTCATCCCAAAATCAAAAATCATAATTGTTACGGAGGCTTCAACACCACCGGTACTATATTTAATTTTTAATTGCTCCTGTCTGGGAGAAAATGGATTGGGATAACAGTAAGTTTCATTGTCGGATTTTAGAGGCTGAGATGCAAAGTAAACTTTCCAGTTACCGTTCCATGCACTTGTTTCAAAAATTCTGGCTAGTCCGTCATTGGAACCAATCCAGACATAATCCTCCTCGGAAGCAGCGCTGTAGAAAATTTTAGTTACTAATTCAACACCAGATTCTTCATCAACAATATTATTGGGAAGAATCCAGGTTCGTCCCTGGTTCAACGATCTAAAAGCTCCGTTATCTGTAAGGGCAATTACATCATTACCTTTAAAACCAAAATTGTGCCCTTTCTCTTCAAAGAGAGACGACTTCCAATTTGCTCCACCATCATGAGTTGAACTTATCGAATAGTATTCTGCAAGATCCTCTGCTTTCCAGCAGGCAGCCCAGATCGAGTTATTAGCAGGATTATATCCAAGTGCTGTAACGAAATTTCCACTGATTGGTTTATCCTGATTTTGATGATTGAATTTTACCCATGTCGGATGATGTGCAGATGCATTTGTAGTTTTATTAATTCCGTTTGCAGTTCCAACATACACTGTTGAATCATTTGCTGCTGTCACTGAGAATGCCCTGTAATTGAGCCAGCCTATGCTGCAAAAATTTCCGGGGGTTGGAGAAATGCATTTATCACGTTCATCAAGTGCATCGAGAGGTGAAATCGAATTCAGACTATCCGTCGGAAGAATTATTCTTTGCCAGGTTTGACCCATATTTGTACTTCGTCTTGTTCCACCTGCAAATGAAGTTATCCAAATTGCACCGGGTGTGAACGCAATATCATAAGTTAAATTTTGTTCGGCTACAGTAATTGGGAGAAAATTCATTACATTATTTCCAAATAAGACGACTGAGGAATCAGGATGATCAACTGGCTGCGGGACTGCAGTCCACGTTAATCCGCTATCGGTAGTGTATTTCAATCCGGTACCTTTAGGAACTGTTCCACCACCGGGTGCAGGCGCACTTGTGGCAGTTGCAGCCCAAATTGAACCGTCATATTTATTATAAGCCAATGCAGACACGTTGTCCTGACCAAATGGTGAATTACCGTAGAAGTTTGTCCAATTCAATCCCCTGTCATAAGAAACACTAACACCTCTGCTTGTCCCCAACCAAACTTGATCTTCGATTGTAACAATATCAAGAATGCTATTGCTTGTTGGATTTGAAGCTGTGATTTTTGAAATAAAATTCTTGTCAGTCTGAAGTTGGAAAGATTCTGGTTGAATTTGGGAAGTAATCTCAACTACGAAAAGGAAAACAAAAGATGTAATAAATATCTTTATCATTGCACAGAAAGAAAATGTTCAATAATGTTGCTTAAACTATCGCTTCTGTCAATTGCCTGGAATACAAATTTCCAATTCCCTGTCATTGAAGTAGCTGAAAAAGAATTTTTAAATGAATAAATACCATCATTGGCGGTGCTGTCACCAAATACTGCAAGGTTTCCATCATCGTGCATTGCGAAATAGATATCTCCGGGAGTTTCCTCGACAACAGAACCATCCGGTCTGTATAAACTAAAAAAAGTAGAAAGTATATCTACACGTCCATTCGGATCAACTGTATTAACAGAAAAAACAAAACTTACTCCCCTTCCAATTGAATCCGGACAAACAAGATTTGAAATTACCGGGGGAAGATTATCCTGCCCATTCTTAAAATAAAAATAAGCCACAGCAACCTGCTTAACATTTCCTTCATAACCCACTGCAGAAAATCGGACTGTATAATTTCCAAGTGGATATTCTCTTTTAAGTATGAATTGATTTTCATAAAGATCTTCAATTATTTCATACATCTCAATCGGTTCGGAGTTTATTTTTACATTATCTGAACCGTAAACATCAAAGTATGCTTTATACACCTGGCTAAGCGGTGTGAAGATTAATCTTATATTCAGAAGTGAGTCGGCAGGATTTTTTAAATCTAAAGTATCTTTAATTCCAGCAATTGTAGCTTACCTGGAAATTGTCCGTTCCTGTATCAATTAGGTTATCATAGGTTTTTTCGCATCCCCAAAATCAGAAGCGGGATCAATAATAAAATGGTTTTTCGCATAGCATAATAATATTTTGAAACAAGCAATAACACAAGGTAAAAATTAAGATATTTTGAGAATCATTGAGGTAATGTAAGCATTATTGGCATTGGTGAAAAAGATATTATAAAAATGAAAAATGAAAAATATCCAATTAGTTTTCTTTGAGGATCAAGTTCTGTGGCATCAAGAACCGGCGGATGTTTCAACTTAATTATAAAGTAAAGAATTAAAGACCAGAATAACCAACCTGACCAACCGATTCCATAATTTAATTCAAGAAAGGAATCAGCAAAACCAAGAACTCCAAAAATAAACATAACTAAAAAACTAATTACTGAAATTTTATAATGATGCTTCTCACCAAACATTGAATAGGAAATATGTCCGCCATCAATTGACCTACAGGAATCATATTCATTGATGTAATGAACAATCCAAACCATCCGACACACAAAAATGGATAGTGATAAATTTCGCTCATCGGCGGGAAGAACTGTCCCGGCTTAATAAAAATCTCTCTCAGAAAATGAAAACAGAATTGAATCACCAAACACTAATGAATAACCTTCTTTTCCATAAATCGGTTCAAGATAGTCCGGATGAATATTGAGAATATAATCCATACCGGGAACATTCAAGAAACCGTAAATCAAAATTGATATAGTTACAACAAATCCGGCAATCGGCCCTGCTACTCCAATATCAAACATTGCTTTCTTTGAATGAATACGAGTACGTGTTCTGATGACTGCACCCATCGTTCCAAAATTTATTAAATATGGAATTGGTGGAAATGGAATATAAAACGGTAACGTTGCTTTTACTTTATGATAAACTGCAGAGAAGTAATGACCGAACTCATGAAAAGTTATAATTAGCAAAATTGAAATTGAATATGGTAATCCGATAAGCAATTCAGATAATTCATAAGGACCACCAGATGCACTTGTCCACTGAATTCCGGCAATAGTTGTGGTGATAAACGTAATAATAAACAAACCGAGATGCAGCAATGGTCTTTCTTTCTTCTGCTTAACCGGTTCAGAAGAGTACGTTGAATAATATTTTTCCCCGAAAGGCTGTTCAGGCATAATCAAATGTCCAGGTTAATTCCAATTGTAAAATAGTCTTCACTAATGTTATAAAATTCTCCATGTACACTTTTACCTGAATAATATGAAGTAAAAATACTGAATCCTCGTGACTCAGGATGACCAAATTTTAACCCCGCAGTAATTATGTTATTGCCAAAATATTTTTCAATGCCTGTCAATTCAAAATCATAGCCAAAGTATGGAGTGAATGCAGAAATATTTAATTGAACTGCATAATAATCAAGACCAAATCCATACATTCCGTTTTTAATATCGCCTGGTAACAATATGAATGTTGTAAGTTAAGGACACCATAAAATCTAACACCATAAATTTTATAGTAACCGATCAGTTCAAAAAATTCTCTGCTGTAAACAAAAGGTTGATAATTGGTTAACCAATTTTGAGTTTCAGAATCATAATAGCCGTCAACGAGATGAGCACTAATATGACTGAATCGTAATCTTGCACCCCATTCTGTTTTTTCCGATTTGGATTTGTATCCACCATTTATTCCGAATAAATAATCAATTGTTTCGACGGGAAATTTAAAATTATCTTCAGAACGAGCTCTCGTGTAAGTGAAAAAATCCGCTCCGAGTGAAAAAAATTCATCTTCATTTTTCCAATGAATGATATCGTGAGAAGTTCCGATATCAATTCTTACTTTTTCAATGTCGAATAAATATTGGAATCCGGTTTTCGGTTCCAGAAAATGTGCAGTAAATGGTTGAATGTTTAAATCTGCAGGGAACCATTCAGCAGTGGTTTGTGCAAAAGAATTTATTTTTAAAAATGAGATGACGATTAAAAAAGAACGAATCGCATTATTTACTTTCAGATTTTAAGATTTGTTTCTTTTTAATTTTTTGTTTGATGAGCTTGTTGTAGCTGTATTTAAATTTTGAAGTGAGACTGGAAATTGCATAAAGATTTGTTGGGAAAGCAAATGAAGGTTCAAAGTAACAATTGACAGTGCAGCCCTGACAAAAATCAAACCTACCTTCATTCTTCATAAAATATTTTATCTTATCAGATTTTCTTATCTCACTTATTGGCTGATCAATTTTAATTTTATCATTTGCAAAGTGATAACAAGGAAGAAGAATTTCATTAGTTGGAGAAATAACAATTACTCTGGAAACAGCTTTGCAGCTTGGATCATTGATATTATTTCCGCCATCCCTTCTTAATTTCATAAATGCTTTGTTGAGATAGACATCCATTTTACCATCACAATAATCATCAATGTAATCAACAGCTTCCTGCGTCAGCCCGGGATTACCGAAATAAGAAAAAACCGGATTAACGAGAAGTACCAAATCGTGCTTTGCAGCTAATTCGTGCATTCGTGGCAACTTCCTGTAAGTATCATTTGTAACAGTAAAAAGAACATCAGGAAATTCACCAAGAGATTTTGCGATGTCAATACTTTTAAAGATCGAATTATAGCAATCTACTTTTCTAATTCTGTTGTGTTCTTCTTCGTCAGGTGAATCAAGAGAAAAGTGAAGCAGATTTATTTTCCCTGCGAGTTTCTCAGCAAACTTTGGATATAGTAAGGCGTTGGTAGTGATGCTTGTCTGCATTTTCAAACTATGAGCAAACTCTGCCATCAAATGAATGTCTTTATGAAGTAGAGGTTCGCCACCAGTGAGATCAATAAACTTAACTCCAAGCTTTGCAAGCTGCTCAACATTTGATTTGAACTCATTGAGGTCAGCGTAAGGTGTATCTTTAAAGTTTGTGTGATCACCAAAATGACAGAACTCGCAGAAAGCGTTGCATCTGTAGGTTACATAGTAATTACAAAGAAGCAGCATCAGGATTTTGTCACTGAATTTCTGAACAAAATAATCATTTACGACTGCGCCAATAAAAAGGACGTCTCTTTTGACTCGCTACAGCAAGAATACGAATAGCTTCAGGATTAATTGAGTACATTAAACTGTAAGGGAACCGCCATAAAATTTTACTGCGTACAGTTTTTAAAATTATAGGAGCAGACTCAGGGTTTTGTCTGATTGATTTCACAACGCGTTCAACTTCATTAATAAAGGCAACACCGAGACCCATTTCTCTATTATCATAAAATTCAGCTGCTTCATTCATTTCTATCTCTGCCATCGGGTGGAATGAAGCTAGTTTTATCATTTGAACCGTTTCCTTGCATAATTAAAGACTTCTTCAGCAGGTCGTAATTTGACTTTGCCCTTACTTATTTCTTCATTTCTTCGAAGTGATTCTTCTGCCCAAAGTTTTTCAATCTCAATTTCAGATAGGTCTTCAAGACTCGATAATAATTTATTAGCAAGCTTTGCACGTGACTTGACATTTAACTCAAGCACTTCTTTTTCAATATTCTTGACAGCCATAATTAATTCTCCTTAACTTTTATAAATTCTATAACAGATTTTCAAACTACTAGCGCCTATTACCGTAATTTTTGTGGTTCTGCTAGTCATATCCTCTTTCTTTCCAAATTACTTTCCTGCTGAATACCAATGTTAAAGGCAAAAAAACCACATACAGAATATAATAAATTTCAAACACCAAAAAATATTTTAAATTCTTTTGAAGACCTAATCTCTGATGAACCGGCAAAAGTACAAAAAAATCAATTGAGACTTTGAAAATTACAAGATATACCCAAACTGCACTATAGAAAAAAGGTGTTAGTAATAAAAAAATATTTGTCAGGAATGACCACAACATTAACCCAATGCCCAATGGTGGTGTATCAATTCCACCAACTGCCCATCGTTTTTTTTGGCTGAATAATTCTTTTAAACTAGAAGAAGGTTTTGAGATAACTAAAGAATCTTTACTTAAGGGATAAATGACTTTGTATTTACCCAATTTTTGAATTGAGTTCAGAAGCAGAAAATCTTCGGTTACGCTGAATTGTAAATTTTCGAATCCACCTGCTTCTTCATAAGCCTTTTTTCTGAATGACATATTATTTCCAATACAGCTTATCGGTTTTCCAAGATTGATCGTTCCTGAAGCAATAAAAAGTAAATAAATAAAATCAATCGCTTGCATTCCGCTGAAAACACTATTTGCAGTTTGTGATGTGAAACCATTCACTACTCCAACATCTTCCAAATAATAAGAAGCAATAGTCTTTGCCCAAAGAGGATTAACCACACAATCGGCATCAGTTGTTAAAATAATTTCTCCTTTGGCAATTTTAATCCCTTCAGCATTGCCCGAACCTTGCCTTTCAATTTTGCATCTTTATTTTCCTGAAGGTAAACCACTCGAAACTTCTTTTTACCATGAATGAAGTTAGAAACAATGTCCAATGTATTATCAGCCGATGCATCATCAACAATAATTATTTCAATTTTATTCCCAGGATATTCTAAATTGTTCAAAGATTCAAGACAAGCTAAGATATTTTTTTCTTCATTTCTTGCAGCGACTATAATGGAGACAGTTGGTAATTCTTCTTCATTCAATTGAGGAAATGTTTTTTTCACACCAATTATCAGCGTGGCAGAAATAATAAAGTAGCCCGATACAAGAATCAGAAAAATTATTTCAAGCAATATTCAGGCTCCCCGAATTCGAGTCCTATTTTTGAGACTTGCTCGATTGTGTAGTTTAAAGATTCTCCGGATAATATCATTGCATTTTAGGTTGTCGTGAAAAACAATAATTGAATTTTTCGTCAAGTATCTGTCAATTGCATATTTCACTTTTTCAAGATTATTCTCAAAATCATAAGTAAGTAAATTCCACATAACACATTTCAAATTAAGTTCTTTCATCAATCCATTCGTCTTCAGATTAAATTTACCGTACGGCGGTCTGAAATATTTTACATCGTAGTTAAACTTTTTCATCATCAAATTATTGAAGGGAACTATTTCTTCAATTGACTCTTCCCTGCTCATCCTTGTAAGTAATTTGTGATTCATAGTGTGGTTTGCAATTGTGTGACCATCGCCCAGTATTTTTTCTGTTAACTCAGGAAGCTTTCTGATATTATTTCCAACGCAAAAGAAAACAGCCTTAAGTTGATTTGACTTAAGAACACTTAAAATTTTTCCGGTAGCCTGTTCTGTTGGGCCATCATCAAAAGTCAACAGGATTTTATTATTCGTTGTGCTCCACTGAAAATTTCTATTTATGATTTTCAGAAATGAAGGTGGATTGTACAAATACCTCAAAAAATATTCCTTTGCTTTTTCCTGGATTGATAAGCTAACATTATGATGCAGACGATTTCAAATGATCGTGATAAAAATCTTTTAAATTCTGTTCTAACTTTTCATACTTACTCTTTTGTTGAACTGTGCTTCCAAGCAAGTCTGTTATACATTGGCTGCAAAGAAAATATCCTATAAGCGTTTTCATGTCCCGATACATAAAAGCATTTAACGACAAAGCTGATTCCTCCCCCATAGTCAATGTATCTATTTTACGTTTTTTACAGCAGGGACATATTTCACCATCGTAGAACCATATCTTTTCTACATCATCACCATACCTTTCATTTGCATTGTTAAGAAGCTCAAACACAGCAGCTTCAATATTGTTTTTTTCCATTACTGAATTTTAGTTTATGAATAAACTCTAATTTACTTCCTTCCATCTTCCAGCTTCCATCATTTATTTCTCTCAACCTTTAATTACTCCAACAGGTCTTATCTTTGCTACCTTTCTTGTAATACCTTCCTTGTGCATTACATCAACTACATCAGAAACATCTTTATACGCATCCGACATTTCCTCTGCCAATGTTTTGTAACCTTTCGCCTGAATTGAAATTCCTTTTTTCCTCAGCTCGCCGACCAGATCCCTGCCCTTTGCTCTCTTCAATGCTTTTGTGCGACTTAGATTTCTTCCGGCACCGTGACAGGAACTTCCAAAGGTTTCTTCCATCGCTTTTTCTGTTCCTACTAAAATAAAAGAATATCTTCCCATATCACCGGGAATTAAAACCGGCTGACCAACTCCCTGATATTTTACCGGAATCATTTTACTTCCGGGCGGAAAAGCACGCGTTGCACCTTTTCGATGAACACATACTTCTTTTTCTTCTTTGCCGATTTTATGTTTTTCAATTTTAGCGATGTTGTGGCAAACATCATAAAGAAGTTTGAATCCCAGCTCAGATTCAGTCATTGAAAAAGTTTCTTTAAAAACATTTTTTGCAAGATGCATAATTACCTGACGGTTATTCCATGCAAAGTTTGCTGCTGCCTGCATTGCCGCAAGATAATCCTGTCCTTCCTGAGAATTGATCGGTGCACAAGCTAACTGTTTATCAGGAAGTTTGAAACCGTATTTATTGCTTGCTTGAAGAAGAACTTTCAGATAATCGTCACAAACCTGGTAACCAAGTCCACGAGAACCGGTGTGTATTTGAATTACAATTTGTCCAAGAAATAATCCAAACACATCAGCAACTTTCGCATCATAAATTTCTTCAACAACATCCACTTCAAGAAAATGGTTTCCTGAACCGAGAGTACCAACCTGATCTGAACCACGTTCAAAGGCACGTGTACTCACAACATTCGCATCAGCATTTTTTAACGTTCCACTTTCCTCTGTAAAGTCAATATCGGATGAAGATCCAAGATCGTTTTCAACAGCCCAAACTGAACCTCTTGTTAAAACTTTTTTAAGATCGGATTGTGAAAGTTTTTTTATTGCGCCGCTGGCGCCAACTCCGGTTGGAACTGCACTGAATAGTTTCGAGACTAAACTATCAATTCTATTTTTTATTTTTTCGTATTCTAAATTTGTGGTGGCAAGTCTGACTCCACAATTAATATCGTAACCAACTCCACCGGGAGAAATAACACCATCATCAAGATTCGTTGCAGCAACACCACCGATAGGAAAACCATATCCCCAATGAATATCCGGCATTGCAAGGGAATATTTTTCTATCCCGGGAAGATGCGCAACGTTTACAACCTGCTTCAGAGCTTCATCGTCTTTCAAACCACTTTCGATCATATCTTGAGAGATGTAAACTCTTCCCGGAACTTTCATTTGTCCGGTTGCAGGTATCTCCCATAAATTCTCTCTTACTTTAATCAGTTCGATTCTGCCAACATTCATTTAATCATTTCTCCTTCCATCATTTCTAAATATCAAATACAACGAGAGTTGAATAATTGCCGTCCGCTTCAATGATCTCTACCTGATGATAAGTAACAGATTTTATTTCCTGCTTGAGCTGGATGTCTTGCTTAATTTGTATCCCTTTCAGTTCAGCTGATAATTCGCATCCATTAGTGTCATTAAATATTTTCATTGTCTGAATTGATGAGTACAACCATTTTTTTGCAATGAGGAGATAATTTATTTCGTTTAAAAAAGTAATTAATAATTCTTCTTTGGAAGATGCTGAGAGTTCGATTTCCAGCAAGTCATCAGCTTCGGGTTTTTGTTCATCAACAATTGAAACCAGCCAGGCTTCAGCACCTGCTGAAAATAATTCTTCCAGGCTGCTGCCAATAATTTCAGCTGCAATATCTGCGGTATGATCAATAAACTTAAAATGTCTGCTCATAGTTCTAAAAATATCCTAATCTTTGAACATAATTTAGTGATGAAATTCTAAATATAAACCTTCATTTATACTGAACTTCATTGACTATATTTGCTGCCAGCTATGCAAACTTTTTCTGAACATCAAAAAGGTATTTTATACGTTTTCACTGCCGCACTTTTATGGAGCAGCGGCGGACTTTTTATTAAGCTGATTTCTTTTTCGGCTATGCAGTTATCCTTCTTTCGTTGTTCAATCGCTGCGCTAACCTTTGCTCTGATTTTCAGAAAACAAATTTTGTTGATGAATAAACTCAGTTTCGTTAATTCAATTATCTATGCGATAGTTCTAATCACATTTGTGATAGCAACTAAAACTACAACTGCAGCAAATGCTATTTTCTTGCAGGCAACTGCACCAATTTACGTTTTAATTTTTGAACCGCTCATAAACAAAACCAGGTATGAACGCATCAACATAATTACTGTTAGCGTTTGTGTAATTGGAATGATTTTATTTTTTGTCGGGAAACTTGAACCCGGTCATCTTGAAGGAAACCTTGTTGCTTTAATTTCAGGTGTTACTTTCGCTGCCCTGTTTTTAGGAATGAAGAAAAATGATCCGATGTATCAGCAGAGCAGTATTTTTTGGGGAAACATTCTCGTTGCTTTGATATGCATTCCATTTTTAGCTTCAATTGAAATGATATCTTTCTCTGATTTGTGGATGGTAAGTTTTCTTGGCGTGTTTCAGATTGCCTTTGCTTATGCATTCTTTGCTTCAGGATTAAAAAGAATTTTTGCAGTCGAAGCATCTATAATCACAATGGTTGAGCCCGTCTTGAATCCGGTTTGGGTCTTAATAGGATATGGCGAGGTTCCATCTGCTACTGCAATAATTGGAGGACTTATAATTTTGGGTACTATTATTATCAGAGGTGCAATTACTGGCTCACCAATTATTAAAAGAAAATTTAATTTTTAGTTTACGGCGCCAACCTAAAAACTTTCCATCTTCCTTTTTGTTTTTTATAACAAATCCTATCGTGCAATCTGTTTTCTCTTCCCTGCCAGAATTCAAAATAATCCGGCACTAAAATAAATCCTCCCCAATCTTTGGGCATCGGGATTTTTTTTCCTTTAAACTGCTCTTTAAAATTTTGAAATCTTTTATCAAGATAACCTCTATTCGGGATCACAGAACTCTGATTGGAAGCCCACGCAGCTAAACGACTCTCACGAGGTCGGCTATCAAAATACTCCTTTGATTCCACCGCTGAAAGTTTTCTTATCCTTCCTTCTATTCTAACCTGCCTTTCCAACTTTGCCCAGAAAAACAGGACAGATGAAAAAGAATTGTTTGAGAGTTCAATCCCCTTTCGACTACTTCCGTTGGTGAAAAATTTGAAACCTTTGTTAGTAAATCCCTTCAATAGAACCACTCTTGCTGACGGCCTTAATTTATTGTTCGCAGTTGCCAGTATCATAGCATTTGGTTCTATTATTTTTCCGTTAAGCACATCATTGAACCAATTCTCAAATTGTATAAAAGGATTTTTGTGAACTGTTTCCTCGGATAATTTGTTTAGCTTATATTCACGCCGTATATTCTTTATTGATTTTCTCCCAGGCATATTCGATTACTATGATTAAAGTTGATTATTGTTTATCTATTTATTTATAAAAATCTTTAATAAGTTACTAAAAAGAAATAAAATACAAGCCATTAAAAATGAAAAGCAAAAACCTGAATAAAAGACAGCAAGAAGAACTGGAAAAATTTGGTGCCAACACCTGGTTTGTTGAGCACTTATATAATCAGTTTACAAATAACCCTGATGAAGTTCCTGAGCAATGGAGAAAATTTTTTGGTGATATATCCACTAAAGAAGGTGGTAATGGAAAAAACTTATTGGATGGATTTTCGTTTCTATCCGGTAATGTTTCGTTACCACAACCTAACTCAAATGATGATGTTCAAATTATTGCTGGTAGTTCTGAAAAAATTCTTAGCAATATGGTCAGCAGTCTTTCAATCCCGGTAGCTACATCGCAAAGAACCATTCCGGTAAAATTACTTGAAGAAAACAGGACACTGATAAACAATCATTTAAAAAGACTTAATAAAAAGAAAATTTCATTCACCCATCTGATAAGCTGGGCAATTCTGAAAGCAGTTAAATCAATGCCGGTGATGAATAATGTATTCACAGTAATTGACGGAAAGCCGCACATAATTAAAAGAAAAGATGTTAATCTTGGATTGGCAATTGATATTGAAAAAAAGGATGGTTCAAGATCTCTTATTGTTCCGAACATTAAAGGTGCAGATAAGTTAAGTTTTAAAGAATTCTGGACTACCTACGAAGATCTGATTTCGAGATCAAGAAAAGGTTTGATAGATCCGAATGAATTTTCGGGAACAACAATTACACTTACAAATCCCGGCACTATAGGAACAGTCGCTTCTGTACCAAGATTAATGGTTGGGCAAGGAACAATTATCGCTACGGGTGCAATTCAATACAATGCAGAATATCAGGCTATGTCTCAAACTACTATTTCCACACTTGGAATAAGCAAGGTTATGAACATTACCAGCACTTACGATCACAGAATAATTCAGGGAGCAGAATCTGGTTTGTTCCTTAAAGCAATCAACGATCTGCTTCTCGGTCAGGAAGATTTTTATGATGATATTTTTGAATCGTTAATGCTTCCATTTAAACCATTGAGATGGCAAACGGATTATCAGCCCGGAATATTTGAAACCGGCAGCAATACAGAGGAGGTCGTAAAACAGGCTAAAGTACTTCAACTGATAAATTTATTCCGGGTTAGAGGTCATCTTATTGCTGATCTTGATCCACTTGGTTCAAAGACTCAGTATCATGCTGAACTTGATCCCTCAAGTTACAATTTAACAATCTGGGATCTTGATCGCCACTTCATCACAGGCGGATTCGGAGATCTAAATACTGCTACGCTTCGGGAGATTTTAAACATACTTGAAAAGACTTACTGCAATAAAATCGGTGTTGAGTATATGCACATTCAAAATCCTGCGGAAAAGACATGGTTACAAAACAAAATGGAGCCGGTTAAGAATACTCCTTCATATAACAATGAGATAAAGAAAAACATACTGCAAAAATTAATTGCTGCTGAATCTTTCGAAAATTTTATTCACAGTAAGTTTGTTGGTCATAAAAGATTTTCACTTGAAGGTTCTGAAACATTAATTCCTGTTCTCGATATGATTTTTAATGAAGCTGCTGAACAAAACATAAAAGAAATTGTTCTGGGAATGTCTCACAGGGGAAGACTGAATGTACTGGCAAACGTAATCGGCAAATCTTTTGAATCAATCTTTGTAGAGTTTGAAGATATTCAGGATCCAAATTCTATCGCGGGTTCAGGTGATGTAAAATATCATCTTGGAGCAACAGGAAATTACAAAACACTTGCCGGCAAGAGTATTACTGTATCTGTAGCCGCAAACCCAAGTCATCTTGAATGGGTTAATCCCGTTGTAGAAGGAATGGTTAGAGCAAAGCAAACCAGACTTGGAGATAATAAGAGTCATTCAAAAGTTATGTCTCTGCTTCTTCACGGAGATGCAGCATTTGCAGGGCAAGGTGTCGTAGCTGAAACATTAAACCTCTCTCAACTAAGTGGATATCGAACCGGTGGGACTGTTCATATTATTGTAAATAATCAAATCGGATTTACAACAACGCCCGATGAAGCACGCTCTTCACAGTACGCAACTGATGTTGCAAAGATGATCCAGGCGCCAATTTTTCATGTAAACGGAGATGACCCTGAAGCAGCTTTATGGGTTGCTCAACTTGCTTTTGAATACAGACAGATTTTTAAGAAGGATGTGGTAATTGATTTATTTGGATACAGAAGACACGGACACAATGAAGGCGATGAACCGGGATTTACTCAACCAATTATGTACGCTAAAATAAAAGAACATAAATCCGTAAAAGGAATTTATGAGAAAAAATTAATTCAGGAAGGAATAATTTCTGAAAATGAAGTCGCCAGATTTTCTGATGATCTTAATAAAATGATGAATATTTCTATTGATAAGATCAGAAAAGAAAGTAAAAAGTTTGACGGCGATCTGATACTTGCAGTTCCCAAAAAAGAAATTGATTCTATTCAATCAGAGAAGAAAACTTCAATCTCCAAGGAAACTTTAGAAGCAATAGTAAACGGATTAACAAAAATACCTGATGAATTCAACGGTCATCCGAAGCTATCCAAGTTTCTCGATAATCGTAAAAAACTTTTAGAAGGTTCCGGCAAAGCTGATTGGGCATTCGCAGAATCGCTCGCATTTGGAAGTTTGTTGTTAGAAGGTACTCCGGTAAGATTAAGTGGTCAGGATAGTGTAAGAGGCACTTTCAGTCAAAGACATCTTGCATTTACAGATATCAAAACTGGCGGAGAATATTTTCCATTGAACCATCTTGCAAAAAATCAGGCTCGAATGGAAGCACTCGACAGTTTTCTTTCTGAAGCCGCCGTACTTGGTTTTGAATTTGGTTACAGCGTAGTTGATCCCCTTGCTCTTGTTGTGTGGGAAGCACAGTTTGGTGACTTTGCAAACGGAGCTCAGATAATAATTGATAATTTTATTGTAGCTTCTTATGAGAAATGGCAGATACCAAACAACCTTGTTCTGCTTTTGCCACATGGGTTTGAAGGACAGGGTCCGGAACACTCAAGTGCCAGGCTCGAACGATTCCTTATTTTGTGTGCAGAAAATAATATGCAGGTTTGTAACGTAACCACTCCTGCACAATATTTCCATCTATTAAGAAGACATATAAAATCTGCAGTGAAAATGCCGCTAGTAGTTATGACCCCAAAGAGTCTTCTGAGAGCACCTGAAGCAAAATCTTCTAAAGAAGAGTTCTTGAGTGGAAAATTTGAAGAGGTGTTGGATGATGATACAATTGGAAAAATTGATAAAATTTCTCAAATAATTTTGACTAGTGGCAAGGTTTACTACGATCTACTCAAATACCGGGAAGAAACCGGAAATAAGAGCACAGCTATTATCAGACTTGAACAGTTCTACCCTTACCCCTCAAAAAAAATAAAAAAAATATTTGAGAAATATCTTTCTTTGGAAAAAGCTACATGGGTTCAGGAAGAGCCAAAGAATATGGGTGCCTGGAATTTCTTATTTCATCGATTGAGAAACGATTTGCCGGAAGATTGTATTCTTGAATATGCAGGAAGGCCTGAAAGTGCAAGCCCGGCAGTAGGCTCATATAAAATTTCTATGCAGCAGCAAAAAAAATTAGTAAAGGATTCTTTTAACTGAGTGTGAGTTACTAAGTTCTGACCGGTTTAGCAATCTGCACTAGACTGATAACTTCACCAACCCGATAGTTCACAACGGTGGAAACATTTCCTTCCTCATCATACTTTATCCATTTTCCATCCGGCTTGTCATTAACAAAATATCCTTCACATTTGGTAAGACCATTTTTATAAAACCACACCCACTTACCCGTAGGTTGGTCATTATTAAAATTTCCAGTGCACTCTAATTTTCCATTCTCATAAAAATATTTCCAGGTCCCGTCATTTTTATTCTTATTCATATAACCCTGTACAGCATAACTTCCATCCATTGTCAATAAATAATACTCACCTTGTTTTAGTCCATTTACAACATTGAATTTTACAATTAGCTTATTATCTAAAGTATCAAGCATCCCGCCTGTATAAGGAACGGACTTATCTTTAGAATAGATAATATCATTTGAAAATACAATTCTACCTTCAGCAAAGTTGTTCTGGTTTGAATTGAATAATAATAAAAGTAGAAGTATTCCTATTAAGAATATTTCAGTGATTATGATATATGAAAACAATTTGATTTTATTCATCAGAAAACCTAAGCCCTCAAATTTAGATTTAGTTATGAAATATGCATTATCTTGTGGGAGGATATTCGCCCATAAATGTTAGTCATATTTATCAACGATTGTTCCAATAATATGTTGTGCAAATCTTAAAAAATTGTAGAATATTTTTTTGTTATGTTTTGTTCTGATACGAATAGGATCGCTAAAAGCAAATATGATACAGTGTAAATGATACACAAACTGCATATCTTCTCAATACTTCCAATAAAGTTCTGATTTTTCCTATCCGCGCTTGGCACATTTATTGGCAATCCTCAATGAATTACTTTTCTTCCATTCGAGGGCAAAATGAAGAACTTTGAAATAAGACATCACAACGACTATGTGATTACATCAGTAAATCTTGAAAAAGCAACCTTTCAGGAAGCTATTGAATTCAAGAGTTTAATTGATGATGAAATTGAAAATGGGTTTCACAATATTGTAATTTCTTTAAATGATTGTGACTTCATCGATTCTGCTTTCGTAGGCGTTTTGGTTGTAATTTGGAAAAAAGTGAAAATAAAAGGCGGTTCTTTAAAACTTGTCAAACCTGGAAAATTTGACCATTCTGTCCTTCATCTCACAGGCGCAATTGAATTTTTTGAAAAGTATGATTCCGTTGTAGATGCACTGGCAAGTTTCGCTACTCCCGTGGTGCAGACAAATCTTTAGTTTATTTTATCCTCATCTGATATCTTTTTTATTCAAACTAGAATTAAGTTATTAATTTTATCTTCTTACTTCCCCACCATAAATTTTTTGCAATAAAGGATTAGTTATTTAGACCAGTTTAAAATACATGATAACATAGTGAGAAATCTACTCTTAAAAGAAATTTAGTGATAATGAAATCAGGTTAACGGATCGGAATGAAATAAATTCACCTGCCAAAAATGTTTTATCCTAAATGCAATAGAAAATCTTTTTCTTTATAAATAATTATAGTTTAAACGAACCCACAAGAGCCTTAATTAACTAAACGAAAATAATTAATTTACATAGCTAATAAACCTACTATTTTTTAATTACCTCATTTCCTCAGAAAATACAGGTAAGGCTTTGAAAATTTGAGTTGCAAATTAAAATTATTAATTTTCAGCATCACATTTTATTATTAGTATGCTGCGGGCGTAACTCAGTTGGTAGAGTGTCAGCTTCCCAAGCTGGATGTCGCGGGTTCGAGCCCCGTCGCCCGCTCAAGTGTTAGTTAAAAATTTGTTTTTTTAACTTAATAGTTCCATATTTGTGCCCTCAAATAATGGGAGCTTAGCTCAGCTGGTTCAGAGCATCCCGACAAAGTCGGGAGGGTCTAAGTCGAATGTTTTGGGATAGTTTTACGAAGATAAGTGAATGGGGTAAAAAATTTTTTGAGTTCAGTAGAAAGGTTAGATTAAGACAAATTTTTGGGAGCTTAGCTCAGCTGGTTCAGAGCACCTGCCTTACAAGCAGGGGGTCATAGGTTCGAATCCTATAGCTCCCACTCTTTTTGTTTTCTTTTCAATAGTTTATGAACTTTTATGTTTATATAATTCATTCTAGTACTAAAAATCTCCATTATATTGGTCATACAAGTAATCTTGATGATAGAATAACCAGACACAATTCTAACAGAAATAAATTTACAAAAGGTAAAGTTCCCTGGAAGCTCATCATCTCTTATCAGTGTAACTCAAAATCTGAAGCATACCAACTTGAATTGAAACTTAAATCTTTTAAGAATCCTACTAAAGCTATTGCTTATTTGAAAAACCTAGTTCAGAGCATCCCGACAAAGTCGGGAGGGTCATAGGTTCGAATCCTATAGCTCCCACTCTTTTTGTTTTCTTTTCAATAGTTTATGAACTTTTATGTTTATATAATTCATTCTAGTACTAAAAATCTCCATTATATTGGTCATACAAGTAATCTTGATGATAGAATAACCAGACACAATTCTAACAGAAATAAATTTACAAAAGGTAAAGTTCCCTGGAAGCTCATCATCTCTTATCAGTGTAACTCAAAATCTGAAGCATACCAACTTGAATTGAAACTTAAATCTTTTAAGAATCCTACTAAAGCTATTGCTTATTTGAAAAACCTAGTTCAGAGCATCCCGACAAAGTCGGGAGGGTCATAGGTTCGAATCCTATAGCTCCCACTCTTTTTGTTTTCTTTTCAATAGTTTATGAACTTTTATGTTTATATAATTCATTCTAGTACTAAAAATCTCCATTATATTGGTCATACAAGTAATCTTGATGATAGAATAACCAGACACAATTCTAACAGAAATAAATTTACAAAAGGTAAAGTTCCCTGGAAGCTCATCATCTCTTATCAGTGTAACTCAAAATCTGAAGCATACCAACTTGAATTGAAACTTAAATCTTTTAAGAATCCTACTAAAGCTATTGCTTATTTGAAAAACCTAGTTCAGAGCATCCCGACAAAGTCGGGAGGGTCATAGGTTCGAATCCTATAGCTCCCACTCTTTTTGTTTTCTTTTCAATAGTTTATGAACTTTTATGTTTATATAATTCATTCTAGTACTAAAAATCTCCATTATATTGGTCATACAAGTAATCTTGATGATAGAATAACCAGACACAATTCTAACAGAAATAAATTTACAAAAGGTAAAGTTCCCTGGAAGCTCATCATCTCTTATCAGTGTAACTCAAAATCTGAAGCATACCAACTTGAATTGAAACTTAAATCTTTTAAGAATCCTACTAAAGCTATTGCTTATTTGAAAAACCTAGTTCAGAGCATCCCGACAAAGTCGGGAGGGTCATAGGTTCGAATCCTATAGCTCCCACTCTTTTTGTTTTCTTTTCAATAGTTTATGAACTTTTATGTTTATATAATTCATTCTAGTACTAAAAATCTCCATTATATTGGTCATACAAGTAATCTTGATGATAGAATAACCAGACACAATTCTAACAGAAATAAATTTACAAAAGGTAAAGTTCCCTGGAAGCTCATCATCTCTTATCAGTGTAACTCAAAATCTGAAGCATACCAACTTGAATTGAAACTTAAATCTTTTAAGAATCCTACTAAAGCTATTGCTTATTTGAAAAACCTAGTTCAGAGCATCCCGACAAAGTCGGGAGGGTCATAGGTTCGAATCCTATAGCTCCCACTCTTTTTGTTTTCTTTTCAATAGTTTATGAACTTTTATGTTTATATAATTCATTCTAGTACTAAAAATCTCCATTATATTGGTCATACAAGTAATCTTGATGATAGAATAACCAGACACAATTCTAACAGAAATAAATTTACAAAAGGTAAAGTTCCCTGGAAGCTCATCATCTCTTATCAGTGTAACTCAAAATCTGAAGCATACCAACTTGAATTGAAACTTAAATCTTTTAAGAATCCTACTAAAGCTATTGCTTATTTGAAAAACCTAGTTCAGAGCATCCCGACAAAGTCGGGAGGGTCATAGGTTCGAATCCTATAGCTCCCACTCTTTTTGTTTTCTTTTCAATAGTTTATGAACTTTTATGTTTATATAATTCATTCTAGTACTAAAAATCTCCATTATATTGGTCATACAAGTAATCTTGATGATAGAATAACCAGACACAATTCTAACAGAAATAAATTTACAAAAGGTAAAGTTCCCTGGAAGCTCATCATCTCTTATCAGTGTAACTCAAAATCTGAAGCATACCAACTTGAATTGAAACTTAAATCTTTTAAGAATCCTACTAAAGCTATTGCTTATTTGAAAAACCTAGTTCAGAGCATCCCGACAAAGTCGGGAGGGTCATAGGTTCGAATCCTATAGCTCCCACTCTTTTTGTTTTCTTTTCAATAGTTTATGAACTTTTATGTTTATATAATTCATTCTAGTACTAAAAATCTCCATTATATTGGTCATACAAGTAATCTTGATGATAGAATAACCAGACACAATTCTAACAGAAATAAATTTACAAAAGGTAAAGTTCCCTGGAAGCTCATCATCTCTTATCAGTGTAACTCAAAATCTGAAGCATACCAACTTGAATTGAAACTTAAATCTTTTAAGAATCCTACTAAAGCTATTGCTTATTTGAAAAACCTAGTTCAGAGCATCCCGACAAAGTCGGGAGGGTCATAGGTTCGAATCCTATAGCTCCCACTCTTTTTGTTTTCTTTTCAATAGTTTATGAACTTTTATGTTTATATAATTCATTCTAGTACTAAAAATCTCCATTATATTGGTCATACAAGTAATCTTGATGATAGAATAACCAGACACAATTCTAACAGAAATAAATTTACAAAAGGTAAAGTTCCCTGGAAGCTCATCATCTCTTATCAGTGTAACTCAAAATCTGAAGCATACCAACTTGAATTGAAACTTAAATCTTTTAAGAATCCTACTAAAGCTATTGCTTATTTGAAAAACCTAGTTCAGAGCATCCCGACAAAGTCGGGAGGGTCATAGGTTCGAATCCTATAGCTCCCACTCTTTTTGTTTTCTTTTCAATAGTTTATGAACTTTTATGTTTATATAATTCATTCTAGTACTAAAAATCTCCATTATATTGGTCATACAAGTAATCTTGATGATAGAATAACCAGACACAATTCTAACAGAAATAAATTTACAAAAGGTAAAGTTCCCTGGAAGCTCATCATCTCTTATCAGTGTAACTCAAAATCTGAAGCATACCAACTTGAATTGAAACTTAAATCTTTTAAGAATCCTACTAAAGCTATTGCTTATTTGAAAAACCTAGTTCAGAGCATCCCGACAAAGTCGGGAGGGTCATAGGTTCGAATCCTATAGCTCCCACTCTTTTTGTTTTCTTTTCAATAGTTTATGAACTTTTATGTTTATATAATTCATTCTAGTACTAAAAATCTCCATTATATTGGTCATACAAGTAATCTTGATGATAGAATAACCAGACACAATTCTAACAGAAATAAATTTACAAAAGGTAAAGTTCCCTGGAAGCTCATCATCTCTTATCAGTGTAACTCAAAATCTGAAGCATACCAACTTGAATTGAAACTTAAATCTTTTAAGAATCCTACTAAAGCTATTGCTTATTTGAAAAACCTAGTTCAGAGCATCCCGACAAAGTCGGGAGGGTCATAGGTTCGAATCCTATAGCTCCCACTCTTTTTTAGAGATAATAAGTAATCCATCAATTTGTAATTAATAGCCTATTTGAAACCTGAATTCGCAGTAGCTTTGCGCATTATTTGTACCTAATGTAAGATTTTCCTCGTAATCATACTGATATATAAAACTGAAAATAAAATCCCTGACTGGTTCTACTCTTATTCCAGCTTCAAGAATATTGTTGTTAATTCTTATACCATCTAAAAAAACTGCTGTTTCGTTTTCGGGACTTGGGCCATGATTGATCTCGATATCTCCTCCAACGTTTTTAATCAGCGTACCGGAAGTATCGTAAACATTTTCACCACTTCGAATATATCTATAGTCAAGAGACACTCTCATCCATTCATTTACGTCATATGAAAGTTTGCTAAATATTTCATCTGCGTTTGGGCCGGTTGGATGTCCAAGATTAACTCCCCACCCGGTGTAGGCATTCTTAATATTATAATGCGAATAAACATAAGGTCTTATTTTTGTGTATTCAACAACTAGGGATAGATCATTCATTGTGAATGCTTCATACCAAAATAATCCTAATTGATAAGCGGTTTTATTTTTATAACTATCTAAATCCTGGAGATTTGATAGTATGTTTTCATCCAATAAAAATGTAGCCTGCAATTCTAAATTTGGTATAAAATTAGTCTGTAAATCAAAATACAAATTCGCATTATCTCTATCTTGAGTTGACATTTCAATAAATTTATAAAAACCTACAGGAGTTAAGTAAGAAATATCTATACCTCGATCCGAGTAAATTACACTTTCGCCTATTCCAATCTCAAAAAGATTTTGCAATGATAACTTTAACCTGTTAAAAGTCCAGAACTTTGTATAGCGATCTTCCATATTCAACGACATATCTCCAACAGTAGTACCGTGAATTGAGGTAAAATGAATTATCCCGTAATCAAAATCGAATTGCAAAAAATCCAATGATGGACCTAATCCAGATAACACCAGTTTGTTTCCGTATCCATAACCGATTGTTTTAAATTCTCTTCCGAGTTGAAATGTTAGTCCCATATCTTTTGCAGGTTCAGTATAGTATTTTAAATATCCCTCCGTAAAATCATAGTTGCCAATATTTTCAATATTTTCAACCCATTTAAAGTTTTGCAATAGCATTGGATAAATTAATTCAGCAACTGATCTATTGCCAGCAACTCCACCTTTTAAGACTGTAAGATTGTAACCGAGATGATCGAATACAGTTCCTCTTATTCTAAATCCGATATCGAACAAATGACTGTTGTTAACTTCAGGTTCAAATTGCTGACCGTAGTAATAGTCTCCAAGAATTTCAATAAATACATTTGCACTTTCTTCTGAATACGCATAAAAATATTTTATTTTATTTGTAAATATTCCAGCCAAACTCTCACCAAAGGTATCGTTTGGATTAAAAAAGTAATTAGTAATGGCAGTATCAAGCACTTCATAAAAATCTATCTTATAACGGTTAAATAGATTTCTTTCGGTGTTACTTAATTGATCATATTGCTTTTCAACTTCCTGTAGATACCCCTTCACTTCAAACCTGGATAAGTTTGGAACATCTCCACTAATGTAGGGAATAATGTTCTTTACTTTCATTTGCTTCAAGAAGATGTAAACCGGATGTTGCAGCGGTACGTTTTCAACTTGCGGGTAAATTATAACAGAAAAAATTAATAAAGCCAGAAGAAAACTTCTGTGAATTATTTTCATTATTTATTCAATCTTGTTTTAAAAGTAATGAACTAATATAGTAATTGAAGAGTTGATTGAATAATAGCCTTAGATTATTGCACTATTGGACGATGATTTACAGAAATATTTACAAATAGAATTAATATTGCTTTAACATTACAGATGAAAAAATCGCCCTCACCCTAATTTAATATTCAAAAACTTTAAACTAGTTCATATCGTAAAGTTTTTTTCGTTCTGAATTAAAGGAATCAAATGACTCAATACTCCACTTCTAATTTTGTTGAAACTTTAATTTGGTTGTAGGATAAAAGTAGGTTTCTTGCATGATTATAACGTTCCTGCACCATTCCTAAATAAGTACTCGTTTTCACAAACTTGTCTCGCTGATGCTCTAAAAGATTTTCATTATCATCAAGAATGATATAATCTTTGACCTCAGAATGATTATCAAGCCACAACTCAATTTCTTTTCCACGACTTGCAGGACGAACTACAGGAGTCAGCCAATCCTCATGTAAATAATCCATAAAATTATTCTCATTGAGTTCCTTCATAAGTCTTTTCATACCTCCATCACGCCAGGTAGATGATATCACAACTTTGAGTGAAAATTCTTCAACTAGTTTTTTAATAAGAACTACACAATAGGGATCAAACCTACTCCATCCATCTTCGGGTTTATAGATGTACTTATAATAAATTTTGGAATTTAATACACCATCTATGTCAAGAAAAAGTACTCCGTTATTCATAATTTCGCTAAATTTTATACTATGACAAAACGTGATTTAATTTGTTATGTTATAATCAGTTTCTATTAAAATGCCAGATAATAAACGGTAGGCGGGAATATTTTTGATTTGGATTAGTAATTCTTTCCAAATACAAAGTAAAAAAAACTTATTTTTTCACTTTCACAGATATAACTAAGTTGGTTAATGTTAATTTTGTCGGCTGGAATTTTATATAATCTCATAGGAAAAATAGTATTGAGAGTCATGGTTTGACGAACTATATTATTTTTAACTCTTTATAACAAAATGAAAAATCCCCACCAGGGGGATTCTATTTTGCGGGGCCGACGAGACTTCCCGAATATTATTCGGGACGACCTCCTGTGTTTATCAAATTTTCAATATAAATCCGACTCTTCTTACTTTTTATTTCTTTCTCTCTTTTCATCGCTAAACTTTTAGAACTCAATGATTCATAATAAACTATTTCCCAGGGGATTCTTCGCTTGGTATATTTTCCCCAGCCTATATTATGTCTCTCTAATCTCAATTTGATATCATCTGTTAAACCAACATATTACCTATCAATCTTTTTCGAGTATAATATGTAAGTAAACCATTTCATAAATAAAAAAAGCTCAGATATTCTCTGAGCTAATTGCGGGGCCGACGAGACTCGAACTCGCGACCTCCTGCGTGACAGGCAGGCGTTCTAACCAAACTGAACTACGACCCCAGTATTTCTGAAATCAACATTGAATATTCTAAAAAAGCAGCCCAAATATATAGGCTGGCATTCCTAAAATCAATAAGAAGTGATAACAAATTTAACCACTATTCGTCAGCGAAACTGATCCCGACTGCTCTTGCTGCCAGCACTGCCTGGTTGCTTGGTTTTACTAATTTCTGTCTTGAAATAGCATCAGCGATATCAACTTCTATAATCTCATTGCCTCTTAGAGCAGCCATTTTTCCGAATTTTTTCTGTGCAGCTAAACTGATTGCAAAAGCACCAAATTTAGTAGATAAAATTCTGTCAAAAGGTGTGGGACTTCCGCCTCTCTGTAGATGCCCTAAAACGGTAACACGTGTCTCCCGACCAGTGTTCTTTTCAATACTGTCTGCTACTACTTTTCCAATTCCACCTAATTGAATAGGGTCTGTTCTTTTTACATCGGTTCCCTTTGTTACAAGTTCTCCACCAATAGGTTTTGCTCCTTCTGCTACACAAACCAGGCTGAATCTTTTACCTTCAAGCTGACGCTTATGAATTTTATCATAGACACCTTCCCAGGAGAATGGGATTTCCGGAATAAGAATTATATCGGCTCCGCCGGCTAATCCTCCGTGAAGTGCTATCCATCCGGCATATCTTCCCATAACCTCAACCACAATTACACGATGATGAGACGATGCAGTGGTATGCAAACGATCAAGTGCTTCTGATACTACAAAGACAGCAGAGTCATGACCGAAAGTCATATCTGTTGCTTCAAGATCATTATCAATTGTTTTGGGAACTCCCACAACATTAATTCCCATATCCATCAGCTTTTTACAAATGTGCATTGTCCCATCGCCGCCAATTGCAATAACTGCATCAAGATCAAGTGCCTTATAATTACGCAAAACATTTTGTGACTTATCAATAATTTCGATTTTTCCATCCTTTTCAACAGGCCAATGAAATGGATCTCCTTTATTGGATGAGCCAAGAATGGTTCCGCCACGCGATAAAATTCCGGATACATCTTCATTTCTCAATTCAGTTGTTTTTCCCTCAACAAATCCCTCGAAGCCATCCTGGATTCCAAAAACCGTCATGCCGTGATCATGTGCAGGTTTTGTTACACCACGTATAACTGCATTTAAACCGGGGCAATCGCCTCCACCGGTTAGGATTCCTATTTTTCTTACCTCATTACCTTTTGCCATTGATCTGCTTTCTTAATTAAAAATTTTATTTGAAGTTTTAAAGTGCAATTTAACCAATCTATTCAATTCCTCTTCACCATATTTTTCCAGTATCTTTCTCGCAATGTTTTCAACTTCAGATGATGAGCCTTTAGGTATTTTTTGTTTATACTTTTTACTTTGAGAGCTAAACCATCTAACCACTGTATCTCGCGCAAGAATGGAAGCTGCAGCAACTGCAATAAATTTTTCAGCTTTAGTAACCTGAGTTAAATTAATTGTTCTGCCTTTTTGCTGTAAGGAATCGAGAATTATTTTTTCATTTCCAAATTTATCACTAATTACTTCATCGGACTTACATTTGCTTAAAAGATTTTCTATGACACGTGCATGTGCCCAACCCAAAATCCAGTTCAGATTCCCCATACTCTTATAAAGCTGATTGTATTTTTCTGGAGATATTAAAACAACATCATAAATTACTTCAGGATTTTGAATGATTTGGGAAGCAAGCTGACTTATCTGTAAATCTGAAAGTTCTTTACTATCCCTGATTCCAAATGATTTTAATTGAACACCGGTTAGTGGAGAAAGATAAACTCCCGCAATCACCAATGGTCCAAAATAATCGCCTTTGCCGGATTCATCAGTTCCAATATAAGGATAAGCTGGTTCAGAGTCCGGTTTATCAACATCAAGCAGCTTCTCACCATAAATTATATCACTTATTTTTTTGAAAAGCTTCAAATCTTTATTCCCCTGAATTACTACTTTATTTCCCTTTTTACCAAAAAATACGTGGAGTGAAATTTTTTCATTATCACTTTTTACAGAAACCTGAAAGGAGTATTCATTTTTAATTGGTTCTGAAACACTAAATTTTTCTTTGGCGAGCTGAGAAATAAACCGGGATAGTATATTTAATGCAGTATCTTCCTTTGAATTCAACTAATTATTCGTCTTTATTTTATAAATAATTCAACAATCTTTAATTATTGCGTGTGAATATCCATAAATTAGACTACTTTTCAAATTACAGCTGCTCAGTACATTGACAATAGTTTCTGTATACATTAGTTTAACGGCATTAAGATTTAAGCAGTATTTAAAACAACAAAATAATTAAGATGAAAATAGTTCAAATAATTTCCTTACTTATATTTATTTCTTCGTTTATGATAGCGCAAAATGGCGCGAAGGCAGCATTGACTGATGATGAAATAAATGAACTAACATCGAGGTTAGTTATGAAGCTCCTGCTTAATGATTCACAGAAAAGCAGTGTAATTAGTTTGCTGAAATCATACAGCCTGGAACTTGATAAAATAAATTCAGGCGGTGATAAAAGCAGCTATAAAAACAACGAAGAGCTCGTTAATGCCACCAATAGCAAAATAAAAGCACAATTGGATTCAAAGCAGAAGATGAAATTTGATGTGCTGGAAAAAGACTGGTGGAATTCCATACATAACGAGGAGAAAGATTAGGCTTCTTTCAATTGATTCTTCAAGGGAGCTCTGACAACTGTCAAACTGGGGTAATCATTCGAATTATTTAAATCACAGTTTACCAATTTGGCCCTTTCAAAGGGTTCTCCCCTGCCCTTTGAAGTAAAAGGGCCGGCGCCCAGTGTTACCCCAACACTGGGTCGTTTTTTTTTCAGCCCGAGGATTATATATAATTCTGATTTTATTTATGTAGATTCAGAAGTGATGCACACTTAATTATTGCTGTTTCGCTTCGCAATCGGTTTGATGAAAGGCTGAAACGGTTTTCCTGACTGAAACTCTCAATTTCGTTTTCATCAAACCCGCCTTCAGGACCAAACAAATAATAAGCCTGTTGACTGATATTCTGCTTTCCATCAAAATTAATTTTTGCATTTTGATCGAATAAAAATTTCACACCATCGGAATTAATTATTTCATCAAATCCGGATTGAATAATTTGAGGAAGAAATGCCCTGAGAGATTGCTTCATAGCTGCCAGAGTAATTTTCCGATATTTTTCAGGATTAGCTTTTTTAGAGATTGTATGGCTGGATGTAAATAAAATAAAATTTGTTATCCCAAGCTCAACACATTTTTCAAAAGCAAATTTCAATCTATCAGGATTTTTTAATGCAGGAATACAGAACCAGATGTTATCAGCTTTGTTTACGAACACTTTCTTTTCAATTATTGCAGCCGATAATTGATTTTTAACTATTGACGTTATTTTAGATTTGAAAATTATTCCTTTGCCGTCAGTGATATAAAGTAAATCACCCACGGAATTTCTCATCACGTTTACTGAATGGTGGAATTCATCATCATTCAGAATTAATTCATCTCCACGGATTAATTCTGACGGAGTGTAGTATAATTCGATATTAGAAAGATGATCCAAGATCAAATATCCATTCTGTTTTACCGTTGTCGTTTATTGCAAATTCAAATCTGAAAATAAAATATGGAAGAAGAAGGAATGAAATTCCCGTTCCATATCCTGTGTTAAACTCTTTTATTAATAAAGGATCGCCTGAATTTTTTGTTACACCTGTATCTCCGAATAAACCTGCAATAACTGCTACCCTGTATGATAATAGTGAATTAGGAAGCAGTGGAATCCAGTAAAGATTGATCCTGGTTTCCTGAATGATAGGGTAATTTATTTCGACTGAACCAATAAAGCGATCATTACCTTCACTCTCACCATCATTAAAATATCCTCTTATTCTTTCCGAATAGCCCAGAAATGAATAATCGTAGAACGGGACTGTTTCACCTGCCGTATGTCTTAAAGAAAATCTCCACTTAGCAGTAAACTTTTCTACGACCTTCCTGTACTCTCTGAACTCGAGATCAGCAACCCGGTAATTAATTTCATCAATTCCCAACCCCTTCCATTCGTAGTTCAGAAACATGTAAATACCATCTGAAGCATACAATGTTAAGTCTCTGGTATCATAGACATAACTTGCACCAAGAATCAATGTTCTGTCAATATTACTATTTGAAGCGTTTATTCCGGGAATATAGAAAGGAGTCTCCACATAATCGTATCCGGTTTTCAAATAAGTCCAATGATAGTTACCGAATCGTTTACCTAATTGAACCCGGGAAGTAAAATTTTTCTGTTCAAACGAATCACCATAAAGATTTTCTGCTTCGTAGCTTTTATTTGTAACAGTTGAATAAGCAAGGTTAACCTGCAGATTAAGGTTTTGGTTGTAAGATAAATTCGGGTTAAAATATCTGAACCCAAATGAAGGATCGTAACCAAACGTTGCGGAACCACCAAGAGTTTCGTTCCTGCCTCTGAAATTAAGTAATGATACTGAGACACCATATGATAATTTATCCCAATCTCGGTCTTTGAGCACAACTATCGGGATAGGATAGATATACCAGCTTTCTTCAATATCTATCTCTAAAATATTTTTTCCATCAAATAGATATGGTCTTAGTTGGACTTCATTAAATATTCGCAGGCTATAAATCCGTTCCCGGTTGTAGGATGCCAGATGATGGTCGAGGGTGTCACCAATTCCAAATGTTAATTCTCTCAGGATGATAAAATCTTCAGTAGTTTCATTACCTGTAATAAGAATTGAGTCTATAACGATACTGAATTCACTCTCATAGAATAGAGTGTCGGATTGTGCGGAAATAATTATTGGAAATAAAGTAAGGAAGACTATTTTCCATTTCAATGAGAACTTTATCTTCCTCCTTAAAACAAATTTTATTATGTATGTAGTTAAATGTTTCAGCTTAAACTTTTATTTATGGGCAGGCAAATTAATCATTAAGCTGAAACATTCAAGATAAAAATATTATTCTAGAGATTGACTGATTCCTGAACATACTCTTCAAGCGGAAGACAACTACACACAAGGTTTCTGTCTCCATAAGCATTATCCACTCTTCTGACTGTCGGCCAGAATTTACTTTCTTTTGTAAACGGTAATGGATAAGCTGCTTTCTCTCTGTTGTACGGATATTTCCAGCTATCTGCTAACACAGAACCCAGCGTATGAGGAGAATGCTTTAATACATTATCTTCGTTGCTGTATTTACCTTGTTCTATCTCTTTTATTTCTTCTCTGATTGAAAGTAATGCTTCACAATATCTGTCGATTTCCGCTTTAGATTCGCTTTCAGTCGGCTCGACCATTAAAGTTCCGGGAACCGGAAAAGAAACTGTTGGTGCATGAAATCCATAATCCATCAGTCGTTTAGCAATGTCTTCAACCTCAATATTGCAGGAATGTTTAAACTCACGCATATCGAAAATTAATTCGTGGCCAACCCTGTCATTCAAACCTGAATAAAGAACTTTGTAAGTGTCTTTCAATTTTGCCTTCATATAATTTGCATTTACGATTGCAGCTTTTGAAGCTAATGTTAATCCATCACCGCCCATCAATTTAATATATGCATACGAAATAAGTGTTATAAGAGCACTTCCCCATGGAGCTGCTGAAACTGCTGTGATTGATTTTTCCCGATTGATTGGAACTACAGGATGCCCCGGTAAAAATGGAACGAGATGCTTTGCAACGGCAATCGGTCCAGCACCTGGTCCGCCGCCGCCATGAGGAATGCAGAATGTTTTATGCAGATTAAGATGACAAACATCCGCACCAATAATTCCCGGATTCGTTAAACCGAGTTGTGCATTTAAGTTTGCGCCATCCATATAAACCTGTCCACCGCAATCGTGAATGATTTTACAAATCTCCGTTACACTTTCTTCAAACACACCATGAGTTGATGGGTAAGTGATCATCAGCGCAGAAAGATTTTGTTTATGTTCCTCAGCTTTTGCTTTCAAATCGACTACGTCAATATTTCCGTGGTCATCACATTTGACAACAACCACTTTCATACCTGCCATAACTGCACTTGCCGGATTAGTTCCGTGAGCAGATGAAGGAATTAATACAACATTTCTGTTTGATTGTCCTTTATCATGCTGAAAAGCCCTGATAACCATCAAACCGGTGTATTCTCCTTGTGCGCCGGAATTTGGCTGGAGTGAAACAGCTTCAAAGCCAGTTATTTCAGCAAGATCTTTTTCTAATTCATTAAATACTTCGAGGTATCCTTCAGCCTGTTCTTTCGGAACAAACGGATGAACGTGTGCAAACTCATCCCACGTAAGTGCGATCATTTCTGTGGTTGCATTCAGCTTCATTGTGCAGGAACCAAGTGGAATCATTGAATGAGCAAGAGATAAATCCTTATTCTCCAAACGCTTCATATACCTGAGTAAATCGGTTTCAGTTCTGTACATTTTAAAAACAGGATTTGTAAGATATTCAGAACTTCTTTTCAGAAAATTATCAGACTGGCTATCTGCATCATCAGAAATTTTTCTTATCAATTTATCATCAACTGATTTACCTGCAACTGCTCCAAAAATTTCAAATAGTTTTCGGATATCCCTTTCTTCAACCGTTTCACTTAAAGCAATTCCGATATGTGCTTCATCTATATATCTGAAGTTTACAAATTTCTTCTGTGCTTCGATTTTTATTTTTAGAAGTGTTGCCTTATCGGTTTCAATGAGTAGAGTATCAAAATAATGCTTATTGATTTGATTGAAACCGAAATGAGCTAATGCAAGATCAAGCATATGGGCAAATTTATTTATTCTTAGTGCAATTGCTTTCAAACCTTCTGCACCGTGATAAACAGCATACATTCCAGCCATAACTGCAAGAAGAACCTGGGCAGTACAAATGTTGCTTGTAGCTCTTTCACGTTTGATGTGCTGCTCTCGCGTCTGTAAAGCCATTCTCAGCGCTCTGTTGCCATCAGCATCAACGGATACACCAATAATTCTTCCGGGAATGCTTCGTTTGAATTCTTCTTTTGTTGCAAAATAAGCTGCATGCGGACCGCCAAGTCCCATCGGAATTCCAAATCTTTGCGAACTGCCTACAACACAATCGGCACCAAATTCTCCAGGTGGTGTTAACAAAGTCAAGCTCAACAAATCAGCCGCCACCACTTTGAATATTTTTTTCTCGCTTGCCTTCTGAAATAACGATGTGTAATCTCTTACTTCACCATAACCTGCTGGGTACTGAACTAAAATTCCGAAGATATCTTCCGTAAGTTCTGCATTTCGTGCGCTGCCAATTCTTAACTGAATTCCAAGCGGATTAGCTCTTGTTTTAAGAACATCAAGTGTTTGAGGATAAACTTCTTCGGAAACAAAAAACACATTTGCATTCTTTTTTTCTTTTGGTCGAAGAGAATAAAACATACTCATCGCTTCGCTGGCTGCAGTTCCTTCGTCAAGCAAAGATGCGTTTGCTATTTCCATTGCAGTCAGATCTGATACTACTGTTTGAAAATTAAGTAGTGCTTCAAGTCTGCCTTGCGCAATTTCAGCCTGGTAAGGTGTGTATTGTGTGTACCAGCCGGGATTTTCAAGAATGTTTCTTTGAATTACTGTCGGAAGGATTGAAGGATAGTATCCCATTCCGATATATGATTTGTACACTTTATTCTTTAAGGAAATATTTTTCAAATCCTCGAGGAAAATATGCTCATTAACTGGAGGAGTTAATGCTAATGGCTCTTTTAACCGGATATTTGAAGGAACTGTTTGATTAATTAAATCGTCCATTGAATCAGCACCACAGGCTTTAGCCATTTGATTTAAATCATCAACTGCCGGACCTATATGTCTGTTAACAAATTTATCGGGGTGATCGAATTCTTTCATTGGTTGCTCTCTTTGAATATTATGTGAGTATAAAGAACAGAAAATTTTTGTAGTATAAATTTAAGGAAATATGAAAAGATTTCTTAGGCAGTTTGTGATGTGGTTAACCAGCCTTTATTTCATTAAAACCTATTCTCGGACATACCAATCAGATTATTTCAACAAAATCATTTTCTTCGTTTCTACAAAGTGACCTGCTTGTAGTTGATACAGATAAACTCCACTTGCTAACCTCGAAGCATCAAAGTTTACTTCGTGATATCCTGATTCCATTTCTTTATCAAGCAGTGTTTCAACTAATTGACCGAGCGAGTTATATACGTTTATCTTCACTCTGATATTAACAGGCAAAGTAAACTTAATTGTTGTTGATGGATTAAATGGATTGGGATAATTTTGTTCGAGTGTGAAGCTAAATTGGTTAATTATCTCAATTGTTTCGTTAAGATTATAATTTTTGTATGTACCGTCGTAGTCAATTTGTTTGAGTCTGTAATTGTATGAACCAGAACTTAAATTCTTATCTGTATAATTGTATACTGTGCTTTCTGTAGTAGTTCCCTTTCCTTCAACAAACCCAATCTTTTCCCAAATTCCATTGTTATTCTGAGCGCATTGAAGAATCTCAAAACCTGAGTTGTTCAATTCAGTTGCTGTTATCCAACGTAGCTCAACATCTCTCTCATTCACGGTAGCTGTGAATGAGATTAGCTCAACTGGGGTCGTCCGCCCGGGAATTCCGAAAATACCGTTCGAACCCGTCCCAGCATATAAATAACCGCTTGAATCTATAGCAAGACAAACCACAACATCTACATTTGAGTGCCCTTTATATTCCCAGGAAACTCCACTATCAGTTGAAATGTGGACTCCTACTTGTAGTCCTCCTCCGCCTCCACTTAAATAAATATCGTTATTTGTATCGAGTACAAAATCTGTGAACATACTCATATCACCAAATGTATTTGTATTAAACCAGGTATCTCCATTGTTTGTGGTTTTGTAAATACCTGCTGGAATGGTTCCCCATGCATTACCTTGTGAACCAGCCAAAACACTGCCATCATTTAAATATACTAATGCATCAACCCCCATCCGGGGATATAGCATTTCCCAGGTTATACCTAAATCAAATGACCTGTATATTCCGTGGTAGCTCAAAGTAGCATCACAAAAAAACATAACACCATTTGAATTTATACCAAAATCTAATGCACCAAAACCAGTAAAACTCGTTGCCTCCCAGGTTACTCCTGCATCCGTAGATCTGAATACTCCACCAGTCCCCATGTTAAAAACACTTGTAAATATGTAACCATTGGGAATCACTTGAACTTCATCGAAATCTGTAAAGGGAATTGATTGGGCTATTCTAAACCAATTATCTCCTTCGTCAGTTGTTTTGTAAAGTCCTTGAGTTGTAGCCAAATAAATTTGATTGTTGTAGATTGTAAATTTTTCACCCACCGCTTCTGGATGCATTCCATTATTTTTTAATTCCCAGGTGGTTCCATTATCCGTTGACTTATAAACTGCCCCATAAAGCACGCCTGCATAGATATTTCCATTCCCATCTATTTCAATATCAAAAATCTCCTCACCAGATAATCCGAGGTATTCCCATTCTGTTTGTGAAAACAAAGTAATTGTAAGAATAAAAACGAGGAAAGATATTTTAAGTGTTCGCATTTTACGCTCCATTAAAATTAAACTTAACAGAAACTTAAAAAATTATTTTGAGAAAGGGGAGCGGGAAATTGGATGCTTAAACTTTCTTCAACGCAACCTGTGCTGCATTCTGCTCGGCTTCTTTTTTACTTTTCCCCTTCCCTTTCCCTAAAACCTTTTCGCCAATTATCACTTCAGCAATAAATGTTTTATCGTGGTGAGGACCTTCTTCGCTTACAATCTGATAAACCGGAATTGAAAGTTTGCTGGCTTGCGCATATTCAAGAAGCTGACTTTTATAATTTTCATCAACAAGATGTTCGCCGTTTTTCAAAGCAGGTTCAAGAATATTTTTTTGGATGAAATTCTTGCAAGCTTCAATTCCTTTATCTAAATAAACTGCACCGATCAAGGCTTCAAGTGCGTCAGATAACATAGACTTTGAATTATGCGTAACCGATTTGGGAATATTGCTGCTTAAAATTAATAACTCACCGAGGTGCAGGTTTTCAGCAACAAGACTAAGTGCATTCCTGTTAACCAGCTTCGCCCTGACTTTTGTGAGAAATCCCTCCTCCTCATTTGGGAATCTGTTGAAAAGATATTCACCTATTACAAGATTTAAAACAGAATCTCCTAAAAATTCGAGGCGTTCGTTTGAGAAAGTAAACTGTTCGTTTTCTTCGAGGTAGGAGCGGTGTATTAATGCTTCAACATAAATATTTTTATCGACAATGGATGTGCCAATTATTTTTTCTAGTTCTTTAAATTTTTCCCGTGGAAATGAGAATTGAATTTCCGATGAAGTGAAAGCCTTTTTTTGCGGTTTGAATAAATCAAACAGCCTAGCAATATTTAGAGCCAAATTTAGTTCTCGAACTTTTTAAACAAGAGAGAAGCGTTATGACCGCCAAAGCCAAAAGTGTTGCTTATTGCGTATTTAATTTCTTTTTTTGTTGCTTTAAGCGGACTATAATTCAAATCACATTCGGGATCGGGATTAGTCAGGTTTATAGTTGGAGGAACCAGGCTATTTTCAATTGCCATTATTGTAGCAATTGCTTCGATACCTCCTGCTGCGCCTAAAAGGTGACCGGTCATTGATTTAGTTGAATCTATAACCAGCTTATAAGCGTGATCACCAAATAAATTTTTGATTGCTTTGGTTTCGTTGAGGTCATTTAGTTCTGTTGAAGTACCATGAGCATTTATAAAGTCAACCTCTTCTTTTGAGATTCCTGCATCTTTAATTGCTTCTCTCATAGATCTTAAAGCACCTTCACCTTCAGGAGCCGGTGCAGTTATATGATGTGCATCGCCTGTAAGACCAACACCAATGATTTCACCATGAATTCTTGCACCTCTGTTTACTGCATGGTCGTAATCTTCAAGAATAAGTGAACCGGCACCTTCACCCATAACAAAACCATTTCTGTCCTTATCGAACGGACGCGATGCTTCTTTGTAACGGTCATTCCAGGTGGAAATTGCTTTCATTGAATTGAATCCACCGATTGAGATCTCAGTAATTGCAGCTTCAGAGCCACCGCACATCATCAAATCCACACTCCCTCTCTGAATAAGGAAGAAAGCATCTGCAATTGCGTGAGATGCAGTAGCACAAGCAGAGGTCGTTGCATAGTTTGGACCTTTCAGACCAAATCTTATAGAAATTTGTCCTGCAGCAATATCCGAAATCATCATTGGAATAAAGAAGGGACTGATCTTGTGTGGATCGAGTCCATTAAAAAAATTGAAATGCTGTTCCTGAAGTGTTTTCATACCACCAATTCCGCTGCCGTAGATAACACCGAACCTATCTCTATCTGTTTTTTCAAGATTCAGACCTGAATCCTGCATTGCCATTTCTGAAGTAGCGATTGCGAATTGGCAAAACCGGTCCATTCTCCTTGCAGATTTTTTATCAAGAAAATCTTCAGGCAAAAAGTTTTTTACTTCCGCAGCAAATTTTGTATCGAACTTGGTAGTATCGAAATGAGTAATAAGATCAATTCCATTTTTCCCTTCAATCAAACTTTGCCAATAATTCTGCAAACCGATACCAATCGGCGAAACAACACCCATTCCGGTGATAACAACCCGTCTTCTATTTAACATATAATTCTCCCGGGAAATGAAAAGAGTTCATCTTAATAATTAAGAAAATGTGAAAACAGAAAAAGTTATTAACTAAGCTTTTCTGTCAAATATTTAACCGCATCGCCAACTGTACCTATTTTCTCAGCATCTTCATCGGGAATTGAGACTGAGAATGTGCTTTCAAAACCCATAACAAGCTCAACGATATCTAAAGAATCAGCGCCTAAATCATTAATGAATGAAGCAGTAGGTGTGATTTGAGATTCCTCGACACCTAATTTATCCATAATAATTTCTTTTACTTTTGTTTCGACGTCCATTTTAACTCTCCTATATTAGTTTGTGTTTAGAGTTTGTATTTATCTAATGATTGTTAATTATTGTTCAAATTTAAGCAAAGTAGGCTTTATTTAACAAACGATTTGCAATAAATGCATTTACATAGTCATTCCGCCGTCAACAGCAATAACCTGTCCGGTAATGTAATCTGCTTCCGGGCTGCAAAGAAATCCGACAACCTTTGCAATATCCTCAGGCTTACCCATTCTTCCCATCGGAATCATATCTGTCAACTTCTTTCTTTGCTCATCCGAAAGCTTACTGGTCATATCTGTTTCAATATAACCTGGTGCAACAGCATTCACTGTAATATTTCTCGAAGCAAGTTCGCGCGCCATTGATTTTGTAAAACCGATTACACCTGCTTTTGAAGCCGCATAGTTAGCCTGACCGGGATTGCCAATAATTCCAACTACAGAGGCAATATTTACTATTCTTCCGTAACGCTGTTTTATCATATGCTTGATTACAGCTTTTGTATAATTAAAAACGCTTTTCAGGTTTGCATTGATAACATCATCAAAATCTTTTTCAGTCATTCTAAGTAGAAGATTATCCCGTGTAATTCCGGCATTATTAATTAGAATATCAACTCCACCCAATTTCTCAATTGCTTCCTGAACAGTTGCTTCGGCCTGGTCAAGTGATGTTGCATCAGCTTTGAAAGCTAAAATTTTTGTTGCAGGGTTATGAATTTCCTGCTGTAGTTCTTCTGCACACTCATCGCAGCTGTTATAGATAAAAGCTACATCAGAGAACAAAACTCCGCAGCAGCTTTTTGAAGCAAGTTCCTTTACAATCGCTCTTCCAATTCCCCTGGTTCCACCGGTTACAATAGCTCTTTTATTTGGTGACATCTTCTTTAACTCCCATATTAATTTCGTTGAGATATTCTTCACGATAATTTTTCAGTTCTTCGAAACCATCCTCACCAAAAAAGTGTCTTAATTCTTCCTCACAGGCTTCAAACAAAGTCAGCTTTGTATTAGGATCAACATTGCAATATGGAAGCCTGTCAATATGTTCATCATCTATTGTCAAAGCACCTTCAAAAGTAGTAAGCGGAAAGAGAATACAATAAAGCGGTTTGTATTTCCATTTGTAATCACCTTGCTTCATCGCAATTTTCTGAAGCGTGCATAAACCATCTTTGTCTAAAAAAGTGCATTTGCCATTTATTACTTCTGTTCCAACTGCAATTCCCGATTCAAAATCATCATCTTTTTCTTCCGGTTCAAACCATTTGCTTACATCTTTAGATTGTGTTTCATCCATATTCTCAATTATTTTATCCTTGATGGATAGTATGGTTTCATATTCCTTGTAATCAGTATAAACGCCATAGTAGCAGCACTGACCCGGGCAATTACAAATGAACTTGTAAGTGAATATTTTAGGATCAATGAATAGCCCATTGATTTTCTTCTTAAACTTTTCAGAAATATTGTTTATTTCATCACACATTATAAATACTTCTCCACATCTTCAAATTTATCAATACCGAATCGTTTAACATCGGGATTTATTCGTTTAACCAATCCCTGCAAAACATTACCGGGACCAATTTCATAAAACTCTTCTATTCCATCATCAAGCATATTTTTAATTGTTTCCTCCCACCTTACAGGTGCTGTAATCTGTTCATACAATTTTGATTTGATTTCGGATGTACCGGCAACCGGCTTTGCAGTTACGTTTGTGTAAACCGGAAATTTAGGATTATAAAAATTAGTTGCATCAAGTGCCGATTTTAATTTTTCTTTTGCTGAAATCATAAGTGGTGAATGAAATGCGGCGCTAACCACGAGTTCTTTCACCATTTTAGCTCCGGCAGCCTTACATAATTCCATAGCTTTTTTAACACCTTCAACTGAACCGGAAATAACTATCTGTCCGGGTGAATTAAAGTTTGCACACTGTACCACTCCCATAACTGAAGCTTCGGAACAAAGAGCCTCAACTTTATCAGGTTCTAATCCAATTATTGCAGCCATCGTTCCTTTATTTTGATCACCTGCTTCCTGCATTGCAACTCCACGTGCGCGAACTAACTTTATTGCTTCATGAAACTGAATTGCACCGGATGCTACATAGGCTGAATATTCTCCCAGTGAATGACCGGCAGCAGCATTCACATCAATTGTTCTGATTATGCTTGTAAGAATTACGCTATGCAGAAATATTGCAGGCTGAGTAAATTGAGTTTGTTTAAGTTCATCTTCCGGACCGTTGAACATAATGTAAGAAAGATTGACGCCAAGAATATCATCGGCGGTACGGATCATTTCTTTGGCTTCAACAGATCTCTCAAAAAGATCTTTTGCCATCCCAACATATTGTGAACCTTGTCCCGGAAATAGAAAAGCTTTCTTGCTCATCAGTCAATCGCCCAAACAATATAACTTGCACCCCAGGTGTAACCGGCACCGAACGCTGATAAAATAATCTTGTCGCCTTTTTTGATTTTTCCATTTCTGTAATATTCTACAAGACACGAAGGAATTGTTGCAGCAGTTGTATTACCATATCTGTCAATATTGATCATTACTTTATCCGGATTTAAACCCATTCTCTCAGCAGTAGCTGAAATGATTCTCATATTTGCCTGGTGAGGAACCAGGTAAGCTATATCTTCGGACTTTAAATTATTTTTCTGCATCAGCTCATAAGAGACATCAGCCATACCTTTAACAGCAACTTTGAATACTGCTTTTCCATCCTGAAAAAGATAATGCATTTTTTTATCCACAGTGTCATGAGAAGGAGGATTAAGACTTCCGCCACCTTTCATATGTAAAGCAGATTCACCTGAGCCATCAACACGAAGAATCGAATCCTGCAGACCAAGATTTTTATTTTCAGTTGGTTCAAGCAGAACAGCGGCACCACCATCGCCAAATAGAATGCAATTATTTCTATCAGTGTAATCAACTATTGAACTCATTTTATCAGCACCAATAACCATTACCTTTTTATATTGTCCGCTTTCTACAAGAGCGCAACCTGTTTGGAAAGCAAATAAGAAACCTGAACAAGCAGCTTCAAGATCAAATCCCCACGCATTTACTGCACCAATTCTTTTCTGAACAAGACAGGCAGTTGCCGGAAAAAACATATCGGGGGTTACGGTTGCAACGATTATACAATCAATTTCTTCTGGTTTTATTTTATGCGTTTTGATCAAGTCGAGTGCGGCATTTGTTGCTAAATCACTCGTTGCACCATTTTCAAGAATTCTTCTTTCTTTTATACCGGTTCTGGATAATATCCATTCTTCATTTGTATCAACAATAGTTTCGAAATATTTATTATCGTAAACTTTTTCGGGAAAATACATTCCCACTGCTGTTATCATTGCATTATATTTTTTTTCCTGAGCCATTTTAAACCGTAATTAATTTTTGATTGAATATTCTGATATAGCGTTAGTCATTTTTTTAACTAATTGCTTTTGGTGCATCTCATTTGCCCTCAGCACCATGTTTTTTAATGCTTTAACACTACTTGAGCCGTGACCAATAATACTGATTCCATTTACACCAAGTAGTGGAACACCGCCATACTCCTGGTAATCCAAACTCTTTAAAGATTTTTTGAGAGCATTTTTAGAAAGTCCGATCAACAATTTATCAAAGAAATTTTTCTCTGCAGTTTTTTTCAATAGATGTTTTAAAAGCTTCGGTACTGATTCTCCAAATTTCAAAATAATATTTCCAACATAACCATCACAAACAACAACATCAACATTTCCTGCAAGAATATCCCTGCCTTCGACATTTCCAATAAAATTTAATTTTGATTCTTTGAGAAGTTTGGCGGCAGCTTCAGTTACCTCGTTGCCTTTGCCCTCTTCTTCACCCATACTAAGAACGCCAACCTTCGGATTAGAAATGCCCCCCATTTCTTTTGCAAAGATAGTCCCCATAATTGCATATTCAAAAAGATGATTTGGTTTTGAGTCTTTACTTGCGCCAACATCATAAAGATAACATATTCCATTTACACTTGGCATTTCAGCACCAATCGTCGGGCGACCTAAACCTGGAATCCTCCCCATTATCAATGTTGATGCAGCCATCATCGCACCGGTATTACCAGCACTAACAAATGCATCAGCTTTTTTTTCTTTGACAAATTGCGCCCCGATAACAATCGAGGAGTTCGGTTTTGATTTTAGTGATGCAGCCGGACTGTCACCCATTTCGATAACTTCTTCGGCATTAATGATAAATTCTTCGGGGAAAGAAAGTTGATTGGAAGCTAATACATCTTTGATTTTTTCTTTTTTACCAACAAGATATAAATCAAAGCTTTTCTTCTCGGATTGGGCTTCAACAGCACCAAGCACAGCATTAGCAGGAGCAAAGTCTCCACCCATCGCATCAACTACTATTCGGCATCGAGATGAGTTGTTGCCGGAATTATTCATCTATATAAGTTTTTGTAGTATCAGCTTTTCGGTATGAACATCGAACGACCGCCGTAATACCCACACGACGGACAGGCACGATGTGTTAGTTTTATTTCTCCACAGTTTGAGCAGGTTCCCATTGACGGTGCCGTAGCTTTGTAATGAGTTCTTCTTTTATCTCGTCTGCTCTTGGACATTTTACGTTTCGGATTTGGCATATTATATCTTACCTATATTTAATTATTCTTTGATTTCAATTTTTGTATTGGCTCCCATCTGGGATCAATCTTTTCTTCTGAACAATCGCAAATACCTTCATTAAGATTTTTGCCACATCTGGGGCAAAGACCTTTGCAATCATCTGAACATAATTTTTTCATTGGAACACCTAATATCGCAAAATCTCGTATATCTTTATCAAGTTCTATTTTATCACTATCCGGATGAAGATAAACAACATCCTCTTTTTCATTCTCAGTTTCCCCAATATTCCCACGAAACAGGTAAACCATTCTGAATTTACTTTTAATAACAGAATGAAACTCCTTGGCGCACCTGTCACAATTTAAATTACCAGATATGGCGGTTTCTGAATCGAGTATTACCTGGTGATCAAACTTTGTAAGAACAACATTGGTTGAAAAATTTCCAATGTAAGGCTCGAAAATCTCCAGATCGCTTGCTTTACCCTCAAAATCATACTCATACCTGCCGTTTGTCAGGCTAGAAACCTTAATTTTTATCATTTTCTTATGAATCCGAGTAAAAAATGGCTACAAATATATTCATTGGATAAAAGATATCCAAGTAATTTAGCCAGTGTAAGTATCTTATCACTCTGGAATTTTCTAACTGATTATTACCAACTGTTTTTTCAAATTATTTCCACTTCTAACAAAGATGTTTAGGCAGAAACGGGGAACATATTTGTTGAACTCATCTTTTTCCTTTATTTACTATTTTAACATCTCAGTATTCTAAATTTATACTCAAGAAATGCTAACAGTTAATAATCTTGTAAAAAAATATAATACAACACTCGCAGTGGATGACATTTCATTCAAAGTTCATCCGGGCAGAATTTTCGGACTTCTGGGGCCGAACGGTGCCGGAAAAACTACAACGATCCGAACAATACTTAATATAATCAAACCAACTTCCGGTGAAATTCTTTTTGATAACAAAGCAATTACTTACGAGTATTATAATATAATTGGTTATTTGCCTGAGGAAAGAGGTCTTTATAAAAGAAGTAAAGTGATTGACGTGCTGATATACTTTGCGGCTTTGAAGAATTTGAATAAGACTGAAGCCTCAGATCGTGCACATTTTTGGTTAAATAAACTTAACATAGCAGAGTATAGAAATAATAGGATCGAACAACTTTCAAAAGGAAATCAACAAAAAGTTCAGCTTATTGCAGCGATCATTCATAATCCTAAGCTCCTGATTCTTGATGAGCCATTTACCGGCTTCGATCCAATCAATCAGCAGGAAGTTAAAGATCTAATTTTATCATTCATTTCAGAGGGTAAAACAATAATATTGTCTACGCACCAGATGGAACTCGCTGAAAGATTGTGCGAAGATATTCTTTTGATCAATCGCGGTAAAACTGTTAGCTCAGGAAAACTTTCTGAAATCAAAAAAAACTTTGGAGGAAACAATATCAGGTTAGGGTTTAAAGGCGATAGTGAATTCTTAAAACATTTTCCTGAAATTATTAAGTTTGACCATTATCATAATTTCACGGATATTTATCTAACGGATGAAGTTATTCCATCCGAGTTTCTAAAAAAACTTATCGGAAAAATTGAGATAAACCATTTTTCAATTATCGAGCCCACATTGAATAAAATATTTATCGATCTTATAAAAGAAAATTCAGGCATGTTATGAAAAAAATTATTGCAGTTGCCAAGTGGGAATATCTTGAAAAAGTTAAGACCAAGACGTTTATCATCTCTCTTATAATAACGCCGATAATTATTATTTCATTTTCAATTCTACCTTCTATTCTTTTCAGGGAGGAGGCTCCGAATGTTGAATTATTAGGATTGATTGACACTTCGAAAATTTATTTTCAAGACCTGGAAAATGAGTTAGCTCAATACAGGCTGCCCGATGGAAAAAAAAATTATGTTCTGATTGATCTGTCATTCAAATACAAAAATTTTGAGGAGTTAATATCAATAGCAAATAAAAATATTCAGCAGAATTTGATTGAGGGATGTCTTATTCTTTATCATTCCGGTAATGATTCTGTTTATGCAGAGTACAGATCGAGATCAATAGGAAATTTTAAGACTATCGGAAGGCTTGAAGAAGCGCTTAGTTCAATTAGATTAAAAAAGAAACTCGAACAGGAAGGGATTGACACAAAAATTATCGAATACATGCAGAGTAAAGTCGTTGTTGAACAATTGAAAGTAGAAGAAGGAGGAAAAGTAACTGACCAGGATTTTCTGACAACATTTTTTGTGTCAATTATTTTCATTTTATTGTTGATGATGATGGTGGTTTATACAGGACAAATGCTTGTGAGAAGTATGATAGAGGAGAAATCCAGCCGATTGATTGAAATGCTGATTTCAAGCAGTACACCCGATGAACTTCTAACAGGAAAAATAATCGGATTAAGTTTATTAGGACTTACACAAATTTGTATCTGGTTATTAATCGGAATAAGCCTTGTTGCCGGGGCTTTGGTTCCACCTTCGGCATTTAACAATATTCTTCCGATGCTGATGTACTTCACACTTGGATTTCTATTTTATTCCAGCTTGTTTGTTGGCATTGGTTCAACAGTTAATACTGAGCAGGAAGCTCAGCAAATTACTACATATCTGAGTTTAGTTTTGATGCTTCCGGTAGTAATAGCAATGCCCGCAATTCAAAACCCGGATTTATTAGTTACAAAAATATTTTCTTACATACCATTAACTACTCCGACTGTTATGTTGCTCAGGCTGAATGTTGAAAGTGTCTCTGAGCTTGAAATAATTCTAACTTCATCAATTTTACTTCTCTCTATTTTCATTGTTACAAAAATCAGTGCGAAGATTTTTAGAATTGGAATTTTATCATACGGGAATAAACCGAGCTTAAAAGAAATTTTTAATTGGATTAAAGAAAAGTGAATCGTAAACCTGTGAGTTTTAGGAATGAGTAAGGGTTCTATTATAATTACTGCTGAGTTTCCGATTCTAAACCCGAAAGCAGTAGCAGCTTATCCTAATTTATCGGCAAATTACTCTGTTTATCTTAATACGCTGTTGTACTCCAACTGGTTGGAAATATTTTCAGAAATTAATAAACAGTTTGAGATCTCAACATTATTGAGTAGAGCAGATAAAGAATATATTCCCAAATATTTTTTACCTGATGAATCTCACACAATTTTTTACAATAGTACACAGATAAATAACGTCCACGAACATTTCGTCACAAAATCAACAATAACAAATTCTAAAGTCCTGATTTTGTTTTATAATTCGATCGGCATGATACCTGCAGATTTCCTTAGAGTATTTGATTTAATTCAGACAGATGAACCTACAATGGTAATAGGAAAATCTGCTAGGAATAAAATTGTTTTTATTTGCTCGGCAGGGATTGATAAAGATTTACTCGATTCATTAATTACTTCCGGCAGGATGTATGATGAATATCTTAACTTGATAAGCGGTAAAGATATTTTCATCCACACACTTGATAACTTTTTATCAATAGATGATTTTGAAGATATTAAAAAGCTTTATATTGAACTATCAAAAAAAGAAAGTCTCTCATACTGCAACCAGAAAATGCATGAAGGTTTTAATGATTTATTTATTGAATATAAAGAGCTGTTGAATGTCTAAAGTTGGAATTTTTGGAGGCACATTTGACCCAATACATCTTGGACATTTGATTACAGCTCAGTCTGTGCGGGAAATCAGAAAACTTGAAAAAATTATTTTCATTCCGGCTTTTATTTCTCCTCATAAAAGTGAGATAAAAACTTCCTCCGCAGAAGACAGGTTGAATATGATCAAGCTTGCGATTGATGGCATTCCTTTTTTTGATTACTCTGATTTAGAAATTAAAAAAGGCGGCGTTTCATTTACTATAGATACGGTGAAGGAGCTGAAAAATAAATATGACAAGTTGGAATTCATTATCGGTTACGATAACATTTTTGAATTCAATACCTGGAAAGATCCGGATGAAATTATGAAACTGGCTGAGATAATTGTTTTAAAAAGAAAGTCTTCTCATCCGCCTCAATTTGAGGACAAGTATTATCATCAGGCCGTTTTTGTTCAAACCCGTGGAATTGAAATTAGTGCAACAGATATTCGCGAAAGAGTTAAGGACGCAAAGCCTATTAATTTTCTTGTTCCACCAACGGTTATGGAATATATTTACAACCACAAATTATACATCGAATAATATGAAAATTTTAGTAACAGGCGGAGCTGGATTTATTGCATCCCAGATAACAGATGCATATATCTCCGAAGGACATGAAGTTATTGTTCTTGATAATCTCTCAACAGGATTTGAAAACAATATTAACCCGAAAGCCCGATTCGTAAAATCGGATATTTCCTCTTCATCAATATTAGAACTTTTTCAGAAAGAGAAATTTGATGTCGTTAATCATCACGCAGCACAAATTGATGTGAGGAAATCAGTTAACGATCCAATATTTGATGCGAATACAAACATATTAGGCACAATTAATTTGTTACAAAGCTGCATAAAAACCGGCGTAAAAAAATTTACTTTTGCTTCAACCGGTGGCGCAGTGTATGGTGAACAGGAATACTTCCCTGCCGATGAAAAACATCCAACAAATCCGGTTTCTCCATATGGCATAACGAAATTAACAATAGAAAAGTATTTATTCTTTTATAAAAACGAATACGGATTGAACTACACAATTTTAAGATATGCCAATGTTTACGGGCCAAGGCAGAATCCTTTCGGCGAAGCAGGTGTGGTAGCAATCTTTGCTAATAAATTTTTGAAAAATGAAAATCCAATTATTAATGGTGATGGAAAACAAACCCGTGATTATGTTTTTGTTGAAGACGTTGTAAAAGCAAATGTGATTACTTTAAATTCTCAATCGGCTGATATTTACAATGTCGGTACAGGAATTGAGACAAGTGTGAATGATCTGTTCGCTAATCTAAATAATATAGCAGGCGGTAAAGCAATCGAAAAGCATGGCCCTGCTCCAAAAGGTGAACAGGCAAGAAGTGTTATTACATCCGAAAAGCTTTTTAAAAAATATAATTGGAGACCATCAGTAAGTATTGATCAGGGATTAAAAAAGACGTTCGGGTTTTTTAAATTGAAAAATCAGTAGCCGCTTTGTCAAACAAAGATCTCATAAAAAAAGTATTCAACAATGAAAGAAGGAATGTCGCAAGAGCAATTTCAATTGTTGAAGATTACAACTCAGAAGCTTCCGAATTACTTAAACAAATTTACCCTCGTGTTGGCAGAGCATATCGAATCGGAATAACAGGTCCTCCGGGTGCAGGAAAAAGCACAATAACAAATCAGCTAACTAAATTATTTCGTAATGCCGGAAAGAAAGTTGGCATCATAGCAGTTGATCCTACCAGTCCGTTTACTGGAGGTGCGTTGCTTGGTGACAGGATCAGAATGAATGAAATCGGAAGTGATGAAGGTGTTTTTATAAGAAGCATGGCAACAAGGGGAAGCCTTGGTGGATTGAGTAAAAAAGCAATTGATGCAGCAGATGTTCTTGATGCGGCCGGATACGATTATATTCTTCTTGAAACCGTTGGCGTTGGTCAATCGGAACTTGATATTGTTCAAGCTGCTGACACTACAATTGTTGTCTTGGTTCCCGAATCCGGAGACTCGGTTCAGGCAATGAAAGCAGGTTTGATGGAAATTGCTGACTTCTTCGTACTAAATAAAAGTGACAGACCTGGTGCTGATCAGGCAGTTGCTTCCCTTCAAACTATTTTAATGATGAAAGATCACGATGAAAAATCATGGATGCCCGGAATAATTAAATCAGTTGCTTCCGAGAATAAAGGTATGCAAGATGTGCTCACTGAGATATACAGGCATCAATCGTTTATGAATGACAATAATATCTTTATAGCTAAAAGGGAAAAGCAAGCGAAAAATAGAATTAAAGAAATAGTCGAGAATAAGATTAAAGAAGATTTATGGAACGAAAGTGGAGAAAAATCTTTAAATTCTACATTAGAAAAAGTAATTCTCGGCAATCTATCACCTTATCATATTGCAGAGGAGATAATTGATAACTTTATCAGTAAAAAATCGTCTAAATAAATTAGCAACCTTCAGAATATTTTAAGAGGTAAAGCTATGGATAGCAGTAACCAATCCTTTCTAATTGAGCTCACTGAAAACCAGATCTTGATTCGTGATACAATCCGGGATTTTGCTCAGAAAAAAATAAAACCAAATGTAATGAAATGGGATGAAGCCCAATATTTTCCTATGGAAATATTTAAAGAGCTTGGCGAACTCGGTTTCATGGGAATTATTTTCCCCGAAGAATATGGTGGTGCCGGTTTGGGATATACTGAGTTCGTTATCATCATTGAAGAACTTGGAATTGTAGATCCCTCGATATCACTTTCTGTTGCCGCACACAATGGACTTTGTACTAATCATATCTTTCGATTTGGAAATGACGCTCAACGTAAAAAATATTTACCTGATTTAGTCTCCGGGAAAAAAGTTGGAGCCTGGGGACTTACTGAATCCTCATCAGGAAGCGATGCAGCGAGCCTGAAATCAACCGCAGAAAAAAAAGGTAATAAGTACTTACTTAATGGTAACAAAACATTTACAACGCACGGTGCTTCAGGTGAGACAATTGTTGTAACTGCAATAACAAATAAAGCAGAAGGCAAAAAAGGGATATCAGCTTTCATTCTTGAGCAAGGAATGCCGGGTTTGATAGTTGGCAAAAAAGAAAACAAGTTAGGAATGAGAGCGAGTGAAACCGTTCAATTAACTTTTGAAAATTGTGAAATACCCGCTGAAAATTTACTCGGTGAAGAAGGAATGGGTTTCATTAATTCTATGCAAGTTCTTGAAGGAGGAAGAATTTCTATTGCTGCAGTTAGTCTGGGATTGGCACAGGGCTGTTTGAATGAATCATTAAAATATTCACAGGAAAGATTTCAATTTGGAAAACCGTTATCTGCTTTCCAGGCAACACAATTTAAATTAGCGGATATGAAAACAAATATTGAAGCAGCAAAACTACTAACTATGCGTGCAGCTAAAATGAAAGATGATGGATTGCCGAATATCAAAGAAGCTGCAATGGCAAAACTTTTTTCAAGTGAAATGGCAGAAAAAGCTGCAAGCGAAGCTGTGCAGATTCACGGCGGCTACGGCTTCACTAAAGATTATCCTGTTGAAAAATATTTTAGAGATGTGAAGCTCTTGACTATTGGAGAAGGAACATCCGAAATACAAAGAATAGTGATTGCACGGGAAGTATTGAAATGAAATCAATTGGAACACAAATAAAAGAAGATGAAGCTTTCCTAAAGAGAGCTGATTATCAAAAAGAGCTTTTAAGAAAGCTTGATGCTGAAAAGGAAAAAATTAAACTCGGCGGTGGACCAAAAGCCATCGAAAAACAAAAAGAAAAAGGAAAGCTGCCGGCAAGAGAGAGAATAAATCTTCTCATAGATGATCCTAAAGAATTTTTTGAGCTTAGTACTTTTGCAGCTTTCGATATGTATAATGAATATGGCGGCGCTCCTTCATCAGGGACAATTTACGGAATAGGAAAAATCAGTGGAAGACAATGTGTTATCGTTGCAAATGATGCAACGGTAAAAGCAGGTGCATGGTTTCCAATCACAGCAAAGAAAAACCTGCGTGCACAAGAAATCGCGATGGAGAATCATCTTCCAATTATCTACCTGGTAGATAGTGCCGGTGTTTTTCTTCCGCTTCAGGATGAAATTTTTCCGGATAAAGAACACTTCGGAAGAATATTCCGCAATAATGCCGTGATGTCCTCAAAAGGAATTCCTCAAATTGCTGCGATCATGGGTCCTTGTGTTGCTGGCGGTGCATACCTACCAATTATGAGTGATGAAGCACTTATTGTTGAAGGTGAAGGTTCAGTTTTTCTTGCCGGTTCACACCTTGTTCGTGCAGCCATCGGAGAAAAAATTGATAATGAAAGTCTTGGTGGTGCACGTGTTCAATCAAACATTTCCGGCGTTACAGATTATGTGATGAAAAATGATGAGGAGTGTATTAAACAAATAAGAAGTCTGGTTGATAAATTTGGTAAAAGAGACTTTGCAGGATTTGACAGGATTGAATCCAAACCACCAAAATTTTCATCAAAAGAGATTTATGGTTTTCTTCCTGAGGATACAATAAAACAATACGACACCTATGAAGTGCTTGCAAGAATAGTAGATGATTCTCAAATTGATGAATATAAAGCTGGATTTGGAAAAACGATTATCACAGCTTATGCAAGAATTGATGGCTGGGCAGTTGGAATAGTAGCTAATCAGAGAAGCGTTGTTAAAACAGAAACCGGTGAGATGCAGGTTGGTGGAGTTATTTATTCTGATAGTTCAGATAAGGCAACGCGATTTATTATGAACTGCAATCAGAAAAAAATTCCATTGGTCTTTTTGCAGGATGTAACAGGATTTATGGTTGGCAGTCGCGCAGAACATGGCGGCATCATTAAAGACGGCGCCAAGATGGTTAATGCAGTTGCAAACTCAGTCGTTCCGAAAATAACAATTATTATTGGCAACAGTTTTGGTGCAGGCAATTATGCAATGTGCGGCAAAGCGTACGATCCAAGATTTATTTATGCTTACCCAAATGCAAAAGTTTCTGTAATGGGCGGTTCTCAGGCACATAGCGTTCTTCTGGATATTAAAATCAAGCAAGCGGAAAAGAGTGGTCAGAAAGTAACCGATGCGGACAAGAAAAAATTGCTTGATGAAATTGCCGCAGCCTACGACGAAAAAAATAATCCATATTATGCAGCAGCAAGATTATGGGTTGATGAAATAATCGATCCCGCTGAATCGCGTAGATTTATTTCGATGGGAATTGAATCAGCAAACCATAATCCAGACATACCTAGATTCAATCCTGGAGTGATTCAAACATAAATGAGAGTTCGAATCGTAACTGTTTATTTCTTTGTTCTGATTCTTGTTGCAGCTTCATCGATTTTCTCCCAGCAAAGTTCTCTTTCTAAAGGTGTAAACTACCTATCAGGTTTTATTGCCTCAGATTATTTTCTTCATTTGAAAAAAGAAAACACAGATCTTGCTTTAGTTGATACTATATATTTGAGAGCAATAGAGTTTTATGATAACGATTATGAGGAAGCAATGCTTGCTTTAACTTTTACAACTATACCTTATCAGAAAGTACCGATAGTAATTCCAATTATTAAATCAAGGTTGTATTATCCATTGATTTCTGCCAGCGATTCGATAGCGACTATAAAAAATGCTAATCTGCCAACAAACTTATTTTATGATTCACCTGTTAATGATTATGGAGATAAAGATAAACTGGCTCACTTTTTTGGAAATGCTTTCATCGGTTATGCCGAGAACATATTGAAATTAGCCGATGTATTTGGTTATTTTGTAGAAGCATTTGAAGAAGATTTTAAAGCTCAGTCAGAAGTGGATTTCAGAGATGTTGATGTGAACTGGTACGGCGTTCTTTTTGGAGAAATACTTGAGCTGAATGAAAATATTTTACCATCTCAAATAATGACAATAAGATCACTCAGATATTTTATTTTTACTTTATGAATACAATACTTATTATAGACGACGAAAAAGAGATATGCGAAAGTATAAAAATGATCCTCGAATATGAGGGTTATGCTGTCGATTACTCTACTTCTGCATCAAAAGGATTAAGCGTAATTGAGGAGAAGCAAATAACCTGTTTGCTTCTTGACATTCAGATGCCTGAGATGAGTGGCTTTGAAGTCCTGAAGAAAGTAAAGGAAACTACTCCATCTCTTTCGGTGATAATTATTTCTGCTCACGGGAGTGTTGAAAATGCAATTAAAGCAACACGGCTTGGCGCATTCGATTTTATTGAAAAACCAATTGACAGAGATAAACTTCTCATCAGCGTCCGTAATGCAGTTGAACAGGTAAAACTTCTCACAGAGAATATTGAAATTAAAAAATCTCTTGGTGTTGAAGGTGATATTTTGGGTTCAAGCAAAGGCATTAAGAATATTCTTGAACTAATAGATAAGGTTGCACCACTGGATACGAGGGTTTTAATTACCGGCGAAAACGGAACCGGCAAGGAATTAGTTGCAAGGGCAATCCACCGAAAAAGCCTGAGAAAAGATAAACCATTCATTGAAGTAAACTGTGCGGCAATTCCTAACGAACTAATTGAATCAGAGTTATTCGGACACGAGAAAGGTTCTTTTACAGGGGCATTTACTCAGCGTATCGGAAAGTTTGAGCTGGCAAACAAAGGCACTATTTTCCTTGATGAAGTTGGCGATATGAGTCCGCAGGCACAGGCTAAAGTACTGAGAGCAATTGAAGATGGAAAGATTGAGCGGGTTGGCGGCGGTAAAAAAATTGATGTTGATGTTAGAATAATCTCCGCTACGAATAAAGAACTTTTAGAAGAAATAGGTAAGGAACATTTTCGGGAAGACCTATTTCATAGATTAAATGTCATCCCAATAAATGTCCCTCCTCTTCGTGAAAGGAAGGAAGATATCCCGATTCTTTCCGAGGCATTTTCTAAAGAAATTACAACAAGACATAAAAAACCTCCCGTAAAATTTCTTGATGATGCTATCAGGCTTATGCAGGAAATGAATTGGAGCGGAAATGTACGTGAGCTGAAGAATATTATTGAAAGAATTATCATCATTATAGATAAAAGAGAAATTGCAAGAGTTGATCTTGAATTATTACTTAAACCCGGTCAGGCAACAATGGATGATATTATTGATGAATCAAATTCTTTCCAGGAATTTAAAGAGAAAGCAGAAAGAGCTTTTATTCTTAAGCAATTGAATGAGAATAGCTGGAACATCAGTAAAACAGCAGAATTACTTGATATTCAGCGAAGTCATCTTTATAACAAAATGAAAAAATATGGAATAGAAAAAGGAGAGTAATATGCCGACAATCTTCTCCAAAATAATTAACAAAGAGATACCTGCTGATGTAGTTTACGAATCTGAAAACGTTTTAGCGTTCAAGGATATTAAACCACAGGCACCAGTGCATATTCTTATCATTCCAAAAATAGAAATACCACGGGTGACTGATATTAAGGGTAAAGAGCACGCTGCATTACTTGGCGAAATGTTCGATGCTGCAAATAAGCTCGCCAAAGATTTCGGTATTGCTGAACATGGTTTTAGATTAGTTTTTAATTGTGGCAATGACGGCGGTCAGGAAGTTTATCATATTCATTTGCATCTTCTTGGCGGAAGACATTTACATTGGCCTCCGGGTTAAGGCCCCCATCACCGGCTAACCGGATCCTTCGAGGTTAAAGTAGAGTAAATCAGCCTGTAACCTCGAAGGTTTGACCTAATTATTCAGTTCCACAACAGACTCTTGAATGTAGCGACTACATATTTTAACACATCCTACTTAGGAGAATAGAATTAAGTTTTAACTCTGAATGGATTTACCATTATCTGTGATCTTTTATCACCATCTACGTTTCCAAACATCACTGCCTCATATCCAAACTTGTCACGAATTTTCGTCACTGCACGAAGCATTCTTTTTCTTTTAATTTCTTCCCATTCAAATAGTTCCTGCTGTTCTGAAAATTTTGAAAACTTACTCAAACCAACTCCAATCAATCTTACTGCAACTCTTCGTGTGTGCGCTTTCATAAGCATATCCCAGGCAACTTCAAACACTGTTCTGTCATCATCAGTCGGCTTGATTGTTTTTGAGCGAGTCAATGTGTTAAAGTCTGAATAACGCAGCTTAATATTTATTGTTGAAGCCAGCCAATCCATATCTCTCAATTCCTGGCAAACCTTTCCTGTAAGCTTGAATAACTTTTCTTTAAGAAACTGTTTGCTTGTTACATCTGCAAAAGTTCTTTCGTGCGAGATACTTTTTTGTTCATAATTATCAACAATCAGATACTCGTTACCTTCTCCACAAGCTTTTCTGTACAGATCAATTCCATATTTACCATAAGCTGCTGCAAAATAATCCTGCGGAAGTTTTGTTATATCGCCTATCCTGTAAATTCCTTTTGAGTGAAAATCCTTAAGTGTCACTTTCCCCACTCCGGGAATAGCTTCAACAGGCATTGGTGAGAGAAATTCTTTTTCCATTCCGGGAATAATGTAAGTAATTCCATTTGGCTTCATACAATCTGAGCCAATCTTTGCTATTGTTTTGTTGCTGCCAATTCCAATTGAGCAAGGAAGTGAAAGTTTTTCCCAAATTTCTTTTTGAAGGAAAGTAGCAAAGGCAAAGAGTGAGCCGTAAACAATTCTGCAACCTGTAAAATCCATATAGAATTCATCTATTGATGCCTGTTGAACAACCGGAGCATATTGCGCAAGAATATTCTTTACAGCTCTTGAGAAACGAGAATATTCACCGTGACTACCGTGAATGTAAATTCCGTGCGGACAAAGTTTGTAAGCAGTTCTTATTGGCATAGCAGAGTGAAGTCCGTAAACACGAGCTTCGTATGAGCATGCAGCAACCACTCCCCTTCCGTACTTTGGATCACCACCAACAATTACCGGATTTCCTTTCAGTGAAGGATCAAGTATTCTTTCAACTGAAACGAAGAATGCATCGAGGTCTAAGTGAAATATTGTTCTCATAAAGCCTATCCCTAAATCCCTTCCCTAAGGGAAGGGACTTTTTAAATTAAAGATTAGTTTTAAATTTGATGAAACCTGTAGGTTTTGGCTCGCCAGAAATTGTGATGAAGTTACAAATAATTTTTTCTTAAATATCATTTTTTTTTCCATTTCAATTAACAAGAACAATTTCTTCTAACCGTGGATAAGACTTCAATATCGTTCCAGGCATTTCAACTTTATCTTTCTCCTCAAGTAGATGTATCAACTCAAATGCATTTGCAACAGCATCACCCTGCGGATGGTTATTCATTATAACATGCACTTCCTTCACTTTTGATTGTATTGATTTTATCTTCTGCTCAATCTCAATCAATTCGCCCGGAGAATAAAGATATTTGTATCGTTCACTTCTCTCCTCATAAGACTGCTCTTTACCAAAATTATTAATTGATTTCTTCCAGGCATCAACATTCCTTCCGTGAAAGCGGATATAAGCTCTGTCATTTGTAATGATTGGTTCAAACGGAATTGCCTGTCCAATTTGCGGCTGATCAATTGTACAGAATGTAAAATCAGCTTGCTTAAAAAATTCAAATGCTTTTTCATTCTGCCAGGAAGAGTGTCTTACTTCCACAAAACATTTGTAATAGGGAAAGATATCCTTCAGTTCCTGAATGTACTGAGTTGCTGAGTTATTATAAGGAAATGAATACGGAAACTGGATGAGCAATCCTCCAAGCCGTTCTGCATTTGCCAAAATATCAAGGTTGTATCTGACAGCTTTTACATTTTGCTCGCTATATTTTCTATTGTGAGTAAAATCCTGATGCAGCTTAACGTGAAAAATAAATTCATCACTGTCGGCTACTTTTTTTACCCAGCCTTCAACAATTTTTGGACTTAAATAAGCATAGTACGTCGAGTTAACCTCAACACAATTAAAGTAATGTGAGTAAAACTGAAGCCAGTCAAACTTTGCTGACTGTTGTTTGGGATAAAACGACGGCACCCAATCTTTGTAAGACCAGCCTGCTGTTCCAATGTAGTATTTTGGCATTGTTAAACCGTAAAATTGTATTTTACTACTAAATATACTAAGTTAACAGTAGTGTTAATTATCTATATTTAGTGATTATGCGAATTAATGAAATAAATAAAAGCGATAAATTGATTCTGAGCATAGATGATATTTCCAAAGAACTTTCTATTGACAGAGAATCAGCAAAAGTTACAGCCAATCGTTATGTAAAACAGAGCTTGCTGTTAAGGATTAAAAGAAACTTTTACATAACTCCGGATAAATTTGATGTACTGAGTGAAGATGGACTTTACAAGATTGCCAATCTGATACAAATACCATCTTACATTTCTCTTTCAACAGCATTAACTTATTATAACATTTCAACTCAACAACAGCTTGGTATTATTGAATCCATAGCAGTTAAAAGGAGTAAGTTGGTAAGTGTTAAAGAAATTGAATTCAGATTTTTACAGGTAAACAAAGACTTCTATTCCGACTTCACTCTTAAGGATAATTTTTTTATCGCACTTCCTGAAAAAGCTGCTGCAGATACTATTTACCTTTCTTCCCTGGGAAAATACAACTGTGATTTTAATGCTATAGATTTTCAAAAGCTTAATAAGTCAGAAATTGATAAGTACATTAAAAGCACTAATCAAAGAACAATAACATACTGGAATAACTTATGTCGATCTTACAGGATTTAGAAATACTCGAAATCGAAGTGCTTGAACTGTTCAACAGCATCAAGGTGCTTGATTACCTTTACTTTGGTGGTGGAACTATGCTGCGGCTTTGCCACAATCTTAACCGCTACTCAACCGACCTGGATTTCTGGATTGATAAAGATTATGACTCTAAGCTATTGTACTCAAATTGTAAAAGTGCTCTATCTGCAAACTACCAATTGACTGATTCAGTAAATAAAAAATTTACCTTACTTTTTGAAATCAAAACTCCTGCAGTAAAAAGAAGTTTGAAAATTGAAATACGTAAAGAACAAACAGACTTTTTATGGGAACGGAAAATCGCATTTTCAAGATTCACAAATAAACAGGTGCTGGTAAAAGCCTTAACTCTTGATCAAATGATGAAAAATAAAATAGAGGCTCTTACTTCAAGAAAAGCTATTCGTGATGCATTTGACCTGGAATTTCTTTTGATGCGTGGAGTTGAACTTCCATCTATGCCGGATAAACTTAAACAAGCTCTCAAAATCATAAATAATTTCAAAGAACAGGAATACAAAGTAACACTTGGTTCAATCCTCGAAGCAAAAGACCGAAAATTTTATCTCGAGAACAAATTCAAGCTTCTTAAAGAAGAATTAATAAAAACTTTAAATGAACAGCTTTAACTTTTCACTCATTTAAATTATTACTTCAAATTAGAGGACTTAATAAATCGAAAATCTGATTCCTGCTGAAGCACTAAAGGCTCTCGTTAATCCATCCACATTCACTTCTCTTTTAATAAAAGGAATAGCAAAGTCTCCAACAAGAGTTATTCTTTCATCAACTCTGTACTCAAGCTTAGCTAAAAAATTCAATTGAGCCTGGTCACTTCCATCAACTTCAACAAAGCTTTCTTCAACTGTTGAAGCTGTATCAAGTACAGATGATTTTGAAAGACGTTGAATAAATAAAAGTTGCGGGGTTATGCTTAACTGATCAAAAGATAAATCGTACGAAGCTCTTAGCAACAGATCATCCCCTTTTTCTAAACGAGTAATATTATTATTCCTTCCACCTGAAAGCTGATAACCTGCACCAACATTTAAATTGTTGTAAGAATAATTTAATGCAAACAGCACATCGTTCATACCCAGCCCGCTCTGATAGACTTGCGGAAGATTATCTTTGTTGTCATCTCCGGTTGCCATCTTTATACCTATTGAAGCATCTAAAGAAGAATTTTTATCTGTCAACAAGTTCTGATTCAGACTTAATATCAAATCACCTATCCCATTTATACTGCCGTCCGGACCAGATTGGAAATTATATGGGACCAAAAGCTGAATTGAGTTATTGCTGAATAGATTATAGTTAACATTCAACTGAAAAGAATTGAATTGGACATCGTCCTCTTTACCGCTGTAACCATATTTATAAAATCCTGAAATATTAAAAAGCACTTCGTCTTCATCTTCCATTGAATGACCTCCGATTTGGCATATTCCAGCATCGGAACATTGAGCAAAGCTCTTGGATAAATAAAAATTAATCACTAAAAAAAATGTGGATAGAATCAACAATATTTTCATTTTTTCCCTTTCAAGGTTTTACTGATTTATAAGATAAAGTTACCCTATGCTTGATAAAATTTCATCACAAAATCATCACACAACTTTCTTTTTTTCCATACTTCTGTACACACCCACAACAATTCCTACTAATTTGAATGCTGCATTTTTTTTCTCAATAACTATCGGCTCATATTCAGGGTTTTCTGAAACAAGCTCTATTTCATTTTTCTTTTTATAGAATCTTTTTACAACTGCAGCATCGTCAAGAACAGCAGCTATAATTTGCCCGTTCTTCGGTTCAAGATTTGGATTTACAATTACAATATCACCGTTAAAAATATAGGCATCTTTCAAGCTATCTCCTTTTACACGAAGCAGAAAGGAATCTTTTGGCATTCGTGCAATTGTAGGCAGTTCAATTGTGTCTATTGCATCCGGATAAATTGTGAGCGGATTACCGGCCGCAACTTCTCCAAGGATTGGTTTCGGGACAAAGAATTTATCTTCAAGCGTAAGTTCAATTCCACGGGAAAGCTTCGGGTTTTTTCTGATAAATCCTTTCTTCTCAATTGCTCCAAGATGCTGCTGAGCTGTAGCTCTGTTCCTATAACCAAATTGATTAGCAATTTCTGCCAAGGTTGGCGGTATTCCCTTCACCTTTATCTGATCAATCAAAAAATCAAGAATGTCTTTCTGAATTAGGGTTAGTTCTTTTTTCATGATAATCCTTTAGGAGAAAAAGTTTAAGTGTATGTTGAAGAAAAAGAGTTGTCTTCTTACTCTTTGTCCTTCTCCATTCTAATTTACCAAAATACCATACATTTGTATGGTAATTTAATTTATAAAAGAGAATAAGTCAATAGTACGGGATTTGACTAATTGATAGTGGCAGGTTGGGGGATACTTTTTAATTAACAAAAATCTTGTTTAGTGACTCAACCAGTTTATCACGAAAGATTGGTTTGGATATAAAATCCGTAAATCCTGTGGCAATAAATTTTTCTTTATCCCCGGGAAGGACATAAGCAGTGACGGCAATTACCGGTACGCTCTGAAGTTTAGGAATCTGGTGAATAACCTTGAGTGCATCCAGACCGTTATATTCGCCCTGAAGATTAATATCCATGATTATAAAATCAAAATCAGTAGAGTCAAGAAGAGGTAATGCCTCTTCAAAGCTTGTTGCAAATTGAATATTCTTTAGTTCTTTCATTTGAACTCTGAAAAGTATCTGCGAATCTACCTGGTCTTCAATGTACAAACATCTCAAAGCAGACAACCCATTCTTACTTTTTTGAATGTCTGGTTTATCTTTTTCTGTTACACTTTTTTCAGGTATATGCAATTCTTCTGCTTTCTCTTCAACTTTTTCTTCTACTTTCTCTTCAACAATTTCTTCAACTTTTTGCGCACTCACCTGTGACTCAACCGGCATTTGAGCTGACTTTTTCTTTTTCCTGCTTACTGATTCGGTTACTTCTTCCTCCTCAATAATTATTTCTTCACCAAGATTTAGCGGTTGCGATTCTGTTTCTTCATCCTTCGATCCAATCGCATGTTCAATTTGGTTTTCACTTTGAGTTTCGATAATAGGAGGAACGAACATTTCAGGTTCAGGAACTGATGGCACTTCAGCTTTTTGTATAAGATTTAATGGAAATCTAAATACAACATCTTGCTTTTCACTATTTTCATTAATCAACAGAAACTGACCATTAAGAGTTTCGAGCAGACTGTTTATTATTTGAATGCTTAATTTTGAAAGTCCAAGCAACTTTGGATCTTTCTTCTCAATTATCAAAGATTTTAATGTCTCTATTAAAGCGGCAGTAGATTTTCCAAAACCATCTGAGATCGAAATATTAAAAGTATCACCATCCGAAGCATATGCCGAGAAGTACAATTTTTTCTGTTGAGATATCCGTCCGATTAAACGGAACATATTATTTAATAAATTTATAAATTTCTTTTTATCAACATTAAATCTGAGAGAGGAAGATATTTTTCCATACGCAAATTCTAAATCCCGAATGCCCGTAATTTCATTCAATGATTTTTCATAAATTTCTATTACTTCGGTCACCGGAATTTCCGACATTTCCAATTTCGAGTTATTGAACTGAATATCAGCAAATTCAACAATTGTGTTCATCAGCCCAAGGATTAAAATACGGTTTTGGTTAATAATATCAATCGCTTCCTTTTGTTCAGGTGAGGGGGTTTCAATACTCTCCACTAATTCCTGCGTGAACCCTAATATTACATTCATTGGAGTTAGAATCTCATGAAACATTCCCGACAGAAATGTTGTATTTATAGAAGTCTCAATTGAAACTTTCTCTTCAGCAGCTTTATTATTTTGTTTGGGTTCAATTTCTCGTTCTTCTTTTTAAATTCGATAGAAGAGCGTTTCTGTTCCAGAGTAGGTTTAGCTATAAGTACAAACGAATCAACTCCATTATTTGCATCGAAGATTGGAGTTGAAATTATATCGCTCTCCAACAGTCTGCCTTCCGAAGTGATAAGTTCAATAGTTAATGTAACTGTTTCTTTAATGTGAGACTGGAAAACAGAATTATTTATAAATACTTTATCTTCTTCACCGCAATTCAAAGTAATATCCGTATTGATCAAATCTGCAGAACTTACTCCAAGAATTTTACACGCTTGTTCATTTACATAAGTTATAATCCCCTCAGGATCTGTTATAAACACCATATCATTTGTATTATCAAAAGCTGCTTTGAATACCTGTTTTTTCTTTTCGATGTCAATTAAGTTTGACACATCTTCAAGTATATTTAAATATGACTCTGAACCTTCATATAGATAATCCATCCTGCTGATTTTAACAAAGATATAATCTCCATCTTTTTTTCTATGCTTAAAGGGTTTGCTGAATTGTCCATCCTTGAAAATTTCCTGGGAGGATTCAAGCAAAGTTTGAATATCTTCCGAAGTGTATAAATCGGTAAGATCCATCTGGAGAAATTCTTCGGATGTGTAACCATAAAGATTAAGGGCGGCATCGTTAACGTTCAGGAATCTCAAGCTTTCTTTATCGTAGATATAAATTGGCTGTGGATTATTTGTTATAAATTGTTCTGACATGATTTCGTCTATTTTTATTAAATACTTTTTCTGTTGACCTTTAACTGAATTAAATATCTAAACTTCCAACTTTTTGAATAGTTAGGCGCACTCTCGTTGTGTTTTTGGGCCATTTCTAACCTTAAAATATTTCAACAATTATGCCATTGATCTAATTTTTGCATTGATTTGATGAATTGCTGCATAATCCTAATGTTCACTTTTTCCTGTTCACAGACTGATTGTTTTTTCAACTATAACTGATAAATTTTAATAATATTACATAATCCAAAAAAATTGCCAATCCAATTCATGAAATAGCTATTTAGAAAATAGTATATTCTGATTATTTCCTTAAAGTCAAATCGGTTATAAATAAAAATTCTGGTAGTAAAATTATCCGATTTAGATAATTTTTTTACTACATATTTTGAGGGTTTTTCTGAATATTGACACAGATTTCAGCTTAAATCATAACCTTAAATCCACGATGAATTTATCAGCCATAATAAGTTATCAATCTAATTTGTAGAAGAGGAAACGAACTAATTTGTCTTGAATATTTTTTCAACAGCCATGAGAAGATCTTTTTTATTAAAAGGTTTTTGAACAAAGCCATTTGCATTATTGCTGAAAAATTTTTCATCTTCAGTATCAAGGTCATATGCTGTGGTTATGATGACGGGTAAATGTTGTGTCTTCTTTTCGCTCCTCATCTGGATCAGGAGATTCTTACCATTCTCACCACCGTTAAGATTTAAATCAAGCAGAATAGCATCAAAAGCATAATTTGATAATTGGAAAGATGCATCAGAAATATTATCAACAACCTGTACATCGTACTTATTTCGGAAGGCAGCTTTAATAATTAACTGTGTTTCCCGGTTGTCTTCAACAACTAATAACCTGCGTTGCTCCCCTGACATAAAATTACAGAGAAATATATCAGTTTTTCTTTTTACCGAAAGTAGTTCCGAAAATCAAATCCCAGAATGGTGTACTTACGCCATAACCTTTATATTCATCCTGATAATGATGAAGCATGTGATGATTTTTTATAGCCAGCCAGAACTTGCTGTGCATGTTAAAATGATGAATGGCATAATGAGATATATCATAAAAAAGATAGCCTGCAATAAATCCTGCAAAGAAAGGCATCATAAATGCTTCACCAAAAATTATTCGGAAAAGAAAAAAGAATACTAATGCTAAAGGTATGCTGACAGAAGGCGGCATGACAAGTCTTTTAGAATCACTCGGATAATCGTGATGAACGCCGTGAAAAGTAAAATGTATCTTCTTACCAAATTCACTTTTAGCTTTAAAATGGAAAACAAACCTGTGCAGTAAATATTCAGCAAGCGACCAGGCAGCTACTCCACCAATAAATAAAACAAATATATTAAGAGCCGATATGTGGTGAACAAAAATTGACAAATATAATAATAGAAGAATGACCGGAACATAAATATAAAGCGGTACCGTGTAGTGAACTCTGGAAAAGAATTCCAAAAAATCACTTTCAAACATTCTTACTGTTTCATCTTTATTTGAAACGTAATTCTTAGCCATTGTTTTTCCTTAATTGTTAATTATTAGCAACCGAAATTTAAAACATATTTCTCAAATAATAAATTCCATTATTTATCACGTTACGCTCAATTTACTATCTTTTTAACACCTAAGCCCGGCAGTTCAGGAATGATTATTTCGCCATTCATTATCTCAGTTCCGGTAAATATATCATTTGAAATTAATTCTGCGCCATCCAGATCAATCCAATCAGCCAGAGGTGACAAATGAGAAGCAGCAGTAATTGCACAGGAAGTCTCGGTCATACAACCAATCATAATTTTTAAATTAAGTTCTTTCGCTTTTATCATCATTCGAAAAGCATTTCTTATTCCACCTGATTTCATCAGTTTAATATTTATACCCGTGAAAATATCTTTAGTTAATTCTAAATCACTTAAAGTTTGCACTGATTCATCTGCAACAATTGGTAAGGAAGCCCTCTCAATTATCCATTGTGAGTCTTTAATATTTTCTTTTGGAAATGGCTGTTCGATAAGAATTACATTTCTCTCAGAAAGCCAATTTATCATATCAAGAGCGAAATATTTATCCGACCAGCCCTGATTGACATCAACATACAGAGGTTTGTCAGTAAAATTTCTGATTGCTGAAATAATAGCTTTATCATTTTCAGTTCCTAATTTTATTTTCAGAAACTTGAACCCGGAAGAATTGTTGATCTTCCGATTTAACTCATCGGATTCAGAAATTCCAATTGTAAATGATGTGTAAATTTTTTCTTTTTTCTTAATTTGAAGAAGCTGGTATAAAGGCGTATTGAGGAGTTTTCCAGAAAGATCGTGAAGGGCAATGTCAATGGCTGCTTTTGCGGCATTGTCTTCATCTGATAGTTGATCAATATAATCAAGAATAATATTGATGTCCGTAGCTTCTTTGAAAGAACCAATGTCTACTCTTCTCAAAAAATCAATAACGCTTTTTTGATTTTCCTGTAAATAGGGTGGCAGCGATGCCTCTCCATAACCAATCATTCCATCGTGTTCTATCTCAACCATAACTGCCGGTGTCATGATTCTTGAATTAGCAGAAATTGTGAATTGATCCTTGAGCTTTATTGTATATGGGTAATATTTTAGATTCATTCTTAAAAATTATTGTGAGACTTTTAAGATTCTTAAAATTTTTTTCTCAAATATGTTTGAAATTAAACAGTAAAGTTCTCATATTCCAAACCAAAATTATTAGAATATTTATTATATACGATTTCAACACTAAACCATTTAGGTATTTATGCAGCAAACCAGAGAAGTTTGGAAATCCAAAGTAGGCTTTATTTTAGCAGCTGCCGGTTCAGCAATTGGCTTGGGAAACATCTGGAAGTTTCCATACATAACAGGTGAAAATGGCGGGGCTTCATTTGTTCTTGTATATTTAATATGTATTGCGGTTATAGGTCTTCCTGTGTTGATTGCTGAAATACTTATTGGAAGAACCACTCAGAGAAATCCCGTTGGCGCATTTTATAAATTAAGCAATTCGAAATTTTGGGCTGCAGTTGGAAGCATGGGTGTTATAGCAGGATTCTTAATTCTATCTTTTTATGCAATCATTGCCGGCTGGTCAATAGGTTATATTGTTGAAGCAATCAACGGTAACTTTTATCTCTGGCCGGAGCCAACAGCATCAGCAGATCATTTTCAAAGTCTTGTTTCTAATTTACCCTGGATTTTTGGTTACTTTGCTTTTTTTATGATTCTCACAATGGTTATAGTTTTTTCAGGTGTGCAAAAAGGAATTGAACGCGCCAGTAAAATTATGATGCCGATACTTTTTGTTCTTTTAGTAGTTTTAATGATCAGAGGATTAACGCTCGATGGTGCGTCCAAAGGATTAGATTTTTTATGGAATCCTGATTGGAGTAAAATAAATGCAGGTACTATATTGCTCGCATTAGGTCATGCTTTTTTTACTCTAAGTTTAGGAATGGGTGCAATGCTCACTTACGGAAGTTATATGTCTGAGAAAGACAACATTCCAAGTTCAGCACTGCAAATAGTGTTACTTGACACATTGATAGCATTAATTGCGGGCACCGCCATTTTCACTTCTGTGTTTGCTGTTGGATTAGCACCCGATGCCGGACCTGGACTCATTTTTCACACTCTTCCTGGTGTATTTTCTAAAATGCCGGGGGGCTACTTTTTTTCAATTTTATTTTTCATATCACTGACCATTGCAGCACTAACTTCATCCATTTCACTTCTTGAAGTTGTTGTTTCTTTTTTCGTAGATGAATTGAACTGGAAACGACATACTGCAGCTATTGTTCTTTCAGGTTTCATTTTTGCTCTTGGTATTCCGAGTGTTTTATCATTTAATCTACTTTCCGATTTTAAAATATTTGGTTTAGATTTCTTTAGCCTGGTAGATTTTATTGCTTCCAACATACTGCTTCCTTTGGGTGGATTATTTATTGCTGTATTTGTTGCCTGGGTTTGGGGTTATGAAAGAGTTATTCCAAACCTTCGCAAGGGAGCAGAAAAGTTTTTTGATAATTATAAGTTATTGAGCGATGCCTGGAAAATATTCTTAAAATATTTATCGCCGGTATTAATCTTTTTTGTATTCTTATATTCAATAGGTTTACTTGAAAAAATCTTTAACCTTTTCTCAGGAAAATAAAAAACGAGTCTAACTTAATCCCCAGTATTAAAAAGGTATAAATGAAAAGATCAGTTGCCGGAATTATTGCTTTCTTTCTGATCATTGCCCTGCTTGTGATCGGTGGAGTTTCATTATTTGAATCTGTGTGGTCTTTCCCCGGTAATTTTGATTTTATAAAATCTTTCCCTTCCCCTGAATACCCGATTGGATCAATTCCTTTTATGGTAATTGCTTTAGTTGGAACAGGAATTTTCGTCACAATAAAACTGGGCTTTCCACAACTCAGATATTTTTTGCACGGGATAAAAGTTACAAGAGGTGTTTATGATAACCCCAAAGATGAAGGAGATTTAAATCATTTCAGAGCTCTTGCAACGGCTTTATCTGCAACCGTTGGAATTGGAAATATTGCCGGAGTAGCAACTGCAATTTATTATGGCGGACCCGGAGCAATGTTCTGGATGTGGGTAACTGCATTTTTTGGTACAGCACTTAAATACTCTGAAGTTACTTTATCTCATCACTTTAGAGAGTTTGATGAGTTTGGTCATACCGCTGGCGGACCAATGTACACAATTGAAAAAGGACTTGGCAGTAATTGGAAGTGGCTTGCAGTTGCATTTGCCTGTTTCGCAATTATTTGTTCATTCGCAACAGGTAACGCAATTCAAACTTTCACTGTATCAGACCAGATTTATTCTGAAGTAACACAGCTCGTTGGTCAGACACATTTTCTTACAATTAAACATCAGGTGTTCAGTGATTTTTTTGTTTCAGCACAGCAGGTTATTAATGGAATAGCTCTTGCGTTAATTGTAGGCCTGGTTATTATTGGTGGAATAAGGAGAATCGGAAATGTTGCAGGATTCCTTTCTCCATTTATGGCGATAATTTATGTAACAGCAGGGCTGCTAATTTTAATTTCAAATTTTTCTCATCTTGATGACAGTTTCGGATTGATAATCGGAATGGCTTTTAATCCTCCTGCTGAAATTGCGGGAATAGGAGTTGGGACTTTTCTTGTAATGCTCAATACTATGCTTTGGGGAATTAAAAGAGGGCTTTATTCAAATGAAGCCGGTCAAGGAAGTGCTGCAATTGCTCACTCAACTGCAAAAACAAAATATGGTGTTCGTGAAGGAACTGTTGCATTGCTCGAACCGTTCATTGATACAATCACAATTTGTACAATCACCGGCTTAGTCATCCTTTCAACTGATGCCTGGCATTATACTCAATTTTTTGTAACAAGAATTGATTCAACATTCGCAGGAGAATTATTGAACAGCAGCCTTTTGACATCATTTGCATTTAAAGAAGGATTGAGCTGGCTATTCAGTTACGGAGATAAGATAGTAACTATCTCCGTATTGCTTTTTGCAGTTTCAACTGCTATCAGTTGGTCGTTTTATGGTGAACGAGCTGCAAATTATTTATTTGGAAAGAAGGCAACATTACCTTACAAATGGGTTTACATACTCTTTGTTTTTATCGGGGCTATTGCTGAACTTGAAGCTGTGTGGGCTTTTGGCGATGCTGCACTTGGATTTATGACTTTCCCAAATTTGATCGCAATAATTTTACTCTCGGGGATGTTGAAGAAGCTAACAAAAGATTATTTTGCAATTGATCATATCGAGTATAAGAACCTGAAAGAAAATTCGGTAGAGAAATGAAATGTTTTTCTAATCTATCTCATCTCCATTTTGCTTGAGGTTTGCAAAAATCTTATGAGCTATGTTTCTGTCAACCGTGTTGAATGAAATATTTCCGTCTTCAAGATTTTTATACATCAAATCGTTCTCTATCAAATAGTAAAACTTTTTCTTAAAATCATCAATTGAAAGATTTGCGGTTGCAGCAAGCTTAGCTAATTCGTTCGGATCCACAAAATCTATTTTGTTTAACCTGAGCATATACTTCCTTGCGATGTAGAAGGATTCAGAGCTTGGGTCAATCATTCTAACCTTAGTTCTTTTTGTTACAGGATCGAGTATATCCTTAAAATACAATGGAACAAATCTTCCGTTCTGAATAGAAATCATCGCACCGCTGCCGCCATCAATCATGAACTGCGAAGCAGAGAATCCAAGATCACGGGTATATTCCATATCAAAAGGGATTGGGTCGGCACATCTTAATTCATAGCCGATGTTTTTTGAAACGATAGTAATTTTAATACCATATTCTTTTAATCTTTGCTGAACTTTAGCCTTCAAAATCTCACCAAAGTTCACTTCTGCGATTCGGATATTATCGTGTGCATCTCTTTCAATATCCACTAACTGCTCAAGGTCTTCATGCTTTAGTCTTTCAACAAGACCTTCAGCTAAAATAGCAACTCCATCTGATCTTCCGTAACTCAACCTTTTAATTATCGAACCAACGAGAACGTCAACAACATGATGAAGATCAATTGATTCGCCCGGAAATTCCTCAGGTACTAATGTAAGAGTAGCTCCTGTTGCTTTGCCAATGCCGAGTGCAAGATGCCCGGCTTTTCTTCCCATACTAACAATAAAATACCAACGCGAAGTGGTTTGAGCATCAACCATCAGGCTTTTAACTATTTCAACACCGATGTGTCTGGCAGTTTGAAATCCAAAAGTCGGAATACCGTGTGGAAGATCAAGATCGTTGTCAATTGTTTTTGGAACGTGAACAACTTTAATTCTTCCGGCAGCAACCTCATTCACTTTTAATGCACTGAATGCAGTATCATCACCACCTATTGTAATTAACTTATCTACATCAAGGCGCAAAAGCGATGTAACTGCATTTTCAAGATGCTTTTCATTTTTTGTTGGATTTGCACGGGATATTCCGATAAAGGAACCACCACGGAAATGAATCCGGCTAACATTATGAATCGTTAACTCTTTAACATGCGTCGTATCACCTTCCATAATCCATTTAAATCCATCTTTGATTCCAAGCACTTCAATACCCTCAACTTCGGCTCTGATGGTTGCAGCACCAATTACACTGTTTATTCCGGGGGCTGGCCCACCACTAACAAGTATCGCTAATTTCTTTGGTGCAATTGACATATATAGTCTTTCCTCTAAAAAAATATTTTATAACTAAATTAAAAATAAAAACAAGATCAATGAATTATTTTCAAGCGTGCAAATTTTAGCATCAATTGTCTGATATTGTTGCCTTCAAAAGTTACGGTGGCTTTTACCATGTCACCAGCACCAGTCACATCTGTCACCTTTCCCAGGCCAAATTTTTCATGCATTACACGGCTGCCAATTCTCACCACTTTATTTTCCTGATCAAAATCATCATAGTCAACAGAGTTGAAGTATTCGTAAAAAAGTTCCTTCTTGGTTTTTCTGTTGGCCTTTCTGCCTATGCCGCCATTAATTTCCTGAACTGTTGATTGTTCTATTTCATCAATAAATCTTGAACGACTTTGATAAGCAACTTCACCAAAACGATACCGACTTCTGGCATGTGAGAGATAAACTTTTTGCTGAGCACGGGTAACGGCTACATAAAAAAGTCTTCGTTCTTCCTCTACAGTTGAGTCTTCACTGAACCTGTTTGCAAGCGGAAAAATTTCTTCCTCGAGCCCGGAGATGAAAACTATGGGAAATTCCAATCCCTTCGAGCTATGAACGGTCAGAAATGTTACGGTGTTCTTTTTATCATCTTTCATATCAACACCGGAGACAAGAGAGACTTCTTCAAGAAACTGATCGAGTTTTGCTTCTTTATTTTCTTTTGAGTACTCAGAAATTGCAGCCATTAATTGGTTTATATTTTCCAATCTTGTATGCGACTCCGGAGTATTTTCAGACTTGAACATTCTGACAAGACCCAGTTCATCAATTAAAGCCAGGGATAGTTCACCCACTGAAAGCGTATCTTTAAGATTAATATACTTTTCAAGTAATACTCTGAACCCCTTAACATTTTTCTGAATTCTTTCTTTAATATCAATAACTTCAAAAACCCTGTTCATTGTCTGAAAAAGTGAAAGGTCGTGTTTTCGTGCAAATGCAATCATCCTTGTAACAGTTGTGTTTCCAATACCGCGTTGAGGAAAATTCATAATTCTCAACAAGCTTTCTTCATCATTCGTATTTGCAATAACTCTTAAATAGGCTATAACATCTTTCACTTCTTTTCTTCTGTAGAATTCAACTCCACCAATAATTACGTAAGGAATTTTTTCTTTATAGAATATGTCTTCAAGAACACGGCTTTGGGCATTAGTTCTGTAAAGAATAGCAAAGTCTTTATAAGACAATTTCTTTTTACTGATTTCTTTTTTGATGTACTTGGCTAACTGGAATGCTTCATCTTTTTCATCAGCACAGCGGATCAGAGTAAGCGGTTCACCATCGTCGTTTTCTGTCCACAAAGTTTTATTCACCTGATTCTTATTGTTCTTTATTACGGAATCTGCAGCCTCAAGAATTGTTTTTGTAGAGCGATAATTTTGTTCGAGTTTGAAAAGCTTGTGATTTTTATAATCCTTTCTGAAATCCTGCATGTTTCCAAGGTTAGCACCTCTCCAGCTATATATGCTCTGTGCATCATCACCTACTACTGTAATTTTACAGGTTCGCGATACCAACATTTTTAGAAGTTCATATTGAGATTTATTCGTATCCTGGAATTCATCGACGAGAATGTAGTTGAATCTGCTTCGATACTTTTGTAAAATTTTATCATTTGAGTTAAAGAGTTGAATCGGTTTTAGAAGAAGATCTTCAAAATCCATAGCATTATTTGCCACCAATCTGTTCTGGTATTCTTCGTACACCTCAACAATTTTTTCATCTTTAAATGTCTTTACATATTTCTTTCGGTATTCTTCAGGCATAATCATATGATTCTTAAGAAAACTAATTCTGTGTCTTACTGAGTTTACCGTTAACCCTTCAAGTTCTATATTAAAATTTGTCATAATATTGCTGACTAACGAATATGAGTCCTCAGTATCATAAATTGAGAAATTAGGTTTGTAGTCAATATGTTTTGCCTCAACCCTTAATATTCGTGCAAAGATGGAATGAAAAGTGCCCATCCAGATTGACTCCGCTTTCTTCCCAACAAGTTCAACAATCCGTGCCTTCATTTCATTTGCGGCTTTGTTGGTAAAAGTTAATGCAAGAATAGACTCTGGTGTATATCGCTTTTTAAGAAGGTAAGCAACTTTATACGTTAAAACTTTGGTCTTTCCCGAGCCAGCTCCGGCCACAATCATTTGAGCAGCACCTATACTTTCAACTGCTTTCTGCTGGTCAGTATTAAGCTTCTTTAAATCAATCATATTATCCAAGAATTTTTGAAAAATTGGAAGCAAATATAATTAAACGAATCTCGAATGGAAAGGCAAGTTATCAGTTATTAATGTCTATTTCGTGTCATTGAAATGATCTACACGTTTCATTTGCTATTTGGTAAGGATTTGGTGATGATAAAGTAGTTTATGAATGAAAATTTTCTGGTAGGTTTTGATTGTATTTACCTTCTCAAAGCTTAGTTAGGAATAACCAATAAAAAAACCCCACAACTACTGATGAGTTGCGGGGTTATAAGGAGAGAACATATGATGCATTTTAAGTTTTCCAACTTACGTGCCATTGAACGACTACATTTCTGACCCAAATTCAAAGAATCTGAGGGATCAAGAGCCTTCATAATGAATGAAAATGAGAACTATATGAAAATTTAAAACATAATTTTGAATTGGGAAGATTTAAACGACACTTGATATTTAAAGTTTAAATTGCTTTTTTTGTTACACGAGGGTTTAATGAAAACACTTTATAAAGCATTAATATTTTTTTTATTTGCTTCAATCAACTTTATAGGATGCAGGCAAATTTTTGGAGACAGAACAGAAACAGAATCTATCGTTCAGGCTCCTGTTGACGGTACAAATATTTTAGTTTTAGAACCTGTCCAGGGTAAAATATGGAACCCGGGTGATACTATCCCGATAAAGTGGACTGCACCAACTATCAGGGAAATTGATATACAACTTTACAGAAAGACTGAATTTAAATTTATTATCGCTGAGAAACTGGATAACTACGGAAAGTTTGATTGGATAGTACCGCTTAGTATCTCGCTGTCTAATCACTACATTGTTAAAATTATGAACCATAATAACAACGATGTATTTGAACTTAGTGGAAGATTCGGAATTCAATAGATGAAAGAAAGAAAAACAATTTGTGCTTGATGCAGATTTAAAGGAGTTCGAGGATTATTTATCTGAGTTTAACTCAGTGCCGCAGTTTGATGCAGAAGACTGCCCAATTTGTGGAATAAGTCTTTCGGATAGTCTATCGATAAACCGCGTTCCTCTAATCGAACTTCAGTTTGAAAATGCAGTCATTGCTAAAAGAGCAATCAATCTGCTTGAATCCGCCGGAATAAAATCAAAGCAATCTTCTTCAGGTAAAGAAAAGATTCTGATCCCGGAAAAGAAACTTGAGGATGCAAAATCAATTCTTAAATCGTAATCATTTTAATAGTATCATCTTTTTTGTAGAGACAAAATCTCCTGCTTTTAATGAGTAGAAATATATTCCACTTGAAAGTGATGACGCATTGAACTTCAAATTATAATATCCGGATTCCATTTCTTCATTTACAAGTGTCGAAACTTCATTTCCTAGTATATCAAATACTTTTAGCGTTACCAGGGTTTTCTCTTTTATTGAATATGATAATGTTGTAATCGGATTAAATGGATTAGGGTAATTCTGTTCTAATGAGAATTTAGTTGGAGTTCCAACTTCAATTTCAATCACATCCGAATATTCAAACACACCGCTGTAATCAAGTTGCTTCAATCTATACGAGTATGAACCTGCAGAAACATTTTCATCAACAAAGGAATAAGATCGAAACTCGGTAGTTGTTCCGGAACCTTGAACAAATCCAACTTTCTCCCAAGCTTCCTGAGTGTGTGTAGTCAGCGATGAAGTTCTTTCGATATCAAAACCTGAATTGTTAGTCTCGGTAGCAGTTGACCAATTCAAATGAACACTATTGTTTGCCACATATCCGGAGAATGAAGTCAACTCAACGGGTACTGCAACAGTGCCTCCTGAGAAACAAACTACTTTACCATCGCGGGTTCCGGCCAGCATTTCAAAACTGAAGTTTCCATCTATGGAAGGAATCTTGTTTACTGAATACATCCAGTCGCCGGGGAAAGAATGAAAATAGATAAGTGAATCGCCCTTCCCGCTGATACAATAGAAATTTCCATAACGTGCAGCAGCTAAAACATCATCAAAACCATCGTCATTAATATCAGGAATGGCTGCAACACCAAACTGATAGTCCATCTGCCATGCCCAAAGTTGTGCACCATTTGCTCCACTGAGGCAATTCAGTCCGTTATTTGCAAACGATGCAATCAAAACATCAGATATCTGATCACCATTAATATCATTGATAAGTACAATTTGAATAACACCTGCAGAAGCTCCAAGCGGATAAGTCCAGACAATACTTCCATCGCTTCCATTCAAACGATGGATTCGGTTAAAGTATTCTGCAGCAATAACATCTGAATTTCCATTTGGTAACGGTAGTTCGAGTAATTCCTTCGGTTCATACAAAATCATTGGTCTTGTCCAGAGTGTTTGACCATTAACTCCATTCAATGCTCTAACAGCTAAATCTGTAGTTCCATTATTACCATAAGCAATTACAACATCAGACTGATTATCACCATTCAAATCATCTATTGAGATAATAGTTTTACCGAAAGATGGATTAGGTCCCGGAATAGGATGCTCCCAGATAATATTTCCATTTCTACCATTAAAGAGAAATGCTCTTTGATAACCTGTTCCCTGATCATTTCCATCAGCGATAGCTAGAACATCAACTACGCCATCGCCATTAAAATCTCTTTGAACATCAACTGCTTCAAAGTCACCAAGATTCCAATTAATATCATCTCCATACTGCCAGATAATCTGACCAGTCTTGCCACTGAGAGCATAAACATGTTCATTACCTCCACCAACAGCAAGGACAACATCCTCGTAGCCATCATTGTTTAAATCGTTTGTAATTTGGATAGCATCCTGTACTCCATACTCGAAATTGGCTCCGATTGATCCAGCGTTGCTGCTGCTCATATAAGTTGTAAAAATCCAGATTGGGAATGTCATTCCTGAAGCCGCCCCGTCAAGGCACATTGTCCAATAATTTTCAGTTGAAATTATAACATCTGCTATTCCGTCACCGGTGATATCATTTATGTATTTCAATCCTTCAATTCTCGGACTTGCACTGGATGAATTAGGATGTGGAGGTACCTGATATTGCCAGAACGTATATCCATAATTGTAAGCACTGAAATTTCCAGTTCCCTGGAAAAATATTTTTTCGACAGGATTAGTTAAATCATTATTTGTGATCTTCAATGTATCCAGATAGGTTCCAACCTGCGTAGGATAAAAGTAAGCTGTCAATTGCACTGTATCAGTGGAAAAAACCTGAAAAGGAATTGCCGGGGCATCAAATGTATACTCTTGTAGATTAAATTGCAGATCGGATATTTGCAAAGTTTCATCACCAATGTTAATGATTTTGAAATTCCAGAATGCTATACCTTCTTCTCCGACCCAAACATTTCCAAAGTTGTGTGAATTTGCTGATAATCCAATTCGGGCTCCGATCAGAACACCTTGGCCTCGCAGATTAACATCATTTACTAAATTAACCGGATCATTGCAGTAAATTTTAATTACGCCCTGATAATAAGAATATGCAGCAGGAGTAAAGTTAACGATCACATTCTGTGAGTTTCCCGGTGATATGTTGATAGGAAAAGTTAATGGATTAAACGAATAAGCACTTCCACTTATTGTAATAGAATCAATGGTCAAGGTTGCAGTGCCAGTACTGTAAATCGGAAGTGTATAATTATAAGTGTTACCAACTGTAGTATTTGGGAAATTAATTGTTGTCACCGGCAGTGTAATGCCCGGAGTTCCGCTTCCACCAAGATCATATTTAAATAATTGCCTTCCTGAACTTGCACCAACAGGTTCGGCAAGAAGCCAAAAATATATACCGTCCCAGGCTAAGTCCTCTTGGATTCTGTCTTACGCCAGGCGTTTCCGGAACATGAAATGAAAATAAAGTATTTTCAGTACTTAAGATCGATTGCAAATATTTTTTCGTCATCTCCTTGAAAACCATCCATCACATAAAATAAAGTATCACCTTTTACCGTTATGCCCTGAGGCTGCAAACCAACTACAGAAATTGTATCCACAATTGCTCTTGCAGCTACATTCACTTTATACAATGCAGCTCTTGCATCAGGAGAATAAACAGAAATCCAAAAACCATCTCCGTCCCAGGCAGCACCACCGAGATAGATGCTTGTGCTGCCAAATAGTTCGGCTGTTGGAATTGAATCAATTACAATCCCTGTATTACTGACTTTATATAGATCACATCGAGCAGTTTTTCGTTCAACATACCAAAAATCTGTTCCATCAAATGCTAAACCCTGAGATTCCCGAATCCAGTTAAGATCAAAATCCAGCATATCCACCTGAACTCCGGTGCTATTCACGGCATATATTATACCTTTGCCTGTTGAAGATGATGAAGAACTTATCCAGTATTTACCATTATTATAGACCATCCCATATCCACTGCTATAAAAAGTGCCGGCCGGAAGATTTACAGTTTCAAGAAGTGTTTGAGAAAAATTCAGAGGAGATAAGAGAAGAAAGAAGAAAAGTAAAAACTTTTTCATCGCAGACCTCACATTTATTGTGATCGAAAAATAAGATTAATTTTTACGTGGGTTGGCTTTTCTCCACACCTTAATATATTCAGCAATATTTTTTGTGGATGCACCGGGAGTGAATAATTCACCAACACCAATATCTTTTAATTTTTTAATATCTTCTTCAGGAATAATACCGCCACCGGTAAGTAAAACATCATCGAATCCTTTTTCATTCATAAGATTTTTTATTTTCGGAAGAATTGTCATATGGGCTCCTGAAAGAATACTTATTCCAATAACATCAACATCTTCCTGAACTGCAGCTTCAACGATCATTTCCGGAGTTTGACGTAATCCAGTGTAAATCACTTCCATTCCGGCATCTCTTAATGCAGCAGCAATAACCTTTGCACCGCGATCGTGTCCATCTAAACCAGCTTTTGCTACGAGTACTCTTATTTTACTACCCATTATAAATATCCTTGTATTTGCTTAATGAATGAACGAATTTGTTTCCCATACTCTTGTAATGAGCCTGAGCTGTAAGTTTTAACGGCAGGTTTTAGTGCAAAATCATTATTGAATCGCGGAATAATATGAAAGTGAAAATGAAAAACTGACTGTCCTGCAGAATTTCCGTTATTCGAAATCACATTAAAACCATCTGCATTTAAACTTCGTTTTACCACTCCTGCAATAAATTGAGTAGCATGAATAAGTTTATCGAGTTCATCTTTAGGAACTGTTAAAAAATTATCGTAATGTTTTTTAGGAATTACCAGGGTGTGTCCATAATTAACAGGCTGAATATCGAGGAAGGCTAAAACATGCTCGTCTTCAAAAATAATTTCAGCTTCAGCTTTCCGGTCTTTAATATTGCAAAAGATACATTCCATACATTCAAAAATAGTGTTAATTGAATTTTAAGACAATTTTAATCTAACATTTAGGAAAATTTAAGAAATTCATTTCGCTTTGGGAATGTTCCGAAAATTCCGCCAGTGTGCAGAAAAATATTATTCGTTTACCTCTTCCTGTGCTCTAAAATCAAGTCATTATAAGCACAAAAGGCTTTACCTGTATAAGCAGGGTCTAAAAGAATACCGGTAGATTCTCGCAAAATCAGTTATCAATTTTAATTTTTTATCTGAAATATTTTTGTAACCTTCTTTTGAATAGCCATCGACTATTTCAAGATTGTTTTCATCTATTTTACAATTCAAATTAAAGTCAAGAATAGCACCTTCAGCAAGCTGAAGAATTTTTTTTCTGATTATTTCTTTTTGAAGAAGAACATTCACTGCAAAGATTTTTAATTTTACTTTATTTAGAGCAGCACCAACTAAAAGTCCGGCAGCAGTTCCACCAGAACCACAAGCAGAAAATATTCCATTAATCATTTCTAAGATCAATTTGTTTTTTTAATTCATCCATAAAATTAATATAACCCCAAATTCCTAAAGTTGAAGAACCGCCTGCAGGAATAACATAAACTCGTTTTCCCTTTTTTAACCAGCTTTCTTCTTTCCTCTGTCATAATTTCATCAACTTTTTCAAATTCTTTTTTGTTCAGATAAACAATTTCAGAACCATACATTTTATCAAGAAAAAGATTTCCGTCAGCTTTGTTATTTTCTTTTCCCCATAAAAATAATTTAGTTTTAATTCCAAGTTTAGCTGCTGCTGAAGCAGTAGCTCGAGCATGATTTGATTGATCACCACCGCAAGTAAAAATAATATCAGATTTTACTTTCTTTGCTTCATATAATAAGTATTCAAGTTTTCTGATTTTATTCCCTAGAAAATCCGAACCTGTATAATCATCTCTCTTAATTAAAAATTCTTTGTTATGAAATCTTAATTTTTTCCAATGGTGTTGGCAGATGAGCTAAGTTTAATTTCTTCGGAATTTTCATTTTTCTTTTTCTCTTTTCTGAAGCCATTTGTAAAAAGTTCGTGCACGTTTCAAATCTTCCTGGGTATCAACACTAATACTTTCATATTCAGTTTCAACTACTTTAATCCGAATTTCATTCTCAAGCATTCGTAAGTTGTTCCAGCATTTCCGTTTGTTCAAGATCAGTTTGTTTTAGACTTGTAAATTTCAACAATGCTTTTCTTCGGAATACATAAAGTCCTATGTGCTTGTAATAATCAGTAATTTCGATTGCAGCAGAATCTGAAATTGCACTTCTTGTAAAAGGAATTGGCGCTCGTGAAAAGTATAATGCATAATTATTATAATCAAAAACAACTTTCACAATATCTGGAGATCTAAGCTCTTTTAATGTTTGAATATGTTTAATTAAAGTTGCTACTTCGATTGTTTTATCAAAAAGTAATGGTTCAATTGCCTGGTCAATCATTTCGCCTCTGAATGAAAGGCTCATCTCCCTGAATATTGACGATTATATCTGCTTCTTTATAAATTTTTGCAACGTAAGCAATTCTATCGGAACCACTTGCAATTTCTTTTGGAGTTTCAATTACATCAGCACCAAAACCTCTTGCAACTGATGCAACCTTTTCATCATCTACTGCTAATATCAGTTTCTCAATCAGTTTTGACTTTGATGCACTCTCGTAAGTATGCTGAATCATGGTTTATCACCAATAGTTGCTAATGGTTTACCCATCAAACGGGTAGAAGCAAAACGTGCTGGTATAATTCCGATAATCATCTTAATCTTAATAAATTGTTGCATTGTATATATTGTTTAATTGTTTTAGCAATACAGCAATAAAACAATTAAACATTTTTTTGTGAAAACTTATCATTTGTGATTTGAACTATTATTTCCCTAACCTTATTCATCAAATCAATTTCTTCCTGTCTTGATTTAATTCCTTCTGATTGAATCGGCTTATCAAAATGCACTTTAATTGTTCCTCTTCTGATTTTAAAAGTTCCTTTAGGCATAATTTTATTTGAGCCAACAATTGTAGTTGGAATTATCGGATAACCGACCTGTGTTGCCAATCTGAACGCACCTCTTTTGAATGGCTGAATCTCTCCTGTTTTACTTCTCGTGCCTTCTGCAAAAACTACAATTGAAATATTTTGTTTTTCCATTTTAACTTTTGCTTCATCAATACTTTTAAAGCTTTTTCATAATTTTCTCTGTCTATCATCACATAAGGACCCATTGCCAATTGCCATCCGAAGAAAGGAATTTTTGCAAGTTCCTTTTTAAATATCATCGCCATTCTGTTTGGAATTGTCTTCTGCAAAACAACAATATCATACTGACTGGAATGATTAGAAACGAAAACATAAGTTTTATTTTTATCTAAATTTTCAAGACCAGATATTTCCAGCTTTATTCCGCTTAACCAAAAAACACCACCTGAAAAATATTTTGATAACTTGAAGTAGAGAGTATGACTTCGATCAACAATTGCAAAAATCATTGCAAATATTGAGCAGATGAAAGTATGAACAACAATTAAAAATAGTTTTATTGCTGTAATCACTACAAACTTTCTAAATTTAATTCAGTTTGGAATGGGAATATTATTTATCCTTTGCAAATTTCTCAATTGCACTTATCCTGATTTTTAATTGAAGGATGACTGTAAAAAAACCATTCAACAAATGGATGAGGTTCTTTATCTCCGAGATTTTGATCTGTAAGTTTTTCCAGAGTTTTAATAAACGCATTTGGATTTTTTGTTTCTGTTATAGCATATTCATCAGCTTCATATTCAAACTTTCTGCTTAAAATATTTCCCAAGCGGACTTTGAATCAATCCAATCAGTGTTGACCACAAAGCAAGTAAAGGAAGTGCAGCAACCTGAGTTATATTATCAAATCCAAACCAGCCTAAAGAGTTTTGATAAAGAAATGCTATAACAAACAGTGTTAAAAAAGATGACGCTGTTCCGATAATAATATTTTTTATAATATGTTTCTTTTTAAAATGTCCAAGTTCGTGTGCAATTACAGTTTCAATTTCATCTTCAGTATAATTATCGAGTAAAGTATCACCAAGAATAATTCGTTTTGTTTTTCCCAAATCCGGTAAATGCTGCATTTGCTTTTTTTGTATTCTTGCTCATATCGAATCTGTAAACATTTTCAACTTTTATTCGTGCATTCGTGGCAAGTGAATTTATTCTGCGCTTTAATTCAACATTTTCAATTGGAGTTACTTTATAAAAAATTGGGAAGATAAGTACCGGAAATATCTGTGCAAGCACCACTGAAATAAAAAACATGATTATTGCAAATGGAAGCCACCAAAGTAAGTTCCGAAAGTATTTAAGTATAAAGTAAAAAATAAGAAGAATAGGAACACCAATGTACAAGTGAAACTAATAATCCTTTCAATCCTTCCAAAATCCATTTCCAAAAAGTTTGATTCGAGAGATTGTATTTATGCTCGAGATAAAAACCAGTGTAGTAACTTATGGGGAATGAAAGTATTGAACCCGCTAAACCTAAAACAAATAAAAATGCCAGGAAGAGCAAATACTGATTTGAAAAATATTCAGATAGATAATTTTCGAGTTCCTTGCTGTAACCAAGCCAGACAAAAAGAAGAATCAAAATAAATGAAACAATTCCTTCACTTATTCCAATAGCAAGTTTTATATTATTATATTTTTTAGCGTTATCCATAAGAACAAAAATAGTTAAAGGGGTTTAGGGAAGCAATTAGGAGGGTTAACAATAAGATTAGGTATCAAATTTTCTCAACAACATCGCTCTTTATCCAACCCAATTTCCATTCATTGCTTCAAATAACGCAAGCCAATGCAATGTGTTTTCAAAATAATTTTACTATTTTTACAAAAAACTAGGATTAAAAATGAGAAAAGTTATTAACATCAGCATCTACAAGGGTGAAAAGTATTTAGTTGCAGAAGGGATGAATATCCCGATTGTCACTCAGGGAAAAACTTATGATGAGTTGATGGCAAATCTCAAAGAAGCGATTAGTCTTTTTCTTGAGGATGAAGATTTATATCATTATTTCCATACAGAATAGGACTCAGATTTTCTCAACAGCATCATGCTCAATCCAGCCAACTTTTCCATCAGCAAACTATCTTAATCCAATTATCTAAATTATCTTCAAGATTTACTTTTAATCCTTCGTGGATTACAAATGCATCAGTACTTTTTTCGTCGGGAGAAGTTTTAACAGTTACAGATTGTTCAATTATAACACCTTCAATTACATTTTCTTCTCTGTTTATTTTTACAATCAGAAGAGAAATTACAATCAAAAAGATTACCAGCATTCCCAATCCTGAAAATAGAATTAGCTTTTGTTGAAAGATTGTTTTTGCAAAAAAATAAATTACAATAAATATTATCAAAAGAATGAAAAAGAAATATGCTAAGTATGTCCAACCATTAACAGTGAGAGAAGCTAAAATTGATTCCCACCATTCAAAAAGAAAAAATGTTGGCAATGGTTGTATTCTATCAACAGTGCTGAGATTAGCAAATGCTAAATTATGTTTTACATCTTCATCTGATGGAGATAATTTTAATGCACGTTCATAATTGAGTATTGCATGGCCAAGTTGTCCAATTCGATAATAAGAATTTGCCAGATTGAAATAAAGAGATGTTCCTTCATAACCTTCATTTCTAATTTCTTCATAAATTTTTATTGCATTATCAAATTCACCATTTCGATAATATTCCCCTGCTTGCTGCATTTGTTCATCAACGCTAATTGCAAATACAAATTCGGTAATTGAGAATAGAAAAAAGATTGAAAAAAGAAAAAAATATTTTGGAAATATTATTCTGCACTTAAACATTTTTCTTACCTAAAATGTTCTTTTCAAGATTTATAATTACATCAGCGATCTCATTATACATTTCCTGCATTGTCGTTGATTTTTCAGCTCCGGGTGCAAATCGAACAAACTCACATTTTTCCGCTCCTGCTTTCAAACTTGTTATTAGTTCGTCCGAGATATTTCTACTCCTCAATTCTTCCGAAGCCTTTTCAATCGTAAATTCAGATTTAGCAATGTGCAGCTTATCTTCCAGATAACCAAAAAGAGCACTCGATAATTCTGTATAGAATTCTTTATAATTCTCCGAACCCAGTAATTTGTTTGCAGTTTTCAAACGGTTCTTTGCAACCTTCTGAGCTTTCTGATAACGAAGTAGAACGACATTTCCGTGGAGTTTGTCATATTTTCTCTTCCAGCCAATTAAACCAACACCGAAGACAACAGGAAGAATGCTTGCAAATAAAAATCCAGTTGAGTTAATCACATAACTTTCTTTCATTTCAATATCTTCATAAGAAGTTTTTATGAATCGAATATCAGTACCTAATTCTTTAATATTTTCCTTCCCCACCATTTCGGTTGCTACTTGTTTGTCTCCGGGTTTGATATCAATTTTAAATGATTCTGATTTTAGAATAACATATTTTTTGTTTACAGGATCGAAATAAGAAAATTCAATAGGTGGTATTTCTCTTACTCCGACAACTCGCGGGACAAATAAAAACTCGCCCGTCTTACTACCAGAAACCCTTCCACCTCTGTTTATTTGTTCATTTAATTTAGGCTCGTATTTTTCAAATCCGTTAGGAAGATTTATTTCCGGCATTTCGAGCAGTTTAATATTCCCTGAACCTGAAATATTTATATTAAGCGTTAATGGTTCATTAGATTTTACAGTTGAACTATTTAACTTCGCATCAAAAGTATATTCACCTACTGCGCCTTTAAACGATTCCGGCTCTCCTGGTGGAAGAGGTTCGACCTGTATCTTTACTACATTTGATTTTGCATTGAACTCGTAAATTTCCGATCTACCGAATGGATCGCCAAAAAAATCATCCCAGATGCTTTTGCCGCCTCTTTGTTTCTGAATTTGTACCGGAACTGCTATTTCAAACGGAGTTACTTCAAGCGTACCCGTTTGTGTAGGGAAAAGAGCAACCTTTTTCAGAACGCCAACCCTGAATTGTTTTCCTTCAACTATTTCAGTAGTAAAATTTATGTTGCCTGAAGATTCCAACTCTTCAGCCCAAAAGCCCTGATACTGCGGAAGTTTATTCACACCCAATTGAGCTGCTATGCTCAGTCGTGTGTAAAGTTTGTAGATAACTGAGACCTGCTCACCTTTGTAAACTTTTATTTTATCAACTATAGCACGGATATACAAATTTTCTGCTATATCTTTTTCCGATATCTGCGAATTATCTTTCTGCTGCTTTGGTTTATTGCCTGCTTTAACAACTGTTATTTTAATCGGTTGAGTTGTATAAGTATTCCCACCCTGATCAATGCTTGCTGACTCGATAGTAAAAGTTCCAATATTTTTTGGCTGGACAACATATGCATAACTTAAAGAAGCTGACTGTGCACCATTAACTATTTGAATACTTGTTGATTGATTAGGTCCGGACAGAATCAAAAAATTACCGAATCCGGGTGGAGTAAACTTTGAAAGATTATTTATGCTGTTTCCGGAGAAAGTGAAAGTGACCTGGAATCTTTCATTATCGGTAACCGTTGTTTCATTTACAGATGCAGTAAACTCCTGAGCATAATTAAATTGTTGAGCAAAAACTGCTAAACAAAAAGTAAATAATATGATCAGGTTTCGTTTGACGTTTAACATTTGACGTTTGATGATATCTATTACCAATCCTTCTCAGTTTTAACTTTCTGACCTTTTATTTTTCTTAATTGCTTTTGCAAGTCCTTCTCGTTTTCTTTTAAAGCATTAAGAATTTTCTCAGCTTCCTGCCTGGTTAACTCCTGTTCCTTTTGCTCCTGGGATTGTTGAGGCTGTTGTTGTTCCTGATTTTGCTGGTCCTGCTGTTGTTGGTTTTGCTGCTGTTGATCTTTATTCTGCTGCTGTTCATCTTTTTTTTCATCCTTATTTTGATCATTCTGTTGATTTTGCTGCTGCTCAGGATTTTTTAACATATTCAATGCATATGATAGATTGTATTTCGTTTCCTGATCATCCGGATTCAGTTTTAGCGCTTCTTTATAAGCTCCGACACTCTCTTTTACTTTTTGAGATTTTAATAATGAATTACCAACGTTGTGAAATAATTTAGCTCTCTCCTGATCATTCCTTGCGTTTACAAATGCTGACTGAAATGTTTTAATAGCTTCATCATAACGCTGTTGTTTGTAGTAGGCGTCACCAAGATTAAACTTTGCTTCAAAACTTTCAGGTTTTTTTTCTGCACCTTTTTTAAAGTTTACTTCTGCATCTGCAAATTTCTGTTCATTATAAAGTTCTACACCATCGTTAACTAAATCGCGAGTGGATTGTGCATTTGTGGTGCTGGTGAATATCGTCAGTAAAAGGTATAGAGGTATAAAGGTATACGTGTATATTTTTTTACTGCTTCTGTTCAAATCAAGCAGATCTGAAATTCCTCTGTGCAATTCTGTGTTACCTCGGTGGTGTTCAGTGTAGCAAAATAAGTTACACAAAGATTCACAGAGAAATCGCAGAGTACCACTGAGATTTCTGTTGAAAGAATACCATATACCTTTATACCCTATTTCCATATTCAAAATTTTACTCATTGTTCTAATCCTAATTTTTTATTTATTCTTGCAAACAAAGGTGATTTCTTTTCTGAGATAAATAATTCTAACACGAGCAGAATTAATGCTGGGATCAAAAGATAATAGAAACGGTCTTCGTAATCAGTTACTTTTTTCACTCCGAATTCCGTTTGCTCAAGCTCAGAAAGCTCCGTATAAATTTTATCCAGATGATCTTCATAGTTAGTCCCTCGGAAATACCTCCCGTTTCCATCAATAGCTACTTTCTTTAATACATCTTCATCAAGCTTTGTTAAGACTGTATTACCATCTTTGTCTTTTTTAAATCCAACTAATTGATTTCTGCTGGTGTAAACCGGAATCGGAACTCCTGATTGAGAGCCAAGACCAATCGTGTATAATTTTATATCCCGTGATACAGCATTCTCCACCGCTTTTTCAACATCGCCTTCGTGATCCTCGCCATCAGTTATCACAATAATCACTTTCTGCGTGCTGAGAGTATCAAATGATGCAGTAGCTAAATTTATAGCTGAAGCAATGGCTGTTCCCTGGGATGGTACTGAATTTACATCAACAGCAGAAAGAAAAAGATTGGCAGCGGAGTAATCTGTTGTTAATGGAATTTGTACGTAAGCCTGTCCTGCAAATATGATTAATCCAATTCTGTCACCACGAAGTTTGTTAATCAGATTTGATATTTGATACTTTGCTTTTTCAAGTCGGTTTGGTTTAATATCTTCAGCCATCATACTGTTCGATACATCGAGAAGAATGAATACATCAATACCGGTCTGCTTAACTTCCTGCATCTTTGTTCCAACCTGAGGATTAGCTGCAGCAAATACAAGACAGGTCAGTGCTAATAAAATCAACGCAAACTTTGTCCAGCGTTTTAAATTGCTATCAGTAGGAAAAAGAGTTTTATGAAGTTCTTTGTCTGCAAAATTCTGCAAGAGTTTCTTCCTGCTTCTTCCCATATACCAAAACAATGCAACAAGTGCTGGAAGCAGGTAAAGTAAATTCAGATATTCAGGGTTAGCGAATCTAAACATACAATCATCTATTAAATTTTATTTTTCATATAGTTTATTACAGCTAATTAGTTTGCGTGTCTCGTTAAAGTGTTGTTGCATGAATGAATTGTTGCATGGTTATAAACCATACCTTTCAATTAATTCTCGAATGACGTAATCATTCTTCCATTCATTCTGATCTAATTTTGCAATCATCGATTTATTAAATTGTATTAATTTATTTTCTAATGAATAATGTTTTTTATCATATTCATCAAACCATTCTCTATCAATATCATCAGAAACATGCAACGCAAATATTTGTGAATAATTTTCAGCGAGCGAAGCTAATGCAATATTCACATATTGTATATTTTCTTTTAATGATCTTCTACTATAACCTTCAGCAATATTAGAATAAACTGAAAATATTGAGTCTTCAGTTTGTGCACTTACTTTAAACGGGACAGCATCAAATGTTTGATTTTTTTTTGTAACAAAAACATATAATTCGATGGCTTCTTTCCAGACTTCAAGTTTTCTGAATCCACGATTTATATTCTTATTTCTATTTATTAACTCTTCATCCATTTTATTTTATCACCACAAAATTATTTTCATTCTTTCATACATTCATGCACCCATGCATCCATGCTTAAATTGTTTACGGTAACTTCCTCAAAATTGTTCGGGACAGACTTAGTTCAATCAAAAGTAAAATGAGTCCACCCCACAACCAGCTATGATATTTTTCTGTGGCATTTTTATAAGATGTAATTTCAATTTTTGTTTTTTCGAGCTTATCAATTTTTTCATAAATCTCAGCCAATGCACGATTGTTAGTTGCACGAAAATATTGCCCATCTGTCAATCCGGATATTTTTGTCAGCATCTCTTCGTCAATTTCAACGGGAACCATTTGATAACGAGTTCCAAAAGGAGTTTGTACGGGATAAGGAGCTTCTCCTCTGGTTCCAACCCCGATCGTATAAATTCTGATACCAAAAGCTTTTGCTATTTCTGCTGCACTTATTGGATCAACTTCGCCTGCATTGTTAACTCCATCAGTAAGTAGAATAATAATTCTGCTCTTCGCATCGCTTTCTTTTAATCGGTTTACTCCGTTTGCAATTGCGTTTCCAATCGCGGTGCCATCCTGTATCATTCCACTTCTGATATCAAGAAGTAAATTTCTCAAAACATTATAATCAATAGTTAAAGGGCACTGAGTAAAAGCTTCTCTTGAAAAAATAACCAATCCAATTCTATCAGAAGTTCTACCTTCAACAAAATTATCAATTACATCTTTAGCGGCTTCAAGTCTGTTTGGTTTAAAATCTTCTGCGAGCATACTTCCCGAAATGTCCAGAACCATCGCAATATCAATTCCTTCAGTTGTAACATTTTCACCTGATGAAAAACTTTGAGGTCTGGCAAGTGCAATTATCAATAATCCGATTGCTATCAATCTCACTGCAAATGGAGTGTGTCGTAAATATTCGCGCAATGTTGATGGAACATCTTTGAAAATATTTAATGAAGAATATTTAACTGACGACTGGGTTTTCATTCCTTTGAATAAATACCATGCAATCATCAATGGAATGATAGACAGAAAATATAGAACCCACGGATATGCAAATGTTATTCCGTTAAACACTTTGCACCTCTTCCTCTACTTGTACGGGTTCTTTTGAAATAGTTTTTGTTACAATTTCTTTAGCTTGTTTCATCATTTCTTCGTTAACAGATGGCAGCGGTTGAAACTTTGCAAATTTTACAAGGTCAGCATTGCTTAAAAATTCATTTGTTGTTTCTAAAATATTTTCAGCGGAAGAAACTTTTTTAAGCTGCTGCATCTGCTCAGAAGTTGTAAGTTCAAGAGCCGGCAGTTTAAATCTTTCTTCAAAATATCCACGTATAATTCCTGTTATGTTTGAGTGATATTCTTTTACTCTGCCTTTCTGCCATAACTGCTCTCTTTCAAGACTATCAAGCGCTGATAATGCTCTTGTATGAGCCGGTATCCTGATTATTTTTTTCTTAACAGGCTGCTCCGCTTTCCTCTTCTTATATCTTCTATAGAAATAATAAGCAGCTGCCAATATTATAATTACAATGAAAGTAATTAATAAAATGAATTTCCAATCGAGAGGTATTGTTAACGGATCCTTCACATCTTTAATTTCTGCCTGCTGCTCAACCGGAAGGGTGTGTACTGAAAAAGTAACAGGATTTGAAAGTACAATTTGTTCTTCAGCTTTTCCCGCTACATTGTAACGTACAGCAATTGGTGGAATTGTTACAGAGCCAGAATCATAATACGAAATAGTATAACCGAAAGTAGTAGTCTTAATATTATTTTCTTCTTTCGAAACCGGCGGAAGTTCTTTGATTAGTTCAACTTTCTTAAGACTATCTCTTATAAATGGAGTTGTTACTTTAATACTTTTATCCGCTCTGATTTCCAAAGTGTAATTAATATAATCCCCAACAAGGTAATCACTTGAATCAACCGAAGCCAGAACAGAAATTGATTGAGCTGATAAATTAAAATTCAACAGGAGAAGAAAAACAAGATATTTCATCACACTATTTACCATCGTCTCTCACGCATTCTGAAAAAGTTAATTAGCGGAGTTATGTAATTTGAGCCTGCCTGAACATAAACACTATCCAGTCTGCTTGTAATGAATAAGGACTTCCTTTTTAATTGTATTTCTGATTTTCTTTTCCGAAGTGCTTCCTGGACACGAGTGCTGCTTGTATCTATCCAGCGTTCCTCATTGGTTTCAGCATCTGTTAGTTTGATCAAACCCATTTTAGGAATTTCAGATTCGCGTCTGTCATCAAGAACGATTCCTATGAGATCATGCTTTTTACCAACAACTCTCAATATTTTCTCATATCCATCATCCATAAAATCGGAAAGCAAAAAAACTATTGAACGCTTCTTAATTGCACCGTTCATAAATTCCAGTGCAGTTCTGAGATTAGTTTTATTACCTTCGGGTTCAAATGAAAGTACATCACGCACAATTCTTAATACGTGAGAGTTGCCTTTTCTTGGAGGAACAAATTTTTCAACTTTATCTGTAAAAAGAATCAATCCTACTTTGTCATTATTCTTCAATGCGGAGAATGCAAGGATTGCGCTAAGTTCAGCAGCCACTCTCTGCTTGGTTTTTGATAGCGAGCCAAACATTTGAGAACCGCTAAGATCAACCATCATCATAACTGTGAGTTCTCTCTCCTCTTCAAATATTTTTATAAATGGATGACCAAATCGTGCAGTTACATTCCAATCTATATTTCTTATATCATCACCATATTGATATTCACGCACTTCAGAAAATTCCATTCCTCTTCCTTTAAATACGGAATGATACTCTCCTGAGAAGACCTGGTTTACAAGTCCTTTCGTTCGGATTTCAATTTGTCTTACAAGTTTTAATAAATCTTTAGTTAGCATAGCTCTCACCCTGATCCTCGCCCCAAGGCAGAGGGAAATTATTTATTAATCTTTTGGTATTCATTTTATATTTCATAATTAATCAAAACTCCCCTTCCCTTCGGGAAGGGGTTGGGGGTTAGGCTCTTACTTACGGCACTTCTACTTTATTTAAAATTTCACTTATGATTGATTCAGAAGTAATCTCTTCTGCTTCAGCTTCGTAAGTTACAGCAACCCTGTGTCGCATCACATCATAACAGATTGCCCTTACATCTTCAGGAATTACATAACCTCTTCTCTTAATGAATGCCATTGCTTTTGCACCAAGTGCAAGATTTATGGTAGCTCTTGGTGAAGCACCGTAACTTATTAAATCACTTAATTTTTCTAATCCAAATTCCTTTGGTTTGCGTGTGGCGAACACAATATCAAGAATATACTTTTCAATTTTTTCATCAATATAAACTTCCTGAATAAGTTGTCTTCCTCTAAGAATATCAGCAGGTGAAATAACCGGATTTGGTTTTCCAAGTGTGTCATTAATATTATGCCGCATTATTTGCATTTCTTCTTTTCGATCAGGATAAGTGATCTTAATTTTAAGCATAAACCTATCAACCTGTGCTTCAGGAAGTGGATATGTACCTTCCTGCTCAATTGGGTTTTGTGTTGCAAGCACGAGAAATGGTTCCTCAAGTTTAAAGGTTTGTTCACCTATCGTGACCTGTCTTTCCTGCATTGCTTCGAGCAGAGCACTCTGAACTTTAGCAGGCGCCCGGTTTATTTCATCTGCAAGAATAAAGTTCGAAAAGAGAGGACCTTTCCTGATAAAAAAGTTTCCATCTTTTTGATTATAAATCTGTGTTCCAATTAAATCTGCAGGAAGAAGATCTGGTGTAAACTGAATACGTTGAAATTTTGCTTTCATAGATGCGGCAAGCGTTTTAATCGCAAGCGTTTTAGCAAGTCCGGGGACACCTTCTAATAGAATGTGACCGTTACCCAATAAGCCAATCACAAGCCTTTCAACCATTTCTTTCTGACCAACAATAACTTTCCCGATCTCAGAAAAAAGCAGATCAACAAAAGCACTTTCTTGTTTTATTTTTTCGTTTAACTGCGCAATATCCACTGTGAACCTCTCAATAATTTAAATAGTGTTAAAAATTATGGAATATCATCCCGCATACATAGTACGAAGGATAAATAATTAAATAAGATTAGACGGAGGCAAACTTATGAATGTTGCGTTTTTTAATCAAGAAATTATAGTCTGACCTATAATTAATGCCCTAAATTAATTTTTGATACGGGAATCAGAACCTTTGTTAAATATCGAAAATCGTTTAATGAATTAAGAAACTGATAACGGTTCGTTTAAACGTCATTATAATTAACTTTGTACTGATGAAAAAATTTCTTTCAGCAATACTCTTCAGCTTTCAAATCAGCCTGGCGCAGGGCAACTACCTTGCCGTGATTACCAATCCTGAAATCGGTTTACAAACAAATGCAATGAACCTGATCGAGGTAGTAAACGATCTTAATAAAAAAGAGAACATTGAACTTGTAGTTGTTCTCGGAAATATCACAGCTAACGGAAAGCTTGATGAATTTATCTGGGCACAGGAAATACTTGATGAGTTAACTGTTCCATACTTTATTGTCGGAGGTGAGAAAGATTATTTATTAAGTGAAGGAAAAGGATCTGAAATTTCTATGCTTTGGGGAGATGATAAACATTTTTTTTCTCATAACGGTTTTTCAATTATTACTATAAATACATTTCTGCCGGAATTCCCTTCGAAAAAATATATTGATGCAGAAACAATGAGCTGGCTCGATAATAATTTTAAAAATGAAAAAGCAGATCGCTTGTTCACCTTTTCGTATCATCCAATTCAGTCTGCAGAAAGTAGTTTTCAGTTCTTCGAAAAAACATTGAACAAAAAACTTTTTTCTTTTGTTGGCAAGGAAGAAAAGTCTACAAAAAGTCAAACAATGTTTGAAGGCTTTTACCTTAACAGGAAAGATGGCTGGGGTTATCTATTAATATCTACGAAAAAAGATTCAATACTAATTAAAAAAATTTTAAGCGAAGAAATAAAGAACAAATTAAAGCCGGAAGAAATTAGGGCTTCATTTAAAAAACCTTTCTTACTTGAATCAACCAAACAGTCTGTGTTCATACAACCCGGAAGTAAATTATGGGCTGCCGGTGTGAAAAAAACTAAAAGAACAGCTCCGGTTTATTCTGCCGGGAAATTATATAGTGTATTTGACAAAGGATTGGTAATCAGTCTTGATAAATCAGGGAATGAAAATTGGCGAATTGAAACAAATAAAAGAATTTCCTGTCCTCCTCTTTTATCAAATGATTTGTTAGCTGTAGCTTCTGATGATGGTGACATTTTGACTTTTGATGCAAATACCGGAAATCCGCACCAGACAATCGGGATCGGAGAAAAAATTTCATCAGGTATTTCGCTTGTTGAAATCGAAGATCAGGGAAATTTAACGAAGGCTGTGATTGTCGGGACTATTTATGGAAATCTTTACTGCTATGATTTATTTTATTTAGATCCAATCTGGACTGAACAACTAAGTTCTTTCGGTTCCGATATCAGCATTACTTCATCAATAGTTTACTCAAACAATAAAATATTCTTTTATGATAATGAAGGTACTCTCTACTGTCTTAGTGCGAAAAATGGAATGTTAATCTGGAAAATTCAGTCATCGAACGGCGGATGGAAAACAAGCAATAAAATTTCCGGTTCAACTAAGACTAATGATATCCGAATCATTAAAAACGATCTTTATTTTGTTGATGATGCAGGAAATTTATTTTGTGTTGATGCCCTGCTCGGAACGCCGAAATGGAACGTAAAAAATATTTTTTCTACCGGTGTATTCGTTCAGAATGGTCAAAATGAATTTATTTTCCCGACGAAAAAAAATAAAATTGTATTTGTATCAACAAAGCTTGGAAAAGTTACAAGAGAAATTGGTCTTCCCGACAATTTGAAGAATGAATCAATTACAGATTTAATGTTAATTGGAGATAAAATTATTGTTGGATTCAGTGATGGGTGGGTTTATAAAATAGGAGCTAAGCAGAAAGTTGAAAAATTTTTCCGTGATGGTTCTGCCCCAATAATTTCATTGATCGATGTTGATGAAAATTGTCTTGTTACTGATTATGATGGGAAACTAACACTACTAAAACTTTCAAAATAATTTCAAGACCTTAGTGGAACTTTGTGGCTTAGTGACCCTGCCTACCGCAGGCAGGTACTAAGTCCACTTAGAAACACTAAGTAATTTATTCAACTAAAAAGTAATTAAATGGCAAAACTCTTCGACGGATTTATCTTCGATATTGATGGAACACTCACCTCAACTAACCAGCTAATCTTTGATTCATTCAACTTCATCGCAAAAAAATATCTCAATAAAACATTTACGGATGAAGAAATAATTTCAATGTTCGGTCCACCAGAAAATATTATAATCAAAGAATTATGTGGAGATAATTACGAATCGTCAAGAAAAGATTATTTCACTTATTACAGTGAAAACCACTGGAAAGCAGAACTTTATCCCGGGAATAAAAGAAATTCTGGAATATCTAAAAAGTAAAAATTATCCACTTGGAATTTTTACCGGCAAAGGAAGAGATGCAACACTAATCACTTAAAAAAATTAGAGATTGATCATTTCTTCGATCTGATAGTGACCGGAGATGATGTTGAAAATCACAAACCATCCTCAGAAGGAATTTTGAAATTTGTAAATCATTTTGGATTAAAGAAAGAAAGAGTGTTGATGATTGGTGATTCAGTCAGTGATGTAAAAGCATCCAAAGAAGCAGGAATTAAAATAGCTTCTGTTCTGTGGGATAGTTACGGAATTGAAGAAGTAAAGACTTTGCAGAGTGACTATTATTTTTATTCTGTTGAGGAGTTAAAGAAGTTCATATACAAGAATTCCTGACTACTACTTCACAATTGCAAGTTTCTGCGTAACGTCTTGAGTTGTGTCTCCAGCTCGCATTATAACTTTGTAAATATAAACTCCGTTAGCAATACTATCGCCGTCTTCATCTCTTCCATCCCAGTAAATTTTGTTAAAGTCAAATTTTAATTCCGAAGATGTGAGATCAATTTCTTTAATAAGTCGTCCGGCTATAGTAAAAATTTTTATCGAAATATTTTCTGGAATTTGAGTGAGCTTAAATGTGAAGTAAGTCTCACCGCTTGTTGGATTCGGATAGTTGTAAACATTGAGAATTTTTGGCTCACCGGAAACTAAAAAGAATTTTTCCACACCGCTTGAGTCTACAATATTACCTTCGTAATCTTTCCACAAAACTTTAAGTGTGTATTCACCATCAACAAGCTCAGGCGTAAAATCAACTACTACTTTTGGATTGGTTTCTGAGAACTGATAACTAATAATTGAAGTATCAGACGGGATTAGTTCATCATTCAGATAAATCAAAACAGAAGAAGGATCTGTAATCGGAAGAAGTGATTTATCATTTAACTCAATATGAATAACCGGGTTTGAAGCGATATATTCACCATCCAGAATATCATTGCCGTCAATTGTAAGTGAAATTGTTGGCTCGGTTGTATCCGGTTTTACATAAAATGGAATACTGAAGAAATTATTGTCTTCGAAAAGTTCTCTAACTTCATTTTCTGAATCAATAGTTATCAAAAAAGTTTTTGAGCTGCTGCCTGTCGCAGTGTTATATACTACTTCAAAAAAATTTCGCTCATCAGCACTTAATGAATCATTTTTTTGATTAAATATTGTTTGCCTGGAATTATCTTCATCTATTACCTCAACTTTTACATCAAAGCTATCTGATTTACTCTCACCAACATTGTAAACATAAAATTGCAGGTTAATGTCTTCACCAACGAAAGCCGTATCGCTTGAAATTGAAACAACCTGGTAGTTGGTAGCGAGTTCGGGAACTAAATCATAATCTATCCTGACTGATTTGATTATTGGAGAAGATCCGTCTTCGTTAGCATCCACCGAAAAATGGAAACTCATTGCATCGATATTTTTAGAATTTAAATACGATAAACTTATAATCCCGTTATACCAATTAAATTCGCTTAGTGTATCAGGTACTGGCAGGTGAATAATTGGTTTTATTCTAAGCTGAGAATTATTCGCAATTGAGTCAACCTCAATAATCATTTTTTCCCAATTACCTGAATTCACTATTTGGTTGGTCTCAAAACTCCCGGAATTATTTATGCTTACAAATGAAGTATCAAAGTCAACAGGACCCGTCGTAGAAAATGCTTCAGGCACGCTCCCCATCGGTGCATTTAACTTACCAAGCAAAATCCAGGATGATCCCCATCCCACACTATCAATATATACGCTACCAAATTGATGAAGAATATCTTTAAGATCCTGACTTATACTGTATCCTCCACATTCTCCTCCAATGCTAATGGCAACAAGTTTTCCTTCCGGAATTGTTGCAAGAAAATCACGATAAGCTTCGTAATTATATTGAACATGCCAAAAATTAAACCATCTGTAAAATTCAAACTGTTTGGTAGCTTCATCAATTATCACTATATGATGACCACATCCCTGCGCATTCTCAGCATAATCAATATTATTAAGCGTAATTTTAGCAATACCACCAGCTTCGAATCCAGCAGAACTTATGATCAGATTAATGAAGCGATCATTAAGTTTCAATACTCCGTTAGTTGCGGAAATATTTTCTAATTTAAACCCTCCTAAAGAATTCGAATCAGTGAAAGCAAAGTTATATACATCTGAATTGTTATAAATAAATGAATTTGTCTCAAAGATAGTTTCCGGAGTTGATGAAAAGCTGGTTTTATACCAATACCTATTTCCATCTACAAGATTATTGAACGCAACTGTTGTTTTGAGTGTATCCAACTTTTGGAAATAGTTTTGTTCGCCTGAAAAATCAGGATTGGAGCTTAACCTGATTAATAAGGTGTCATTGGAAGGTTTTTTTACAGAATTTAAAAATTTAACTTCCCCATCATCAATAACTTTTGATGAATCAGGAACAATTGCTCGTATCGAAGTAGTAAGCACATTAAATTTTACAGAAGTTGAATTATCATTTTCATAAATTTCATCAGCTTCATTAAGTGCGTCAAGTGTAATTTGAAGATTGTGTTCACCTGGTCTATTTTTTATTGGTAAAGAAATGTTAAAGAGATCATTATTCAAAGGCATATTCTTTCGGATGATATTCTCATAAACCAATTGATTGTATAATCTGTCTTCAATCTTAATTTCAAACTGAACACTATCCACATTTCCGAGATTCCTGTAAGATACTTGTATGTTTATTGAATCCAGATTGTCATCCAGAAATGAAGGGATTTTGATATTGCCTGCATTTATTTCCAGATTTGGTTTAGCTGGTATAGCAAGATTGACAAGTGGATCGCCGATAAGTGTATTGCAAAGAATAAACAGCCTGACTGAGCTGCTATTACCATAAATGTTCAACAATTTAATTTTTGCAGAAAGGTGTGCCAAACCAATGTTATATTTTTTTTCTTTCAACAACTTTTCAAAATAGAATTCCGGGTAAGTATATGATGTTGATGTGAAACCAAGCGAAGAGTTGCCATGATATGCAATTGCATCGCCATCCAAACCATTTACAAAACTTTCAGAAAATGATACGATATCAAATTCAGCAAACTTTGCTGTTGAACAGCCGAAATCATTTATCAAAGAATATTTATTGTATTTGTTCTTTAGCTGTTCTACACTTTCGATTCCATTATCCCAAATCTTAGTTCCACTATGTCCCAGGTAGGAAATTACGACTCCACCATTATCAAATACGCTATCAATATATTCTTGAGTGAAAGGTCCAAAATTGGTTCTCGGATTTTCTGTTGCATATAATTGACTGGCATATCCTCCGGTTGGTTCATTTTGAATATAGTTGACTCTAAGATTAGTATTTATGTTCTTAGCTGTCAATTTCTGTGATGCATCACTTCCTCCGGATAATAGGAAATATGATTTATTCCACATATCATAAGGATCATTTAAATATTTCTGGTGTTTATTTAAGTAATGCTGAACTTCGGCTTCATTATTCGCAGGAAGCCTACCAACAAACATTTGAGGAATCTGTAAAACGGAGTCCCAGATAGCAAACCAATTGTCAGAAACCGGATGACCAAATGACGGGACAAAGTTTTTTACATGTGGAGATATTTTCTTATAGTTGTGATAATCATAATTTGCTTCACCTATTAAAAATAAATACGACGGTTTAGGACTAAGCCAATTCTGATTCGCTTGCTTTAAAAATTCTCTGATCGGTTCAGGTGCAAAAAATCCATAATTAAATTGATCGTAAATATCTATCACATTAATATTCTTCACTCCAACTGAATAATTGTTCTCTATCAAATTCACATAAGAGTTTACGGCAGAACCAAGAGTTGGATGAGATATACATATATAGTCTGCCTGGTTATCGTTGCTCACAAGATTTTGAAATTGTTTTTTATAATAAATTTTAGGCGAACGAACTTTGTTTTCGGTGATGATGAAAAACTCATCTCCTGTTTTAACTGTATCTGCGAAGTACAAAGCACTTCCGTTTCTGATAAAGCTAGTTACTCTTCTGCTATAATCGGAAACGTCATATAAAATATAATTTGATGAAAGAGCATTTGTCAGTTTTATTACTTGCAACTGAGTTGAGAGTGCTTGATTAAATTTGAATTTTAATGAATCATTTATCAGAACCAGGTAGCGTGGATATTCTACTTCGTACCAATCAATAAATACATCATTTATAGTTGCATTTTCAACAGGAAAAGAGTGAGTCTTTAATATATTTTGCCCTCCTTGAAGCATATCTGATGAAAATTCGGCGAGTAGAATTTTTTGTTCATACTTAGCAATAAATCCGGAATCGTAAACAGTAGGATTGGTGTTTAGACTTATACCGAGATTATGTGCATTCAAATCACCTTGTAAATTACTTGCACGACTTTGAACCCGCCAAAAAGCTTTTACAGGTTGATTGTTTACAAGATCAGTTACGTTAAATGGTTGATCAATTGTGCCAACACTCTGGATTCCCCAAACCCAACTTTCATTATAAATCCATTCAGGATTTTGCCAGGCAACAACTGAGTTAGTAAAATAATCCAGGAAATTATTTTGTTCGTAATGAGAAATATTTGTGTAATATTTTAATGTGTCCTGAATACCTTGAACAAGTTGGTTAGAAGTGTCAGGTCTTAACCCAAATGACCCATTCCAGGTAAGCCAGTAAATTGTTGTGTCAGAATAACGATCAATATATTCTGAATAGGGCTGATTGTGACCATTGACGATGTGATAGTTTCCCGAAGCATAATTTTTCTTCCCGTAAAACTCAATGTAGTCCGTATCATCAAAGCTGCCATCTCCTTCTCCTTGAACATAAATCGGAATTTCTTTTCCCTTCAGAATCAACTTGAATGTCTGTGGATTAATGAGGGAAGCATTAACTCCATTATTCTCAAGGTCAGATTTGAAAAGCCTGTAAACTCCATCTTCCGCTGTTCCGATTTTCAAATATGTACTATTAAAATCAATCCAATTGTATAGTGAATCAGAATTAAGTTCAGGTGATGAGTAAAATTGCGAAATCATATCGTTATTCTGAATTGCATCGGTAAAAATATTATCTAAGCTGGAATACTTCGCTTCAACTTGTTTTTGTCCAGCCAGGTTTGACTCATCGTAGGTAACCTTGATATCCAGTTTGTCAATTATTTCCATACTATTTGTAGTTACATCATACAGATGAGTATTTATCTGCACAACCGAACAGTATATACCTCTCAAATAAAGAAAGCCTTTGATTTCCAGAATATTTTGCCTGGAAGTTGAAACTCCGTTTCTAAAATCTGTTTCCTCATAAAACAAATTTCCGGCTTCATCAAGATATGTTTTGGGATTGCTTGCGGGTAGAATAAACTTTTCAGTATGAGATTCTTTGCTCAGCACCTCTATTAAAGGCTTACTCTCCTTAGGCAGTGCTATTAAGATAGTCATTTCAGGTAATTTCAATTTGCCTGGAGATCCCTCATCAGTAAATTGATAATAATCTCTAAGATTAAAATTTCCTTTCTTTATATCTAAATATATAAATTTTGGTACATCAACCCTTAGAGTAAAACTAGAGGTACTTGATTCTATTAATTTATCCTGAGGACATATAAGTGCATTCGGAAGCAAGAGAATGCCAATAATTATAATTAATAAATTATCAAATCTTATCGTTCTACTCATATTTAAGTTTAAGAAAATCATTATTAAAATTCTGAACTAAATACTATAAACAAAAATAATTATTCTAGACAAACAATTACTATATTTTGAATGAGGTAAAAAATATTTTCCCAGTTTAATGACCGCTTCTAAATTTGATTAAGAAACAGGTTGCTTTAATTAAGATTGCTGAAATTCTACATATATTTAAAAGTAGTATCGAATAGGACACTTCTTAAACCAAGAAAAACCATGCGGAATCAACACCCTATATTTATATTTAAAAATCAAGTAATAAATAGTCAAATAATAATCGAATCGTTAATTAATTTCTAGTAAAATGGTTCTAATATAATTGCTTAAACTAGAATTAAAATTTACGAATGATATCATAATTTCTTATACTTATCTAAATGATTTTCAACAATCTACTTATAGACTCAACTGAAATTAAACAAATAGTTTTCGATTCAATAGAGAAAAATGAATCATTATTATTAACATATTTCAATCAACATTGTTTAAATATATATTCTGAGAATCAGACTTATAAGCAGATATTGGACACAAAATTCAAGGTGTACCAAGCTGATCTGGGTGTTTTCCTCGCCATAAAATTTTTAGAACGGAAAAAGGTAAAGAAGATCGATGCAACTGCAATGAATGAAGTAATTATTAATGAACTTATTGAAAAAAAAATACCTTTGATAATAGTAGGTGGAAAATTTAAACCAGAATTTATTCGGAATGAGGCAACTAAGAGAGGTATAAACTTAGTTAGTTATCAGCACGGATATTTTCAAGAATCTCAAATGAATGAAGTTATTCAAAATCTTAATAATCTAAAAAACAAAGTATTTATAGTGGGCATGGGAGTACCATATCAGGAAATATTTGCTGAAAGGTTATCTGAAATATCAGATTCTAAAATAGGAATCTGTGTGGGTAGTTTTCTGGAGTTTTATTTCGGTACTAAAAAAAGAACGCCGGTTTTTATTCGAAAAATTGGATTGGAATGGATGTTCAGGATAATTACTGATCCGAAAAGAATGTGGAAACGATATTTAATCGGTATTCCTGTTTTCTTTTATCGAGTCGTTAAGATAAATCTCACAAGAAATAAAGTCTAAAAAAAATAAATACTTGGATTAGGGAATTTATCCAGTTTAATTAAGCGACTTGTAGAAATCTATGTAGTCTTGTATGATTTTTTCAACGGAATAATTTGTAATTACATCCTTATATAAACTCCGGGCAATTTTTTCCGCAAGTGCTTGATCATCAAGAATCAATTGTATTGATTTTAACAACTCGCTTACATTTTCACTTTCGAATAATAATCCGTTAACTCCATGATTAATTAGCTCGGATATTCCGTCAACATTACTTCCAATAAATGGTTTTTGCATTAAACCAGAGTCAAGCATCACATAGGGAAAGGGATCAATCCTGCTTGGCAGGACAATTAAATCGGCTATGTTGTAGTAGTCGAAGATGTTCGTTTTCGGACTTAGAATATGAACCGGAAGATTATTTACTGAACAGTATTCCCTTAACATTTTTTCCTCTTCTCCCTCACCTATCAGTAATAATGAGATCTGTTTGTTTATACGATGCAATTCATTAATTGCTTTCACTAAAATATCAACCCCCTTCTCTCTGTGAAATCTTCCTACAAACATTATAATTTTATTTTCGCTTAAGGCCAGTTGCTTTTTCAATACATCTTTTTCTATTGATAGTTTTAAATCTGATTTATCAACAAAATTTTCCAACCGTTTAATTTTCGAAGGTGACTTTTTGTAATATTGAACCAGATGATTTGTAATCGAATCGCTGTTTGATATTAAGTTGTCAGCTTTATAGCTGAATAACTTCTTCCCATAAACTTTACTATGCACGCTTGTTACACTTTTAAAAACAGGATTGGGTAACATAGAAGTAATGGTATCGAAAATTCTATGATGGCTATGAATAATATCGAATCTGTTTTTTTTACAGTAGTTCAACATGAACAAATAAATTCCGGGCAGTGAGAGCCATCGGGGATAGTTCAAAACAGTTACTTTAACTCTAAGTTCATTAGTTAATTCTTCAACATTTCCATTTAAGCAGACGATTTCGTGCTCAAAAATATCACTAGTATTTTTTACAATCTGGTAAATGTATCTGGCTACACCGGATGTGTATGTCATATAATTATTAAGATGAAGGATTTTTAGCATCAGGTTTTATGTTTTTAAACATTGAGAATACAGTTTGTCAATAGCTGTAATCATTTCATTATAATTGTTTTCTTTACTGATACGCTCATGGATTTGGCTGAGCTCATCTAAATTAATTTTATGGGAATAGTATAAGTCCAACTTATCTATTACATCATTACCTGTTTTTACATAAAAAGGATAATTATCTCCCAAAATTTCAATTACACCAGTTACGGGAAAAGCAATCACTCCAACATCATGAGAAACTGCTTCCAGAACAACAAGTGGTAGTCCTTCTGGTGATGAAGATAAAAATAATATCATATCAATTGTGTTATAAAATTTTTGTGTATTAAATACTGGGGACATAAACTCAATATTTGGGAGATCCCACCAAACTTCTTCCGAAAATATTTTCGATTCTTCTCCCATTAAAATTATCTTAAGATCAGGTCTAATATTTTTTAATCTTTGTGCAATTTGCATAACCAAAGGGAATCCTTTTTCTTTTGTAAATCTTCCGATAAAGCCGATTGACCTTTTCGTTGTTCCTTTTTTACTAAATGGGCAAGGTACACTATTTTTAATTAAGTGTAGGTTCTCAACTTGCCCTATCTGTTCAGTGTATTCTTGAATTACCTGAGCAGCGACAGCAATCTGTTCAGTTCTAGTTGATAAATATTTGATACTTTTAGTATGAAGGAATGAAATATCCTGCTTTTTATTATTTCCAATGAGATTGGCATGATGCAGATGATGAATCACTTTAGCATTTTTTCTACAAAAGTATGCTAATAGCAATATTCCTACACCACCCTGATGATAGTGAATTATATCAAAAGAATTTTTTCTTAAATATTTTATTAACCTCCAATATTTTAATAGCAGATATTTGTAGCTGATGTTGTTTGAGTTTATAAGATTTTCACATTTAATTCCTTTTGCTAATATTTCTTCGTAAGCATTTCCTTTAAAGCAGGAAATAATTGTATGATCATATTCTCCCATTTTATCACAGAGCCGTACCGGATATACAGCAGCACCATCATAAGATGATTTGATGATTATATGAAGGATTTTATTTTTCAAAAATTATGTATTTTGAAATTGTGCAGATCTATCTTGAAATATTTATTTAACAGAAAACTAAGACGAGCTAAGATTTTTGTTTCCCTCAATTTATTTACAAAGCGATCACCAAGAAGGCTCATCAACAGGTATCTGTAAACTCGAAAAAAATTTTCGTTTGAAATATTAATACACTTAAAGAACAATTTTCTGGATTTGGTTATACTCCCTCTATAGTATTCAATTAATCCCATTCGATAATAATAATTGTATTCTTTCACCTCTGAAGTTTTACCAGCATAAATCTTGTTCAGGTAATCTACTCCAATTTGGTAAGAAAGCACATTCGCATTACTTACTCTGGACTGATCTTTTCTAAGTGCCCGAACCCGATATTTTAATAATGTTTCCTGGATATTATAAAACCGGTATCCACTTGAAACCATATCTAAGAATAGCTTGTGATCGGCTGCATAACCAAAACTTTCGTCATAATAACCAACCTGATCGAATACTTGCTTGCGCATCATAACAGCAGGATGACAAACAGCACTTTCGATTGGCATCATAAACTCAATTTCGCTATGAACTTCAGGATATATTTTTATTGCAGATCATCTTTCCAGATTCATTAATAAAAGTAACATTTGAACCAACAACATTAATATCAGGATTATTTTCTAAGAATTTATATTGTAACTCAAATCTGTTTATTTCAGCTATATCGTCAGCGTCCATTCTGGCAATTATCGAAGTGCTCGCTAGTTTTATACCAAAGTTAAACTGATGTACCATCCCTCTGTTCTCAGATTGGTAGAAAATTATGCGATTATCTTTATACGATTCAATTATTTTAGAGGACTTATCAGTTGATCCATCATCAATTATGATAAATTCAAAATCAGAAAAAGTTTGATTCAAAATACTCTCAATAGAATCTCTTAAATAATTCTCTTCATTATATACAGGCATTACTACAGAAATTTTACAGTTCATTAATTATTTCTTATTAACATTTTGATGTTAGAATTATGCCATTTAGGAATGACTTAATCGTTGTATCATCTGTCCAGTAATTCAGTATAAAGTTTAATGTATTGATCTGAAATCTTTTTCCAGGTAATTTTTTTTGTAAACTCTCTGATTTCATCAGCTAAATTATTCTTTACCACGTTATCTAAATTATGAAGTTCAAGTATTTTATTTTTCAAACTTTCAACATTTCCGTAGGGAACTATAAACTTGTTAAATGATTCTGGAAATCTTTCAGTTAAACCAACTTTGTTAGTTGAAATAAAAAGTATTCCTGTATTCATCGCTTCCAGTAAAGAAAGTGAAAAGGGTTCGTACCTGGAAGGTACGATGAACAAATCATTTTTACAGAACTCTTCCCTCAGACCGATTTCAGACAAGGGTTTGCCGAAAAATATTTCTACATTTGCTGGTAAATTTAACTTATTGTGGTTTTGCTCTTCATAATCAAATAAACTCAGCTTAACAGGGTTTTTGATTTTCGATAAAGCTTCAAACAGAAACCCGAATGATTTTTCTTTCCTTTTTAAAGATCCAATGCAAATAATCTTTAAGACATCAGAACTTTCGCGATATTCTTTCCTAAACTCAAAAGTAGTTATACCATTGTCTACGATTCTGATTTTGTTTGTGTTTACATTTAAATACCTTGTTACAAATTTTGCTTCTTTTATAGAAAGCATCTGCAGAAGATCAGAAAATTTATACGCAATCTTTTCTATCAGATAGAAACGTAACTTTTGATAACAATTAATTTGGAGAAAGTTTTTCAGATTGTAGGAGATTATACTGTGTGACAAATATGCAAATTTAAATTTCAGGATACTTTTGAACAGAAAAAGCAAAAGGTAATAAGCATCCGGAGTTACTATCTGAACGAGGTCAGGTCTGAATTTGATGGTAAATAAAATAAAGGGCAAAATTCCGCAACGATAAACTCTGTCACATACTTTTTCAAAGCCAAATAGCTTCTGAATCCTTGTGTATTTGTTACCATCATCAAAATAACATAAAAAAACTGAGTTAATATCTTCACTGGAAATATTCTTAAATAATTCCCTGCCAACTTTTATTGGCGCTAATACAACTTCAGCAGTACTATAAGCCCCAACGAATACTATTTTCATATCAGGAATTCTTTTTAGCGGTAGCCAAAATATTTGCCGTAACTATTTCAGAATATCTTGTTCTATACATTAATGAAAATATTTTGTGAATTAATTTCAATAAATAAATTCTTTTTCTTCCAATAGCTGAATTAAAAAAATTAATGTCAGTAAATTCAGATTCTGACAAGACCTGCTGCAAACTTTCAGAAGTAAAACCAGTATCGTGGGTAAAATCAAGATACCTTCCATAGGGTGCAATAATACTTCCCATATTAGGAGTTCTTATAATTACGATTCCATTCGGAGATAGAGAATCATAAACCAGTTTAAGTAGTTCAATTATTCTATTTTTTTGAATATGTTCAACAATATCAAACATTATTATGATATCAAATTCTTTGTAACTTGATTTAAGAAATTCGAATATGTCAATTCGAGAAACATTATTCGTAACATATTTTTTACATACATCAATTTGCTCTTCTGAATTATCAATCCCAAAAATATCTGTGCAACCATTTTGCTTTAAAAAATTAAGGACACCACCAATTCCACATCCGAGGTCAAGGATTGATTTAGACTTGTAGTTTTCTCCTAAAAATCTTTCTACCTCAAATTTGTAATCAATTTTAGTTTTATTGAACCAAGCTCTCAAAGATTCTTCAGATTGCAAATCAATCTTATTCATTGAAGCATAATGTTTGGAATAATTATATTTCATCTGTCTACCAGCTAGCTTTCATTGGAAAAAGCAAATTTAAACTTCATAATGTAATTTAACTGGATTAAAAAAATTATAAGCTCTGTTAAAATAGTTGAAACAACAGCTCCTAAAATACCTATCGTATTTAACAATGAAATATTCAGGAGTAAATTAAACACGGTTGCAATTGCTGCTGAATAAAACGCATACTTCTCTTTTCGGATAGAATTTAACGTTACTCCCGTTAGATTATTCAAAAACAAAAAAGGTAAAGCAATAACCAGTAGCTTTAAAATATCTGCTGAGAGAATGTATTTCTTCCCGTAAATACTTTCTATTAAGAAATCTGACAAAAAGAAAATAATACATATTGATACTATACTGAAGATAACTAAAAACAAACCGAGCCTTTTAATTTTGTCATAACTAATTTTTCTCTCTGACTCAAATTCCGCAGAAAGATCAGTATAAAGAGGAGTTAACAAGACACCACTGATTATATATGGAATTTTATAGAATGAGTACGCAACAGCATAGATGCCAACCCATTCAAGACCAATTATATTTTGAATTAATAAAATATCTATTCTGTCATACACAACTACAAAAAAAAGTCCTAATCCCATTGGGACTGAAGATGAAAATATTCTTTTAAGGATTTCATATCTAAAATTAATTTTAAAAGAAAAACCTACTTTTTTAATTAAAGGCATAGAAAGTAAAATAAACTCAATCAATGCAGAAATAAAAAACGCTACTGAATAAATAGTTAAAGAAATATCTGTAAATATTAATAACGCTGAGCTGGAAATTAAAATACATCTGCTCACAATAAATTTTTTGAAGACTAATGCGTATTCATTCAATCCATAAAATATTTTTATTAAAAACCAACTTGTATTAAATAAATAAACTGACGAAACTATTATCACGCTTAATGTTATATCTGAAGTGCTATCCCAATAATTATAAAAGAAAGTTATTAGTAGAACTATAAAATAAGATATGATACGGTAAGTAAAAGCAGAATTAAATTCTTCAATGGATTTGGATAAGTTGGAGGCAGTCCTTCTCTGGAAATAACTGGAAAGTCCTAAATCAAAAAAAGACACAAGAATATATCCGAGCACAAAAACGGATGTCAATGCACCGTATTCAGCCACAGAATATTTGCGCGCAAGGATGACAAAAATTATAAAAAAGATGGACTTTTCGAGGAGTGTCGTATAAAGTATGTACTGTCCTCTTCTGAAAAGATGTTTAATGTGGTTTATTGATTTTATCTCTTCAGAAAAGTTCAATGATTTTTATTTTAAAAATTAATGGGAATTGTGATTACTATTTTTTCGCCAACCAATTTTCCGGATTCTGTTTATCTCTGCCTTTCCAAACTTCAAAATGTAAAACATAACCCTCTATGCCTTCATCAACAATCGCGATAACCGAACCCGATTTCACTCTATCACCTTCTGATATAAATATTTCTGAAACATGGCTGTAAACTGTTCGATAATCATTTTTATGCGAAACTATAATTACATTTCCATATCCTGGAAGCCAGTCAATTGCAGCCACAACACCTTCTGCAACACTCAATACATTTTTATTGCCGCCAGCTTTTATGTCAACACCATAATTCAATGTGACTGTATTGAGAGACTTGTGTTTGTTCTCTCCAAACTTCCTGATAATCTTTCCTTTATGAAGCGGCCAAATCATCCTTCCTTTAAGTTCTGCAAAAGAGGCAAATGACGTTGTATTCAAATCAATATCATAGCTAATATTTTCATCACGTATATTATTTTTTTCGATAGAAGAGTTTTCATTCGAAGCTAACTGGTCTTTATTTGATGCGGCATCTCTTTCGATGAGTTGTGTAATTAATAGCTCAATCTTTTTCTGGGATTCTTTTTTATAAGCAATCAGCTTTTTTAATTCATTTTTATTTTTCTCAATTGATTTCAGAACTTTTCTTTTTTCATTCAGTTTCTGGTTCAATATTTTCTTTTCATCATCCCGAGTTTCTGCAAGCTTTAATTTTTCGTCTCGTTCTTTTCGCAACAGCACTTTTGATTCACTTAGTTCATTTTTTTTTGTTTCTAACTCAGCAAGATCCTTTTCACGCTGCTCTGCGAATACCTGTAAATAGTATGTGCGCAGTAAAGCTTGTTGAAGTGATGAGGCGTCTATCAGGCTTTCAAGTTCATTATATTGTCCCTTTTTGTAAATCGCTCTAACATATTTAGCGTAGTTATCTTGCAAAACTTTTATCTCCGATTCTGTCCGGACAATTTTTTTTTCAACTGCCTTAATTTCATTTCCCTTCTTATTGATTTCCACCCGCAGTTCAGATAATATTTTATTTATAAGATAATTTTGCCTGTTCAGATTTTCGACCGCTTCTACTGATTTTTTTTGTGCAGCCGATTTGGAGTTCAGGTCTTGTTCAAGATTTTTTATCTCTGATTTGATTGACGAGAGTTCTGACTCTTTCTGTTGGATATCCCCTGTTTGCGGAAAAAGTTCAATGATGAAGAATAGAGAAAGGGTTAAGTATTTAAATTTTTTCACCATTCTATAATTTCGGCATCAGCAGGTAATTCAAATTTTACTTTAAGACCTTTATCATTTGCGGAGATATTTTTATAAATGATCTTAACTTTTTGATTTTCCACTTTGTTCAATATCTCAATATTAAATGGGATAGCTACGTTTTCAATTAATTCAAATTTAGAATACTTCCCTTCTAAATCAATACTCTCATCGCTGGATGTTAAATTATAGTTTGTAATTCCAAGCTGCCGAATGTCAACTCTGTAAACAGAAGTTAATTCATTTTCACTATCAAGATAGGTAAGCACATATTGTTCACCATCCACGGAATAATTATCTGGCTGCTTATACAGGTTAGGAGTTAAATTAACTGAGCCGATGAAAGCATCAAGCAGATCCGAGAATGACAAATTAACTTTGAAAATACTCTGAAGCACATTATCATCTACTTGCCCCCGGTATGCAGTATTCTGAAGTGCATCATAAAAAATATAGTTTTCGCTGGTCACAAGTGCCTGTGCCAACTCAATGCCGAAAGGACCGAGAACGCTAAAGTAAATCGAGTCAGGTTTTTGCATAATTATCTGAAAGTTAGCACTGTTGTTAAACTGCTTTGATTCAATTTCAAATATTCCAATCCCTTCAAAGTTTTTTATTTTTCGACGGTTGGCTTCAAGTTTATTAATTAATCTTTCAGACGACAGAAGTTCTTCATCTTCAATTGGTTTTGAAGGCACGCATCCTTCGGATAAAATTATCAAAATTATTAAGGGAAGAATTATTTTCAATAGTATTTTCAAATTGTACCTGTGGATACTTTATTTATTAATGCTTCATTAGAAGAATCAAGTTCCAGAGCTTGTTTCCAATAATCGAGAGCCTCTTCTTTTTTTCCCTGCATATAAAGAACGTCACCCAAATGCTCAAGAAGCACAGCGTTACCTGTCCCATCACCATCAATAGCTTTTTTAATGTAATAATATGCTCCGTCATATTCTCCTCTCTTAAATAATATCCATCCATAAGTATCAAGGTACGAGGAATTTGCTGAGTCGGCAGACATAGCAATTTTAATCATCTCGAGTGCGCGATCAAGCTGTAAGTCTCTTTCAGAAAGTGAATAAGCATAGTTGTTATTAATCAATGCGTTCTGCGGGTCAATCTGAAGTGCAAGTTCATAAAGGCTATCACTCTCAGCCATCATTTTACGGTTATTATAAATCAGTCCCAGCTGACCAAGCACATTAACATTGTTTGGATCAATACGAACAGCACGATTCAAATACTCAATTGCTTCGTCATTTTCCTGCAACTGACTTAATGTAAAACCATAAGCTGATAATGCATTTACATCGGAAGGATTTAACTCAATCGCTTTTTTTAAATAATCCTTCGACTCCAAAGCTTTATTCTGTTGTGCAAGGGACAAACCAAGAATCAGATTAACAGCAAAATCATTCGGGAAGAGTTCAATTGCTTCTCTCATTATTGTTTCTGCATCTTCGTATCGTCTGTTATCGAAATATAATCCTCCGAGTCTGACCCACGATTCTACATGCCAGCTTGCATTTTCTGTTACATATTTAAAATTTTCAATTGCGAGTGAATCATTACCTTCATTCAGAGCAATTGCACCAAGATAAAGTTTTACCTGCCAGTAAGTTGTATCCCGGTCTATAGCTGTAAAAAATTCCTTGGCAATTGGTAATGAAGTTGAATCTGAAAATGATTTAGCAAAATATGTTGCGCCAATACCTACTTTTGCTTCAAGCGGCACATCAGGTTGTTCGATTATATATTTAAATTCTTTGGAAGCTTTCTCCCAGTCATTTTGAATGATAAATATCTGAGCTCTTCTTTCTCTTGCATCAATATCATCAGGCATAGTTTCGATTATATCATCAAGCATTTCAAGTGCCCGATCGTTGTATCCGTTCCTCACATAAAAATCAATTGCAAGCTTTTGAAGGTCTACATTACTTGGATCTATTAGAAGTAATCCTTCAACAGACTCGGCGGCTTTATCCTTGTAACCAAGTTTCTCATATAATTCGGCAACACGGATAAGAACATTCCAATCCATACCGATAATTTCGATCAACTTATTATAAATTTTTATTGCTTCGAGCGGCCTGGTATTCTCATAAATTCTTGCAAGTTTGTAATAAGTACCGACATCATTTGAATCAGCAGCGATAATTTTCTCCAGTACAACAGTTGCAGAGTCATTTTCTCTTGCTTCGATATATACATCTGCCAGCAGAAGATAATATTCTGTTTTCGTTGAGTCTAGTTTAACGGCCTGTTTCGAATATTTTAATGCATTACCAAGCTTGTTGGCTGCAAAATAATTTTTTGCTAACGCAAAGCATATACCTGCACTTGTATCGTAGTCTAATGCCTGATTAAATTCTCTTATAGCTCCTGAATAATCACCTTTTGCTTCGGCTACAGATCCGTTAACAAAATGCTCAAGTGCTTTTTTCTTAAGAATTTCAGGATCAGAAATAAAATTATCGGAAGATGAACTATTCTTAGTAACATCTGAACCCGAACAGCCTATTGCCAATAAAGAAAGAAAGAAGAACGCTAAATATTTTTTCATAATCCTAATTATTTTGACAAAAAATATATTACCAGCACTGTTGAATAACAAGTGAATTGGCCTTGGTCATACACATTCATTACAAACTAAAAAAAGTAATTTGTCCCAGTAAATATTAGATGTACCTGCATCCATTGTTCTCAGAATATTTTTAATTCTTACCCGGTGTGATTAAATTTTAATATAAAATATCTGTTACTATGCAAAAATCAACTTACATATTTTTTATAATTTTAATATTAGCGCTTCCAGCCTATTCACAGGGCACTGCCGGTGAAAATGCAAAATATGAATATAGATATCTTATTGATATGCCAACCGCCGGAATTTTGGAAAGAGGTGTAGTTGGCGTTACAACAGAAATTTTACCTGCCGGCGCATTAATCGCAACAATAGAAGCAGGTGTTTTTGAGAATGTAAGTATTGGAATCTCTTATGGTGGGGGTAATCTAATTGGTTCGGGAAAAGTTGATTGGTACAACTGGCCTGGTGTAAATATCAGAGCAAGAATAATTAATGAAGCAACTTTATTTCCTGCGATAGCAATTGGATTTGATTCTCAAGGCAAAGGAGAATATGATGAAACTCAGGATCGATTTACCATAAAGTCGCCCGGCTTTTTTGGAGCTGTCAGCAAGAATTTTGATTTCCTGGGCTATTTGAGCATGCATGGAACAATTAATTATTCGCTCGAGGGAAATGATGGAGACAATTTTATTGATGTCCGGGCAGGAGTAGAGAAAACATTGGGTTCAAGTTTTTCCCTGATAATTGAATATGACTTTGCTTTTAATGATGATAACACTGACTATGCAAGCGGTAAAGGCTATCTCAATACTGGTTTAAGATGGTCTATCGGTTCAGGCTTCACTATGGGATTTGATTTAAGAGACTTGTTGAGCAATAAATCTTCATCAAAAAATGCTGCTGACAGGTCATTTAAGATTGAATACATCAAAAATATTTTCTAGAACCAACCTTTAATTATCCACAAGTTACTGTCCTTTAACCTGTACACCTCGGTTTACTATTCAATACAAAGCCTGGATAAATCCATTAGAAAACTGCTCTTTCCGAACTCAATTTGACTCTTTAAGCAGGCTCGATAATTGTTTAAATTGATATAGATTAAAAAAACGAGGAACAAAATGAATATAGTTAAAACTTTTTTAGTGCTCTCAGCAATTCTGGTTCTTTCCTTTTTAACAGGTTGTTACACAGAAGTTGCGACATCTGATACCTCCGCAGTTCCTGAGTATGAAGAGACATCTGATGTTTCTGATTATTACTCAGAGGATGATGGTGATTCACCTGCAAATTATTATTCAGAATCGGAAACAGATACTCTGGATGACGGAACCACGATCATAAATAACTATTATTATGATTATCCATACAGAAGTTATTTTGTAGACTATTATCCAACGATCAGTATTGGAATTGGATTTGGCTGGGGTTGGGGTTACTGGGGATATCCATACTACGCCTACTATCCATATTATGCTGGTTGGTGTGGTTATGGTTGGTATTACCCATATTCTTATTCCTATTGCTATTATCCAAGTTATTACTACTACTATGATCCTTATTATTACCCTAACTATGGTTATGGAGGTTATCCATCTTCAGTCGGTTACAAAACAAGAACCGATTATATCTCGGGCTTGAGAAATAATTCAGGTGGTCGTAATTACGGTGAACGAACAAGAGATCCACTTGTATCTGTCAGAGACAATTCCTTTGATCGATCAAGGAATGATTTATCAAGAGGAATAGATTTAACCGTAACAAGAAACAGTACCAAAGATAGAAATTTAGGTATTGAAAAAAAGACACGGGATCTAACAAGAGAAATTGTCGGATTGAAGAATGTAGACAAAACAAAAAGAAATGAAATTACCAGTAATGATATCAATAGAACTAAAGATCTTGGCCGGGATATGCAACCCGGACTAAATAGAGAAGTTTCAAACGATAAAATCCTTGGTGTTGATAAGAGAAAGAATGTTTCAAATGAAACTGTAAAAAGAAACAACGATAAAATATCCAGCAGAATTAATAAGAACGACAGAATCAGCAACGAGACTAAAAAGTTATTCGGGAAAGATAACAGCAGGACAAATACTAATACCAGGAAGTCGAATGTGAAAAGCGAATCAAACACTAATCAGACACCGAGAAAGGACAACAATACCAGAACTTATAGTCCTCCCAAACAGAATAATAATAATCCGCCAAGGAACTATACTCCTCCGAAAACAAATAATAATCCTCCGAGGAGTTATTCTCCACCGAGTAGCAATAATAATTCACCAAGGACCTCTTCGCCACCACCAAGGACGAGTGGTTCAAATAATTCAGGATCAAGGAACAGGAGGTAAATAAAATGAAAAGGTCATTTTACTTGCTTGTAATAGTTGGATTAATGATTAGGGTTAAGCGGCTGTTATACTATTCCCCGGCACTACAGAGTTGTTCATGAAATAGTGTACTATCCGCCGCCACCTCAACCAGATCCAGAACCATACCCAGACCCTCCATATCCGCCCAGACCAAATCCACCGGTGTATAATCCTGCACCGCCTTCTAACCCTCCGAAGGACAGACAGCCGGAGAAACCTCAGAATAGCTATGGTCAAAGAGATCATTTACAAGGCGGCGATCACAGAGGCGGCGGTGTTATAAATACTAGTCCACCGGTACGCACACCTGAGCGAAAAGATCGGGGGCAGCAATGAGAATTTTTGTGTTATTAGCTGCATTGATTTTGTTTTATAAGATTGGTTACGCACAGAATTTTAACGATGCTCTTTTATTAAGTGAACCCGGACTTTATTATGGTGCAAAATCTCTTTCAATGGGAAACAGCTTTACTTCTTTAAGTAATGATTTTTCCGGAGTACTGTTTAACCCTGCCGGTATCGGGTTAATAAAAAAGACTCAACTTTCAATTGGAATGAATCTAAACTCCTTAAATAATCAAACAACATTTTTAAACAACGCAACTGGTATTAATAAAGCCTCGGTTTCATTTAATCAATTCGGGTTAGTATATCCGATGCCGACTACCAAGGGAAGCTGGGTTTTTGCTCTGGGCTACAATAACACAAAAGATTTTAACAGAACAATGGAGTTTGATGCTTTTAATTCTGCCGGTAACTCTATGATTCAAACTTTAACCGGTGAATACAATGATCAAATTCCAATAACAAATGATTTAAAACTCTCTTATGAAGTGAGAGATCCTCAAACAGATAACTACATCAGGGACACTACTTTAATAAACGGTTTTCTCAACCAATCCGGTAGAATTAAGAAGGAAGGAAATATCGGTAAATGGTCATTCGCAAGCTCGATGGAATTTGCCAAAGGATTTTTTATAGGAGCAACGTTCAACATTATTTCAGGCAGTTACAACAGCAATAGAGATTATTGGGAAGATGACACCGGTAACAATTATAATTCAGATATTCAACTTGTTCCCGGAGATAATGCTACCAGTGATTTCCAGTCATTTTATTATAACGATGTAATTGATTGGGATCTTTCGGGTTGGGATGCGCAGCTTGGAATGTTATATAACTGGAAAGATTTTTTCAGATTTGGCGCATCAGTAAAATTCCCAAGCTATTATACAGTTAAAGAAACATACTACGTCAATGCTCGGAGTACGTTTGGAACGGGTTATGAGTATTCAATGGAAACACCAATTAATGACCCGATAGAGTACGAAATTAAAACTCCATTTGAATATTCAGTCGGAGCTTCTACCAGCTTTCTTCTATTTACTTTTTCGGGGGATGTGCGAATTATCGACTACACACAAATGGAATTCACAAAAGGTTTTGATTCTAATTACAGAATCGAAAGACAAAAAGAAATTGATGAATTATTCAGGACAACAATAAATTATCATGCAGGTGGCGAATTGAAATTGCCTTTTCTGCCAATTTACGGTCGGGCAGGTGCAATGTATTTACAATCTCCATATGCTGACGATCCGATGGAATTTGATAAAAAATATATTACGCTCGGCGCTGGAATTATTTTCGAAGAGACTTTCAGTATTGAAGCAGCATATTCTTATGGCTGGTGGACAGACTATGGTGATAACTATGGCACTAATGTTTCAAGAACTTACCAGGATATCACTGTTCAGAATGTGATACTTAACCTTTCGGCAAGAATTTAACTAATAAAAATCCTCATCTAAAGGGAAGGTGATTTCATCTTCCCTTTTTTATTTCCCTCTCAAAGTTATTAAAGCCAGCATCATTTGATATGGATGATGGAAGGTTATATTTTTTATAGTCATTTTTTTAAAACTTGAGACTGAGATAAAAGGCACCATCACTAAAATAGAAAGCAAACAGTATTACCTGGTTCCGGAAGGAGAGGATAAGGAAATAATTTGTTCACTTAAAGGTAAGTTTAAAAAAGATTATGAATTGAAAAAAGATAAATTGTACTTTACTGATTTTATTGCTGTTGGTGATAATGTTGAGTACGATATTAATAAAGATGGTACTGGAGTCATAACAAAAATTAAAGAGAGAAAAAATCATCTTTCACGGAAACTTCCAAAAGTTCGCGGTGCAAGTTACAGAGGTGAAAGACTTGAACAGGTTGTGGCAGCTAACATTGACAATGTTGTGATAATAACCAGCGCACAATTCCCTGATTTTAATAACCGTGTTCTTGATAGATTCATAGTCGCTGCTGAAAGTTCACATCTAAATATTATCATAGTTTTAAATAAAATTGATTTAGATGAATCAGGAATTTCAGAAAAATGGAAACAACTTTATCAAAAACTCGGATACAAAATCATATTAACAAGTGTTTATTCAAATGAAGGTATTTCATCACTCAAAAAAGAAATTCAGGGAGCTAAAAATTTGTTCTGGGGACATTCCGGTGTTGGGAAGTCTTCATTACTTAATAAAATGTTCCCTGATCTTAAACTGAAAATCGGTGAAGTGAGTCAGTTTTCTTCTAAAGGAACTCACACAACTGTGACTTCGGTATTGATAAAAGTTGAGGATAATACCTTTATAATTGATACTCCCGGAATTCGGGAAATTGATCCTTATGGAATCCGTAAAGCTGATCTTGGACATTACTTTATCGAGTTTGCAGATTATATAAATAAATGCAAATTCAGCACCTGCACTCATCACCACGAACCTGGTTGTGAAGTGATTGAGGCTGTTAATAAAGGCTTAATTGCCGATGAAAGATATGATAGTTATTTGAGAATTCTTGACACAATCGAAGATGACCTAAACTTCTGATGAAGATTAATTCAGGAAATATTATTAACGAATTTGGGTCATTCGCTGAGAATCTAAAAAATCTTGATGGACAAAAATTAGTCAGTTTTGCTTTTCATTTCGAAAAGTCTGAACCGCTTAAATTCTTTAATGAATTGAATGAAATCTCTGATGATATTTTTTTACTTCGAACTCCAAATAGCAAATTATCGATTGCAGGGCTTAATTCTGCAATCAATTTTCAATCAACAAATGCAAATAATTTTTCTTCCGTTACTAATAATTATAATTATTGGAAGAAGAATTTTATTAATAACTGGAGCAAAGCGATTGTAACAACCATTCCAATCATTTGTTGTTCAGCTAAATTTGATCCGAATAATTCGTCATCACTTTGGAACAACTTTGACCCATTAAGAATTTATATACCTGAGTTTGTACTTGCATTTCAAGGAGATAAATCAGTCGGATATTATAATTTTATATTCGATGATAAAATAAATATCGAATTTCTTTCAAAGAAATTATTGAACTATCTCCAAAATATTACGGAAAGAAAAACTGAATCTTTTGACTCTCTAAATGTTAAAGCATCAATCCGATCAAAATTAAACGATGATGATATTACGAGTTGGAATGATATTTTCCATAAAGCGTTGACAGCGCTAAAAAATGGTGATCTCGACAAATTAGTTTTATCCCGTGCTTATAGTTTTAATATTGACAGCCAAATAAATTGGGATTTACTACTTCAAAAGTTATACGACAGATTCCCTGATTGTTATTTATTCTTCATCAAAAAAAATAGCTCGATCTTTTTTGGCTCTTCTCCTGAAATGTTCTTAAAGGTTTCAGATAAAATAGCTGAAGTAGAATCAGTTGCAGGTTCTGCAGCAAGAGGTGAAGAAACAGGATCCGATTATGAATTAGAAAAATTTCTTCAGTCGAGTGAAAAGAATCATCAGGAACATTTATTTGTAAGTGATTTTATCACAAATGTCCTTATCAAATATTCAAACAATGTTCGGGTTATCGAAGAGAAGCAAATCAGGAAGTTGGATAACATTCAACATTTGCTCACAAGAATTTCTGCTGAATTAAATACAAAAGAAAATTTATTTGAATTAATTGATTCTCTCTTCCCTACGCCGGCTGTTTGCGGCGTTCCAAAAGAAAAAGCAATTAATTTAATCCGGGAACTCGAAGCTCACGATCGCGGAATGTATTCTGGTTTAGTCGGACTAATTGATTTTGAAGGTAATTGTGAGTTGGCAGTTTCAATTCGTTCTGCTATTGTTAATGACAATCAGGTAACGGCTTTTGCAGGTGCTGGATTAGTTAAGGATTCAGACCCACAAGAAGAGTTTCTTGAAACTAAATTAAAACTAAATACTATATTATCTTTGTTCACCGATGAAAATAAAAGTTAACAGAAATAATCTCTGGGCAAGAATTTTTATAGACCAGCTATCTGCACTCGGTGTTCAATATGCATGCATTTCACCTGGCTCGAGAAGCACACCGCTCACTTATGTTTTGTCCAAGAGCAGAAAAATAAAATCATTTGTTAATATTGATGAAAGAAGTTCAGCTTTTTTTGCTCTTGGTTTAGCAAAGGCTACAGACAAACCTGTTTTAGTGGTAACAACTTCGGGTACAGCGGTTGCAGAATTATACCCTGCTATCATTGAAGCGTATCAGCAGAGAACTCCACTTATTATCTGCACTGCAGACAGACCTGCTGAACTGATCGGAACAGGTGCAAACCAAACAATAAATCAGCACAATATTTTTAAAAACCATATAAGATGGTTCAGAGATTTAGGATTGCCATCAATAAGTGAAACCGGATTAATTCATCTTCAAAAAATTGCCATTAAAGCTTATCAAATTAGTTTAATAGAAGATAAAGGACCTGTTCATCTTAATTTTCCTTTCAGAAAACCGCTTGAACCTTTTTCATATACTGATGATGTCAACAAAAGTATCTTAAAGATAAAACCACAGCGATATTTAAAAAGTAAAGTGACAAAGAATGGATCTTCCAATTTCTTAGTAAAAACTTACGGAAGAATTGCAGAAGAATTAATTAAGTATGATAGAGGAATTATTATTGTTGGTCCGATGGAATATGATCGCGAACAGATTACTAATATCAAAAAACTTTCTACTTTACTTAAATATCCTGTTTTTGCAGATGGACTCTCACAGTTAAGGTTCAGTGTTTCCAAAAAAGATAAAAACATTATTTCTAATTTTAATTCAATAATTAAATCTGAAAATTTTATCCACAAGCATAACCCTGATATCATTCTTCAATTCGGAAGAACTACCAACTTCATCTGCAGTTGAAAGTTTTCTTTCAGAAACAAATGCTGACCGATATTTGATAAATCATTATCGGAGATATATTTGATCCGACAAGAAATGCAAAAGCAACATTAGCAATCGAACCAAAAAGTTTTTGTGAGAGTTTGATTTCTCAATTAATATCAAAAAAATTCAGAGACAATAATTCGAGTTGGATAAAAGATTTTATCAAAGCTGAAGAAATTAGTGACAAGATTAAAGCTAAGGTGATTGAAAGATCAAGATTTCCGAACGAACCTTCAATCATAACAGAAATATTTAAATCAATTCCATCAGGAAGTAATATTTTTATTGGAAACAGTTTGCCAGTTAGAGACCTGGATAATTTTCTTAGTAATACTTCGAAAAGATTAACGGTTCACTTCAACAGAGGAGCCAGCGGAATTGATGGTGTTACTTCTACTGCGCTCGGAATTGCAATTAGAAAAAAGCCAACTATCTTGATTACAGGCGATCTTTCTTTTCTTCACGATTTGAATGCACTTTCAATTGCCACAAAATTTTCTATTCCGATTACAATTATTGTAATCAACAATAATGGCGGAGGAATTTTTGAGTCTCTTCCAATTGCTCAAAAAGTTAATCGGTTCAGGGAGTTTTTTATTGCACCGCATAACCTTGAACTTTCCGGAATAGTAAAATCGTTTGGAATTGAGCTATCAATTAATCAACAGCCGAAGTCAATTTAGATCACATTTAATAAAAAGCCTGAAGAAAAATTCTTCATCGGTTATTGAAATCCAGACAAATGCAGTAAAGTCTGTTGAATTACGAAATAAATATTTTAAAGAAGTAAGGGAAAAAATAAATAAAGAGTTTCTGAAATGATTATACAATTCGAAAACATTAAGCTTAACTTAGAACATCTTACTGAATTTGATGCTTCTAAAAAATCAATTTTGTTTCTACACGGTTTTACAGGATCTGCAAATGATTGGAATGAAATTGCACAAAAAATAGATAAGCGATTCAACAAATTAGCTCTCGATTTGATTGGACATGGAAAGAGCAGTTCACATTCTTCAGTTAATTATTATACTCCGGATTCTCTGGTAAACCAGATTGAGCATGTCATAACTAATTTGAGATTAAGTGAAACTGTTCTTTGCGGCTATTCAATGGGTGGAAGAGTTGCACTGAATTTTACTCTCGCAAAACCAGACTTAGTCAAAGGACTTATCCTTGAGAGTGCGTCTGCTGGTTTTAAAAATGGTAAAGAAAGAGATGCAAGAAAAAAAAGTGACGAAGAGCTTGCAGCTTTTATTGAAAATAATTCACTTGAAGACTTTGCGGCAATGTGGCTGGATCAGGAATTATTCGGAACACTCAGAAGATTTTCCAACGATAAAATTAAAGCGAATGAAGGAAGAGCGAGCGAAGAATTCAAAAATAGGTTTAGCTAATTCGTTACGTGGTTTTGGAACGGGAGTAATGCCTTACTTCGGTTCTGAACTGGTCAAATTAAAAATGCCAGTTTTCCTTATCACCGGTGGACTCGATGATAAGTTTACACAAATCAATCAAACTCTAAAAAAATCTTTTCCTTCTGCTAAGCATAAAATACTCACAACAGCGGGTCATAATACTCATCTCGAGGAACCTAAAAAGTTTATCGAAGCAGTAAATAGTTTTCTGAGTAGATTCTAATTGAAAAACTTTTTTAATATTTTTATCTCACCAATCAATAAGTAAATCAGGAATGCTATGAGCTCTAAATGGAAAAAAGTTAAAAATTATTCAGATATCATTTATGAAAAGCAAGATGGTATTGCTAAGATTACTATCAACCGTCCCGAAGTTCGAAATGCTTTCCGTCCTGAAACTGTAATTGAAATGTATGATGCTTTTTCTGATGCAAGAGAAGATCAAAACATTGGGGTTATTTTGTTAACTGGTGCAGGTCCGGCAAAAGATGGGAAGTATGCTTTCTGCTCCGGTGGTGATCAAAGAATTCGCGGTGATAAAGGTTATGTTGGAAAAGATGGTGTCCCAAGATTAAATGTTCTCGATCTTCAAAAATTAATCAGAAGCATCCCGAAAGTTGTTATTGCTCTTGTTGCAGGTTATGCAATTGGCGGTGGACACGTTCTTCATGTAATTTGCGATTTAACTATTGCTGCTGATAATGCGATCTTCGGACAAACAGGACCAAAAGTCGGCAGTTTCGATGGTGGATTTGGTTCAAGCTATCTTGCAAGTATTGTTGGACAAAAAAAAGCAAGAGAGATCTGGTATCTTTGTCGTCAGTATAATGCCGAGCAAGCTTTGCAAATGGGATTGGTAAATGCAGTTGTTCCTGTAGAACAACTTGAAGACAGAAGGAATAAAATGGGCGAAAGAAATTTTGCAGCATAGTCCAATGGCAATAAGAGTTCTTAAATCTGCTTTTAATGCAGATCTTGATGGGCAGGCTGGAATACAGGAATTAGCAGGAAATGCAACTCTTCTTTATTATATGAGTGAAGAAGCACAGGAAGGAAAGAAAGCGTATCTTGAAAAACGTAAACCTGATTTTAAAAAATTTCCTAAGCTCCCTTGAAGAATAGAACGCAGACCTGCCTGACGGTAGGCAGGTGACGCAGATTGAACTGATTTAACAGATAGCTCATTATAATCCGTTCGAAATCTGCCTGTCAGACAGGTCAGTGTTCCATTGTCTTAATTAATTTTATTATGAGTACCGAATCAATATCAAAATTTCAAAGCTGGCTTCTCGCAAGCAGACCAAAAACCTTACTTGCGGCAGTTGTTCCTGTTATGGTTGGTTCTGCTCTCGCAATTTCAATGAATAAGTTTTTTCTACCCTATTCAATTGTGGCTCTACTTTGCTCCGTATTAATTCAAATTGGGACAAACTTCACAAATGATCTTTATGATTTCTTAAAAGGATCGGATACAGTTAAACGAAAAGGTCCTCGCAGAGTTTTAGCATCAGGGTTGATTTCAGTTGGTGAGATGAAGTTTGCAATCGTGTTAGTATTCGGATTGACATTTATGTTAGGTCTCTATCTAGTTTTTTCTGTTGGAATATTAATTCTTTGGGTTGGAATATTTTCAATCCTTGCAGGAATAATTTACACCGCAGGTCCGTTTCCACTTGCTTATAATGGACTTGGTGATTTATTCGTTTTTATTTTTTTTGGAATCGTAGGAACAATGGGAACTTTCTATCTGCACACTCAGGAAATTTCTTTGCTTGCTCTTATCGTTTCAATACCTGTTGGTGCGCTAATTACTAATATTCTGGTCGTAAATAACTTTCGTGACATTGAAGAAGATCGCGAAGCGAACAAAAGAACTTTAGCTGTACTTTTTGGCAGAGAATTTTCCCGATGGCAATTTATTGTGATGATAATATTTTCTTACCTGACTTCTTTTTTTATATATATTAATTTTAACTACAGTTTTTGGATTCTTCTGCCATTTGCAACAATTCCACTTTCATTTATTCTTATCAAAATGCTTTACACTTTGAAAGGTGAAGAATTAAATAAAACACTTGAGCTCTCAGCTAAATTTGCTGGTATATATGGTTTGTGTTTGTCAATCGGTTTGATATTATAAATAATATCTAATAAAAATGAAAAATCTTAGCCCCGAAAAATTTCTCCTACTTAAACAAAACCCTTCAGCCAAAGCTATAATATGTTCTTCAGCTACTTACACATTTGATCAACTTCATCAAAAGGTTTTAGCTACTACTTCATATTTTCGTAGTCTGCAAATTTCATCAGGAGATTGTGTAGGAATTCTTGGAAAGAATGATGTGGATTTCGTAATAAACATATTGGCTCTCTGGCAGTTATCTTGTATACCGGTTCCAATAAACACAAGACTAACTGAATCAGAAATTGATGAGCAACTTAACTTTGCAAATTGCTCCACTATTTTAATTCAAAAAGATTTTTCAGAAAAAATTATAAATAAGCAAAAGAAAGTAATTGAATTTCCGATTGAAATTAATGAGGAGATCTCTTTTGATAGAAGAGATAAATTAGAAGCAAATGATCCTGCGGTTATCCTTTTTACTTCCGGTTCTACGAAAAAATCAAAAGGAATCATACTTTCTTTTGACAGTTTGTACAACAGTGCAATCAACAGCAATCAACTTCTTCGATATACTCACAGCGATAGATGGCTGGCAAGTCTTCCCTTTTATCATATTGGAGGATTTTCAATTATTACCAGGTCTCTGCTATTCGGAATTCCGTTAATAATTCCAGATTCGCTTTCCATTGATGAACTAGTAGATTCATTGAATAAGTGGCAACCAACTTTTATTTCCCTTGTGGCTGCTCAACTAAAAAAATTTATTGATGAAGGAACATCGCCAAATGCTGAGCTAAAAAATTGTCTCATAGGCGGCGGCTTTTCGGATATGGAACTTATTGTAAAAGCTTATGATCTTGGTTGGCCGGTGAACTTAGTTTATGGATCAACAGAAACTTCGTCATTCGTTAATGCTCTATTAAAAGATGAAATACTAATTAAGCCAAATTCGGTTGGGCGGGCAGTTCCGACAAATCGAATTCAAATTTCTGACGATGATGGAAATGAACTAAAACCATTTGAAATCGGTGAGATCACAGTTCGATCAAATTCATTGATGTCCGGTTATCTTGATGGGAATGAGACTAAGCAAGTAATTAAAAATGGATTTTACTTTACTGGTGATATCGGATATGTTGATGAAGAAGGTTACCTGTTCATCGAAGGAAGAAAAAATTATCTCATCTCAAGTGGAGGAGAAAATGTTAATCCAATTGAGATTGAAAAAATTCTACTTGAACATCCCTTAATTAAGGAAGCTGCAATATTTCCTTTGAAAGACAAAGAATGGGGAGAAATAATTGCTGCGGCTGTCGTATTAAAAATTGATTCGGGTAAAATTGAGTATGAAGAAATAAAAAAATTCTTAATTGATAAGATTTCAGGATTTAAAATTCCTAAGAAAATTTTCTTTGAAGATCACTTACCTAAAACTGAGTTAGGAAAAATAGAAAAAGAAAAACTAATCGAGCGTTACAGGTTAACATCTCTTTGATGTGATTCGAGACCTTTTACTATCGCATCTTGTATGGGGATTTTAACCCATTTCTTTTTATCAACAAATACATGAACCGTACGTGCTTTTGCTGCAAGTTCACCTGAGCTATCATTCCATTCATAGGTAAGTTCAAATGAATTTTCTTTTTTAAGTGTGACGGTAAGATTAATTGAAATAGTTTCACCGGCTCTTAAAGGTTTGAAATAAGCTCCATCCGTCTTGACAATCGGAACAGCAAACTCTTCATTATTCCAATAATTCTTTTTCAGATTGAAGCTATTGATCATCTCTTCATAAACAGAGTGACTGATTTCAAATAGTCGAGCATAAAATAATATTCCTGCAGGATCGCAGTCATAAAAATTAATTCTTTTTTTTGAAGTAAACATAATTAGTGAATTATCAATCCTTTTTTGTTTTGTAAAATTTCTTTAGGTGTAACTTTTAAGATTTCTTCTATGAGTGCATTGAGAAAATGTTATTTAATGAAAGTCTTTTAAAAAATGAACCCAACTTCCCTTTTAAATGTAATCTGCTCCAGGAAATGCTAATAAAGTTGTTCCAAAATTATCGATTTGACTTATAAGTTCAAATTCAGGAACTTTACTTTCGCAATTCAGAATTAAAAGAAAGATCATTAATGCAGAAGATAAAACCACAGAGTGCACAACTCACGGGCTTTTATCGTTACTTATATTTGGTAAGCGGTGTCCTTTTGGTGGCTATAGGTGTTATTGGAATTTTCCTGCCAATTCTTCCTACAACAATTTTCCTTATTCTTGCTTCTGCGTGTTTTATAAAAAGTTCACCACAGGCAAATGAATGGCTGCGAAATCATAAGATACTCGGGATGTATATTAAAAATTATCAGGATAAATCAGGTCTGACGATAAAAGCAAAAGTTTTTAACATCTTTTTTCTGTGGATAATGATTTTGAGTTCAGCTTTCTTTTTTACAGATGAACTTTTTATCAAGTTACTTCTTCTTGCAATAGCAATTGGCGTAACAATTCATTTATTAATGGTCAAAACAAAAAAAGTTTAATTTTTATCAACAATAAAAAGGAGAAAAAATTATGAGTGAAAATAATAAATGCCCGGTACCACACGGAGCTGGTGGCGGTACATCGAACCGGGAATGGTGGCCTAACCAGTTGAAACTTGGCATACTTCACCAGCATGCCCCGGCTTCCAACCCGATGGATCCAAAATTTAACTATGCAAAAGAATTCGAGAAGCTTGATCTGAAAGCACTAAAGAACGATCTGTATAAAGTGATGACTGACTCGCAAGATTGGTGGCCAGCAGATTGGGGTCATTATGGTGGTTTGTTTATTCGTATGTCTTGGCACAGTGCAGGGACTTATAGAACTGCTGATGGTCGTGGTGGTGGCGGTACAGGCAACCAGCGTTTTGCACCTGTCAACAGTTGGCCAGACAATGGCAACCTTGATAAAGCACGCCGACTTCTCTGGCCTGTCAAACAGAAATATGGTAACAAAATTTCCTGGGCTGATCTCTTAATCTTAGCTGGAAATTGCGCACTTGAGTCAATGGGATTTAAAACATTTGGATTTGGCGGCGGACGCGCAGACATTTATCAACCCGAAGAGGATATTTATTGGGGAATGGAAAAGACTTGGTTAGGTGATAAACGTTACAGCGGTGACCGCGAACTTGAAAATCCTTTAGCTGCAGTTCAGATGGGACTTATCTATGTAAACCCGGAAGGTCCGAATGGAAATCCAGATCCTGTGGCTTCAGGTCGAGATGTAAGGGAAACATTCAAACGAATGGCTATGAATGATGAAGAGACTGTTGCACTTACTGCAGGTGGACACACATTTGGTAAAATGCACGGCGCAGGTGATCCAAAGTTAGTTGGTCCTGAACCTGAAGCAGCACCTATTGAAGAGCAAGGTTTAGGATGGATAAATAAATTTGGAACAGGTAAGGGTGTACACCAAACCACCAGCGGTTTGGAAGGTGCGTGGAAACCAAATCCGACAAAATGGGATATGGGATACTTTGACATGCTTTTCGGTTATGAATGGGAGAAAGTTAAAAGTCCCGCTGGTGCATGGCAATGGCAGGCAAAGAATGTTAAACCAGAACATATGATACCGGATGCACACGATTCATCAAAAAAGCATCCGCCTATGATGACGACTGCAGATATGTCATTACGCTTCGATCCGATTTACGAACCTATCTCAAGAAAATTCCACAAAGATCCAAAAGCTTTTGCTGATGCGTTTGCAAGAGCTTGGTTTAAACTTACTCATCGTGATATGGGACCAAAGGCTCGTTATCTCGGTCCCGAGGTTCCGAAGGCAGATCTGATCTGGCAGGATCCAATCCCGGCAGTCAATCATAAGCTTATCAATAAAAAAGATATTGATGGTCTTAAAAAGAAAATTTTAGATTCAGGATTATCAATATCAGAACTTGGTTTATACTGCGTGGTCTTCTGCATCTACTTTCCGTGGTTCGGATTATGCGAGGAGGAGCTAACGGTGCACGAATTCGCTTAGAGCCGCAAAAAGATTGGGAAGTAAACCAACCGAAACAGCTTGAAAAAGTTCTGAAAGTATTCAAAAACATTCAGAAAGAATTTAACAATCGTAAAGACGGCAAAAAAGTTTCTCTGGCTGATCTTATAGTACTTGGTGGTTGTGCTGCAATTGAAGCAGCGGCTAAAGCTGCCGGACATAAGATTGAAGTACCATTTACTCCGGGACGAATGGATGCATCACAAGCTCAGACTGATATTGAATCATTTGAAGTACATGGAACCAGAAGCAGATGGTTTCCGCAATTACCAGAAGAAAGCTTACACTGTTCCTGCAGAGGAAATGTTAGTTGATAAAGCGCAGCTACTTACTTTAAGTGCACCGGAAATGACAGTGCTCGTTGGTGGATTGCGTGTGCTTGGTGCAAACTATGGTCAGTCGAAACACGGTGTGTTTACAAATGAAGTAGGTAAACTAACAAACGACTTCTTTGTTAACCTGCTCGATATGGGAACAGTTTGGAAACCAACTTCAGATAAAGGAGATACATTTGAAGGTAGAGATCGCAAGACTGGCAAAACAAAATGGACAGGCACACGTGTAGATTTGATCTTTGGTTCAAACTCGCAGTTGCGTGCATTGGCAGAAGTTTATGCACAGGATGATGCAAAAAAAAAATTCGTTAAAGATTTTGTTGCAGCCTGGAATAAAGTAATGAACCTTGACCGTTTTGATTTGAAGTAAGCATAACATTTAGTCATTGTCATCCTGAACTTGTTTCAGGATCTTCGAATGCGAGCTATTAAAGGGCATCACCACGATGCCCTATTTTTTTAATACAAGAATTTATTGAATCTAATTAAATACTATCCTAAGTTACCTGTGTAATTATAGGAAGGATCATCAAAATTGAATTTTAAGGTTCTAATACATTACCAAGATTTTTATTATTTCACGTACTCCTAATTATGATGACGAAGTAATCCTTCTCCCCAATTAATTATTAGCGTGTCGATAAAATTAATGGAGGATGTTCAAATGGGTATTATCAACCTTTCTGAATTAGAAGACAAGTATAAAACTTGGTCAAATGATGATTTGATTCGAGCTATATCCTTGGATAAAGAAAACTATCTTCCAGAAGCCCTTGAACTTATGGAGGTTGAGCTATCAAGAAGAAATATACAAGTTGCAGAAAAGGATTATATTTCCTCAAACATTACCTTAATTGATGGAATTGAAGCGCAGAAATTAAATGGCATAACAGGATTTCTTTTACTTTTTATTATAATATTTTTTTTCAATATTTTTATTTCATTAATTAGTGGAATAAGCATTTTATATCGGACCGAGTTTCACGGTATTCTACTTTGGTATTCTTTTTTTAATATACTCATAGCATTTTACGGTATTTATTGTTTGGTAATACTTATTGGTAAAAAAGAAATTGCCATTAAACACACACAATATTGTTTAGCCATCGGTGCTATTGCTGCGACGATTTTTTATTTTATCCTTTCGCAGGATTATAAAATTAATATTCTACCCATTCTAATTAATTCGGCACTTTGGTTGACATATCTCAAATACTCCAAACGTGTTAAATACACTTATGTTACTGCGCCAAAAGATAAATTAGAAGATAGTTCTGCAGATGAAAATAGTTATATATGTTCGGATTGCAAATCAGAAGTTTCAGAAGAAGATAAAGTTTGCCCAAAATGTGGGGCTGATTTAACGATCATTGAAGAGCAATAAGCATATTACCTCCCAAATAGAATGATTCAAATGAAAGCAATCATATACAGAAAATTCGGCCCACTGGAAGTTCTTCGACTCAAAGAAGTAGAAAGGCCTATTTCCTGGTGAATGACCTGATTTTATGAAAGCAGAAAACCTTTACGAAGATAATATTCCTGAAGTTGCAGACGTTTTGTTTGATGCAACAAACGAAGAGGGTTACAAAGGTTAAGACTGCCTCAAATCAATTTAATATCTTCAAGGAAAGGAAATTTCTCTCTGATTTCATTCACATAATTTTTATCCAGATCAACAACAATTACTTTCTCTTCATTTTCAACTAGCCACAATTTCTTTTCCCATTGGATCAAACACACTGCTGAATCCGATATAATTTAATTTTGGATCTTTCCCAACTCTGTTAACTCCGGCAACATAACATTGATTTTCAATTGCGCGTGCTTTTAATAATGTTCGCCAGTGTTCAATTCTTGTATCAGGCCAGTTTGCAATGTTAACGATCAGATGAGCTTTTTTCTTTCCATACTTTCTGAATAATTCAGGAAAACGCAGATCGTAACAAATTGTCAATCCAATTTTCCACTTTTTTATTTTAGTTAAAGCAGGTTTAACTCCGGCATTAAAATGTTTATTCTCATCTGAATAGGAAAATGGATGAACTTTTCTATAAAGCTTGACAAAGTTTCCATCAGATTTGATGTGAATAAGAGTATTGTAAATTCTTGTATTTCTGCGTTCAATAATTCCGGCAAAAATGTTTGTGGATTTTTCTTTTGCGATTGAAGAGAAAAATCTAAAGGAATCACCTTGAATAGTCTCAGACATTTCTTTTGACTTCATTGTGAAACCAGTCAGACTCATTTCAGGGAAAATAAACAACTCAACACCTTCAACTTTACTTAGCGTCGAAAGAATTTTTTGCCTGTTGGCTTCCTTGTTTTCCCAGGTGGGATTATATTGAATTAGCGCTATTTTCATATCATCAGATTAACATTATTTATTATCTTACCACACATTAAAATAATAAATATTTGTCGAAATAGATTTGAATAAAACTCAGGAAAAAATTCCAGTAGCGATACTTGGTGCAACCGGAAGCGTGGGTCAAAAATTTATAGAATTGCTCGCAGATCATCCATGGTTTGAAATTACTGAATTATGTGCTTCAGATAAGTCAGCCGGGAAAAAGTATAAAGATGCAGTTGACTGGTTTCTCCCCTCTCCACTTCCAAAAAGTGTTGAAGAAATTGTTGTTCAAAAATGTGAACCAACATTAAAAGCTAAAGTTGTATTTTCGGGATTAGATTCCTCCGTTGCTGGAGAAGTTGAAACTGAATTCGCCAAAGCAGGTTATAAAGTAATTTCAAATTCTAAAAATCACAGGATGGATGATGATGTTCCACTTCTAATTCCTGAAGTAAATCCTGATCATCTTGATTTGATAAAAACTCAGAAGTACGGCGAAGGTTGTATCGTGACAAATCCGAATTGCTCGGTGATTGGACTTGTGATAGCTTTAAAACCTTTGCTTGATAATTTCGGATTGGAAGCAGTTAATGTTGTTACAATGCAGGCAATTTCTGGTGCAGGTCATCCGAGAGTAGTTAAACTTGATATTGATGATAACGTAATTCCTTTTATCAATGGTGAAGAACACAAAGTTGAAATTGAACCAAAAAAAATTCTTGGCTTGTTGAATCGGAATAAAATTATTTTTAATGATTTTAAAGTCAATGCGCAATGCAACCGGGTGAATGTTACTGACGGACATACTGAATGCGTCCAGATAAATCTAAAAAAGAAAGCTACTATTGATGAAATTATAAATTGCTGGGAAAGTTTTAATTCAATTCCACAAAAAATGAATCTTCCTCTTGCACCACTGAACCCGATTCATTACAGTCATGAAGAATCTTTCCCTCAGCCAAAACATCAACGTGATGCTGATAAAGGAATGGCTGTTTCAATCGGAAGATTACGTCAAGATTCAATCTTCGATTACAGTTTTGTAATACTTTCACATAACACCATCAGAGGTGCTGCCGGCGGTGCAATACTTTGTGCTGAACTTATGAAAGCAAAAGAGCAAATTTAACCGTGCCCTGCAAGTAAATTTACCTCGACTGTAAAACCAATTAGCTTTATATTTGGCAATCAATTATGCGTTCGACTGTAAATTCAAAAAAAATATTAACGGCAAAAAAACCATCTCGTTCCGAAACGAAAAAAGAGGATCCAATGTTCGGATTTGATCTTTTCGATTCGCTGCCCGATATGTACTTCCTTCTTGATGCTAATGCTGAGATTTTGAAGCTGAATAATCGTGCAGACGAAATTATTAAATCGAATTTAAGCTCACAGCCTTCTAACTTTCTTGACCTGGTTGATTTGTGCAATCGCGAAGAAGTAAATAATATTTTCTTTCAGTGTATTAGCTTCGGAAAGACAACTGGTATTGAGACTCAATTTCTTCTGGATAATAACGTAATTGATGTTAAAATTTCTTTTTCATTCCACAAGTTTGTTGTTGATGGAAATAAAATAGAATATGTTTTTGCTTTGGCAAAAGATATCAGTGCGGAAAAAGTTAAGGAAGTAGAACTTCAAAGATTTTTTAATATTTCTGAAAGCAGTCTCAACCCAATTCAGATAACAGATTTACACGGAAAGATGATTTACGTTAACCCGGCATTTGTAAAATACAGTGGCTACGATAAGGAGGAGTTGATAGGTAAAAATCCAGCAATATTTGGAAGCGGTAAACTTCCTAAAAAATTCTGGGATAAAATGTGGCAGACCATTTCAAGCGGTAAAGTCTGGTTTGGTGAAATTGAAGACAGAAGGAAAAACGGTGAACCGTTTTACACTCAACTATTAATCTCACCTATTTTTGATAAGGATGAAAAAGTAACTGGCTACTTCGGGATACATCGTGATTTAAGTGAAAAGCGAACACTTGAGAAACAATTAATTCACACACAAAAAATGGAAAGCATTGGAACATTGGCTGCAGGAATTGCTCACGAGGTAGGCAATCCGCTTGCTTCTATTTCAGCTTTGGTACAGGTTGCACAAAGAAGCACTGATGATGCTTTCGTTAAAGGTAAATTGGATTTAGTTAAAAGCCAGGTTACAAGAATATCAAAAATTATACGTGATCTTGTTGATTTTTCCCGTCCATCAAATTTCGAGCTTCAAAGAGTTAACATTAATGAATGTTTGAAAGAAGCAATAGAGATCACCAAGGTCGGCACGAAAGCAAAGGATATTGAATTCAATGTTAAGCTGAGTGATGACCTGCCAAATCTTCCGCTGGTTGCAGATCAGCTTGAACAGGTTTTTGTTAATATGCTGTTAAATGCCGTTGATGCAATAAATGATTTTAAGGGAAGCAAGAAAGAAAAAAGAATCAGCATTGAGTCGGCACTGGCTAAAAATGAAGTTATCATAACCTTCGCCGATTCTGGCAGCGGTATAACTGAAGAAAATATGAGCAAGATTTTTGAACCATTCTTCACTACAAAATCTCAGGGTAAAGGCACGGGACTTGGATTATGGGTCAGCTACGGGATAATCAAAAGTTTCCAGGGCAACATTGAAGTTCAGAGCAATTCGCAAGTAGGCACAAAATTCACAGTAGTGCTTCCCATAGAAAATTAATAAAGGAAAAAATAATGGCTGAAAAAATACTGGTAGTTGATGATGAAGACATTATCCGGGAATCACTATCATATATTTTAACAAACGAAAAATATGAAGTAGCAGAAGCTGCTAACGGAAAAGTAGCGTTCGAGATGCTTAAAGAAACTTCATATGATCTTGTTATTACTGATCTTGAGATGCCGGAGATGAAAGGCATCGAGCTTCTTGATGAAATCAGGAAAATGAATTTGCAGACAAACATAATCGTAATTACAGCTTACGGTTCAATGGAAACTGCAATTGCTGCTTTACGTAGCGGTGCAAGCGACTATATACTTAAACCTGTTGAGTTTGATGAACTGCTGATAAAAGTGAAAAAACTTTTTGAAGTACGGAATCTCCATCTTGAAAACAGAATCCTTCGGAAAGAATTGCAGCGTGAATATGATTACACAAATATTGTTGGTAAAAGTCCGGCCATAATGCAAATCTTCGATATGATAAAAGCTGTTGCAGATACTGACAGCACGGTTTTAATTTCAGGTAACAGCGGCACCGGAAAAGAACTGGTTGCAAAAGCACTTCACTACAATTCAAAAAGATCTAACAAGCCATTCATTGCTTTAAACTGCGGCGCAATTTCAGAAAATCTTATCGAGAGTGAATTGTTCGGTCATAAGAAAGGTGCGTTTACAGGAGCGATAAGTGATAAGGAAGGATTTATAAAAGCAGCCGAAGGTGGAACATTGTTCCTCGATGAAATAAGTGAGATGCCACCTCAGTTACAGGTTAAACTTTTAAGAGCAATTCAGGAAAGAGAATATACTCCGGTCGGAACAACATTATCACTTCCGGTTAGTGTAAGATTTATCGCTTCAACAAACCGAAATCTTCTGGAATATGTTGGTCAGGGAAAATTCAGAGAAGATTTGTTTTACAGACTTAACGTTGTTGATATTCATTTACCATCAATGAAAGAACGTGAAGGCGATATACCGCTGCTTGCCGATTACTTTCTCGATAAGTACAGGAAACAAATGAACAAAAATATTAAAGGTATTTCCAATGATGCTATGCGCGCATTAATGAATCACGATTGGAAAGGTGAGATAAGAGAACTGGAAAATGTAATAGAGCGGGCGGTTATTTTTTGTAATGAAGATTTTGTTAATGTAAAGAATTTGCCCGTTCAGTTTCAGTCTCACACTGAACCATCGGATTTCTCACCATCAGGTTCACTCGATGAATCGGTCAAAAAATTTGAAAAAGAAATAATTACCCGCGCGCTCGAAGCGAACGAATTCAACAAAGAAAAAACTGCAGATACTTTACAGGTTGGTCTTTCAACACTTTACAGAAAAATGAAAGAACTGGATATCCAGATTTGATCCTTCCTTCACTAATTAGTTTTAATAGTTATGAACGATATTATAATAAGTGATGATAAAGCTAAACTCAACATCGAACTGATCCATAATTTCTTATCACGCTCTTACTGGGCTGAAGGCAGAACAATTGCTGAAGTAAAGTCATCAATACAAAATTCAATCTGCTTTGGAATTTACTCAGGCAACCGGCAGATCGGATTTGCAAGAGTGGTTTCGGACCTTACCGTAATCGCTTATCTGATGGATGTTTTTATTGTTGAGGAATATCGCGGAAAAGGTTACTCCAAATTTCTTCTAAAAAAAATTTTCGAGGATGAAAGATTCAGAAATATTAAGAAGTGGATACTCGCAACAAAAGATGCTCATTCTCTTTATGCAAGATTTGGATTTGAAAAAATTAAAAACCCTGATCGCTTGATGCAAAGAGTTGTTCCGCGTAAATAATCTTCACTGAATACTTTTCAGAGATTTTTCTAAAATATGCGAATTCCAGGCTTTTTAACTTCTCATAACCGAGAAGTTTTCATAAGTTTCTTATGCTTGTTTTAACTTTCTTGAAGCTATGCGATGGTATTGTCTTTGTTAGTATTTAGCAACTAACTTATGCTGATTTCAATTTTTCACTTCACGAGGATCAATCAATGAAAAATACTTTATTCTTCGTTCTCTTTATATCCGCAATAGTTGCACTTTTTGCATTCGCTTTTTCATTCTCGCAGGATCATGACCTGGATGGTAAACAGATATTCGTTGATAACAAATGCAGCAATTGCCACACAGTAATAAGCATGGAAATTATATCAAAAAAAGATGACGCCAGTGACCTATCTAATTCAGGGTCTGTCGGAGATGCTCAGCTATTGAAATCATATTTGTTAAAAGAGGCAAAGATTAATGATCAGGAACATAAATTGAAATTCAAAGGTTCTGAGTCAGAATTAAATGCTTTATCTGAATGGCTTTCTTCACTAAAAACTGAATCAGAAAATTAAGTTCTATTTTCTATTTAACCGGCAATAATTATAAATGACCCCAACACTATTTAATACAAGAACACTCATTTTCATTATGAGTGTTATTATTTTGTTAACCACGAATGGATTTGCACAATCGAATGATGATTGCCTGATGTGCCACGATGATGATACTTTTACTATGGATAAGGATGGCAAAGAAATATCCATATTTGTGGGTGAAGGTAAATTCAGTTCATCCAATCATTCAAAACTGAAATGCATCACTTGTCATACTAACTTCGATGCTGAAGAAATTCCACACGCTGAAAATCTTACACCCAAAGCCTGCGGCGATTGTCATCAGAAACAAATTGTAAAACATTTATTCCACCCAAGAATACTGAAAGCTTCCGGGAGAGAAAAAGAAAAAGATGTTAATTGCTTAAGCTGCCACGACTATCACTATCCGCAGGATCCGAATGCCGATGGAAGCAAATGGAGTGCAGAAAACATTCCGAATTCATGTGGGCAATGTCATAATGAAATAAAAGGACACTACTTATCTTCTGAACATTACATTGCGTTTAAAGAAGGAATGTTGGGAGCGCCTAATTGTCTGAGTTGCCATAAGAATCCGATTGCAAGAGTACACTCGAATGAAGATACGGTAAGCGTAAAGATTTCACAGGAAAAACTTTGTTTATCCTGTCATCTTGATTCACCTGAAGTACGTGCAAGAACTGCCCCATCGGCAGGATTCATCACGATGTACGAAAAAAGTGTTCATGGCTCTGCACTTAATTCAGGAAATCCAAAAGCAGCAAATTGTGTTGATTGTCATGGCTCACACGAAGTTTTAAAAAGCACCGGTAACTCACCCACATCAAAAAGTAATATTGCTAACACTTGTGGAAAATGTCATCCGGATATTTCAAAAGAATATAGTGAAAGCATACACGGAGTTGCACTTAAAAAAGGGATAAAAGAATCCCCTACCTGCACTGATTGTCATGGTGAGCACAATATTCTTAAACACGATGACCCGCAATCCCCGGTATCGTTTCAGAATTTATCACATGAGGTTTGTTCGCCTTGCCATAGTTCACTTAAACTTTCAGAAAAATATGGAATCACAAGCGACAGGTTCGAAACATTTTCTGACAGTTATCATGGTCTGGCTATTCAAGGCGGTTCAGTCGCTGTAGCAAATTGCGCAAGCTGTCACGGTTCTCACAATATTAAATCCTCATCAGATTCAACTTCAACCATTCATAAATCTAAACTTGTTGAAACATGTGGAGGCTGCCATCCCGGTGCAAATACAAATTTTACAATCGGGAGGATTCATATTACCAGGCAGGATGAAAGTGAACCTATTATTTATTTTATAGCTTCGATGTACATCGCTCTGATTTTTATTGTCATCGGATTAATGTTCATCCATAACTTAATTGACTTTTTCAGAAAGTCTAAAATTAAAAAGATGAAGCAGAGAGGATTGATCAGAGAAGAAAGACACGGTCATTCACTTTACCTTAGAATGACAGTGAATGAAAGAATTCAACATGGAAGTCTTGCCATAAGCTTTTTAACACTCGTGATCACAGGATTTATGTTAAGCTATCCAAATTCCTGGTGGGTTTCCCACATCCGTGATCTCAGCAGTGGTGCGTTTGAAGCCAGAAGTTTACTTCACAGAATTTCTGCTGTCATTATGGTTGCTGTAAGTTTATATCATATTTATTATGTCTCTTTCACAATTCGCGGAAGACAACTCATTAAAGATTTACTTCCCCGTTACCAGGACATCAGAGATGCGATTGATGTTGCCAGATTCAATCTTGGATTTTCCAAAACAAAACCGAAGCTCGATAGATTTAGTTACATTGAAAAAGCTGAATACTGGGCATTGATCTGGGGAACTATCGTTATGACAGTAACTGGTATTATTATGTGGTTCGATAATACTTTTATGGGCATCTTAACCAAACTTGGCTGGGATATAGCGAGAACAGTTCACTACTACGAAGCCTGGCTTGCATTTCTGGCAATAGTTGTCTGGCATTTTTACTTTGTAATTTTTAATCCCGATGCATATCCATTAAACCTTGCATTCTGGAAAGGAACAATTACGGAAGAAGAAATGGCTGAAGAACATCCGCTTGAGCTTGAAAAAATTAAAGCTTCAGAAAAAAGTAATCCTGATGAAGAAGAGAAAAGTTAGTTACCCAATTAAATGAAAAAGAATCTTTTAAGTTTAGTTCTCTTATGTTTATCCCCGCTGACTATTCTTTCGCAGTCGAATGATGATTGTTTAATCTGCCACGATGATCCGGGATTCAAGGGAAAAGTAAATGGCAGAACAGTCTCGCTTCATTTGAACCAAAATATTTTTTCGGGATCAGTTCATAGTGATCTTGAATGTATTGATTGTCATTCAGATTATAATGCCGAAGATATTCCTCACACAAAAGAATATTCAAGAGTTAACTGCGGTGAATGTCATTCCGATGTTCAGAAACTTTATGTTGATTGTCTTCATGGAAAAGCAAAAGCTAAAGGAGATCCGCTAGCTCCTCTCTGCCAGGATTGCCACGGCAACCATAATATTCTTCCGGTGAAAGATCATAACTCAGCCGTTGCACCGATGAAGATACCTTATCTCTGCGGACAATGCCATCGTGAAGGTTCACCTGTTCAAATGCAAAGAGATATTCCACAAGACAGAATTCTTGAAAATTATTCTGAAAGTATTCACGGTGAAGGATTACTTAAGAAAGGACTTGTAGTTTCTGCAACCTGTGTTTCCTGCCATTCAGCGCATAGAATTCTACCGCACACAGATTCCCGCTCAACTATATCAAGACAAAACATTGCAAGCACTTGTTCAGTGTGTCATGCAGAAATTGAAGCAGTTCACAGACAAATAATTCGTGGAGAACTATGGGAAAAACAAGCTCATGTTTTGCCTGCTTGTGTTGACTGCCATCAACCGCACGAAATAAGAAGAGTATATTATGATTTTGGTATGGCAGACAAAGACTGCCTTGAGTGTCATGATAATCCAAACATTGTGGCTTCTGATGACGGGAGATCATTATTTGTAAATATTGAAGAGTTGAAAAGTTCAAGACATACAAACACGGCTTGCAGTCAATGTCATAGTGAAGTTAATGTATCACATAAGCGTCCGTGTGAAACTATAAAAAGTGGAGTTGACTGCTCCTCGTGTCATGCTGAAATTGATGCAGAATATTCGGTAAGCATGCATGGAACTCTTAACTGCAAAGATGGATGCGAACGCACCAACTTGTAAAGAATGTCACGGAACGCACGGTACCTTGGGCAAAATGAATCCAAAATCTCCCACGTTTGCAATTAATATTCCAAACCTTTGCGGCAAATGCCATCGTGAGGGTGAACAGGCTGCTAACAGATATACAGGAAGTGAAAAGGATATTGTTAATCACTATACCGAAAGCATTCACGGAAAAGGATTGTTGAAGAGTGGATTAACAGTTACTGCAACTTGCACAGACTGCCACACGGCTCATAAAGAATTACCACACACAGATCCTGAATCAAGTATCAACAGAAATAACATTTCGGGTACTTGCGGAACTTGTCATCACGGAATAGAAGAACAATTTTCAACCAGTGTGCACTCCCCTCTTGTTACAGAAACTGATAAAGAATTACCAGTTTGTTTCGATTGCCACAGTGCCCATGAAATTAAGCGTGCAGATACTGAAGGATTCAAACTTGAAATTATGAGTCAGTGTGGAAGATGTCACGAACAAATTGCAGAAACTTATTTTGATACTTATCATGGAAAAGTTTCTCAGCTTGGCTATACAAAAACTGCAAAATGTTATGATTGCCACGGAGCCCATGAAATTTTACCAGTCACAAATCCGGATTCAAAACTAAGCAGGCAGAATGTAGTTGAAACCTGCAAAACCTGTCATCCTTCAGCTAACAGACAGTTTGCAGGTTATTTGACTCACGCAACTCATCACGATCCTGTTAAGTATCCGATATTATTTTGGGTTTTCTGGGGAATGACCGGATTGCTGGTTGGAACTTTTTTAATAGCCGGTTTACATACATTGCTCTGGTTCCCACGTTCGCTTGAATGGAGACGAAAATTAAAAAAGATTCATGACGAGAAACAGAATTCTGTTGAAAATAAATTTGATTCTGATCAAAATGAAAATGAGAAGAAAGACGAATGAGCATTAAAGAAAAATACGTTCTGAGATTTACAAGGCTTAATCGTGCACTACACATTTTTATGATTGTTAGTTTTATCATACTTTCATTAACCGGTATGAGCCTAAAGTTTTCATACACAGGCTGGGCAAGATTTTTATCAAAATTTTTTGGCGGCTTCGAGTCCGCAGGTTACTGGCACAGATTTGCAGCAGTTATTATGATAATTGTTTTTATGCTCCATCTTATTGACCTTGTCCGATTAAGAAAAAAAGAATTCAAATCCTGGAAATCTCTTCTGATCGGAAAAAATTCTATGCTCTTCAATAAAAAGGATTGGAGTGATTTTAAAGGTTCTATAAAATGGTTTGTTGGAAAAGGTGAAAGACCAAGTTACGGTAGATGGACTTACTGGGAAAAGTTTGACTACTTTGCCGTCTTCTGGGGAATGTTTGTCATAGGCTCAACTGGAATGACACTTTGGTTTCCTGAATTCTTTACAAATTTTTTCCCGGGATGGATGATTAATGTTGCAACAATTATTCATAGTGATGAAGCTCTTGCTTGCAACAGGCTTTATTTTTACTGTTCATTTTTTTAATACACATCTTCGTCCCGAAAAATTTCCAATGGACATTGTGATCTTTTCCGGAAGATATCCGCTTGATGAATTCAAATTAGACAGACCTGACGAATACAAAGAGTTAGTAGAAAAAGGAGAGCTGGAAAAATATTTAGTTGAAGATTATCCACCCATTGTTATAAAGGGAATCAGGATTTTTGGCTGGACAGCTCTTACCATTGGTTTCAGCATTGTCATCTGGATTATCTATGCGATGATTTTCGCATACAGATAATTATATTTAGTCGTTCTTTAAATTTTAATAATAATTCTCAGATATGCGGCGATTTTTTCCAACTTACGTTTATAATCCTATCACATTTTCCGGTGCTGGTTTAGCAGGACTTAGCTTTGGCTTAATTATCTTCCTAACAATTCTTGAATTCCTTTCCACTGATTCCAAACCTTACATGGGAATAATTACTTTTATTATTCTTCCCGTCTTTCTTATAATTGGAATATTTTTGTTGGTCTTTGGAATGTTAAGAGAAAGAAGAAGATTAGAAAAAGGACTTCTCCGTAAAAAAAGATTCATGGTAATTGATCTTAACGATCGAAAGCAAAGGAGATTCGTAAGTTTATTTTCAGCGGGTGCAATCTTATTACTTTTTATGTCTGCATTCGGAAGCTATAAAGCTTATGAATTTTCAGACTCGGATGAGTTCTGCGGAGAAATGTGTCACACAGTTATGGCTCCCGAATATACTGCATATCTTTCATCACCACATTCCAGAGTTGGCTGTGTCACTTGTCATATCGGTTCAGGTGCGGCGTGGTTTGTTCGTGCAAAAATATCGGGTGCATACCAGGTCTATTCAGTTTTGTTTAATAAATATTCTAAACCAATTCCAACTCCGGTTCATAATTTAAGACCTGCTGAAGGAACCTGCGAACAATGTCATTCACCTCAGCATTTTTTTAGCGAAATAAAAAGAGAATTTAATTATTACCTCTATGATGAAAAGAATACCAAGTCGTCATTAAGTATGTTGTTGAAAATTGGAGGCGGAAATATTGAGCTTGGTAAAGCAGAGGGAATTCACTGGCATATGAATATTGATAACAAAATTGAATACATCTACACCGATGAAATAAGAGATAGCATTCCGTGGGTAAAACAAACCAGTCAAATGGAACAGAAAAAATATTTAAGAAAAGAAATTATAAGGGTGATTTTTCAAAGCTTCCTCAAGAAAATTTAAGAACAATGGATTGTATTGATTGCCATAACCGTCCATCGCACATCTATCATCCTTCAGATAAATCAGTTAATCTTTCCATGTCACTCGGCAGAATTGATGAGACTCTTCCTTATATCAAAAGCATAGCGGTTAATGCATTAGAGGAAAATTATTCAACAAAAGAAAATGCCTTAGACAGCATTAGCTTTGCAATAAACGATTTCTATTATAAAAACTATCCCGCTATTTCTGAATCAAAGCAAGAAAATATTTCTTCGGCAATTGAAGAGGTTAAAAAAATATACGATCGAAATTTTTTCCCAAGTATGAAAGTAAGCTGGAGAGGATTTCCAAATCACATCTCACATCTTTATGATTCAGGTTGTTTCCGGTGCCATGACGGAGAACATTTTACAGATGACGGAGAAATGATAAGGAGAGACTGCAACTTATGTCATACAATTATCTCTCAATCAACGAGCGATGGCAGAAATTTAGTTTCTATGAGTGGAATTGATTTTGTACATCCTGAAGATCTTGGAACCGATGTTAAAGATTTGATTTGTGTTGAATGCCACGCGCGAAAGTAATCTAAGTTAAGTTTATTAGTTATTTCTCTTTTTAAAATAATATTGCTATTATAAGAGTAACGTTTGTGTAACAGTTATTATTTATCAGTAGCAAATATACTGAAGGGTAACTTTAATGAACTTACTCTGTTCCGGTCATACTATTAAATATTCGCAAATAAAAAGTATCACAGTACTTTACTTCATCACTGTCGAGGGATCAATATGACGAATAATCATTCCGATAATTCCAACCAAAGTAATAAAAGCAAGCGCCGTGACTTTTTAAATGTTCTCCTCGGCGGCGGATTTATAGCATGGCTTGGCGCACTTTTCTTTCCTGTTTTCAAATACCTCGATCCTCCAAAAGTAGAAGAAGTAAAAGTTTCGAATGTTAAAATTGGTGGTGTGGAAGACATGGAAAAGGACAGCGGAAAGATTATCAAGTTTGGAAATAAACCGGTTATTGTGATTAGAAAACCAACCGGTGAATACATCGCTTTCGGTGGTGTGTGTACTCATTTGGATTGTATTGTTCAGTACAGAAAAGATTACGGACAAATTTATTGTGCCTGTCATAACGGACGATACGATTTGAACGGAAGAGTTGCCAGCGGACCACCACCCGCACCCCTTACAAAGTTTGGTGTGACGATAAAAGACAACGAAGTTATAGTTTTTCAGGAGGCAACCTGATGTCACCAGAAAATAAAAAAAAGAGTAATAAGATTTTTAACTGGCTCGATGAAAGATATAATCTCTCAGGATTAATTGATTTTGCAAAAAAGAAATCTGTTCCAAAATTCCGCGAAACTATCTGGTACTATTTCGGTGGAATAGCTTTGCTTCTTTTTGTCGTTCAGGTTATCTCAGGAATTTTGCTTCTGATGTATTACAAAGGAACTGAAGACCTCGCATTTGAAAGCGTTCATTTTATTTCAACCAAAGTTAGTTTTGGATGGCTGATTCGTTCAGTTCACAGTTGGTCGGCAAATTTAATGGTGCTTTCTGTGTTCATTCACATGTTTTCAGTTTATTTTCTGAAAGGATTCAGGAATCCACGTGAGCTAACCTGGTACACTGGCTTTGGTTTGTTGGCAGTTTCAATGGCGTTTGGTTTCAGTGGTTACTTACTGCCCTGGAATGAACTTGCTTTTTTTGCAACAAAAGTTGGAACAGATATCGTCGGAGAAGTACCACTGATTGGTGAGCCACTCTTAATTCTTTTAAGAGGTGGTGAGGATGTAACCGGTGCAACTCTTTCAAGATTTTTTGGTTTTCACGTTGCAATTTTTCCTGGAATATTCGTAGTCCTTCTGACACTTCATCTGCTTATGATTCAACGTCAGGGAATTGCAGAACCAGAAGACTATAAAAACCTTCCCGCAAGCGAAAAGAAAACAATTCCTTTCTTTCCAAACTTCGCAATGCGTGAACTTCTGATTTGGTTGATCGTTATAAATATACTTGCCATTCTTGCTGTATTCTTTCCGTGGGAACTAGGAACTAAAGCAGATCCTTTTGCATCAGCACCTGTAGGAATCAAACCTGAATGGTATTTCCTTTTCATGTTCCAGGTATTCAAATTCCTTCCCGGTGAAATACTTTTTTTACCCGGTGAACTTGTAGGAATTATTCTCTTTGGTATTGGAATACTTCTCTGGGCAATAGTCCCTGTTTGGGATAGAAAAACTTCCAAAGGAGATAAGAATACAATACTAACCTACTTCGGAATTTTTGTGATAATATTCATAATTGTTTTTACCATTCTTGGTTTCATTTTGGATTAGGAGACAGATATGAAAAATAAAATAAAATATTTCTTAGCATCGGTTCTGTTTCTAATCCTCACAACAAGCATTGTCAATGCACAATCAGTTGATGAGTGTTTCAAATGTCATATCGATCTGGATGATGCAAAAGCAAATTTATATAAAGCAGATATCCATCATTTAAAAGGAATTAGCTGTGCAGCTTGCCACGGTGGTGATTCGTCAACCGATGATATGGACATTGCGATGAGCGAGGAAAAGGGATTTATCGGTGTACCATCTAGAGTTAATAGATACCAGGTATGTGTTAATTGTCATTCTGATGCAGATAAAATAAAAAGATTTGGTTCGAACATTCCAACAGATCAATTTGAAAAACTAAAAATTTCTGTTCACTTTCAACCAAGCTTTGATAACAAGGGACCGATGGCAGATTGTATTACGTGCCACAGTGTGCACGATATTAAAAAAGTTAATGATCCAACTTCAAAAGTTTATCCAACGAGAATTACAGAATTATGTGGAAGCTGCCACAGCAGTGCAGAATTTATGAAACATTATAATCAGGCTTTGCCGATTGATCAGGTGGCAAAATATAAAACCAGTGTTCATGGTAATCTAAATGCTAAAGGTGACCCGAATGCTGCTGAGTGTGCAAGTTGTCATGGTTCACACGAAATTCAACCGGTAAAAGATTCTCGTTCGCTTGTGTATGCAACTAATATTCCTTCTGTTTGTGCTAACTGTCATAGCGATGCGAAGTTGATGGCAAAGTATAAAATACCAACTAATCAATATGAAAATTTCGTAGTCAGTGTTCACGGTGTTGCGTTATTAGAGAAAGGAGATTTAAGTTCTCCTTCCTGTAATGATTGTCATGGAAACCACGGTGCAGTTCCACCGGGAGTTGAATCAATTTCAAAAGTATGCGGAACTTGTCACGTATTAAATATGGAATTGTTTGAACAAAGTCCTCATAAAAAAGCTTTTGATGAAAATGATTTTCCTGAATGTGAAAGTTGTCACGGTAACCATCTTGTAAAACAAGCTACTGATGCAATGGTAGGCACAAAAGAGCCAGCAGTATGTGTTGAATGTCATAGTGCCGAAGATGAAAACAAAGGTTTTATGGTTGCCGGCGAAATGAAACAATTGATTGACAGCTTAAAGACCAAAGATTCAGAAACAAAATTAATTCTTGATGAAGCTGGTCAAAAAGGGATGGATGTTTCGGATGCAGATTTTTCACTCAAAGACGTGAGACAGGTTCTCATTCAATCACGCACAACCATTCACGCTTTTAACCTGGATAAATTCAAAGAACAGATCGGTGAAGGCTTTACAATTGTAAACAAAGCTAAGTTGAGCGGTGAAGAAGCAATAGATGAGTTTTATTACAGAAGAATCGGACTGGGAGTCTCGACTATTCTTGTAACATTATTGGTTATTGGTTTATACATTAAACTTAAAAAAGTAGAAAAGAAAACTTAGTAACTCGCATTAGGCAATATGCTAGAAATGCCATTTAGACAAACCCAATTTCTACGCATTGGGTGCTTGATTTAAAGAAATTGGGTTTGTAACGAACACTTTTACGTAAAGTAAATTAGTAATTAAAAATTTTAAGGTTTAAAATGGACTCATCCCAGAATGATGTAACCGGAAAAGAAATCCTGCAGCATCTGAAATCAATTGAATCAAGGATTTCCAAACTTGAGACGTATCTTGATCTTCCTGATGCTAAAACTGAAGAAGACGTTGAAGAAGAAACTTACATTCGGAAGAAAAAAGAGAGACGGATGAAGAACTTGAATTACGGATTGGACAGTTCTGGTTCGCCAAGTTAGGAATCTTCGTTTTTCTTGCAGGCTGGTTGATTGGTAACACACTTCCGTTTGAAGAACTTAACCAGACATTAATCGTTGCAGTTGGATTCATTACCGGATTCGTTACAATAATCGCTGGCATATTCATCAAAAATAAATTACCTCATATTTCCGGATGGATTCTCGGAAGCGGATTTGCAATACTTTACATAGCCGCTCTTCGAATGCATTATTTCAGTCCTGCGCCTATAGTTACTGATATTATTCCCATCCTGATTATTGCTTACGTCGTTTCCTTTGCATTGATTGTATCGGGAATAAAATGGGGCTCAACTTATATCACTGCATTCGGTTTTGCACTTGGTTACTTATCCGCAATAATCGGTGATTATTCGATACTGATATTTTTAACAATCACTTTACTTGCAATTCAGTCAACGTATCTGAAAATAAAACTTAACTGGAACGGACTTTTTAATTTTACAATTGTAACTGCTTATCTCGTCCACCTGATCTGGTTTATAAATAATCCTTTTGTAGGAAATCAATTAGAGTTGCAAATTAATCAACCACTGAATTTAATTTTTATACTTATTTACCAAATCATATTTTCTCTGGCATATTTTGCTGACAAAAAATATAATGAGTATTTACCAACAGCATTAAGTATTTTGGTTAATACCTCGATGGGCTATGGTTTGTTTTTATTAATAACAATACTTTCTGCTCCGTCGCTCGGACAGGTTTACAATCTTTTAGCATCAATCATTTTTCTCGGATTTGCAATTCTGTTTTTCACAAAAAAGTCAAGCAAGATAGCTACATTCTATTATGCGATGACCGGGTATGGCGCATTAAGTATTGCAATTATTCTTCAATTCGATATGCCCGATTTCTTTATGTGGCTATGCTTTCAAAGTTTACTTGTGGTTTCCACTGCTGTTTGGTTTAGATCTAAATTTATTATTCTGGCAAACTTTATCATCTTCTTATTAATTTTCTTTGCTTTTCTTATTCTGTCAGGAGCTACAAGTGGTATCAGTTTAAGCTTTGGTATCATAGCTTTACTGAGTGCACGAATTCTTAATTGGAAGAAAGACAAGCTTGAGCTTAAAACCGAACAAATGCGAAATGCATATCTGCTCACCGCCCTTTTAATTATCCCCTATTCTCTGTACCAGTTGTTACCGAGCGGTTTTGTAGCATTTAGCTGGATTGCTGTAGCTATCCTTTACTATATATTTAGTCTGATGTTAAAGAATGTAAAATACAGGTATATGTCGATTGCAACATATTTACTCACTGTTGTGTATGTTTTTGTTTTAGGAATTACAAGTGATGAAACAATCTTTAAGATTTTGTCATTCCTTGTTACCGGAGCAGCACTTATTATTCTCTCTATTATTTATACAAGGAATAAAAATAAATCGACAAATCCAAAGAAGATGGTAGATGAGAAATTATTTCGGGAATAACATCCTAAATTTTAGATGAAGTTAATCTATAACTAATGCTAGTTAAATTAGTTATAATGATAATATAAAAATTTAAGTGGTCGATAGATGAAATTAAATTCTTAATTAACAAAACTTATCGCATTAAGTAATAAAGTTGTTGATCATTTAAATAGAGGTGATAGATATTTTGATCCATCTATAGCTTCAGACTACTTTCAAAGATTTGATAAGATGAAGATGTTTCTTAAAAAAAAATTTCCTGATTTATTTTCAGATATTCCCGATAGAGAAATACCAAAATCAAGTGAAACAACAGATTTTGAAGGGAGAGGTTATATTAAAAGAGAACCAGTCCACATTTTGTTTACAGATATGAAAGAGATTATTAATATTTGGAATAATAGTCATATTAGAAAAGCCGAATTACCTTCAATCAAAGTCACTCGTGAAGGAGTATTTTTTTCTGGTCAATATTTTGACGCTTTATTACGTGTAAGAGAAATTTTAACAACTGCTAAAAGAAATATTGTAATAATTGATGGTTATGTTAATGAGGATGTTTTAAAAAGTGGAATTTTGTTTTCTTTCGACAAAGTCTGGTTTAAGAATGATTCAATCAAACAAGCCATTGTCATTGATTTATATACAGATTTTCACAGATTAAATATTTTTAATTTTTCCACAGATGATATCCCCACTGATATTATTAACAGTATTGAATTGAACACAAGTGATGGAAATCTCGCAACATATTCACAAAAAAAACAAGAGTTTAAAGATTTCTTAGACCAATCTTTAGAGCTCCAAACAAATTATTTTACTTCTAATAAAGGTTTTAGTCTTGGAGACTCAAAAGAAAAAATTCTGCCATTTTATAGTGAACCAGATTCAATTCGTTTTGAAAATAGTATAGAAATTTATATTTGGAGTTTTGTCGGTGATTTGCTTTATAATGAAACTCAGAATTTGAATAGTAAACCAATTGCTAAGGACAGCTATGGAAACACCACAAAATTATATTTTAAAGAAAATAAACTAATTGCAGTTCTCATACATAATGATATTCCATAATTTTAATTTATAGGCAAGCGCAATATAACAAGCGCCTCAACGCCGACCGCCATTTTAGTTCGGCGGATTTGAGATTTTTGAAATTGTGTTTTAGTTAAAGATTTTGTTCTAAGTGTTCGTTCTAATTAATTAACTTGCCTTCGGTGCTTTGCTGACGCAAGATAAGCACCTACGGCTTAATCATCGGCAATTGTGTTTTAGCTCGGCTTCCTTGTTTTGGGCGGCGGGTTAGGCGCAATGCCGTTATACAGCCTCATAAAATTTCTTGAAGAACCTAATACCATCTCCATTCATTTAAGTTCCCAAAAATTTTAAGTAAAAATATTTCCCCTTTTAATTATTCAGGAACTTTTTCTCTCCGGTATAGTTAAACTCTCAACAATTGAATAAAATTTCATCAATTAATCAGGAGATTTTTATGAGACATTCATTCATCACACTTATCAGTTTTCTTATTAGTTTCACACTTTTCGGGGATGTTACTCAAAATCAAGCGCAAAACCAACCAGCAGCAACATTCAGCTTGCTATTCTTCTCGACACAAGCAACAGTATGGACGGGTTAATTGATCAAGCCAAAACTCAGCTCTGGAAAATTGTAAACGAAATGTCCCGTTCAAAATGTAATGGAAGAAAAACAAATCTCTCAGTTGCATTATATGAATATGGGAATGACGGATTGTCTGCAATGGAAGGATATGTAAGACTTATCACTCCCCTCACCAGTGATCTTGATAAAATTTCAGAAGAACTCTTCAATCTAAAAACCAACGGAGGAAGTGAATACTGCGGAACAGTCATTTCAGAAGCTCTTCGTGATTTAAAATGGAATAAAGATGACAATAATTACAAAGTAATTTTTATTGCTGGTAATGAACCTTTCAACCAGGGAGATAAGGATTACAAGGATGCCTGTAAATCGGCTCGCAATAAAGATATAATAGTCAACACAATTTTCTGCGGTAATTACAATGAAGGTGTTCAAACTTTCTGGAAAAACGGTTCTGATCTTGCAAATGGAAAATATCTGAACATTGACAGCGACTGTCATATTGTTCATATCACAACTCCATACGATGATAAACTGATTCTGCTTGGACAAAAATTGAATTCAACTTACATTGCTTATGGATATGAAGGCGAAGCATTGAAAACAAAGACAGGCAGAACAGGATAAAAATGCTGGTAATCTTGCACCAAGTGTTTTGACAGAAAGAACAATCACAAAAGGAAGCGGACAGTATAAAAATGAATCGTGGGATCTTGTTGATGCAGAAAAAGAAGGTGTTAATGTTGAAGATATTCCGAAAGATCAATTGCCAAAAGAAATGCAAAATATGACTACTGAAGAGCGAAAAGAATATGTTGATCAAAAAGCAAAGGAACGTGAAAAAATTCAAACAGAGATAAATGAACTTGATCAGCAAAGAAGAGATTACATTGCAAAACAGTCTGTAGAAAACAATCAGGATAATACTCTCGATGCTTCAATGTTGAAAATCATTAGAGAACAGGCTGCAAATAAAAATTATGAGTTTGAATAAAAATCTCAGCGATCTCAGCGGAAAATCTTTGCGCTCTCTGCGTGAACTGCTCCCTTTGTTTCACGCAAAGAACGCCAAGATAAAAAGACGCAAAGCACGCAGTGTTTAAATGAATCCTCCCTCAAATTCCGTTTTTTCTTTTCTTTATATTTACAATAAAAAACTATAAAACTATGCCAGACATATCTTCAATTGTACAAATAATTCAACTGATGCTCGCACCGGGATTGATGATCTCAGCGTGCGGACTTCTTCTTCTTGGAATGAATAACAAATATTCTTTGGTTGTAAACAGAATTCGGCTATTGAATGAAGAAAGAAGACGCTCACTTCGTAAACTTGATGATAAGGAATTTAGTCTTCAGGAAAATATTAGGTTTGAAAGCATAACAAAACAGCTTGAGCGCCTTACATTCAGAGTTGGTCTGGTGAGGAACGCTGTTCTATCTTACACAATTGCAGTCGCTTTGTTTGTTCTAACTTCCCTACTGATTGGCTTCGGCTATTTACTTGAAATTACAAGATTAAATAGTTTCATTACTATACTATTCTTATTGGGAATGCTCTCAGTTTTGGCAGGAGTAATTTTCGCCGCTTATGAAACTTACAAAGGTTATGAAATAGTTAAGTATGAAGTTGAGAGTGAGGAATAGAAACGGCCTCTCCCAAATTTTAAGGTTTATTAACTTATGAACCACCATCCACCTCTCCCCTTTGGGGAGAGGACGGGAGAGGGGCTGTCATTTACTTCTTCGATTCATCCGGCGGTAGAGGAACAACAATCTTTTTAGGTGGATTGTTTTTTAATTCTTCCAGTAAAACCTGCACTGCTTTTTCAAGAGAAGGATCTTCTCCTTTAACAACCAGATCAGCACGATCAAGAACTTCTATATCAGGATAAACACCTTCATTCTCAACAGCCCAATTTCCATTTGTATCAAGAAATCTAAATACAGGAATACTGATCGAACCACCATCCATCAAAGAAGGATTGCCTGAAATTCCAATCAATCCACCCCAGGTTCTTGTGCCGATAATTTTTCCTAGCTCCTTCTGCCTGAAGTAATACGGAAATGCATCACCACCTGAGCTTGAATAACCATTAATCAAACAGGCTTTTGGACCATCGTGAACAAAGCCGGGAACCGGTGATGGTTCGATACCTCGTCTCGTCCAATAATTCAAAGTTTTCCTTGATACCAGTTCGATCATTCTATCCGGAACAAATCCACCGCCATTGTAACGGTCATCAATAATTAATGCATCTTTGTTTGTCTGTGGATAAAAATACTTGAATAACTCCCTGTTACCTTCAACAGCAGTATTTGGAATATGAATGTAGCCAATTCTTCCGCCGGATAATTCATCAACCATTTTCATTCTTGATTCTACCCAATCAAGATATCTAAGATTCGTTTCACTATTGACAGGTTTTACTTTTTCTTCCCTTGCCTCTACTTGAGTTGGTTTACTGTTCACAAGCAAGGTTACGACTTTACCGACTTTGTTCTCGAGATACTTGTATGGATTTTCGTTTGTCTTAATCTCATGTCCGTCAATTGAAATCAGAAAATCTCCTGTATTAATATTCACACCGTGTTCAGTTAACGGAGAACGAAAATCGGAGTGCCAGTTTTCTCCTTTATAAATTTTTGTGATTTTGTAATAACCCGATGGATCAGCTTCAAGTTCGCAGCCTAACAAACCACCTTCTTTTCTTTCGACTCGATCAAAATCTCCCCAATTAACATAAACGTGACCGGCATTCAGTTCACCACCGAGTTCTCCGAAGATATAATCTAAATCCATTCGGGTAGAAACGAAAGGAACTAACTGTTCGTATTTATCTTTCATCGCATTCCAGTCAAGTCCGTGCATATTGGCATCGTAAAACCAATCACGAAGTAGTCTCCATCCATCAACATACATTTCAGCCCATTCTTCTTTTGGATGGATTTTCATTTCGAGCTTGCTTAAATCAAGTCTGCCATCAGTATTTTTTTGATTTTCTTTTAATTCTACAATTCCATATTCACCACGCATTGAATAAATAATTTTCTTGCCATCTGCAGAGACAACATAATTACCAATTCCTTCAAGAACTGTAACTTCTTTTTCATCTTTCGCATTAAAATATTTTAACTTTGATCCTGCATCATCTCTGAAAATATATAACACACCATTTTCTGCCGGTAATAAGGAACCATAATTACCAGATGAACCGGGAAGCACTACAATTCGGTTTTCAAAATTTTCAGCATCAATCTCAACAATTACTTCACCGTTATCACTTTTTTCTTTTTCAACTTTATTTGGTTCCGTATTTATTTCCTCATCATCACTCTTCAGTTGGAATAATGCAGGAATTGTGTTATTAAGTGCCGCAGCATAAACTCTGGTTGGATTTGTATAGACATAATTGAACTCCCAGTTGCTGAACTGTAAATTAAAATCACGATTTGAAAAAAAGTAAAGATACTTTCCATCCTTACTGAAAACCGGATTGAATTCGTTCGTGAGATCACTTGTCAATTGAGAAGCTTTTTTGTTATCAAGAGAATAAACCCATACAGAACTCATTCGGGATTCACCACCTTTTGTATATGTCAACCATTTGCTGTCAGGTGACCATTGATAATCAGTAATATCACCATAATTACTATGGTCAACTTCAATTGTATTTCCGTTGTTAACATCAACATACCAGAGTTTTTGATTCTTATCTGAAAACACAAGCTTTTTACTATCAGGTGACCAGATAGGTGGGAATCGCCATATGGTTCCATCATCAGTAATTTGCTTTTCGTCACCTTTACCGTCACTTGATTTCATAAATAATTCATACTCGCCTGTTCTATCTGAAAGATACGCAATCCATTTTCCATCAGGCGACCAAACGGGATCAATTTCTCTTATGCCTTGTGTTCTTGTCAGATTTACAATCTCTCCATTCTCTGCAGGAACTGTAAACACATCACCATGTGCTCCCAACAATCCTCGTTTACCAGTTGGAGAAATTTCAAACCAGCTAGCCTGGCTGCTAATGTTTTTTATATATGGAACTGTTCCGGGGAAATCACCAAAAACCTTTATCGGTACTTGCTCATTTTTATTTGCTGCAATATCATATTTGTAAATGTAACCGCCATTTTCATAAACAATATTTTCTTCACCAGCACTTGGCCAAAGAACATCGTAATTATTAAATTCACTTGCAGCGCTGGTTTGTTTAGAAGTTAAATCATACGAATAAAGATTGAGAGTTCCGGTTCTATCGGAAGTAAAATAAATATTATTGCCAACCCACATCGGCTGGTTATCTGTACCCAGCCAGTCAGTGATTTTTTCTGTGGTATTATTTTTCAAATCGTAAATCCAGATATCCTGTGCACGACCACCGCGATATCTTTTCCAGGTTCTCCATTCTCGTTCAATCGGAGTGTAAACCATTTTAGTTCCGTCAGGTGAAAGCATTCCACCACCTCCTTCAGGAATTTGTAAAGGAGTTTCAAATCCGCCATCAATTGGAACGAGAAAATATTTTCCCATTCGTTCTCCCCACGGCAGACGATTTCCTCTGAACAAAACATTTTTACCATCAGGTGTCCATCCAAGAACCTGATTATCGAATCCACCTCGTGGAGGCATTATACCAACATCATTGTAATAAGTAAGTTGAGTTGGAGTTCCACCTTCGACAGGAATAATGTAAACCTGTCTGTTGCCAGAATACTCAGCCGAAAATGCTATCCATTTTCCGTCTGGAGAAAATTTTGGGAAAAGTTCAATTCCTTTGTGCGAGGTTAATTGTCTTGCGGTTCCTCCATTTGCGTCAACAATCCAGATATCTCCGGCATAAACAAAAGCAATTTTATCTTTGCTGATGTCTGGAAAACGAAGAAGCCTGGTTAAGTCATCCTGACAAAAAATATTAATTGAAAAAATAATTGCGAGAATAATTGAGGGTAAGTATTTCATTAGAGCTCCGGAATTTTTAAGTAAACTATATTTGAATGATTGGTTGGTACATTTTGATTTTTGCAGTTGAAATATAGGGCAACAGAGCATTTTTTTCACACCATTTATCACAATCTTTTACCGATCGTGGTGCTAACCTAATGATTGAGTTCAGATAGTTTAACTAAAAGAAAAAATAATAAAAAACCCCTGCCGATCGTAATCAAACAGGGGTAGCTGTGCGTCGTTACGGGAAAAGGGTTATTTCATTAGTATCATTTTCTTCGTTTGAATAAAATCACCGGCTTGCAGCCTGTAGATGTAAATTCCACTTGCCAGTCTGCTTGCATCAAAAGATACTTCATACCTCCCGGCAGGTCTGAATTCATTTACCAAAACTGCAACTTCATTACCCAGTACATCAAACACTTTTAAAGTTTGCATTCCATCAACTGGCGCTTGCCAGCTTATTTGCGTTGTAGGATTGAATGGATTGGGAAAGTTTTGATCAAGAGCATAAACAACTGGTTTATTGGTCTGACTTGATTGAACACTCAGTTTATCCAGTAGATTATTTTGAATTATTAATTCCTCTCCTGGTTGTAACTCTTTATTTATTTCCTGAGTGTAAACATCCGTTAACTTAATTCCCATATTCTCGACTCTGATAGTAACCGGGTATTCAACACCGTTTAGTTCAATTATTTGCGGAGAGTTTAAATCCTCTGCAATCCTTCCGCTGCTGTAACGAATATCGAAAATACCTGCCGGCGGCAGAGGTGGAAGCTCGTATTTGCTAAGGTCTTCCTGAGTATTCACAGCATACAATGTATATCTATTTCCGGTTACATCTGTCAATATTATCCTGCCCCAATCTTCTTTGAACAACTTAGTTTTTGCCTTTTTCTTTCTATTTCCAGAAGTGACTTTGTAGAAATAAATCCCGCTGGCAAATGAAGCAGCATTAAAATCAACTTCATACTTCCCTGGTTTCTTTTGTTCATTTACCAATGTGGTCACTTCGCTTCCGAGTATATCATACACCTTTAATGTTACAAAACCATCTTTTGCTAATTGGAATTTGATTGTTGTATTCGGGTTAAAGGGATTAGGATAATTCTGTGATAACTCATAATCGAACTGCTTCATCCCATCAAATTGAATTGTGATTTTATTAAGCACACTGTTTGCAATCAGTATTTCTTCACCATTCTTAATTTCTGCATTTATCAAATCACCGGTGAATGGATCTTTAATTTTTAAGTCCATCCCTTCTACGCCTATCTTTATTGGGTACTCTGCGCCAGTGATATCTATTGTTTTTTCAGATGAAGTATTTTCTACAAACCTGTTTGAAGTAAATCTTACATCGAATGATCCTGCCGGTGGCTTAGGCGGCAGTTCAAATTTATCAAGCTCGTCGCCCTTCTCTGATAAATACAGTGTATATTTTTTACCCTTAGTATCAGAAATAATTATTTTCGCCCAGTCTTCATTGATGGAAATGCGAGGAATATTCCCTGCATTGTTTTTCCCCAGCTTATTTCTGTGATCATTTACAGTAGTGACGCTACCATCAGTTCCTCCCTGATCCATAAAATGCTGTGGGAGAACGGGATAAGCGAGAACCACTGTTAAAATCACTGAACATATTGACTTATTCATTTCGTACCTCCTTTAAATTGAATTAATTTTATTTATTATATTTCATTAAGCGTCGATGATGTGACCATTTTTATTAATTTCATATTTCTGTCAACCAGAAACATTGTCGGTGTGGCATAAATAGAATAATCCGACGCAGCTTTTCCATCCCAACCTTCAAGATCAGAAACGTTTAACCAGTTTAGATTATTTATTCTTAAAAAGTTTAACCAATCGGTTCTGGATGTATCCATAGAGACTGCAAGCACCTCAAATTTCTTGTCATTCTGATTTTTATACTTCTCATAAATCTCCGGGAGTAAAGTCTCGCAGTGTGGACACCAGCTTGCGTAAAAGATGATCAATGTTTTTTCACTTTTTAATGTTTGCAGATCTATTATTGAACCTGATGAATCCGGGAGCATAATATTTGGGACTGTACTCTTCTATTTTAAAATACTTTGATTGCTGAATTCTTCTGTCAATGCTGTCACTTAACTTTTGATCAAGGCACAGGTCATCCTTTATCACATAATTCTCAACTATGTAATTGATAACATTATCAAAGCCAAACTTCTTAAATCCATCGAGAACGTATTCTACTAAATGAGTATAAACAATCTCATTTACTTTCGCTTTGCTCAGGATTGTGTCAACTGCAGACATAAATTCCTTTTCCAGCAACTCTAACGGAAGTTGAGGATTACGATAATAGGATAAGTATTCAATAGATTTGTTTGCAAATGCATCAGAATAAATCAATCCATCATCATAGAAATTAATGTTATCCAATGCGTGGGTCTTCAAATAGTCCAGATACTTATCGGCTGGAATATCAGGGTCAACAACCGGTAATTGTGCAGACCTGACATACCTGGCAATAAATGAATTTGGATTTGCTTGCGCCGATACATTTACGAAGTACAAATACTCTTCCTGGACCTGGATCAGCTTTTCTTTTGTAGCCTGATAATAATCATCCTCTTCCGGATAGCGGGCAACAATTAGTTGAAGCAACTCTGATTTGGCCTTATAGTCTTTATTGTGCTTTACAAATTCATAATAGAGCTTACTAGCATCTGAATTAATTATTCTGATACCATCTAAAATGTTTTTAGCATTCGTTTCTATTTCAATTGATTCTCCATCATAAACAAAATCCAGAAAAACATTACTACAAACTACACGATAGAAACCTGTGTGATTTTTTTCTGGATCGAACGAAAAAGAAAACAAATTATTATCAACTGCCACCATCGAGTCAATTAGAATAGTTTTTTCACCTTGCAGAGAATACAGCAATCCATTTCCGGATTCGATTCCGTCTATTTTAATTGTAGCTGTTTGCGCATAAGTGTTACAGTAGATGAATATAGTTAGCGAAAAAAGTAATATTTGTTTCATTTTAAAGTTTCATTGAGGTTTAAATAAGTCCATAGATATAAAAATTTCAATCAATTAATTATTCTTTATGCAGCGAATACTAAAACCCATTTGATCAGCAGCATAGTCTAATCCAATATTGCTATATCCGCCACCCAAATGCAAAAAATATCTGTAAAATGTTGGAGGTTCGATTGTGGAACTCCAGAAGTATGTTTCGCTCCCTATTGACTCAAATGATTCATCAAGGTCACGGTAACCTGCTAATAAAGCTGAAAATCCACTCGTATTTGTACCTGCGCCACCGCCGTATCCTTGACCTACTTTTTTAAGAGAATTACCGTCAGACCCAACTGTAAATTCTAATATCTGGAATTCAAGTAATGTAGGTACGTGCCATCCATTTGGACAAATACCTTGTGCACCTAGTGTTGTTACGTATTGCATTGCTTCATTCCATTGGTATAACCCACCGTATGTACTACAATTACTGGGATTATCGTTGTAGCAATACTTTTCTATTAAGCTGTCATTAGTTTGGTTTGTGCTTCCATCTATCCTTGTTCCAACATCAAGGTTTTCTCTTAACCAGCATTGTTCACCAATAACTACTGTGTGATATAGCTTTCCAGCGTAAGTAACTGTACCGCAATTCCGCCACAAACTGGCACCCCAGCCGAGCCTAAAATATAGCCAGCAAGGAAATCAGTTTTGATCCAATATCCATCCATTTTATCTGAGATGTAGCGATAAAATATCCGGCTGGTTGATCTACATCACCAGCTGTAAATTTATAAATGGTGAGGTTATCGCGTTCGGTGGCATTGTATAAATTTACCAGAATCAACAGGTCCTGTTACAATTGAACCGATCAAATTCCATCCAGGATAAATTTGAATACTATCTAATCCTGGTTGAGCGAATGGTTTCCAATAAAAGACCAGAGCAAAAAAGTAGAAATATACATTTTGATTTGACTCCTTCTTGTTGTTAAAAGTTATATGCATTGATTATTAAACGCTGTAATTGAAATCAAAAATGATAACAGACAACAAAATATTTTAAATTATTGCTTTATAATAACTAATTTCATACAGCAAAGGTAAATCATATCCCGATAATTTGTCCTTTCTTAGGTTTTTCGAACTAATTATCTACCAACTCAGGCAGCGAATTCTAAGAGCTAAGTCTTTCGCCGTTAAGTAAATCTCTATTATTATTAGTGCCGTAGAGGTGAAGATAATTATCCGAGCTTCCCATGGTTGAACTCCAGAATTTGCACTCCTCCTACACAAAATCACCTGGTTAATTGGTAACCAGCTAATAATGCTGAAAATTTACTTGTATTTGTTCCTGCGCCTGCGCCAGTACCTTCCCCGATTGATTTAAGTGCGTTACCATCATCCCTAACAGTCGTTTTTAATATTTGAAAATCTTCAGCGGTAGGAATACGCCATCCTGGTGGACAAATTCCTTGTGCCGGGTTGTGACGTACTTCATAGCTTCATCCCATTGGTACAACCCACCTAAGCTGATGCAGTTTGAATCCTCATCATTACCTAACAATATTTTTCTATCACACCGTTATTAGTTTGGGTTACGCTTCCAGCTATCTTAGCTCCAATATCGAGATTTGACGTTAACCAGCACTGGGCTCCAATTTGAACTGTTCCATAATACCTGTCACATACCACACTCTGCCAGACGTGGAAGACCGCAAATAAATGTTGGGCGAGTTGGAGTTACAATAATTGTTCCTGCCGCACTTGTTTTCACCCAGTAACCTAGAGATTCTTCAAGAGAATCAACCGGTATGTAACCGGAAAGAAGAAAGTTACCACCCGGAACAAATTTGTATAATGGTGAGGTGATTATCCCTTGTGGTTCTGTTGTAACAATATCTGCAATGGCTCCAGAATGTTTTGAACCGATTAAATTCCGCCTGCACTTACAAATATTGTATCCGGTTCAAATCCTGGTTGGCTAGCATAGATTAACAAAAGCCAGCTTATTAGAAATAAGAAATTAAGTTGTTTCATTCTGTGCCTCATACTTTAATTGTAATTCTTTTTATTATGATATTAATTAAATGGGGAGCTTTCGCTCCCCGATAAGCCTACTTCATAAGAATCATCTTCTTAGTTTGAACAAATTCACCGGCAATTATTCTATACATATATACACCGCTTGGTAATGACGCTGCATTGAAATCAACTTCATATAATCCCGGTTGTTTAACTTCGTTGACGAGTGTCATAACTTCTTCACCGACTGTGTTATACACTTTCAATGTAACAAATTCATTGTTCGGAACTGTATACATTATTTTTGTTGATGGATTGAAAGGATTTGGATAGTTATCAAACAAAGTATAGTCAGAGACAGGAATTATTATCTCTTCTTCGAAGGCCATCTGTTTGGACAAAGTTGATGAACAATCTCGGGTCAATAGACCATTGTTATTGTATGCTAAAGAATGACTGCCTGACGCAACATAGTTAAGACCGGAAACTGATAGTCTATTAATCCCTGCCGGAATTATAAGTTCAGCGAATTGATCTATCAGCGCTAACAATCATATTAGCTACCTCAACCGGAACAGGTGCTCCATTTGCAACATTCAGCTTGGCTGCAATCAATTGCTTGGCAAGGATTACACTCGCATCTCGTAAATCAACATTGACAGTATAAAGAAGCTGAGTTTTATCGTAGCTATGAAGTGTTCCCAATATTAGTGTTTCAACAGGCCATTCACCTGGATTATCTCTCCAGGTTGGTTGTGGACAAACTATACCAGGTGCATCCTCAACAACAACTGTTAATGTACAAGTCGTTGACGCTGTAAAATTATCTACAGCAGCATAAATTAAAATGTACGAACCAATGTCCGAAACAGTTGGAGTCCAGGAGAAATCACTGCTATTCATCTCTGAATAAAACTAAATTTTGTTGTGCTGAACCACCAATTGTTGTAAATAACCACCAATAATTATTCCATTAACTGCTATTGTTGATACTTTACCATTTATGTTAGAATCCCATAGAGGATCAACGGCACCGTCAGTATTATTCAATTTCGCAATTTGTTCCTGGCATCCCATTGAATGATGAAAAATACCGCCTACATAAATATCACTTCCACTGTTGGCGATTGTATAAACATACCGAATTCATATTAGGATTCCATGCGATCAAGGTTTCCGTTTGCAGTTTTTTTACCTATACGATGTCTTGCTACTCCACCAATAGTAGTAAAACCTCCTCCGGCGTAAATATTACTTCCATCTATGATGATCGAGTGAACTACACCAAATACATTTGCATTCCAAGAGGGATCAGCACCTCCCGTCGTAATGTTCAATTTGGCTAAGCTTGTTCCTGTCGCACCTCCTATTGAATTGAAGGTTCCACCTGCATAAATATCACTTCCATTAATTGCAATTGTATTCACATCACCATTTGGATTAGGATTCCAGATCAGATCAACAGCACCGGTAGTATTGTTCAATTTTGCAATACCGCGTCTTGTCACACCAAAAATCGAAAGAAAACTTCCACCAACGTAAATATCACTTCCACTTACGGCAATTGCATAAACTCTATTATAAGCATCTGGATTCCATAATGGATCAGCAGCTCCAGTTGTATTGTTCAATCTTGCTACACACCTTCTTAACTGACCGCCAATAGATGTGAAAAGACCACCGATATAAATATCACTCCCATTTATGTAGATTGTGTTGATGTCTCCATTAGGACTCGGATTCCATGTCGGATCAACTATACCTGTAATGTCTGCTAAATTTTGCTAAACTTGCTATCGACTCTCCACCGAGAGATGTGAAATCTCCGCCAACATAAATATCATTTCCATCTATGGCGATTGTGGATACCCTCCCATTTGCATTAGGATCCCATTGAAGATCTGTAGCTCCAGTTGTATTGTTTAATTTTGCAATACGATTTCTCGATCCTCCACCAATTGAAGTAAAAATTCCACCAACGTAAATATCACTTCCGTTCTTATTGACCGTATAAACTTCAGTTCCTAAATTTGGATTCGGAACCCATAATAGATCAGCAGCACCTGTACTATTGTCCAATTTTGCTAAACCGGGCCTTGTCTCCCCACCAATTGAATAAAAGTTTCCGCCAACGTATATTTCGTTTTCATCAATGATGATTGTACGAACTGTAGTATTTGCGTCAGGATTCCAAGATGGATCAGCAGCTCCTGTTGTAGTGTTTAATTTTGCAATCCGGTTTCTGGAAACTCCTCCAATTGTTGTAAAATTACCACCAACATAAATATCACTCGCGTTTATGGCGATCGTGTTAACAATTGAGCTTGCACTTGGATTCCAAGATGGATCAGCAGCTCCTGTTGTAGTGTTTAATTTTGCAATCCGGTTTCTGGAAACTCCTCCAATTGTTGTAAAATTACCGCCAACAAAAATATCACTCCCGTTTATAGCGATCGTGTTAACAATTGAGCCTGCACTTGGATTCCAAGATGGATCAGCAGTTCCTGTTGTATTGTTTAATTTTGCAATCCGGTTTCTGGAAGCTCCACCAATTGATGTAAAACCTCCACCGACGTAAATATCACTTCCACTTATGACGATTGTTGATACTAGACCATTGGCATTAGGTTCCCAGGCTACATCAACACTACCATCAGAATTAATTTTTGCGATATTGTTTCTATTATAAGTACCTACTTTAGTAAATCCTCCCCCGATTAACCAGCCTCCGCTACCATCAGGTATGATCACATTTATTGAACCGTTAACTTTTGGAAATGATATGTCTGGTATATCAGAAGCTGTGTTCATTTTCGCACCATATCCCGTATTGGGTCCTATATAACTGAAGTTTCCACCTACATAAGTATAGTCCCCGTCGACAGCAATTGTGCTTACCCAGCCGTTAGTAACCCATATGTTTGGATCATGGATAGATGATTGCGCAAAAATTATTATTGAACTTATAATTACTATTGAAAAAACCATTATAAGCTTTTTCATAAAGAACCTCCTTTATATTAATTTTTGATAAAAATTATTTTAATCAGATAACGACGCTTCATAACCATCGATGAAATCCTGACATCAAAAAATCAACTTTGAGTGTGTTTAAGATTAACCGTTTTGAAATACTAATGATGTAACGACACACCTCCTTTCCGGAAATTTCGGTTAATCCTGTGAAAGAATAATTGGTGCGAAAATAGAAGTTATTGGAAGGGTTTGCCCTCGTTATTGTAACAACATCAGGCGATTTTGTAACAAAAAGGATTGTTAATCAGAATATTGGGCTAAAGCCCTGTTTAAGCCCGGCTTTTTCTATCCCCGATCTAAAGATCGGGGCTAATAAATTTTTAATAAAATTTTCTGTGAATTACAAGAATTGCCCCGACTTTCAAGTCGGGGAAAAATTTCGAAGTAATGTCACCTGGCTTTAGCCAAAATATTTTATTTCAGAACCGAAATTATTTTGGATACTCGGACGGACTGCAGTTGAAATATTTGGTGAATGCTTTGCTGAAATGGGATGGACTGTTGTAGCCTATTTCGAAAGCAACTTGTGTAACGGATAGTTTTTTTTCAAGCAGCATTTCGGCGGCACGTTTTAACCTGTAAGCTCTGATAAATTCTCCCGGTGCCTGCCCTGTAATTGCATGCATTTTTCTGTGAAGCTGCATCCTGCTTACAAATAAATCTTTCGCTAATAATTCAGTATCAAAGCCTACATCATCAAGATGCTCTTCAACAATATCGAATGCTTTTTTCAAAAATTCATCATCAAGCGGATTGGTTGTAACTCTTTCAGGTCGTGGCTGGATATCTTTGCTGAATTTTTCTTTTAACCGTGTTCTCTGATCAATTAGATTTTTTATTCTTACAAATAATTCTTTTGAATCGAAAGGCTTTATCAGATAATCATCGGCACCGGTTTCAAGTCCTTCAATTTTATTTTCGTGAGATGCTTTTGCCGTAAGAAGAATTACGGGAATGTGAGAAGTAAGAAACTCTGTTTTAATAATTCTGCAAAATTCTATTCCATCCATTTCGGGCATCATTATATCGCTTATGATGATATCAGGCATTATCTCTTTTGCTTTGTCCAGACCCTGCTGACCGTTTGCAGCATCTACAACTCTATAATTACTGTGCAGTGTATCTTTTATATATTCACGTACATCTTTGTTGTCTTCGACAAGAAGCACCAGTTTATTCTCTTCTCTTAAATCCTTTCCGAGATCATCAACTACCATTTCTGATTTCTTTCCGAATGCGGAGTCATCAATAAAAATACTTTTGTCATCAGAAATATCTGTTTCAACTATTTCATCTGCATTCAAATGATCTTTGCCTTTTGGAAGTTCTATAATGAATTCACTTCCGCTTGTCCCCGCTTTGGCGGGATCACCTATTTTACTTTTTACATGGATGTTCCCGTGGTGACATTCAACTAATTCTTTTGTAAGAGCAAGTCCTAATCCTGTTCCTTCATATTCTCTAGTCTGTGAACTGTCAACCTGGTAAAACCTGTCGAATAATTTTGGCAGTTCATCATCAGGAATTCCGATGCCTGTGTCTTTAATGGTTATTGCAAGCATACTGTCATTCCGAACCTGCCCGTCCGGCAGGCGGGCTTGATTCGGAATCTCATCTGCAGAAGAAGATGCTGATCCCGATAATATCGGGACAGCGTGACCAACGGTTACTGTTATACTTCCACCTTCATCTGTAAACTTGATAGCATTGGACAATAAATTTGTCAGGATTTTTATCATCATATCTTTGTCGAAATAAAGTTCTATAACTTCCTGATCAGAATGAACTTTTAGTGAAATATCTTTTCGTTCAGCAAGGGATTCAAAAGACATTACAATTCCTCTCACAAACGGAACAATATTATTCTTTGAGGCTTTGAGTTTTAATTTACCTGCTTCAAGTTTTGATAGATCCAGTAATTGATTAATAAGATTCATCAGTCGTTGAGCATTTCTTTTAATCATACCAGTTTGTTTTTCTACTTCCTCGGCTGAAGAATCCGGCTTAATATTCTCTGCAGGACCGAGAATAAGTGTCAATGGTGTTCTGAACTCGTGTGAAATGTTTGCAAAGAAACGTGATTTCATTTTATCTGTCTCTTCTCTTTCTTTCAGCTTCACTTCATCCAGCTTAACCTGGTTTTTTAACCCTAACCTGTTCATTTCATATTTTCTCAGGAAGTAAACGATACTAACACCCAATAAAAAGTAAATGATGTATGCCCACCATGTTGCCCAAAATGGTGGAGAAATTATTATACTTAACGATGCACCTTCTTCATTCCAGACACCATCGAGGTTACAGGCTTTAACCCTGAAAACATATTCTCCTGCATCAAGATTTGTATAAGTTGCATTTCTTTGTGTGCCTGCATCAACCCAGTCTTCCTCATATCCTTCCAACATATATTTATACTTGTTCCTGGATGGATACGCAAAATGCAAACCGACATAATCAAAACGAAGATCATTTTCGTTGTATGAAAGATTCAATTCTGAAATTTCTGAAATAAATCCATCATACTCTAATTTCTCATCTGGTCTGTTAAAAAGAGAAACATTGCTGATAACTACCTGCGGAGGAATCGGATCGTCTTTTATATTTTCAGGATGAAAGAGAATAAATCCATCGGCAGTGCCGAACAGCATCTCGCCTGCAGAGGTTTTAAATGCACTTTTATTTGAAAATCTATTACCTTCAAAAGTATCAGAGGTTATATAATTTTTAACAACACGTGTTTCAGGATTTATTTTTGATAATCCGTAGTCTGTACCAATCCATAAATTGCCGGAATCATCCTCCAGTATTGACCGTATCAAGTTGTTTGAGAGTTCAATGGTATAGGAGAAAGATTCACTTTCACGATCAAATAAGCTGATGCCTTTATTAATCGCTCCTATCCAAAAATTTCCTTTCTGATCCTCATGGATTACCGGGACAACAGGTCCTCCGCCAATATGCCTAAACGATTTGAAGGAATTATTTGTTGCATCAAAACTGTTCAGCCCTGCATTACCCTGAGTTCCAATCCACAGTTTTCCTTTACGATCACGAAAAATACACTCCACTCTTTCATAGCTCAGGCTTTTTGGATTACCAGGCTCAGGAAGATATTTTATAAATTTACCTGAATTCTTGTTGAACTTATTCAGACCCCCACCACGGGTGCCAATCCAGAGAACATCATCACCTTCCGGTAAGATATAACGAATTGTGTTGTGACCGATGGAGTGTGGATCATCCGGAATATTTGAATAGAAGATTTTCGAATTTCTGATTGGATCAAATTTTATTAATCCTCTGGTCTCTGTACCCAGCCAGAAAATGCCGGAATCCTCTTTATAAATAAAAGTTACTGTATTGTCATTTAAATTATTATCAAGTTTGAAATTCCTAAATTCACCTGTATTTCTATTGAAACTATTTAATCCATTATATGTACCAAACCATATTATGCCTTCTGAATCTTCTATTATAGAAAATATAGTGTTGAAATCACCTTTTGAAATGTTAGATGGATCATTAACAAAGCGTTTAAATTCAGATTTATTTCTGTCCCATTTATTTAATCCGTTATAAAAACTACCAACCCAAATAACTCCTGTCCGATCCTCATAAATCGACCAAATGTATCTGCTGCTCGCTATACTATTTGGATTATTTTGATCGTGTTCTATATGCTTAAATTTTTCAGTTTGTTGATCAAAAATTACAAGGCTTCCTTCTTCAAATTCACCAGAGATTAACCAAATAAATCCATCTTTGGATTCAACCAATTCATGAAAATAATTCCTTACGTCATACTTATTTGATGGTACTATTTGGTAGTGTTTTATAGTGCTTCGCTTCAAATCAATCTTCGATAACCCTAACGAGTGTCCTATCCAGAAAATTCCATCTTTGGATTGAAGAAATGAATTAATAACACCAATACCTGTAATCAATTGGTTGATTTGATTTTCATCAATTAGAATTTGCTTCTCAGTATCGAAGATGAATATTTTATTATTGCTAACGACATAAATATTTCCCGTCAACTGATCTTCAAGAATAGAGTTGACTTCATCCAGGTAAACAGAATTATTAAAATGAATTTGTTTGAAGGTTTCGTTTTGGTAGTCAAATAAGTTTAATCCTTTATCCGTACCAATCAAAAGATTGCGTTCTTTAACTTCGTAGATTTCTGTTATGATGTTAGAGGAAATGCTTGTTGAGTCACCCGGATCGTGCATGAATCTTGTGAACTTTTCATTAGCTCTGTTAAAACAATTAAGTCCATTGTTTTTTCCTATCCAGATAAAACCAGATTTATCCTCATATATTTTCCGCATCTGTCCAACATTCAGCCTTGATGAATCAGAAGCATCAGGAAGATAAGATTTCATATTATAGCCATCATATCTAACCAACTCACCCTGAGTACCAAACCACATATATCCAAGATGATCCTGCATAATAACCAGCACGCTATTTTCTGGCAAACCATCAGCTAACGTAAAGTGTTCGAAGATTGGCTCGGGCCAGTTTGTTTCCGGATACAATTCCTGGGATAGAATTGTATAATTCACAAATACTATAGTTATTAAAACCAGCCGTATGAAATGACCGTAATTGGATGACAAGAGTAGCAGCCAGGTAATGTGATTTATTAGTTTGATTGATTAAGTAAAATTCTGGTAGGAATATATGAAGGAAAAATTAGAAGTTGAAAATTAAGTGAACTCTATTAACAGTTCATTAAAGCATATTTCTACATCATTGCTTAAATAAATTCTTCAGCCTTTGTAGCCGCAGACTTTACGTCTGCGTTTTCAATAAAGGAATCTGCAATCCTCTAGCAGAAAGCATGAGGTCACATTTATAATTTAGATTCAACGAAGCTCAGAACTTCGTTCAATTTTATCTGTGCTTTAGATTTCAATTCTTTACAAGAATTTCTCATTTCATCAACAAATTTTTCATCATTGATTTCTTTAAGGTTGATAAGCACGTTATAGATTCCGCCGATAACTCCGGTATAAGCGCTTTGAGTACCAACACCAACATCTGTAATTGAATTAGGGTTACCATTCTTTGCAACAACTTCTGCAATCTCAATTGCTCTGAAACTTTGCTTTGCAGTATTTAATGGAATCATAACGGCTTGTTTCAATCCTGCCTGCATTGCTTCTTCACGAGTTTTCTTTTCTTCAGCAGTTTTATTTGGGAGTCTACGTGCATTCATATATGAATTGAAAGCGTTTGTATCTTCATCAATTGCTTTTACCAATGCTTCTTTTATTTGCTGACATTCTTCTGCTGCATCATTCAAAATTTTATCAACAGCATCACTTCCTCTTTTATTTGCAGTTAAATTACTAACCATTGAAGAAAGCGATGCACCCAAAGCTCCAGCTAAAGCTGCGATTGATCCGCCGCCCGGTGCCGGAGACTCTCTGGAAACTTCATCAATGAATTCTGTCAGTTTCATTTCTACTAAAGCTGTATCGAGATTTTTTGGAAGTCCTAATACTCTATCCTCTATTTTAAATTCTGATACATCATTAAGTCCAAGTGATTGAACTGCCGTATTTAAAATATCTTTTATAGGGATACCGATTGAGCGATGTTGCTGTTTTAAATAATATTTTCCTGTCTCTAACAAAGCCGGATACGGAACCATTCCGACAATCTCACTTCCTGTAACAACTAATCCTCTTTCCATTGCAAGTCTTCTGGTTTCTTCAAGGACATGATGCATTGAAGTCACTTTGTAATTGGTAAGATTGATTGATATCTGTGCACGGTCATAATTTGGGACCATCCAGCCGATAGCTTTGCAATGTTTAAATTTTCCCGGAACTTTTACTGATTGCTCTTCCGGTTTTTTAGAATCAATTCCATTTAACTCTAGCAATTCAGAGAGATCATAATTATGCACTTCTTTGCAATGCTTAATTGTTTCATCAATACTTTTTCCTTCAAACTGATCTTCATTGCCACAGGGATAATTTCCTTTTTCATATTTTAGAATATCAGTGGATTTATAATAGAATGGGGTATCGGTCAAAGCTCTTGCAGATCTTCCCTTCTCCCTCAACTCAAAAGCAATGTCTGTAGCGTGCAAAACTTCTCTTGTGTTTAAGCTGATATTGTACGCAATTAGAAATTCTCTTACGCCAATAACTGTAGCTCCAGCTTTTGAGTTAAATTTTGCCGGACCGAAATCTGGTTTCCATTCTGGTTTTTTTAGTTTTTCTTCAAGTGCTTCATATTCTCCCTGTCGAATCTTTGCAAGATTTTCTCTTTCTGGTTTTGTGGCTGATTTTTCATAAAGATAAACTGGTATTCCTAATTCATCACCGACTCTTTTTGCTACTTCTTTGGAAAGTTCAATACATTCCTCTGTAGTAATTCCACTTACCGGAACAAAAGGACAAACATCTGTTGCACCCATTCTCGGATGAGAGCCTTTGTGTTTACTCATATCAATGAGCTCAGACGCTTTTTTTATTGAGTTGAATGCTGCTTGTTTTACAGCTTCAGGATTTCCGATAAATGTTACGACGGTCCGGTTCATATCATAACCGGGATCAACGTCAAGAAGTTTTGCACCTTCAACTTTTTCAATTTCATGGGTTATTTGTTTAATGATTTCTTTATTCTGCCCTTCAGAAAAATTCGGGACACATTCGATTAACTTATCAGACATTATTTTCTCTTTAAATGATTGCGTTGCTAAAAATGTATTTATTGGTATGAAAAATTAAAGGTATTGCATCAGAGAGGCAAGGTAATGCAACTTATTTTACTTGTGAATCAATGATAATTGTTGACTGACCCGCCCGTTTATTTTTTTCTACCAATATTCAAGAAATAAATGTAACCACTAAGAACAAATAGCATTATTAATTGAATATAGATTGGAGTTGATATTACTTCCCCACTCATTAAAACTGAAGTTATCAATATTAATTTTATCAGATAATAGAATATCTTGCTTGCAATGATGCTTAAAAAGATACCCAGAGTTTTGCTCGATAATTTTTCAGAAAGAAAAAAGAATAACCAGACATTAAGTAGAAGTTCACCCGTAATTAAAGAAGTCTTTATCAAAGATGGATGAGCAGAAATAATCATAGAGAACAAAGGAAGAGTTAAAGCAATCAAGTACCCATTTTTTCTGCTTGTGTGAACAATGGCTAGAATCAGCATTATTCTCATGGGTTCAAGGTAGTAAAGAGGAAAGCCAAGTAAGTGTGAGATAGCCGGAAGTAAATAGATCGCAAGTAAAGCGATCAAATCAAAAACAATACTTTTAATTTTTGATATTGAAAGCGGATGTACGAATGCGTTTTCCATTATTCTTTCCTAATTAATTTTATCTGCCTGTTAAAACTAATTATTTTAATTTAAAGATTACACAACTTCAATTTTACCTCAATAATAATTCCGGATTTAGTTATTTTTATCTGTGTTAAAAATAATTTTCTCATTAAGCTGAGACTTATATGGATCGCCGAGATTTTATTAAAAAAAGTATCCAGGCAGGAATATTAATTGGGTCTGCCGGTTCGATTGAAAAATATTCTAATCTATTTGCCTCACACAATTTACTTCCCTCAAATAATTATGACCTCGTTGCAATCAAAGGTGGTGAGCCCGATGTGATGTTTGATAAAGCTATTGAGTCTCTTGGTGGTATGAAATCATTCGTGCAAAAAGGACAGAAGGTTGTTGTGAAGCCAAATATCGGATGGGACGTAACGCCGGAGCGAGCTGGAAATACAAACCCCGTATTGGTTAAGCGAATCGTCCAGCATTGCTATGAAGCCGGTGCAAAAGAGGTTTACGTTTTTGACAACACTTGCGATGACTGGAAGAGATGTTATTCTAACAGCGGAATTGAAAGAGCCGTTAAGGATGCCGGTGGTAAAATGGTTTCAGGAGATAGTGAAAGATATTATCAGGAAGTTGAAGTTAAAAAAGGGAAAAAACTTAAAGACACAAAAGTTCACGAATTAATTCTTGAGTCGGATGTTTTTATTAATGTACCAATTCTAAAACACCATTCTTCAGCAGAGCTGACCATCTCAATGAAAAATCTTATGGGAAATGTGTGGGATAGACGCTATTGGCACAGGAATGATCTTCATCAGTGTATTGCTGATTTTACTGCTTTCAGAAAACCCGATTTGAATATTGTAGATGCTTATTATGTTATGAAAAGAAATGGTCCGCGAGGTGTGTCAAAGGGTGATGTTGTTTTAATGAAGTCACAAATTATTTCATCTGATATTGTTGCAGCAGATGCTGCTGCTGCAAAATTATTCGGAACAGAGCCTGAGGAAATTTCTTACATCAAGCTTGCCGCTGAAATGAATCTCGGTAAAATGGATTTATCAAAACTTAATATCAACAGAATTATCCTTTAGAAGATGAATCTGGTGAAGTTAAAGAAGATCAGAGTTTATGTTGCTCTGCTTTTCCTTTTAATCACACTAATAGTATTTCTCGACATAATTCATATAATTCCCGCAAAGATTACTCCCTATCTGCTTTACTTTCAGTTCGTTCCTTCAGCGGTTAAATATTTTAATCAATTTTCACTCTTAGCTACAGGCTTCATTGTAGTTCTTATTATAACAATTCTTTTTGGACGAATATATTGTTCCAGTGTTTGTCCACTAGGAACACTTCAGGATATTATTTCCAGAATTGCTCTCTTTTTGAATAAGACTAAGTATTTCAGAATGTTGAATGATTTTAAGTTTTTGAAATACAGTATTCTGGTACTAACTCTGATATCACTTTTTAGCAGCAGTTTGGTTTTATTAAATCTGCTTGATCCATTCAGCCTGTCCGGTAAAATTTTTTCGAATATTTTCAGATTATTATTAATACCAGTAAATAATATTGCATCACTCACACTTGAGCAATTTAATATTTATAAAATCTACCCTATAGAAGTAAAAGCATTAAGCTGGCTGGCAATACTTTTTTCGGGTTCAGTTTTAATGATCATTGGAATAATGTCATTCAGTAAAGGGAGATTATTCTGCAACATAATTTGTCCTGTTGGAACCTTGCTCGGATTGACTTCCAGGTTTTCAGTTTTTAAAATATCGATTGATCAAAATGAGTGTCACGCCTGCAGTATGTGTGAAACTGTATGCAAGGCAGGCTGCATTGATAACGAGAATAAGAAAATTGATTTTGAAAGATGTGTTAACTGCTTCAATTGTTTTACTGTTTGCCCATCAAACGGAATAGTTTATCAAAGATCAAGAATTTATTCTGGTGATAAGATAACTAAGCAACATGATGCTGATAAAAGAAAATTTCTCACAAGACTTTTTTTTGGAGTAATTGGTCTATCTGCATTCTTAAGAGCGCAGGTTAAAGTCATTCCAAAAAAAGACAGCACTATACCTGTAATCAAAAATGTTTACCCGTCCCCTCCCGGTTCAGTAAATGTTGAACATTTTTACACTAGTTGCACCGCGTGTCATTTATGTGTTACTGCCTGTCCGACACACGTTTTACAACCATCGTTTCTTGAACACGGAGTTTTCAATATTCTTCAGCCGTATCTGGATAACTCAGCAGCTTACTGCACTTTCGAATGCATTCGATGCACGGAAGTTTGTCCAACAGGAGCGATACTTCCATTAACCGTTGACAAAAAGAAAATACTTCAAATTGGAAAAACAAATTTTGTAAAAGAAAATTGTGTTGTTGAAACTGAAGGAACAGCTTGCGGTGCATGTTCAGAACACTGTCCTACTAAAGCAGTTATTATGATACCGTATAAAAACAATCTAAAAATTCCTGAAGTCAGGAATGAATATTGTGTCGGCTGTGGTGCCTGCGAATATGCTTGTCCTACGAAACCATACAAAGCAATCTACGTTGAGGGAAATCCTGTTCATGTAGAAGCAAAAGAAGCACCTCAGGAAAGGTTTGAACAGGAAATAGATTACAAGGAAGAATTTCCTTTCTAATTTTCCAAGTACTAATTTCTCTAACTGAAATTTCAGTAAGTTTAAACTAATAATTTCAATTATTTCCGATCAGTGCGTATTATAAAATCAATTTCTAAAAAATGATCAGCAAATTCAAAAAGTTAATTTCGAGTATAAAAAAGGAAGGCTTTGTTCCAACGACCAGAGTTATTATGGATAAATTGAAATTCGTATCTAGATGTAGAATTACAGCAATAAATCTTGGATTAAGAAGAAAATTTGCAAAGAGTGCACTTGTTATCAGTCATGGGAAATATAAATTTAACTTTTATGGTGGTGGTGACAGAAATGAAGTTTTGTACCACACTTTTTGGGATAAAATGTTTTTAGAAGATTCAGAGAAAATTAAAAAATATATTAAACCAGGTGATACAGTTATAGATGTTGGCGGCAACCTCGGATTTTTTGTGCTGATCCTGAATGAATTGATTGGTGATGAAGGAAAAATTTATTCTTTTGAACCATCTGGATTATTAAAAAATAAATTAGCAGCAACAATTCATAATAATAATCTGAAAAATGTGACCATTGTAAATCTGGGTCTTGGAGATTCCGAGGGTAGTACAACACTTCATTATAATCCAAAACAATCAGGTTTAAGTTCCATAGTAAGCGATTTTGAAAACAATACGCTATCAGAAGAAATTAAGATCACCACACTTAATAAGTTTGCAGAGAATATTTCAGGAAGAGTTTCATTTATCAAAATCGATACTGAGGGATATGAGCCGCAAGTATTAAAGGGTGCAAAAGAACTTATCAGGAAAGACAAGCCAACTATTTACATTGAACTTGGTGGAGATTATCAAACTTCATCTTCTGAAGCACTAAAAATCCTGAAGGAACTAAATTACTATTGTGATGCAGAAAATCTTGACCTTAAAAAGATCCACGCTGGTGTAAACTTTATTGCAACTCCAAAAAATTAAAAAGTATTTAGAACGGGAATGACAAATGCGTATTAAAAATATTGAACTTCGCCATATAAAAATGGAATTGGTTTCACCTTTTGTAACTTCGATGGGAACAGAGTACGATGAAGAACACATCATTGTAAGAGTAGATTCTGATGGCATTTCAGGTTGGGGTGAATCTGTTGCGGAAGGCACACCATTTTATTCTTATGAAACTGTACAAACTGCGTGGCATATTCTTCAGGATTTTTTAATTCCATCAATTCTTGGAAAAGATATTTCAAGTATCAATGAAGCTACTTCATTTTATTCAAAAGTTCGCGGACATATGATGGCAAAAGCCGGTTTGGAAGCTGCGTTGTGGGATTTAATTGCTAAATCAAAAAATGTTTCTCTTTCTAAAATGCTTGGTGGTACGAGAAATAAAATTGATGTTGGTGTAAGTATCGGTATTCAATCTTCCCCGGAAGAATTAATAAAAAAAGTAAACTCGTATCTAAAAGAAGGTTACAAGAGGATAAAAATAAAAATCTCCCCGGGAAATGATATTCGGTTTGTGAAATCAATGAGGAAAGAGTTTCCGGATATTCTTCTCCAGGTTGATGCTAATTCTGCTTATCAATTAGGAGATATCAATCTATTTAAAGAAATGGATGAATATAATCTTCTGCTAATTGAACAGCCTTTGGGATATGAAGATATTTATGATCATTCAAAACTTCAGAGAGAACTTAAAACTCCGATCTGTCTCGACGAAAGCATTCATTCACTTGATGATACCCGAGCAGCAATCGAATTAGACAGTTGCAGAGTAATCAATATTAAACCTGGAAGAGTTGGCGGATTTACAGAATCAAAATTAATTCACGATTATTGTGCCTCTAAAAATATCCCCGTGTGGTGTGGCGGAATGCTTGAATCAGGAATTGGAAGAGCCGGAAATGTTGCTCTTGCTTCCCTATCAAACTTTACTTTGCCGGGAGATATCTCTGCCAGTAAAAGATATTATAAAGAAGATATTGTTGAACCAGAATTTTTTGTCAATCAGGATGGAACGATGGAAGTTCCAACCAAACCAGGAATTGGTGTGGAAGTGAATATGAAGATTCTGGATAAAGTAACTGTTAATAAAAAAGAATTTAAAGCCAGACAAGTGAATTTTCCGAAACTGTCATATCTCAATATCATTTTTTCATTTATACTTCTTATTTATGGATGTGTTGGGGACAACTCACAATTTGCAGATTTAATACTTAAGAACGGATTTGTTTTTACAGTTGATAGTTTGAACACCGAAGCAGAAGCTGTTGCAATAAAAGATGGTAATATTATTTTTGTCGGTGACAATGAAGCTGTAAAAAGTTTTATTGGAAAGAAAACTAAAGTCATCGATCTCAAAGGGAAAATGATTCTTCCGGGGTTTATTGATTCACACGCACATCCTATTAGTTCTTACCGGTATTTCTATGAATTAAATCTTTACGGACTCAAAACTACTTTTGAAATTCAAGATGCTATTAAGGTATATTTAGCTGAGCATCCTGACGCTAAATATATAAAAGGTAGAGGCTGGAGCAACACAGATTTCCCGAACCACGGACCCGACAAAAAAATAATAGACGAAATTATCAAAGACATTCCCGTTTCATTTTCTTCAGAAGATGGACACTCAAAATGGGTGAACTCTAAAACTCTTGAGCTAGCCGGAATTAACAGTAAAACTAAAAATCCTGGAGGTGGAATAATTGAAAGATATACAGGGACAAATGAACCAAACGGAACATTACGTGAAAATGCTGCCAATCTTGTTTCAGATATTTTCCCTATTTACAGTATAGAAGAATTAATGAAAGGTCTTGAAAAATACCAGGAAATGGTTTTGGCATTTGGAATTACAACCGCACATGATGCTTACCTTGATGCAGGAAGTAATGAAACTGTGGCTTACAGAAATCTTGAAAAGAGTAATCGATCGAAGATGAGATTTCGTGCTTCACTCTATATCGATCCTGAAAAAGGAACTGATCAGATAAAATCATTAATTGATGAAAGACAGAAAAATATCGGTTCACTTTTTCAGACAAACTCTGCCAAAATATTTATTGATGGAGTAGTCGAAGGAAGCACAGCATACCTTAAAGAGCAATACAAAAATCAGCCAGGAAATTTTGGTGAATTACTCTGGAATATTGATGCCTTGAATGAAATTTGTGCAGCTTTAGATAAAGATAAATTTCAAATTCACATTCATTCAATTGGAGATGCAGCTACTTCCGTTACACTTTACGCATTTGCATTTGCAGAATTCCAAAATGGGAAAAGAGATTCAAGAAATTCAATCACACATCTGCAATTAGTTAACAAAACTGATATTAAGAAATTTAAAGACTTAAATGTAGTTGCTATTCCACAACCGTACTGGTTTATAAAAGATGATTACTATTACAACATTCAGGTTCCTTATCTTGGGCAAAAGCGGGCAGACGAAGAATATCCTATGAAAAGTTTTTTCGATGAGGGAGTTATTGTTGCAAGCTCGAGTGATTATCCTGTAACTATTCCTTGTAATCCGCTAAAGGCAATCCAAATTGGTATTACACGATATGAGTTAGTTACTAGTGATCCAAAAGAAATACTCTGGCCGGAAGAAAGAGTAACTCTTGAACAAATGATCAGAAGTTTCACTATCAATGGAGCTTTTTCCAATTTTCTGGAAAAAGAAACAGGTTCAATTGAAGTTGGTAAAAAAGCAGACCTGGTTGTGCTGGATAAAAATCTTTTTGAAATTCCGGTAACTGAAATTAATCAAGTAAAAGTATTGATGACTTTATTTGAGGGAAAAGAAGTTTTTGCTGACAGTGTCTTCAATTTAATAACTCACTAAGAAGAATTAGAAATCACCTATCTGTTTAATTAAACGCGTCCACAATTCACTTCCATTCAATCCATTTGTCATAATCACAATTCCGGAACCATTATTAATTCTGAATTGCGAATAACATCTGAAACCTGTTCTGTTTGCACCGCTGTGATAATAAATTTTTCCCGATGCTGTTGAATCGATTGCCCAACCGAGACCCCAATAAGTAAACAGTCCAAGCGCTCTTCCTGGTCTTTCGATTGGGTCTCTGACTAAAACATCAATCTGAGGTTTCAGCATTTCATCAATAAATATTTTTGAAGAAGTATTATCGTTCGCATCATTCGACTTAAATATTTCAATAATAAATCTGGCAAAATCTTCTGCCGTTATATACAAAGTATAAGCTGAATTAGGATGCAAATACCTTGATTTAGCAAGAAATTTTCCTGATGTATCGTGTCCACAGGATATTAAGGAATCAATTTTGTCAGACCAAATAAAGCTGCTGTGATTTAATCCTGATGGTTGAAATAGAATTTCTTTTGCATTTTTTTCCAATGATTTTGCAGTGATTTTTTCAATCACTCTTTGCAAATAAAAATATCCTTCACCTGAATAGCGGAATCTCTCACCGGGAGTAAAATAGATTGGCAAAGGTCCTTCCCTTTCTTCCTCTCCCTTTCGCCAGTTTGGAAATCCACCTGTATGTGATAATATCATTCTCGCAGTAATTTGATTTGAGTAATCGTCATCTTCAGAAACAAATTCTTCTGATAGATATGTGCTAAGAGGTTCATCCAAATCAAGCTTTTTTAGTTCAACTAAATTTATAACAATGTAAGCAAAGACAGGTTTACTCATTGAGCAGGCTTCAAACATTGTTTCATTAGTCACAGGTGAAAGTGTTCGAACATCTTTAACTCCATAACTTTTTTTAAATGCAATTTCATTATTCTGGATTAATACAATTGAAGTGCCGGGGACCTTCAACTCTTTCATCAATTGAGGGGTCAGGTTCTCGATTTTATTTATTACCTCAGAAAATACAGGAGCAATGTTTATGGATTCTTTACTGATCTTCGAGAGAGAAACGTAAGCAGCCCATCGAACATTATCGTCGTCATCAAATAATAATTTCTGTAAATCAGGGACAGCAGATTTTGCAGCCTGATTAAATTTTCCTAAAGCGATTGCCGAACACCATCTGACATTTGCATTGCTATCCATCAATGCCTTTGTTAAAAATGGAATTGCTCTTTCACCTTCTGGTGCAATTTTACCAAGTGCTATTGCACAACACCAACGAACATTTTCATTTTCTGACTGCAGAGATTCAATAAGAAACTCAACGGCATTGTTACCAAATTTAACAACTTCAGTGATTGTTTCTCCGTTAACGTAAGGATCATCATCAGAAAATTTATTAATTATATCTCTAATAGATTTTTCATCAATGATGTTTTTATTTTGTGGCAATGTTATTGAGATAGGAAGTAGAATTGCTATAAGAAATAAAACTAAAACTATGTGTTTTAAAATATTTCTCATCTTATAAATAAATCTTTGTGCAATTTGCCGTTCGTGCAAATTCAGATTCAAAAGAAAAAATAATTGGCAATCCACCAGTGTGAAGAAAAATTGTTGTTATATCCGGATTAATAATCTTTTTCTGGACGAGATCGATCATTCCCAACCATCACTTTTCCTGTGTAAATTGGATCAAGCAGAATTCCCTCAAGGTTTGCACAATCAAAAATTGCACTTTTGCTTTCGGGTGTCATTCGTCCGTACTCAACGAAATATTGATCGTAACATTCAACCTGAATTTCCTCCAAATTTATTTTCTGTTTGAGAATTACTGTTGACTCTGCGATGATTTCTCTGGTGCGATCGTTTATTGCTATTGCAGTTCTTGAAACACTGATTCCTATTATTCTTGCTTCAGGCATAAACATTTTTGCACCAAGGATTGATCCGGCCAAAGTTCCACACGAACCAACAGCCATAATTATCTGAACCCGATCATGACCAATTTGCTCGGCTAATTCTTTCATAGCATTTACATATCCCAATGCACCTAAACCTGTGCTTCCACCAATTGGAATAATAAATGGATTTCGTCCTTTATTTCTAAGCTCATCTGCCCATTGATTCATCGCAGAAGTGAGATGATCGTTGTCATCATCATTAACAAGATATCTTATTTCAGCTCCAAATAATACATCAAGCAATAGATTACCATTATACTTTTTGAAATCAGGACCACCGAGAACAAGTTTAACATCAAGTCCGAGTTTTCTCGCAGCTGCTGCCGTCATCCTTGCATGGTTGGATTGAATTCCGCCTGCAGTTAAAACAACATCATAATCACCTTTCAAAATCTCTGCAAAATCGTACTCAAGTTTTCTGGCTTTATTTCCACCGCCTGCAAAACCAGTTAAATCATCGCGCTTCATTAATAATTTTTTGAAACCGTATTTATCCGCTAATCGTTTGGCTTCATCAATTGGGGTAGGAAGATGTGCTAATTTTATTCGAGCGATGTCATCTAACATTTCATAACTCATTAATCATAGAAACGTCGTATTCAATTTTAATTACTCTGACTTACAACTCGCAGAATCGGAAAATATTCTCCCGCTTTCAACAAATGTTCATATTGCTTATAAGTTACTAATCCCAGCATTGATTTAGGTTCAAGTGCAATCACGATCAAATTATTTTTAAGCTGATTTGTTGAGATGAAATAATATTCATCCGGATTTAAATCATTCTGGACTTCTCTTAATTCAACAGCGGGATTAACAATCGTATCACCCTCAAAATCCATTGAGTCTATTTTGAGGATAAAATATTCTTCAATCTTTATGTCAGGTGAGGTATTAAAAGAAGTGATTAATAAATTTTGCCTTAAGGCCCAATCATATAATTCAGTAAGACTTTTTGGCATCAAATATCCTAAAGGTCTTTGAACATCATAAATTGATTTTACAACCGGACGAAAATCAGTAACCGTAATATTTGTATCCGATTCTGTTTTAATCGAATACAAAGTCAAAATCAATTTGTCTCCGGTTTGAACATGATCCATTTGGATAGCAACTTTTTCAGAAACATTACCTTGAATTAAATTATTTCTTTCTTCATAAACCATGTTTTTAATAAATTCTTTATGTGAATACACAAACTCAAGAAAACCGAGCATACCTAAAGCTTGACCATTAGCACGTCTATTAATATTGTCCAATGAATCTTCACCATTCTTTCCTTCCTGAATAAATGAAAATGAATTTTGAATTCCCAGACTTTGTCTTCCATCATTTATATCGTAAGTGCTGTACCTAATAAGACTAATTTCAGGAGGTCCACCGGGAATGTAATTGTGAAATGTAAAATTTCTTTCATTCAAATATGATTCTATAAATTGAAGATATTCTGCATTGCTAAAGTTTCTGATTCTTTCGGATACATTTGGATTTGTTAAAGATCCGACTTGTTCATCAAAATATTTGATGTAACCATATTGTAAAAAATCTTCAGTGTATGGATAATATTCGTGTACATCCATCGTAGCTTCAAATAAATACTCATCAAATAATTTGTGAAGTGCGATTGTTTCAGGTTCTGTTAGAATCAGGTGATTTCGATTTAAGTCCATTCCATTCGCATTAATCCTTGTATCTATTTCTGAACCATCAGGATTCATTTGAGGGATTAGAGCAAAATCTATTTTCTCAAATAAATAACTATTCTCAGGTTTTAATAACTCTCTTGCTATAAGCAATGCTCCTTCTTTTCCTGATTGTTCATTTCCATGCTGTTGTGCAAATATTAATACTTTAATCTTTGATGTATCTTCTCCAAATTCTGAATTGGAAAATTTTAATGCATAAAGATTTCTTTGTTCGACAGATTTTCCGATTGCCTCAACACTTACTAACTCTGAAGATTTATCTAATTTGTACACAAACGAAGTTAGTTCATCATAAGAAGTAAGTTTTTGGTAATTATTTTTTTCAAGAGGTGTCTGCTGTGAAAATATCGGGATTAAAAACAGTGTAATAAGAAGAAGTAATTTTTTCATCTGATCACTTCACTAAAACAATAATTTAATTGATATTCTGTGAACACCCGGAAGCAAATCATAAACTGAGTAGGCATAATCGAAATAGACAGCACTACTTGAAACAGGTACATTAGCCCCTGCACCAAATGCAAATTCCTGATCATCAAAATTTAACTTGTAACCTCCGCGAAGGTAAAACCGGTCAAAGAAAGAAAACTCAGTTCCAAAAAGTACTCTCTCGCTGTTATCATTTGGATGGGTTGCATCAATTGCTCCTCTCATCTTCACAAAATCTGCTTCAAAAACATCGAAACCAATTCCCACCTGAAATTGTAGAGGCAACGGATAGTCGGCAGTTTGTAATCTTGCCGGCGTTATTCTGGATTGAGGATAATTCTCATTTTCATAGTTAACATCCAGATCAGGGCCATCAAATCTTAAATCGCCGCCGAAGTTAACCATACTCATTGCAATTGTAAGATTTTGAAAATCAAGCCTGTATTGAGTTCCAATATCAAATGCAAAACCACTTGCAGTTTCATTCCAGATTTGCTGGTAAACATATTTTGCTGTAATGCCAACACTAAATCTGTCTGTTAAATATTTGGCATAACTCAGACCAATAGCCATATCACCGGCATCAAAAAATCTTCCCGTGCCATTCGGTTCTATCTCAGTTGTGATTTCCATTTCGTTCGTGTTAAAAATGATAAGACTGGCTCCGAAAGATCCAACATCTTCAACATTATAAACAATGGAAGCTGCACTATGATCGAACAGCGTAAGCCAATCCATATATGAAAAAAACACCTCAACGTTTTTTACTTTAACCATTCCTGCAGGATTCCAGAAAACAGAAGACGCATCATCTATGTAGCCAACTACCGCACCTGCCATTGCTTCTGCCCTTGCACCGACTGGTATCTGCAGAAATTGTGCTCCACCGGTCCCAAGGTTTGGATTTTGTGCATTTACTGTGATGACAAATATAAAAGCTAAAATAAATGGTATAATCTTTTTCATAATATTCTCCTGTTACTTTATAACGGCGAATCGTTCAAGATGCTCTGTATCCTGCGTCTTTACAAGGTAAATGTAAACTCCTGCAGCTATTTCTCTTCCACCTTCAGCACGCAGATCCCAGACTTCGGTTCCATTTGTAGAACTATGATAAATAGTTTTTATCAGATCTGCATCAACAGTAAAAATATATATTGTACATTCAGGCGGAAGATTAATAAACTGAATTCGTCTTAATGGTTCTCTTCTTAGTTCGCCAAACTCCGGTTCCCATAATGACGATACCACATATGGGTTTGGAACAACTCTTATTCTGTTCATATCCTGTTCTATTTCCGATTTGCTAATTTTCGCTCCTTCAATTCTGAAATAGTATTTATCCCTGATATCGGGCTGCTCAGGTTTAAGAGTCTCAAGTGAAAATTTATTGCCTGCAGAAGGTGGAGTTGAGCCCGGAAATTCTATTCTACCACGGATGCCATCAAACTCAAAGGTTCCGAAAGTATAAAGAGTATCGGCAATTATTTCGGTTTCAGTTACTGAAAGAATTACATAACCGTTTCCCTGCGCATCTTTTCCACTGTTGTCAATTGAAATAATATATAATGCATTTTTCGCTAGGGTTTCATCAATTACTTCGAAGATTATATTAACATTATCTGTCCCTCCAATCCTTGAAAGCGATTGAATGATTTCGGGCGGTGACAAGGAAAAAATAATTCCATCACTGGTTGATTGTGTTTGAGCAATCATAAAACCGCGGTTTTCAATTACATTAAATTCATTATTCTTTTCTACCGAAATTGAAAAATCTATTGCGATTAAATCGCCACCCTGCGGTCTTTCATCTTCAGTAGCATTCGGGTCGTCCAACATTCCAATTCTCAATCCATGCCCGGTTATAGTTACCTCCCTGCCACCAAAAGGATAATTGTATCCGTCTCTGATTATTTCATTGGTAGTTAAATTCACTACATCAAAATTTGTAGGGCTGGTAAATTTTATTCCATATTTATAAGGTTGAGTTTGAGTAGAATCTGTAATTGTTATCGTTACACTCGTTGCAAGGTTTCCATTTTCTTTCTTTGAGGTGAATCCAAATGAAGTTCTGTATTCATTGCCCGCAAGAGATTGATCGTCGATTGGTTCAACAATAAGTTCGTAATTAGATTCACCAGTTCCGATGTGTTGAGTTTCAATAACTGATACAGGAGTTCTTCCGATTGCATCGCTTCTGGGAATTAAAGATACCAGATTTATTGCGTTAGTATTAGTACCTAAAGGACATTCGAGACTTTCGACCAAAGTATCACCTCTATCATAGGAAGTAATGGAATACCAATATTCAAAACCATTAATGATTGTTGTATCATTGAAACTATATTGCAGACCTGTGTTCTCTCCAATTGAATTTGTTAAATCGAAATCTGCAAGATTAGTCCAAATAATTCCTTTATCAGTACTTCTGTATAATCGATAGCCTTCAAAATCATAATTTCCAGAAAACTCATCCAGACTATATTCAGCAATATCATCCCAGTATAATGTTGATGCCATATTTCCAGCAGTGCCGGATAAATTTGGGCGCACCGGTGGTTTGGGTAATTGGAAATCAGCTTCGACAGTTGATTCGGCAGTAGATGCAGAGTTTAATAATTCCTCTTTCGTTTCCCCGGCAACTATTGCTGTTATAAATACCAGAGTGTCATTTCTGCTTAATGTATAGGGTCCTGAACTTATGTACGCCAGCAGATCAAGACCCGAAGCGGGAATTGTTGCGGGGTCATCAAAGTGTAAATCTGGATTGCCACCGATATGAAAATATCGTGAGCCTAGAGTGGAATTGTAAAGATTCGGGTCACTTGACATAATTCCATATTGGACAGAATCTATATCCAGATCATCATCATAAATGTTGTAATGCATATCGGTCACTCCCAGTTCAACTCCATTCACTTCGGGAGTTTTGATAAACATTGCACCTAAGAATCCTGTTTTACCATCAGGCCACTCGGTTGAATATGCCGTCATCGAAAAAGTAAACAAGGTTTTTCTCTTTATTGAAGTCTATCCTGTCATCATCATATTCGGGAACTCCACCGCTAACATTGCCAACATCACAATCTATGTACAAACAAAAATAAAAGTCCTCAAGATCCTGAGAACCATGATTAGTTATTTCGTATTTATAATAAATGATATTCTTAGCAAAATTTACTCCGTAGGCATATCCTGTTTGTGCAATCTGTATTCCTAAAATCGAAACAGTGTTATTGCTATCGTTATAAACACAATAGCTATCCTGGTCGGATAGAATTATATTATTACCATTTTCATCTTTCACCGGCCAGCCGAGTGTTGGATGCCAATAAATTGGATTATCGCTGAATGCAATCCTGGCTGAATCCTTCAGATTATAACCACCAACGGCTTCCCATTCTTCATTAGTTGTATATCTGCCTTGAACTACATTTCCCGGAACCCCGGCAAATTGGTTGATGCGATAGATATAATGTTTTGTACTGTTAATGGGAAATTCACCAGATGGACCTTGTGTCAATCTTCTTGGATATAACTTCCCACGGTTTTCAAAGAAGAGACCTATATTGCTGGCATTGTGAGTTCCTGCTGCGCGGTCTTCAATTCCCAAAACTTTCATTAAATCTTCTGAAGTTAGTTCGCGGCCGTCCCTTCCATCCTGAGCATACAAAATATTGGAAATAAAAATTGTTATAAAGATGGATAAAATAATTTTCATAAAAATTCTCTGCATAATTTTTTATTATTAAAATCTGATTGATGCACCGAGCCTGATTACTCTCGGAGGACCAAAATTTGAAGGATCTTGCATATATTCTTCTGAATAGTTCCCCTCAAAAGTATAATTCGGATCACCGGTGTCAGGATAAACATAACGAATATTCTTTTGGTCAGTCAGGTTATAAAATTCTGCAAATATTCTAAGCTCAATTGTTTGTACTATATCAAATGACTTACCAAGTATTAAATCGATACTGTAAATTCCCGGTTGTCTTAGGGAATTTCTTTCTACAAACCCTACATCTCTGCCTGAAGGTGTATATGGTGCACCTGAACTGGCTTTTAGAATTAAACTAATATCTACATTCTGAAAGAATGGAGTACCAGATATTTCGGGTCCCTCACCATCCGGAATTCGATATGTAGCTGATGCATTAAAAATATGAGTTCTATCAAAATCCAGATAATATAATTGAGTTGATTCAGTTGTACCGGGATATTGCTCTTGTTCAGAAGAAGCACTTCCTTTTGCATCCATAAAAGTATAAGTCAAACTTCCTGAAAAATACCTATCCGGTCTGATGTCAAGGCTAAATTCAAATCCTTTGACATTTGCGTAATCTTCATTTACATAAAGTGTATAGCCCGTGTATCTTCCTTCAACAAACGGAAAATAATAACGTGTGCCAATCAAGCCGGTTATGTCTCTGTAATATGCTGTAACGTGCGCTGCAATCCTATCTGAAAACTGGTGTGATACACCTACTTCATAAGAAATTGTTCTCTCAGCATCAAGGTCTGCCTGACCAAACAATGGTTCCCTGACGTTAAGATCATACTGGTTATTTTCAAATAGATATTGAAACTCCGGAATCTGAAAGAAATGGCCATAAGAAAAGTGCAGTTTAGTCCTGTCAGATATCGGGTGGGCAATTCCGATCCTGGGTGAAAGCTGAGACTTCGATCCTGATTCCACCAGAGAATTAGGATCAAGTGGATCAGACCGGTAAATTACATTTGCGTTTGAATAATCCCACCGCAGACCGAGGTTTAGAATTAAATATGGTAATTCAATTTTATCCTGCAAATAGGCAGCTAGTTCAAAGGGCTCTGTGGTATAATCATCTACGTAAGGAAAATTTCTTTTAGGATCGTAGATGTAATACAGGTCCAGCCAATGCATCTGAAACTGTCCGCCGAATTTAACTTCATTAACTTCACCCATCTGCCAGACAGCATCTGCTTTAATATCTGCAGTAACAGTTCGGCTATCGTATAATTCAAGAGTATCGGTAATTTTATAAAATTCAAAACCATTTCCATACTCGCTATAGTATACCCATTCGCTAGTTGGTAAATAACGTGAAGTATCTTTATCAATGCCCGAAAAATAGCCCTGATTAAAATACGAAGCTCTAATATCATAGAAGAAATTATTTGCTGTAGTATGTGTAAAAGTAAGTGAAGTCTGCCAACTGTCAGTATTTACTTTTGGATACTGTTCGGGAATATATTTAAAAGAGTGACTGTAATTCTGTCGATCTCCCTGGCTTCCTCTGTTCTGTAATGAAATTTTTGTATGAGGCACTATATCAGTTGTTAACTTTGTAAAGATGGAACCAAGTTTATCATAACCATATGGAAGATAACTCCCTCTGTTATCCACTTCTCCAGACACAAAGAAAGTTAATCTGTTCGTGAAAAACGGACCGCTAAGGCTACCATTGACCCGGGATTCGTGGAGATCTGTATACCTGTCTACTCCAAACTCACTGGTTCTTGCCTCAAGCCTTCCTGTAAAGTTTTCATCTCCATCACGAGTCACGATATTCACAACACCGCTTAGTGCGTTGCCATATTCTGCATTAAACGTTCCGCTAAGTAAACTCATTTCCTGAATTGCATCGTTCCCAATTTCAAGAGCTAAATTACCAAGCAATGGATCCTTCACATAAATTCCATCAACGAGATATGCAACTTCATTTGAACGACCACCACGGATGTGCAGATTATTATTGCCTGTCTCAACTACCCCAGCTTGGAGGGATAATAAATCTTTAAAGTTAGAAACAGGTAATGCTTCTATCTGATCTCTGCGGATAACTGAGACACTGCTCGTTACATCTCTCTGTACCATTGGGGTAGTTGCAACAACAACAACTTCTTCAACCTGAATAGATTCAGAATTCAATTGAACAGGTAAAAGAGTAGTTTGGTCAACAATAAATTGAACATCTGTAACAAGCCTTGATTCATAGCCTATATAACTTATTTTAACTGAATAGTTGCCAGGAGGAATGTTGAGAATAACAAAATTCCCATCAAGGTTAGTAGCTGCTCCAAAATCAGTTCCAACAAGGATTACGTTTGCCCCGACAAGAGGTTCTCCTGTTTGCGAATCTTTAACTGATCCGGAAAGTTTACCCGTTGTTCCTGCGTAGAGAAAATAAGAGGTCAGAAAGACAAGTAATAAAAATTTTTTCATTTTTCAACTCCCGCTTATTATCAGGTTTTGACTTACAGCGATTTCTTCTGATTCCCTCAGAATCTTTTTTGATCTTGCTTTATCTTTCACAGCACAAGAAGTTGCTATTGCATTAATTAAAACAGAAATTGCAGCGAACGAATTAGTGAAAAGCATATTTCTGCTCTCCACGATTAAATTGGCCCTTGAATACTGAGTAATTGGTGAAGCCGGCATATTTGTAATTGCTATTACATCTATTCTTCTCTCTTTTGCAAATCGCGCCACTTCTATTGTTTCCTTCGAGTACAGGTGGAAAAGAAAATAATACCAGTAAGTGGTTGGGGTTCAAATACAGAATTTGTTCGTGGAAAAGTGTATGAGTATGCTTCAAAGCAGAAGAATCTATTCCAACCTGTGTTAATTGATATGCAAGTATTTCCGCGAGCAAGTAAGAAATTCCCAGACCGCCAGTTCGTACACTCTCAGCCGAAGAAATTCGATTGATCACATAATTAAATGATTTACGTTCGATAAGGTTTAAGGTATCATTAATATTTTTTATATCAAGATTTGCAACTTCTGTAAGCAAGTCTTCAGCTATTTTATGCTTTTCGAGCAAGGGGAAAATCTCGCTGTTGTGCATACCTTTTTGCAATGAATCAGTGATGGCATTCCTAAGTTCGCTGAACCCTTTGTAACCAACTCGTTGTGCAAACCGCACAATTGAAGCTACACTTGCACCCGTCGATTCCGATAATTCCTGCACGTTCAGAAAAGGAATTCTATCAAAATTATTAATTACAAAATCAGCGATCTTCCTGTGATTCTTGGGAAGCGAATCGTACTTGCTCTTAATTTTATCTTTTATCTCTTTGTATCGTTCCATAACATTAAGTTGTAGCACAGATTAATAATCTGTGCTACGATAGAAATGGGATCCTTATTTTATCAAAGTCATCTTTTTAGAAATGACCTGATTACCAGTTTGCAAAGTATAGATATAAATTCCAGATGAAAGTTTTGAAGCATCGAAGCTATATGTGTAAGTGCCCGCATCCATATATTCATTTGCAAGCTCGGCCACTTCCTCACCCAGTGAGTTGAATATTTTCAATCTGACATTAGAAGCTTCAGGTATTCCGAATTTAATAGCCGTAGATGGATTGAATGGATTTGGATAATTTTGTTCAAGTACAAATCCCTCTGGAATTTGACTGTAGTCTGCTTCGACTGATGTTAATGCATAATATTTCTCCTGAGCGAGTTGCATATTTGCTAACATTTCAGATTCGTTCGATCCAGTAGAAACAGCGAAATACACGATTACGCTACCAGCTGATTGAAATGTAGTTGGAGTTCCACCCAAAATTCCAACGCCGCCATCAGCATCTGTAATGAGTGTATCAGTATCAAATGTGCCAGCATACAACCATGAATAATAATCCGGATCAGAATTCTGATAGCCATCGTACCACTCGAATACCTGTCCTGATGTCGTGGGTTCTGATAATATTTTAATTGCTATAAAGTGAATATCGTATTGTACGAGAAGTTGATTTACCATATCATAATATATATGGTCATCCTCCCATGTATAGTCTACATATTGCACAATATCTAATCCCGCCAATACAGGCATTTCAGTTGTTTCTTGATTAGTTAGAATGCATTTGACAAGCCCGTAACTTTGACCATTCCAGCCGTATACATGCTGTTCAATTAAGAAATCCGGAGGCAATTCGGAATATGAATTATCATAAGTACCAGTAATTTCATAATCGCTCAATTGAGGACTTGCGACAAGCTCGGTGGGAAGTACTACTTCCAGATCGTTCCAATAATCAATTACCTGATCTGTATTTCCTGCGGCAATAAGTGAAATTCTGTTTATATGTTGAACTGTATCTACTCCTTCAATTGTAAAAATTCTGATTTCTCCGTATTGGCCGACACGGACATAAAGTGGACCAGTACCAAATGTAGCTTGAGCAAGAATTTCGGTTGCAAGCACAAATGTAAAAATTGCCAAACTGAAAAGCTTTAGTAAATGCTTTTTCATAGCACACCTCTTTTTTTGTGAATAATTATTTTATTAATTAAGAAGCTCATTGCCATCCCATCAAATTTGGTGGAATTAATAAAATTAAACCTAACAGCATTAAAATTATTTGTAACGGTAAAACCCATTTTGCCCATCTTTCCCAGGGAACACGAGCCATTGATAACGCCCCCATAGTAACTGCAGAAGTTGGGATAATGATATTGGTATATTCGCCAAATTGAAATGCCAGTATCGCAGTCTGTCTTGTAACTCCGGCAAGATCCGCCAGTGGAGCCATTATTGGCATTGTTAAAGCTGCCTGTCCGCTGCCAGAGTGGACAAAGAAATTAATTACTGCCTGTACGATGAACATTTTTTGTGATGCAAAGATTGAAGAGGAGGATTCAATATAAGGAGACAGACCATATAAAATAGTATCTATGATTTGACCATCTCTGGATATAACCAGTGTAGCTCTTGCAAGAGCGACAATTATTGCCGTCCCAACAAGATCTTTAGCCCCTTCAATAAAACCTGTAATAATTTCATCACTTTTTAATCCACCAATTATTCCAACAGCAATTCCCATTATAAAAAACATTGCAGATATCTCTTCAATGAACCAGTGAAATTGTATTACGCCAACTACCAGCATAACTAATGAAAGCGTAAATGTAATCAGAACAATTTTATGTCTGGCAGAAAAGATAGTTTTGTTATTATAAATACTATCAAAGTGTTCGGTTCCTCTTCTTTCACTATCAGCTTTGAAAGTAGGACTTATCTCTGGATTCTTGCTCAGTTTTTTTACATAGTAAAGAACAAACAGAATTGCTATTGCAGTTGAAATGAGCCAGCAGATAACTCTGTAACCAATTCCTGAAAAGATTGGAACGTCTGCAATTCCCTGGGCAATTCCAACATTAAACGGATTGAGAAACGCACTTGCAAATCCAATATGTGCACCAACTAAAGGTATAGCAACTCCAACAATGGAATCATATCCAAGCGCAAGACAAATAGGAACGATAATCAGAACAAACGGAATAATTTCTTCATTCATTCCAAAAGTTGCCCCACCAATAGAAAACATTAAGATAAGCACCGGGATGAAAAGACGGCGAAGTGCAGGTGAGTTTCGGTGAGCTCTTGCAAGTTTATTAATCAACGAATTGATGGCATCAGTTTTTGCTAAAACATTAAATGCACCGCCAACCAGGAGTATGAACCCAATAATCATCCCCGCTTCAACAAAGCCTTTTAAAGGAGCTATAAAAAGTGCAAAAAATCCCTGCGGATTACTCTCCACAAATTTAAATGAATTCTGAACGACAATTTCTTTACCATCGAGAGTCGTACGTTGATATTCTCCGCCTGGTATAACCCAGGTAAGTACAGCAATCAATAATAATATTGAAAAAAGAAGGAGATAGGTATTCGGCACTTTGAACTTAATTTTTTTTCTGCTGGGTTTCATTCGATTACTTTTTTTGAATTAAGATCGAATTTATCACCATTAATTAATAAGTGCATTCTGATATTTTCAGCCCCAAGATTGCCGTTCTTATCCAGTTTAATGTTGCGACAATTCGTTGCATCAAATATCATGACCTGATTCTCACCAAGAACTTCAAATGTTTCATCAGGATAAACAACAATAGAAGTAGATTCATCGATGCCGATTCCTAAAAGTTCCGGATTTTCAAGAACAATACTTATTGACCTGTTTAATCTTTTTCGTTTGATGAAATGCTGATCGATAAAAGCAGTTTTAATTAAACCGAAACCTTCCTTTACCTCAACATTTCCCTTCTGAATGCTGATAAAAATATCAGAAGAATCTTTATTGATTAATTCATTACCAGTAATCATTATTTTGCTCATAACAGCAGCACCGGCACTTGTTCCACTTATTACTCCGCCGTTGTCATAAATCTCATATACTTTTTCTAGTAATTTTGTACCGAGCATATCTCTGGTCAAATAGCTCTGATCACCACCGGAAAAAAATATGCCCGTTGCACCGGTTAATATTTCTACAAGTGAATCTTTATTAGCAGCTTCCCGGTTAAACAATATATACCGAACATTTTTGCAACCAAGATTAATAAATTCTTCAACATTGTATTTTGCTGATTCTTCAGGTTCTGAGCTAGCGTTGGGAATGACTATAATCTTTGCTTGCGGTCCACCCGCAAGATCAACAATTTTTTGCAATATATATTGGGTTTTATCACCACCACCGATAATAACCAGATGGCCCTTTGAGGATTGTGCGAAGCATCCCTGATCAAAAAAAACGAAAGTTATTAGTAAGAGTAATTGTAAAAGTTTTTTCATAAAAATTAATTTTTCTTTACCAATTCAAGAGCTATTTCAGCCGATTTAACTAAGTCCTCAATAAAAATAAATTCATCATTTGAATGAGGGTTTTGAGCTCCAATTCCAAGATTGACTGATTGAATACCTTTTTCATTTAATGAATTTGCATCACTGCCGCCAAGCGAAATTTTAGGAGTGGGTTTTAAGCCTACTTTTTCTATTGTTCTAACAATCTCTTTAAAGACGTAAGAACTTTCAGGAATAGTATAAGGTTTAAAATCCCAAAAAGAATCAACTTTAATTTTTGCACTCCGTGGCTCAGCTTCACTTTTAAATGCATCAAGTGTCAGTTTGAAAAAAGCTTCAACTTTATTTATATCGAATGACCTTATTTCGCCTTCTAATTCTGTAATTTCGGGGATTACGTTAACCGCTGTTCCGCCTCTCAGAATTCCAATATTCATTGTCGTCTCTTCATCAATTCTACCTAATGGTAAATTGCTTATTGCTTTTGCAGCAATCTGAAGTGAATTGATTCCTTTTTCAGGAGCTATACCGGAATGTGATGCTTTTCCAATAACTTTAATTTTAAACCCAAGCGCACCACAAGCTGAGTGAATAAAATTCCCCGGTCGGTAACCCGAGTCAAAGATAAAACCGTATTTTATTTTACCATTCAGCCCCAGATGTTTCGAACCGAATAACGTAGTTTCCTCACAGGTAGTAAATGCAATAGAAAAATCTTTTACAGGGATTTTTTCAGTTGCAATTTTTTGAAGAAGAAATAACAGTGTTGAAATTCCGGCTCTATTATCCACACCAAGGACTGTATCACCGGAAGAAGTTATTCTATCATCCAATATTTTCGGTTTAACTTTACCGGTTGGCCGGGCGGTATCCATATGCGCAGTCATTACGAAGTTACCGCCATTACCAATTTTACAAATGAGATTTCCAGTATTACTTTTTGTGAACAGATTTGAATTATCTTCAAAGACCTCGTAGTTATAATTTGTTAAAAATGATTTTATATAATCTGCCACAGGTTTTTCATTACCAGAAATCGCATCAATTTTGGTAACGTCGATGAAAAGGTCAATGAGATAATGAGTGTTCATTTGAAAATAATATTACATATATTATTAATAATGTAAATTTTATTACATAAAATAATAAAAAAATATTTATAGTCAAGCATAAAAAACAAAATAATTTATGACGCAGAAATCTACCACAAAAAAAAGCCCCTCCAGACTTGAAGGGGCTGTTTCTTAATTAACTACATCATTCTATCTGATTCGTTTAAATTCAATTCTTCTGTTCATTCTTTTTTGATCAGCAGAATCGTTTGGTACTCTTGGGAATTCTTCGCCATAACCCTTTGCAATAATTCTATCAGGATTTATCCCCTTACTTATTAACCAGAACCTGACGGAATCAGCTCTTTTCTGAGAGAGCGTTTGATTACTGGATGCACTTCCGACATCGTCTGTATGCCCACTTATTTCAACAATTATATCGGAATATGTTTGCATGGTTTTTAGCGCACCTTGTAAAACAACTTCTGATTCAGGAGTTATATCTGATTTTCCGGTTTCGAATGTTATCCCTTCAAGAACAATAGGAACATCCATTTTTACAACATCATCCTCAGGATTTAGTGGATTAGTTCCTCTGTTAACTTCGGTAAAATCATTAACCGAGCCTCCATCTGTATCAGCTTTAAGAGGATCGGTTCTGTACATATTAATTTCTTCTCCCTCTTTCAATCCATCTGCATCGGTGTCAGGATTTAAAGGATCAGTTTTATAAAGATTTATTTCATCGTTGTCGGAAACGGTATCGCTATCAGTATCAACTTTTAGTGGATCTGTCTTATGAGTATTTATTTCATCACCATCAGATAATCTATCCCCGTCTGTATCAGCTATTAACGGATCCGTATTGTGAGATTTTAATTCTTCATTATCTTTGAGTCCGTCTCCATCTGTATCAGACTTCAAAGGATCTGTTGAGTACGTTTTTACCTCTTCACCATCAGTCAGGCTATCTCCATCTGTATCTGGATTTAAAGGATTGGTAATATAAGTTCTTACCTCTTCACCATCTTTTAAAGCATCACCATCTGTATCAGGATTTTCCGGATCGGTTCCAAGCTCTTTCTCCTCTTTTTTCGTTAATCCATCTCCATCTTTATCCGATGAGCCACTTCCATTAACGAATATTAAACCTATGCCTGCACTGTAATAGCCATCATAATTACCTTCAGTGTTTGGAATGTCGCGGTTATTATACTTATTTAAATCATCAGATAAAGTAAAAGTGTAACCACCCGAAAAATCAAGGGTGATTGCTTCAGAGAGAGCAACTTCAAAACCTCCGCCAACCGGAAACATTGTTGTCCAACCTTCTTCCTTACCATTGTTGAATGCATCGCTTGGAGGATCATCATTATTAAAGTACATCGCACCGACACCACCAAACAAATAAGGATTCCAAACATCCATTTCAAAAGGACTTAAAATGACTCTTAAATCGATAGGAATAATATATGTCCACCAATTATTATAAGCTGTATCTATACCAGCAAGTCTTCCAAAACCACCACCAGCTTCCATTTCAACAACCGGCGTGAAAAATTCAAACCTCACAAAAAGTCTTCCAAGTCCGGAAAATTTATATTCCGGATTAGTTGGTTTGTTCTCTTTGTCAAACTCGGTATCAGTTAAAATACCATTTGCCTGCAGTCCGAGTTTTAATGTGTAATCATTAAACTGGGCTAATGAGGTCGAGGTTAAAAGTATAAAAGTCAATAAAAGAGCAAATTTGAATTGATCTGTAATGTAGTTTCTCATAAGAAGCACCATATTTGTTATAAAATTTCCTGTTGAAAACGATCAATAACTGACAATTAAAATGCCATTGAAAACAGGCGTATTTTTTTGATTTTCGTTGTATTCGGTTAAAATTTTACCAAAAAGACGGTAGATAATTGGATTCTTGTAAAAGACGAAGGCGCTAAAGTTGAATGGCCCGCAGGTGTGTTGCGTTTTCGTATTCTGCTGATTAGCTCTTCCTCCCAGGTCCAAAGTTCTTACGAACATAAAATGTCGGGGAATAAAAATTGATGATTAATTAAAATTTTTTTTTATTAAGTCATCGCTTGATTCTATCCAATTATTTGTTTAATTATTAATCAGTGCGAGGGCAATTTTTAAATGTGTCATAAACCCTCAACCATTCTACCTTTATAAATTAAATAGATTAGTGCTCTATAAATCAGAGCATGCATTTTTTTATTCCAAGTGAGGCAAAAAAAAGATTGGAGTCGAAAATGAAATTAATTATGATCCTGTGTATAGTTTTTTTGGAGACCACATGTGTGGGTTCCGGTATCGGGACAAGTCTTATCATCTTTGCACTGACTTGACTGGAATCTTTCGAGTCTTTAGTATATATAGCTGATAGCTAATCCGCTTGCTGCGTCTATTTTTTTAAATGCAGCCGATGATTCACTAATATTTAGAAATTCACTTCCTGTTAATTTTTTCCCTAACTCTTTGAGTTTACTCAACCTATAATATTTTATTTTTCCAATCGCTTCATCACATCCTTTATTAAATTAAAGCGGGAGATGACTCAAAAGATGAACTTCAACTTTCTTGTAATATAGATGGTTCAGTTCCATCATCCTCTTGAAAAAATCACCCACCAGCGTTCATTGATGAGGGCTCATTGGCACTATTTCAACAGCAACATCTTCTTAGTCTCAACAAAGGAACCTGCCTGTAGCCTGTAAAAATAAATTCCGCTTGAAAGATTACTTGCATCAAATTCAACTTCATATTCTCCTGCAGATTTTTCTTCATTTACCAATTTGGCAATTTCCATTCCCAACATATTGTAGACAGAAATTGTAACAAATCCAGGATTCGCTAATTGATATTTGATAACGGTAGTTGGATTAAAAGGATTGGGATAATTCTGTTCCAAATTATATGTATATAAATTTTCGTTTTCATTTACAGAGCTACTTGATCCAGTCGTAAAGTTGAATACTTTCGAAAACAATCCTTCGTAATTTGAGGTTGCCCCTCTTACTCGCCAAAATAATTTTTTATTTTCCTCAAGGCCGACAACCGAATACGAAGTTGAGGTAATGCCGGATTGGTTAACAACATAGTTAATAAAAGAACCAAAAGTAGATATTTGTAATGTGTAAGAAACTGCACCGTTCACAGGCGTCCATTCAAATGTAGGATTAGTTGGAACATTAACTGAGCTATCCGGCGGTGAAATTAGAGTTGGAACATCAATTCCTGTTGTAAAACTTCTGACTTCAGAAAAGCTACTTATATTACCACCATTGTTTGCCTGTACCCGCCAATAATATTTTACAAACCCAAGTTGCAAACCACCGACCCAATAACTTGTTGTTCCCACCCAATCATCGTACTCTAATGATGTAAAGTTAGAATCTATTGACAATTGGAATCTATATAGCACTGAAGCTGGAACCGGAGCCCATTGAAAACTTTGAGTGAGCATTACATCTTGAAGATCATCCTCGGGAGAAATAAGAACCGGCGCGGCAGGCACACTGTTATTGACACCAATATATGTAACGAACATTTCAATTTTTTGAACAGGTCGTTCTGTGCCGGGTACAACCGGTGAGTTTACAATATCATCTACTACAGTCAAACCTTCGTAAACTCTTCCATATGCTGTGTACTGCCCGTTCAAACCTGAATTATCAGCAACATTTATAAAAAATTGGGAAGTTGCACTATTGATATCTGAATCCCTTGCAGCTCCCAGTATCCCACGCGCATGATTAATTTTTGTAAACTCGGCAGGTACGGTAGTTTGAGTTGAATCACCATAACCCCAAGTGGAAGGATCACCATGTCTGGAATTAGGATCACCTCCCTGTATAACAAATCCGGGCACTACCCTGTGGAAGGCAGTTGTGTCATAAAACTGAATTGACACAAGACTATCAAAATTATGAACATGAAGTGGTGTAATTATTCTAAAAAGTTCGACTTTAATATCTCCAATATAAGTTCCTTCTCTTTCACACATAATATTGTATTGAGGCATCCCGGTTTGAGTAAAAGCATTTATGCTAAAGAATAAAATTAATAGAGTTGTAATATTTAATGGATTTAGAATTTTCATATCTTCATCTCCTTTAAGAATTTTGATCTAAATATAGCACATACTTATTTGAGAATAAAGATGAAGAAAGAAAAGATTAATTAGGATTGTTATTTAACCAATGGGATTCCGGTTCTTTGCTTCACTCGACCGAAATGACACGCAAAGCTTATTTTACTTTGCAATCGTCAAAGAAGTTGGCTTTCTGAATTACAATAAAATAAAAAGCCCTATAACTAACATAGTTACAAGGCTTTAAATTTAAGAGCTGGTGAACGGATTCGAACCGCCGACCGGCTGATTACAAATCAGCTGCTCTACCAGCTGAGCTACACCAGCTTAAATTTTTGTGAACCAAAATTAGCACTTTCCAACTATCTAAACAAGATGGAATTGCATTCCCTAAAAAATTATTTATCTAATACTACCAAATCTTCAACCCAGAATAATTCACAGCTTCCGCCTCCAGTATCATCTCTTTTTACAGAACTCTTCCAACGCCAGCCATCTGCTGTTCTAACCTCAACCAGATAGCCTTTCATTTCAATCAGATTTCCTTTGTAAACTTTGTCAAACTTTTCCTCAACTATTTCATCTTTAGGAATGATATGAACATTTGCGCTGTTCAAACTTATTTCACGAGCAGGAATTGGCAATACATCTGCCTGCCAATGATACCATCTGTTACTCTGAGAAATATCTAATTCATCAATAATATTTTGATCGGACATTGGCCCCCAGCCAAGTGCAAGGTCGAGTGGTGAAATTTCACTCTCTTTTCCCGTCGAAAAATTATTACGACTTAGTACTCGTGCTTTTATACCATACTCAGCAAGTGCTTTAATATCAAAGTCCTTGAACTTCCATTCCTTTATCGCATCAATATTTGTTTGCTTAGGTTGCTCAGGCGCTGTAATTCCTGCAGGGTATGTGATAACTGTTTCCGGATAAAAGAAATAAACAATTACTATTATCAGCACAGCCATTGCAACTAATGTTTTTTTCATTTCAATATCTTGATTTAAACTTTTTTATCATTTTGTTTTTCTCCGAATGTATTTGCCTCGGAAGAGATCTTAAACTGAACCATTTTTTGCCTGATCTTCTTTATAAGTTCAAAATTAATTCCTTCGTATTCAACTGTTTCATTCAGACTTAGTATTTTGCCGGATCGCTCAGCAATAAATCCTGCGATAGTATTGTATTCATCTGACTCTGGCAAAGTGAGATTAAACACTTCATTGAAATCATTTATCTGCATAGAGCCTAATACAAAATATTTATCATCAGGAAATTTATAATATTTTTTTTGTTCAGTGATTGAATCGCTTTTTATCTCTCCGACAATTTCTTCTAAAATATCTTCAATTGTTATGGCACCTTCCGTTCCGCCGTACTCATCAGAAACAATTGCCAGTCTTTCTCCTCGCTGCTGCATTTCTGTAAGAATTTCAGAAATCAGTTTTGTCTCTGGAATAAAGTAGGCCGGTCGAATTAAATTTTTAATAGAAGATATTGAACCCGAATCTAACAGCAACCTAACAACATCTTTACTGTGAAGAATTCCCACGATGTTATCTATCGAATCTTCAAAAACAGGTATAAGTGTGTGTCCCTTTAAAATAATACTCCGAAGCAACACTTCGTCAGTTTCATTAATATCAATTGATATCATATCAGTTCGAGGAACCATAACCTCCCCTGCCTTAAGATCATTAAATTCAATTATGTTCTGAATTATTTTTTCTTCTTTCTCATCTATTGCGCCTGACTTAACTCCATCAGAAATAATATCCAGAATTTCATCCTCCGATGGTTTTGCCTGAGAGAAATTAGTTTTTTCTTTAAAGGGAATTAGAAAAAAATCACTTAATGAATTCAATAGTCTTGCAGGTAATATAAAAAGTTTTGACAACGGAAGAAGCAGAATGACAAATAGCCTGCCCAACTGTTCGGAGAATTTGAAACCGAGAGCTTTTGGTATCAGGTAGCTAAAAATTGTCAGAACTGATGCAATGGATATTATCGTCAGAATAAATGAGATAATTAATCTGAATGGATCATCATAAATTCCAACCTTAGGTTCTATTATTCCGGGATTTATAAGTTTTGCACTTAGCAAAAACCCGAATACAACCGATGCTATAATGAACGTTAAAGATAAAAGATGAATAGTCCCGTAATAAGGTTCGGGATTTTTATGAACAGACTGGAATTTCTGCCATATTTTATCCCCCCTTTCTTTAAGCTCGTCTATCTTGTTCTCCCCAAATGATGACAAAGCAATCTCGGCTGCAGTAATCAAACCTGCAAATAATACCGAGCCAATAAAGAGTATAAGTTCGATAAAGTATAAGTTCATCAGTTTATCCGATCCATAACATATTTGTATTTATCAAAGTATAGAAAATTTATTCAATTTCTTTTAGCAAAAATAGCAATCACTTAATTAATAATATATGGATAATTGAATGATAAAATCTATTTGGTTAAAATTGATTGTTAAAAAATGATAGTTTCGGAGGAAGAGTGATACCAAAGACAATAAAATTGAAAGATAAAGCAGCTCTCCAAATAATTTGGGAAGATGAAACAGTTAGTGTAATTGAGTTAAAATATTTGAGAGATGAATGTCCTTGTGCAACATGCAAGGGTGAGACAGTACTTCTTAAGACCTATCGTCCGCCGGTAAAAAAAATGATGACACCTGAGATGTATATGGTTAAAAATATTGAAACTGTAGGAGAATACGCCATTCAAATTACATGGAAAGATGGGCACAACACCGGGATTTATACATACGAATATCTCCTGCAACTTGATGAAGGTCAAGGTTCCGAAAAGAAACAGGACTACGATACTCTTTTATGATTTCCAAAAATGATCTGCAATATTATTCTTCACTTCTGACTAAGAAACACCGCAAAGCAGAAAAGAAATTCCTTGTTGAAGGGAGGAAATCTGTCCTCGAAGGAATAAACAGCAGCTACAATTGCGAGATCGTATTTGTGACAAACAAATTTTCTGGAGAGAATGAAGAGACAATAAATATAATTGCCAAGAAGAAAAAGAAAATTGAAATACTGAAGCAAAAAGATTTTCAGAAGATTGCGGATACCGAAACACCTCAGGGAATAGCCGCTGTATTTATTAAACCTGAAAACAATTCTGAGTCATTAAGTTCGATTGAAGATAAAATTGTTGTGATGCTAGATAATATTTCTGATCCCGGTAACCTTGGTACAATATTTAGAAGCTGTGATTGGTTTGGAATAAAAAATATTTTTTTAAGTGAAAATATTGTTGATTATACAAATCCAAAAGTAATTCGTTCATCTATGGGATCAGTTTTTCAAATAAGTTTATTTGAAGAAATTGGTGCTGAAGATTTATTAAAGCTAAAGTCACAGGGGTTTGAGATACTCCTTGCGGATACGCAGGGAGAAAATATATTTACATATCGAAGCGAACAGAAAAAGATATTAGTTCTTTCAAGCGAAGCTCACGGACCAACGAAAGAAATTGAAAAGATAAGTGATAAAAAAATCTGCATCCCAAAAATCGGGGATGCAGAATCACTTAATGTAGCTTCGGCATCAGCAATATTGCTTGCGATACTAACCAAATAATATTCGATTGACACTAAAAGAAATAAAACACCGCTAAAAGTAATCGAACATTAGAAATTGAATTGATGTCTTTTATCTTACCCTTATCTGAATTATCAGGAATTCCATATCCGGCAGAAGTATATTCTACTTCCGTAGAAATTCTGATTTTTCCTGAGTTAAATTGAACTCGTGGCGATAACCTGAATAGATTCTCGATGTTTGCTCCTCTTCCAAAATAAGAACCAACGATATTATCGGATGCACCGAGAGATTTTGAGTAACCTGCAAACAAACCAAATTCAATTTCCTTTCCGGTGGAGATATCTGCCCACGCTGATAAACTTTTCAAATCAGTGTATTGTTCAATTCCGTTTATTGTATCTATGGAACTAATTGCATAACCTCCGAGCAGCATTAAATCAGTTAGGTTACCACCGTAAACTCCTTGAGCTTTAATTGTAACCGGCTGAAAGTTAAGTTTAAAAAAAACAGATGTTGCAAAACTGCTAACCGATTCATTCGTTGAAACATTTTTAGTTGTTACTATACGCGGAGTAATTTTTTTATAATCCACTGCAATTCCGACAATATGTCCATCACTACCAAATTGAAGTTGACCGTGAAGGTTTGGCAGAACAGAATTTCTTAAATAAGACGAACTATAACCATTTGGTCCATCACTCTGAAAATCACGTTGTGTAAACGCTGCAGCAATAATTTTGAATTTGTCAAGAGATGCAGTAAATCTGATTTGCGGGTTTCGAGCAAATGGATTAAACGGTGCACCTGTGTTAAATGAAACTGTTCCGGGAACCAGTTCTGTAATAAACATCGGATTCCAGGTTTGACCAACTAATATCGCCAGTTTTTCCCATTCCATTTTTACAAAGGCATGCCGAAGTCTGAATCCATTTATATCTCCATCAACTGTTCCAAAAAACTCACCTTCCAATTGTCCGGAAGTTTTGGCATCAAAAGCATCAGGACCTGTAATATTTCCAGTAAGTCTGGATTGAATTGATAAAATATTAAAGTTTGATTTTTCATTTATATCAATATTATTTACATCTAATAATTCCGGAGAAGGATAAAGTAAAAAATGACCTTCGCGTGCTGAAACTGTCTGACGTGTGTCAAACATAATGTCAGTTTTAACAAAGCCAGAAAACGAAATTCCAAATCCGGACTTTTTATCCTGTGCGTATAAAATTGTTGACGCACAGACAATACAAATTATAATAAAATATTTTTTCATTTCTGTAATTTCCTTTAAAGTAAATTAATTACTCAGAGCCTATTCCCAAATAAGTTCTTAATTTTTCATCTTCAAATTTTAGTTGAGCTTCATCTTCTTTAGTAAAAAGAGAAACTATTATTCCAACAATAAATGCCGCTGTCATTGAAAAGAGAGCAGGATTCTTTAGAGGAAAGATTGCAGTTTCATTTCCAAAAATATCCACCCAGACTGTTGGGCTAAGTAGAATTAAGGTAATAGCTAAACAAGCGCCCGTAACTATGCTTGACACTGCTCCTTTTGTTGTAAATTTTTTCCAGAGAATTGATAAAAGTAAGGATGGAAAGTTTGCGCTCGCTGCAATTGAAAAAGCCAGACCGACCATAAAGGCAACGTTCTGACCTTTGAATATCAGACCAAGAATTATCGCCATTATTCCTATAATCAATGTAGCTATTTTGGCAACTTTAACTTCACCTACTTCATCGGCTTTACCTTTTTTTATCACACTAACATAAAGATCATGTGAGAGTGTGGAAGCACCTGATAGAGTTAATCCTGCAACAACTGCAAGTATTGTTGCAAAAGCAACTGCAGCAATAAAGCCAAGGAAGAACTGACCACCAACGGATTCAGCAAGAAGAAGAGCTGCCATATTTCCGCCTTTATCAATGCTAGCTACAAGATCCTGACCCACAAGAACCATCGCTCCGAAACCAATGATGAAAGTTAGAATATAGAAGTAACCAATAAACCCGGTTGCAATAAAAACAGATTTCCGTGCCTGTTTAGCATCCGGAACTGTGAAGAAACGCATTAGTATATGAGGTAAGCCTGCGGTACCAAGTATAAGTGCAATTCCAAGAGAAATGGCATCCCACGGGTTTGTTACAAACCCACCTGGTTCCAAAACTGCACCGGAATATTTTGCTGCGGCCTGTTCAAATAATTGGATAGGATTCATTCCGAAGTTTGCTAAAGTCATAACGACTAAAAATGTTGCGCCGCAAAGTAGAAGTACGGCTTTGATTATCTGAACCCATGTGGTTGCAAGCATTCCCCCAAACAGTACATAGGAAATCATTACAACACCAACAACTATAACTGCAAATTCATAAGGAAGACCAAACAGGATTGTAATTAGTGCACCTGCACCAACCATTTGAGCAATTAGATAGAATACAATTGTACTAAGTGAACCGACTGAAGATGCAATTCGTACCGGTATTTGTTTTAAACGAAAAGCAACTACATCAGCAAAAGTAAATTTTCCTAAGTTTCTGAGAGGCTCGGCAATTAAAAACATAACGAGCGGCCAGCCTACTAAAAAACCAATTGAATAAATTAAACCATCATATCCTTTTAGAGCAACCATACCGGCAATTCCTAAAAAGGAAGCTGCGCTCATGTAATCACCGGCAAGTGCTAAACCATTTTGAAATCCTGATATACTTCTGTCAGCAGCATAAAACTCAGATGTAGTTTTTGTTTTTTTTGCCGCCCAATAAGTAATGAACAATGTTACCGCAACAAACATAAAAAAGATTACTATTGATGCTATATTAACTTGTCCCAGAGTTGTTTGAAAATTTTCCAAGTTAAATATCTCCTTAAAATTTAAAATCGTGGTTAAATTCAGTTTGCTATTTTTGCAAAACCTGATTACGAAGTTCTCTTACACTTTTATCATAGGATTGATTTGCCCAGCGCGTGTAAATACCTGTTAAGAGCCAGGCAAATATTATAATCCCGATTCCGATAGGCAGACCAATGCTTATGTGCTCTGCTATTTTAAAAGCTAACAGTTCTTTGTAAAATGCTATCGTTAGCATAAATCCAAAATAAACGACCAGCATAATAGCAGTTAGTGAAAGTGAAACTCTGAGTCGTTTTCTTACAAGCTTTTTAAATTTCTCCGAGTTAACAATTTCTTGTACTTTTTCTGAATTAATACTCATAGATTTTCTCCTCTGTTTGGGGTAATTAAATGAAGTGTATAAATTTGAAAAGTTGTCCTATGCAAAATATTTAATTTTGTTACAACTAAATTATTGTATTTAATAAGAACTTCAAAAAATATAATTCAGCTAATCGGAAACATCATTATCTTAAACAAATTATATTGCCAGAGTTCCCTTGAAGTCTAATTTAACTTTATTCTGAAATTCTTCGATGATTGAAACAGCTTTCTTAATAATAATTGATTCAATATCAGAAAGTTCCTGAGGATCAATTAAATTATCCGGTACAATATGTTCCGATATTTGTTTTACCTGATGCTTAAACCTGGTTTGCATTAATAAATTGTAGACCTGCAAAAGATTAATGTGCCTTGAGTGAGATATGATATCTTTTTTGCGCATAACGTTAATTCGGTTTACTGTGTTTGTGACACTAATTTGATTTTTGAGTGAGTATAACCGGGCTAAATCAACAATTGGAAGCATGAGCAATTTAATATCAAAAGCTGTTTTAAGTTTTTGTGCCCCTTCGGGAATTTGTGTATTCAAAATGCTTTCTGCCATATAAACAAAAAATGAACTTGTTAGAGAGGTTATATGATTTAAGTGTTCGTTTAGTTCTTCAACCAATTCATTTTTTCCAAAAGTGAATCTGAAATCAAAAAATATTTTCAATTCCAGCAACTCCTGAGGTTCCGATTTTGTTATCCAATCAGCAAAATAATTTTTCCAGACAGATATTGGCTGACACCACTTCGGATTTTTCGCCATCACATTTCCTTTGCAAAATTTATAACCGATATTATCCAAAGCTTCTGATACTTTGTCACCAAGTTTTTGAAAGTAGGATTGAATAGTCTCAAAACTCTCAGGATTGCAGTCTTCAAAGATTATAGCGTTATCCTGATCAGTTGATAAAGTTTGTTCTTCCCTGCCCTCACTACCCAGGGTTATGAATGCAAATGATAACGGCGGCTCACCAATCTCCATAATTACAAGTTGGATTACTCTTTTTACTACCGCATCAGCAATAATCGTGGTCATCCGTGTAATTTCATCTGCGTTTCTGTTTTCTTCAATTAACGATTTCACCATTAACATCGATTGCATGTGAGAAGATTTTATTTCAGCAATGCTGTTGGACTTCTGAATTTTTTGAATGAAGAATAAATAAGTAAGATGAAATGCTTTCTGAAGGTCACCCGAATTTATTATTCCCACAATATTTGATTCATCATTTCTTACGACTAAATGGTGAACATTTTTTTCTGAAAGTTTAAATAGCGCATCGTAAATTGAAGAGGAGAGGTTAATTGATAATAAGGGAGAAGACATAAAATTATACAAAGATGAATTAAGGTCTGTTTGTTTTGTAAGCACCCTGTTTTTTAAATCTGTAAGAGTTACAATTCCAATTTCTTTTCCGGAATCTATAGTTAACAAAATGGCTTCGGAATTTTCTTTAGCCATGATCGAAACAGCATCTGCGACAGGTAAATTAAGATTACATTTGGGTACTGATTTAACAAATGTATCAATCGGTCTGTTCAAAATTGAAACAGAATTCTGCAAATCATAGATTAAATTATTTCGCTCTTTATCGGTTTTTGTTTGAGCTGTAAAGTTTTCCAGTATTCCATCAACTAAAAGTGATTTGTTCTCATCCTCTGTAACAACTGCAGAAAGTGAAATGAATAATTCCTGTTCACCACTTGCGGCAAACTTTACAATTCTGTTTTGAATAAACCCTGTTCTGAGGATATCGGCAAAAAACTTTTCACCATCATTATTGTCTTTAAAAAAATCAATTAAAGAAAGCTCGTTGATGTTTGTATCTGGTTTAATATTGAGAAGGTTTTGCATTGCTTGGTTTATCTCAATAAGCTTTCCTTTTTTATCGGTAGATGATCTGAATACTCCAATTGAAAGTTGATTAGCAAGTGACTGAAATCTATCCTTTATTATCATTAAGGTCATCTGCTATCTTTTTGTTTGTACTGATATCTCTAAGGCTAAAAACTACTCCATTATTATTCAGGAAAGATATTGGCGATGCAATTAGTAAAACATTAATAGTTGATTCGTCTTTTTTCTTCAACACAGTTTCAATTTGTTCGCTCTTACTATTATTGTCAATATGTAATTGGGCTGACTGAAAATCATAACTAATTAGTTTTGGAGGGTTAACAAAAATATCATCCAAGACTTAGAGATTTAATTTCCTCATCAGAGTAACCGAGCATTTCGCACATGGTTTTATTGAAATATAATCGCTTGTCACCAAGTATCATTATTATACCTTCGGTGGACGCTTCGACCATTGATCTGAATTTCTCACGCGATTCATGTAATTCTTCTTCTGCCTGCAAACGTGCCTTTTCAGTTTTAATATTCTGAAATGCTATGTATGTTAAAAGCAATGTTATTATTACGATTATCCCAATAGAAATATTAATTATTTTTCTTTCCAGTGATGCAATCTCCATTCTCACATCTTCAATATAAATTCCTGTACCTATTACCCATTCCCATGGTTTAAACTGTTTTGCATAAGAAAGTTTTGGAACAATCCTCGTAGAATCATCTTTCCACTGCCACATATAGTCGACAAAGCCGTCTTCATTTTCTCTTGCAGTTTTCATCATCTCAACAAAAAGAGTTTTGCCATGTGCATCTTTAAAGTCGGTAAGATCTTTATTATTCAAGTCCTTTCTATAAGGATGCATAATCATATTAGGATGAAAATCGGTTATCCAGAAATAGTCTTTAAGTTCTTCACCATATCGAATAGCTTCAATCTGAGACTTAGCAATTTCCTGAGCTTCCTCTTTAGAAATTTTTCCTTCAGATTCAGCTTCATGCCATTTATTTAAAATGCTCCACGCAGAGTTTGTAAGTTCCTTCGTCATTTCCCGTTTTCGTTCAATCACAGCATTTTCAAATTGAGGAATGAAAACAAGAAAAAAGGCTGTAATGAAAAGCCCGATTGTAATTAATGTTGGCACGAGGATGCGCAGAAAAAAACTATATCTATTATGAGAGGAGGATTTTTTCATATTCGTATTAAAAGTTTTTTAATTATTATTTAATTGTATTGTTTTGATCAAGTAATTAATTGTATCAAAAAGAAGAATGCCATTTTTCCTGGATGTGTTTGCAACACAGGGAACAACAATCCAGCTTGGATCATTATTAATTTTATGATCACCAAAATTCAATAGAGATATTTTTTCTTCATCAGTAACTACACAGCCTTCCGGATGACCATGCCCTGAAATACTAATTTTACAATTTAAATTTTGGGTAAACTCAAAATGCATGGCTAAATGAAACGGCTGGCTTGGAGTAAAGATTGAAGAACCAGAAAAATCAGGATAGCAAAAGTGTGAGATAAAAATATTCATCTTATCAAAATGCAATGCCTGGTACTCATCTAATCCTTTTAAAAAATCTATTGATTCATCACTAAGATTTGAGGGTATTTCAGTGTCTTCATAAAGCCATATTCTGTTACGAGCCAACTTCGATCTTCTCTCATAACTCAAAGCATACCAGTTATCACCGTAATCAAATCCTGCACTAAATTCAGGAATCTTTTTCAATGCATACAAATCGTGATTGCCTGCAACTATATGACTACAATTAGACTTAACTAACTCTACACATTTATTTGCATCGCGGGTATTAATGTTTTTATAGAAAGGAAGTGCAAACCCAACTATATCTCCTAAACAAATAATTGAATCTACCTTTTCGCGGTTTAGAACATCGAATGCTTTTTGAAGACTAAGTATGTCTTCGTGTATATCGCTTATGAATCCCAATTTCATAAGATAACTGCCATTGTTAGTTATTCAATACTACGCAGATACCATGTAAAAATAAATTAGTGTATGAAAAATACTTATTAATTAGCAGTATTTCATTTTACTGAACTTTGTAGGTAAACGAATCTTGAGAATTATTTTAGAAGGAGTAAATGTAGTATTGAGATAACAAAACGCTTCTGCAGTACTGCCTGCCACTTTAACAAAGTGACAAAGGCGACCAAATGATCGCCTTCATCTGAGCAGCCTCCCTACTTCCCACCCAATTTTATTTTAATAATATCATCTTCTTAACCTGAACGAAGTCGCTGCTCTCCAGTCGATAGATATAAGTTCCGCTGGGTAAATTGCTTGCATTGAAAGTGACTTTATGATAGCCAGCTTCGTAGAATCCATCTGCTATTATGCTTATCTGCTCGCCAAGCATATTATAAATTCTTAATTTTAATTGTGTTTGTTTTGGTAAAGAGAAATTAATTGTCGTTGATGGATTAAAAGGATTAGGATAGTTTTGTGACAACTCAAATTGTGCTGGCATTACTTCCACTTCAACTACATCCGAATACTCAAAGCTGCCATCTGTATCAACCTGTTTCAATCTGTACTGAAACTTACTTCCGCCTGCAAATAAATCGTTGTCTGTGTAGTTGTATTCTTTTGGTGAGTTTGAATTTCCGTGTCCTTCCACAAAACCAATGTTGCTCCATTCACCTTCGTTTATTCTTCTCTCAATATTAAATCCGTAGTTATCAACTTCCGTTTCAGTTTTCCAGAATAAATTGATCCCATTCTTGACCAATGTTGCAGTGAATAAAGTTAGCTCAACAGGTAAAGGTCCATTGCACAAAGTACCGATTCCTGTATAAGTTCCCTGGATGGTTACATTGTCAGCACAAATGTCTGCCCCAGTAGTAACTTCGATGGTTGTTCCGGGTTCATAAACCATTGTGCTTTGTGCTAAGGTTATATTTGCTATAATAAAAGAAAGCAATAAAAAATTAAATTGTTTCATTTTCTTTTCTCTCAATTTCCAGCAGAGCTAAATTTTATGTTTAAATCTTCGTCTTGCCTTCTCGACAATTTTATTTGATCAATTAATTCTTCTCTTAAAATCTGAATCTCAGCAAGCTGTTCTTTTTTTAGATATTCCAATTCAGATTTAAGCTGATCATTTTCCTTTTTCAATTCCTGTATTGCTTTTACGATTACTGGTAGAAGGTTTCCATAAGTGGCTTCCCACTTATCAGGATTATCTTTTAAAACAAGATTCAGCCATTCAGCGTGCTCTGAACTTTGAACTTCATCAAATTCCTGTGCAATAAATCCGGCGGTTGGTGTTTCCTGTATTTTGCTTCCGTCTGATATGCCTTCTTCATACCAATCTCTTTTATCCCAGTTGAATTGGCGGGGTTTTAGTTTTGTAATGAAGTCGAGTCCAAGACTTAAATCTTTTATGTTCTTCTTATCACGTTTATCTGAAAGACTTGTTATTGTCTGCACGTTGCATCGTAATGAACTTACCCAAATATTGCCAAGGGTTACCTGGTCAATTGCAGTAGGCGAAGAAGGAATTGCACCTATACCTAATAAAGTTAAATTATAACCCGTTGTTACGGTTGAACCTGCGCCGTACCCTATAGCAGTGTTATAGTTGCCAATGTTATTGTGTAGTGCTGAATCTCCAACCGCAGTATTCTGCCAGCCAGAGACATTAGAGTAAAGCGATTTGTATCCCAATGCTGTATTTTCAAAACCACTGGTGTTATTCACAAGGGCATTAGATCCAAGAACAGAGTTTTTTGATCCAGTTGTATTATAGAACAAGGAAGCATTACCCAATGCTGTATTATTATAACCTGTTGTATTATTCCGTAGAGTATTAGCACCAACAGCTGTATTACTAAATCCTCCATTGTTTAAGTGTAATGCATATGACCCCACTGCCGTGCTCGTGTTCCCGGTTGTGTTTGAGTATAATGCTTGTGTTCCCACTGCAGTATTGTAGCCACCAGTTGAATTTGAGAATAAGGACTGCAACCCGACCGCTGTATTATTAGGCCCTGTAGTGTTATTGAACATAGATTGCAGCCCTACGGCTGTGTTACTATAACCGGTTAAATTAAAAAATAATGACTGCATTCCAACGGCGGTATTATTATATCCGCTATTGTTTGCTACAAGAGAAGATGTACCCAGTGCTGTATTATCATATCCGGTTATATTATTTGCTAAAGAAGCATCTCCAAATGCTATGTTCCCATAGCCGGTTGTGTTGCTGAAAAGCGATTGTCTCCCGAAAGCAGTATTGTCAAAGCCACTTGTGTTGGATAAAAGCGATTGATACCCAAAAGCGGAATTCCGTTTGCCTGTTGTAAGCGATGATAGCGATTGAAAACCCACGCCTGTGTTATAGCTGCCACTATTAAAGACACCACTACCCATTGTGAAATTACCTGCTTCTAAGCCAATGAAAGTATTAAATCCCTCCGTTCCACTTCCATGATATGTATGTATAAATCTATTATTCCCTTTAAATATTGAACCTTGCTGATTTCCGGCAATCGGTGAAATCAGGCTTATACTACCGGTTGACTGGTTCAGTATAAAATAATCTGTTGAGCCATCTTTTATCTTAAATACACCGCTTGTACCCAGCGTGTTGGTTATGTTTTGCGAATAATTATTGGATATGCTAAGAAGCAAAAATGATAACAAAATTATTTTTTTCATCGGTGTTTCCTTTCAAGTAAAAGATTGAATGCTACAAGAATTATTAAGTAAGTAATTTTCGAAAAGTGTTTTTAATTGTTTTCATAGCGAGCTAACTAGGCTTATGAATATCATCGCAGCAGCAAAGCTTACAATAAATATTACTATCATCATTGCCAGCTTAAAACGCTTTTCACTTTTCTCAATTTCTTCGTATGTTTTTTCCAAATCTGGTTTGCCCTTCTTTTTATTTAACAAGGATCATCTTCCTTGTTTGAATGAAAGAACCAGCAGTTAATTTGTATAAATAAACTCCACTGGTTAATCCGTCTGCAGCGGAAAAAGTAACTTCATAACTGCCTGCTGGTTTTTCTTCATTTACGAGAGTGGCAACTTCATTACCTAAAACATCATAAATTTTTAATTGTACGAACTTCATTAATGAAGTTCCTACGGATGGGATTGTATATTTTATTTTAGTTGAAGGGTTAAATGGATTGGGATAGTTTTGTCCTAATGAATATTCTTTTGGTTGAATATTTAATTCATCTTCTATTCCAGTTACAACCTGAGATAAAGGACGGCGCCAAATGTTTGAACCATTCGTACCCGCAAAAATATATTGGTCATTTACACCCAGGGAAAGTGCATAATAAGCTCCACTTGCTAAGCCATCATTAATTTGGCTCCAGGTACTTCCATTGTTTGTGGAACGCCAGACACCATCACCAAAAGTTCCGGCAAAAATATTCGAACCAATTGTTAGAATTGACGTTACCCAGGGATTTGATAGTGATAGTACCCAGTTTGCTCCGTTATCAGAAGAAAGGTAAACTCCTCCAACTGAACCCTGGCTTGTTCCAGCAATTAAATAACTGCTATTACTTGCGAGCGTTAGTACATTTAGATTTGTTAGTCCTGAATTTTTTTCATCCCAGTTAAAACCATTTAGCTGAAATACACCGCTGTTTGTTCCTGCAGAATATTTCTCCGTCTTTTTCAATTATTGCTCTAACTTTTGTTTCCGAAGATGGGAGACCGGTGTTAATTGGAATCCAAAATGACAGGGGATAGTATTGCGGTAAGACAAAAGCTCCCCTTTCAGTTCCAACCCAAAATTCTGAACTGTTTGTTCGTTCCAGAATACAATTGACACTCGCCAAAAATGGAAGCTGTACAGAATCCACAGGAAAGCCGGTAAAATTATCTCCATAATCTGCTGACTTTGAAATTCTGCCGGAGACCATACCTGCTCAATACATTAAATGGATATGATTCCACACTTAACAATGCACGAACATTTGAATATGGTAATCCTCCACCAATATTTAACCAGCTTGTTCCATTATCTGTTGAGCGCACTAATCCGCCATCGGTTCCTGATAGTACAGCTGAATTAGAGATAGTAAAACATTGAATCGCTCTTCCGGTTAAGTTTAAGGAAGGATTTTCCCATTGAGCTTTTATACTTTGAGATATTATTAACACTACACCGATTACAAGGTACTTAAGCAAATTCATTTTATACTTTCTTTTTTTGTTTTTAGCTTTTCCATTAATTAGCATATTTAAGATTACCGAATGAGTATCATCTTTTTAGTTTCAATAAAACCTTGTCCCGAACCTGCCTTGCCGGCAGGCAGGCTTGTTTCAGGATCCCCTACTATTAGCTTATAAAAGTAAACTCCGCTTGTTAACCCGCTTGCATCAAAGGTAACCGAGTAATTTCCCATTGGCTTTGTTTCGTTTACTAACTCAGCAACTTCTTCACCTAAAGAATTAAAAACTTTTTACGAAACCAAGTCCTCGTTTGGAGTCGAAAGTAATTTTTAGTATTCAAGAAAATCGAAGGAACAAAGTTTCTTATATCCTTTCAAAAATATTTTAATTTATTTATTGTAAATCCTGAATTCTAACAGCTGAAAAAGAACCGCTTATATTTAATTCAGCTTGTGAAGTAATCTCAATTAATTTACCGCTTAGGGTACCTTCAACCTTGGCTCCAACAGCACCATAGCTGCTTATTGTAGTTGATCCTTCCTGTACACCTACAAAAATATTGTTACCGGTTGATGAATTTTTATATAATATAGAACTATTGTCTTGATTCCAGTTAAATGTACCTGTGTGATTTCCCTTAAATACTATATAGAGATGGAGCGAATCATTATCTGATTTGCCTGAAAAGATTAACGCAGTGGAAGAATCACTAACAGAATATCCACCTACACCATTACTGAGAGTAACTGCTTTATTAGTGTATCCGGCACCATTGAGAGTTAAATTTGCTTCAGCAGTGATTATGTTATTTGGCTCTACCGGATTGTCCGAGTTTTTTGAACATCCTGAGAACACTAAAATAACTGTGAATAATACAAGACAGAATGAATGAGACATTATGGTTTTCATTTTTTTCCTTTAATAATTGATTGTTATAGATTTAGAATTTTATACTATTTAATTAGTGTCATTTTTCTTGTGAAAGAATATTTATCAGTCTGAATACGATATAAATAGACACCACTGGAATATTTTGAAGCGTCGAACGAAACAGAATAATTTCCGGAGGGCTTGACTTCATTCATTAATCGAGCAACTTCTTCTCCTAAAGAATCAAATACTTTAAGTGAAACCAACTCTTCGGTTGGAATCGAAAAAGAAATTGTTGTTGAAGGATTGAATGGATTGGGGTAGTTTTGATATAGAGAATAAGCAGTAGGTAAATCGGAATTGATTTCATTGACACCGGTAGCAGACTGAGAATATTTTATTGTAGCATAGTCCCACTCTGTTCCGATTCCAACACTCTCTCCGGTAACATAAACATTTCCAAAACCATCTACCGCAATTGATCTACCTACATCTGAGCTGCTTGCTACACCGTTATATCTCTGAACCCACTGTTCGACACCGCTGGAGTTATATTTTACTGTTGCTAAATCATTATATCCTGGACTACCTCCCTGACTCTCACCTGTAACATATACATTACCAGAATCATCTAGTGTTATCGAATGGGCTATATCCCAATTAAAATCCTGTCCGTCATATCTTTGAACCCATTGCTCGACCCCATCGGTATTATATTTTATTGTAACGTAGTCAAAGCTTGTTCCAACACTATTGCTTTTTCCGGTAACATAAATATTGCCTGAACCATCCACAGCAATTGAATATGCTTCATCTACATCATTCGCAGTCCCGTTGTATCTCCGAACCCATAGTGAGTCCCCAGACGGACTATATTTTATTGTAACATAGTCGTATCCCGAAGTAGTCCCAAGACTACTGCCTGTTACATAGGCATTTCCTAAATTATCTACAGCAATGTCATAAGCTTCATCCACATCATTACCGGTTCCATCATAAGTACGAGCCCATAGTGAATCTCCATTTGTACTATATTTAATAGTTAAATAATCAAATGTCCCGTTAGGTCCAGTTCTGCCAGTTATAAAAACATTTCCGGAATTATCTACAGCTACGGCATAAGCCTCGTCAAAATCGAATCCAGGTCCAGCATAAACTTTACCCCATTGTTCAATACCTTGTGAATTGTATTTTACTGTTGCACAGTTCCAATGGTTTGCCCAGGTTATCCCGGTTACATATACATTGCCAAATGTATCCAGAGCAATATCATATGCCCCATCACCCAAATTAAATCCCGCATCCCATTTCCTAACCCACAGCATATCCCCAAGTGTGTTATATTTTATTGTCGCAAAATCACCTGCGCTACCTCCAGTTACATAAACGTTTCCTGATTCATCTAGTGCGAGTGCAATTGCTGCATCATCTGTACCAGTAGGATCGTCGTATCTTCTAACCCATACGGTATCACCCGCAGAGTTATATTTAATTGTAAGGTAATCTTTGTTAGTTAGTCCCCCCTCGCTGTAACCTGTTACATAGACATTACCAATATTATCAACCGCTATTGATTTGGGGTAATCTTCTTGATGTTCAGGTCCATCGTAAATGGAAATCCATTCCTGCATAACTTGCGCTAATACAGACGCTCCATTACTCCCACAAAAAAAGTTAAATGTCAATAAAACTGTAATAGTAATTAATGTCTTCATCTTTTTCCTCCAGAAAAATTTTCAAATATTTAATAATGAAACTCATTACTTCATTAGTAACATCTTCTTTGTTTCAACGAAGTTTCCTGCAGTTATCTTATAGAAGTAAACTCCGCTTGTTAGTTCGCTTGCTTCGAAGGAAACAGAATAATTTCCTGCGGGTTTAGTTTCGTTTACCAAATCTGTAACTTCCTCTCCCAGTGAACTGAAAATCTTCAGAGTAACAAACTCTTCGTTTGGAATTGAAAATGAAATGGTTGTTAATGGGTTGAATGGGTTTGGATAGTTCTGCTCTAATGAAAATTCTGTTGGAATTTCATCATTCTCTTTTTCAACATCGGTTATTAATTCTAAAAAACCAAAACCGGATGTATTTCCAATGCTGGTTGTTGCCGTTAAAGAAACTGCTTCAACTGAAGGATCAGTAATTTCATAAGAAAAAACTCCGTTTGATCCGACAGTTGTTGAACCAAGCCATTCATATGCTGATGGAGAAAATTCATTAATGTTTGATTTATAAACATCTATTTTTGCACCTGGAATATCGTGTATACCTGCAATGGTATTGTTACTGAAACTCATACCATAGGGAGGCAGATTTCCATTATTAGATTGAGAAGAAATAAAAACGTTTGCGGAGTTATTCTGGTAAATCAGGTTTTTTCTGAATAATATCTTTGAGGGATTGTATCCAAAATCACTTATTACTGAAATGCCCCTTCCCTGATTACCTACAATTATATTTGGCAGATGTAAATCTGATAAGTTAGTACCTATTGTAACTTCTTCGACGTTGCCTTGAATACTGATTCCACCCATACCATTTGGGATTACAATATTTGAGGAATTAACACCGATCCTGTTTTCTGCAATTATATGTCCGTAACTTTTTGTTTCATCATCATAACCAAAAATATGTACACCATTTAATGTGTTGCCAGCAATAACATTTCGTCCCAAAAATTCAATTCTTGCACCATTAGTTATAACTACCCCATTCCCATTTGGAATTGCATATGACTGATTTGGAGCCAGCCCAATTATGTTGCTCCAAACTCCAGTAGATATGGAGTAATTATCTGGTGGCACACCTGCAATGGAAACTCCGGCTACAGAATTCCCTGATACTACATTTCCCTTATCAGGAGTTTCGCCACCGATCAAATTGCCATATGAACCATCGATAGCTATACCAATTAAATTTCCCAATCCTTGTACTCCACTTGAATTAGTTCCAATGTAATTCGATCGTATTTGATTTAATTCACCTTCTGCAACAGATATTCCAGCTATACTACTACAAATGGTATTTAAAGTGATTGTATTAGAATTACCCGTAACCAAAATACAAGTATTGTTTGGTCCCGAATTACCATTCTCATCAACCCCGAACCAATTTCCTCCAACAAGATTTGAATTACCCCACACGTCAACAGCTATGTAATTATTAATGAAAACATTGGAGGCACCAATAGTGTTATTATCACCATTGACTGTTATCGCGGTATAGGTTACACCATTGAATATTAATTGCATAATTTGACAATCGTTTTCAAGATCGAAGCAATTATCACCACTTATTTCAACCTGATCATTTCCGAAGATAGTTGTTCCATCCTCCAGATAGAGGACATCTATTAAATCAATCAGCCCACTAACTGAAAACGTAAGATTAAGCGGCTGTGCCATATTATTAGATTCATCGATTGCAGCTCTGATTGTGCAGCGACCTAATTCATCCCTGCATATTCCATCTGTTGATTCATCTATAGTTGTATTAGGATCATCCCAGGCATATGAGTATTCATCATCAGCTAATGAGTTGACTGTCATATTCAACTGACAAAATGCATTAGAAAATCCAAATAGAAGCATTAAGCCAATCAGTCGTAATTGAACAGAATTATTTGATTTCATTTTTTTAACTCCCACATTTTTATTTGATTAAGATCATCTTCTTCGTCTCAATAAAACCTTGTCCCGAACTTGTTTCGGGATCCCCTACTATTAGCTGATAGAAATAAACTCCACTTGTCAGTTTGCTTGCATCGAAAGTAACCTCATAACTTCCTACAGGTTTTTCTTCGTTTACCAATGTTGCAACTTCATTACCCAACACATCATATACTTTCAATTGTACGAACTTCATTAATGAAGTTCCTACAGATGGGATTGTATATTTTATTTTGGTGGATGGGTTGAATGGATTAGGATAGTTTTGATTCAATATAAAATTTTCGGGAGTGAGTTCGGATTCATCAACAGATGATATACCATTTATAGCTAATAAATATCCTTCATCTTGTGAACTTGTGCCGTTAGTACCTTGACCAACAATAAACTGACCATCTGAAGAAATACCTAAAGCTGTGTACAAATCGGAACCTGGTGAGAGAAGACTGGTATAGACCTGATTAAGTGCTTCTAATCCCCCGGTGTTCGAAAGTCTGAACGCACCATTACCATTGTCCCCGACGATTATGCTTCCATCTCCAGAAACTGCATTTCCCTGACTGAAGTTCCCGGCAATGCTAAACTCAAAACCACCGGATTGAGTCCAGCGAAAAGCTTTATAAATGCCTGCACTACCTGTTTCAAAACCAGCGACTGTATTTCCATCGCCCGATATTCCTCTGGCAAAACTATAGAAGGTTCCGATTTGCTCCATGCCAACACCTGCAACCCAGCGAAATGCATATGGATCGCCGGCACTTACATAAGAAACACCACATATTTTAGAACCATCAGCCGAAATATCGCTTGCTGAAGATGAAGCTCCGCCAAGAGTTCCCAGATTTTGTAATCCTCCGGATTGAGTCCAGCGATAAGCACTCGGATAAATATCAACAATTATTGCTGAACCGTCATTAGAGATACCATAGGCTTTGCTATAATCTCCTGCGCCCAAATCCTGCATACCAGTTGCGGCAGTCCATTTAAATGCGCGGTAAATTGAATTGTTATCGTCAGACCAGCCAACAATAACAGATCCATCAGCAGAAACATCAGTAGCTTCACTCCCATCACCACCGAGTGTTCCAAGATCCTGAAGTCCTGTCGCCAGTGTCCATCTGAATGCACGCGGATTACCGTTTGAATCATCAGCAGTACCGACCACAACTGAACCGTCTGCAGAGACTGCGCGAGCTTCACTACTATTACCACCAAAGGTACCAAACCATATCAACTCAGGTTGTTGAGCGTATGTGTTAAAAAATAACGATGCTAGCAATGCCACATTTAACATCAGTATTCTGCAAAGACTATTACGATGTACCTGATTTTTCATACTCTACCTCAATTTTGATTATTACTTAAATATTTGAGGCAAAGTTAATTTTATTGGAGGGCGAGCGCTGTCGCAGGTGTGTCAAACTTTAGCGAACTTGTTGCAGAATGATTAAAAATGAAGGGTAGTTAACTCAGGAATTATTTTTCTCCATAAACTCTGTAGGCAGGCAATTAAAATGTTGGCGGAATGCTTTTGTGAAATGTGAAGGACTGCTGAATCCAACTTCGAAGGCAATTTGGGTTACGCTTAATCTTTTTTCAAGAATAAGGGTGGCTGCTTTTTTTAAACGAAAAGTTCTTATAAATTCTCCAGGAGCCTGACTCGTAATGGCTATAAATTTACGGTGTAATTGACTTCGGCTAACGAACATCTCTTTAGCAAATGATTCTGAATTGAAATCAGTATTTGATAGATTTTTTTCTGCTACTAAAAATGCTTTTTGCAGGAATTCACTATCTAAAGATGTAACAGCAATTGAAGCTGGTTCGACTTTAATCTCTTTGGCAAACTTCTCTCGTAATTTTTTTCTTTGCTCAAGAAGGTTTTTGATTCTGACCGATAATTCATTAGAGCTGAATGGTTTGGTAATATAATCATCCGCACCGGTTTCCAACCCCTCAATCTTACTTTCCGGTGAGGCTTTTGCGGTAAGTAGAATTACAGGTATATGACTCGTCAACCAATCAGTTTTAACTGTCTTGCAAAATTCCATTCCATCCATTGAAGGCATCATAACATCGCTTATAATTAAATCAGGTATTAACTCTGATGTTTTCTTTATTCCGTCTTCACCATTTACAGCCTCAGAAATTCTGTAATCATTTTTTAAAAGACTTTTTAAATAACTTCTAACATCTTCTGAGTCCTCAACAACCAAAATCGATGGTTTGTCATCTAATATTTTTTTCTTTTCAATGATCTCCTGTTCAATTTCTTTTTCAAAGAAATCAGATCCTTCATCTGAGAATTCAACCTGTTTAAATGTTTCATCTTTTACTTTATCAGTAACCAGTTCGCTAACTTTTTCATTTTCGTTCAGGTATGAATCCCGCAGAGGTATCTTCAAAACAAATTCTGTTCCTTTTCCCAATTCACTATCAACACTAATTTCCCATTTATGAAGATCGACCAGTTCTTTTACTAATGCCAAACCTATTCCAGATCCGCCATAATTTTTACGGGCAGAATCATCTACCTGGTAAAAGCGATCAAAAATTCGCTCCAGTTTCTCTTCAGGTATTCCAATGCCGGTATCGGATAGTTTGACTTCCGCGAATTCTTCACCATTATTATTCTTATGTTTTATATTAAAAGTTATCACTTCATTCGATGGAGTAAATTTAAATGCATTTGAGAGAAGGTTGTTAATAATTTTTTCAAGCTTATCCTTATCAATCCAGCATATCAATTTTTCATTCTGGCTATTGAATGAAAGCGTAATATTTTTTTGTTTCGCTAAAGATTCAAATGAATAGAATAGTCCACGAAGCAGGTTTACAAGATTTTCCTGTTTTGCTTTTAATGGGATTGAAGCATTTTCAAGTTGAGTTAACTCGAGAAGCTGATCGATTAATTCCTTCAGCTTTTCACTATTACGCTTAATTAGTTGGAAATATTCTTCCTGGTTATCTCCGGCTTTTTTATCAATTAATTCTTCAATTGGTCCGCGAATAAGTGTAAGCGGAGTTCTGAATTCGTGCGAAAGATTTGCAAAGAACCGAGCTTTCATATTTTCAAGCTCATGCTGCTTCTTTGCTTCAAACTCCCGCATCTTTAATTCGTTTCTAAGACTAGAACGATTTTTTTCAATCTTCCTTGCAGTAAAAATTCCGGCAACAATTAAAAGAATATATATTGCATAAGCCCAGCCGGATCTCCACCATGGTTGATCAATTGTAACCATAATCGATTTTATATTTTCATTCCAGACACCATCACTATTGGTTGATTTTACTTTGAAGGAATAATTACCCGGATCAAGGTTAGTATAAGTGATAAACCTTCTATGCTCAGGGTATATCCAATCTTTATCAAAGCCTTCCATCATATATGCGTATTGTATAGATTCAGGTGAGTTATAATCCAGCGCCGAAAACTGGAATGAAAATACATTCTGTGAATAAGTTAATTCAATCTCTTTAGTATCAAGTATGCTTCGTTTCAATACCGAGTTGATTCCAATACTGACAGGTTGGTTAAAAATTTGAAAATCAGTAATGACTATTGGAGGCGAATAATCGGATTGCTTAATTTGATTTGGATCGAAAATATTTAAACCGACATCGCTGCCGAAATACATCAAGCTTTCATCAGAAAATAATGCGGAACCCGAATTAAAATCATTTCCAATCACACCATCAAAGTTCGAATAATTAATAAAGGAGCTAGATTCAACATTAAAAAACGAAATGCCTGAATTTGTTCCTATCCATAGATTTCCATTTTCATCTTCTACAATACTTTTTACTGAATTGTCTGCAAGCTCATTTCGAGTTGAGAAGTATTTTATTTCAACATCCAGCGATTTGAGATTAAAAAGATTGGAAGAATCCTTAATCATAACTTTATTCAGTCCATTGCTTGTACCTACCCATAAAATTGTTTGATCCGAACTGCCGGAATGCTTTCCCTTTCTGCCTTCGCAGATTGAATAAATACTATTACTGCTCAACTGTTCAGATTTATCCTTAATCTCCATCCAGCGATAGAATTTTCCTTCACCTGAATAATCAAAAAGATTTAATCCGCCGCCATTGGTCCCAATCCAGATTCTGCCTTTGCCATCCTGGTGAATAGTCCAAACATCGTTATGGCTAATACTATTAGGATTTCCTGATTCAGTGATCCAGATATTGTATTTACCGGTTTCAGGGTTTAAGTGTGCTAATCCTCCTCCCCAAAAACCAATCCAGAGTTCATTACTTTTATCAAAGTAAAGTGACTTTAAATAATCGAAAGCAGATGTTTTAAAAGTTGGACTTTCAATTACGAGCTCAGTTACTGTTCCGTTTTTTAAGTTCAGTTTTTTTAAACCTTGCCCATATGTACCAATCCATAAATAATTTGATGCTTCAACAGCTAAGGACCAAACGTTTAATCCATTAGTTCTTTTAATCTTATTTAAACCGGCTTTTTTATCGTGTAAATTATAAGTGAAAACTCCATCTTCAGTGCCAAAGAAAATTGAATTGTTATGATCTTGAGCAATTGATTTTACATTAGCTTTAAGAAAATTAGTTAATGTTTCAGAACTACTTTTCAAATCTGAGGAATTGTTAAATTTAAAACCCTTAGCCGAGACATAGCTGATCCCGTTTTCGGTTGCTATCCAGATAACGCCTGAACGATCCTTTATAACCCTATTAATTTCATTGCTAACAATTGAGGAGGGATCATTTTCATTTTTTATAAACCTTTGTGACTCACCATTTTCCAAATCAAGCTTTACGAGCCCACCGTATGTACCAATCCATAATTGAATTTCATTATTAATTTTTTCTTCTACTACAGAAGCAACACTATTTCCAAACTGGAGAGATTTATCTTCTGATAAAGGTATTTTCGAGAAAATATTTTCATTTAAATTTAGTGAGACCAATCCATTGGCGGTTCCAAGCCACAGTAAATTTGGGTCAAACTCAGATTTTTTAATAGACCAAATTAGATTACTGCTAAGATTGTTTTCGTTTTTGGAGTGAGCGTAGAATTGAGTGAATGAATCATCGTTTGCTTCCGGATTGAATTTATTCAGACCATTGTATGTGGCTATCCACAAGTAACCAAAGTTATCTTCGATAATGGATGTTACGAAATTGTTGCTCAGGCTGTGTGGATCACCAGGAGTATAATTCCAATTTTTAAGTTCACCGGTTTTTATATTGAGTCTATAAAGACCTGACTGATAACTTCCAATCCAGATTATACCTTCTTTGTCCCTGTAAATTTCATTGATGCTGTTCTCTTTATAATTTTTGGATTCAATTTTCCAATGCTCAAAAATATTTTTCTTTACATCATAACGATTAAGCTCTCCACTTTTAGTTCCAATCCAGATATTGTCTTCATTATCTTCAAACAATGACCAGATGTTATTACCCGATATCGTACTTGAGTCTGCCGGATCATTCCTGAAAACTTTAAATTCGTATCCATCAAACCGGTTTAATCCATCTTCGGTACCAAACCAGAGAAACCCTGTTTTGTCCTGTAAAAGTGCAACGACTTTGTTGTTTGATAAACCATCTTTTGTTGAAAGATTATTGAAATGTATTGTCTGTAAAAAAACATCCGATGGTTGAATCGCTACTAAGACGCAAACAACAATTAATGTCCTAACAATATTTAATGAAGGAATCATATGGTGAATTTAGTTACGAAGTATATCATCAACAAATGGGAGAAGACAATAAAAAAGGCGATCAGTCGATCACCTCTTTAGTACGCCTCCTATACAATTTTACAAAATCTATATCGAACTAATAATTTTTAATATAACTATCATTACTGCGAAGCTAACCAAAAAGAAAATCGAGCTTACCGTAATGTTCATTATTTTCTCTTTCTTCTTTATTTGCTGATAAGTTTTTTCCATACTTATTATTCCTTTTTTACTTAAGTAGCATCATCTTCTTCACTTGAACGAAATCACTACTCTCTAAACGATAGACGTAAGTTCCGCTTGGTAAGTTGCTTGCATTAAATGTTACTTTATGATAACCCGATTGATAAATTCCCTCTGCAATCGTTGCAACTTGTTCACCAAGCATATTATAAATATTTATCTTCAAATGAGTTTCCTTCGGCAAAGAAAGCCTTATTGTTGTACTTGGATTAAACGGATTGGGGTAGTTCTGTGATAGTTCATACTGAGTTGGAACTACTTCTACTTCAACTATATCTGAATACTCAAACTGCCCATCCGTGTCTATTTGCTTTAACCTGTACTGGAATTTACTTCCTCCTGCAAAAAGATCATTATCGTTGTAGCTATATTCTTTAGGCGAGTTTGAGTTTCCGTGTCCCTCAATAAAAGCAAGTGTGTTCCATTCACCCTCGTTTATTCTTTTCTCGACATTAAATCCGTAGTTGTTTACTTCTGTTTTTGTAACCCAGTTTAACTGGATTTTGTCATTTAAGAATTTTGATGTGAATGATGTTAGCTCTACTGGCAATGGTGCGGTAGTTGGGTTAATAGCGTTAATAGCCACCTGTGAGGAACTCCAAGGTGTTATCGGTTCAAGTGTAAATACTTGTGTCGTTACTCCTGTTCCTGTCGTTTTCCATTGTAAATCCATGGATGCCGATGGAATATTTATTCCTGTTACTCTGTATCTTCCTAACCTATGAGTGTTCGTTGTATTATTAATTTTAGCAACAAAATCATCAAAATCGAATTGATCACCAAATGCTACTTGGTTAAGGTTTATTATAATCTCATTGCCAACGATAGGTGCTGTGGATGTTAATCCCCTGTAACTGGCTCCAACTGGATTCCCACTTGTTGACGTCAAATTCCAGAAAGAAGATGCCTCCCTTAGAATAGTGGGATTTGTAAATGCACCGGAGTTGAATGTTAATGCAAAATCTGCCCCTCCAAGATATAAATCATTAGTCCCTGTTCTGGTTAGGTATATATCAAAAAAGAAATCTGTTCCCACTGCCTGCTGGTTTTCTATCGTCAGATCTACTGTTACTTGCCCAAGTACTATGGAACTAAGTATTAGAAAGACTATTATGAGTTTATTCATTTTCTTGTCCTCCTTTTGAAACTTTTATTACTGGATTATCCGTTGGTATTGGCACCTGTGTGCTTAAGTTTCTGTTGTTCCAGACTGTACTCCTATCTGCTGCGTTTACTGTTCCACTCAAGTCTACATCTGTTCCATAATAACCGGAAAGGTTTCTCTGGTTCCACGTGTTACTTCGGTCGGCTGCGTTTACTGTTCCGCTTCCGTCTGTGTCACCAGTTAACATTCCATAAACACCACTTTCAAGACTAACCATAGGATTTGTGCCATATGCTTGCAATTGTCCCGTTGTAAAATCATATGTCGAAACTGTTGAAGCAGTTCCCCAGGTTAAACCTGGTTGAACATTTTGAGTCATAATAGCAAGATGGTTTCTATGATTTATTACTACGTAATAGTCCCCCGGGGGCGCAGCTATTCCTATCCCTCTTCCTTGTACTGCATTATCATCAATTAAATTACCATCTGAGTTTAAGTACGCTGAGCGCGATGCAATAACCGTAGAGAGAATAGTTTGGTCCCTAAATTCCACTAAAATCCAATCAACTGCAGTTGATGGTATATTCAAAGCAGTTCTTGAGTCAGAAGAATAGGGAGAGGTTTGCGGGATAATACCGTTAATGTTAGTATTCATTTCTCCATTCAAGATATCATACGAACCTTGCAAATATATTTTGACTTTTACTCCTACTCCTTCAGAAATTACAAGATCGGTAATCCCTATTGGCATCTCAACACCATTCGCACTTATGTTTGGTCCATCTGATCCATATCCATTTCCCGTCCATTCATTATTATAAGTATAAAGGAAGAAAGGTCCGGTTAAACTATTTCTTTCGTCATTCGATCCGGAGTTTACAGTTGCAACAGTTAAATTGTCTGTTAACGCTCCACCGCTTGTATTATTTAATTCATAATGTCTATTAAAGTTAATTCCCTCTCCATTTCCCGGAGAATAACTAGAACCGGTAGTTCTTTTAATTGTTCCTGTGAAACCGTTTTGGAATGTCAATCCTGCGAACTGTGTCGCAGCCGTGAGAGGAGCAGATTCAATTACTCCGCTGTAGTAACCGCCAGTAGCTTCAGTAATATCCGATATTCCTGAAATAGAAACACCACCTGCAGTTTCGAGTGTGATGCCATTCCCTATTTCAATTTGTATTTGTGCAAATGCTGATGAAATTGCCAAAATAAAAACTGAAGCAACTAAATATTTTTTTTTCATTTTTCAATACTCATGATCTTTATTAAAACTAGAAAAATTAATTATGGTTTATACACAACGAAATAAAATCGTCCTTGATTTAGACTGCTACCAGTCCGATCGATAATTTGAATCGTAAGTTTACCATCACTTGAAGCACGGGAATATGAGCAAAATAAATTCACAAATGAGTTTGTTACCGTACAATAGTTAGTATTATCGTAATATTCATTATTAATTGTAATGAAATATTCTTTAAGTGTAGAATTATATGTGGCTGTAAAATTACCAGTTCCAGAAATTATTGATCCAGTAAATTCAATAATGCCATATGCTATAGGTAATAAATTAGCGGTACCTGTTTTACCGCTTCTATTTAACTCACCACTATAAATATCAACATTACCATCACCATTAATAGACATCACATTCCCTTTTACATCATTATAAATATTAAATGCTTCGTTTGAAGGTGTGCTGCTATTTCTTGCAGCAATAGACCAATAGTTAGCACCAGAAGAATTTTGAAAGGTCAATCTTGAAAAATCGGTATCATCTTCATAAAGAAGTAATTGAGGTGAAGTGGGACCACTGTTATGATATACTTCAGTTCTTCCCTCAAAATATCCAGCAAAACCTGATGCAGATTTTCCATAAATAGTCGCATTAGATAGTCCATCACCACCAACGCTAAGTTTTGATAAAGGATTCGGTGTGCCAATTCCAACTTTATCTGCTGAAGTTGTAAGTCGAACAATTGAACCAGCATCTGTCCAGCCCCCAGCAGTTGACAAAGTACCAAGAGCTGTATTTCCCCAATAAAGATTGCCATTCAAATTATACAGTTTGTAAAGCGTACTTGAATTAATTGAAGATAATAATGGGAAAGTAATTGAACCACTCGTTCCTTCATCATTTACCTGCAATAATGTATTTCGTGGTGTTTCCTGGTCTTTAACTATTAGTTGACCAAAAGAAAAAGTGGAGAAGTAAAAAATAAAAAACAATAAAATGGTTAAGTGTTTTGTATTCATAAATTTTCCTATTATTTAAGGTTTATTTGAGTGAATTTTTGCTCCTCAAACAATCTCTCAATCTTATTCAATCTGTTTTCCAATTCTTTAATTCTTTGTTCTTGTTCATTAATTATTTTCTGTTGTTCTTGAATAGCATTTACCGTAATAAAATCCATTGCACTTGGATCAAATTGAAGATATGTTTCTCCATCATCTGCTTTAATTTCACTAATCATATAGGGTACTATTTCTTTTATCTCCTGAGCAATTACTCCAACATATCTTTCATCTGTTGGGTAACCTGCTTTGCCGTTGTAATTAAAACTTATAGTGTGAATTTTGGTTATAACGTCCAGTCCGTCAGTAAATTCTTCAATATCTTTTTTTAACCTTATATCACTTGCAACTGACCAACTGCCACCGCCTGGTTTACCGGCCGTACCATTGACATGTAATTTAAAAGCTGGAGTTCCATTTCCTGTCCCTATCCCAACGTTGCCATCTCCAGTAATACTTAATAAATTACCATTTGTATTATTATAAATATGAAATCTTGCATCTGCTTCGTTGGTTTTATTTAAAGCTGCTATCGTCCAAAAATGATCTATATATGGAGAAGGACCATAATTTTGAAAATTTATTCTTGAATAATCATCCTCTGTTTCCAAAAGAAGTATATGCACTGCACTACCAGAGCTATTATGGCTAATTTTAACTTTTCCGCCAAAATAACCGGCGTAACCATTTTGAGATTCACCATGAACCCCAATAGCACTTGGACCATTTGCAGACCCATAGACACCAGTGCCAGAATTACCATTTGATATAAATTTTCCACCATATCCATCTCCACTAGACAACCCATATATTGCGGTGAAATTAAAAGATTCAGCTGAAAGAGCAGCAGAAATACTGCCAGGACCACCAACACTCAATCTTGATTGAGGATTATTTGTGCCAATACCTACTCTGTCGTCTAAATTTGAATTGTAAATAATATTTCCTGCGTGTGTCCATCCACCTGCATTCTGAAGATCAAGAGCAGAACCATTCCAATATAAACTTCCGGCATGGTTGTATAGTTTATAAGTTGGATCTCCTACACCCGGTAGGACTGGTAAGGTAATAGATCCGGCAGGTCCTTCATCATTTACTTGCAATAATGTATTAGGAGGTGTTGACTGATCTTTAACTATTAGCTGACCAAAGGAAACAGCTGAGAAACAAAAGGTAAAAAACAATAATGAGGTTAAATATTTTATCTTCATAAAAATCCTTTTAATTAAAACATTCTTTTTTGTTTATATATTATTTCCTGTAACGCTTTAATAAAGAAAAATGAAATAAATGAGTATTAATAAAAGCAATGGGTAAAGAAAATACCGGAACATTTTTTATTTTAGGAAAACAAGGTTGATTGTTAATTAACTACAAAACTAATCTAAACTATCAGGGAAGTATTTCAGATATGTTCCAATTATTATAAGATATGTTCCAAACAAAAGATTTTAGACAGGTTTGAAATGAAGAATTGGCAAGAGCAACTATTTATTGTGATGCTTTTTGTATTCGAGAGGTGTTTGACCGAAAAGTTCCTGGAATAATTGAGTGAAATATGCCTGGCTGCTGAAACCAACTTTATTTGAAATTTCTGCAATGTTCCCTGCATCTTTTTTAAGAAACTCTGCAGCTAATTGCAGTCTGTAATTCCGGATAAATTCTGTTGTAGATTGATTTGTAACCGATTTTATTTTTCTGTGAAGCTGAGTCCGGCTCATTCCAATTTCTTTACACAATACTGTAACAGAAAAATTTTCATTCGAGATATTTTTCTGAATTATGACAATTAGCTTTTCAAGAAATACTTTTTGCGTTGATGGAACGATCACGCTTCCCGGCTTAACCAATGACTGAGTCAGATATTTCTCTCTCATCTGCTGCCGGATCTTGATCAGGTTTCTTACGCGTACACTTAGTTCTTTTTCATTAAAAGGTTTAATAAGGTAATCATCTGCACCGGTTTCAAGTCCCTCGAGCTTGTCTTCTGTTGCGGCTTTTGCAGTTAGCAGAATTACAGGGATGTGATTTGTCTTTTCATTTGTTTTTAATCGGCGAGTCAATTCATAACCATCCATTTCGGGCATCATTATATCGCTGATAATTAAATCGGGAATATTTTCTTCAGCAAGTTTAAATCCTTTAACTCCGTTCTCTGCTTCCAGAACCGAGTAACTATCCTCCAGATTTTCTTTAATCATTTCACGTAAATCAGGATTGTCTTCAACAACAAGAACGATTGTTTTATCAGATTCAATAATTCCAATTTCAGATTTTTCAGAAGAAGCAAGTAATTCTATTTCCATTTCATTTTCTTCTGATAAAGTGAAATCGGGGACTTCATCTTCAACAATTTCATCATCTTGAAGGTGGGATCTTCCAAGCGGTAGTTCAATTGTAAATTCAGTCCAGCCAGAATCAGCAACGCTTGACTCCCGAAGTTTACTTGACACTTTAATGGTACCGTGATGTAATTCCAATAGTTCTTTGGTTAATGCTAATCCAATTCCGGTACCCTCATACTTTCTTGTGTGGGAATGGTCCACCTGGTAAAACCTGTCGAATAATTTTGGTAACTGAGATTCAGGAATTCCAAGTCCCGAATCCCTTACTATAATTTCAGCAGAATGGCGATCAGTTTTACTAATGAATACCTTTATCATTCCACCCGGTTCTGTAAATTTAAACGCATTCGAAAACAAGTTAGTTAGTACCTTCATCATCACTTCAGAATTAAAATACAATTCAATTTCATCATTTGAAGAGGAAACTTTCAGACTTATATCTTTGCTCTCAGCAAAAGACTCAAAAGACATGGTAACTCCCCGAATAAAATGAACGATATTTCCCTTTGACACTTTTAATTCCATTTTGCCGGCGTCCAGCTTAGCAAGATCGAGAAGCTGGTTGATAAGTTTAAGCATTCGATGTGCGTTCTGCTTTATAAGCACTGCTTTTTTTCTTGTATCAGTTTCGGAAGAGTTCGAGATAATATTTTCACTCGGACCTAATATTAGTGTCAAAGGTGTTCTGAACTCGTGACTTATTCCGGTAAAAAATCTATCCCTTGCATCCTTCAATGTTTTAAGATTTTGTAATGATACGCTTAGTTCTTTATTAGCATTATCCAACTGTTTCGTACGGTCATTAACTTTTTGCTCCAGTTTATTCCGGTAATCACTTAATAATTTGTATGAGAATGTGCTTAAAAGTTCTCTTGATATTGTAGGAATAATAAAATCAAGTAATCGATTTACATACTCGATACTTGCATCTTTTTTTATGCATAGAATTATCTCACCAATAGCTTGTCCACGACTTTCTAATTTTCTACACAACACATTTCCTTCAGGCAATTCAGTCGCTGATTTAATTTCACGCTTTAATGGTTCGCCATCAATTACGGTATCAACTTTTAATTCAACAGCTTCAAATTCTTCTATATTTAAAAGTGAATTAACAACAGTTTTCATCGTGCTGTCAAGATCCAGATCACCACCAATAGACTGCCCGAAACCATAAGCTATTTCAAGTTGCTTTGCTTGAAGCTGAGTTCTTGCTTTGCTCTCTTCAAGCTGATGAAATCGTTCATAAAGTAATTCATAAGCTTCGTTTAATTCTGTAACTGCTGCTTGTTTCGAAGCTGGTGAAGAAAAGAAACTTCTGATAGACGAAAAACGGCTTTTACTTTGCGGGTACAAAATATTATAAACAGCACCATGTTCTGTTTCCCGCATCGTAACTTTTGCCGGATTGAGTTTTAGTAATGAGGGTAAAGAACTAAAAAAACCATTTGTTATAAGAAAGAATTCTCTGCAGTTTTGATATCCAGGCGGAAGCTCCAATGTAACCTCCAAATGTCCCTCTTCGATTTCCTTTGATGAAGGGGTAATGCATTTTACATTATGATTTCCAAATCCCTTTTTAGGGTCATTGATCATCCGGTAAATATCTTTAACATTTACAAAGAAACCAGCAATCACAGCATTCAGATTCACTAATCTTCGATTAATTAGCTCTCTACCTATCCCAATAAAATATTCATCATCATCCCATATTTTTCTTAAATTAGATAAAATTATACAGATGATATCCCATTCAACATAGGCATTTCTCTTCGTCAAATAATCTAAATCATAAGGAATTCCCTTGCATAAAATATCTGGAGATAAATTATTTTCTTTTAAACTCTTTATGAAAATCGGTATTACTTTACACGATACTTCTTTAGCAGCCATATATTAATAAATAGTAATTATCCATTGAAACTTGATTTATAAAAGGACTAGTGCTTTTGGCATTCAAACTATTAAGCTTAAGATATAATAAATATAATTCAGCTAAAACATACATTTCATACAAAAGTGAAAATAAAAACCCTCACCAATTAAAAATAGCGAGGGTCGAATTAAAACTAATTATTGAAAAATTACTTCAACAGAACTTGTCCTCCGTAGCTCTTAGCGTAGGAGGATCATCTTCTTCGTCTGAACAAAACTTCCACTTTCAATTTTGTATAAATAAATACCACTTGCAAATCCTGAAGCCTCAAATTGCACTTCATAAGTTCCCGGACTCTTTGCTTCATTAACTAATGTTTTAATTTCCCTGCCAAGTACATCATAAATTTTTAAAGTCGTAAATCCGAAATCTGAAATCGTGAATTTTATTTTTGTGCTCGGATTAAATGGATTCGGATAGTTCTGTTCTAAATTATATTCTTCCGGAAAATTGTTATCTCCCGTCTCTTTTATATCAAGAACAATTCCCACTGCAGGAGTTGGTAGTTTTACTGTAGTATAAATATGGAATTCACCGGGCGAAAGAGTTATTTCTGCTTGAGTATCGCTCACCATAATGCTGTCCCCACTAAAGTAATCATACCACCAACCGGTGTTTGGAAATTGCGGATTTATATTCATCTGGATTACATTAAAGTTTCCAATAATGTTTGCGTTCATCGTGCTGTCGAGTAGAGTCAATCTTTTCGCATATCCATTCAAACTGTAATTGAAATTATTAGTAGAGAATGTCTCATACTCTCTCAAATCCATCAAAGCTTGCCAGACTTTGAATAAATTTTGTCGGTTTCCATCATCAAAATAGTCCCAACGGATTGGTTTTGGGATCTAATCTGCAATCAGGAGTTACGCAGGGCTAATTTATCGAGATAATCGTAACCAAGTTCTCCAAACTGCCAAATCATTTTTGGTCCGGGGATCGTAAAATAAAATACACCAGCTAATTTCATTCTCTGAATTGCAATTGGAAAAAATTTTATATTATAAGTTCCACTCGAATTACCATATTGAAGATTTTTGTACATCAATCGTTCTTCATCATGACTTTCCATATAAGAAACTAAATGCATATCACTCCAACCTCTGGATTTATATGTTGCGCCAGTGAGATTTGAAACATAACCCATTGTTGCTTCGTTGTAATCATAATTCATATTTCCCCAAAGCATCATTCCATAATTTGAGAGAACAGTTTCTTCACTGTTCATCAGCAAAATGTTCTAAAATTACATAGGCATCTGGAACTAATAGCCCAGATAGAATCAGCCATTCTTTTAAGTATATTAATTCTTGATTGATCGTATTGTCCCCAGAGATTAACATCATTGCCGCTATTAAATTGTGTAAATCCTTTTGAAAGATCAAATCTGAATCCATCAATTTTAAATTCGTCCAGCCACTGTTTGTTAACCCGATCAACATAATATTTTGTCGCTGCACTTTCGTGATTAAAATCGTACCCAACATTAAATGGATGCCTCGGAACAGTATTAAACCAGGGACTATTAGCTGCAGGACGATTATTATCCTGATCCCAATACATACGCACCATTGGTGATTGACCAAATGCATGATTTAAAACCATATCCATCACTACTGCTATTCCCATTCCATGCGCTTCATCTATAAATGCTTTGAAGTCATCGGATGGACCATAATATTTATCCAACGCATAATGGAAAGAAGGATTATAACCCCAGCTTAAATTTCCTTCAAATTCCATTACAGGCATAAGTTCAATTGCATTTACTCCTAGTTGCTTTAAATAATTGAGTGTGTCTTTAAGTGTTTTGTAATCATGCTCTGTAAGAAAATCCCGCATAAGCAGTTCATAGATGATAAGTTTTTCTTTATCAGGTTTTTGGAAGTTTGTATTTTGCCATTGGTATTCACTCTGACCTGTCTGAAATATTGAAACCAGTTCTGCCGTTTTTCCCTGTGGATATGGTTTAAGATTTGGGTAAGTCTGATTTGAAATAAATTGGTCATTCGATGGATCAAGAATTTTTTTTGTATAAGGATCGCCGATTCTTATTTCACCATCAACTAAATATTGAAATGCATATTCAGTTCCCTGGATAACATTATCAACTGTTATCCACCAGACAACATTATTAATATCGTATTCGTATTTGTTGAGAAAATAGTTTGTTTCAACTTTCCAGTCATTAAAATCACCGATCAGGTAAACAAATTCTTTGTATGGTGCAAATAATAATAAAGTTACACTTGTTCCGCTGTTATAATTAATTCCTTGCACTGTCCCGGCTGGTGGTGGCTGGTTAACAACAGGCGGATTAACAAAAATAATTATCAGTGAAGAATCAGTTTGTCCAGAAGTATCAACTCCGACAGCCAAAACTTCGTGTGGTCCTGAAGTGTAGTTCGAATAATTAAAAAGAAATAGAATTGAATCTGCATTTGTTTGGGCTACCTGGTTTCCATCAATCAATAATGTAAGCAATGAAGTTTGTGTTCCAATTTCTACAACTTTTATATCAACAGTTAAGGAACTATCCTCTTTAACAAAAGCAGGGTTTCTTAACGGATCACCAAAATTTCCATTAATAACCGGACTGCGAAAAACAATATTCAATCCTGGTTCATAAACAGTAATAAAAATATCCGGACGAGTTTGCTTTGTGGCATCTTCACTTCTGAAAACCATTGCCAACTCAAGAATATCTTCAGCCGGGTTGGTAACACTATAAAATTGTCTTGGAAATCCAATTGTAAGTTTGTAGAGATTTGTCCCCAACCTTGTTAATGCTGGTTGATTCTGATTATTCCCCCAATCCCCGATAACATGCTGCCAGTCACCTAAATTTGTGGTAACACCGGTGTGAGCATAAACAGTTCCCGTGTAATTCAGAAGCTCTTCAGCACCGGGTTGTGTTGCATCGAAGAATACAACTATGCTGTCATTCTCAGTTGGAATTTCAGGTTCTGTTGTTACAACTTGCGAATAAATTGAAAAGTAAGTTGTGCAACAAAAAATTAGTAATAATATTTTATTCATAATATTTTTTATTGATTAAAAGTTTAACAAAATAATTAATCTCTTCTTCCCGTTATCTGAACTGTAATTTCTCTTCTTCTTGGACGATTATCAAAATCTATAAAAACTATTTGCTGCCAGGTTCCAATAAGTAATCTTCCATCTGAAAAAGGAACCGTTAGAGAAGCTCCTTGAATAGCAGCTCTTATATGTGAATGACCATTTCCATCGTGCCAGGTATTATCGTGCTTGTAATTAATATTTGCAGGAGCAATTCTTTCAAAGAATTCTGGATAATCTTTCAGCAAACCCGGTTCATATTCAATAGTTGTTACTCCTGCGGTTGCTCCACCTGCAAACACGAGAACATTTCCTTCAACAAAATTATTCTTAACTATCAGATCACTAACTTCATCGGTTATGTTAACAATATCACAATTACCCTTAGTTGTTATATTTATGGTATAAGTCTCTATTTCCATCATGATCTAAACTCAAATTATTAAAAATTTGACCTTATAAAGTTACAAAATTTGGTACCACAATGATTAACAACAAGCTTTTACATTGGAAGTGTAGCTGAAGACTATTAATTTTACGACTCAATTATAAAACTAAAAACAAAGGAAACGATATGACTTCACAGGATTTCATAAAATTAGAAGATAAACACGGTGCGCACAATTATCATCCAATTGATGTTGTAATAGACAAAGGTAAAGGTGTATGGGTTTGGGATGTTGAAGGAAAAAAATATCTTGATTTTTTATCAGCATATTCCGCAGTTAACCAGGGACACTGCCATCCTAAAATAATTAATGCTTTAACTGAACAGGCACAAAAACTTACTCTTACTTCACGAGCATTTTATAACAGCGTTCTCGGTGAGTACGAAAAATATATCACTGAATATTTTGGCTATGATAAAGTTCTGCCAATGAATACAGGTGTTGAAGGAGATGAAACAGCATTCAAACTTGCACGTAAATGGGCTTATGAAGTAAAAGGAATTCCGGAAAACAAAGCAAAAATAATTTTCTGTGAAGGAAATTTCCATGGTCGCACGATGATGGCAGTATCAGCTTCAAATGATCCTGATTGCAAAGATGGATATGGTCCTTACTTACCTGGAATTGAAATGATTCCATTCAATAATATTTCGGCTTTAGAAAAAGCATTGGAAGATCCAAACGTTGCTGCATTTTTGGTTGAGCCGATTCAGGGTGAAGCTGGAGTAATGGTTCCTGATGAAGGTTATTTGAAAAAAGCTTATGATCTCTGTAAATCTAAAAATGTTTTATTCATTGCCGACGAAGTTCAAACAGGATTATGCAGAACAGGAAAACTTCTTGCCTGCGATCACGAAAATGTAAGACCGGATGTTCTGATTCTGGGTAAAGCTTTGTCAGGTGGTGTTATGCCGATCTCTGCTGTACTTGCTGATGATGAGATTATGCTCACAATTAAACCCGGTCAGCACGGTTCAACTTTTGGTGGAAACCCGCTTGCAGGAAAAGTTGCAATTGCTTCTTTACAGGTACTTAAGGAAGAAAAGCTTGCAGAGAATGCTGACAAAATGGGAAAATATTTCAGACAGGAAATGCAAAAGATAGTTGATGAACTTGAAATCGTTACTCTTGTTAGAGGAAGAGGATTACTAAACGCAATTGTCATCAAACCAACCAAATCAGGAAAGACTGCATGGGATGTTTGCGTTGAGTTTAAAGAAAACGGCTTACTTGCAAAACCGACTCACGGCGATATTATTCGATTTGCGCCGCCATTAGTTATCACTAAAGAAGAAATTGATTTTGCAATTGAAACCATTAAAAAAGTACTGTTGAAATTTGAAGAGGAAGTAGTAGTCACAGAAGCTTAGTCTGAAGGCCCTCTCAACGAGGGTTTTTTATTTGTGGTTAAGGTAATTTTCTATTTCATGGGTAGTATCATTTATTATCTTGCTGAACTTTTCTATTCTTGCATTAACATTTACCCAATCATTGTTTTTTCCTGATAGCTCGATAGCATACGCTTCATCACCAACTTTTGTGGCGCCGATAGAATAACTTGATCCTTTAATTGAATGTACAGTTTCAATTATCTTTTTCAGATCATGCTTAGCTAAAAGATCAGTCAGGTTTTTGTACTTATCGTCAATATCGGATACATATGAACTTAAAAGATCTTTTTCAAATTTGCTATCGCCGAGACTAACATTTTTTAATCTCGTTTCATCAAGGAACCGGCTTACTTCTTTTGTATTAGGGGTTTCATCTTTCGATCCTTCATTTCGGATATCGAGAAGAATATCAATCTTTTTAACAAGATCTTGACCCGATACAGGTTTTGAGATATAGTCAGTCATTCCGGCATTCAGGCATTTGTCTCTATCGCCCATCAGTGCGTGTGCAGTGAGTGCAATAATTGGAACATCTCTTTTAGAATTAGGTAAGGCTCTGATTTTTTCTGTAGCTGCAAAACCATCAACGTTTGGCATCTGTAGATCCATTAATATAAGATCAAAATTACCTTCAGTTATTGCAGATATTGCTTCCTGACCATCATTTACTGCAGTAACGCTGAAGCCAAATGTGTTCAGAATTTTAATTGTAACTTTTTGATTGATTAAATTATCTTCGGCAAGCAGTATTTTAAATTTCTCACGTTTCTTCTTGAACCCATTTCCTCGGTAACTATTATCACCACCAAAGAGTTGATCGTCGAATGTTTTCTGCTCTGTTTTATTATGAATATTAATATCGTCTGTGCTCTGATGCTTGCATCGTATCATAAAGTTGAATGAGCTTCCCTCACCTTCCCTGCTGTTGACACTTATATTTCCACCAAGCAATTCTACATATTCTTTGCATATAACAAGACCAAGTCCGGTTCCATTTACAAGACTATCATAAACATCACCCACCTGCGAGTATGGTTTGAACAGATCTTTCAATTTAGAATCGGCAATACCTATACCTGTGTCTGTAACTGAAGCATTCAACTCTATTTCATTGCCCACTTTTTTAGCAGTACGAATACTAATTTTTATTTCACCGCCAATTGTGAACTTAACTGCATTGTTCAAAAGATTAATAAATATCTGGCGGAGTTTTACCATATCTCCGATCAATAAAGTTTCGGTTGATTCCGGAATATCTTTTATTATCCTGATATTTTTTTCATTGGCTTTAATTGAAATGACAGAAATTGACTGATCAATAACAGCTTTAAGATTAAACCGAACATTATCGGCTTTAATTTTTCCTGCTTCAATTTTTGTGAGATCGAGAATAGAATTTATTATTTCCAGAAGTGACTCAGCAGACTGCCGCGCATTTGAGGAAAACATTTTTAGCTCGGCTTCATTTGAATACGCTCCCGCCTCAATAAGTGTAAGGAAACCCAGAATACCGTTCATAGGTGTGCGTATTTCGTGGCTAAGATTTGCCAGCAGCTTAGTTTTTGATCCACTTACTCTCAGAGCTTCATCAGCAAGCTGCTCAGTTTTTTCTTTCTCTCTCTTCAGCATTTCCTCAACTTCTGCTCGCTCCTCCTCGGCTTTCACCTGATCTGTTATATCATAAATATTTCCTTCGAGAATTGTCTCATCATTTTCATTTTGAATTATTCTATCATTCAATCTTACAACAGCAACTGAGCCGTCTTTCCTTTTTAATTTTATTCTCCAGTTTTCTACTTTACCGTTTTGCTTTAATGAACTAATAAGACGCTTCCGGTCATTTTCATCTGAGTAAATATCTTTTACCCCGTTACTCATCAAATCAACTTCATTCTCATAGCCTAAAATCCGAGCCATTGATTTATTAACTGTTATCCATTTGCCATCAAGTGTTGATTGAAATATTCCTTCCAATGAGTTATCAATAATTGACCGGTATTTATATTCCGATTTTTTAATAACCAGATTTCTTTCTTCCTCCTGCAATCTTGTTTTGTAGTTAACAGCAGCCGCAACCAGGGAAACAAAACTTAACACTAAAACGAATAAAAATGATTCGGGAATGAACTGGAACTGTTCAGTATTCTGGTAAGTAAATATTAAAGCTACGATAAAAATTAAGTTATAGTAAGAAGCAACTATTATCTGGTTTATTAATTTCCACGTTAGAAATAATGCGGAAGTTAAAATCATTAACCCAATTATACTCGCATTTATTAGAAGTGTGGCCGGGATGAAATAGATCATCAGTGAAGAACTGGTTACTACTGCAAGTAAAAGGATATGCATAGTCCAGATGAAACGCTTCTCGGTGGCTTTTGAATTTAAAAATATAGCCACTATTATCGCCAACAGCGATGCGGCCATCCTGACTGCAAGAATTTTATTCAGATATTCGGGAAAATATTTTATTTCAAAAAAGAATGCTGATAGAACCAGGATGGCTGCAAGGTAAACTAATATCCTCGGCGGAGCTTTCGTCAACGGGCTTTCATATTTCTTTAGTTCATCAGAAGTTTTCATTTTGAAAGAATTTTTATATTCAGGAATTGGTTTTTGAATGCTCGACTTTATCATCACATTTGGCTCATTTACTTTATCTTCCGGTGACAATCAAAATATTTAGTTAACGAATTTATTCTAAATGCTTTTTTTATTAGCTTTTGTATCATAATAATACTTCACATTTAGTGCCATTATGGACATATTGTATTCAATTGATTTAGCAATTTTTTACTTCCTTAATAATACCATTTCTACCGGATTATTGGATCGGTTCTTTTCCATAATTACGGATGTGAACAAGTGGTATATCGCATATATAATCCTGATTGGAATTGCTTTTTTTAAGGGAGGTCGAAAAGGTAAAATTGCAGTGATCGGATTAATTCTTCTGATTGTGGTCACCGATCAAACCGGTTACAGAGTTTTAAAAGAATTTTTTGAAAGAGTAAGACCATGTAATGCTCTGGCAGATGTAGTTACACCGGTTGGCTGTGCCGGTGGATATTCTTTCCCATCAAATCATGCAGTTAATAATTTTGCTGCGGCTGTATTTCTGTTTAGATTATTTCCAGCATACAAATGGATATTCATTATCGTAGCAACTTTAGTTTCATTATCAAGAATTTATTTAGGTGTTCACTATCCTTCCGATGTAATCGGTGGAGCAATCATTGGAGCTGCATTCGGCTATCTTTTTTCTAGCGCAGCTTTAAAAGTTGATCAGTACTACATCAAAAAAAAAGAGACTCAACTCAAAACATAATTTATACATTTGCCGAACTGTAACAATGTTTTACTTTTTTTATGGTTGATGTCAATTGAAATTGAGTAACAAATTAATTTATTAGTATGGAATCAATTGAAGAAAAAATAATTGAGAAGTTCTTCTCAAAGCTTGATAAAAGAATTACTGATTGGATGGCGAATTACGGTTTGCTTATTCTCAGGATCAGTTTAGGAATTGTATTTCTTTGGTTTGGATTACTGAAATTCTTCAAAGGATTAAGTCCTGCTGAAGACCTGGTAAGAAATACAGTTTATTTTGTTAATCCTGATTTATTTCTTCCGGTACTAGCTGCATGGGAATCGCTTATCGGATTAGGCTTGATAACCGGAAAGTTTCTTCGGCTTACCATCCTGCTTTTATTTTTACAGATGCCTGGCACAGCTTTGCCACTTTTAATTTTACCTGAAAAAGTCTGGACAATATTTCCTTACGCACTTACTTTAGAAGGTCAATACATTGTAAAAAATCTTGTTTTGATCGGTGCTGCTCTCGTTATTGGCGCCACTGTTAGAGGCGGAAGAATTTTGAGTGAAATTAAAAAATAATTTGTACTTAGCACAACAGAGAGATGACATCTTTAACAAAGAGAACAACGTTTATTTTTTCATTGTAAACGTAATTTTTATTTGAATTTCTTCTGAAAAGAAAAATGTCCTTTCTGTACAACTTATTTTTGTGTAATGTAACTTACTATATAACGTTGCAAATTATTTATCATAAATTGTAAGTATAATGAAAATATTAAAACAACTTTTTGAGAACAACCGCAAATGGGCAGACGGCCGAATAAAATCTGATCCTGATTTTTTCAACAGGCTATCTCATCAGCAATCCCCGGAATATCTATGGATTGGATGCTCAGACAGCAGAGTACCTGCAAATGAAATTGTTGGATTACTTCCCGGTGAACTTTTTGTTCACAGGAATATTGCTAATCTTGTTGTGAAAAATGATATCAACTGTCTATCTGTTATCCAGTTTGCTGTTGATTCGTTAAAAGTAAAACACGTTATTGTTTGCGGACATTATGGTTGCGGTGGAGTAAAAGCTGTACTCGAAAATACTAAACTTGGCCTCGCCGATAACTGGCTGGCGAATATGAAACCCATAAAAGAAAAATTTCACAATAATCTATTTGCAATTAAAGACGATGCAGGTCGTTTTAAAAAACTTTGTGAGTTAAATGTAATTGAACAAGTCTTTAATGTCTGCAATACAAATACAATTGCGGAAGCCTGGAAAAGAGATCAAAGTATAACTGTGCACGGCTGGATTTATGACATCAAAGATGGATTACTTCAGGATCTTGATGTGTGTATTTCAAATCCTGATGAACTTAAGATTGCAAGAACCGAAGCTGTAGCCAAATTATTTAATTGATAATCAAAATGAACTTAACCGAAAAAATAGAATTACTTAAAAAACTAAAAGCCGACCAGCTTCCATTGTGGGGAAAGATGTCTCCTCAACATATGGTCGAACATTTATACAAAACAATACAAGCAAGCATAAATGAAATCACGTTAAACATATACACTGAAGAGAAAAAGATACCTGTTTTGAAAAGGCTTTTTCTTGGTGAAAGAGCATTGCCAAAAGAATTTATGAATCCTGCCATCGGCCTTGATTTGATGAAACTTGAATTCAAAAATTTGGAAGAAGTAATTTTGGAGTTGGAAAATGTATTGGACAGATATGAGAAATTCTTTGAAAGCAATCCCTCTATCAAAACTGTCCATCCTGTTTTTGGAAACTTGACAAAAGCTGAATGGGATATCTTTCACGAAAAACATTTCCGGCATCATTTGTCGCAGTTTGGACTTTGATCCTGGTAATTAGCAGTTAAACCACTTATCCTTGATTAGATTCTTTCCTTGGAAAATACTTTTTTTGAATGACAGAATTGATTTACTATTATGTATCAAAAAAATAGAAATGAGTCAAAGCAAGTGGGTGACCAAAAATTTACAAAGACTATTCGTAATGATTGGAAACAAGTAAAACTCAAGGATAGCATTGGAACTGAGTACCGGGATTTAAAAAATTATTATCTGACCGGAGAAAGAAAGAAAAAACTTGAGAGAATGGGTCCACTCAGGAAATTTTTCATAGTCCCCTTCTGGATACTCAAATCACTTTTCTTTAAACTAACTCCATTCCGGCGAATATTACTTCTTCTCGCAATCGTTTTGATTCTTCTGGCAGGAAATAATAAAATTACCTCAGAGAATATTACCTTCGAGTTATTCGGTACTGCAATGTTCGGTGGATTCATTTTGATATTCATTCTTGCACTTGAGTTAAAAGACAAGCTTCTTGCAAAAACTGAACTTGAGGAAGGCAGAGCTATTCAACTTGCCCTGATGCCTGAGCAATCTCCAAAAGTAAGCGGCTGGGATATTTGGCTTTTCACAAGATCAGCAAATGATGTTGGTGGAGATCTTTTGGATTTTATTCAAATTGAAGAGAACCGGTTTGGAATTGCTGTTGGAGATGTTGCAGGTAAAGGATTGAGTGCCGCACTTTTGATGGCAAAACTGCAATCGACTATTCGGGCACTAGTTTATGATGCTGCTTCACTTTCATTTTTAGGTGAAAAACTTAATAATATTTTTCATAGAGATAGCCCTTCAAAAATATTTGCTTCTTTAGTTTTTGCAGAGATAACAACTGAGTCTACAAATCTTAAGCTAATTAATGCCGGACATTATCCACCGGTAATTGTTAAGAAAAATAATATTGAGCAATTACAAAAGTGTGCACCGGCAATTGGGTTGGTTAAGGATGCGTCTTTCAAAGAACAGCATATCTCTCTTGATAAAAATGATTTTGTAATAATTTATTCTGATGGATTGACAGAAGCACAGAATGAAACAGGAGAATTTTTTGGTGAGTTAAAACTAATTGAACTTCTGAATAACAGGCAGTCGTTTACTTCACAACAACTTGGTGAAATGATTATTGCGAACGTAGATTTCTTTGTTAACAAAACTCCCGCCAACGATGATTTAACTCTTGCAGTGCTAAAAAAAGTTTGATACAAGCTTCATCGGAATAAATTTTTTATTTTCATTCTGAGCGAGCAGTCTGCCGATGGAATATTACTTCAAAACTCCCTTCCCCTTTGGGGAAGGGCTGGGGATGGGGCTATTTCACAACCATCATCTTTCTTGTTAAATCGTTTTTACCGGATATAATTCGATACAAATATAATCCGCTGCTCAAATTATCAGCATTAAATATTACTTCGTGAACTCCTGCCGGATACTCCCCTTCTGCGATAGTTTCTATTTCTGTTCCGATTGCATCATAAACTTTCAAACTAATAAATGATTCTTCAGGCAATTGAAAACTTATTGTTGTACTAGGATTAAATGGATTTGGATAGTTCTGACTTAACTCAAAATTTTTCACGCTAAATAAGTTCACTTCAACTTCATTTGAATACTCATAAGAACCATCATAATCTACTTGTCTCAAACGATAATGATACGTGCCATCATAAAACGGCTCGTCCACGAAAGAATAAAAATTTCTTTCTGTTGAATTTCCCTTCCCTTCTTTAAAACCAATTTCAATCCAATCATTTTCATTCACACCGGAATAAGTATTTCTTCGTTCAACAAAAAAACCTGAGTTATTAATTTCAGTAGCAGTTTCCCACGACAAATAAACTTTGCCATCATCTGTGCTTGCAGCAAAATTAATTAGTTCAACAGGAATAGTTGTCGAGTCAATTATAATTGAGTTATAAACACTCAAACTTCCTTGCAGCCTCATCCAGATAGGATATATTTTTCCATTCCAGGCAGCAATGTTTGTGTAATCACCGAAGAACACTCCGGAAGTTGGTGTGAATGATGACTCACTTACTTTAAAGTTTTCAAAAGAAGTTCCGCCGTCAGTTGATTTGGCAACAAAGACATCCGTTGCAGCACCGGTTGTATTTCTTCTGTCATAAAATACAAACCACAAATTTCCTGTTGAATAATCAATAGTTGACCAAACAAAAAACTGGTGTCTTGTTGTGTTGTCGTCATTAACTCTTACCGGGGCCGACCAGCTTGTTCCTCCATTTGTTGATTTAGACATAAAAATATCTGTGTCAGTTGCGCCATTTCTCTGATCTGACCAGACAATATATATATGTCCGTTATATGGTGAATTACTGATATCACACATTGTAATGGGCATACCGTTGCATCGTGAAATTCCTGAAACATCAAAATCCCAACCACCCGGAATGCTGGAAACAAAAATATCTGTTCCCCAGGTTTGACCACCATCAGTTGATTTGTCAAAAACTAATCCAACGGGACCAGCCCACGAAACATAAACTTCACCGTTTGGTCCGACACAGGGAACTGCACCTTCTGTAGTGTTATCACTGTCAATACAATTTCCGCTAACATCACTGATTGTTATTGCGGTGCTCCAGGTATTTCCCTGATTAATTGATTTTGAAAATCTTATCCTGGAACTATCATTCGGATTTGAACTTCCGTAATTATCAAACTCTGTCCAGGTCATATAAATTGTTCCTCTGTAAGCTGATTGAGTATGATCAACTGCAAGCCATTCTTTATCCTGTGCCTGAGGTTGAATGCCCTGACCAATTCCAATTCCATCATTCCAGGTAAGTCCGTTATTAGTTGATTTTTGAACAACAATTCTGTCAATCCACCAACCGGAAATTGGATTAGAAAGATGTGAGTAATAAAGATTTCCCAGACTATCAAACAATACAACTGGGTCGCCCCAAACTCCAAGAAGATTAGAAACAAGATGAGTTTCCGTCCAGGTTAATCCGCCGTTAGTCGAACGATAGAAATTATCAATGTTAGATCCTGCAGCCAGAATATCCGGATTCAATGGATTTATAGCAATTGTAACCTCATTAGGACTCCCACTACCATCAACCAAAATGTTTGGATATTGTGCGAGCATTTTTATCGAAAGGATAAAAGTAAGAGTGAAGATCAGGTAAATTATTTTATTCATTCTGCTTCCTATGAAATTTATTTTAAATTTAATTGCATAAATATTTATCGAGATTAATTTACAATCATTGCTTAACCAATTTGTTTTTGATTCTTCCGCCTTTTTTAATTGGATCATCGGGATAGCCAAGCTCTTTCCATTTTAATAATCCTTCTCCGCCTTTTCCATGGCAGGCTGTACATTTTAAAGCGTTGTCTGCACTCATTACGGAATGATTTATCGGCCAGTACATTTTCGTTTCAATGAAATCAACATTTCCTGAAAATTCAAGATTGAGATATTTCATTCCTTTTTCTGAAGAGCTTATCCAATCAAAAGTTTTTTGATAACCATCATCTCCATATACTTTTGGAATGATGAGATATTTATTCGCCGGGTCAAAGGGCTGTTTAGTTTTTAAAACTTTATACGGAGATATTTTTGAACTCGCATCTGAAATTTTTCCCGATGGTTTATTCAAATCAACAAATTTATTTTTTTCAATTTTTTCACCGAGTTCATAATAATTTGTTGAGCCGTTGTTCCAATAATATTCAGGTTTGATATTTTTTGACCAAACCAATTCACCTCTCGATTTGTAATAATTATTTTCTCCAAACTCATTCATTGTTGATGTTACATCCTGTCCGGCTTTTGACCAATCCCATTGTACAATTGAAGATTCGGTTCTTGAGTAAGTTGGAATATGACAGGTCTGGCAAGCAATTGCCGAATAATGATTGTTCAGTAATTCTTTTTCATGAGGTGCAGAATCATGACAATTTTCGCAAGCAACGGGACTCTGACCGGATTCTGTTTTTTTAGAAATGTTATGTTTTTCATTTTCATGACAATCACCGCAGCCAAATCCTAGTCCGCCTAAATGAAAATCAGTTTCTTCTGTTGGATCGAAAAGACTTTTATCCATTGCGCCACTTTTCATCATCACGCCGCCAAATCCTCTGAAATGACACTCACCACAATTTTTATCAGTCGGTTTGCCAACACTTTGTGCAATCGCCAGTAAGTCAATAGCTGAATCGCTTGTTGTTGATTCGAATTTTAGTTGAGAATAAGTTCCTGTCTGCTCGTGACAAACGAGACAATCAATATTTTCTGCGACATTAAAATCGAATGTTTCATCTTTTCCACTAAAAGGTAAATGACAACCTGTGCATTGCATCGAATTTCCCGGTACTGAAATGCAAAAGCTGTTTACAGGAATGTGTTTTTCGTCATTACTAAAAATTTTATTTGGATTTGCTACGTTACTTGAAAGCAAATTCCAGTGATTCGATTGAAGCATCTCATCACCTGCGTCTTCGTGACACATTAAACATTCTTCAATAATTTGCCGGGCATTATCGTAAGGCCCTGATAAATTTTCTGTGTGGTCTTGCGCAATGAGTGGAAGTGAGCCTATAAGGAACAAGAAAAGAATTGAAACTTTCATAATCATTCTCAGATGAAATTTTCTATTTATGAATAATTAACAAGCAAATTTACCAACTTTTTCGGTTAATATTATCCTCAATCTTCTATCAAGATGATTAAACGACAATTAACACGCACGTCCGGGTGGAATAAATATTGCATTTCTGGAAGAATTGAAATAAGTTATAAGAAATAAATAAACATCATTGTGTACTCAATTAAAAAAATATTATTGTTCTTATTGCTGATACCTTGCTCAGCTTTGATTGCACAGGATTCAATATTTTCAGCCCAAAATTTATTTGACTTCACAACTGCTTCGCGATTTAACTCCACAGATTATATCCCGCAAAGATTAAGCTACAAATTTTTCGACCATCAAAAGAAAGAACATTCCGCGCTGGCGAGCCAGCCGATTTTTGTAAACAGCGAAAGACCATTAATTGACGGAACAACGTGGAGAGCGAATTCAGAAGTTGATTACTTAAGGTTGAGTTCAATGTTAGGTGCAATAGCAATAGTCAATACTGTAGCTTATACTTACCAGCAGCAAGTATGGTACACCGAAGAAACTACTGTTTTTCATTCCCTTGATTTTATTAATGACTGGAACAAGTATCAGCAGATGGATAAGTTCGGACATTTTACGGATGCATATTTTACAAGTGATCTTACAGCAAAAATTTACAGGTGGTCTGGATTATCTGGTGAAAGTTCAGTTTGGTATGGAGCTTTAACCGGCTGGTTATGGATGCTTGAGATAGAAATCTCCGATGCTTTCATGTCTGAGTGGGGTTTTAGCTGGGGTGATATGCTTGCAAACACAGCCGGCTCTGCATTCTTTGTTCTTCAACAATTTAATTATGATGCACTCGGAGGTATTCAACCAAAAGTCAGTTGGCATAAATCTGATGCCTGGAAAGAAATGCGATATCACAAAGATCCGGGAGCTTTAATTGAAGACTATGAAGGAATGACTTTTTGGATGACTCTTAATCCGCATCACTACTTTCCTGAAAGCTGGAAAAAAAATTACTCCGAATGGCTTGCGCCTTTAGGTATTGCAGTTGGCGTCAGTGCTAAAGATATCGGCGCTTATCCATGGGGTGGATATAAAGAATATTTTGTTGGACTCGATGTAGATATTAAAAAACTTCCTATTTTGGGAGATTCCAACTTAATGAAATTTATTGCGAGCGAGGTGAACATCCTTCGCTTGCCAATGCCTACAATTCGCTTTTCCTCTCAAGGAACATGGTTTGGATTTTATTTTTAATCTATTCAATTAAAACATCTTTCTCCTTTCCTGCCTTCTTCCTTTCCTCTTCATAGAATTATTGATGATATTTACTTCAGTAATTAAAAAATTATTCGGAGAGAAATAAAATGTCTGCACTAAAGCTGAATCAAATTAAGTTTAACAAAAAAGCTGTTCGGGATTATTTTTTTATCGCTATCGGAGCCGCAATAATGGCTATCGGTATCGGAGTTTTTCTTGTTGATGCAAGAGTTGTTCCCGGTGGTGTTAGCGGACTTTCAATGGCAGTTTATTATTTAACAGATGGTGCTTTTCCAATTGGTGTTACAATCTGGCTATTTAATATTCCATTATTTATTTGGGGTGTCAGAGAACTCGGTCCTCAGTTTGGTACGAGAACTTTTTTTGGTTTTACTCTGAATTCATTTTTCATTGATTTCTTCAGAGGTGAGTTGCCGGGATTTGATTTTATTCATCTCCAGAACACCCAAACTATTTTGCAGCTTCGCGAAGATGATTTTCTATTCCTTATTCTTCTCGGTGCTGCTTTACTTGGAATCGGACTCGGAATAGTTTTCAAATTCAGAGGCTCAACTGCAGGCAGCGATATTGTTGCGGCAGTTATGCAGAAACGATTTGGTATTAAACCCGGAATGGCAATAATGATTATTGATTTTTTTGTTATCTGTCTCGCCGGACTTGTAATTGAACTCAAAGATCTCGGTGGAGAAAGAAGTGCAATGACTTTAACTCTTTATGCGCTATTCCTTCTTTTTGTTTCAGGAAGACTTGTTGATGCAATTATTGATGGTTTTGATTACGCCCGTGCTGCATTTATAATCTCAGATAAAAATGATGAGATAGCAAAAGTGATAATGAATGACTTTAGTCGTGGTGCTACTGCCGTTAAAGCACGAGGTATATATAGAAATGTTGACAGAGAAATTATTTTCACCGTTGTTGCTTTAAGAGAATTAGGAAAACTTACGAATGCAATTAAGCAAATTGATCCTCACGCATTTGTTACAGTTAACAATGTTCACGAAGTTTTAGGCGAAGGATTCAGGAGAAGAATATAATTTTATAGGGTCGAATAAGGAACATAGTAAAATAGAAAACGTCTTAAATCTGTAACCAGATTTATATTCACGAAAGGAGAATCAAATGTTAGATTCATACAGATTATTAACTTCAGTCTTTGTTATTGCCATGCTCGGCTTAACCAACATATATGCCCAAGAAACACTAAACGAAAAAATAGGTAAGATCGAAGGTTCAGTTGATAAAATAACCATTACAGCAAATGGGCAAGATTATACTTTTGAAGGTTCGGATGCAGAAAAATTATTTAAGAAAATGAAAAGCAGTAATAGTCAAAGTTTTGTTTGGAATTCTGCGGACGACTCAAACAAGAAAAAAGTGATAATTTTAAATGCTGATGGTGATGAAGATGCAATCGAAGTTGAAACTGATGATGAAAATGTCTTCATTATTAAAACCGGTAAAGATCTGGATGATGTTGATGAGGGATTAAATAAAAAAGTTAAAGTAGTGATGGAAAATGGAGAGAAAACAGTTACTGTTACTACAAAAGAAAATGGCGAAGAAAAAACTGAAGTTTATTCAGGCAAGGAAGCCGACGAGTATATTGAGAAAATGAAAGCTGAGAATGATGATTTTGATATTCAGATTGATCAGGATAAAGATGGCAAAAAAGTAAAGAAGATTATTATTGAGACAGAAAAGGAAGTGAATTAATTACGTAGCATAAAAATTTATTTGAGGCATTGTGAAATATTTGAAATGCCTATTTTAATAGTTCACCTTACACTAAATAGAGAGATGTCATCTTTTCTAAAGGAAATAAACACTGAGTAATGGAATAAAACTGTAATTTCTATCTGAATTCAATTCAAAACGAAAGATGACATCTCTTTACAACTTACTTTTTTACGTAACATCAGTTAAAAAGTAAAATGTTTGATATGTTCTCCCTTTTCACCAATCTCAGTCATAGCTTCTATTCCAATTTCAAGATGTACATCAGAAAACTTCTGAGTTATTTTTTTATCTGATTCTTCCGTCTTTATTCCTTCGGGAAGCATCGGCACATCGGAGACTAAAAGTAAAGCACCACGCGGAATCTCATTTACCAAACCAACGATAAAAAGAGTTGCGGTTTCCATATCAATTGCAATCGTCGAAAGTTTGCGCAGATAATTTTTGAATTCATCATCCCATTCCCATAATCTTCTGTTTGTTGTATAAACAACACCTGTTCTGTATTCAAATCCTCTTTGAACAATTTTATCGGAAACAAATTTGTGCAATTTAAATGATGGCAATGCAGGAACTTCAGCCGGTTTGTAATCGTTGCTTGTTCCCTCACCTCTTATTGCAGCAGTGGGAAGAATAAAATGACCAAGCTCGGTTGATTTTTTTAATCCGCCGCATTTACCAAGAAACAAAACACCCTTTGGTGAACGCGCAGAAAGTAAATCCATAATAGTTGCTGCGTTTGCAGAACCGATACCGAAATTAATTATACTTAATCCATCTGAGTTAGTGGAAGTCTGCATCGGTTTACCAACACCTTTAACATCAGATTTAAATTTATCGGCAAACTTTTCAACATAATCGTTAAAGTTGGTAAGCAATAAATAATCACCGAACTCATCTATCTTTGTTCCTGTGTAACGAGGCAGCCAGTTTTTTGCTATGTCAAGTTTTGTTTTCATTTAATGTGAGAATGATTTTAAAATTTAAATCTGAGACTACAATTTTCTTTTACTCAGTGTACTGCTCAATTACTTTTAAAATATGTGCTTCGCAAACTTTACAGAATGGACGGTTTCCTTTTGAGAACATCATGCAATCAAGCATTGGTCGGTACATTCCTTTTGCAACATAACCTGCACCTTCAAACGCTCCAACTTTTCCGTAGTTAGCATTTTTTCTCAGGTAGGAATCCACAACCTGCGAGTGCTCTTTATCCTTCCTTGCATATTCATCTTCAGCAGTTTTTATCACTTCAGCAGGCTGGCGATCTCTTTTTAACTCAGCGGTCTTTTTGTTCATCGCTCTTCTTTCTGCCTGCCATTTGTAATCCATTGAATCATACTTTGCTTTTGCCCACTGAGATGGAATTTCAATTCCCTGTGTCAGGAACTCATTCCATTTAACATTATCCGGATCGGTAAGTGCAGTTACGTTTGGTTCAAGCGGTTCAAGTCCGAGCGGGTAGAAATCATTGTACTGAACATCGGAAGTATAATATTCATCGGCAAGTCCGGAGAAAGAATGACCAAACTCGTGAAGGAATAAATAATCTTTAAATTGATTGTCAGTGGTAAACGTGCAGAAGAAATTATAAATACCGCCGCCGCCATATCGTGCGTGATTCACCATAATATAAATTGCATCATAAGGAACAAACGCAGCTAAATCTCTTACTGCTTTGTTGTCTTCTGTCAAAATGTATCTCTCCGAACCCATCGAATTAAACGTGCAGCTTAGAACCGTGTTCTCGAAAAGATTTGCCGGCGGCTCATCGATACCGCTATCTTCGGAAGGTTTGTAAACGCCGTGAATATTAAATTTGTCTGCATTCGATTTATATGGTTCCAAACCAAAGAAAACATTTGTAAAATATTTCAGATCTTTTTCAAATTTACTTCTTTCATCCTGGGTGTATCCTTCTCCAAGTATTACAACATCAACCCTGTTGTGCGGGTCGCCGTTTGAATCAGCATTATAAACTTTCACCATCTTATTTTTCACATCGTCTCTTATAATCATAATATCCTGAGGATCAATTTCCCTTCTATAAAATTCAAATAAATTTTGTTTTTCATCTCTTCTTTCCATCGCAAAGATAATTTTATTTTTTGGATAAGGGATTATTGCTGATTCGTGAAAAGTTTTTTGAATTCCTTCCAATCCTTCACTGCTGGTTTTGTATTCACCGAAGTAGCTGTCAAAACCTTTCGAGTAAATCAACTCATTGGAAGCAGCATCATAAATCTTCACACAATATCTTCCGAGATTCATCTCATCAATAAGATGAACTCTGCTTCCTGCCCAGATCCCGTATTTATAAATCTGATCCTTTGTGATGAACTCTTCTTTTGCATTTCCTATGTGGAAATAATCAATGCGCATCGTTTCATCAATGAAATATTTATCGAACGCAGCAAACGCCTGGCTAAAAGTTGTGCTTGTCAGAAATGAACTTAGAAATAGAATTAATATTAACTTTTTCATATTTGATAGTCTTTCATTGTTTAATATAAAATCATAATACAAAGATATTGATTTAAAGTTTTAATGATTACTGGAACTTCTATTATAATTAATAAAATATTAATAGATGAAATATGCTTGCTATTGATTTTAAACGCAGTTTTTGAAAAGTCGAATTACTTAATCAGACCGGAAAAAGCGGGTTTTCTCGCCAAAAAGCCTTAAATTTGGCTATGATTTTATAGAATTTAATCCAACAAAAAAAACCAAAGGAGATTTTCTCATGGCTCGCAAGAATGTACTGATTATGGGTGCGGCTGGTCGCGACTTTCATAATTTTAACGTGTTCTTCAGGAACAACAGATCTTATAATGTGGTTGCTTTTACTGCAACTCAGATCCCAAATATTGATGGACGAACTTATCCGAAACAACTCTCAGGAAAGTTGTATCCAAAAGGAATAAAAATTTATGAAGAAAAAGAACTTGAGAGATTAATCAAACAGTTAAAGGTTGATGAGGTTGTTTTTTCATATTCAGATGTACCGTTTGATTATGTGATGGCAAAAGCATCTGTTGTAAATGCAGCAGGAGTTTCATTCAGACTTCTTGGTGCAGCAGAAACACAAGTAAAAAGTAAGAAACCTGTTGTTGCAGTTTTAGCTGTAAGAACCGGTGCAGGAAAATCTCAAACCTCCAGAAAAATTGTTAAAGTTTTAACTGAAGCAGGAAAAAAAGTTGTCGCTATACGTCATCCGATGCCTTACGGTGATCTGGTGAAACAAAAGGTTCAGAGATTTGCAACTTATGCTGATCTGAAAAAACACGATTGCACTATCGAAGAAATTGAAGAGTACGAACCACACGTAGCTCGCGGTGGTGTTATTTATGCAGGAGTTGATTATGAAGCAATTCTGAGAGAAGCTGAAAAAGAAGCAGATGTTATTTTATGGGATGGTGGAAATAATGATTTCTCTTTTTACAAAGCTGATGTTACTTTCACAGTTGTTGATCCGCACAGACCGGGACACGAGCTTTATTATTATCCGGGAAACACTTCATTACGAATGGCTGATGCTGCAATCATCAATAAAATTGATTCAGCAGATAATGATGATATTCTCGAAGTAATTGCAAACACAAAAATGTTAAATCCAAATGCTACAATTATTGAAGCAGCTTCACCAATCACGGTAGATAAGCCGGAAGTTATTCGTGGAAAGCGTGTGCTTGTTGTTGAAGATGGTCCAACATTAACTCACGGTGAAATGCAATATGGAGCAGGAACAATAGCAGCACAAAAACTCGGTGCAAAAGAAATTGTTGACCCGAGACCTTACACTGTTAAAACAATTTCAGATACATTTAAAAAATATCCGAATATTGGTGTTCTGCTTCCAGCAATGGGATACGGCAAAGCACAGATGAAAGATCTTGAGAATACAATTAACAGAACTGATTGTGATTCAGTCGTAATTGGAACTCCGATTGACTTAAGCAGATACATAAAAATGAACAAACCATTTACACGTGTTAATTATGATTTACAGGAAATCGGTCTGAATACAATTGAAACTGTGTTAAGAGAAAAGAAGATAATAAAGTAATTTTCGTCAAGAGGCTCAGATTAACTGAGCCCTTCATTTTTAATTTATTTTTGGAAAAAATGAAGACATCACTACTAGCCATTATTTTTTTACTGAATTCAATTTTAGTCATTCCACAATCAGGCAGAGAACGCAATGCAACTCTCGTTCCTCAGGGTTACGGAATAGAGCTACTTAACTCAGAGGGCAGTTCCGGTATTCTAAATGATGTTTCCAATATCAGCTCAATGAATCCGGCTTCAATTTATAAGCTTGAAAATCTATCCATTGGCTTTTCATATCAGTTCCAGACAAATCTTGATACTGCATGGATTGCAGGGATCGGTACAAGTAGAATCCAAAACTATGTTCCACAGTCTTTTGGTGGTGTTATTCATTATGAAAATTTTAGTTTTGGAATTGGGTTTAGTCAAAAGTACAACGGGTCATTGGATTTTGGTCCCATAGAAATCACAACAGTCACGAATCCAGATGGCACTGGTGAATATTATTACCCGGAATTTGAGAACACCATTCAAAGCTATACATTATCAGCTGCTTACAAATTTAAAGATGCTTTTACGGAGAACACTAATTTGTCAATCGGATTGACCTATTTGCTTAACAACTTTCATAGTCGCGAGAGTATTGGTATGGTAACTGCAAGTGCTTCTGCACTTGGTAGTAATTTTGAGCTTGGTCTCCATTATGATATAAAAATTAATGAGGAACAACATCTAAGTATTGGCACTTCTTATGCCTTTAGTACAAAAATTAGCAATGAAGTTGAATATGAAGGGATCAGAACTATAATTCCGGGAACTATTCGCGGCGATTCCTTGAATTATCAAATTATTCCTTTCTCGTACAGCATATTACTAAATGTACCAAGTGAGTGGAGTTTTGATATTTACTTCAAACCACTTTTAAACCTTGAATTTCTAGGAAGAATCAATAACATATTTTGGGACAATATTGCTGATAATGTAAAAGATCAATTAGAGATTTCAACTAGTGCTATTTATACTTTTAATCCTACTACAAATGCATCACTTGGATTGTATTATACGGGCAATGATTATATAGAGGATTACTTCAATATTAATGATAAACTTTATGCTCTCTATTTTTTAGGTGGAATTTCGTTTCAAATTAATTTCCTGAAAGTTGATTTAGCAGTTGCAGATAGTCATCTTTTCTCAGGTGATTTTTGGGAACAAACCATCGGCAAAATTGGATTTGGGATTAATTTATAAATGTTCATTTCTTAAAAAATCTACTCTTCCTTGGCATGAAGTAATCCATTTAAGACTTTAAGCTTAAGTCACATATTATTATTTTCAATTTAAAATCTTCAGAATTTATAGATCAAATTTATTTATGCAAGAAATTAACTGGGCACAAAAACAAGCGGGTTCTTCTTTATCAAGACTTCTTCCCTTACTAACAGAAAGATATTCTGATAAAGTTGAAGAAGGTGAATGGCAGAACTACATCCAAAGACTCGGTCAGCATTTTCCAAAACTGTTCACTTTACTTCATCAGTTGTATGGTAAAGAATATGATTTCTTTTATCATCTGGCAGAGATAATAGATACAGCAACCAAAGCATGGATTGAAAGACCTCCGGAATTAAAAGCATTGGATGCAATCCGAGATAATGATCCCAAATGGTATCAATCAAACCGGATGCTGGGTGCGGTTTGCTACGTAGATCTTTTTGCAGATAACCTCGATGGAATGAGAGAAAAAATTCCTTATTTAAAAGAGCTGGGAGTAACCTACCTTCACCTGATGCCAATATTCAAATCTCCAGAAGGTGATAACGATGGAGGATACGCAGTTAGCAGTTACAGAGAAGTAAATCCAGAACTTGGAACGATGGATGATTTGAAAAAACTTGCCGAAGAAATGCGCAATCACGGAATAAGTCTGGTGCTCGACTTTGTTTTTAATCACACTTCCGATGAACACGAATGGGCTAAACAAGCAAATGCAGGTAATGAAGATTTTCAGAATTATTACAGAATGTTTCCGGACAGAAAAATTCCTGATGAGTACGAAAAAACAATCCGACCGGTTTTCCAGGATGATCATCCCGGTTGTTTTACTTACAGAAGCAGAATTAAGAAATGGGTTTGGACTACATTCCACAATTATCAATGGGATTTGAATTACGAAAATCCAGTGGTCTTTAATAAAATGGCTGCTGAAATGTTGTTCCTCGCAAACCAGGGTGTTGAAATTTTAAGACTTGATGCAGTAGCTTTTATCTGGAAAAAATTAGGAACAAATTGCGAGAACCTTCCCGAAGCACATGTAATAATTCAGGCATTTAATGCCGTAATGAAAATTGCCGCACCTTCTTTCCTATTCAAATCTGAAGCCATTGTACATCCCGATGAAGTAAATAAATATATCGGCGAAAATGAATGTCAGCTATCATACAATCCGCAAATGATGGCACTGCTTTGGGAATCTCTTGCAACAAAAAAAATAAATCTTCTTCAATCTGCACTTGACAAAAGATTTAATATCCCGGCTAATTGTATGTGGATAAACTATATCCGCAGTCACGATGATATCGGCTGGACATTTTCGAATGAGGATGCTGAAGAACTCAATATCAATCCGTCTGCACACAGAGTATTTCTTTCAGAATTTTACACCGGAAGACACCCGGGAAGTTTTGCAAAAGGTTTGCCTTTCCAGGAAGATCCCAATACGAAAGAAGGAAGAGTTTCCGGTACAACTGCTTCACTGGCAGGATTAGAGCAAGCTCTTGAAGAAAAAAATAAGAGGAAAATTGATTTGGCGATCAGAAGAATCCACTTATTGCACGGGATTATTTTAACTATTGGTGGAATTCCGCTAATCTATATCGGTGATGGAATTGGGCTGCTCAACGATTATGATTATGAAAAATCTCCTGAAAAAGTTGGCGATACAAGATGGATACACCGCACAAAATTTAATTGGGATAAAAGCAAGGAAAGATCTGACCCTGATTCGGTTACAGGGAGATTGTTCAACGGATTATTAAAGCTGCTGCAGTTGAGGGAAAGAACTCAGTCACTTACCGGCTCCGATACTGAGTTTGCAGACACAGGAAACGATCACATTCTCGCTTACTTCAGGCATCACGAAGATAACAGTGTTTTTATACTTGCAAACTTTAGCGATACAGAGCAAAGCATAGCAGGTAATAGACTGCGGCAATTAGGATTAAGCAAAACTGTTACTGATGTTGTAGGCGGAAAAACAATTACCGCTGCACAAAATCTTACTCTTGAACCTTACCAGTTTATGATGCTGATTGGGGTTAGGTAATCACTCTGACCACTCATCAAAAATCTTTGGGAATAGAGGTAACAATCCTTTAATTTTAGTCCAGTTTATCAATTAAATTTTCATTCAACCATGCAACTTGTCACGGCGAATCCCGATTTATCGGGAGAAGACGGAACCTTTCAACAAACATTTCTGAGTTATAACTATGCAAAAACTATTTACCATTTTCGTTTCAACATTGATAATCGCACTTTCAACATTCTCATTCAGTCAAGAAAAATCTAAACCAGATTCTCTTAAGAATATTTCACTTGCCGGACTCACGTTCAGGAGTATTGGGCCTGCTGTGACTGGAGGAAGAGTTGTTGACATTGCTGTCAATCCATTCAACTTCAGCGAGTACTATGTTGCATCCGGTCACGGCTCATTGTGGAAAACAACTAACAGCGGCGTAACCTTCTCCCCCGTTTTTGATGGAAATAAATCTTATGCAATCGGTTGTGTAAAAATTGATCCGACAAACCCGAATGTTGTTTGGGTCGGGACAGGTGAAAATAATAATCAGAACAACGTTATTTACGGTGATGGTATTTATAAAAGCGAAGACGGTGGAAAAAGCTGGAAGAATATGGGACTCGACAGCTCGGATCAGATTGGTGGAATTGCAATTGATCCCAACAACTCAGACATAGTATATGTTTCTGCGTACGGTTCATCAAGGAATGCAGGTGGTCACAGAGGAATTTATAAAACTGTTGATGGGGGAAAAAACTGGACGAATGTTTTAAAGGTTAGCCAGTACACAGGATTCTACCAGGTTCATATGGATCCAAGATTTTCAAATATTTTGTATGCTGTTGCTCACCAAAGAATGAGAAATTTATACACCGGAGTTTACGGCGGACCGGAAAGCGGAATTTATCGTAGTCTTGATTTTGGAATGACGTGGGAAAAACTAAAAAGCGGACTGCCTTCAGAAGATGTTGGAAGAATTGGAATGGCAGTTTCACCTGTTAACCCTGATTATCTCTTTGCCATTGTTGAAGCAACTGATAAAGGTAAAGGAACTTATAAAAGCACTGACCGTGGTGCAAGCTGGACGAAAGAGAGCAGCTACAATGCATCTGCTGGGTTTTATTATCACGAGCTATATTGTGATCCGTTAGAACTGGAAAGAGTTTACAGCGATGACACTTTTCTTAAAGTAACTATTGATGGCGGAAAGAACTGGAAAAACCTTGGAGATAATTTAAAGCACGTTGACAATCATGCTTTGTGGATAAATCCGGCAAACAACAAACACATTCTTGCAGGCTGCGATGGCGGAGTTTATGAAACTTTCGACCAGGCAAAGAACTGGGATTTTAAAGCAAACATTCCAATCACAGAAATTTATAAAGTAACTACAGATAACGCTGAACCGTTTTATAATGTTTATATCGGGACACAAGATAATAATAGTCTAGGAGGTCCATCTCGAACGATAAGTTCAGCAGGAATTGTAAACAGCGATTGGCTCTTTACAAATGCTGGTGATGGATTCGAATCACAGGTTGACTGGAAAGATCCAAACATTATTTATTCACAATCACAATTTGGCGGGTTGGTTCGTTTTGATAAAAGAAGTGGTGAAAATCTTTACATCCAGCCGCAGGATTTTGCAGATACTGCTTACCGCTTCGACTGGGATGCAGGATTTATTCTTTCAAAGCATGTTAATAAAAGGTTATACTTTGGTGGAAATAAACTTTTACGAAGCGATGACCAGGGAAGTACGTGGAAAGAGATCAGTCCTGATTTAACAAGAGGAGTTCCCAAAGAAATGCAAAAGCTGATGGATCAAAGCTGGAGTATTGATCAGCTTGCCAGAAAATCTTCAATGGCGCAAATTGTAACAATCGCTGAATCTCCTCTTGATGAAAATATTTTATTCGTTGGTTCAGGAGACGGCTTAATTCACTTTACTACAAATGGTGGAACCAACTGGACAAAATCTTCAATCGGTGGTTTACCTGAGTTCGCAAGAATTTCACAAATCATAGTCTCAAATTTTGATAAGCTCGTTGCTTACGCTGCGTGCAATAATTATTTCGGCGGTGACTACAAGCCATACATTTACAAAACCACTGATGGTGGAAGCAGTTGGTTCTCTATAAATAATAACATCCCTGAAAAAGGCAGCACCTATTCCATTGCAGAAGATCACGTTGATAAAAATCTTCTGTTCCTCGGAACTTTCTTCGGAGTTTATTTTTCAAACGATGGTGGAAATGAATGGATAAAATTGAGTAATGGAATGCCACCGGCTATGGTTATGGATCTCGATATTCAAAGAAGAGAAAATGATTTAGTTGTCTCTACATTCGGAAGAGGTGTTTATATTCTTGATGATTACTCCCCTCTTCGCTTTATGTCAAATGAAGTAATAAAGAAAGAAGCAGAAATATTCCCGATAAAAGATGCGCTGATGTTCATTCAATCCAATCCATTTGGATTCAGAGGAGTTGCATTTCAGGGTGCAAGTTTTTATTCGGCTCCAAATCCTGAAGTTGGTGCTGTGTTCACTTATTATTTAAAAGATGAATTTAAATCTCTCAAAGAAAAAAGAAGAGATGAAGAAAAAGAAAAACAGAAAAAAGGTGAGGATATAAAATACCCCTCCTATCAAACTTTACAAGCTGAACAGGAAGAACCTGAAACATATCTTCTCTTTACAATTACAGATGAATCAGGAAATATTGTACGAAAGATTAAAACAGATGCAAAGAAGGGAGTTAACAAGTTAGTCTGGAATTTTAGATATACACCGCCTACTCCTGTTTCGCTTGAACCATTTGATGATTCAGTCCCCTGGACTGAAGAAGATAAAGGTTATATGGTTGTTCCGGGAAAATATTTTGTATCGCTTTCAAAATTTCAGGATGGAAAGTTCAGTGATCTGGTTTCTCCAAAAGAATTTGAATGTAAATCTTTAAACAATACTACCATCCCCGCTGAAGATAAACTTGCTCTTGATACATTCAACAAAAAAGTCGCCGAGCTTACAAGAGTAATTGCAGGCACAGATGCTTTTAGGAATGAACTAGTAAATAAAATTTCTTACCTGAAAAAAGCAGTGCTGGATGGCGCTGAAGTTCCTACTTCAACTTACAATAATATCATTAATATTGAATCAGACTTAAGTGAACTCAACATTAAATTAAACGGCGACCCCTTAAGAGCAAGATATGAAGGTGCATCTCCAACATCCGTTAAAGGAAGAGTAAATTTAATAACCGGTGCCTTGTGGAATACCACAGCAGCACCGACAAACACTTTCATAAAATCTTATGAAATTGCTGCCGGCAAGTGTGAAGAAATATTAAGTGATTTAAAATCTATTGATTTTACAATTCAACAGGTAGAAACAGAATTGGAAAAATCCGGCGCACCCTACACACCGGGAAGATTTCCTGAGTGGAGAAAGAAATAGAAAATTATTCGTGCATTAATGGCGACCAAGTATTAGCCACGAATTCACGAATTGGAAATAATCAGTAAAAATTAATTCAAATACTTTAAAACAAATTAGTAAAGGGTAAAATGAAAAATCTGGTTGTATCTTTTTTGCTGACAATAATGTTTACTTCATTGTCAATTGCTCAATCTGTTGATGAAATATTAGCAGAACACTTTAACGCTGTCGGTCAGGAAAAACTTCTTGCAACAAAGACAGTTATGATGAAAGGAAAAATCATTCAGGCACAATTTGAAATTCCTTTCACATCTTATCAGAAAAGACCGTTTTATTTCAGGTCGGAAGCCGAGTTCCAGGGTATGAAAATAATTTCCGGTTTCGATGGCACAAGTGGCTGGTCTGTAAATCCTATGATGGGCTCAACCGATCCGCAGCCGATGACTGAAGAGCAGGTTGACCGTATGAAAATTCAGGCTGATTATGATGGTCTGTTCTACAATTATAGTGAAAAAGGTTACACAGTTGAATTTATGGGAAAGGAAAATGTTGATGACATGGAAAACTATGTTCTCAAATTAACCAGACCTAACGGCGATGTAGTCACTGCTTACATTGATGCAGAAAATTATGTGCTTCTAAAAATAAAAAGCAAAATGATGATGCAGGGTGTTGAAACTGAAGCGGAAACTATTTTCAGCAATTATAAATATGTGAATGAAATACTGAGTCCTTTTGCAATTGAAACTAAGATGAATGGCGAGACAGCAATGCAGATGTCGTTTGATGTGATTAGCTACGATACAGATATGCCGGATTCAATGTTTGCTATGCCTGAAGCAACTGTTCCGGCTGACACAACAGACTCGAAGTAATCAAACAAAAGTTAAAGTGGTGGAATTTTAAATAAGCATGATTTTGTTGTTCAATCTGCACTTGCTGATTGACACAAAATGACATGCAATAGCGAATTTATTTTTTTTATCATTTAATTGATGGATTTTCTGAGTTCAATAAAATTAGTGAGGCATGAAATGAAAAGATTAACAATTGTTATTTGCTTCTTCTTACTAATGGTTTCTACCGGAAATTTAGAAGCACAAGACATTAAGCTAACTCCAAGCTTCTTCGGCTCGATGGAAGCCAGGGAAATTGGCCCTGCTGTTATGAGTGGTCGGATTACTACGCTCGATGCATTAATTGACGACCCAAGATTAGCATACATCGGTGCAGCAAGCGGCGGATTGTGGAAAACCACCAACGGCGGAACAACATTCAAAGAGGTATTCAAAGATCATGTTCAGACAATCGGTGCTGTAACAATTAATCAAAGTAACAAAGAAAATGTCTGGGTAGGAACAGGAGAAACCAGAACCAGAAACAGCATCAGTATTGGCAATGGAGTTTACAAAACTGTTAATGGAGGTGAAAAGTGGGAACATCTCGGACTTGAAAAGACAGATCACATTTCAAAGATAGTAATCAATCCTGAAAACAGTGATGAAGTTTTTGTCGCCGCACTCGGTAATGTTTGGGCTCCGAATGAAGATCGCGGTGTCTTTAAAACAATTGATGGTGGAAAGACCTGGACTAAAATTCTTTTTGTAAATGAAGGCACCGGTTGTGCTGATCTTGCAATAGATCCTTCCAATCCAAATATTCTTTACGCAGCAATGTGGGATTTCCAGAGAAAGCCATACTCTTTCAGATCAGGTGGACCGGGAAGCGGTTTGTATCGTACAACTGACGCAGGAAAGACCTGGAAAAAAGTTGATGTTGCAACCGATCAAGGAACACTCGGTAGAATTGCTGTTGCTTTTTCACCAGTGAATCCAAATATCATTTATGCATTAATTGAATCGAACAAAACCGGACTCTATCGCTCAACTGATTCCGGCAGAAGCTGGGAATTAAGAACAACAGCTCAGGTAGTTACAGATCGTCCGTTTTACTTCTCCTATATTGTTCCCGATCCTGTTGATACGAACAGAGTTTATAAACCGCATTTCTATTTGTCAGTTAGTGATGATGGAGGCTATTCGTTTACGGTTCCCTATGTTGAAGGAGGAAATGTTCACTCAGATTTGCATGCACTCTGGATCAATCCGAAAAATAATTCAAATATGTATCTCGGCACCGATGGCGGACTTTATATCAGCTATGATAAAGGCAGCACCTGGGTTCACTCACAAAATCTGCCAATTTCACAATTCTATCATGTGGCTGTTGATAATGAAAAACCATATAATGTTTACGGCGGGCTACAAGATAATGGTTCGTGGGTCGGCCCTTCACAAAGTCCCGGTGGAATTACTAACAGTGACTGGAAAAGTGTTGGTTATGGAGATGGATTTAATGTAATCCCTGATCCGGTTGATAAGAATATAATTTACTGGCAGTATCAGGGCGGCAACCTAATGCGTTATTACAAAAGCTCATCCGAAATAAAAGAAATAAAACCTTTCACGGATAATCCTAATGAGAAACTAAGATTCAACTGGGATACACCAATTTCTTTTTCACCAACAAATGATGGCGTTATGTATGTTGGTGCACAATACCTTTATCGAACTTCAGACCGGGGTGATTCCTGGCTAAAAATTTCTCCTGATCTTACTACCAGCGATCCTGAAAAACAAAAGCAGGAAGAATCCGGTGGATTAACAATTGATAATTCAACCGCAGAGAACCATTGCACGATATATTCGATTAGTGAGTCACCAAAAAATTCAAAAATAATCTGGGCTGGTACCGATGATGGAAATCTCCAGGTATCCATAGAAGACATTTGGACTAATGTTACACAAAATATTCCCGGACTACCAAAAAATACCTGGTGTGCAAAAGTTCAGGCAAGCAATCATGATGCTAATACAGCTTATGTCGTTTTCGATGGACACAGAAATGGCGATAAAGCTGTTTATGTTTTCAAAACTACTGATCTTGGCAAAACCTGGACTTCACTTGCAACTGAAAGTATCGAAACTTTTGCAAGAACAATCACAGAAGATTTTGTGAATCCAAATTTATTATTCCTTGGCACCGAATACGGATTGTATGTTTCTATAGATGGAGGGAAAGAGTGGGTTCGTTTTGAAGGCAAGGTTCCAAAAGTACCGATTTATGAAATGGTAATTCATCCAAGAGAAAATGATCTGGTAATTGCAACTCACGGAAGAGGAATTTTGATAATTGATGACATAACTCCTCTTCGAAAACTATCACGGGAAGTTCTTTCATCTGAAATAACAATTTTTCCATCTGAGCCATACATAATTACGAATCCAAAATTTGCAATGGGTCCATCGGGTGATCAGAGTTTCCGCGGAAGTAATCCAAGTTCTTCAGCAATAATAAGCTATTATATGCAGAAGAGACATGTGTTCGGCGATATGTCAGTTGAAATTTACGACTCACTTGGTAATTTGGTTAAAACTCTACCAGCTGGAAAAAATAAAGGGATCAATTATGTCGAATGGGCGGTTCGTAAAAAGCCGCCGAAAGTTAAAGCATCATCTCCAATGCTTGCATTCAGAACAGCGTTTGGCCCAACTTTTCCGCCCGGTGAATACACAGTAAAAATTTTGAAGGGTGAAAATATTTACGAAGGAAAAATTACATTAGTGGTTGATAAATCAACCGGTCATTCAGAAGAAGATATGAAAATACAATACGCTATGCTTGATTTATCATATACTCTTCTTGAAGATATTTCATTCATGGACAGGCAGGCAACTGACCTGATGGAAAAGTTAAACTCAGTGAAAAGTAAAATCAGTAATGATAAACTTAAAAATGAATTCACCACTTTATACGACAAATTGGAAACGTTGCACAAAGAACTTGTAGCTACAAATCCCGCTCGCATTTCAGGTGAAATAAGATTAGCAGAAAAAGTTGCTGATATATATTCCGGGATTATCAGTTATTCAGGTAAGCCTACAGATTCACAAATTCAGGGATTGAATTTATACACCGGGGTTTATGTCAAATACAGAGAGCAAATGGATAAATTGTTGAACGAAGATTTAATGAAAATAAATTCAGAGCTTAAAACGATAGGCTTAGAAGAAATAAAAGTAATTTCAAGAGAAGAATACGATCGGAGTTAATTCGTGTTCAGATTCGTGAATTGGTGGCAAAAAGGTTAGCCACGAACCTGCCTGCCGGTAGGTAGGTTCGCTAATTATTCCTTGATGAAGTTGAGGAATCTTACGATATATTAATTATAATTCTGATTAAATTAATATGATTTAATTTTAATTTATGGGGTATTAAAACGAAATCTATTTTTCTACTTTTAATCTTTTCTTCTCTTACTTATAGTCAAAGTGAATTTATGACTGGTAATGACTTTGGTATTGGTGCGGCATATACATATTCTGCAAACGATATATCTAAATCTTCAAGCTTTGATGGAGTTATTACCTTTATTGGCACAATAGATATGGGTTTGCAATTCTCGAATGGAACAGTTGATATAAATAGTAAAACTAAATCATCATCAACCACATTTTATCTTGCCTTTAATTTGAAGAGACACAATACTGCGCTAAATTTAAAATTTTTGCTAGGTTATCAATCAGGAAGTATAGAGGAAAACAATTATACTGCTAAAATGAATTCCTCTGGCTTTTTGGTAGGTGCAGGGTTCTACCCTACCTTTATACGGACGGAAACGTTCTTTTGGATGGGTGCAATAGAACTATTATATGGCTTTAATTCAGTTACCCCAGCAAACGTACCTCAGAATTCAAAACCTATCGATACGAGAATGATTTCTGTTGGATTTAATCTGGGTTCCACCATACTCCCTAATTTTATTCTGGTTCTCTCACCTTTTATTTCTAAAGATATAATCAATGAAGAAATTTCAGTTTTTTATGGAATTTCCGCACGCATGATATTTTCATTTGGTCTCATCGAACAATAATTGGAACAGTTATATATTTTTAATTCGTGAATTAGTGGCGACAAAAATATTTGCCACGAATCCCGATAAATATCGGGACAGGTTCACGAATAATCACATAACCTTAAGATTAAATCTCTTTCGTTCGTTAGGATCCAAGTAAAGTTTCCTCATCCGGATTGATTTAGGAGTTACCTCAACAAGCTCATCATCTTTTATATATTCAAGAGATTCTTCTAAAGTAAATTTAATTGCAGGAGCAATCTTCGCTGCCTTATCCGCACCTGAAGCTCTCATATTTGTCAATTTCTTTCCACGATTGACGTGAACTTCAATATCATTATCCTTATTGTATTCACCGACAATCTGTCCGCGATAAACAACATCACCCGGATCAATAAAAAATTTACCCCGATCCTGAAGCGAATCAATTGCGTACGCAGTTGACTGACCATCGTGCATTGAAATCAACACTCCATTTTGTCTTTGCACAATTGAACCTTTGAAGAATTCATACTGATAAAAACGATGATGCATTATTCCTTCACCGGAAGTAACATTTAATATTCGGGTTCGCAATCCCATAAGTCCGCGTGCAGGAATATGAAACTCAAGAGTTGTCAGACTTCCCTTTTGTTCCATCTTTGTCATCACCCCCCGCTTCTGTCCAACTAGCTCAATCACTTTTCCTGTAAGATCATTCGGAACATCCACTACGAGTATTTCAATCGGCTCAGCTTTCTTTCCATCAATTTCTTTATAAATAACTTTCGGTGGTCCAGCAGCAAACTCATAACCTTCACGACGCATATTCTCAATTAGAATTGAAAGATGCAGCAAACCTCTTCCCGAAACTTTATAAGTATCCGGCGAACCGGTTTCCTGAACATCAAGTGCAACATTTTGCTCGAGTTCTTTAAAAAGCCTGTCTCTCAAATGACGAGAAGTTACATATTTCCCTTCTTTACCGTAAAATGGAGAAGTGTTCACAGTAAAGTTCATACTTATCGTCGGTTCATCTATATCTATGATTGTAAGCGGTTCCGGATTTTCAGCATCAGCAATTGTGTCGCCGATATCAATATCTTCAACTCCAACAAGCGCACAAATATCACCCGAAACAACTTCATCAACTTCCGTTCTTTCGATTCCTTCAAAAACAAAAAGCTGGTTTATCTCAACCGGATGAACATCTCCATTTCTTTTGATGATGCAAAGCGAATCATTTTTCTTTAATGTTCCCCGGAAAACTCTGCCGATTCCAATTCGTCCAACGTAATCACTGTAATCAAGAGAAGTAACCTGCATCTGCAGCGAACCTTTTTCAACTTTTGGTTGAGGAATTTTATTAACAATCTTCTCAAGAAGCGGCACTAAATCTTTTCTTTCATCTTTAAGATTTTTTACAGCCCAGCCGTTTCTTCCACTTGCATAAATTACAGGAAACTCAAGCTGTGCATCGTCTGCACCAAGATCAATGAACAGATCATAAATCTCATTCAGCACTTCTGCGGGACGGTTATCCGGTCTGTCAATCTTATTAACCACTACAATCGGTTTCAAATGAAGATGAAGAGCTTTCTCAAGAACGAATCTTGTCTGCGGCATTGGGCCTTCAAAAGCATCGACTAAAAGTAGAACACCGTCTGCCATTTTAAGAACGCGTTCAACTTCACCGCCGAAGTCTGCGTGTCCCGGTGTGTCAATCAAATTTATTTTTACATCATTGTATGGAATGCTGATATTCTTTGCAAGTATGGTAATTCCTCTTTCGCGTTCAAGGTCGTTTGAATCAAGGAAGCAATCCTGGACTACCTGGTTTTTTCTGAAAACGTTACTTTGCTTAAGAAGCTGGTCAACTAAAGTTGTCTTGCCGTGGTCAACGTGGGCTATTATGGCTATGTTTCTTATCTTTTTCAAATGTTCTTTCTATAATCATTAAAAAATGAGGGGTAAATATGAGCTTAAATTGGAGAGAATACAATGTGATTTACTCTACACCCTTTTCCTATTTTCTATTTTGTCCCGAAGGGACTTTAATTTTATCGGAGGTCAATAGTTCTAGAAATATCTTGTCCCTAAAGGGACATTTTCTTCAATCAAATGGATCGTCCCGTATGGGACAAAATATCTATAGAAAAAATATCTGCTTCTATTTCACCAAATACAATGGTCCATCCGGTCCTAAAGGCAACCCGAGAAGCATCCACACAACCAGGATAATTATCCAGAAAATTGTGAAGATCACTGTATAGGGAATCATTGTGGAGATGATTGTGCCTATACCGTACTTTTCATCATACTTCTGTGCAAATGCAACGATGAGTGCAAAATAGCTCATCATGGGTGTGATAAGATTTGTAACAGAATCCCCTATCCTGAAAGCTGCCTGCGTTAATGCGGGATGATAATCGAGAAGCATAAACATCGGCACAAAAACAGGAGCCATAATCGCCCACTTTGCGGATGCGCTGCCCATAAACATATTTATAAACGCTGAGAGAATTACAAATGCAACAATCAAAGTAATTCCGGTAAAGCCAATACTCTTTAAGAATTCGGCACCGTCAATTGCGAGAATTAAACCAAGGTTGCTGTAACGGAAAAAGTAAACAAACTGTGCAGCAAAAAATACAAGCACAATATACGTTGCCATCGTTCCCATCGACTTAATTATATGTTTCATCATATCGGTATCGTTCCTGATGCTTTTGGTAACAATACCGTAAGCAAGTCCCGGCACAAAGAAGAAAACCAAAATGCCTGTAATTATTCCATCAAAAAATGGCGAGTGAAGAATGGTTCCTGTTTCAGGGTTTCTGAACAAACCACCTTCAGGAATTATTGTGAAGGCAAGCGCAACAGCAAAAATAAATAACCAGATACCGGCCCATTTAAGTCCCTTCTTTTCTACAGAAGTGATATCGTGAACAGGAAGTTTTTCTGCAGTACCTTCATATTTTTTTAATCGGGGTTCAACTATTTTTTCTGTTACAAGAGTTCCCACAATCACGATCATAAATGCAGACACGAACATAAAATAAAAATTAACTGCAGCGTTAATTTTCATTGAAGGATCAATTATATGTGCGGCTGTTTCAGACAGACCGGCAAGTATCGGATCAACGGAACCAATCAGGAAGTTTGCACCGAAACCACCACTAACACCACAGAATGCTGCTGCAAGTCCGGCCATCGGGTGTCTTCCGATTGCGTAAAAAATCATTGCTCCGAGAGGAATAAGAATTACGTAACCAGCTTCCGAAGCTAAGTGAGAGAGAACACCAGCCAATACTACTGATCCGGTAATTAATTTTGTTGGAGCTTTTAAAACGAGTGCTCTTATTACGGTATTGAACAATCCTGATCCTTCTGCAACACCGATCCCTATCATTACAGCAAGAACATATCCAAGAGGAGGAAAGAGTACAAAGTTGTGAACAACGTTTTCATACATCCACCTTAAGCCGTCGCCATTCAGCAAATTCTTCACAAGTATTGTAGAGCCATCCGCCGGATGAACCGCAGTCATACCAACCATGTCTCCGATCAATGAAACAACTGCAACAATAACAGCGAGCAGTGCAAACAAAGTTGCTGGATGCGGTAATTTGTTACCGACAATTTCTATGTAGTCAAGTGATTTGTTAAAAATACGGGATGCAAGAGACTTCAACTTTTCCTCCGATTTCCTAAAAAAATATTGGTAAAGATAGGGGTATCAGGATAGAATAAAAAAATCTTCGTGACTTTGTGCCTTTTTGGCAAAAGAGAAAGTATCGCCACAAAGACTCTAAAACACAAAGTAATACCTCATCAAATATTTGAATTCAACACAGCCACCATTTAATTTTAGGAGTAAGTATTAAAGGAATAATCTTATGAACTACTATGCACTTATCTATCATCTTGCTGATGATTATATTACTAGAAGAGGCGAATTCCGTGAAGAACATTTGAAAATGGCAAAACAATTAAACGAGCGAGGTGAGTTGCTGCTTGGTGGTGCTTTCAGTGATCCGCCTGATAAAGCGTTGTTGATTTTTCGAGTTGCTGATAAATCAATTATCGAAGAGTTTGTTAACAAAGATCCATATGTTAAAAACGGATTGATAGCTAAGTGGGAAATCAGACCGTGGACTGTTGTGATTGGGAATTAAATGAATAAGGATACACTGAAAAAGATGGCAGAGAATCCAAATAATATTTCCGGAGTTTACAACTACTGTGACCGCTGGTGTGAACGGTGTCAGTTCACTTCACGTTGTCTTAACTTCCAGATGAGTGAAGAAATGCAGGAAGGAAAAGAAATCAACGATATGAACAACGAAGAATTCTGGAAGCATATGGATAGCATCTTTAAGCTAACTCACGAAATGCTCGATGAGATGGCAGATGAACAGGGAATAGATTTAAGCCAGATTGAATGGACGGTAGAGGATAAAGAAAGGGAAAGAAAGATTGAAGAATCAGTTCAAAATCATCAGTGCGCAGTAGCTTCCAAAGAGTACTATCAGATAGTTGATGCTTGGTTTAAAGCAAATGAAGACCTCTTCAAAGAAAAAGAAGTTGAATTGAATGAACAGTTATTTCTTGAATTGCCATCAACCGATCCGAAAAAAGAAGCAGTTACTCTCAAGGATGCAATTGAAGTAATAACTTTTTACCTGCACTTTATAAATGTTAAAATTATGCGCGCGCTTCACGGCAAGATTGAAGACCGATATGAATTACCTGATGAATTTCCTAAAGACTCAGATGGTTCAGCGAAGATTGCACTGATTGCAATTGACCGTTCAATTTCTGCGTGGGGAAAATTATTGAAGCATTTAGCTCAAAGCGAAGATGAAATTCTCGATATTCTTGTATTACTGGAAAGATTACGGAATATGACTGAAAAAGAATTTCCTGAAGCAAGAAAATTTATAAGACCGGGGTTTGATGAATTAAATAATAAAATTTAAGCGAATTAATCTGTTGATTTTATGTTCTTCATTTACAATATTCTAATGTAGATTTAGGGGATTACAATCTAATTTATTAAAGGAATTCAATTATGAGTAACAAAGAAATTATAGAAAGTGCCCTTAAATTATCTCCACCAGAAAAGCTGTTGATTGTTGAAAGTATATTAAAGAGTCTGGATGAGCCTGATGAGGGAATTGAAAATATATGGTTAGAAGAAGCTGAAAAAAGACTTAAAGCTTACCGGGAAGGAAAACTCGAAGGAATACCGATGGAAAATATCTTCAAGAAGTAATAATGAAAATTGTTTTCGCTAAGCTGGCTAAACTTGAACTTGAAGACCCGATAGCATATTATGAATTAGAATATCCTGGACTGGGAATTAGGTTTAAAGACGAAGTAAAGCAAAGCCTTGACAGGATAATGAAATAAGAAAATCATTGCTTCATAAATTTTCTTATAAAATATTATACTCCATCGAAATGGATCACATATTCATAATAGCAATAGCTCATCATCATAGAAAACCTGATTATTGGGTTGAAAGAAAATCGGAAAAATAAACCTATTCCAAATAAATCCTTGGAACTCGTGTGTTAATGTTCGTAAGAATTTCATAAGGAATTGTCGCTGCCCATTCCGCAAGTTCTTCACATGAAATGGAATTTGTTCCATCGCTTCCGAGCAGAATAACTTCATCACCGTTATATGCACTGTCCTGTTCAATGTTGACTATGATCTGATCCATAGAAATTGAACCAACAACCGGATATCTTTTACCTCTCAATAATACTTCAGCCTTTTGAAACATACTTCTGAAATAACCGTCTCCATAACCAACCGGAATAGTCACTGCCCTAACATTATGATTAGTCCGCCAGGACAAACCGTAACCAACAGGGTGTTCCGGCTTTATAACTTTAAAGTAAACCACGAGGGATTTCCATGTTAAAGCCGGTTTAACTTTAATAGCTTTATGAATTTCTTTTATAGGATAAACACCATACAGCATAATGCCCGGTCTTACCATATCAAAATTTGCTTCCGGAAGTTGAATTACTGCACCTGAATTGGAAATGTGCCTGACTGGTGGATTAATAGAATGTTTGTTAAAGTAATTTATTACTTCTTTGAATCGGCTTAGCTGAAGGTGAGTATGACTGAGATCGGAAGATTCAGAATTTGCAAAATGAGAATATATTCCTTCAACTAAAATGTTTTTGCACTTGTAAGCAGCATCTAGAAATTTTTCTGCATTGTAGTAGTGAACTCCCAGCCTTTCCATTCCTGTGTCAATTTTAAGATGAACAATCGCCTTCATCTTCAACTGTTCAGCAATGTCATCAATCTGATTTAATTTATCAATTGAAGAAGCTGTTATAGTAAGATTATGTTTTAAGAAAAGCGGTATCTGGTTTCCCCAAATTCCACCCAAAACAAGAATCGGCATTTTAATTCCCATTTCACGGAGGAGTATTCCCTCTTCAACAACTGCAACTCCTAGATAATCAGCTTTCAACTGTTCATAAAGTTGAGCTACACGAACCAAACCATGCCCGTAAGCATTTGCTTTTAGAATCGGCATTACTCTGGAATTTTTAACATGTGCTTTGACAGCTCTGAAATTTTCAGAAAGAATTTTTAGATCTACTTCAACTCTCGTAGGACGAATGATTTCATCAACGCTGATCACCGGATGGTTGTTATGTTTTTTCAAATGCAATTCTTTGAATGATTATTTAAGACTGATACAAAGATAAAAGATTTGTGTGTTAAAAATTCAGATTGCCCTGCTGAACTTGTTTCAGCATCTTTTTGACAATAGATTCCGGATCAAACCTGCCAGTCAGCAGACAGCTAGGGAATGACATAACGGGAGTTGCAAAACTACAATTTGACCTTATTTTCAAAATTCATTACGTTTTGTATATCAATCTTTCATCAATTATCTATGCCAACAAATCTTCCACCGGAATATTTCAGAGCTGAACAAGCTTTCAGAGAAGCCGAATCTCCTTCTTCAAAAATTTCTGCACTTGAGGAGATGATGAGCACTATTCCCAAGCACAAGGGAACCGACAAGCTAAGAGCCGAACTTCGAAGGAAAATCTCAAAACTCAAAGCAGATCAGCACAAGAAAAAAGGAGCTGTTAAGCACGAATCTGAATATCACATTGAAAAAGAAGGTGCCGGAAGAATTACTCTCGTTGGGTTTGAGAATGTAGGTAAATCATCAATCGTTGATGCACTAACACACGCTGCACTAAAAATATCCGAAGCGCCTTTTACAACCTGGCATCCATCACCGGGAATGATGGAAATTGAAGACATTCAGGTTCAGCTTATTGACACACCTCCATTGAACAAAGAACATAATCAACCGGAATTATTTGATCTGATAAGAAGTTCGGATTTAATATTGATTGTTGTAGATTTACAGGCCACTCCATTTCAACAACTTGAAGATTCTCTTGCGCTTCTAAAAGAGCATAAAATAATTCCAGAACAACGGAAGTCGGATTTTCCTGAAGAAAAACGTATTGCATTTATTTCTGTTCTTGTTGTTGTGAATAAAGATGATGATGATAAATTTGATGAAGACTTCGAAGTATTTAAAGAATTGCTTGAAACGAAACTGCCTCTGATACCAATCTCAATACTCAACAAACGTAATTTCGAAAAACTCAAGAAGAAGATATTTGAACTACTTAATATCATTAGAATTTATTCTAAACCTCCCGGAAAAGATGCTGACCTCACAAAGCCATTTGTCATTAAAAAAGGAAGCACTCTTGAAGAGTTTTCCGGCAAAGTCCATCATGATTTTCAACAAAAACTAAAAACTGCGCGTGTCTGGGGAAGCAGCGTTTATGATGGACAGTTAGTAGGAAAAGATCACGTTCTTCAGGATAAAGATATAGTTGAGTTGCACTTGTAATGAATTCAGTCTTGAAATTTAGTTTTATGCTATCAACCTGATGTCAGCTAATAAAAGTGTAAAGATTCTTCTCTTTTTTATTCAAATAATTGAACTAATTTAGTACTCACAAGTTCGGATTATTTTCTCATGTATTTAAAATAACTACCTGGAGATAATTCTTATGAAAAATTCATCAATTCTATCCGTCTTCATTCTATTAAGTTTATTCCCATTTAGAATCCTTGCACAGGGAGAAGCAGCAGTTCCCTTCTTACTGTTAAATCCGTCACCTTCTCTTAGTGCAATGGGTGCAACAGGAACAGCATTACCGACTGAAGATCCATTTGGATTTTTATGGAACCCTGCACAACTAGGATACAACAGCCAGACCAATAATCTCACTTACATTTTCTATCCATCAAAAATTGAATGGCTTCCGCAGTTTAATTTGGATTTTGAAATAAAAGGAATTGCATTTAATGCGGGATATAATTTCAAAGAATTAATCGGTTTTCCCGTAAGTTTTGGTTTTGGTTATTCAAATGTGGAATTTGATTTTGGATCATATTTCGGAAGTAGTAATGATTCTTACAATGCATATTCAATTGGATTAGGAGTAGATTATTTTGTTCAGTTAAGTATTGGATATACAATTAAAGATGTAACTTCTAAACTTGGAGGACCAACAGAAGCTAAAGCAAAAACAACCGTAAATGATTTTGGTTTACTTTTGAATGTTCCTGTGACTAAGTTGATTGATGAAAACCTTCTATGGACAATAGATGGAAGTTTGAAAGGTAAACCTACTTTTGATTTTTCTCTCGGTTATTCAAAATCAAATATTGGAGATGAAATTTATTATATCGATCCCGCTCAGTCTGATCCTCTTCCTCGAATGGATAGATTAGGTTATGGGATTACTGCCGGATTTGATTTGGTCTCAGATGATTTTAGTATTAATGCTTTTAATCTCTCATTTACAGTCGAAGCAGATGATATTCTGATAAAAAGAGATTCGACAGGATCTGAATACCAATCTACACTCAGTGATCTAAAGTTCTGGAAAAATGTTATCCTAATAGAAGGAGATGATAAAATCGTATCTCACGCTGGTACAAAACTCGAATTTGTCGAAACAGTTTCATTGTACTTTGGACATTTTTCTGGGCGTGGTTTTTATTCAGAATCGACTAATGGATACGAGTTAAGAGCAAAAGGATTATTCAAGCTGAGTGCATTATGGGGAAATGATCCAATAACAGATTTTCTTCGTGATCACATTGATATAATTTATTATAACACCAATTTCTTTGAATATGACTTTACAGAAACAAAAATGACCGGTCTTGCATTCTATGTTCACAACTTGAATGAGTTGTTTGAGTAAAAATAATTTTTGAAAATGAAAAGCCATTATATATTCACTTTAACAATTGGATTAATACTAAGCGTTATTATTTTTATAATTTCCTGCTCAAGAGAAGTTAGCAAATTGTACACAGTGCAACCTGATACATATCTTTCCCCAAAATATGAAGATAAGTCATTCACCAATGTCTCTATGGATATTTGCTACCCGATATTAGATTTTGATAATCCCCCGGAAGGGGCTGATACCGCTCACATTAACAACATGAAAGTATTTGATGAAGCCTTCAAAAAATATTTTCCCGATGGTATAAAGACGTTTTCTTCAATTACTAAAACGGGATGGATTTATTTTGACATGATGAAGTACTTTGGCACCGGCGAAATAATCGAATACCTTGCTAAAAGAAAGGATTGTACTGACTTTTATATATCCTTAGCTGATTCAATTAGCTTTTTCCAAAAACAGAGTAATGCAGATTTTTTGTTCATCCTTCAGATGGCTGCAGTTGCTTTAAATCCTGCAGACACTTCCAATCCAAAAAGTAAGTATTCAACTATCCTGGATCACGAATATTCTATTTGGGATAGAAAGACCGGTGATTTAATAACAAAGGATAAAGTAAGTGCAAAAATGGAATTTGATAGAATATCAGGTAATTGGCCATACAGAGGGGCGGTAATGAAGACGGCTGCACTTATCTTTGAGAAGCTACCAATGTTTCAAAAGTAAATAATTAAATAAGCACTGCGTATTAATTAAACAAAAAATTAAATCATTAAGAGCTTAAACTTTTTGGAAACAATTACTTCAATAATGTTAGGAATCGGACTTAGTGCTGCAACAGGTTTCAGAATTTTTATTCCGTTTTCTTGTTGCGAGCGTTGCATCGCTAACAGGCTACTTAACTCTTTCTCCATCATTCGAATGGATTGGAACTTATCCCGCATTAATAGTATTTGGTGCTGCTACAATTCTTGAGATAGCTGCTTACTACATTCCCTGGCTTGATAACTTATTGGATTCTATTGCAACCCCTGCCGCATTTATTGCCGGTGCTATTTTGATGATTGCAGTCGTTAGTGGATTACCACCTTTAGCGAAATGGGCATTGGCTATTATTGCAGGAAGCGGTGCAGCAGGAATTGTTCAAACCGGAACAACAATCACAAGAGCTGCATCTACAACAACAACCGGAGGACTTGTAAATCCTGTAGTTTCAACTGTGGAGGCCGGATCTTCGTTTGGATTATCTTTGCTCGCCATCTTTATTCCTGTAATTGCAGGATTGATAACTATTGTTTTGTTGTTTTGGTTAAGCAGTAAAGTGATAAAAAAAATTAAAGGAAAACAGCAGAGATAACTAAAATTTCAATCGTGAGATATCTTCCAGCATTACACATTTTCAGAATTGACACATATTCATTTAAGAAGTAGGTTTAAGTAGGTAAAACTAAAAAATTTTCCAGGGAGAATTTCGATGAAAACTACATCCTTTTTAGCCGTTCTTCTTTTCTTGAATTTATTTTTGGTAACAAACTTTGCACAGTCATTTTTGTTACTTAATCCTTCACCTTCACTTAGTGCAATGGGTGGAACAGGAGCAGCCTTGCCAACTGAAGATCCATTTGGATTTTTATGGAACCCTGCACAATTAGGTTTCACCAGTCAATCAAATAATCTCTCATTTATTTTTTATCCATCGCAAGTTGATTGGCTTGGATGGGAAATGGTAGAATTAAAAGGAATAGCATTGAACGCAGGTTATAATTTTAAAGATTTAATCGGAGTCCCAATAAGCTTTGGTTTTGGTTATTCAAACCCGGAACTCTATTTCGGAGAATTTATAAGAACAGGTGAAGGAGGTCCCGAACCGAATCGGTACATTTGAAGCAAAGGATTATTATAACGCATATTCCTTTGGTTTGGGATTCGATTATTTTGTTCAGTTTAGTATTGGATACACAATTAAAGATGTTACATCAATTCTTTCCGATACTCCTTCTGGTACTGACTCGACCCAACTTTCAGCAGAAACAACCGTAAATGATTTTGGAATACTTTTAAATTTTCCTGTTATTAAGTTGATTGATGAAAAAATGAAAGTTCAGTTGGATGAAAACCTGAATGCCCTGCCAACATTTAACTTTTCTCTTGGTTATTCAAAATCAAATATCGGCGATTCAATTTATTATTTAGATCCTGCTCAGGCTGATCCACTTCCGCGTGTTGAAAGAATCGGTTACGGTATTTCAACAGGTTTTGATTTAGTAACTGATGACTTTAGTATTAACGCATTTAATCTTTCGTTTACAGTTGAAACTGAGGATATTTTAGTTTCAAGAAATGCAGGCAGTGCAAATAATTGGGAATATCAGGATGATCTGGATTTCTGGAAAAATATAGTTCAGATTGAGGGAGATGAAAAAATTGTATCGCGTACCGGCACCATGCTCGAATTTGCTGAAACTTTTTCTTATTCTTTTGGTCACTTTTCAGGTCGTGGTTATGGTCAAAGAAAAACGAACGGATATGAATTCAGATTTAAAGGTATTTTAAAAGTGGCAGCTTTGTGGGCTGATCATCCGGTTACAGATTTCCTGAGAGATCATTTTGACATAAGATATTATAACACAAACTATTTTGCTGACCACGAATTTGAAACAAAGAATGACCGGGCTAGCATTTTATGTTCATAATTTGAATGAGTTGTTTGAGTAAAATTTTTTAATTACTGCGGTGCATCTGAAGTGTATTTTTGCTTGATTGATTCTGTTGTTTCGATATCCTTTACTCCAGAAATACGTTGAGTTAAAGATTTTCCATCAAGCTTATGATACTCGAGCACTTCTAAAGGTGTTCCGCATTCTGGATATTCTTTTAGTCCGAGATTTGTAAATTCTTTATTGGCGATCTCTCCAATTTCAGTTAAAACATTTAAGAGCCTATCCCCAAGTCCACCAATGGCTGAGTGATCTTCCAACACAAATATTTTTTTCTGATCTGTTACAATTTTCTTCAGCCATTCTTTATCAATCCTATTAAGCCAGGGCATATTAATTACTTTCAGACCAAATCTGATTTTATTTAAATAATCAGCAGCAACTAAAGCTTCGTGAAGCATAACCGGTCCATACCCAAATAATATTGCATCGTTGCCTTGAGTTAATTCTGCACCAACACCGACTTTAAATTTATAGTCTTTTGGAAGTTGAATTTTTTCCGGAGAAGGTCCAATTACCAATCTCAACACACAATTTTCTTCAGCTTTGTTAATAAAATAATCAGTTGCCCATTTTGTTTCTTCTGCATTGCAGGGCTGGATAATTGTAACATTTGGTAATGCACCAAACAAAGAAATATCGCGTACACTTTGATGAGATTTTCCAGGACCTGCTGGAATCATCCCTGAAAAATGGCAGGTGTAAATAATTTTAGTTTTCTCACCGGCGTTGTTGTAAATGTGTTCATTTGCCCGGGCTGCAAGAAAGCTGGCAAAAGTATTTACGATTGGAATCAGTCCCATTCTTGCCAATCCACCTGCCATGGAAACCATATCCTGTTCAGCAATTCCGTTTTCGATAAATCTATCAGGATACGTTTTCTCAAAGATTCGCAGCTTACAATCTGCAGAAAGATCTCCATCGATTACAACAAATTTTTTATTTGTCTTAGCGAGTTCGACTAAGGCTTCGCCATAAGCTTCGGTAACAAACTCTTTATCGAGTTTTGTTATTGGTTTACCTTCAGATTTGTTCTCTGGTATCTGAATTTTCCCACAACCAAGCTTTTGAACCAGTTTATTTATTGCTTCAGTTAGTTCCGCTAATCCCTTATCATAACTTTCATCATCAGGTGCACCTGAATGCCACTTGTAAAGAGATTTTCCCTGGAAAGTTTCGGTGAGTGGTTTTTCCATAAAAGAAACTCCCCTGCCCTTTATCGTATCGGCAATGATCATCTTTGGTTTATCTGTTACTTTCTTCAGATCAGTAAAAGTTTTTTTCAAAACATTATAATCGTGTCCATCAATTCTTACAACGTGCCAGCCAAATGCTTTTACTTTTTCAACTACATCCTCGATATTATTCACATCTGAAACGAGCATATCCGTTTGATATTTATTGTGATCCATTATGGCTGTAACATTATTCACTTTTTGGTGAGCAGTAGCTTGCAACGATTCATAAATCTGTCCTTCCTGGAATTCACCATCTCCTGTTAAAACATAAACGTGTCCTTTATTCTTGTTATAGTTTTTTGCCCACGCCATTCCCTTAGCTTTGGAAATTCCCATTCCAAGTGAACCTGTGCTTGCTTCAATTCCTGGTTGACGAACTTCCGGATGACCATCAAGTCCGTGTAATCTTCTCAACATTAATAATTTTTCTTCGGGAATGATTCCGAGAGCATAAAAAAGAGAATAGAGTCCTGGTACATCGTGCCCTTTTGATGAGAAATAAATATCTCTGTCAGGCGAATCGAGTCCGACTTCTAAAACATTGAGTTCATTCAGATAGAGGTAAGTTGTTATATCCATCGCACTCAGTGATGAACCAAGATGACCTGAGCCGGCTTTCTTCACAGCAACGAGAGTATTGTATCTGCACATATCGGCAAATAACTCCATTTTGGTCGCCCAATCTCCGCTGTAGGTTTTTACTTTATCAAACTCTGATTTTTTTATAAGGTTAAAATTCATTTTAACTCCGGTGTGAAAAACAATTTTTTAGGTTAAATAACTGCTGAAAATTATCCCAAAAATACCACTTGTGACGGTGAAAATGTAATGTTTGACGTATAGGTGAGAGTATGTTTTAATTTAAATCATACATTCAATAATAAACTTGCTGGTACCTTAATTGTTTACAATTATGCAAGAATTTGGATAACAACAAGGTTAAATATGAACTACAAAACTTTACAACAAATAATTTTACTTTCTTTGTTCGCAATGAATTTTGTGAACGCACAAACAGCCTACTATGTCTCAGAGACTGGCAGCAACAGCAACAATGGATTAACTCCGCAATCTGCATTCGCTACAATTCAATATGCGGCGGATGTGGTTTCCGCAGGAGATTCTGTTTTAGTTCTTCAAGGTAATTATGTTGGCTTTGATATAAGAACTAACGGAACCCAAAACTCACCTATCGTATTCAAAGCAATTGAAAGTAATGTCGTAATTGATGAAAGAAATACAATCACTCCGGATGGAATCAATATTGAAAGTGCAGACTGGATTGTGATTGATGGATTTGAAGTGAAAGATCAGCCCAGAGCAGGTATAAGGATTGTGCTCTCTGATTTTGTTGTGATCCGAAATAACAATTGCCATAACAATTACCGCTGGGGAATCTTCACAGGATTTACAGATGACATAACAATTGAAAACAACAGTTGTTCATTCAGTGAAGATGAACATGGGATTTATGTTTCCAACAGCAGCGACAGACCGATAATCAGGAATAATCATTCATTCAATAACAATGGCTGCGGCATTCATATGAATGGAGATATTTCAATGGGAGGTGATGGAATTATAAGTAATGCAATTGTTGAAGGTAACATTCTTCACGATAATGGTTACGGTGGCGGATCAGCAATAAATATGGATGGAGTTCAGGATTCAGAAATTTTCAACAACCTGATTTACAACAATCACGCAACAGGAATTGCAATGTATCAAATCGATGGCGGCGATGCGTCAAAGAACAATAAAGTTTATAACAACACAATAATCCAGCCAACTGACGGACGATGGTGTATAATTTCCGTAGATGGTTCAACCGGAAATACACTCTACAACAATATTTTAATTAATCACCACAGCTTCAGAGGAAGTATTGCAGTAGACGCTGCTTCAATGTCTGGATTTACAAGTGATTACAATATACTTGTTAATCGTTTAAGTGATGATGATGGCAATTCAAATATGAATTTATCTCTATGGCAATCACTCGGATACGATCTTCATTCAATGATTGCTGATCCTGAAAATCAAATTTTTGTTAATCACTTAAATAACAATTTTCATCTTCTTCAAAATTCCCAGGCAGTAAATGTTGGAACAAATTTAGTTTTGCCGGTAGTTTTTGAAGACCTCGATAACATTTCAAGACCACAAGGAAGTGGCTTTGATATTGGAAGTTATGAATATACAGGAACTACTGAAGTCGTCGATGAAAATATTCCTGAATCGTTTCAGTTATTTCAGAATTATCCCAATCCATTTAATCCAAGCACGAAGATCAGTTGGCAGTCTACAGTTGGCAGTTTTCAGTCTTTGAAGATATATGATCTGCTTGGGAATGAAGTTGCAACTTTGGTAGATGAATTCAAACCTGCTGGAGAATATACAGTTGAATTTTCCGTAGGTCAGGACTCCAGTCCTGACTTAGCAAGCGGAATTTATTTTTATCAACTTAAGGCCATGCCTACCGGCAGACAGGCTGGTTCGTTCATCACAACAAAATCTATGGTATTAATAAAGTAGGAAAAAGAGAATGAAAAAATATCTACACATATTGTTTTGGGGAATTATACTATTCATAAAAGTCCCGTCAATAAATGCGACCGAAATCATCGTATCAAATTCATCTGAATTGCAAAATGCTATTAATAATGTTCAAGGTGGAGATACAATCACACTTCTTAGTGCTAACTATGGTGTCTTAACGATCAACGGAAAAAATAATAATTCCTTCGTTATCATAAGAGCAAACAGCGGAGCCACTCCCCTTTTTACAAGTGTTAACTTCAACAACAGCAGTTACTGGCATCTGGAGGGAGTTGATATTAAACCACGATATAACAGCGGTGCCGATGGAAAGAATGCGGTGAATTTAGATGGTAGTTATCTCACTATTAAAAATTGCAATATTAATTATTCTGATGATATTTCAGGCTGGACAGATTCGGACTGGCTGGTGCGCACCGGTAATGGTATTTCAATGGATGGAACAAACTTAAAAGTTCTGGATAATACAATTACTGTAATTGATCATGGTATAGGCAGTGATGCATCAAATTCACTTGTTTCAGGAAATCTGATTGTAAATTTTCGTGGTGATGGAATTCGCGGATTAGGTGATGATATGATATACGAGTATAACACTGTAAAAAATTCTTATGATGTTGATGATAATCATGATGATGGATTCCAATCCTGGTCATACGGTAGCGGAGGCGTTGGAACCGGAGTAGTAAAAAATGTTGTACTCCGCGGAAACACTATTATTAATTTTGAAGATCCAAATCAACCATATAAAGGAAATATGCAGGGAGTCGGATTATTCGACGGAATGTTTGAAAACTGGGTTGTTGAAAATAACTTGGTGATCACAGATCACTGGCACGGAATATCATTTTATGGTGCTATCAACTGTAAAATAATAAACAATACAGTTATTGATAATGATTTAGCTCCATCACCCGATCCATGGATTATGGTTACTGATCATAAAAACGGTACGCCTTCTTCTGGAGTAATTGTTCGAAATAATATTGCCACCGACTTTTCTTTTGCTGGCGGCTTTACAGAAGATCATAATATAGAAATTACGATGAATGAAGCATCAACGTACTTTGTCAATCCATCCGGTGGTACTGGTAATTATCATTTGATTGTTACAAGTCCGGCGGTTGATGCAGGAAGTAATGTTAGCGCACCTAATATTGATAAGGATGGCATTGCTCGTCCGCAAGGAAGTGGATTTGATATTGGGTGTTACGAATACACGTCATCTACATCAGTTGAGGAAGTAATATCACCATCCGGTTTTATTCTGTATCAAAACTATCCGAACCCGTTTAACCCAAGCACTAAAATTAGTTGGCAGTCTACAGTCGGCAGTCATCAAACACTAAAAATTTATGATCTGCTTGGGAATGAAGTTGCAACTTTGGTAAATGAGTACAAACCTGCTGGAGAATATGAAGTCGAATTTTCCGTAGGTCAGGACTCCAGTCCTGACTTAGCAAGTGGAATTTATTTTTATCAACTTAAAGTAGGTTCGTTTACAACAACCAAATCAATGATCCTCATTAAATAACTTTTTAGATGAGAACTAAGATGAAAAGATTTACTAACAAAGAAATACTATCAACTATCTTTCTGATAGTTTTTACAGTTACTATCTGCGCCCAAGCTCCAGATCCACTTCCAACCGGCAACAATGGAATCGCCAAAAACTATCTATACGATGAGGGAATTGAAGGTGATGCATTAGTCATTTATGCTGATAACTTCGAATCATATAGTAATGTTTCTGCACTTACATCAAACGGCAGGTGGAATGAGGCTTATCATACACAAAATATTCGTCTCGCTACGGAGCCGGAAAATTATTATCACGGTACAAAAGCACTAGAGTTTAAAGTGCCGCAAACCAATAACGAAGTTTCAAACACTGTGATAAAATATATTAACCCCACGGAGGATATAATCTTCATTCGCTTCTACGCAAAATTTAATAGCGAGTTTAACGTTTCTGGTTCGAGTCACAACGGCAGCACAATATCCTCAAGCTATTGGGATGGTCCAGGTGGTGGTCCTGGGATTCCAGCCGATGGATACAACAAGTTTCTTGTCAGCGTTGAAGCCTGGCGCGAATCAGGCAGCTCACCAAATCCGGGAAGCATGAATGCATACGTTTATCATCCCGAGCAAAGAGACATCTGGGGTGATCACTTTTTTCCTACCGGACGTGTACTGCCGTTCGATTATCTCCCCGGTGATTTTGGTCCATACTTCATCTCACGTCCAGAAGTTATTCCTGAATTGGATCAATGGAATGCTTACGAAATAATGGTCAAAGCTAACACTCCGGGGGAACGCGATGGACGAATTGCATTCTGGCTTGATGGCGAACTAATTGCTGATTTTTTGAACATTCGCCTGCGCGATACAACTGATCTAAAAATTGATCGTGTCGGTGTTGATCTCCATATCAAAAACAACACTATGAGTGTTGCAAAAAAGTGGTATGATAATGTTGTAATTGCTACTTCATACATCGGTCCGATGGAAACAACGACAGACGTTAATGAAGAAATTAATCCCGAATCATTTAAACTATATCAGAATTATCCCAATCCATTTAATCCAAGCACGAAGATCAGTTGGCAGTCTACAGTTGGCAGTTTTCAATCTTTGAAGATATATGATCTGCTTGGGAATGAAGTTGCAACTTTGGTAGATGAATACAAACCTGCTGGAAAATATGAAATTGAATTTTCCGTAGGTCAGGACTCCAGTCCTGACTTAGCAAGTGGAATATATTTTTACCAGCTTCAAGCCGTGCCTACCGGCAGGCAGGCTGGTTATTTTGTCACTACTAAATCAATGATCCTGATTAAATAGAGAAAGCATAAAATAAAGTTTAAAGGAAAGAACAATGAAAAAAATATTTTACATTTTTAGTATAGCGCTGATTACATCATTTTGGACAGATTTAACTGAAGCGAATATAATTCAAGCTGCAAGTTGTTCCCTTTCGGATGTTCAGTCTGCGATAAATATTGCACAGGATAGCGACACTATATTTGTTCCTGCTGGTGAATGCACCTGGAATTCTGAAGTAACAATTTTTGATAAAACTATCACTCTGATAGGAAATGGTTCAGGTAACGGCGGAACGAAAATAATTTATGGCGGATCAAATCACAGTCTGCTTGAAATTGATCCCGGAACAAAAACAGGAAAAGTAGAAATAACCGGCTTCTGGTTTTACGGTGGTCACTCTGATTACTGGAGTGGAACAGCAATAAGTTTCGGAGGACCAAAGGGTTGGAAAAATCTTCGTATTCATCATAATGTTTTTGAAGATAATAAACAGTGGACTATCGTTGGAGGCGCAGGAACTCATGGTCTAATTGATCAAAACACTTTTAAAGGCTCAGCTCACGGTATAATATTTTATGGAAATGGTGCAGAAGACTGGGAAGAACCATTAATTCTTGGCAGTGCAGATTTCTTTTTTGTTGAAGACAATAATTTTGATTGGGATGATTGGTACGGTGTTACTGGTGCAGCTTGTATGGATATGAACAGAGGCGGACGTGTTGTGTTCAGACATAATACAATAAAGTACGGTTTTTGGGAAACTCACGATAGAGCACGAAGCGGATTAGTTAGTGCAAACGCTTATGAAATTTATAATAATGATTTTTGGACTAACACAACAAAATGGAAAGGTCTGGATGTTTCTGCAGGAACCGGTGTAATTTGGGGAAACACTTTCACTGGTGGTGGAACCTATGAAACTGATTGGACGATTCCAATTGGTGCTATGGATTATAAATCATTTGACCCGAGAAGTTTATCATTATGTGATGGTACCGATCCTGTTGATCAGAATGTGCCGGGTGAAGCAGGATGGCGATGCCAATACCAGATCGGAACTCAGGGTGAAGGTGCAACCGCTTACAGCTATCCACTTTTTCTTTGGAGTAATTATAATAATAGTGACCTGACTGGAATGGAATGCACAGCAGGCTGTGAAGTAAACGGAAGACCTCATCTTCTGGAAGGAAGAGATTTTATAAATAATGGAACAACACCAAAACCGAATTACACTTCGTTTATTTATCCTCATCCACTCAGGCAAAACGATCCAACATTTGTAGAAGATGAATTGATAGCAAAAGATTTTGTTCTCTATCAGAACTTCCCTAACCCATTTAATCCCAGCACAGTGATAAGTTATAGGTTACCGGTAAGCAGTAATGTAACCTTAAAAGTTTATGATGTTTTGGGAAATGAAATAGCAACTATTGTAAACGAATATAAGCCTGCCGGATATTATGATATTACCTTTGATGGAACTGGCTTATCTGGTTCAGTTTACATTTATCAACTAATTGCAGGAAATTACATTCAAACAAGAAAAATGGTAGTTCTTAAATAGAAACTACTTCCATTTAAGCAGTCGAAAATAATATTGGACTGGCATAAATCGTGATTTAATATTTTAATATATATTAATTTCTTTATAATTAGGGGAAAGTAAAAAATGAAAAGTTACTTACTAATATTAATTATACTGACAGTATTTTTAAGAATAAATTTGTTTGCACAAAATGCAAGCTGGGAAATTATTCCATCGGGAACAAATCAAAACCTTAATTCTATTTATTTCTTTAATCATCATGTTGGATTTGCCTGTGGTGAATCAGGAGTGATTCTTAAATCGATAGATAGCGGAAAGACTTGGCAATCGCTCCAAAGTCCTGTGGTTTTTGATCTTTATGATTGTTTTATGTTTGAACAAGAATGTATGTTAGCTGTTGGTGATTCAGCTTCCGGAATTGTGACTTATGATAGTGGAAGTACTTGGTATGTTTGGTCTCTAATATTTGGGTTAGACATGCCATTTTATTCTTTAGATTTTATAGATGACCAGGGTATTTTCAATGGAATTTTGGGTGGTGGATTACAAACTATCCTATTTGGTGTTAGTACTAGTTGTTCTGCAGTGATCGTAAATGAATATTTGGGCAATGAAGGCGGTGGATTTTACAGTGCATGTATGATTACAACTCAAATGGGCGTGGTAGCTGGTGAAAACTCAATATCAGAACCGATTTTAGGAAAAACTACTTATTTAGGAAATGATTGGGAAATTATCCCAATTGACTTGAATGGTAATAAAGGTAGAGCGACGGGTGTCTCTTTTGAAGACCAAATGAATGGTTTTATTAGCGCTAAGGTATGGGATGGACGAGGTGCAATAGCTAAGACGACTGATATTGGAGATAATTGGACGACTACATTCTTTAACAATCCACTCAGAGCTATTAATTTCCCCGTAAGCGATGCGAACCAGATTGGTTATTGTGTTGGAGATTCAGGAACTATTCTTAAGACATTTGATGCAGGTGAATCCTGGCATTACCAACTTTCAAATACTTCAGAAAGACTGAACAAAGTATTTTTCCTGGATAATGATTTTGGATTCGTTGTTGGTGACAGTGGTACAATCTTAAGAACAACGAATGGTGGCGGCGTAACTTCGATACACGATGATGAAGCTGCAGGAATAGATAATTTTGGTTTGCTACAGAACTTCCCTAATCCGTTTAATCCCACCACAGTGATCAGTTATCGGTTACCGGTAAGCAGTAATGTAACCTTAAAAGTTTATGATGTTTTGGGAAATGAAATAGCAACTATTGTAAATGAATATAAGCCTGCCGGATTTTATGATATTACCTTTGATGCCACAGGTCTATCTAGTTCAGTTTACATTTATCAACTAATTGCAGAAAATTACATTCAAACAAGAAAAATGGTAGTTCTCAAGTAGTAACGAGTTCAAATTCACATTACAAACCCACCATCCGATTGGCATAAATCGTGTAATTTTTTACTATTAATGTCGAGTGAATAACTCTCTTACTCTTTCAACTTTCACTCCAATAAAATTTTATTAAACAGAGAGAATCTCTATGAAATCTTCAACAAATATTGCACTTATGCTCTTGTTAGCAATTACAATAAATTGTTTTGCTCAGGATAAAATTTTCAAAGAAGTATTTTCCGAGAAATTTACTAACGAAAGACTTACAGAAAGTTCACAATCCAATGTTGATGTTTTACAAAGAATAAATGATATAGATTCCTTACTGTTGAAATCCCAAAACAACACCTGGCAGACGGCATTAAGAAATCCAAAAAGAGAGTTTTATGAAGAAGAAGCATTTAATGAAAAGGATACACGAACAACCATTAATAAAACACTACTTGATAATAGTTTTCCGCTGCTAGAAAAAATTGAACAATTCTGGGATGGCTCTGCTTGGGAGAATTCGTGGAAGAATTCATACACATATGATGGAATCAATAACTTAGCTGAATGGCTCAACCAATACTGGAGTGGTTCTATCTGGAGGAATAATTCAAATACTTTATACACATATGATGGAAACAATAATCTTACTGAAGAACTTGTAGAACAAAACGGCCCTGTTTGGAAGTATTCATACACATATGATGGAAACAATATCCTGACTGAAATGCTCGCGCAACATTGGTCTGATTCTGACTGGGTGAATATTGATAAATGTTTATATATATACAATGGAAACAATAAACCGATTGAAATTCTCGTGCAACACTGGGATGGTTTTGGCTGGGTGATATCTAGTAAATATTCAAACAAATATGATGGGAACAATAATCAGACTGAATCGCTGCGGCAATATTGGGATGATTCTGTCTGGGTGAATATTGAAAAGTATTCACACACTTATGATGGAGCCAATAACCTCACTGAAGAATTCTATCAATATTGGAATGATTATGATTCCGCCTGGGAAAATATTGAAAGGTCTTTATACACTTATGATGCAAACAATACCCTCATTGAAGAAATATATCAAATGGGGCCGGGTTATGTCTGGAATAATTTTCTTATGATTCTCTACACATATGATGTAAGCAATAACCAGATTGAAGCACTCGCATATATCTGGAATCTTTTTGGATTGGAGAATTATTATAAGGTTTCATACACTTATGATGGAAACAATAACTTGTCTGAATTACTCGGGCAAGACTGGGATGGTTTTGGCTGGGTGAATGATTATAAGGCAATATGTTCGTATATACCAACTGATGTTAAAGAATTTAAAGGCGAATTCAATGATTATAGTTTATCAAATAACTATCCAAACCCATTTAATCCAACAACTACAATTAAATACCAAATTCCAGAACGTAATTTCGTTTCCATTAAAGTATTCGATATAATCGGCAACGAAATTGAAACTCTCGTCGATGAAGAAATGTCTCCGGGAAAGTATGAAGTCAAGTTTGATGGTACGGGTATTTCTAGCGGAATCTACTTTTACAAAATCGCAGTTGGAAATTTTGTTGAAACAAAAAAGATGATTTTATTGAAATAAATTCTTTTCACTAAAACAACTCTAACGATTTCAAGCTTTGAGAAGGAAGCATTTATAACTCTTCTTACTGCAATAATTACATTTTCATTCTAAAAGCTTCCCACACCAATTTTAGCTTCATCTTTAACAAACAACGATTAAGTGTGTTTTCCCAAACAACAACTGTATCAAAATAAGCAACTAAGCTGGTATTGTAATTGTAAAGATATTGCGTGGTTGAGTATCATTTTTCTAAGAAGATAACAAGGATGCAGTTTCTTTATCTTGTAATTTCATTCTATTTGCTAAGTACATTCATTCCAGCTAATTGTGTTCTGGCGATGGGAAATGACTATCCGGATAAATCCACCCAATCGAGTTTAAACTCTGCTATAACTTATCCCAACCGATGAATCAGGTTTAATATTTGCAAATGAAGTTCGCTATGTATCAGAGGATAGTTCCTACACAGATGTTATTCAACTTCAAAATCTAAATGGAGTTGCCCAGGCATTACAATTCAGAATTCAGATAAACAAAGTTGAAGATGACAGCACAATCCTGATCTTTCAAAGCCTTGAAAAAGGAAGTGATATAAGCAGCCAAAACTGGGTGGTAAATTACAATCTTATTAAAGGTTCTGTCCTGCCCAATGGTGCATCTAAAGACGAGGTACTGGTTTTACTCTACAGTTTAAATCAAAATGGCGGTCTTCAGTCCGGCAATTATAATGAATTGATAAAAGTCAATTACAGAGTTGCTGACTTTACAATTACTGACGATAGTGTAAAATCTTCGATGAAAATCACGAATGCTGAAGCCAGCACTGCACAGGGTCAACCTATTGATATTACACCTTCGCGGGATGAGTTTAAAGTAATTATTAAAGGCTTCTATATAGTTCCGGACTACGGATTAATTTTTCAAGAAGATACCGTTTACCGTTTAGAAGATGATTCATATATAGATATTATCCAATTAAAAAGTTCCTCTGAAAAAATACAAGCTCTTCAGTTCAAGCTGTTAGTAAATAAAGTAGTTGATGACAATGTTATTTTAACATTCCAGAACATTCAAAAAGGAGCTGACGTAAGTGATCCAAGCTGGGTTCTGACATACAATGTTTTCAGGGGACCACTTACGGGAAATGGTGCATCTGTGGATGAAATTTTAGTCCTGCTCTTCAACCTGAACCAAAATAACGGATTACCGCCCGGCAACTATGATGAGCTATTAAAGGTTAAATATCGAGTTGCCAATCTTCCCGCATTGCAGGATAGTGTTAAATCATCTATAAAAATTGCAAATGCTGAAGCGAGCACTTACCAGGGATTCCCGGTTAATATCACACCTTCAAGAGATGAGCTTGTTGTTATCGCGAAAAACAGAGTTGGTTTGTGGGGCGATGTAAACGGAGATGGATGCCTTGACATCCTCGATATTATCATGATTGTTGATCACATAGTTGGCAGAGATTCACTTGAAACTGATGAGTTTGAAAGAGCCGACATAGCTCCATGGATTCCCGGTGAACCCGAACCAGATCCTGATGATTTCGTCAATGTGCAGGATCTTTCGTTACTCCAGAACATTATTCTCACCGGTGTATATCCTAACGGTGTAGAAATCAATGGCTGCAGTTTTACGAGCTTTCCAAAAAAGAATGGGAATGATGATTTCAAGGTTACCTTTTATATTTATGATAAAGGTGTTACAGCTTATATAAATTCACAAGTTGATATAAGAGCTGCTCAAATTGAATTTGGTGGTGAACCCGGTATTCCAAACAATATGAAGATAAATACGGAGCTTGGACAGGGATATTATTATAAATCGGATGAATTATTTAGAGTTCTACTGTATGACCGGCAAGGAATTAAAGTAATTAAAGCCGGTGAAAATTTACTTGCGGATATTCCAGTGACAATAAATAATCCTGAAGAAATTACAGTTGATAAGCTAATTATCATAGATATTAATAGACAGAGGATAATGGATGCAGAGGTTGAAATAATTTATGGAAAACCTCCGTTCCTGCCTCTCGATTACATACTTTATCAGAATTACCCAAATCCTTTTAATCCTTCAACTACCGTTAGATTTCAGGTGCCAGTAGAAAGCAAAGTAATTATTACGATTTATGATATACTCGGAAGTGAAGTAAAATCCTTGTATGCTGATGAAGTGCAAAGGGGCACATATACCATTGAATGGGACGGATTAAATGAGGCAGGGTTACGAATGAGTTCAGGAACTTACATATACAGAATGGTAGCGAATGAGTTTGTCCAATCAAAAAAAATGTTGCTGCTTAAGTAAGAATTCAACTCTTTCTCTTATTCTAGATAAGGTAAATTAGGCAACAGGAAAACACTCATTTGTTGGATTAATATTAGAGAAGCTGATTAGCGGATAAATATTCAAGCAAAACTTTATCTCTGTCATAAACATCAGCCCTGAATTGTAGAATGCCCTCTTCATCTACCCAGGCAGTGTAATAGTCAATATAAAGCGGAACTTTTTTAGACAAGATTACATCGGTGGTTTCGCCGAGGCTTGCATATTTCCTCAGTGACTCTCTTTTCTTTTCATACTCCAGAACAGCAGATTTATTTTCTACTTTTTGTCCAATCTCAATTTTCAGAAAATCCATATTCCATTTAGGATGATTGCGAAGCAGAAACTCTGCAACAGGTAAAGGTTTCTCAACACGAACGCAGCCGTGACTCACAGCCCTGTTTGATTGATTAAATGGGGGTCTGTTTGGTGTGTCGTGCAGATAAATTCCGAATGGATTGTTGAACATAAATTTAATTTTGCCCAAAGCATTTCCGGCACCAGGATCCTGCACTATCCTGTATGGTATCTCATCAGAATGAAGTTCGGCCAACTGAACTGTTAAGGGATCAATCTCTACACCGTCTTTATAAACTTTGAAATTTTTATCTCGCAGGTAGGTAGAGTCCTTTTTCAACTTAAAAGCAATTTCTTCTCTCATTATACTTGCAGGAACATTCCAGGTTGGATTCAGTACCAGGTATGAAATTTCTCCATACATATTTGGCGTTTCCCAATCATCTGGTTTATCCCTCCACTTTTTTGTTTTCTTATAGACCTTCCACTGTTCCTTAAAGTAGGATGGTCGTTTTATACCAGTGCAGACTTTCGTATTAAATATTTCCTTCCCTTCATCAATAATAAATACTCTGAAGTCCGGAATATTTACCAGGATATATTGCGAAGTGTCCGGGTAATCATTCCACCTAAATCTTTCAAGATTCACTTTTATTTTATTGATGTATTGCTGCGGAGTTGTGTTCAATCTCTCGATTGTATTTTTACCAATTACACCATCATCATTCAAACCATTATCTATCTGAAATTGTTTTACATAATTAACAATTGAAGAATCGTATAAAGTAAAATCATTAATAATAACTTTTGACGTGTCAATATATTCGAGTGCTATTAGTTTGTTAATCACCAAGGAGATTACAGTATCCTGAGCACCTTCTTCAATTTTTTTTGGAGGAAATGGAATCTGAGCCCATTCAATATCTTTAAATTGATTGGAATGCTTCAGGGAAGCTTGAAGCTTTTTATATCTTTCACTTTTAGGTTGAATGTCATTCAGATATTGCAAAATATTTTCTTGCACGAGAGGCTGGAATAAGTCACCTTTTGAAGAATCATCAATTGGTAGAAAGTAAGTGTCAGCAAAAATTACTTTTGGATTAACCATCCCATATCGCAAATGATAGCTGTATTTTAATACTGCATCACTTACAAGCAGTTCTGTGTTTGCCAGATGAGAATACCTGGAATTATTCGGAAGTGTGTCAACAGCCTTTGAAAATTCAGTTGATATACTGCTGAAATGATATTGCTCGGGATTCAATCCGTGATCACCGGCTTTTTCCAAAATGACGAGCAGTGAAAAAACAAAATCTTCATCTTCAAAACTTTTTATAAAAACAGGTTCGTAATTTCTCTTTGCATAATAACTTGTCAGAGTATCATAATAGCTGATGAGTGAATCTTGTTTAAATAAAGATGAATCAATTGAAATAATCTTACTTTTAAAAACACTGTTGTATTCAGAGGAACTGAAATTTAGTTTTTCATTTAGACTTTTCTGAACCTCTTCTTTTTTTTCAGTACAAGAAAAAAGAATTAATAAAATGCCCGCAACGGCAAAATATTTTAGAAAAAATTTGATGCTAATACCCTCTTTAGGATTGTAAACCCTGATATTAAAATGACACGCAGAAATCAATAGTTTAATTCAGGTCAAAGATAATAAATTCCGGTAATATGAAATGTGAGTATTGATATAACTATTCATCAGCCAATATCAAATTGAGTCGCTGCTGGCAAAATTTACCAAATAAAAAAGGCTCACAGTTTGTGTGAGCCTTTCTTGAATATAATTCATTTTCTAACGCAGGAGAACCATCTTCATTACTTTTGTGTAATTACCTGCTGAAAGACGATAAAGATATACACCGCTGGATAATTGATCCCCTGAGCTGTTCTTTGAATCCCATTCAACCTGGTAATAACCTGTTTCCTGAATTTCGTTGACGAGAGACCTCACTCTTTCACCCAAGGTGTTATAAATTTCTAAACTAACCTTTTCAGATTGAGGTAGCTGATAAGAAATAACAGTCGAAGGGTTGAATGGATTTGGATAATTCTGCATCAAATCGAAAGTTAAAGGTAACTCATTACTGTATCCGTCTTCCACGCCAACCGCTTGATCAGAAACATACGCCGTTACCATAATATCAACATTTGTCATACTAACCCATCCGCTGGTATTTGTATAATACATACTCCGCATATCAATGGGGATATCTGAATCTGCTCCAATACCAGGGGCACCAGGTGTGGGTTCCAGCCAATTTATGAGAACCCAAAAATCTCCCTGTGAAATTTCCGGAGGATCAATTCCGGGAATATTTTTAATAATAGTTCCAACCTGTGCCGGACTTGTATCAAAAACACGATACGGCCCTGCTATAACGTCACCGGGTATTCCTCCGTTGTCTTTATTTATAGTAAAATCAAACGCTTCATTTCCGTTTACTATTGTTTCAAGTTTTCGAACATACACTGGATAAGCTGCTGGAGTGAATCGTATACCAAATTTATTATTGTCCCATGTAAAATCAACAACATAGAAACCGTTCCAAAGGCCATCATCGTAGCTTATTGGAACAAGAGTTGGTTCTTCACAGGCAAATTCTCCGAATGGCGCAGTAATGGGACCGGTTAATGTATCACTGCCGTCAACAATATATGCTTTAAATCTGTATTCATACCAAGCAACACAATAAACATCGTTATCAACAAATGATTCTACACCTGCGGATAATGTTGTTAGCAACTCATCATTTTTATAAATAACAATTGAAGGTGGAACTGTTAAAGGATCATTATTTAATCCTAAAGTTGGATCATCCCAGGTAATAAGGAGATCTTCACCCTGACGACTTACAGAAATATTTGATGGCGGTTGAGGAGGAGCCAATAACGAAACATCAATTCCTACATCACCAAAGTATTGAGGATTAAAAACCGTATTCATTGTCTGAGGCCACCAACCGTTGAATACTGCAGCACCTGCTTGTCGTGCAATAAGGAACGCACCGAGACCAGCAATTTTATCCGGACCGAATACCTGTAATTGAAATCCGTCAAGAAATCCCATTGGAACAGCAAATTCTCCTTGCAAGTGTCCGCTTGCAACGGAAAATTGTACTTCTGCTCCTGTTATTGGAGTAATAATATAGGATGGAATTTCTCTAAATCTTAAATCCGCACCACCTGGATGCCAGTAAGCCCAAAAATTACCTTCGCGAATAAATGGAGGATTACCATCAAATACATTGTTATTATTATCATCAAAATATAACCCAAAACCTTCATTATCATCGAGAGTAGGATTTAGGAAGTCTTCACCACCAACGTAAAGTAAATCATTTGTTTCATCAAATTTCAAATATAGAAAAACTGAACCTTGAGGTTGTGGAATTCCTCCTCCATAACCAAAAATATCTGAGATGTCGAGCTTAAATGCATCATCCCATTCTCCCGGTGATAAAACACCATCAATAGTAGGAATGGATGCTTCCGGAACGTCAAGACTGAAAGTTAGCAACGAATCACTAACTGTTCCCAAAGCTTCGTTCGAGTAAATGCTTTGTCCTGTTTCATTAAAAATATTTACTACATAATAGTAATTTTTTAAAGCAAATACGTTCATATCGCTAAAGCTTGTTTGAGTTGCAGGTACACTTGCAATCTTTGTGTACGGCCCACCTGAAACCAGGCTTCTGAAAACTGCAATACTGTCTGCTAAAAATCTATCTGGTAGGATGCTTGATTTTGTTATTCCGGTTTTATCTTTTTTTATCGATTGAGTGCCAGTTGGAAAAGAATAATTTTCATCAACTTCATCTCCAACCATAAGTGAAATTTCTCTTTCCCTTTCAGGATTTGGAAATAGTGATGTCCAGTTAAGGGTAATCATTCCAACCAAACCCGTCGAGGCGCTAAGTGTTGGGGGTTGTGTTGTGAAAGGATTGAGAGACATATTAACTCCGCTCGTCGTACCACCTTCAGTTACAACAACATTAGCCACCGAACCAAAATTGTATCCGGGTTTCTCTGCAGTAATTGTATAAGTGCCGGCTGGAATATTTTCAATAGTGTAACTACCGAAGGAATCTGTAATTGCAGTTCGAGAGGTTCCAACAACTTTAACTAACACACCACTATCATTACCGGTATTAGTAAGATTGACAACTCCACTAACATTTCCACCACCAAGCTCAATGTTACATAAATATATACGTCCACCGCTTCCAAACTCACGTGCATGGACAGCTTTACCACCAGCAAATACTCTTTTGCCATCAGGACTTAAATCACAAGTAAAGAAAGATCCGGAAGTAACTACATTAAATGTTAAATCACCCGTCTGTGTGTCAAATACCATTAAATCGGGTCTTGTATGTGCCAAATCACCCCAGGTAACTGCGGCAGCAACTTTCCCGTCATCTGAAAGTTTAATATCATCAACTAAATCACCAGCACTGCCAAAAACCCATTTGGGTGTTCCACCGCCATAAGTATCAAAACACATAATAGAACCGTCATTACCTGAAGCCGGGAATATGAGTGATCCTGCAACGATAGTACTCCCATTAGCTGAGATGCCAACAGAAGATGCCCAGCTACTAAATGCTGATGGCGGAACCTTGTACTGCCACAATAAAAAGTATTCATTAGTTTGGGAATCGAAATGCCATGTCTGGACGAATCCACTGTTGTCGGCAGTGACCACAACTTTACCATCTCCGCTTATTGCCGGAGCTGATTCTGTATTATCAAGGAAATGATCCCAAATTACAGAGCCATCAAGTCGATTTAACACATAGAGATGATATCGTCCACTGATTGCAACGATTGACCCATCCGCAGAAAAATTTACACCTGCCCAATTGGTAATTTCACTTGCAGGGACATCGAACGTCCAATCAATAAAAGGTGTACCCACAATATTAAACGCATATGCTCTGTAAGTAGTTGAATTTCCCAGAGCTTGTGCAAGAACCACAGCACTTGATCCATCTCTTGACACAGCCACTGATGAGGCATAAAGTGAATCCGGAAGATCAAATTGATAACCAATATTTCCATTAGCAGGATTAAGTAAATAAAATTTTGTCCCTGCAGTTACAGCTATTTTTGAACCATCACTGGAAATATCCACGAAAGGATCATATTGACCGGTTGGAAAATCCCATTGAGGTGTGCTATTCAAATCAGTATAAAGTGTTGCGCGCATACTATTTAATCCCCAACCGGTTAGCGCTGAATTACCAGCACTATTAATTGCGACAACATTCGCTATTGCAGCCGGATCCTGGGTTGACCAAAGTACAGTCCCTCCCAAAACAAATTGTTCACCATCAGAATTATTGAATCCAAGAAGATGATCATCGAGAGACTCTATACTATTTTTATTTTCACCGGGAAAAGTCTCAAATGAAATTTTACCATCTTTCTCGATTGTTTTTGTTCCGATAAAATTATTATCCTGGCTGAAAACTTTTTCAGTCATAAAAGAAAGAGAAACCATTGAAAGAAATGAGAAAAGTATCAAACGGGTTTTCATACCAACCTCCATCAATTGAATTGAGATTTTACTTAACACGCAGAATTATTTTAATTATCTATATCTAAGTTATATTTATTCCCAATTAATTAAAACCTGAAACATATATACCTGATTTTCCTCCCTTCTTTAACGTAATGCTTTTCGAAGCTGGTAATTATATTTGAAGAAAGTTTAATTTCAGAATTCTCGTAAAGATCCTCAGTATAAAAGAGAATTGTGCACTGAAAATCTGAAATAGTTTTTATTGCATAATTATATAAACCCTGATTATCAGTTTTGAAATGTATCAAACCCGTATCAGTTAATAATTTCTTGTAAACGTCAAGAAAGTAATTTGAAATTAATCTCCGGTTTTGATTAGCTCTGCGAAAATGAGGATCGGGAAAGGGAATATAAATTTCTTCAACTGACTTTGAATTAATTATCTCCGGTATTATTTCTGCTTTTGCTATGAGGAAAGCAACATTATTCAGGTTAAGTTCAATTGCCCTGGTAGCTCCCTGAAAAATTCTTGCACCTTTAACATCTACTCCTATAAAATTTCTATCAGGAAATTTTTGTGCTAAATCAACAGAATAATCTCCATGTCCACAACCTATTTCAAGTGTAAAAAGGTTGTTGTTTTTGAAAAACTCCCGGACTAAAGTTTTAGTACTCGCATCCTTCATACTAAAAACATTGGGGAGGTCTATAACTTTTATCAGACGTTTTAGTTTGGTCCTGGCCATAAATATTTTCCATCATTTTGAATTTCAGAGAAATATTATTTTAACTATTATGAATTTGTATTGATAAACCAAATATAAATTCTTAGCTTGCTTTTGTCATCTTTATAATATTCAAAATTTAAAATACAGTAATTCTTAAATTATTTTTTCTCATATAAAAAGCGGGAGGATATATGGCATTCAAAATAAGAAAAGTGGATTACTTTTATTGTTCTGTAGCAGATCAGCCCGGAGAGGGATATAAGCTGCTTTCACAATTGGAACAAAGCGGAATTAATCTTCTGGCTTTTACCGCGATTCCTGTTGGGCCAAACAGAACACAATTGACACTCTTTCCTGATGCGTCTGATAAGTTCATGGTAGAAGCGCGAAGAGCAAATCTTACTCTCGATGGACCACACGCTGCTTTACTCGTCCAGGGAGATGATGAACTCGGTGCACTTGCTCAGATTCATCAGATTCTTTTTGATGCGAATGTAAATGTGTATGCATCAAATGGAGTTACTGATAACCACGGAAGTTTCGGTTATTTGCTGTATGTAAGACCTGAAGATTATGAGAGAGCTGTCACTGCATTAAAAGTGTAGCAAATTATTTTTTTACTTTTATTTCATTCAAACAAGGTTTTCATGAAAAATAGAACTCCGTTCCATTTTGTATTCTGGGTTGCAAACGGAATCGAAGTGGTTGAAAGATTTGCTTATTATGGAATTTATCTCGGCTTTGGTATATATATGGAATACCTTGGCTTCTCTAAAGGACAGCTTGGAATTGTTCAAAGTTTATTTTTATTGTTCTCCTATGCTACTCCGATTTTTTCAGGTACTTTTGCAGACAAATACGGATTCAAGAAAGTTCTTATCGTATCTTACCTGGCCTATCTTCCAACGATTCTCTTATTAATTGCAACACAATCCTTCACTGGTATTGCACTAACAATGCTGGGAATCGGGTTTGCGGCAGGAATTTTTAAGCCTTTGATTTCCGGAACAGTGAGAGTTACTACAGATTCAACAAATAAGACACTCGGATTCGGAATTTTTTATGCGATGGTAAATATCGGCGCATCATTTGGACCAGTCGTTGCCGGTAAATTAAGAGCAATTTCCTGGAACCATGCTTTTATTGCAGCAGCAATTGGAATTGGATTGATGCTTTTAATCACTATCTTTTTTTACAAAGAACCGAAGCGGGAAATTGGTAATGCAACTCTGAAGCAAAAATTTAAAGATATGTACGTTGCACTATCCGATGTGAAATTTCTGGTATTCCTTGTTTTGTTGGGATTAACATTCTGGCTTCCGCTGTGGGCATTCTTTAACCTTGTTGCTGTTTATGTTGATAGGAATCTGGATACTGTCCGTTTGTTTATGGTGATTGATAACATTTTTCCGAGTTGGTTCTCTCATCTGCTTTCTGCCGAAGATGAAAACGGACAGAGAAAATTATTGGGTGAAACTATAGCTCACACAGGTTACATAATAATGATATTTCAGATTTTTATCTCAAGGATATTCGAAAAATTCAAAGCAATCCCTTCATTCAATTTTGGATTGTTTGTGGCGGCTTCAGGAATGTTCACAATAGGATATGCATATTTATCTGCACCCGAAGTCGTTTTCCTTGGAATATTTTTATTCGCTGTCGGAGAAATGATTTCTTCTCCAAGAATACAAGAATATATTATGTGGCTTGCACCAAAAGAAAAAGCGGGACTTTATATGGGAACAAATTTTTTAGCAACCGGATTGGGCGGTGCATTAAGCGGCGTAACTTATACTATACTTTATGGATATTTCAGAGATGCAGGCAACCCGGAATATGTTTGGTTTTGCCTTGCCGGTAATTTTATTTTAGGGATAATTGTAATTTACATTTTTACAAAAACCGCCGGTGAGTTTAAAGAATTAGATCATTAAAGGGAAAAAATTATATGCCCAAGTTGATATCTACGCCAACAATAATTGAAGCTGCCGGTAACAAGCCCAAGATTATCCGGGAATTTATCGGCAGAGTAAATTCATCTGATAAAAAAATCAGTATTGCCAAGATGACAAGCCCTGAAGGATGGGAAGAACCCGGTCAAACACCTGAATTTGAAGAGTATACTTTAGTTCTCAAGGGTTCAATAAAAATTGAAACCAAAGATCAAATCTTTGAAGTAAATGCCGGTCAGGCAATAGTAACTTACGCCGGAGAATGGATCAGATACAGCACGCCGAATCCTGAAGGAGCAGAATATATTGCCGTATGTTTACCGGCATTTTCACCAGAAACTGTTCACAGAGATTGATTTTATTATCCATCAATTATAAGAGGAGCTATTTATGATAAAAATTTCCCTCATCGCTTTTATTTCTGTGGTCGGATTTATAATATCCTGCACTGAAAATCGTATACAGCATAAAGATCTGATCGAGCAGGAAGTGGAGTATATGGCAGATAGTACAATTCTCAAAGGCTTCCTGGTTTACGATAAGGAAACACTAGGTAAGAGACCAGGAGTGCTTGTTGTGCACGAATGGTGGGGACATAATGAATATGCCCGTGAGCGCGCAAGAATGATTGCTCAGCTTGGCTACACTGCATTGGCTGTTGATATGTATGGCGAAGGTAAAAAAGCCGATCATCCGGAAGATGCTCAGAAATTTGCCGGTGCAATTTTCAGCAACGTAAATGTAGGTGAACAAAGATTTTTAGCCGCTTTGGAATTTCTTAAAAAACAAAATACAGTTGACACTGTAAACATAGCCGCAATCGGTTATTGTTTTGGCGGTGCAGTCGTACTCCATATGGCAAGGATTGGAACAGATCTTAAAGCCGTAGCAAGTTTTCACGGAGGTCTCAAGGCAATTACTCCAGCTCAAAAAGATGTAGTAAAGGCTTTCATACTTGTGTGCAATGGTGCAGATGATCCATTCACAACTCCTGAGCAGATCGAAGTATTCAAGCAAGAAATGGATTCAGCAAAAGTAAATTATGAATTCATCAATTACGAAGGTGCAATTCACAGTTTCACCAGTCCTTACGCTGATAGTCTTGGGAATAAATTCAATATGCCTTTAGCTTACAATGAAAAAGCCGATAATGAATCCTGGCAGGAAATGAAAAAAGTATTTTCACGAGCATTTAACAAATAATCAGAATTACGATAAAAAGGTAGAATTTTTCTGCTAAATAAAGAATGTAGCCGAAAATAATTTGTTGACGAAATTCTGCCTTTATTTATTTCCCGGAGAACATGATATTTGTACCAGAAGAATAACATATTCTCCTCCCAAAAATCTGATCGCCTCTTTAAAAAGAGTAGCCTCCTAGTGGTCAGATTCGGGCGGTCGGGATACTTTCCAACAATGTTATGCCCTCACTTTCATTGTGATGAATTTTCCGACCGCCCATTTTTATTTTTTACTGTCGCTCTTTTCAAAAATCTCGTCAGATAATCCTTTGTTCACCTTGTAGTTCGAATATGTTAAAAATACTTTTCCCGTTTTTTCTTTAACTGTATCTTTTTCCGTTTTAACTGATTTTGAATCCTTGTTTTCATCAAACCTTTCCGGCAAACCGGTTCCATCCAAAGTAAATTCAAATACGAGAGAAGAAGGAAGCCAGAAGCCTTCTGAGGTCTTTAAATATTTAAGATCAATTGTATATGTTCCCTGCGGCTTTCTAGAGGACTCTGCTTTCATTATTATATTTCGTTTTGTATCAATCCACAACGTGCTTAGAATTACATCGGCGTTACCTTCAAGCGGAATAACTTTTACTACTGTAGTTGAAACCCCGCTAACAGTATCTTCCCTTTCATAAAAGGAGGTGTACTTGTAATTCAAAAACCCGAGTGGAGAAAAATTCAAGCCTGATTTAGGCAGCAAAGCAAAGTTATCTGATTCTACATGAAACTTATCAGGCTTTTTATAAAAAATGACTGCTTTCCTGTCAGGCATTTTTAGAAAACTGACATCAACTTTTATTTGGACATCAACCTGGTAGTCTTCAACTTTTTCAAATTCATTTTTTACTTTTTCTAGAATAGCCGCAGGATCTTTACCCTGTGCATAAGCCAGAATAGTAAAAAGAAGAATATTTGTAAATATTTTTTTGATCATAATTATCATCAATTAAGAATTTTAACTTAGTATGTCTTTTCTGTTAAAAATAAATGCCGTTGCTGAAAAGAATATAACAATGTGTCCACTTAACACAGAAACTGCTTTAGTTATTTCAGTATAATCCAACGGGTAATTAAAAAATTCTCTCCAATTCATCATATAGTTTGTAAACAAATAAGGTCTGATTTCCCTGAGAATTTCAACATCGAATGCTGAGATAATAATAAAAATGATTATAACAGCCATTGTGGAAACAATCGGCCCGATTGCATTTTCGACCAGTGAAGAAAAAAAGATCGCCAGGCTGCAGACAACCATCATACTTAAAATTGCAAAGCCATAGGCAAGTAGAAATCGCCATAGAATATCACTTTTTTCAAATATGATAATTGATTGACTTCCAGCTACAATAAGTTCCCCGCTTCCAAATATAATTAAACCAATAACCAGGCTCATAATTGCCAGGAAAAGAATCAAAGACGAGGTATAGACGAAGCCAGAGAGAAATTTGGAGGTAACAATCTGCAATCTTGAAACTGGCCTGGTAATCAGAATTCTGTAAGTTCCTGCAGTTGCTTCGCCTGCTAAAAGATCGCCAGCGACAAGTGTTATTAAAAATGGTATATGAATGGTAAGTGCGTTAAGAATAATGTAGGAAATCCAATATCCGTTCAGAAGGTTCCCAACTAAAATGAATGAATCTCTCAAACCACGAGTAACAAAATCTATCGAATTCTGACCTTCAAGATACATTGCAAGGTGAAGCAGCGGAACAAGAATACCTATTGCGATGAACCCAATGTAAGTTCGCCACTTTCTGAAAATTTTCAATAGTTCAATCCTGATAAGTGTAAATATCATTTTGAACCAGCCGTAATACTTAAAAAATAATCCTCAAGAGATCTTACTGGAATCAGGGCATTAACCTTCACTTCATTTTCAACGAGATATTTATTCAACTCAGAAATTTCTTTCTGCTCGAGATTAATAGCGAATTTGTTTTCATTAATAAACTCAATTTGTTTGTGCCACTTTGTGGTTCCTAAAACATTTTTTGCAATTGCCATATTTTCGACTTCAACTGTTACTTTCAGAGTAGTTGAATTCAGGAGCTTGCTCACTTCGCCTTCTACAATCTTATTCCCTTTATTTATTATGATCATTCGGTTAGCAACAAGTTCAATTTCTGAAAGTATGTGTGAAGAAAGGAAAATTGTTTTCCTTTCATCCTTACTCAGGCGGATTATTAAGTCTCTGATCTCTTTCATTCCGTGCGGGTCCAGACCTGTAGTTGGCTCATCAAGTACAATCAGTTCAGGATTATGTAATAATGCTTGAGCAATCCCAAGTCTTTGTTTCATTCCATGAGAGTAAGTTTTCACTTTACTTTTTGCGCGATCTTTCAATCCAACCAATTCCAATAATTCCATAATCCGTCTACTTGTAACTTCTTTTCCTGAGATTTTAGCCAATATTTCAAGATTTTTGAGTGCCGGAAGATATTGGTAGAAGTCAGGTTTTTCAACAATAGCCCCAATGTTTGAAAGGATATCTTTACGCTTTTCAGAAAGTGATTTGCCAAAAATTTTAATTGTTCCGGCAGTAGGAGTAATAAGAGATAGAATCATTCTGATAGTTGTACTCTTGCCGGCACCGTTTGGACCAAGGAAGCCAAACACATCTCCCCTGTTTACGGCAAAACTTAGATCATCAACAGCGAGCACATCTTTGAATCGTTTTGTCAGTCCTGAAATTTCAATTACATTTTCTTCTGAGTTCAATTAGTTTTCCGTACCAATATTATTTCAAAATATGATGCCAATTTAAGAGAATAATTGTTTGTTCAAAGAATAATTTATTTTTTCGCAAGCGTGCTTAAAAATTTTATACTTAAATCAAAATTTAAAACTAAAAATCAGCGAAAAAATTTTTGCAATCATTTAAAATTTAATTTGCAATTTTTAAAAAATATTACCAAGTTAGTGTTGCCTTGTTGGAGCAAAAAAAAAATTTTGAAAACTTGTTATGCTGTTTCTACATTTAAGAAGTTTTTACTTCCATAAGACTCCAACTCAAAACCATTTTAATTGTTTTTTTGTCACTTAAAAATAATTACTTATAAAGTGAATATCCTTCTACTTTTAAATAAATTTTATATCCAATTTAAACAACCAATGTAAGCCCAGGAGAACTTGATGCAGATAAAAAGACTGTTTACTACGGCTGGAAAAGACCCACTATCAACAATCAAATTTACAAAACGCAGATCCGAAATAAAAAACCCTGATGGTTCAATTGTATTCAGGATGGACGATGTTTCAGTTCCCGAAAGTTGGTCGCAGGTAGCAACAGATATCATCGCTCAAAAATATTTCCGCAAAGCCGGTGTTCCGAAACTCCTGGTTAAATCAAATGAAGAAGGAATACCTGAATGGCTGCAGCCGTCGGTAACCGATAAGGAGAGACTCAATACTCTCCCTGAAGATGACCGCTTTACTTCCGAACGCGATTCGAGACAAGTTTTCCATAGAATTGCTGGTTGCTGGACTTACTGGGGGTGGAAGGGAAATTATTTTAACTCAGAAGAAGATGCTAAAGTTTTTTATGACGAACTTATGTATATGCTGGCTAACCAGTTTGCAGCTCCAAACAGCCCTCAGTGGTTCAATACCGGCTTAAACTGGGCGTATGGCATCACAGGACCTTCTCAGGGTCATTATTATGTTGATTACCAAACAGGTGAAATGGTAACTTCAACCGATGCTTACACTCATCCACAACCTCATGCTTGTTTTATCCAATCAGTAAGTGATGATTTAGTTAATGAAGGCGGAATAATGGATCTGTGGGTTCGTGAAGCCAGATTATTTAAATACGGTTCAGGAACCGGTTCAAACTTTTCCAATTTAAGAGGAAACAATGAACCTCTTAGCGGTGGAGGAAAATCTTCCGGCTTAATGTCATTTCTGAAAATCGGTGACCGTTCTGCCGGGGCGATTAAATCCGGCGGCACAACAAGAAGAGCAGCCAAAATGGTCACCCTTGATCTTGACCATCCTGATATTGAAGAATACGTAAACTGGAAAGTTGTTGAAGAGCAGAAAGTAGCCGCACTTGTTGCCGGATCTCAGTTGGCTAATTTCCACTTGAATAATATTATGAATGCCTGTCATTCAGAGCATCCTGAGAATGATAGATTTAACAAGAACGTAAATAAAAGATTGAAGTTAACAGTCCTTGAAGCCAGGAAGGCTTTGATTCCAAACAATTATATTGAACGGGTGATACAACTTGCAAAACAAGGCTTCAAATCAATTGAATTTCCTGAATACAACACTGACTGGAATTCTGATTCTTACGCAACCGTATCAGGGCAGAATTCAAACAACTCAATTAGAGTAACGAACGATTTTATGAATGCTGTTCTGGATGATAAAGACTGGAACCTTTTTTGGAGAGTTGAAAAAAGAAAAGCAAAAGCTGAGAGTAGAAATCCTAAACCCTGTAAAACTCTCAGGGCAAGAGACCTGTGGAATGATATTGCTTTTGCTGCCTGGTCTTCTGCTGATCCGGGAATTCAATTCCATAATACTATTAATGAATGGCATACCTGTCCTGAAAGTGGAGAAATCAGAGCTTCAAATCCGTGCAGTGAATATATGTTTCTAGATGACACAGCCTGCAATCTGGCTTCATTAAACCTGGTAAAATTTTACAACATTAAAGAAAAGAAATTTAATGTTGACGAATATCGTCACGCCACAAGAATCTGGACAATCGTTCTTGAAATCAGTGTATTGATGGCTCAATTCCCGAGCAGAAATATTGCTCAACTAAGTTATGAATACCGAACTCTTGGATTAGGTTACGCAAATCTTGGAACACTGCTGATGCTTCAGGGTATTCCATATGACAGTAATGAAGGATTTGCAATTTGCGGTGCGCTTACTGCAATTATGCATATGTCGGCTTATACTGCTTCGGCTGAGATGAGTAAAGAGCTTGGATCATTCCCGGGATACAAGCAGAATAAAAAACATATGCTTCGGGTGATCCGTAATCATAAACGTGCGGCTTACAATGTACCGAATGAAGAATACGAAAATCTTAAAATCAATCCGGTTGGTATAAATCCAAAACACTGTCCTTCTGATTTACTAAAAGCAGCTCGAGAAGATGCTGACAGAGCACTGGAATTAGGAGAACAGTTTGGTTACAGAAATGCACAGGTAACTGTAATTGCTCCAACCGGAACAATCGGATTGGTAATGGATTGCGACACTACCGGAGTTGAACCTGATTTTGCTCTCGTTAAATTTAAGAAACTTGCCGGCGGCGGTTACTTCAAAATAATTAATCAATCAATTCCGCCTGCACTTGAAAGATTAGGCTACAACAAAGACCAAATCAATGAAATCATAAAATATGCTAACGGTCAGGGAACCCTTCAAGGCTGCCCATACATAAATCCGGAATCATTAAAAGCAAAAGGGTTCACCGATGATGCAATTGCTAAGATTGAAAAAGCACTCCCGACTGTTTTTGAGATCAGTTTTGCATTCAACAAATTTACTCTTGGAAAAGATTTTATAGTAAAAAATCTTGAAATAGACGAAGCAAAAATCGACAGGTTTGATTTTAACATGCTGGAAGAAATAGGTTTTTCCAAACAGGAAATTGCTTCAGCAAATGATTATGTGTGCGGAACAATGACAGTTGAAGGAGCTCCATTCCTGCGACACGAGCACTACCCTGTTTTTGACTGTGCTAACAAGTGTGGAAAGAAAGGAACAAGATTTATCCGGGCTTTGGCTCACATTAAAATGATGGCTGCAGCACAACCGTTTATTTCCGGTGCTATTTCTAAAACGATCAACCTTCCTAACCAGGCAACCATTGAAGACGTTAAGGATGCGTATATGCAGTCCTGGAAGCTTGGTGTGAAGGCCAATGCGCTTTACAGAGATGGTTCAAAACTATCTCAGCCGTTAAATACTCTCAGTGAAGAAGATATTGAAGCATTGATCGAAGACAAAGGGAAGAATGATCTGGTTAAGGTGGCAGAGAGAATAATCCACAGGTATATAGCTAAAAGAAGAAGATTACCGGACAGAAGATCTGGTTACACGCAGAAAGCGAAGATTAACGGGCAATCGGTTTATATCAGAACCGGTGAATATGATAACGGACAGATAGGCGAAATATTTATTGATATGCATCGCGAAGGTGCCGCATTCAGAAGTTTGCTGAATTGCTTCGCAATTTCCATATCTCTTGGATTGCAGCATGGCGTTCCGCTTGAGGAGTTTGCTGACGCTTTTGTATTTACAAGGTTTGAACCCAGCGGAATAGTAACCGGTAACGAAAAAATAAAGATGGCGACTTCTGTAATTGATTATATTTTCAGAGAGTTAGCAGTTACATATCTCGGCAGAAACGATCTTGCACACATTGAGCCTGAAGAAATAAAATCAAAAGCTTCTTCGGGTATTGTGAAGAAGTTTGCCGAACCTGATTTTATTAGCGAGGAAATTGTCAGTGAAAGACTTGTTGAGCTTGACAAAGATAATATTGATGAGTTCGCAGCTCCGACAAGAACTCCAAACTCACACCTGAAACGGGATACGCCAACAGCACCGACTAAAAAAGCTGAATTGAAGACGCAGGTGAAGATGGCTATTGAAAGAGGATATACAGGAGATATTTGCACCGAATGCCAGAGTATGACAATGGTTAGAAATGGAACCTGTCTGAAATGTATGACTTGCGGCTCTACTTCGGGTTGCAGTTAATCATATTTATTATTTGAAACCTAAAAGCCGTTCTATTTTGGAACGGCTTTTTTTTAAGTAAATCATATCGGCACCGTTCACCGGGCCTCGGCGAACGACGTTGATTTCAATTTCCGCACGACCCGCGGCTCCGTGTGCAACGGTTTGTTATGTGCCCTTCAGAACATTGTTTCGCCTATACTCTACCCGTTTTCTTCGCCAGAATGGAAAGAAAATCAGCCCTGTTGTGCTGTCGGATTCCCATCCGTTGTCGGTTTTCGATTGTAAGGTCCAACCGTAGGGAAATTTGCCACGCAATGTAATTTCCAAACGGCATTCGTCGGATAATCCGAACGCGAAACAATTCAGTGCCGCGTCTTTGCTGTCGAAGTGTTCGTGCCAACCATCAAAATGCACGATCCATTCGGATGTGCCTTTGATGAGCGAGACGGAGAACCCATCCGGTGAAGGCGCATCGATTGTGATTGTGCTGCCACTGACGTTGTATTTCAGCTCAGGGTACTTTTTGAGTCGTTCCTTGATCTCTTCGATGGCGGTCACTGGGCACCTAACTATTACTTATAATAAAAATAAAAACAACTATTGTGTTTTCTCAGTCAACCCGTTAGTCTCAAATCGCCTTGCACCCATAAATGTTCTTGAATAATAATCATAATCCAATGCCGTGATTGTTACGCCCTTTTTTGTGCTGGCGTGTGCAAATAAGTTATCTCCAATGTAAATGCCCACGTGCCCGGGTTTAACTCTTTTTCTTGTATTAAAAAATACAAGGTCTCCATATTTCAGCTCATCACCTTTGGAAATAACTTCACCCTGCGTGTACTGAAGGCGTGCAGATCGTTCAAGGTTTATGTTAAAAACATCTTTATAAATTATCTGTGTAAATGCCGAGCAGTCAATTCCATTCTTTGTATTTCCGCCATATTTGTACGGAGTTCCGAGGTATTTTATTACTTCCATCAGCATCTTTTCACGGATTGTGGTGTAATCGAATCCCGGAACATCAAACGTATAATTATTTTGATTTGTAGCAAGTAAACCCGATACATCAACATCAGGTTCATCGGCAGGAAGTTCGTTTGGATCTTTTAAGTCAAGATTCAAATCAACAATCATTGAGTCATCTTCGGAGGTAAATCTCACAGAGGATTTATCGGTTTCCGTATCAGGAGTTTTTTTACCAAACCTGACAGTGTTGCTTGATGAGCAGGCAGAAATAGTTATAAGAGAGAATAGTAGTAAAAGTATTTTTGCATTGAAACTTCTCAATTTCACCCAAGATATTTTTTTAGCTCTTTGCTTCTGGTTGTATTCCGCAGCCTGCGGATGGCTTTTTCTTTTATCTGGCGGACTCTTTCACGGGTAAGGTTGAATCTTTCCCCTATTTCTTCCAACGTCAATGGTTCATCAGTATACAAACCAAAATACAACTTTATCACTTCGGCTTCGCGCTCGGCAAGTTTTGATAATGCTCGTTCCACTTCCTCTTTGAGTGATTCCGACATCAAAGTAGTGTCCGGAGCAGGTAATTCCTCGTTTTCAAGAACATCGAGCAAACGGTTTTCCTCGCTCTGATTAAACGGTGCATCCATTGAAAGATGTTTTCCGGATAACGTCATCGCCTCCGAAACATCATCAATACTCATTTCCAGTTCTTCAGCAAGTTCTTCAGGGCTTGGCTCACGCTCGAATTCCTGTTCGAGACTGCTGTAAGCTTTACCAATTTTGTTTAATGCACCAACACGGTTTAGCGGCAGCCGGACAATTCGTGATTGTTCAGCAAGCGCCTGCATAATTGATTGACGAATCCACCAAACAGCGTAAGATATAAATTTAAATCCACGGGTTTCATCAAAACGTCTTGCAGCTTTTATCAGTCCGAGATTTCCCTCATTGATTAAATCACCAAGAGAAAGCCCCTGGTTCTGATATTGCTTGGCAACACTTACAACAAAGCGTAAATTGGCCTTCGTTAATTTTTCAAGAGCTTCTGCATCACCCTGTCTGATTTTTATTGCTAGTTCAATTTCCTGCTCAGCAGTAAGCAAAGTTACCTTTCCGATATCGTGGAAATACTTATCCAGCGATTGAGATTCCCTCTGTGTAAATTGCTTCGTGATTTTCACTTTTTTTTCTTCTTTGATTTTTCAGAGTTAACTGAATCAACTATACCAACTATTGATGCGTCTACCGGAGCCATATCAACCGGCAGCGGTATCACTGCTTCCGAAGCAGTTATGTAATAAACGATTTCACCCGGCCCAGAACCAACAGTATCAACAGCAATTATAGGATCGCCTGTTTTTTCAAGTTCACCGTTTAGCGGCTGAACAATCATAAGCTTAAAGTTGCTTAATGAAGGATGCTTCCTCGTAGCCCAGATATTTCCTATTACTTTTCCGAGAAACAATTTCTACTCACTAAAATTAATAAAATTATTTTTCCGACACATCAAGCTTATCGACAATGCCCATTACAACAGCATCAACCGGCTTATCTTTAGTAAAGCTTGTCATTCTTGATGAACTGCCTGTTGCAACAAGAACCACTTCACCTTCACCGGCCCCGACACTATCAACAGCAACAACGAATCTTTCTTTTTCTTTCAAGTCCAGAGTCAGTTCACGAACAATTAAAAATTTAGCACCGACAAGATTTTCATCTTTCTTTGTTGACCAGACTGTTCCAATAACTTTTCCAAGAAACATTTATACTCCCACTTCTTGTGGATGAATGATTTTCAAATTTGACTTTTTATAACGCTCAGTATTCAATGTGACAACAGGCAATTTGTTTATTTTGGAAACAACAGCAAAAAGAGCATCACGAACATTTTCAGTTTTATCTGCAAATTCCGGAACACTCAATGCATATCTTGAATGTAAACCAAGCACCTTCAATGAATCCAGTACACTTCTGACAGCAGAATTCTCTTCATAATTACTGCAAACGACCAAAAGTTCAGATGCATTTAAAACTGTTGTAAAACAAATGCCTGTCTGCATCAATTTAATCAAGTAATTATTTTCATTAGAAGTCAGATAATCAATAAGAACATCGGTATCAAGTAAATACTTAACCATTGGAAAATCTATTTTTGAAACTGCTGTCTTTCAATTTTCCATCTGCCAGAATCAGCTTTATTATTACCCAATCTGGCAAATCCTGAACTTCTTTTATTCTCCTGAATAAATCTATATCAATCTGTAATTGTATAATTTCCTCTTCACGTGAAGCTTTGACATCCATATTAACCTGAGCGTAGCCAGCTTCTTTTAATTCCTTAAGTCGTTCTGAAATAGGATTATCAGAACTCCGGTCATTCAAATCAATAAAAAGCGAATTTGGATCAGTTAATTCTTCTTTATTCATTAAGGAAACTGACTCCATTCAGTTCGTTATTAACACTAAAAAAATGTGCAACAGTTTTACCAACATCAGAAAATGTTTTTCTAACACCAAGATCTCTGCCCGGAACACCTTTTCGATAAAAAAGCAAAGGAACATATTCCCTGCTGTGATCAGTGCTTGGCGTAGTCGGATCGTTCCCGTGATCAGCAGTAATAACAAGTCTGTCGCTATCATCAAGCTTTTTGAGTAAGTCTGGTAAAAATTTATCAAACTCAGCAAGCTTTTTAGCAAATCCATCGGGATCGTTTCTGTGTCCAAAATACACATCGAAATCTACAAGATTTGTAAAAATAAAGCTACCCTTAGCTTCAACTGCTGAAATTAACAATTGCTCACAACCCTCCTCGTTAGATTTGGTGAGATGCTGCTGCTTGATTCCTTTGTAATTGAATAAATCATTTATCTTCCCAATGCCAACAGTGGTAATATTATTCTGAGATAAAATATCAAGTATAGTTGGTTCGGGTGGATCAAGAGAAAAATCTTTTCTGTTTTTTGTTCTGGAGAATTTTCCCGGACTACCGATAAATGGTCTTGCAATTACTCTTCCAACCTGAAGAGGATAAGTTAGAACTTTATTGCGAGCTATTGAACAGATTTCATAAAGTTTTTCTAAAGGAATAACTTCTTCGTGTGCAGCTATCTGAAATACTGAATCTGCAGAAGTATAAATAATTGGATAGCAGGTTTCTAAATGTACTTCACCGAGTTCATCAATGATTTCAGTTCCTGAAGCCGGTTTGTTCCCAAGAATCCCTTTACAGCCGGTTTCTTTTAAAAATGCTTCGACAATTTCAGAATCAAAACCATCCGGGAAATAAGAAAAATTTGTTTTTACGTGAAGACCTGAAAGTTCCCAATGACCTGTTGTTGAATCTTTCCCCAGCGAGAGTTCAGCCATTTTGCCAAATGATGCCTTTGGACCGGCAACTTTTCTAATCCCTTTTATTGTTTCAATATTCCCTAACCCAAGTGATTCAAGTGCAGGCAAATTCAATCCACCAACAGCGTTGGCCATATTGCACAATGTATTACTTCCTTCATCGCCGTAATTACCTGCATCAGGCAATTCCCCGATACCAACTCCATCAAGAACGATTACAAAGAAGTTTTTCATTTAAGTAAAATGAAATTATGGATTTAATTTACATTGAGGACAGCATTGCCGCCTTTTTCTAGAGCCTTATTTAATGCCAGGTTTGCATTGTATAAAACTTCATCAACATTATCTTTGTTGGTTGTGGAAGCAATTCCGATTGAAACTGTGAATGTAGTCTGTTTGGTTACGACAGAAATAGGTTTACGCGCTATTTTGACACGCAGTTTTTCTGCCCAGACAAAAACATTTTTCGTTGAAGCATTGAAAAAGTAGATAGCAAATATCCGGTCATCCAGTCTTCCGAAAAGATTGAGCGGTGTTATTTCATCAAAAATTATTTCTGATACAGTTGAGACCACTTTAGGAAGCGGGTTGTCATCAAATAATGACTCCTGTTCGATAAAGTCATCAATCTTTAATAATGCTAAAGTACCGGGGACTTCCAATTGTTTTGATTTTATTAAATCAACATTCAATCGTTCCTTAAATGAAGTCGAATTTAAAGCCCTTGATTCAAAATCCACTGAAGTCAAGTTCTTTAACAGCTTTTGAGTTGAATGAGTGTAAATGATATAAGCTAAAACGTTGAGTGATTTTTTCAGGAATTGAACGTCGTTATTGCTGTATGCATTTTTTTTCAGACTCTCAAAACATATTACGCCATAATTCTGTTTGTTATAAATAAGCGGGATGGAAATAAATGAACCGTCAAAAGATACATCCTCTGCACGCGAAAATCTCTTATAGTTGCCGGCAGAAGTATCATCAATCTTAACCGGGATACCGGTCACAATTGATTTACCAACGAGAGTTCCATTCAAGTCTATCTGAAGTTCTACTCCAATATATTTCAGGGCAGTTGTATTTTCGACTTTAACTGTTTTAAAATTTTTCTCAATTGGATTGAAATAAATAAATACAAACGCGTCCCACTTTATCATACTTTTCAATGCTTCGGGGAGAGCATTTATTAATTCTTTTTCATCCTCAAATTCATTTTCGGGTCCAATGATTTTTAGCAATCCTTCCAACCGCATTTGAGAGATAGTATCTGAATATTTTTCTTCAAAAATGCCGATTAGCATAGTAATAAGCCTGATAAATCTACCTAAAGAATAGATGGTCTCTATCCCAAAAGCATCTTCAACTTTTGAATCAATCGCAATTATTGCAACCAATTCATTGTTATAAAATACCGGAACCCCGGCAAAACTTTTTATTCCCTGCGGTGCATCATAATATCTTATAACATCCGATTCGGCAGCGCGGGAAATGTCTGTTAACAACTCAGGTTCTCCGGATTCAACAATTTTACTTAAAACATCATCCTCAATATCAAATTTCCTTTTTGTCAGTTGATTGGAGGATGAAATAAATTTTTCGATAATTAATTTTTCCTTTTTCTTGTTGTGCCAGAAGTAGATAGCTGAATGAGCATTATAAAGTTCTGTCATAACAGTAAGCATCCGTTCAATAACAAATCCAAACTGCTCATCGTGCCCGGTTCCCGGAGGTAATGTTTCCTTAACAATTTCGTCGAATCTTTCTTTAAGATCGTGTGGTCTGAGAGTTGTTTTTGAAACACCATACTCTGGTCTGTAATTCTCATCCGTAATTACATCTATTTTTTTATTCTTGGATACTATTTTAAAAGATTCATCAAGATCGGAATGCGGTGAAGCAGATGGCTCAGATGTGGTTTCTGCACTATCAGATATTGAATAACCTCCTGAGAATCTTACTGAATCTCTTAGAAAGATTATAAATGCAACATATACAACAAGCAGAGCAATGATGACGAGCCTTATGGTGAGATCATCACTAAAGAATAAACCGGAGGCAAGTAATGGAATTACCAGAAAGATTAAAATTCGTTTACGTTGTCTTTTATCCAGCATATGACGGTTTAAATAGGAAAAATTTATTTGCGAAATAAATTTAACAACTAATTATTAAAAAATAACATCCGCTGAGAACTAAAAGAACAATTCTGCAATTCTTTTTTGGACAGGTCTCTTCCACTTACCTGTCATAGCAGAATACAGAAATAAATTTTTATTCAATTCAAGATCAGTGATGATAGTTTTGACCTGTTTTATTGCCTTATGACTTTCCGACTGATTCAGTTTATCTGCCTTTGTAAGAATAATAGAATAATCTTTATCTGCATTCCTTAACCAAACATTCAATTGACGATCAAGGTCAGTTGGCTGATGTCTGGAGTCTACAAAGTGAAAAGCGTGATGAATATTCTTCGATTCAATAATGAATCTGGAAACTAACTTTCCCCACTTCTCTCTTTCTTTAAGGCTTGTTTTAGCATAACCAAATCCAGGCAAATCAACAATAAAGAAAGTGTTATCAACTTTATAAAAATTTATTGACCTCGTTTTACCGGGAGTAGAACTGGTTTTGGCAAGTCCTTTTCTATTAGAGATGCTATTTATGAACGAAGACTTCCCAACATTGGATCTTCCGCATAGTACTAACTGCGGCAGATCAGATCCGGGCAGGTCATTCAATTCAAATACAGATGTTATGAACTGGATATCTTTAAACATGATTAATAAAAAAAGAGTAACCGATATATTCGATTACTCTTATAATACAAAAAATTAACTAATTTATTTTATAGGTGTTTCAGCAGCCTGCTCTTCCAGCATCTGATTTTCCTTTTCAGCTTTTGCTTTAGCCTCTTTTTCTTTGGCTTTAGTTTCTCTCTTTTCCTTCTGCTGTTCAGCTCTGGCAGTAACGACTTCGTTGTAATCAACAAGTTCAAGTATCCCCATCTGGGCTGCATCACCCATTCGATGACCTAATTTAACAACTCGTGTGTAACCACCTGGTCTGTCGCCAATCTTTGGAAGAATTTCTGCAAAAAGTTCTTTAACAACTTCTTTATCTTTAATTACTTCCATCACCTGTTTCTTTGCGTGTAAATCACCTTTTCGGGCTTTAGTAACAAGCTTTTCAACAAAGACTCTAGTTTCTTTTGCTTTAGCAAGAGTTGTTTTAATTCTTTTATATTTAAGAAGAGAAGTCATAAGCGAATTTAAAGTAGCCTTACGGTGGCTCGCTGTTCTTCCTAATTTTCTTCCCTTAACATTATGTCTCATCTGATTACCTTCTTCGTTTTATTTAGCTTCTGCTTCTACTTTTAGATATTTGTCCACATCCATTCCGAATTCAATTCCAAGATCTTCAACAATTTCCATAAGTTCTGCAAGAGATTTTCTTCCAAAATTTCTGAACTTCAACATTTCTGCTTCGTCTTTCCTTACAAGATCACCAAGAATTTTTATATTCGCTGCTTTCAGGCAGTTGTGTGATCTTACGCTCAATTCAAGATCATCAACAGGTGTTGCAAGAATCTTTTTAATTCTATCGAACTCAGTATCTTTCTGTACTACCGGCTGTTCTTCTTCCTGTTCCATATCAAAATTTATAAAAAGCTGAACATGCTCTCTGAAAATTTTAGCGGCTTGTGTCAGAGCGTCATCAGGAGCAATGGAACCATCAGTTGAAATTTCCAAAGTCAGCTTTTCGAAATCATTCTTATCACCAATTCTGACATTTTCAACAGTCATTTTCACATTTTTGATCGGCGTGAAAATGGAATCAATGGGAATAACACCAATTGCCTGATCAGGAGATGCATTTTCAACTGCAGGAACATAGCCTGTGCCTTTACCAACCCTGAGTTCAACATCAAATTTTGCACTTTTGTTCAAAGTTGCTATGTGCAGATCAGGATTTAAGATTTCAACTTCATTGCTTGCTTTCTGGATATCTGCTGCCGTCCATACCTTATCACCATTAAATGACAGGTCAATTTTATTCGGCTTTTTGTTAAGCAGTTTCATTCTTACCTGCTTAAGGTTTAACACGATTTCAGAAACATCTTCCACGACACCAGGAATAGTTGTAAACTCGTGCAAAATTCCACTGAATTTAACTGAAATAATGGCAGCACCCGGCAATGAGGATAGCAGAACTCTGCGCAGTGAATTCCCAAGAGTTACTCCAAATCCTCGTTCAAGTGGTTGAAGAGAAAATTTTCCAAAAGTGTTTGAATAATTCGCTTCATCCAAAACCACTGATTCAGGCATAATTAAATGTGATGTATTCATTAATAAATCCCTCTAATTTTTCAAAAATTAATTATTTAGAATAGAGCTCTACTACCAATTGTTCATTGGCATTTAGAGGAACATCAGCTCTCTCCGGAACCTGAAGAAATGTTCCGGTTAATGTTGCTTTATCTACTGTAAGCCATGGATACGTACTTTCTTTAACTCTTTTCAATGAGTTATGAATTGCATCCAGCTTTTTACTTTTATCTTTTACTTTAACGATATCACCTTGAGATACAAGGTATGATGGAATATCAACTAATCTGTCATTTACCATTAAATGTCTGTGCTTTATAAGTTGTCTTGCCTGGCTTCTGGAAGCAGCAAATCCTAATCTGAAGACGACATTATCCAATCTTCTTTCAAGAATTTTAATCAGGTTTTCACCTGTAATACCCTTCTGCTTATTCGCCTTTTCAAAATAATTTCTGAACTGAGTTTCCAGCAATCCATACATTCTTTTGATTTTTTGTTTTTCTCTTAACTGTATTCCGTATTCAGAAATCTTTGATCTTCTGCTCAGACCATGCTGACCAGGTGCATAATTTCTGGATTCAATCGGGCATTTATCAGTATAACATTTCTGCCCTTTAAGAAAAAGTTTTTGTCTTTCTCTTCTGCATAATTTGCAAACTGAATCTGTGTGTCTTGCCATTTAAAAATAACTCCTTCTTTAAACTCTTCTACGCTTTGGTGGTCTGCATCCGTTGTGAGGTATTGGTGTTACATCTTTAATAGAGGTAATTTCCAATCCGGCGGTATGCAAAGATCTAATTGCCGCTTCCCGGCCGGAGCCAGGCCCTTTAACCTTTACTTCAACTTTTCTTAAACCAAGATCATACGCTTCTTTTGCTGCAGCCTCGGCTGAGACCTGCGCAGCAAACGGCGTATTTTTTCTTGAACCTTTAAAACCATTTTTACCGGCAGATGACCATGAAAGTGTATTCCCGTAAATATCGGTGATAGTTACAATAACATTGTTGAATGTTGCTTTAATGTGAGCAACTCCATTCAGGTCAACCTGCGTTTTCTTTTTAACTTTTTTTACTGACTTAGCCAATCAAAATCCTCCGATTAACAAAAATTATTTCTTAGTTGGTGTTTTTTTCTTGCCGGCAACTGTTTTACGTTTACCTTTTCTGGTCCTCGAATTAGTTCGAGTTCTCTGACCTCTTGCCGGAAGTCCTTTCCTATGTCTTATTCCTCTGTAGGCTCCGATATCCATCAATCTTTTAATATTCTGCTGAACTTCAGATCGAAGTGCACCTTCAACTTTAAATTCAGCGGTGATAACCGCTCTTATCTGAGCAACATCTTCCTCTGTAAGATCGCCAACTTTTTTATTTTGGTCTATTTTCGCCTTATCAAGAATAAGAGAAGATGATGTAGGCCCTATTCCGTATATATACTGAAGACCGAATAAGACTTTTTTATTTTTAGGTAAATCAACACCTGATATTCGAGCCAATCTAAAACTCCTTTATTAAATTTAACCTTGTCTTTGCTTGTGCTTTGGATTTGTGCAAATAACTCTAACAACGCCTTTGCGTCTGATAATTTTACACTTATCGCATATTTTTCTTACTGAAGATCTAACTTTCATTTTAACACCTATCTATTTATATCTGTAAGTGATTCTTCCCTTCGATAAATCGTAGGGAGACATTTCAACCGAAACTTTATCACCAACCAGTATCTTTATAAAATGCATTCTCATCTTGCCCGAAATGTGGGCAAGAATTTCGTGACCATTATCCAGCTTCACCCTGAATGTAGCATTCGGTAAAGTTTCAGTAATAATACCATCTATTTTAATTGGACCTTGTTTAGCCATTAACAAACAGTTAATATTTCCGGTGAATTATCAAGTATTAAAATTGTATGTTCAAAATGAGCTGATGGAGAACCATCTGCAGTTATTACTGTCCAGCCATCCGAAGCCGTAATTACTTCATAACCACCAGCATTAACCATCGGCTCAATTGCAAGCGTCATTCCATTTTTCAATTTAGTGCCCGTTCCTTTTCTTCCGAAATTCGGAACAGCAGGATCTTCATGCAAAAATTTACCAACACCGTGGCCACACAGATCTCTAACAATCGAAAATCCATTTTGTTCAACGTAATCCTGAACTGCTGCTGATATATCGTGGATTCTGTTTCCACTTTTGGCCTGCTCAATTCCGAGATGCAATGAATTTTCTGTTACTTCAAGAAGTTTTCTTTTTTCATCAGAAATTACTCCGACTGCAATTGTAGTTGCCGCATCACCATAAAAATTATTTTTAAGAACACCAACATCCAGAGAAATTATATCTCCATCTTCAAGTTTTGTCTGCCCCGGAATGCCGTGAACGACTGCATCATTTATCGAAGTACAAACCGAACCAGGAAAACCAGGTAAACCGCCTTGCGAATATCCTTTGAAAGCCGGAACTGCATCGTTACTTCTGATATAATCCTCGGCTATCCTGTCAAGTTCAAAAGTTGTAACACCTGCAATAACATTACTTTTAACTAATCGAAGCGTTTCAGCAACTATCTTACAACTCTCTCGAATAAAATCAATTTCTTTTTGCGTCTTTATGTAAATCACAAACTAACTAAGTTCTGCGTCCTCTAAGCTTGCCTGCCTTCATAAAGCCGTCATAATGTCTCATCAGCAAGTGCGATTCAATTTGCTGAAGAGTGTCGAGAGCAACGCCGACAATAATCAAGAGGCTTGTTCCACCAAAGAACTGAGCAAACTGACCCGATACACCAAATCCTGAAATAAAAGCGGGCAGTATAGCAACTATAGCCAAAAAGATCGAACCAGGTAAGGTGATCTTTGTTAAAATATTATCAATGAACTCCGAGGTTTGTTTTCCGGGTCTTATACCTGGAATAAATCCACCCTGCTTCTTCATATTATCAGCAACATCTTTAGGATTGAATGCTATTGCAGTATAAAAATAAGTGAAGAAGACAATCATAAGAGCATATATTGCTGAGTAAACAGGCGAATCATAAACAAAATAACTTGAGATACCTTGTAAAAATTCATTATCAGGAAAAAATGATAAAACGGTATTCGGAATAAACATAATTGACTGAGCAAAAATAATCGGCATCACGCCAGCAGTATTAACTCTTAATGGAATATATTGAGTAACACCACCGTAAATCTTTCTTCCAACAACTCGCTTAGCATACTGAACCGGAATTCTTCTTGTACCTTGAGTAACAAGCACAACACCTGCAATGATAAAGAACATAAAAATCAGGATTATAATTTCTATAATGATCGATCGTTGTCCAACACTGATCAACCTTACTTCATCAAAGATTGCATGTGGAAAACGGGCAATAATTCCTATGAAAATTATTAACGAAATTCCATTGCCAATTCCTCTATCAGTTATCTGCTCGCCCATCCACATCATAAAAATAGTGCCTGATGTTAGAATTATAATGGTTGAAAGAACCCAAGCAAATCCACTAACAGCTTCAGGTACGATCGGCATACCCTGAACCTGAATGTTTAATAACCTGATTGTAACACCCCAGGCCTGCATTGCCGATATAAGCACAGTGCCGTACCGTGTAAGCTGTGTAATTTTTTTTCTTCCTTCTTCACCTTCCTGCTGCAATTTCTGGAAATATGGTACAACGGCACCAAGCAACTGGATAATGATCGAGGCAGAAATATAGGGCATAATTCCAAGAGCAAAGATTGCTGCATTGGAGAATGCACCACCAACAAACAAATCGTACAAACCAAAAAGGTTGTCGGAAGTTGCATTTTTCATGCTTTCAGCCAATAGTGTTGTATCAACACCTGGAATAGTAATGTGCGCACCTAACCGAACCAGAAAAAGTATAGCCAGGGTATAAAAAATCCTCTGGCGAAGTTCGTGTATTTTAAAGATGTTCCGGAAAGTTTCTGTAAGTCTCGACATTTAATACCGCATTAAATTAACTTTATTGAACCGCCAGCTGATTCGATTTTTTCTTTAGCACTTTGGCTGATTGCGTTAACTTCTAGATTTATTTTTACTTTAAGTTCGCCTTTACCTAAAATCTTTACAGGTTTTTTAGTTGTTGAAATCAACCCAAGATTTTTTAATTCTTCAATGTTTATAACTTTATCAATTTTGTTTGCATCAAAGACTCTCTGAAGAGCATTAAGATTTACAACCTGATACGTTTCTTTGAAGATGTTTGTAAATCCAAACTTGGGGATTCTTCTCTGCAATGGCATCTGACCACCCTCAAACCAGGCTCTGTTTTTTGCGCCTGAGCGTGAACGCTGACCATTCATACCTCTGGTAGCCTGACCACCGTGTCCTGATCCTTCTCCACGTCCAACTCTCTTTCGTTTCTTACGTGAGCCTTCAGCGTATTTTAAATTGCTTAAAATATCCATTTAATAATTCCTTATTCGTTTACTTCTTCAACTTTAACAAGATGAGTAACTTTATTAATCATACCCCTAATCTGTGGGGTATCGTTGTGAATTTTTTCCCAATTAGGTCTGCCTAAACCCAAAGCTTCGATTATCCTTTTCTGTTTTTCGGGTCTGTCTATTACGCTTTTGGTTTGTATTATTTTTAACTTTGCCATAAACCCTCTATTAAGAAGCAAAAATTTCTTGAATAGTTTTTCCTCTTTTATTCGCCATTGATTTAGCATCAATCTGCATAAGTAATCCGTTCAAGGTTGCTTTAACCTGATTGTGCGGATTGCTGGAACCAAGAGATTTTGTTAAAATATCCTGAATACCAGCTGATTCTAAGACTGCTCTAACACCGCCGCCAGCAATTAAACCAGTACCCGGTGTGGCTGGTTTGAGCAGGACTTTTCCTGCGCCATACTTACCAATGATCTGATGAGAAATTGTTCCTTTCCTGATCTGAACCTTTACCAGATTTTTCTTCGCATCATCGACTCCCTTTGAAATGGCATCAGTAACTTCGTTTGCTTTTCCGAGTCCGACGCCTACGATTCCATTACCATCACCAACAACGACAATGGCGTTAAAACTAAACCGTCGCCCACCTTTAACAACTTTCGCAACACGATTAATGTGAACGACTTTTTCTTTTAAGCCATCTGACTCTGTGGATTTAACTCTTTTCAATTTTTCTCCTAAAAACTTTCATTAATATTTAAGGAAGCTGCCGGGAGAGGATTCGAACCTCTACAGACGCCTCCAAAGGGCGTAGTCCTACCATTAGACGACCCGGCAAGAATCATTAGAATATAAGTCCTCCCTCGCGGGCACCATCAGCTAAGGCTTTTACACGACCATGATATCTGAAACCGCCTCGGTCAAACACAACACTTTTTATATTTTTTTCTAATGCTTTTTTAGCGAGCATGTTACCTATCAACTTACTCTTATTTATTTTACCTTTAACTGATTGTACTTCAGCTTTCGCTTCTTTGGCTAAGCTGGAAAAAGCAACTAAAGTGTTTCCAGTTGAATCGTCTATGATTTGAGCATAAATGTTATCAAGACTTCTATAAACCGAAAGTCGTGGTCTTTCGGTTGTTCCAGAAATTTTTTTTCTGATCTTAATTTTTGCTCTTAATCTTGATGTTTTCTTTTTCATTTCAAACTAAAACTCCTAAATATTATGCACCAGCTGTCTTACCGGCTTTTCTGATAATTCTTTCATCAGAATATTTAATTCCTTTACCTTTGTACGGCTCTGGTTTTCTGAATGACCTGATCTTTGCTGATACCAGTCCAACTAATTCTTTATCATTGCCTGATATTATTATTTGTGTTGGTGCCGGTACTTCAAGCTTTACGTCATCAGGCGGAACAAAATAAATTGGATGTGAATAACCAATATTGAGCAATAAATTTTTTCCTTTGAGTTCAGCTTTGTAACCAACCCCGACAATTTCTAAAGTCTTTTTATAAGAATCTGTTACACCGGTAACCATATTCTGAATTAATGCACGGGTTAAACCATGCAACGATCTGGATTCCTTCAAGTCATCAGGTCTGCTGAATTTAATTTCATTATCAACAATTTCAGCTTTTATAGATGGGTGAATAGTTCTCTGAAGTTCACCTTTTGGTCCCTTAACTTTAATGGTCTGACCATCCAAACTTATTGTTACACCTTTGGGTATCTCTACTGGTTTTTTACCTATTCTGGACACTCTTAATCTCCGTTAAAATTTTACCATATATAACAAACTACTTCGCCGCCAACTAGATTATTTCTTGCATCCTTATCGGTTAATAAACCTTTAGGAGTTGAAATAATGGCAGTGCCTAATCCATTTAAAACTTTGGGCAACTTATCTGCTGCTCTGTAAACACGAAGACCTGGTTTACTAATTCTCTTCAAGCCATTTATCGCTGGAATTCCACTTTTATATTTCAAAACAATGTTCAGCTTTTTCTGTTTATTGTCATCAACAACTTCGTAATCAATTATATAACCTAAATTTTTAAGAATTTCTGACAATCCTATTTTTGTTCCTGATGCCGGAATTTCAACACGCACTTTTTTAGCTTTAGTAGCGTTTCTGATTCTGGTTAAATAATCTGCAATTGGGTCTGTAACTGGCATTTAAAATTTCTCCGTTTACCAACTTGATTTTTTTACACCTGGAATTTCGCCTCTCAGAGCCATTTCTCTGAATACTAATCTCGAAACTCCAAATTTTCTGTAATAACTTCTTGCTCTACCTGTGAACATACAGCGGTTCTTAAGTCTTGTGACTGAAGAATCCCTCGGAAGTTTTTGAAGCGCTTCAAAATCTCCGGCAGCTTTCAGTTCTTCACGAACTTGCTTGTACTTTTCGTAAAGTTTGTGTCTTTTATCTTCTCTTGCTATTAAACACGTTCGAGCCATTAATTCTCCTAAGCTGTTTTAATTTCTTTTTTGATGAACGGCATTCCGAAAGCTTTTAATAATTCGTATGCCTCGTTATCAGATCCGGCAGAGGTTACTATTGTAATATCCATTCCAAGAACTTTGGTTATTTTGTCAACATTAATTTCAGGAAATATGATTTGTTCTTTAATACCCATAGTAAAGTTTCCTCTTCCATCGAATGATTTATCGGATAATCCTCTAAAGTCACGAACTCTTGGAAGCGCAACATTGATAAGCCGGTCAAGAAATTCATACATTCTTTCTTTCCTGAGAGTGACCATGGCACCGATATTAATACCTTCTCTTAGCTTAAAATTAGAAATCGCTTTTTTAGCTTTTCTGATGCTGGCCTTTTGACCAGTGATTGATTCCAATTCTCTCACTGCTTCCTCAAGAATCTTAGGTTCAGCAACAGCAGCACCAACTCCCATATTGACAACTATTTTCTCAATCTTGGGTACCTGCATCACATTTTTATAATCGAAAGTTTTAATAAGACCAGGGACTACATCATTGCGATAATAATCAAAAAGCCTGCTCGGAATTTTCACATCCTTTTCACCGGATGGTTTACCAGCTTCCTTTTTTGGTTTCTCTTTTTTCTCTTTAGATTCTTTTGACTCTTTTACTTGTTTTTTTTCTGCCATTTTTTTACAATAATTTAAATTCTTATTGAATCATTTCTCCGCTTGCTTTAGCAACGCGGGCGATTTTCTTTTTACCGGTTTTTTCATCCAGAATAACTAATGAGCCGACCCTGGTTGGTTCATTGCTCTTGGGATCAAGTATCATAACATTAGAAGCATGTATAGGTGCTTCTTTTTCAAGAATTCCGCCCTGCGGACTTTTACGGTTTGGTTTTGTGTGACGCTTCCGCAGATTTATTCCTTCAACTATAAGACGATATTTTGCCGGGAATACTTTAAGCACTTTTCCGGATTTACCCCGGTCGTTGCCTGCAATAACCATGACCATATCACTTTTTCTGATTTTCATATTAAACCTTTTACAATACTTCGGGTGCTAATGAAACGATTTTCATAAATTGTTTATCTCTCAATTCACGGGCTACGGGGCCAAATATACGTGTGCCTCTTGGCTCGTTTTGAGGATTTATTAAAACTGCTGCATTCTCATCAAATCTAATATATGAGCCGTCTTTTCTTCTAACTTCTTTTTTTGTTCTGACTATAACTGCTCTGGAAACTTCACCCTTCTTAACGGTTCCGTTCGGCATTGCAGTTTTAACACTAACAACAATTGTATCGCCGACTGTTGCATACCTTCTGCCGCTGCCGCCTAAAACACGGATGCATCTTACTTTCTTGGCACCCGAATTATCTGCCACAATCAGATTTGTTTCTTCCTGTATCATCGCTCGTGTTTCTCCTGCCTACTTGGCTTTTTCAATAATTTCTACTAGTCGCCATCTCTTCTTTAAGCTGAGTGGGCGTGTTTCCATAATTTTAACCTTATCACCGATGCTACATTCCTTTTTTTCGTCGTGAGCCATAAGCTTGGTAGTCTTCTTAAAATACTTTTTGTAAATAGGATGAGCAACTTTTCTTTCAATGGCCACAGTAATAGTTTTATCCATTTTATTACTAACTACAACACCTACCCTTGTTTTTCTTAATCCTCGTGCTTCCATCGTCTAAGCGTTTGCTCCTTTCACTGAAGTATCTGCTGTTTGTAATTCTCTTTCCTGAAGAACTGTTTTAAGTCTTGCAATATCTCTTTTAACATTTTTCAGTTTAGAGGTATTTGTCAACTGCTTCAACTGATGAGAAAACCTGAGATCTACAAGACTCTGCTCTTCTTCTTTAATTCTCTGGATGATTTCTTCAGTCTTCATTTCTTTTATTTCGTGAATCTTCATATCAAATGCCCTTAGCTTATTCAAAATCTGGTCTTGAAACCACTTTAGTTTTTATAGGCAGTTTGTGTGAACAGAGAGAAAGTGCATCATTAGCAACTTCTCTGGTAACACCGGATACTTCAAAAAGTATTCTGCCTGGCTTTACTACTGCAACCCAAAATTCAGGTGCACCTTTACCTTTACCCATTCTGGTTTCAAGAGGTTTTTTGGAAACTGGTTTGTCAGGAAAAATTCTAATCCAGACACGACCGTCTCTCTTCATTTTTCTTGATAAAGCAACACGACAGGCTTCAATTTGCCGGCTGGTAATCCATGCTGGTTCTAAAGACTTTAATCCAAAATCTCCAAAAGCAACCGAGCTGCCACGCTTCGCATTACCTTTTCTTCTACCTCTATGTGCTTTTCTAAATTTTACTCTTTTTGGCATTAACATAATGTTAGCTCCTGCTCAAAATTATTCCATAGCTCTTTTGCCGAGAATTTCACCGCGGCAAATCCACACTTTTATTCCGATTGAGCCATATATAGTTTCTGCTCTGCCATTAGCATAATCTATATCAGCTCTCAACGTGTGAAGCGGTATTCTTCCATCTTTATATTGTTCTGTTCTCGCAATTTCAGCTCCGCCTAAACGTCCGGCACACATAATTCTAATTCCTTCGGCACCCATTCTCATCGAAGCTGTGATTGCCATTTTCATTGCTCTTCTGAATGAAACTCTTCCTTCAATCTGGCTAGCAATATTCTCTGCAACCAGGTATGCATCAAGTTCCGGTCTTTTTATTTCTGAAATCTGAATCTTAACTTCTTTGTTAGATATCTGTTTTAATTCTTCTTCAAGCTGAGTGATTTCTTTACCGCTTTTACCAATTACAACACCCGGTCTTGAAGTATGAATATTTAGTATTACGTTTTTTGATGTTCTATCAATTATAATTTTTGAAATACCTGCTTTTTTTAATCTGTTTCGTATGTAGCTTCTAAGTTTTTCATCTTCTTTAAGTTTTGTCGCATAACTTTTACTCTCATACCAATTCGAATTCCAACCTCTTATCAAGCCTACTCTTAAACCTATCGGATTAGTTTTCTGTCCCAAAAATTCCTCCTGAAATTATGCTTTTTTTGCTACTACAATTGTTAAATGACAGGATCTTTTCCTAATCCTGTATGCTCTTCCCTGTGGCGCAGGTGATATTCTTTTCAACATCGGTCCAACATTCACATAAGCTTCTTTTACAAAAAGATCGGCTGGTTCAACTCTCACAGTTTCCTCTTTGTTATTAATAAGATTCGAAACAGCAGATCTCAAAGTTCTCTCTGCATCCTGTGATGAATGCTTCGGAGAGAAATGCAAAATTTCCAATGCTTTATCTACCGATTCACCTCTAATTAAATCAACCACCAACCTCATTTTTCTTGGTGATGAACCTATAAATCTATTTATTGCTCTTGCTTCCATCGTAAAAATTCTTTCTTAATTAACCTGCTTTAGCTGCTTTTTCTGCTTTAGTACCCGGATGGCCTCTGAAAATCCGTGTTGGTGAAAACTCACCCAGCTTATGTCCTACCATATTTTCAGTAATGAAAATCGGAATCATTTTATTTCCATTATGAACTGCAATAGTGTGACCCACAAAATCAGGTGTTATTATAGATGCACGTGACCAGGTCTTTACTATTTTCTTTTGATTAGCATTATTAAGCTGCTTGATTCTCTCAAGAAGTTTATAATGAATGAATGGTCCTTTTTTTACCGAACGTGGCATAAGCTAATCCTAATTTTTCCTTCTTTTAATAATGTATTTATTAGATGGATTTTTTCTTTTCCTGGTCTTCAAACCTTTTGACTTCTGACCCCAGGGAGATACTGGATGTCCACCACCCGAAGTTTTACCTTCTCCGCCGCCCATAGGATGATCAACAGGATTCATAGCAACACCTCTTACATATGATCTTTTGCCAAGCCATCTTGTTCTTCCTGCTTTTCCAAGACTAATATTTTCGTGCTCTGAATTTCCGACCATTCCATAAGTCGCAAAACAATTTGCATTTATCAGTCTTACTTCCCCAGAAGGCATTTTCAATTGAGCAAAATTTCCTTCTTTAGCCATCAATTGCAGTGAACTGCCGGCGCTTCTTCCAATCTGACCACCCTTACCGGGCTTGATTTCAACGTTATGTACGAAACTACCTAATGGCATTTCTTTTAAAGGCAGTGCATTTCCAACTGATATTTCACTTCCTGAACCGGAGGAAATTTTGTCTCCAACTTTCAGTCCGTTTGGAGCAATTATGTATCGCTTCTCACCATCAACATAATGCAGCAGTGCAATTCTTGCAGATCTGTTCGGATCGTATTCAATAGAAAAAACTTTAGCAGCAATTCCATGCTTATTTCTTTTGAAGTCAATAATTCTGTAACGTCTCTTGTGCCCACCACCAATGTGTCGTGCAGTAATTCTGCCATGATTATTTCTGCCACCTGATTTTTTCAAAGCAGTGGTCAAGGATTTTTCAGGCGTTGACTTCGTTATTTCTTCAAAAGTATAATTGCTCTTGAATCTTGTTCCCGGTGTTACCGGCTTTAATTTTTTAATTCCCATTTACTTTCCTGTTCCTATAAACTATACTTCTTCGAATAGCTCAATTTTTTCCCCTTCTTTAAGAGTAATAATTGCTTTCTTAAATTTTGCTGTCTTCCCTGTAAATCTTCCACTTTTTCTAAATTGTGTTTTCGTTTTACCTTGATAGTTAATGGTTTTAATATCGGCAACATGAACATTGAACTTTGCTTCAATGGCTTTTGCAATCTGAATCTTATTTGCTTTAGGGTTAACAAGGAATCCGTATTTACCACTGTCAGCAGTAATATTAGTCATCTTTTCCGTAATGAGAGGGCTTATCAATATCTGGTGCATATTATTTTACCGCCTTTTCTTCATTTTCACCAAACGTTTTTGTTATAGCATCAACAGCAGTTTGCTGCAGCACTAAAATTTGGTTGTTCAGGATATCATAGGTAGATGCTTTTCTTGCTTCCATCACATTTACTTTATTAATATTTCTTCCTGACTTATAAATATTGGATTCATTCTTTCCTGTTAATAACAGAATCTTTTTGCCACTAAGCTTCAGTGCCTCCATCATAGAGATAAAATCTTTTGTCTTTGGTTTATCAAAAGAAAAATCTTCCACTACGATTAACTGCTCATCTTTAGCTTTGTAGCTTAAAGCAGATCTACGAGCAAGCTGCTTAACTTTCAGAGGAAGCTTTTGTCTGTAATCTCTAGGACGAGGACCGAATATGGTTCCGCCACCAACCCATAATGGAGAACGAATTGTTCCGGCTCTTGCAGTTCCTCTGCCCTTCTGTCTCCAGGGTTTCTTACCACCGCCTCTTACTTCTGCTCTTTCTTTAGCCTTGTGCGTTCCCTGCCTTTGATTGGCTAGAAATGCCTTCACTGAAAGATAAATAGCATGATCATTCGGCTGAATGCCGAAGATAGCTTTATCAAGCTTAACTTTTTTACCCGAAGGTTTACCGTCTATTTTTAAAATCTCTAAAGTCATGTTTATTCAGTTATTAATTCTTTATTATAAGCCTATGGCTTAATCAGTTCAACTATTGAATTTATTGACCCCGGAACAGAACCATTCACCATTATCAGATTATCTTCGGGGATAATTTTAATTACTTTTAAGTTACGAATGGTAACATTTTCAAATCCCATTCTTCCTGCCATCTTCATACCTTTAAAAACTCTTGAAGGATAAGAGCTTGAACCAATTGAACCCGGAGCTCTTAATCTATCACTTTGACCGTGAGTGGTTCCACCAACTCCACCAAAATTGTGACGCTTCATAACTCCCTGAAACCCTTTTCCTTTGCTCTTGCCTCGCACTTTTATAATGTCACCCGTTTTAAACAGATCAACTTTAATTTCATCACCAACTTTTAAGTTATCAGTATCAAATCCTTTGAACTCTCTAACAGTTCTCAAGGGTGAAAGGTTATTTTTCTTAAACTGTCCTAAAACCGGTTTGCTTACATGTTTTTCTTTTTTCTCTTCGAAACCAATTGCAACAGCGGAATAACCATCCTTCTGCTTATCACGAACAGAGACAACTTTACATGGTCCTGCCTGAATAACAGTAACGGTTACTAAATCACCTTCAGCATTAAAAATGCTCGTCATCCCTATTTTTTTACCCAAAATACCAGGCATATCTAACTCGGTTTTAAATTATAACTTAATTTCTATATCAACACCCGCCGGAATATCAAGCTTGCTTAATGAGTCGACGGTTTTATTATTTGAATTATGAATGTCAATTATTCTTTTGTGCGCGCGTGTTTCAAACTGCTCTCTTGATTTTTTGTCAACGTGTGGAGATCTCAAAACAGTATAAATCGTTTTACGTGTTGGAAGCGGAATTGGTCCGGAAACAACTGCTCCTGTACTTCTGACAGTTTTAATGATCTTCTCTGTTGACTTATCAATCAAAATATGATCATAAGATTTCAACTTAATTCTTATTTTCTGACCAGCCACTTAGAAACTCCTTTAATTTAGCACAAATGAAAAGGGAGATAAGGCCTCCCTTTTCTCAAAGAATATTTATTAACTATTTATAAATTTTCGTTACTACACCAGCACCAACGGTTCTGCCACCTTCGCGGATAGCAAATCTCAAACCTTCTTCCATAGCGATTTCAGAAATCAATTCCACCTTAAGATTAACATTATCACCGGGCATAACCATTTCAGTACCTTCGGGAAGAGAAGCAACACCGGTTACGTCAGTAGTTCTGAAGTAAAACTGCGGTCTGTAACCATTAAAAAATGGTGTGTGTCTTCCACCTTCGTTCTTAGATAAAATATAAACTGATCCATCAAAAACTGTATGAGGAGTAATTGAACCCGTTTTTGCTAAAACCATTCCTCTTTCAATTTCATTTTTATCAACACCTCTGAGCAATATTCCCGCGTTATCACCAGCCATTGCTGATTCAAGTTCTTTTCTGAACATTTCGATTCCGGTAACAACTGTCTTCTTGTGAATTCCAAGACCGATTAGTTCGACTTCCTCCTGAATTTTCACTTCGCCTCTTTCCACTCTGCCTGTTGCAACTGTACCACGTCCAGTGATAGAAAATACGTCCTCAACTGGCATTAAGAATGGCTTTTTAGTTTCTCTTTCAGGTATTGGAATATATGAGTCGACGGCTTCCATAAGTTTCCAGATACAGTCCATTCTGGGATCATCAATCTTGGTTTCAGTACTTGAAGCTGCTTCTAAAGCTTTCAATGCAGAACCCTGAATAATAGGAATTTCATCACCTGGAAATTCATACGAGGTTAATAAATCTCTCAATTCAACTTCTACTAATTCAAGAAGCTCCGGGTCGTCAACCATATCAACTTTGTTCATGAACACAACCATTTTAGGAACACCAACCTGTCTTGCAAGAAGAATATGTTCTCTGGTCTGAGGCATTGGTCCATCAGTAGCTGCAACAACCAAAATTGCACCATCCATTTGTGCAGCTCCGGTGATCATGTTTTTAACATAATCCGCGTGACCAGGACAATCTACGTGAGCGTAGTGTCTGTTTTCAGTTGCATATTCTACGTGAGCTGTTGCGATCGTAATGCCTCGCTCTCTTTCTTCTGGTGCATTATCAATACTATCAAATGTTCTAACCTCAGATAAGCCCTTTTTATTAAGAGCCATTGTGATGGCGGCAGTTAAAGTGGTTTTACCGTGATCTACGTGACCAATTGTTCCAACGTTAACGTGCGGCTTGCTTCTGTCAAATTTTGCTTTTGCCATCGGTTTCTCCTTTTAATTTTGTTCCTTTTTTTGTTTATTCTTAATTAGTTAAACTGCTGTTGATTTCTTACCTAATGATTTTTCAGCAATTTCTTCAGCAATTGATTGCGGCACTTGCTGATAGTGATCAAACTGCATTGTATAAATTGCTCTTCCTTGTGTCATCGATCTTAATATTGTTGCATAACCAAACATTTCTGAAAGAGGTACTAATGATTTTATTACTTGTGCATCTTTCCTTGCGTTAAATCCTTCGATTTTTCCTCTTCGTGAATTTAAGTCACCCATCACATCACCTAAATAATCTTCTGGTGTAACTACCTCAACTGACATAATTGGTTCCAACAAGATTGGTTTTGCTTTTTGAGAACCACTTTTGAAAGCCATAGAACCAGCAACTTTGAATGATAGTTCATCAGAATCAACGTCATGATAAGAACCATCATATAATTTTGCTTTAATATCAACTACCGGAAAGCCGGCAACTACACCATTTCTCATAGCTTCCTGAATCCCCGCCGATACAGCAGGTATATATTCTTTTGGTACTGATCCACCAACGATTCCATTTATAAACTCGAAACCTTTTCCGGATTCATTAGGGCCCAATTCTATTTCCACGTGACCATATTTTCCACGTCCGCCTGATTGCTTTATAAACTTGCCTTCAGCTTTTACTAATTCTGTAATAGTTTCTCTGTAGGCAACCTGGGGTTTACCAATATTCGCTTCAACTTTAAATTCTCTTTTCATTCTGTCAACAAGAATTTCAAGGTGAAGTTCTCCCATTCCACTTATTAAAGTTTGTCCTGTCTCCTGATCAACATTAACTCTGAATGTTGGATCTTCATCTGACAACTTTGAAAGTGAGTCAGATAATTTATCCTGGTCAGCTTTAGTTTTTGGTTCAATAGCAATTTGAATAACCGGTTCAGGAAAAGTCATCTTTTCAAGAATGATCGGATCATCTTCACTACATAAAGTATCACCTGTTCGAGTGTGCTTTAAGCCAACCGCAGCAGCAATGTCACCAGCCTTAACTTCATCAATATCTTCGCGATGATTTGCATGCATCTGTAATAGTCTACCAATTCTTTCTTTTCTCTGGCTAACTGAATTATAAATGTATGATCCGGCTTTTAATGTTCCTGCGTATACACGGAAAAAACATAATTTACCAACAAAGGGATCATTCATTATCTTAAATGCCAGAGCAGCGAACTTTTCTTTATCATCAATTTTTCTGGTGACGGAATCATTGATTCCAACATGATGTGCTTCAATTTCATTAAAATCTATTGGTGAAGGAAGCAAATCAACAACGTAATCCAAAAGTTTTTGAACACCTTTATTTTTAAAGGCTGATCCGCAAAGTACTGGAATTATTTTAAGTTCAATCGTTGCCTTCCTTAAGACTGCAAGAACTTCTGCAGGTGTAATTTCTTTGCCTTCAAGATATTTCTCTAATAAAGTATCATCAACATCTGAAACCGCTTCGAGCATTTGTGTTCTGAACTTCGTTGCAGTTTCCATCAAGTCTTGTGGTATCGCTATCTCATCGTAAGTAGCACCGAAGGTTTCTTCGTGATACATTCTTGCGTTAAATTGAATGAGATCAATAACACCTACAAACATATCTCCCTGCCCAATCGGCAAATTAATCGGTACCGCATTGGCTTTCAATCGGTCCTTCATCATCTGGACAGCATGATAAAAGTCGGCACCTACTCTATCCACTTTATTTATAAAAGCGATTCTCGGTACATTATATTTATCGGCTTGTCTCCAAACAGTTTCTGACTGTGGCTCAACACCACCAACAGCACAAAATAAAGCTACAGCGCCATCTAAAATTCTCAAAGATCTTTCAACTTCTACAGTAAAATCAACGTGACCTGGTGTATCAATAATATTTATCTGGTTATCGTTCCAATAACAGGTTGTAGCAGCACTTGTAATTGTAATTCCACGTTCCTTTTCCTGTTCCATCCAATCCATAACTGCTGCACCATCATGAACTTCACCTAATCTGTGAAGTTTTCCTGTATAGAAGAGAATCCGCTCAGTCGTAGTAGTCTTACCCGCATCAATATGCGCCATTATCCCAATATTTCTTACACGCTCTATTTTAACTTTCTGCGCCATAAATTTTTAATTGATCCTTACCATTTGAAGTGTGCAAAAGCTTTGTTGGCTTCTGCCATTTTATGAGTATCATCTTTCTTCTTTACTGCCGAACCTTCATTATTGGAAGCTGCTATGAGTTCCTGAGCAAGCTTCTGGGACATAGTTTTATCGCCACGCTGGCTAGCGTAAATTTTAATCCATCTCATCGCAAGAGCAGTCCTTCTTTCCGGTCTTACTTCACTTGGGACCTGATAAGTTGCACCACCAACTCTTCGGCTTCTAACCTCAATTATCGGCTGAACATTTGAAAGTGCCTGTTTAAAGACTTCCAGACCGGGTTTCTTTGTTTTTCCTTCAATGATATCAAATGCACCATAAATAATTTTTCTTGCTGCTGATTTTTTGCCGTCGTTCATCAATACATTGGTAAACTTTGACACAGTAATGTCATTGAATTTTGGATCTGGTTTTATGTACCTTTTTTCTGCTCTTCTTTTTCTCATACGTGTTTATGCTTTAGGTTTTTTAGCTCCATATTTAGATCTTCCTTTTTTCCTATCTTCAACTCCGCTAGTATCAAGAGTGCCACGGATTATATGATATCTGACACCCGGTAAATCTTTAACACGACCACCTCTAATTAAAACAATTGAGTGTTCCTGAAGATTATGTCCTTCGCCTGGTATATATGCCGTCACTTCCATGTGGTTAGTTAACCTTACTCTTGCAACCTTTCTAAGTGCTGAATTTGGTTTCTTAGGAGTAGTTGTATATACTCGTGTACAGACCCCACGCTTTTGTGGGCAAGCACTTAATGCCGGGGCTTTGTTTTTAGCTAATATCTGAACTCGCCCTTTTCTGACAAGTTGATTTATTGTTGGCAATACCTTCTCCTAAGATTTATTCAAATAAAAAAATTCGGATTTCAAATATACTTCTTGATAACAATTAAGTCAAGAAATACAATAACTATTAAATCTTTTCAACACTACTTTCTTCGGTCTTAGTTTCTTCTTCCTTAGCTTCAATCACCGGTTCTAACTCACTTCTCAATGCCAGACTTTTATACTTTTTAAGTCCGGTACCAGCAGGAATCAAATGACCCATAACAATGTTTTCTTTCAAACCTACTAAACGGTCAATTTTTGCTTGAATTGCAGCATTTGCGAGCACTTTTGTAGTTTCCTGGAATGAAGCAGCTGATAAGAAACTTTCAGTTGATAGAGCTGCCTGAGTGATACCTAATAAAACATGTTCAAAAGTTGCAGGCATAGCATCCCTAACTTCCATCGGATTTTTCTCTCTCTTCTTGAGATCTGCATTGAGTTCCCTAATTTTAGATTTTTGTAGCATCGAGCCGTTCTTAAATTTAGAGTCACCTTTGTCATCAATAACAACCATATTTATCATCTTACTATTTTCTTCAAGGAATTCGATCCTATCTACCAAATCCTCCTCAAGGAATTTTGTATCGCCAGGTGAAACAACTCTAACTTTTTGAAGCATTTGTCTTACAATTACTTCAATATGTTTGTCATTTATCTTTACACCCTGTAAACGGTAAACATCCTGAATCTCATTGACAAGGTATTCCTGTACAGCGCTGGTTCCCTTGATTCTCAAAATGTCATGAGGATTCATTGGTCCGTCAGTTATTTTTTCTCCTGCAGGAATGTCATCACCTTCCTGTACTAAAATATGCTTACCTAAAGGTACCGCATATTTCTTTTCATCCGAACCGTCATGAGCAACAACTGAAATCTCTCTCGAACCTTTCTTTCTTCCACCAAACTTAACGATACCTTCTATGTCAGAAACGATAGCAGGATCCTGTGGGCTTCTTGCTTCAAAGAGTTCTGTCACTCTTGGTAGACCGCCGGTAATATCTCTGGTTTTTGTTGTTTGTTTAGAGATTTTGGCAAGCACGGTTCCAGCCATAATTGATTCACCTTCCTCGACAGCCAAATAGGATCTCGTTGGAAGATTAAATGATTTTTTGTCACCATTCTCTCTTACAATTACTATGCTTGGAGTGAGTGTTTTATCTTTTGAATCAGTAACAACTTTTTGTACATGTCCGGTTTGCTCATCAGTTACTTGCTTTAAAGTAGAACCATCGACAAGGTCAACAAATCCAACTTTACCAGCTATATCAGCTATAATCAAAGCATTGTATGGATCGTGATGATAAAGAGGTTCATTCCTTTTAACTTTCTGTTCATCTTCAACAGTCAATTCGGCGCCATAAGGAACATCATATTTCTTTAGTTGACGATTATTCTCATCATATAATCCGATTGCACCTCTTCTGCCAGTGACAATTTTTACTTTTATATCCTGACCTGTGAATGGATCCTGTATTACTTTTTCCACGAAGGTTACTTTTTCAAATTTTGCTTTTCCTTCTATATTCGTTTCAACTTGTGATTGAGTAGCAATTCGTGATGAAGTACCACCAAGGTGGAATGTTCGCAGTGTTAGCTGTGTACCTGGTTCACCAATTGACTGTGCAGCCACAATTCCTACTGCTTCACCAACTTCAACAAGTTTACTGGTTGTAAGGTTTCTGCCGTAACATTTTGCGCAAACACCTTTCTTTGACTCACAAGTTAATACTGTTCTGATATACACTGCATCAATATTTGCATCTTCAATTTTTTCAGCTATGTCTTCTGTAATAATTTCACCAGATTCAATAATGAGATCTTCGGAAATCGGATGATAAACATCTTCTTGAACAACTCTTCCTGTGATACGTTCAGCTAACGGTTCTCTTTCCTGCTCAACATCCTTAAGTGCTTTTATTTCTATACCGAGAATGGTTCCGCAGTCTATTTCAGTAATGATAACATCCTGAGAAACGTCAACTAATCTTCTGGTTAAATATCCAGCATCAGCAGTTTTCAGAGCTGTATCAGCCAGACCTTTTCTTGCACCGTGTGTTGAGATAAAGTATTCAAGAACAGTCAATCCTTCTTTGAAGTTAGCAACTATCGGGTTCTCGATAATTTCACCAGCCTGACCAGATAATGTTTTTTGCGGTTTCATCATCAGACCTCGCATTCCTGCAAGCTGTCTAACCTGTTCCTGTGAACCCCTCGCACCTGAGTCAACCATCATGTGCAAAGAATTAAATCCACTTTCGGTTCTTTTAATTTTTTCCATAAGGGCACGTGCTACATCGTTAGTAGTGTGCGTCCAAACGTCAATTATCTTATTATATCTTTCTGCATCTGTGATAACACCTTGTTCGTGTTCATTAAGAATGCCATCAACTTTTTTATTCGCTTTGGTTATCAGATTTTCTTTTTCTTCGGGTACGACCATATCCGCATAACTAACCGATAAGCCGCCCTCGCTTGCAAACTTGAATCCGAGATCTTTAAGATCATCAAGGAACTTTGCTGTTACTTTGTTTCCAAGCTGGATATACATCTTGCCAATTATTCCACCAAAAACCTTTTTGATGAGCAACTGGTTAATATATCCCATTTCCTTTGGAAGTATTTGATTAAATAGTACACGGCCTGTAGTTGTTTCAATGAAACTACCATCAATTTTAACTTTGATCTTTGCATGCAATGCAAGCTTCTTATTATCATAAGCAATAATGACTTCTTCGGGTGAATAGAATAACATGCCTTCGCCCTTATCACCTTCTTTTTGCTTTGTAAGATAATAGCATCCAAGAACGATATCCTGAGTAGGGACAACTATCGGACTTCCGTTCTGAGGTGATAAAATGTTATGACTGCTTAGCATCAGCAAAGATGCTTCCAGCTGTGCTTCATATGAAAGTGGAACGTGAACCGCCATCTGATCACCATCGAAGTCAGCATTGAATGCAGTACAAACCATCGGATGAAGCTGAATTGCTTTTTCATCAATAAGTATTGGTTGAAAAGCCTGAATTCCTAATCTGTGAAGAGTAGGCGCTCTGTTTAAAAGAATCGGATGAGCCTGAATTATTTTCTCGAGTATATCCCAGATCATCGGATCTTTTCTATCAACAACTTTTCTTGCACTTTTTACAGTTTTATTGTGTCCTCTTTCAATCAATTTTCTGATAAGAAATGGTTTGAACAACTCAACAGCAATGTCCTTTGGAAGACCACATTGATGAAGCTTTAGTTCAGGACCCACAACAATAACTGAACGAGCAGAATAATCTACTCGCTTACCCAATAAGTTCTGACGGAACCGACCTTGCTTTCCTTTAAGCATATCACTTAAAGATTTCAACGGACGATTACTGTCACTTCGAACAGCACTGCCTCTTCTCGAATTGTCAAACAATGCATCAACTGATTCCTGAAGCATTCTTTTTTCATTTCGAAGAATTACTTCCGGAGCTTTAATATCCATTAATCTTTTTAAACGATTATTACGAATGATAACTCTTCTGTAAAGATCATTCAAATCGCTTGTAGCAAATCTTCCGCCTTCGAGTGGAACGAGAGGTCTAAGTTCAGGTGGAATTACAGGGATGTAATTTAGTACCATCCATTCCGGTTTATTTTCAACTTTTATGTTTTCAGCTTTGAATGCTTCAATTACTCTTAATCTTTTTAAAAGATCAGCTTTCTTCTGCTGCGAGGTTTCAACTTTAACCTGCTCACGGAGATCCTCGGAAAGTTTTTCGACATTCGTATTCCTGAGAATTGTCTTTACTGCATCACCACCAATTTTGGCGACGAATTTATCTGCATGTGTATCTTCAAATCTCTGATTCTCAGACGGCAATGAACTCATAACTTCAAAGTATTGATCTTCAGAAATTAGATCTCCTTTTTTCAATCCTGTTGGACCAGGATTTAAAACAATGTATGACTCGTAATAAATAACTTTCTCAAGTTCTTTAAGACTTAAGCCTATTATGTTTCCGATTTTAGATGGCTGAGCTCTGAAAAACCAGATATGAACAACCGGAACAGCAAGACCAATATGTCCCATTCGTTCACGTCGTACACTTTTCTGAGTTACTTCAACACCGCATCTATCGCAGATGATGCCTTTATATCTGATTCTTTTGTACTTTCCACAGAAACATTCCCAATCGCGAGTTGGACCAAATATTTTTTCACAGAACAAACCATCTTTCTCAGGACGGAATGATCTGTAATTAATAGTTTCAGGCTTAGTAACCTCTCCATATGATCTTGATAAAATATCATCGGGACTTGCAAGACTAATCGTAATGCTGTCTATATCCATCATTGCATGTTCTTGGATTCTGAAAGCCATATTTTATCTCCTAAGTTCTATTAAAATTCTTTTTAATTAATTCAGTTAGTTAATCGTAACATCAAGCCCTAATCCCTGTAGCTCTTTGATTAGAACGTTAAAGGATTCAGGTATATTTGGCTGCAAAAGATTATCACCTTTAACTACAGCTTCGTAAGCCTTGGCTCTTCCAGCCACATCATCACTCTTTATTGTTAATATTTCCTGCAGAGTATAAGCAGCGCCATAACCTTCAAGCGCCCATACTTCCATTTCACCGAAACGCTGACCGCCAAACTGAGCTTTACCTCCAAGCGGCTGCTGTGTAATTAATGAGTAGGGTCCAATTGAACGGGCATGAATCTTATCATCAACAAGATGGCTAAGTTTCATCATATAAATATATCCGCAAGTAACTTTTTGATGGAACATGTCACCTGATCGTCCATCATATAAATCAGTTTTTGAACCTAACTCCATCTTAGCTTTTCCCAGCCATTCTTCAACGTCTTCGACTTTTGCACCATCAAAAATCGGAGTTGCGAATTTCACACCCATCGTTTTGCCAACCCAGCCTAATGCTGTTTCATAAAGCTGACCAAGGTTCATTCTTGAAGGAACACCAAGTGGATTCAAAATAATGTCTACCGGGGTTCCATCAGGTAGGTAAGGCATATCTTCAACAGGAACAACTTTAGCAACCACCCCTTTATTTCCATGTCTTCCTGCCATCTTATCTCCAACAGAGACTTTTCTCTTTTTGGCAACATATACTTTTGCAAGTTGAACTATTCCCGGAGGTAATTCATCACCGCTGGCAATTTTTATTTTTTCGCGTTTATAATCTTCACCAATCTCTGCTGATTTATCAAAATAATTTTTAAATAATGTTTTTATATGCTGATTAGTTTTTTTACTGTCGAACCAGTCGAGTGTATAATCAAGCTTAGTTATATCTTCTACTGAAGTGAAAGTTGAATCTTTTATTGTAGTGTTGGCTCTAAGAGCTACAGTACCGTCAAGATCTCTGATTCCGATTGTAACTAATCCTTCACATAGTTTTGTCAGCTTTTCAACCAGCTTGGCATAATGCTCTTTTAAACTATGGTTATGCTCATGCTCAAGAGTGTCGAGCATGGCTTTTTCAGACTTCTTCGAATCAGCATCTCTTTTCTTCCTGCTGAATAATCTGGTTTTGATTACGGTTCCTCTTAATCCCGGAGGTGCTTTCAATGAAGCGTCTTTCACGTCACCAGCTTTATCTCCGAAGATTGCTCTTAAAAGTTTCTCTTCAGGTGTTGGATCAGACTCACCTTTAGGAGTAATCTTTCCTATCAATATATCGCCTTCTTTAACTTCAGCACCTTCTCTAACAATACCATATTCATCAAGATTCTTAACTGCCTCTTCGCTAACGTTTGGAATTTCTCTGGTTAATTCTTCTTCACCACGTTTGGTTTCGCGTACCTGCAATTCAAATTCTTCAATATGAAGAGAAGTAAAGTCATCATCTTTAACGAGTCTCTCACTTAGAATTATAGCATCTTCAAAATTATATCCACGCCAGGGCATAAAAGCTACTAGAACGTTCCGGCCCAATGCAAGTTCTCCTTCATCAGTTGCTTGTCCATCTGCAAGTACATCACCCTCTTCAATTTTCTGTCCCTTCGGCTACATAGGGTTTCTGATTTATACATGTTTCCTGGTTCGTTCCATGAAATTTTATAAGACTATACGTTACTCTTCTAACGTCGTTAAAAGAAGTAATAGCTTCAATGCTGTTAGGATTAATATCATACCTTACAGTAATTCTTGTTGAATCAACATATTCAATAACACCACTATTCTCTGCTACTATTATTGAGCGGGAATCTCTGGCAACTCTTCCTTCCATGCCGGTTCCAACTATCGGAGTTTGTGGTTTTAATAGTGGAACAGCCTGGCGCTGCATATTCGAACCCATCAATGCTCTGTTAGCATCATCATGCTCAAGAAATGGAATTAGAGCAGCCGCCGGGCTAACAATTTGTGCCGGAGCCACATCCATATATTCAACCTGGTCAGGGGCAACGATCGGGAATTCACCTTTTAGTCTGGACTTGACTCTTTCTCTTACAAATCGAGACTGCTCATCTAACAAAGCATTTGCCTGTGCAACAGTAAAAATATCTTCTTGCTCAGCACTAAGGAATTCTACTTCCTTAGTTACTTTACCTTTGTTAACTTTTCTGTAAGGAGTTTCAAGGAAACCATACCGGTTAACTCTTGCAAAAATCGTTAATGAAGAAATTAAACCGATGTTCGGTCCTTCGGGTGTTTCGATAGGACAAAGACGACCATAGTGAGTATAGTGAACGTCTCTGACTTCAAAACCTGCTCGCTCTCTTGTTAATCCACCTGGTCCCAGAGCAGACATTCTTCTTTTATGAGTAAGTTCAGCAAGCGGATTTGTCTGATCCATAAATTGTGACAACTGATTCGTACCGAAGAATGCATTAATTACACTGGTAATCGTTCGTGCATTAACCAGATCCTGCGGAGTAAAGTTTTCAGTATCACGCATGTTCATTCTTTCCTTAATAGTCCTTGCCATACGTGCCATACCAACATTAAATTGTTGACTGAGCTGCTCACCAACTGTTCTTACTCTTCTGTTGCCTAAATGATCAATATCATCAACGGGTTCATTTCCACTTTTTAACTTGATCATATACTTAATAATTTCAATTATATCCTGAATGGTAAGTACGGTAGTTGTTTCAGGAATGTCAAGCTTCAATTTATCGTTCATTCGATGACGGCCAACAGCACCAAGGTCGTATCTTTTATCATTAAAAAATAATTTCTCAATTAATGCTTCAGCAGTTTCGACATCCGGTGCTTCACCAGAACGTAGCTGTCTGTAAATAGCATAGAGTGCTTCTTCTTTGGATTGAGAGGCATCTTTTTTTAATGTATTAACAATAAGATCCTGATCCGGAGAAGTATCACGGGATAAAAACCTGATTGATTCTACCTCGGCTTCTGCAAGTCTGTCAAGGTCTTCTTCAGTTAATAGGCTTCCACCGCTGAGGAAAATTTCTCCGGTTGCCATATCGAAAACATCACTGGCAATGGCTCTTCCGATGTATGAACTTAAATCCGTTTTATTAACTTTAACTTCTTCAACAAGATTAAACAGATTAAATATTTCATCGTTGCTTGTGTATCCGAGTGCACGAAGTAAAGTAGTTGCGGGAAATTTCTTTCTTCTGTCAATGTACACGTTTAACACATAATTAATATCTGTTGCAAACTCAACCCAGGAACCACGCAGAGGAATTATTCTTGCTGAATAAATCGGAGTACCATTTGGATGGACTGTTTCAGAAAAGGCCACACCCGGTGATCTGTGTAATTGAGATACAACTACTCTCTCTGCACCGTTAATTACAAACGTCCCTTTTTCAGTCATAAAAGGTACACTGCCAAGATACACTTCTTGTTCAACACTGTTAACAAACTCTTCAGTGTCCGGATCTTTAGCAGATAGCCTTAACTTTGCTTTAAGCGGAGCTGCAAAGGTGAGCCCTCTTTCCATACATTCTTCAACAGAGAACCTTGCTTTTTCGACGCTGTAATGAATAAAATCCAGCCGGTAATTCTCTTTATTATCGAATATCGGGAAGTTATCAATAAATACCTTTTGAAGACCTTTATTTTCCCTATCTTCAGGGAGTTTATCGAGCTGAATAAAATCTTCAAATGTTTCAGTCTGAATATTTAACAGATCCGGAACATCCATTACAGATTTTATTACCCCAAAGGAAATACGGTTGTTATTCAATTATCCTACTCCTTTTATTAAAAAACTTAATTTTTCTAAGCATAAAATTGCAATATCCTAAACGTAAAAAGCGATAGAACGGAAAACCGTACTATCACTCTTCACAAAAAGGATTTAATATCGGCTATGAAATGATTATTTCAGTACTACGGTAGCGCCGGCTTCTTCAAACTCTTTTTTGAGTTTTTCAGCTTCATCTTTTGAGATACCCTCTTTAACATTATTCGGGGCGCCATCAACAAGATCTTTTGCTTCTTTTAATCCTAATCCAGTATGAGCTCTTACAACTTTAATAACATTAATTTTCTTTTCGCCTGCAGCTTGCAAGACTACAGTAAATTCTGTCTGCTCTTCAACAGCGGCAGCTTCTCCACCACCCATTGGACCAGCCATCATCATTGGTGCTGCAGCCGTTACACCAAATTCTTCTTCCAACGCTTTCTTAAGCTCGGAAGCTTCCATAAGGGACATGCCCTTAATTATATCTAATGCTTGAGTTACTTTTTCTGACATTTTATACTCCTGATTTTTTTAATTTCTTTGAAAATTTATGCGGCCTGTTTTTGAGATATCTGCTCAACAACACTTACAAGATCTCTCATAACGGCATTTATAGCTCCAACAATTCCCGAGACAGGTGAATTGAGTGAGCCCATTATTCCTGCTATTACTTCATTCTTAGTTGGCAGCGAAGCTAATGCTTTCAACTGACTTCCATCAAAATACTCACCCTCAATATAGCAGGCTTTGAGAGCAAGCTTTTCCTTATCACCAAAATATTTATTGATGATTTTTGCCGGTGCGAGAGGATTTTTTGTCGTGAAAGCAAATCCAGTCATCCCAACTAAATGATCTGCAATTTTATCGTACCTGCCAGATTCTTCGAGAGCTCTTTTTACAAGAGTATTTTTAAATACTTTGTATCGAACCCCCTCATTACGGAATTGAGTTCGAAGAGAACTTATATCTTCGACATTTATTCCGTGATAATCGGTCAAGTAAACTGCAGAAGAACTCTCAAGGAGTTCTTTTATCTCAGAAATTAATTCTGATTTTTCGTTTCTGTCCATTTTACTCCCGTTTCAATAATTAGTTAACGTGTCGGTTAGAAGCATTTATTTTTTGAGTGCGTAAACTTTTTATACCTGACGAACTGTATATTCATCTTTTGTAATTTTTAATCCCGGACCCATCGTGCTGGATAAGAATAAACTCTTAACATATTGACCTTTAGCTGAAGATGGTTTCATCTTAATAATTGTATTTACAAAAGCTTTGGTATTCTCAACGAGTTTATCAGCTTCGAAATTCAATTTGCCAACTGAAGTATGAACTATACCAGTCTTATCAACTCTAAATTCAATTTTACCAGCTTTAATTTCTTTTACTGCTGTTGCAACATCCTGTGTAACAGTGCCGCTTTTCGGATTGGGCATCAGGCCTTTGGGGCCAAGAATTTTCCCAAGCTTACCTAATTCACTCATTGAATCAGGAGTTGAAATAATTACATCAACATCAGTCCATCCACCCTTTATTTTTTCGATGTACTCTTCGAATCCTGCAAAATCAGCACCGGCATCCAAAGCTTCCTGAGCTTTAGTTCCTTTTCCAATAACTAAAACTGTAACCTGTTTTCCTGTTCCATGAGGAAGAGAAACAGTTCCTCTCAGCATCTGATCAGCCTGTCGGGGATCTACTCCAAGACGCATTGCACAATCTAGTGACTCAACAAACTTAACTTTGGAAGCTTCTTTTAGTAATACTACTGCTTCCTGAAGAGTGTATTCTTTATCTTTTTTTACTTTTGACTGAAATTCTTTTTTTCTTTTTGTAATCTTCATATTTAAAACCAAGATGTATTTAGTTCAATTAAAAAAAATTAATCTTCTACTGTGAGTCCCATACTTCTTGCAGTTCCTGCAATCATGCTCATTGCATGTTCAGAATCAAATGCATTTAAATCTTTCATCTTTATCTCAGCAATTTCCTTAAGCTGTGCTCGAGTTACCTTGCCGACTTTGGTTCTGTTAGACTCAGCAGAACCTTTTTCAACTTTCGTCAATTTTTTCAGCAGAACTGCAGCTGGTGGAGTCTTAGTGATAAATGTAAACGACTTATCTGAATAAACTGTAATGACGACAGGAATTATCATTCCATCTTTGTCCTGGGTTTTCGCATTAAACTGTTTACAGAACTCCATTATGTTTACACCCTTTTGACCAAGCGCCGGTCCAACTGGAGGTGATGGATTTGCTTTGCCTCCCGGTATCTGCAATTTTATAAAACTATCTATTTTTTTTGCCATAAGTATTAATCCTGATCGAATAAAAATTATTTTTCTAATTCTGCCTGAACGAAGTCGATCTCAACCGGTGTCTTTCTGCCAAAGATTGAAACCATAACCTTCATTTTCATTTTTTCTTCATTTACTTCCTGAACCGTACCACTAAAATTGTTGAATGGGCCATCAATTATTTTAACAAGATCACCATTTCTGAAAATAGTTTCCATTCTCTCGGTACTCTCATTCTGAGTAATCCTTCCAACAATACGTCTAACCTCTTCCGGTTGTAAAGGGTTAGGCATTTTACCGGTGCCTAAGAAACCCATAACAGATGGAGTTCTTAAAATAAATTCTTTAACCTGGTTGTCCAGTTCAGCCTGAACAAGTATATAACCGGGGAAAAAGTTTTTTGTCTTGCTTCGTTTCTTGCCATCTTTAACTTCAAAGACTTTTTCGGTCGGAACAAGAATGTCCTTAATCTTTGATTTTAAGTGCTCATTTTCCTGAAGTTCAGTTTCTAAAAACTGTTTAACTTTGTTCTCATGCCCTGAGAAAGTTCTAACGACATACCATTTTGCTTCCATCAATACTACCTGTTAAAATATTCCCTGCATTACCTGACTGATCAGCATATCTATAGCGTAAGCAAAGCCAGCAAGTATAATACAAACAACAATTACGATTTTTGTAGATTCAATCAGCTCTGCCTTAGTAGGCCAGGTAACTTTTTTCATTTCTTTCACTACGTCTTCAAAAAAATTTTTTATCTTTTCTTTCATAACTCTATCAATATTTTTGGTTGCACGTCAGGAGGGACTCGAACCCCCAACCTGCGGTTTTGGAGACCGCTGCTCTAGCCAATTGAGCTACTGACGTATTATTTAGTTTCCTTAAATATTACGTGCTTACGAACAACGGGATCGTACTTTTTATATTCAACTCTTGCAGGATGTGTTCTTTTATTTTTTGTTGTGCTATACCTGTAGCCAGTACCTGCAGTACTTTCTAAAGTTATAATTTGTCTTATATTACTTTTTGCCATTTTTACTCCTAAATATTTTTTGAGCTGACGACCGGGATTGAACCGGTGACCTCATCCTTACCAAGGATGTGCTCTACCAACTGAGCTACGTCAGCAGACTGTAGAGCGGGAGACGGGACTCGAACCCGCGACCAACAGCTTGGAAGGCTGTGACTCTAGCCAACTGAGTTACTCCCGCTTGAAATAAATCCAAAGAACATTACTATCAAGTAAAGAATTGAGAGCAGTCTTTTAAATTAAAAAACTACTATTTTTAACTGACAATTAATTCAATTCAATTTTGAAAGTAAGAAAAAGGAGAATTAAAAAAACTATTTTATCTCTCACGAAAAAAAGCTCAGAATCCGTGGGCGGCGAGGGATTCGAACCCCCAAAGGCATACGCCAACGGATTTACAGTCCGCCCCGGCTCTCCAACTCCGGCGTCCGCCCAATTACTCAAAAATCGAGCAACAAATATATTCTATGAGTTGTAAATATGCAAGTAATGAGGAGGTTATATACTTGTGACCTAATGTTTCCACAATTCGCGGTCTAAACTGCGGTACTGGATTGCTTCACTAATATGTTGAGTTAGGATATTTTCAGAATTGTCTATATCCGCTATGGTTCTACTGACTTTTAGTATTCTGTCATAGGCACGCGCAGATAATCCTAGCTTATTCATTGCCATTTTGAGCAATTCTTCTCCTGAATTGTCTAATTTGCAAAACTTTCTAACTTCTTTTGATCCCATATCTCCATTATTGAATATATGGTTGAAATCCCTAAATCTGCTCAATTGAATTTCTCTCGCTCTAATGACCCGATTTCTTATAAGCTCGGACTTTTCAGCAGGAGCATCACTTGCTAATTCTTTATACTTAACTGCGGGAACCTCAATGTGAATATCAATCCTATCTAACAATGGTCCGGAAATTTTTGCCATGTATTTTTGAATAGAAGGAGGGGTACAAGTACATTCTTTATTTGGATCAGTGAAATAACCACACGGACAAGGATTCATTGCAGCAGCGAGCATAAAGTTTGCTGGAAATTCCAGAGAAAGTTTTGATCTGCTAACAGTTACTCTTGAATCCTCCAATGGTTGTCTTAAAACTTCCAATACATTTTTTTTAAATTCAGGTAACTCGTCAAGAAATAATACTCCGTGATGTGCAAAAGAAACTTCACCCGGACGTGGAAAACTTCCGCCGCCAACTAAAGCTGCATCAGATACTGTATGATGAGGACTTCTGAATGGTCTCTCAGTTATTAATGCAATGTCCCTCGATAATATTCCTGCAATACTATGAATCTTTGTTGTTTCCAATGCTTCATCGAAAGTAAGTGGTGGAAGAATTGTTGGTAATCGTTTCGCCAGCATTGTTTTGCCTGATCCGGGTGGACCGATCATTATGATATTGTGAGCTCCGGCAGCCGCGACTTCGAGCGCTCGTTTAACATTTTCTTGTCCTTTAACATCTGAAAAGTCCAGATGATATTTATTAATTCTTGAAAATATTTCTTTTCTATCTGACCGAATCGGCACAAGCTCAGTTGTTCCATCCAGAAAATCAACGACCTCATTTAATTTTGTAACACCATAAACATCAATATCATCAACTATCGAAGCCTCGACAGATGATTCTGAAGGTAGAATTATTCTCTTAATCCCTTTCTTTCTTGCTTCAACGGTGATTGGTAAAGCACCTTTTACCGGTCTTAGTTTTCCATCCAGAGAGAGTTCACCAAGGAACACTGAATCTACTAATTTATTGGATTCAATTAATCCTGTTGCGGAAAGAAGACCGATTGCAATGGGAAGATCAAAGGAACTTCCTTCCTTTTTAATATCGGCGGGAGCGAGATTTACTGTAATTTTTTTTAGAGGATAATCAAAGCCGCTATTTTTTATTGCTGCAGTAACTCTTTCTCTACTTTCCTTAACTGCACTATCTGGTAAACCAACAATTATGAATCCGGGTATTTGCTTTTCGACATGAGTTTCGACTTCCACAAGGTAAGCATCAATTCCGTAAGTAGCGCTTGAAAGGATTTTAGAAAGCATATATGGCAGTCATTAAAATTATTACTTTATGAATAAACAGGCATTTACTTCGCCAGAATCATTTTTTTTGTTTGGGATGATAACCGGGTTTTTATTTGATATAGATAAATGCCTGATGGTAATCCGGTTGCATCAAATTTGAAATGATGACCACCACTTGCAAGGTAACCGCTATGTATTATTGCGATTTCTTTTCCCGCAAGGTTGTATACAATTACTTCAACATCTGTATCCTGAAGAAGATCAAATTCGATCATCGTGGTTGGATTAAATGGGTTAGGATAATTTTGACCAATAATTACATCATCTACCAAACCCTGTCCAACTTTTACGACTTCTGAATAAACAATCGAACCATCTATATTTACCTGACGAATTCTGAAATAGACTATTTCTGTCTCGTCATTTTTTTCACTAATTAATTGATAGGATATTGCTTCAGTATTATTAGCTGCTTTTTTACCTGCCTCAATAAAATCACTGTTGCCAATTGCTTTTTCCAAAACGTAATAATCGACATTTTGATAGCTTCCACCCTTCCACTCAATCTCATAATAATTATTCATAAGCTTAACATCTACCATTGGTGCTCTTGGATATATAGGAGCATCAGATTTTATTAATCGAATTCTTTCGTATGAAATTGTTTTATTATTCAAAAGATTACTTAGCTCAGTATCAGTAAAATTCATTTGGAATATTACACGCGAACTATCATCAGAATAATCAGAGTAGTTCCTGTTTCTAAAGATCGCGGAACTTGAATTTGTAATGTCAATCAATCTAAGCTGCTCAATATATATTTCACCAGAAGGCTCTTCATTCAGAAAATGCATTACAAGATTATCCATATCTAAAGTGTTCCTGATTTTTATTCGGGCTACTTCTTCTCCGTTAATCAGAACAGACAATTCATTAGAAATTTTATTAAGGTTTAGATAAATATGATACCAAATATTCTGAGATATAAAGTACGGGTTTATTAAATAGAACTCATTACTCTTTGAATTAACTACTAGCATCTGATTTTCATTGATTGAAAGTGTATACTCAATCCAGTTTGTTTCCCAATTAATTATTTCCAGGAAAGTCGAATTGAAATTTTTTGCTTTCAACCAGAATTCTAAAGCCAAAACTTCTTTAAAATCATAAACCAGAGGAATATTTAAATACGCATCACGGGTGAGCACTGCTGCTAACTCCGGTGTTGCATACTTTTCATAGTAAATGAAGGTCAGTTCGTATTCATCTGCTTCTCCAGAAATAACTTTTTCATCAGAACTGATCAGCTTACCAAGCAAGTCGTCTCCATTTACAAAATCACCAAAAAACTTAAGATTGTTTGAAGAGACACGAGACGATTTTAAATAGATTACAAATTGAAAATATATATCGTTCTCAAAAAGACTTGTGTCGGATAAGTCAATACTTACTTTTTGATACTGATTGGAAAGGACATTAACATATTCCGAATGAAGAGGCAGCCGCATTTTCTTATCCTGCGTCCACAATTCAATTTTATCAATCGTCAAGGAAATATCAGGCAGCAGGTAAAGATTTAATTTTTCAGCATCAGAAAATTTTTTAGATGTGATAATTGAGACTTCGAAGTTTCCGTTTGATATGACATATTCAGGAACAAATACTTTGAAGTTTTCCTGAGCAGTTGACAGATCGAATGTAAACAACAGCAAAAAATACAGCACTATGTTTATTCGTTTAAACATACTCCTGCAATTAACGCAATTAATATGATTAGTTCAACTATTTATATTGACGTAGAAAATCAATGCGATCCTGAAGCTGTTTTACAGGAATTAACAACTTATCTTTTCCGTAAATGGCTTCTTCGCGATTTGTAAAAGCCATTTCATAATCTTTGCTCATAACAATAGCTTCTTCAGGGCAAACTTCTTCACAAAATCCACAGAAGATGCATCTAAGCATATTTATTTCAAATTTTTCGGGATATCTTTCTTTCTCTAATTCAGTTTCAGCTTCTTGAATTTCAATTGCTAAAGCTGGACAAACTCGGGCGCATAATCCACATGCAACGCATCTCTCAACACCATTTTCTTCCTGAACAAGAACAGGTCTTCCACGATATGAACCAGACGGATCGAATTTAACTTCAGGATATTCCATCGTGAACTTTGGTTTGAACATAGTTCGAAGCGTGAGTGACAGACCTTTTACGATTTCAGGGATATAAATTTTTTCCCAGAAACTTAAATCTTTTAATCGTCTTCTTTTAGTTTTGGTTTCCATATTCAACTAAATAAATTCTTATACTATTATATAAATTAATTCTGATCAATTCAATTATAAACTACATTCCAAAAATCATTATCAGTGCAGCTACCCAAACAATATTAATTAATGATAGAGGAAACATAACTTTCCAACCAAGGTTCATCAACTGATCATATCTGAAACGAGGTAAAGACCATCTGACCCACAAGAAAAAGAAAAGTAGTAAAGCCATCTTAAATAAAAACGCACCGAAACATAAAATAGTTTCAAGTAATGGAGACAAACCTAATTCCTGAATATAAGGTATCTGCCATCCACCAAGATAAAGTGTAACGATGAATGCGCTGGCGATAATCATATTTGCATATTCAGCGAGAAAAAATCCTGCAAACTTCATACTGCTGTATTCTGTATGAAAACCACCAACTAGTTCCGGTTCGGCTTCAGGTAGATCGAACGGTAAACGGTTAGTTTCAGCAAATGCAGAAACAAGAAATGTTATAAAACCAATCGGTTGAACAATCGCATTCCACATCCAGCCATATTGTGATTCAACAATTGCAACTGGACGTAATGACTCTGAAAGTAAAAGAACTCCTGCAACAGAAAATCCCATAGAAACTTCATAAGAAATCATTTGAGCTGATGATCGAATTCCTCCAAGTAACGAATATTTACTACCAGATGACCAGCCGGCAAGAGTTATTGCATAAACTCCAAGTGAAGTTAATGCAAGTATGAAAAGAACTCCTATATTTACATCTGCAACAACGAGGGAAATATTGTAACCGGCAATTTCCAAATCCGGACCAAATGGAATTACAGCATAAGTTGATAACGCAACAAGAAGTGCAATTATCGGTGCAAGAGCATGTATCTTTCTATCAGCATTATCCGGTACTATATCTTCTTTCAATACTAGCTTAAATAAATCAGCAAATGGTTGAAGCGTGCCTTTCCACCCAACTCTGTTTGGACCAATTCTGTTTTGCGCCCATGCACTTACTTTTCTTTCAAAGTAAACGAGGTATGCAACTGAAACAAGCATTGCACTAACTATGATTACAATTTTAATTAATGCGAATATTACGATTTCAAGTAAACTCATTATTAGGATACTTTTACTTTATTAGGAATTTCTGATTTAATTTTTGAACCAAGCTCACCGATGATGTCGTAATCCAATCCTTTAAACGCTTCGAGAGTGTTTGCCATTTCAGTAAATACTTCTTCAGCCATATTAAACTTTAATTTACTTCCCATTGCTTTGGCAATATCTGATAAAATTTTCCAGGTTGGTAAAGCATTTATTTTTTTACCTGAAGCCCATCTATCCCATTGCGTTCCGAATTTGTCTAATCTACTCATACTCATTCCATCAAGTGCACGATCTTGTCCAGCAACAGAAACTGCGGGACGGATTCTCTGAACCATTCCATTAATATTCACGAAAGTTCCGTTCTTTTCAGCAAAGGTTGCAGCGGGAAAAATTATATCAGCAAGTGCTGTGCTCTTATTTTGATTCGTTGAGTGAACGATTAGTAAATCTAAACCAGCAATTGCATCTTCAAATTCAGGAAAAGATTGAACAATATCATCTTCAATTAAATATAAAGCTTTTATTTTTTTCTCTTTTATTGAATTTAAAATTCCATTGATATCCATTCCAGCTTTTGATGGTTGAACACCAACCAATTCTGCACCAAGAGAATTTGGAGTAAGATCATCCGTTCTGAGAATATCATCAGCAAATGATGGATCAATGTGACGAATGAAATCAAGATTACCCGTTTGTAAAACAGTTCGTGCAAACTTTGCTGCGACAAAATTAGCTTCACAAGTTGAATAAGGTGAACCGATGACTGCAATTTGTTCTTTGTTAAAAGATTTTAATTTTGATACTGTTTCATTAACAGCTTCATCCCAACTGATTTCCATTAACTGACCATCTTTTCTGATCTGAGGAGAATTAATTCTGTCATCTGCATTTACATTCTTGAAAGTGTTTAATCTTCCGTGATCACACATCCAGTAACTGTTTACTTCTTCATTGTGTCGGGGAGTTAATCTTAAAATCTCATTGTCACGAACCCATATTTCGGTATTGCATCCTTTTGAACAACCAACGCAGACCGATTTTGTTGCAGATAAATTCCAAACACGCGCTTTAAATCTGAAATCTCTACTGGTCAACGCACCAACAGGACAAATGTCAATTGTATTCATCGAGTAGGGATTGTCCATCTCTTCGCCGGGATAAGTTACGATTGTAACTTTATCGCCTCTCTGAATAAAAGTAAGTTCAGGATCTTTGGCAATTTCATCACAAAATCTTATACACCTTGAACAAGAAATACATCTTTCACCATCAAACATTACTCTTGGACCGAGTGCAACTCTTTTATCTTTATGAACTTTTTCTTCAACAAATCTGCTTTCACCAACGCTGTATTTATAAGCATAATCCTGAAGTTTGCACTCACCTGCTTCATCACAAATCGGACAATCAAGCGGATGATTGATCAATAAAAATTCCATTACAGCATTTTGTGCAGCAATTACTTTTTCAGATTTTGTATGGACAGTCATTCCTTCCGACGCAAGAGTTGAACATGCAATTACAAGTTTCGGCATTTTTTCAACTTCAACGAGACAAATTCTACAGTTACCAGAAATAGAAAGCTTTGGATGCCAGCAAAAATGTGGAATCTCGATTCCGTGGTCGCGAGCTGCTTCAATAATCGTTTGTCCTTGTTTGAACTCTACAGTATTTCCATCAAGATTAATATTCGGCATAATGATTTTTGTTTACAAAATTATTTTGTTTCTGATTTAAGAATTACTTTAATGAGTTTTGAATCATTGAGCAAATCGTTTGCTGCTCTCTGAACATCTTCAGAAGTTATTTTTTCTACTTTAGAAATATAATCTTCTACAGATAATACTTTATCATAATATAAAATCGAGTTAGCAATTCGCATCATCCTGTTAGTTGTACTTTCAAGACTTAGAATAATACCACCCTTTAAATATTCTTTTACCTTTTTTAATTCTCTTTCCGAGATTGGAATATCTTTCAACTTCTTAAATTCTTTAAAAATAATATCGATAACTCTCGCGTACTGATTTTGGTTTGTAGAAAAATAAACTCCGAATGCAGAAGTGTCATAATAAGAATTCAGGAAGGAATTAATCTGGTAAGTAATACCAAGCTTTTCTCTCACTGCTAAAAACAAACGTGAACTGCTTCCCTCTCCAAGCAACGCTGATAAAAATCTGATCGGGACCCTTCTTTTATCGTTATATCCAAAAGTTGATCTTCCAATAATCGTATGAACCTGCTGAACATCCTTTTCAATAAAAGCATCTTCAACTTTATTATGATTGAATTTATCCCTGTTTCTTTTGTAAGAAGTTTTCCGGTGCGAGATATATTTTTCAGTTAATTTGATCAGCTCATCGTGCTTCACATTTCCTGAAGCAACAATCATCAATCCGTCAGTATTATAATTAGAATTATGAAAATTGAAAAGATCATTTGATCTGAAATTTTTAATGTTATTTTCTTTTCCAATCACCGGGTAACTCAACCTGCTGCCGCTGAAAATTATTTCTTCAAATTTATCGTAAAGAAGTTCTTCGGGATTATCATCAATATCTTTCAATTCATCAATCACAACTCCGGACTCTTTCTTAATATGAATTTCTTTGAACAGCGGGTTCTGAATTAAATCAGATAAAACGCTAAAAGTTTTTCCGAGATGTTCAGTGAGTCCTTTTGAATAGTAACAGGTATGCTCTTTGGAAGTGAAAGCATTAAGATAACCGCCAGATGATTCTATTTCTTCAGCAATCATTTTAGCTGAACGCTTTTTGGTTCCCTTGAACAACATATGCTCAATGAAATGCGATATACCATTGTTGCGCAAAGATTCATCACGGGCACCAACGTTAAACCAAAAACCAAGTGTAAATGATTGAACGTGTGGTATAAACTCGGAAATTATTTTCGTCCCGCCGGGGAGCGTTGTTAAGTAGTGATTTTCCACAAATTTTGCTGATTAAATATAGAATTTAGAGGCAAATATAAGAACAAAAGAGCTAATGAGAAATGAAGTAATTGTTAAATTGTTTATTGCTGAATTGCTTTATTGCTGCATAATAAATTCGCTGAACTAAAATAGCCTACCCCGACTTATAGGGGGCGGTCGGCCTTGAACCGCTGGTTAACCATTTTTACGAATTACCTACTTTCCAGAAATACATATCTATTAATTTCATTGGCGGATATTTTATATGACCCAACCTAAATATTTTTTTGGATGCTGACTTAAATTCATTCTTATTTTGTTTGTAATGTTCTACAACATTAATAAGCGACTTTTTTGAAAAATTTGAATAAGGTCGAATTTTCTTTTTTTTGCATCCATCTTTAAAATATCTGTCATAAGCAGGAGTACAACATAGTGTACCTAAAAATATTTTAGTTATTAATGTATCCGTAACTTTCTTTTTAGTATTGTTTTGTTGCAAATAAATATTTTTTAAGGTTTCTAACAACTCGAATAATAATATAATCTCTTTGCTTTTATATGTTAATTTATCAATGTCTATATTCCAAAGACTTTCATATTCATTCTTTAGCAATTCCTTTATTATAGTTTTATGAACTTTGTATGATTTGTCCAATAAAAAACTTGAACCACGATACATTCCCCAACTTGCAAGATAAAAGCCAAGTTGCAAACAATCCAAGTCCGAAATCGTTTTTAAGCCACTTCTCTTTTTTTTACGAAAATGCAGATAACAGTTTTCCCAAGAACTATAACGATGTTGTGAATCGAAAGCCATCGAATTATAAAACTGCATAATTTTATTCTCTATTATTTTCCTTTTCGGTATTTTTCTTTTAACTGGTGACACTATTTTTCTCCAATGGCTAACTATTACTTGTGTCGCACTAATGACTATAGATCTAGATGTTACTAAAGAATATTTTCTTACTCATCAACCGACTGAGCTTCTAAAAATTATTTTCGTTGTTGTCTTATTCTTGTGTGTTGCCTAATTAATCAATCAACGATTTAATTTTTTCCGGAAGCAAATCATACAAATGCGGATGTGTTTCTACAAGTCGCATAATATCTGCCAAATCTTTTTGTCGTTTACTTTTTCGAGGTTCCTTGTCGGAATAAGCCCAAATTTTTCCGTTCAATAAATCTTCAAGCCTTGCAACTTTCATTTCATAACCAAAAACATTTTTCAATGAAGCATTTGCAAGAAACGGCTGATATATTTTATCAGTTTGAATTTGAATACGTAAATCGGAATCAGGGTGTTGCAAATTTATGCTGTGTTCAAATTTAGTTACAGAGAACTTTTGATTTGGAGGAGTGACTTGAACAAGAAGCTTATCAATATCTTTAATTGTAAGAACCAAATCTAAGTCAAGACTTGCAACCGGTTCAGCATAAGCATTAACAGCCAGTCCGCCAATTACACAGTAATCAATTTTCAGTTTTTCTAATTGATCCAGAAAAAGCTGAATAACATCGCTTTTTCCGTTTGCTAATGTATTTAAAAATTTTTTACTTGTCATTTATTAATAATTACTTTGTAGCTCAGGACTCCAGTCCTGAGCAGTAATGCTCAGATTTGGAAATCTGAGCTACGAGAAAATTTTCAATTTACTTCCACACTCTTTGGATATTTCGCTTTATATTTTTTCAAGAAATCACCAATAGAATTATAAGCTTTCTCAAGAATTTTTTCATTTGGTAAAAATACAACTCTGAAATGATTCGTACCTGGAACCTGTCCAAAACCACTGCCCGGAACTACAACTACACCGGTCTCTTTAATTAATTGAGCAACAAAGTGTGCATCGGACTCAATTCCGTGAAGCTGTGGAAAAGCATAAAACGCACCTTCAGGTTTAACACAGGAAATGCCTTCAATTGAGTTTAACATTTCAACCGTCATATTTCTTCGCTTGGTTAATTTTGCATTTGCTTCGACAAGATGAGATTGGTCTCCTTCGAGAGAAATTTTAATTCCATACTGTTCCGGATGATTTGCTGATAGCCTTGCTCTTAAAATTTTATTTATCGCTTCCATATAATCTGAAAGAATTTCTTTTCTGCCGCTTACAATTCCCCATCCAATTCTGAATCCGGGGACCATATAATTTTTTGAAAGCCCGCCAAAGGTAACACAGGAAACATCTTTGTTCATTGAACCAATAGAAATATGTTTCTTTCCATCGAAAAGAAGTTTGTCATAAATTTCATCTGCAAAAATTACAAGATCGTGTTCAAGTGCAAGATCAATTATCTGCTGAAGGTTTTCGGTTGTGTAAAGTGAACCTGTCGGATTATTCGGATTAATTAAAATTATTGCCTTCGTCTTATCATTTATTTTACTTTTAATATCATCAATATCAGGCAGCCAGCCATTTTCTTCATTAAGGTAATAAGGATTTTCCATCATCTGGAGTTTGCTTGCAATTGCTGTGTAAAGCGGATAGCCCGGAGTCGGAGTCAATACGTTTTCGCCATCGTTTACAAGTGCGGTTAAACAAATATCAATTGCTTCACTCGCACCGGTTGTAACAAAAATATCGTGAAGATTTGTAATTCCTTTTCGTTCTGCTTCCTTTTCAATTGCTGTTACGGCTTCTTTAATTCCGGAAGAAGGTGCATAACCGTTTAAGTTTTTCATCATCGCATCGTACGTTGCTTTTACAAGATGATCCGGCGGCTTAAAATCAAACAAGTTCGGATCGCCAATGTTGAGATATAGCATTTCTTTCCCTGATTTAGCAACTTCATTTGCAAGTACGACAATGTCTCTTACAGCATAAGTAATGTTGTCTGTTCTTATTGCTGGGACAATTTTTTTCTGATTCATAAACTCTCCGGGATTACAAGGCTTAAATAATTTTCACTGCAAATTTAAGAGAATATTTTCAGTAAAGCGATTCTGGGAAATGACCTATTGATAGAGCCGAAATTATTTCAGGATTAGCAACAAATTAAACGGCATTACTTATATTTGTTCCAAAATTATTCAATTAGAAAGAACGCATTTAAATGAAAGTCTTGAAGTTCGGCGGCACTTCTGTTGGCTCAGCAGAAAGAATAAAAGAAGTCACTGGGGTAATTAATAGTGATGACAAACAGATCATTGTTCTATCTGCAATGTCTGGAACTACAAATGTATTGGTTCAGATTGCAGAAAGTCTTTATGGTAAAAAAAATAGTAAGGCTAACAAACTGATTGATCAACTTGCAAAAAATTATAAAAACGTAGTTAAAGAATTATTCACTGATCCTGATGCAATAAAAGAAGCTCAGGAGCTGATTGAGTCTCACTTCAATTATATAAGATCCTTTACACAAGACCTTTTCACCATCCACGAAGAAAGAGCAATCCTTTCACAAGGTGAGTTAATTTCCACTGCTCTTTTCCAGCTTTATCTTCAAGAACAAAAAGTTGATTCTGTCCTTCTCCCTGCTTTAAATTTTATGCGGATTGATACAAATGGTGAACCGGACAATTATTACATCAAAGAAAACCTTGAGCGCGAATTAGAAAAATATCAGGATAATAATCTCTTTATTACCCAGGGCTACATTTGCAGAAATCTTTATGGAGAAGTTGACAATCTGAAACGTGGCGGAAGTGATTACACCGCATCACTTATCGGGGTTGCAATGAATGCAGAAGAGATTCAAATATGGACAGACATAAGTGGTTTTCATAACAACGATCCAAGATATGTTGAGAACACATTTCCAATTGAGCAGTTATCTTTTGATGAAGCTGCTGAGCTTGCGTATTTCGGAGCAAAGATTCTTCATCCATCAAGCGTACTCCCCGCAAAGGTTGCAAACATTCCTGTTAGACTAAAAAACACAATGAAGCCCGATGATCCGGGAACCTTAATTTCCGGAGAATCAAATGGAAAAGGAATAAAAGCTGTTGCAGCAAAGGATGGAATAACAGCCATTAAAATAAAATCGGGCAGAATGCTTTTAGCGTATGGATTTTTAAGAAAAGTATTTGAAGTATTTGAAAGATTTAAGACTCCGATTGATATGATAACCACATCCGAGGTCGCAGTTTCAGTTACAATTGATGATACAACATATCTTTTCGAAATAACAGATGAGCTAAAATATTATGGTGCAGTTGAAGTGGACGCGGATCAGTCAATCATCTGTGTTGTCGGCGAAAATTTAATTGAGCAGAAAGGTGCCATCAGCAAAGTACTGGAAGCATTAAAGCACTTTAACATCCGTATGATTTCTTACGGCGGAAGCAGACACAGCATATCAATTCTCGTTAGTGCTAATGATAAAAAAAATGCACTAATTTCTTTGAATGAAATATTCTAATGTTTTTTACTGATGAGCAAATAACAAAGTTTAATAGTTTTGACACTCCTTTCTACTATTATGACATTGCTCTTCTAATAAAAACTTTGGAAGCGATCACTAAAGAATCGTCAAAAAGAAATTATAAAATTCACTATGCGCTCAAAGCAAATTCAAATGACAGAATTTTAAAATTAATAAGTGATGTCGGATTAGGCGCTGATTGCGTAAGCGGAAATGAAATTACCAAAGCTGTCGCTACCGGATTTAAAAACAATGAAATTGTGTTCGCCGGAGTTGGAAAATCTGATAAAGAAATAAAAACTGCGCTTGAGAATAATATTTTCTGTTTCAATGTTGAATCCATTCCGGAGCTGGAAGTTATTAATTCAATCGCAGCTTCATTAAATAAAATTGCATCGATGGCAATCAGAATTAATCCAAACATAGATGCGAACACTCATCATTACATTACAACTGGTTTAGAAGAAAATAAATTTGGTATTAATACCTGGGAACTGCCAGCAATTATTGAAAAGATTCCATCACTTAAAAACATAAAACTAATTGGGCTTCATTTTCATATCGGGTCACAGATTACTGATCTTAACGTATACAAAGGATTATGTACAAGGATAAATGAAATTCAGAAATGGTTTGATGAACATAATGTTCAAGTTAAAAATATTAATGTTGGCGGTGGACTTGGAATCAACTATGAGAATCCAGATGCAGAATTAATCCCTGATTTCAATTCCTACTTTCAAGTCTTCGAAAAATTTCTTGAAATTCGTTCCGGTCAGGAAGTACACTTTGAAATTGGCAGAGCTATTGTCGGACAATGTGGTTCACTTATTTCAAAAGTGCTGTTCATTAAGGAAGGTATCAATACAAATTTTGCAATTCTTGACGCCGGTATGACTGAATTGATCAGACCAGCACTTTATCAATCCTATCATAAAATTGAAAACATTTCTAATTCCGGATTGCGGATTTCAGATTCCGGATTGAAGAAATACGATGTCGTTGGTCCGATATGTGAATCATCGGATACATTTGGTAAATCTATTCTACTGCCTGATACTGAGAGAGGTGACCTGATTGCAATCAGATCAACCGGAGCTTATGGTGAGGTTATGGCTTCTAATTACAACCTTCGTGAACAAGTCAAATCACACTTTTCTGACAAAATTTAAAAACTGATTCAAATTTCTAAATAAACTTTTTTTTTATAAGTTTGCTTAGCCGCTAAAAGAATCAAGGTGAATAGCCGGGATTTATTTAGGCTCGTTCCTTTTAATTTGTAAACTGTCGTAATCAAACAAAATATAATATTTAACCCATAACTCGGAGGTTACAATGGAAATAAAGAAAAATATTTTGGTCATTGATGATGAACCGGATGCAATAGAATTCGTTAGGGCTGTTCTTTCAAGTCTGGGCGAGTTCAATATCATTGAAGCCAAAGATGGTGAAGAAGGTCTGATGAAGGCCAAAAAAAACTCTCCTAACCTGATAATACTTGATATAATTATGCCGCGACAATCGGGCTTCGATGTATTTTACGAACTCAGGAAAGATGACCACACAAAAAACATTCCCGTTATAATGTTAACAGGCGTCGCAGATAAAGCCGGGCTGAGATTTTTTAAAGATGATATGAAAAAGTATTTCGGCAGTGAACCAATTGAATATCTTGAAAAACCACTCAATCCAGATTCACTTATTGATGCCGTAAAAAAAATCTTTAATATTTAATTTGACTATGCCTTCTGTGGTAGACATCTCTGCCGAGATTTTTAAACTCGCAGAGAAAAAAAGTCATATTGAAAATTTCCTGGAAGAATTTCTGTGCCTTGTAAAGAAAGCTTTAGATTCAGAACAATGTCTGATAAATATTTATGATAAAGAGACTAAACGAATAAGCAATTCTTTTAGCTGCCGAGCCGGGAAGAAAATAATTAAAAAGAATTATGAGCAGGATTCCGGGATGGATACACTCACAGAAATCCTCCTAAATCATTCCGACCAAAGACATTTAGTTAATATCACAAAGAAGATCCTCCCACCTGCTGAATTAAATACGATAAACGAAATAATCGGCATTCGAATCAAATCTCTCCTGTTTGCACCAATGATCAATAGAGAAAAAAAAAATGGATATCTGCTCGCAATAAATAAAAAAGAGAAAGCCAGGTTTTCAAAATCAGATGAAAAGTTAATCAGCATTTTTGCTTCGCAGTCTGCTTTAGTTGTTCAGAATTCCAGACTCTTTGAAGAAAATTTAACTAAAGACAGGTTATCACATCTTGGTCAACGAATAATTAATTCAGCGCACGGTCTTAAAAATATTTTAAATAATCTGGATGGTGGAACATACATTGTTGAACGAGGTACTCTCACCAAAAACATGAAAGAAGTGAACAAAGGCTGGGATATCTTAAAGAGAAATTCTAACAGATTAAGGGAGTTGGTTCTTGATATTTTGTTTTATTCAAGACCCAAAAAACCTGAGTACAAACTGACTGATATTAATAGTATTTGTTTAGATGTTAAGGAACTTATTGATCCAATCGCAAAAGAGAGTAACATAAAAATTGAGCTGGATTTAAATCCATCAATTGGTCTTTTCTGCTTGGATCCAAAAGGCATTTACAGGTGCATATTAAACCTGGTTTCAAATTCAATTTATGCCTGTCAGGAAAAAGGCGACGGCGAAGTTTCTATTAAAACATCCATTGACACAAATGAAAAGCTTGAAATTGTTGTTACCGATACCGGAACCGGAATAAGCAAAGAAAACCTGGATCATATTTTTGATGTCTTTTTTTCTACTAAAGGCTCAACCGGTACGGGTCTAGGACTTGCTGTGACGAAGAAAATCATTAATGAACATTTGGGGAAAATAATGGTGGTTTCGGAAATTGGGAAAGGAAGCAAGTTCACAATAACATTACCAAATAACATCGGCAGTGAATGTTATCAGAAAAGTAATTAGCACTTCAATTTATATTTCTTAACCGACAAAAATTGTCGCGACTTTATTTCCGCTATCACCCTGATCGTTAATCACAATTACAAAAAATTGTAATTTTTACGAACGATCTTAGATTTTTAATACAATTCTTTTGATTTAGTTGGTATCCAGGTTGGCATAAATGGTGAATAAATAATGAATTATTGACGAAAGGTTTGTCACTTTATTATGCTGAATATCTTTGAAAGACATAGATTAGTTGTTTCCGTATCACTCTCATTGGTGATCCTTGCAGTATTAGCTGTAACTGTCTCCAGCTTTTCTCCGTCTAAAAAGTCGGAATATTTTCGGGAGTTGAAGGAGATCTACAATACAGTTAACAATTACGAAAAAGAAATCAATAGCTGGGAAAGTGCAAAAAATACACTGGTAGACTTAAATTATTGGAATGATTTTATTCCCAGATATGATGCCGTTAGTGAAGAAGATTCAGATGTACTGATTCTGCAAAACCAGGTCAGGGATATGGCAATAAAACATCAAATGAGAACATTACCCGAAATAAGAAAATATTTCGGTGAATATCTGAGCGACAGACTGGCTGGACTGGATTACAAAGTAACAATTCTTAATGATGAAAGAAATAAAATTGTAGTTTTCACACACGATAGTTTTACCAGAAGAAATTCCCTTGAGAAATTCCACAACACAGTTGCCAACGACTTAAGAATTCTCGGCTTCAAACAAATCCGTTACAAGTGGTACGAACTTGAAAAACTAAAAGAAGAAAAGTACATACATTACAGTTTTAGCGATCAACAGGATAATGAAGTAAGAAAATTCACTATCAGTGCGATTAAAAACTGATCATAGATTACTATTTATTAATTATAATCACCCCAAATTAGCTCTCTAATTCATTAAATATTTTAATTAAGGAATTACTACTAGGTATAATCCCCAAGAGGCACTACCTTGCACGGTTACTACCTGAATTATGGAACCGGTTAATACCGCATCATCAATTGAAAAAGCTAAACCACCATTCCAGGTATTAGTAATATTTTCATTTAGTACTTCTACCCACGTATTTCCGTCCCAGTAATAGACAATCATATTTTCATTGATGGTTGTATTCTCATTGACGCCTATATAATCTTCACCACCATTATCAAAATAATATCCGTTAGGATTAATCTGAAGTGTTCCGTTTCTTATTATTCGTGATTGCCCGTTATTGCCATCAGCATTATAAGTTAAAGTGCCGGAACCGAATGTAACTTCACCGAACCTATTTATTGTTACATCAACCTGAGCTGTCTCATCAAATTCCGGATAAGTATTTGAAAATTTTAATTGCAGGAAGCCAGAGTATTCATTGGAAAGAACCAGACCTAGCGCCACGAAGCCAGAATCCGAATAATCATTTATGCTACCATCCAGAACACTCGTAATCTTCACCTTGAAATCATTTCCAGAATGAAGTGTATCCGGTATTGTCCATAAATAATTCCCCACATTTGATGTTGAGTTCGCAATTGTATAAAAAATATTTCCTGCCTTATACAGCTCTATCTTTACATTGTCGCTTATATTACTTGTCCACATTATTGTATATGACGTCCCAGCCAACCAGCTCTCTCCACCATTTGGACTTACAACTGTTATTGCATTAGATGGCGGTGGAGTTGTTGGTTCATTCTCTGAGCAAGAGATTATTAACACTATAGGAATTGTTATTAGACTAAGGATTATTTTTTTTAAAATCATTTTAAGTCTCCTTTGTTTTTTACTACTTTTCAAATCGAGTTACAACTAATCCAAAGCATTCATCAATTAACTTTAGAATTATTATGAGCTTACATGCCAAATCCCGGCATCTCTGAAAATTTTATGTCCTTCGGGATTTCAAAATATTTTTCATCAACCGGTACGTTAATTTTTATTGATGTGACTTCCTGTTTTGTTTTTATACCGCTGTAATTCATATCCATTAGCATAAGAATGCCATTCCAGGTTAATATTTTTCCATTCTCTCCTTTAAATGCTATACAGTCTCTATCCATAAATTTCTCCGTGCCAGCTTTTTTCATTCCCATTTTTGAATAGAGATCTTCTGCTACTTTGTCAAAATCCGGTTTATCCATTTTTTGTAAAGACTCGATTATAGGATTTTTCATTTTTAATCCTTCATCAGGTTTTGCAGGATCGAAAATGTATTGATACTCTTTAAATGAAACGACCCAACCTTTTTGTGGCTGATCGTTCATTTTTGTATCCATTTTCATAGCACTTCTATATCCGTATTCGTCAAAATACATAGTGCCAGTACCAACCTGGGAACCGGAATATTTATATTCAATTATTCCGGATTCAATTCCGTAAGGTTTTAATGAGACTTCCTGTGCTTTTATTTGATTTACTATCAACAGCATAAAGAGTAAGCAAATAAATGTAGAAAAAATGTTTTTTGAATGTGACATGATTGTTTCCTTTCTTGAAAGTTATTTTTTAATTAATTCAACTCTTCTGTTTTTGGCTTTTCCTTCTTCAGTGTCATTTGTAGTAACAGGTGCTAAAGGTCCAACACCTGCTGGTGTGAGCCTTTTATTATCAACACTATACTTTGAAACAAGAACTTTAACAACAGCTTCAGCACGTGCTTCAGATAATTTCATATTGTAATTGTAATCGCCGACGTTATCTGTGTGTCCAACAACATATAAATTTAATTTTGGATTTTCGGAAAGTAGTTTAGAGATTTCTTTTAGAGTTGGATCAGACTCAGGCTTAACATCGAATTTATCAAAATCAAAATAAATTCCATAAAGTGCAACACGCCCCTGAGCATTAATATCACTCATCATCGAGCTGGCATCAACAACTATATCCTGTTCCATTGCTGCTTCTTCTATAATCCATACAAAGTAACTGTAAGCATCACCGCTTGCGTTTACACGAACCCACGTAACACGGTTATCTTTTTCTAACTTCATATACACATTGGAATCATCTTCATAAACAACAGTGCCGCCTACTTTTTTTACTGCATTCATATAATTTCTAAGTACTTGCGGACCTGAAGCTGGTTTAACACCTTTATTAAGACCGTAGTTGATATTGTAAGTGTGACCTTCCACACTAATGTTCTTTCCTTTTTCAATATAAAAGTCATTATAGACATTAAAGTCATGCTCATTATACCCCGTAATCCTGTAACCGGGCATACGGTTAAATAGTGGATGATCTTTACTGCCTGCAACATCCTGCGGAAAGGAAATTGAACAGAAAATAAGAAGTGCAATAAACAATGTTGTAGATTTCATTTTGTCTGCCTTTTATTATTTAAGAGATTTTATATTTTTCACTTAATAACTATCGCTCAACCAGTTCAACTCTTCTGTTAAGCTGTTTTCCTTCATCTGTTTTATTTGTACTAACTGGAGCTAATGGACCATCACCTTTCGCAATTAATCTTTTTGCAGATATTCCGTAATCTTTTACCAAGGCATCAACTACTGCTTGAGCTCTATTTTCCGAAAGCTTCATATTATGATCAAAGTTACCAGTCATATCTGTATGACCAACAACGTAAACATTAAGGCTGGATTTAGTATTAAGTAATTCTGAAATTGCTTTAAGAGTTGGATCCGATTCCGGTTTAATTTTGTAACTGTCAGTATCAAAGTAAATTCCATATACTGCTACACGACCTGTTCGCTCAATATCATCCGCCATTGCTTTTTGATCAGCAACAATATTCTGTTCCATTAGAGCTTTCTCAATAATCCACATCTGATAACCTGCTCCTCTGTTTTTTGTTCGTACACGCACCCAGGTTTCTTTATTGTCTTTAATTAAATTCATATAAACATCATCTTTCTTTTCGTAAATAACTTTACCACCAATTTTTGTAACTGCATTTATAAAGTTTCTTATGACTTCATCATCCGATGCAGCTTTCTCACCTTTATTAATGTAGTATGAAATGAAATAATAATGACCTTCAACACTTGTTTCTTTCCCATTGTTATCTCTGAATTTGTCGTAAACACCAAATTCCTTTTCTTCATATCCGTCAATTTTATAACCAGGCATACGATTAAAAAGCGGATGATCTTTACTGCCTTCAATATCCTGTGCAAAGGATAGTGAGCAGAAAATAAATAGTGATAAAATTGTTACGATGTTTTTCATTTCAGCTCCCTGTGATTATTTGAGGTATAACATTTTTATTGTTTTAGAATAATTCTCTGTTTGAAGCCGGCAGTAGTAAACTCCAGAAGATGGATGATGGTTGACAAAAGATGGATCAAAGTTTACTTCATAACTTCCGGCTGGTTTTTATTCGTTAACCAAAGTTGCTACTTCGTTTCCAAGAATATCAAATACTTTTAATGTTACATTACTGATTACTGGTAACTGATAACGGATTACTGTAGATGGATTAAAAGGATTTGGATAATTTTGATAAAGTACAAAATCTGAAGGTTGAATATCTGGTTGTTCATTTCCAATAAAAGACACTCCACCATTTGTGGTTTTTAGAATTGTTCCGCCACTTCCAACTACCCATCCTACTTCCGAATTACAAAAGGATACTCCGCCTAACCAATTTTTTGTTTCGCTAAATTGCTGAACCCAGTTATTTCCACCATCTGTAGTACGGAAGATTGTACCGTTACCTCCAACGGTAGTACCGTTATTCATATCTGTGAAACTAACATCATGTAAATAATCATATACATTCGTTGGCTGTTGAATCCAGGTCATTCCTCCGTTGTTTGTATGTAAAATTGTTCCTGAACCACCTACAATCCAACCTGTATTTTCATTAACGAAATCAACAGCAAGCAACCATTCAGTTGTTCCACTTACCTGTTCAATCCATGTTGTGCCTCCATTAGTTGTACGCAGAATAATCCCACCTTGACCAAGAGCGGTTCCTGTATTAGCACTTATAAAATCAACATCAAAAAGTCTTGCTAGTGTTCCGCTGCTCTGTTCTACCCAATCAGCACCGCCATTCGTTGTTCTTAGTATAATTCCGCTATCGCCAACTGCTGTGCCTATGTTCCCATCTGTAAATGATACTCCCAGTAAATAATTAGATATTCCGCTCGACTGTTGTATCCAATTTTGCCCACCATCAGTCGTTCTTAATATGGTGCCATCATTACCTACAATAGTACCTGTATTTAAATTAGTAAACGACATGTCATTCAGAATAGTTATAGCAGGATTTACCTGCTGATTCCAGCTTGATCCACCATCGCTGGTTCTTAATATTGTTGCCGCGTCACCAACTGCAAAAGTAATATTTTCACTGAGACTTTTTAATCCAAAGAGTGTGTATGAAGTTACTATACTGTTTTGTAAGTTCCAGTTAATTCCTCCATTTGTTGTTTTAAGAATTGTTCCGAATTGTCCGACTGCAGTACCATTATTGTTGCCAGTAAAATGAATTCTGAATAAAGGTTGATCGCTGCTGTCAAATTGCTGCATCCAGGTATTCCCACCATCCGTTGTTTTGAGAATGTCATTCCACATGCTGGCAATCCAACCATTATTGGAATCTGTAAACCAAACACTTTTAATCACACTGGAAACATTATTGGTAATTGGAAACCATTGAGTTCCTCCGTTAGTAGTTTTTAATATAGTGCCGTGACTGCCTACAACTATTCCTGTGTTTAAATCTACAAAATGAAGCGAGGATAGAAATTCGAGTGTTCCGCTGTTTTGAATTGCCCACGAAATTCCCCCATCAGTTGATTTTATAATTGTACCACTGTCGCCTACTGCAACAATATTATTTTGGTTAATATAAAAAGCGTCATTTAGTTGAACAGTTACACCACTCAATTGTGAATTCCAATTCAAACCACCATCAGATGTATTAAAGATAGTCCCTTCCCAACCAACAGTTATACCAATGTTCACATCGAAAAAGTGAACACCGTATAATGACCGCCAATTGCTTGAATTCTGAACTAACCAATTAACTCCACTGTTTGTTGTTTTCAATACTGTCCCATCAATTAATGCTGCAAATCCTTCGCTGACATTTAAAAACTGAATATCAGAAATACTTGCAAAATTGCCTACTGACTGAGTAAACCAATTATTGCCACCATCTGTTGTTTTCATAATTGTGCCGCAATCACCAGCAGCCCAACCTGTATTCGAATCAATAAAATGAACTCCGTAAAATGTATTTCCCTGTGGTAAAGGATTTTGCCAGAACCATTGAGCAAAATGAATTTGTGAGAGTAGAAAAATCAGGATTAATATTTTAAATATTGATTTCATATTATCCTCGGCTAATTATTTGACTGATGACATTTTAATTGTCACATTTAGAATTATATTATTTTATTTTAATAGTATCATCTTTTTTGTAGAGACAAAATCTCCCGCCTTTAATGAGTAGAAATAGATTCCACTCGAAAGACCTTGCCTACCGGCAGGCAGGTTGAATTCAACTTCATATTGTCCTGCTGGTTTTTCTTCGTTAACTAATGTTGCAATTTCGTTTCCGAGAATGTCATATACTTTCAATGTTACATTACTGATTACTGATAACTGATAGCGGATTACGGTTGATGGATTAAATGGATTGGGATAGTTTTGTTCGAGAAGATATTCACTGGCAATAAAATTATCTGATACTGAAACAGCCCAATCTGCATCATAAACATCAAGCATCATCGGTTTGAAACCACCGCTAATAAAATTATTAATGGCGGTTTGAAAAGTCGTAGAGTTATGCTCATTAATACTCCACGCTCCGCCAATGCCATCGTTATTCCAAAGCCCGCCAAATAACAATGTGCCGTTGACATAGTATTGATCAAAATCAACAAGTCTGTAGCCTGAGTTATTTAATTGATTGTTCTGGGTTACAAATTGATTCCAGGTAAGGTCAATTGAAACTTGTTGAGCAAATGATGCATCTTTGGAAATTCCTCCTGCCATAAAAGTTCCGCTGGAATTGCGGTACAATTGTATTTCAACTAACCTGCGACCGGAGCTGTATTGGTTATTAACCCAGGTAATAAAGTTGCCTGAAAGATTTTCATTGAATATCCAGCCAAAGCCAAGATTATCTGTTTTTGCAACGGCTCCGTAATAAAGCTGCGATCCGATCGGATTCATCGTGAAATCAATCGGTCTGTTTCGAGGTGTTCCATTCTGCCAATTGTTCAGAACGGTTATAAAATCATTCAGGCTTGTATAATTAAGGACCCAGGCCCACCCTTGCGCATCCTGTGTCCAGGTGCCAGCATAGTTGAAAACATTTCTACCATAAGTATCTATGTTTTCTATTCTGTAACCTTGATTTCCAAGAGTTGTTAATCTTTCCTGAAAATTTGTCCAATCATAATTTAAGTACCATGCATAGCCATAAGTTCTTGATTCACAAATTACTGAATAATAAAAATCCGCAAGATTTAGTTGGGGATTGTCATTATTGTAATTGATTTCTTCAAAATCAATTTCCTCAGTACCTGTGTTTAGTGGAACAATTTCCTGATGTATAAATTCGATTTCCTCAATTTTAATTTCATTGATATGAGAATCGAAGCTGATTTTGTAGTCCTTTGTAGGGTCGGGGATAAAATTTTCTTGAGTTGAACTAAAATCAATTCCTGCTGAATTACCCTCTGCAGGCACTGGCTGGACAAAAACAGTTGATTCACCAATACCATAATTATTTTCCTGAGCATATGTAATTTTGATGAATGTGAACGAGATAAAAAGAACAAAATGTAATAACGCAGTTTTCATGACTTCCTCCAATTTTTTAATTTGATTATTGTTGTAAATTATTTGGGTTTATTTGATTAAAATCATTTTTTTTGTTTGAATTACCCCTTGTCCTGAACTTGTTTCAGGACCTCTGATTTTTAATTGATAAAAATATACTCCACTTGAAATCTCAACTCTGGAGAGTTGATTTACGTTAAACTCAACTTCATAACTTCCGGCAGGTTTTTCTTCGTTAACCAAAATTGCTACTTCGTTTCCAAGAATATCAAATACTTTTAATGTTACATTACTGCGTACTGGTAACTGATAACTGATTATTGTTGATGGATTGAAAGGATTAGGGTAGTTCTGATAAAGTGAATAATTATTTACAGTAGTTGTTACACCCTCTGTAACTGGGCTTACTTCTCCAGGTGTAAAAGCGTAAATTTTATTTGACCTAATTACTATTGCTGTTTTACCACCTGCCATTGAAGATGGACTAACAAAACTTCCTTCAGGAACCAATTCATAATATGTATTGTCATAAGCAGAGTATCCCCAATACTTTGTGGCTCCTACACTGTAGCCAATTGCAATTTCATCCCCAGTTTGATATCCGTTTATTTGCTGATCTGTTTGTTTTGAAGTCCAGGTTTTTGTTAAACCACTAAATGCGCTTAACTCCATATCCCCACTTTTTGCAAAAATTATGTTGTTCCCGATACCTGCTGGATTAATCTGGAAATTCTTTTCATAGATCTGACAAGTGCTTGCATCAAAAAGAACTGATGTTGACCAGCTAAGAACCATTAAATAATTCTTTGCATTGAGTGAGCCGTACTGTTCAGAAAATGAATATATAATTACAGAATCTTTTTCCTCAGAGTAAAAAAGCACTTCATTATTTGGTCCTCCGATAAAAGCACCACAAACTTTTGAAGTTGCAATCGGAGCGGTGCTTTTGCTATAAGTTTCTATTGACTGCAGGTTGTTGGTATTTCCGTTAAAGAAAAATGCCTGCATTGTGTCAGAAGTTGTATTAATTCTAAAAATCAGACAATAGTTTTCTGACGCAGTGACGCCGGCAAACTGAACATCATTGTTTGGTGGGAAATAACTATTCTTAGTCTGTGCAGTTTCAAAATTATGAAACCATAAATTATGATTGCCAATACCAACGGCAACCGTTCCACCACAAATAAACGCAACGTTACTGGGAGTTGCAAAAAGCCCTGGCATTTCACCAATATGAGTTCCGGTTGTACCATAGAACTTCCAGATCCCAACAGAATAGTCGGTTCCGCAATAATACTGACCTATTGAAAAACTACCCCCTCTTCTCCATTCTGCAGGGCATGTGCAATCTACAGGATCACAATTAAAATTTAGTGAATACCAATTACCGGTTTTGGTTGAGTAACTTTTTACAATGTATTCCCTGTTTAATTGATCGCCAGTTGCATAACCACAGGAATAGACATATATATCTTTAAGATCAAAACTTCTGGGGCTAATGGAAGAAGCAAAATTTAAAGTATTAAAACTAGCTGGGAATGTAACTGATGTAAATTGATTGGTAGTTGCCGAATAACCAATATATCTATGTTCATTAACTCCGTTATTATAAAAAGCTACATAGCCGCCATTCATAATATCATCCGGATAGTGATACCATCCACCCTGATCTAATTCTGCGAACGAATGAGTAATTAAACTATATGCAATATTTTTAGCGAAGTCATTGCCATTCCTGCCCAATATTGCTCCGGCATAATTATCGGCTGCCCAAAATTTATGATACGTTCCTGCATTAGTGACAATTCCGAAGTTATATATTTGCCATTCAGCCAGTTCAGAATCGAAGACATAAAATATGTTTGCATCGGTTATGAAGTAAGCAAGCATCTCACCGCACCCATAACCCTTGTGGATAGAAACTCCATTGGGATCAATTACATTACCTTGATATTTTACACTATCCCATTGTGAAAGAATGGAACTGTATCCCACAAGATATTCGTTACTGTAGGTAAAAACTGTGTTACCGGCACCAAGCACTTTTTGAAAATTTTGTTGTGAGCCGAGATTAGCTTCTGTCCAAACATTAATTCTGGTATCAAAAAAGTAAACTATATCTGAATAATTGGTTGTGAATATTAGAAGGTCATCACCTCTGTTAGCTAATCTTGCTCCTGTCATTGATGCAGGTAAGTTTTGGTCAATCCACCCTGCTTGTTGAGCAATAGTTACTTTATTAAATATTAGAATTGCTATTAGAATAAAAAGAATGAACATTCCGAATGAGGTGGTAATAATTTTCATTTTTATCTCCTATTAATATTTCGTAAGCAGTTTATGAGCTTTTCTATTTATCATTTTCTTATACGAGTTAATCAGCGAGCGAGTTATGGTTAATTATTTCGTTTTATGCTGTTTATTATTAAGAAGCACCGCCAAGAAAATCATAGGTTAATAACAATTAGCATGAATGCAACTGTTATTATGATTATTAATGCCTCCACAATTATATTCAACCATTTTTCCTTACGCTGGTTCTTCAATATGATCTTCTCATAGTCTTCTTTTACATTTTGATTTGAAAAATTTGGCTGACGAATTTTCTTTTCATTTTTCATATTTATTATTTCATATTATCAGATTAAGTGAGTTTTAGTTCAGAACTGGATTTTTCTCAGATGAAATGTAATTGATGAGGGATGCTTGAAATTGCTGAATTGTGACTAAGATTTGTCATTCTGTGACAAAATGATTTGAGGCTATTCAAAGTAAAATTGTAGGTCTATTATCACGATGGAAAGTTGAAGAAATGCAGGACAAAGCAGTAATTAAATATAAACCAGAGTGCTCAGCAACTATTTTTTTACCGAACACTCTGACGTTTATCGCCTCCTCAAATTTATGATGCAAAATTCTTTAAAAGATATTTTGCTATATAACGATGCTCATTTTATAGACTGAACTTACCTCTCAATTAGAAGTATACACCCAGGCTAATTAAAAATATTCCAACGGGTATTTCAGCATTGCCATCGTAAGTATCACCATCCTCATCAAACGTTACATCAAACTCTGGTTCACCGCAACCTAAATATCGAAATGTAACATTGAATTTATCGTTAAAAAGTAATCCAGCTCCTACACCAAATGAAAAAGCTGTTGCCATTCCAAAGTCAACTTCCAATGAATAATCACTTTCAGGATATGTTAACTCCATAGTAGTCTTTTTTATGAATGCCACACCAAGCTGACCAAGAAAAAGTGCATCAAGAGTGGGTGAAAGCTGCGCCTGGTAACTTAATCCGGTAATAACCGGAATGATAAAATAATTACCTGCATCAACTTCAGCATCATCATCATCTATATAATTTAAAAGCTCTGTATCATCGAAACCGTTGTATAAAAAAGCCGCTGTAGTGTGCCAGTTCAAGCCAGGCGCGCCAACCGGGTAAAGTAATTCCAATCCGCCGCCAAAACCAGTTGTAGCAAAACCATCTCCCTTTCCGGTGTCGAGATTAAAACTTTTGTCTTCTCCAAAATCTCCTGCAGGTAAAGACACTGCTCCAAATATTCCAAATTTCAACGGAGAAGTTTGAGAGTAACTGATATTAATTAATATCAAAGAAAGAAAAGTGATTGTTAAAGTGAAGCGCAACATCGTACCACCTCTGAATTGATTAGAAATTTATTGATTAGTAGAAAGAAAAAACTAAGTCCAAAGATCTTTTTTAGAATTAATGAATATCCTTTATTTACTTCTACCTCCTTCAGTTTCGGAGTTGTTATTGACATTATTACCGGGTTAGACATTTGTATGCTAAATGTTTTTAAAGATTTTTTGAATTTTATTATTCAAATGTAAAATGCGATAGCAGTCTCAAATTGCTTATTTGTGTCTTTGTTTAGCTTTTTTGTGACAATGTATGGATATAAGTTTACTGAACGCACCAATGCTATAAACAGATTGCTGTCCTAGTTTTTAATGAAGGACATACCCATTTTCAGGTTCCGGATTCTCCAACTAACATTGTTATTTTGCTAATGATAAGTAAAGAGTGGATATTTCATTTAAGAAGATGTATCGGACTGATTGTGAATCTGCTGGTTAAATTCTGACGGAAGAATATTAAAATGTTTCTTAAAGGCTCTTGTAAATTGCGCCGGGCTTTCAAAACCAACTTCAAGTGCTATTTGAGTTACGTTAAGCTTAGCTTCAATTAGAAGCTGTGCTGCACGTTTTAGTTTCATAATTCTTATAAACTCTCCCGGACCTTGACCGGTAATTGCCTGTAATTTTCTGTGAAGCTGACGCCGGCTTACAAACATTTCCTGCGCCAGGAACTCAGTATCGAACTTTTCATTGTTAAGGTTCTTTTCAGCAATTGATAAAACTTTTTGTAAAAATTCACCATCAACTGTGCTTGTTGTTAAAGTTTCCGGTTGAATATTAATTTCTTTACTAAACTTTTCACGAAGTCTCCTTCTCTGTTCGATCAGATTTTTTACGCGGACAATCAGCTCTTCATAATTGAAGGGCTTAGTCATATAATCATCTGCGCCGATTTCCAGTCCTTCAATTTTACTCTCTTCAGTAACTTTTGCGGTTAATAGAATAAATGGAATATGACTTGTTTGCCAATCAGTTTTCACCTTGTTGCAGAACTCAATACCATCCATTCCCGGCATCATTAAATCACTTATTATTATATCAGGCATACTCTTTAATGCTAATTCTATTCCTTCTTCGGCTCCTTCGGCAAGAAGAACAATGTAGTCGGGTTTCAAAATATCATATACATAGCTTCGCACATCAGGGGAATCTTCTACAAAAAGAATTACCGGTTTTCTTTCGGGTTCTGCTACTTCTTCTGATTCATTATTATTCTCATCTTCAAATAATAAAGTAGCAGCTTCATACTTATTAGCATCTATCTCTTTGAATGAAGGAAGGATTTTTTCATCATCAAGTTTTATTGCTTTTTCAATTGGAATTTTCAAAGTAAAAACTGTTCCTTCACCCGGTTTACTTTCAACAGAGATATTCCAATTATTTAAATCTGCTAATTCTTTCACAAGTGCTAAACCAATTCCTGAACCACCGAGAATTTTTTCCACCTTCTCATCTACCCGGAAAAAACGGTCGAAAATTTTTGATTTATATTCATCAGGAATCCCGATACCAGTATCACTCACAGAAACAATTCCTATTTCCCCTGTATTATCTTTTTCGATATTCAAATCAACAAAGATTTTTCCACCGGATGGAGTAAACTTAAAAGCATTGCTCAGCAGGTTATTGATAATCTTCTCAAGTTTATCTCTATCAATCATTGCTGATAAATTTTCCACCGTTGAATTGAAACTGAGTGAAATAAATTTTTCTTCAGCTAAAGGCATGAAAGTATAAGTTAAACTCCGAAGCAGGCTTGCCAGATCATAGCTTTGTTTGTTGAGCGGAATTGTTTCTGCTTCGAGCTGTGAAAGTTCAAGTAGCTGGTCAATAAGATTCTGAAGCTTTTCAGTATTTCTTAAAAGCATTTTATAATAATCAACCAGGTTATCTTTTATTCTTCCACTGATCAGTTGTTCAAGTGGTCCTTTTATTAATGTTAATGGAGTTCGGAATTCGTGTGAAAGATTTGCAAAGAACCTGGATTTCATTTTTTCAATTTCGCGAAGATGATGGGACTCAAATTCCTGAATTTTAAGTTCATGCTGTAATCTCGTACGATAAGTTTGGAATTTAATTATTCCCCAAACTCCCAATAAAAATATCAAAGCATAAAGACCAATTGCCCAGGGAGTCTGCCACCAGGGCGGTGTTATAACTACTTTCAGGTACTGTTACAGAATCGTTCCAGATTCCATCGCTGTTAGTTGATTTTACTTTAAACTTATAATCCCCCGGATTTAAATTGGTGTACGTAATAAACCTTCTTGAACCGCTGTTTACCCAATCTTTATCAAAACCTTCAAGCATATATCTGTACTGAATAGATTGAGGAGAAGTAAAATCCAGGGCAGTAAACTGAAATGAAAAAACATTTTGCGTATATGCAAGCACTACTTCCTTTGTTAGGAAAATGCTTTTCTTGAGAATCGATTCCTGACCAATATTTACTGATTTATTAAATATTTGAAAATCAGTTATTAGCAACGTAGGTATAAAGGAAGAGAGCTTTATATCATCAGGAGAAAAATAATTTAGACCTTCAGTACTTCCCATAAAAATAACGCCGTCTTCATTCTGTACTGCTGAAGATAAATTAATTTCGCTGCCAACTACTCCGTCGGCTTTACTGAAATTAGTGAACCTGTTTTGCTGAGTATCGAAAAATGAAATCCCGGAGCTCGTTCCAATCCAGAGGTTTCCATTATCATCTTCAACAATACTATTCACTGAGTTATCTGAAAGCCCTTGCTCAATTGAGAAATGAGTTATTTCCACATTGGGTTTTGGTGAAAAATCTTTCGACCCGGAAGAATTATTAACCACGAGTTTGTTCAGTCCATTGTTTGTCCCCAACCAAAGGACTGTTACATCTTCCTTTGTATTTTGCAGATAATTAGCTTCACAGATTGAATAAATGCTGTTGCTGCTGATACTTTTGCTTTCATCAGCCGTCCAGTGATAAAATTTTCCGCCATCTTCATCAACAAATAAATCCAGGCCACCACCATCGGTTCCAATCCATATTCGTCCTTTTTTATCCTGATGGATTGCCCAAACATCTTCGTAACTAAGACTGAACAGATCGCCCGGTTCATTTAACCAGCCTCTGTACACACCTGTGGAAGGATCCAGGCAGGCAAGGCCAAAGCCCCAGTAGCCGATCCAAATTCTACTTTCTTTATCCGCATAAACGACCTTGTTGAACTGAACTGATTGAGTGTTTATCCATTCAGTAAACATTTTTACATTTTCAAGTATGCCGGTTTTCAAATTAAGTTTGAATAATCCGGATCCATAAGTTCCTATCCATAAATTGCCGGAATCATCAGATGTTAAAGACCAGACATTTAATTTGTCAGTGTTCTTTTGTTTATAAATAGTCATTTTACCATTTGAGCCGGATGAATAATATAAGCCTTCATCGGTGCCAAACCAGGTAGTATTATCAGAAGTAATTGCAATCGCCTTAATATTTTTTTTGTTAAGCTCAGCGGGGTTAACCAGATTAAATTTTTCAGAGAAAAGGTAATTGAACTTAGTACTGATTAATGAAAAATAATTTAGTCCTTTGTCGGTAGCCAGCCAAAGAACACCTGAACGATCTTTAAATATTCTGTGTATCTGGCTGCTTGTAATGCTATTCGGATCAACTTTATTATTTATAAACCTTGCTGTATTACCATCATTTAAATTTAGTCTTACCAAACCGGCATAAGAATCAATCCACAATATTTTTTCATTATTTAAACTAATTTCTTCAATTACACCACCGGCTGAGTTTCCAAACTGCAATCCATCAGGATTCGGAATTTTTATTTGTGAAAATTTTTCTGTGTAGATATTGTATTTAGTTAATCCATTTGCTGTGCCTATCCAAATTTCGTTTTCATCCGAGTCAGATCTTTTTAATCGCCAGATTATATTATCGCTAATACAATTAGTGCTACCCGGGATTTTAAAGTATCGTATGAATTCCTGCGTTGAAGATTGTGGGTTAAACTTATTCAATCCAAAGTATGTGCTTATCCAGTAGTTGCCTTTGTAGTCTTCGAGAATGGAAGAAATATAATTGTTACTGAGCGAAGTTCTGTCATCCGGTTTGTTGTACCAATGCTCTAATTTTCCGGATTCCGGGTCAAGTCTATACAATCCCTGGCGATAAGTCCCGATCCAGATTTTTTCTTTAGTGTCTTCATAAATGTAGGTTATGGCATTTTCGTTAACATCCTCAGTTTTGATTTGCCATCTTGTAAATATTTCAGTAACAGGATCAAAACGATTTAGCCAGCCGTTTTTTGTTCCTATCCAGATGTTTCCTTTTCTATCTTCTTTAAGGACCCAAACAGAATTGTCTGACAATGATTTTTCATTTGATGGATCGTTACGAAAAATTTTAAAGTCATAGCCATCATACCTGTTAAGTCCATCATTGGTAGCAAACCATAAAAAGCCTACGTGATCCTGAATAACATCGAAGACATTATTGTTAGAAAGTCCATCATCTGTTGTTAAATGATTGAAGTAAATTGATTGTGAGTATAGGCTATAAAAAGAGTATACTGCAATCAGTAATATTAAGTACCCCTTTGTCATATTTATTTTATTATCGAATTATTTTATAAGTGCTATTTTTTTGTTTGAAAATAATTTCCAGCTTTTTATTGATAGAAATAAATTCCGCTCGTTAATCCATCTCCGTTCACATCACCAACATCAAGATGACCGTGATAATCAATATCTGCAAAAGCACCGCCTGTAGATACACCGGAAACATCTGCTGAAATCCAATTTGGGTTTTGCGGAAATGATATCTGCGAATAAAAAGAATTTGAAAAAATTAAGAAGAGTATAACCGGGAAGAGTTTTTTCATTTTAAAACTCCCATTAGTAGTTGAACATTAAAAAATATTTAAACCAATGCTAAACAAAAATAATCAATTAATAATCAACCTTAATGAAATTAAAAAACCGGCTTCAGGTGAAGCCGGCATATTGTAGTTAAGTGGAAATACTTAGCGGTTAATAAGCATTCATGTCATCGAATAATGCGTACATCTTAAGCCCGGTGATAGTTCCCTTTACAATTTTTGGAACTGCTATTTTTCCGGCTGAGGGCTTAGCAACATATGTTAAAATATTTTCTGACCCGTGACTTTGGTTTACATATCTGATCTCTAAGAATGTATCGCTCACATTCGAACTCCAATCATTTGTGTAGATTACTAATGCAGAGCCGTTATCGCTCCAATTAGTTATTCTAAGCTGATGGAATGAGGTCATATAATTGTAAGGCGGTGCTATACCTTTCCAACTATCTTCAGAATTATATGTATACAACTTAATGTTCTTGAGGTATTTGGTTTCTATTCCATTTAGATTAAATACATTTGTCAGAGGTCTACCGATAAAGATCATATTATTCAAAATTGGTGCTTTGAAATCTTCATATTCAAGCACTGCAAACATATGATTGAAAATTTTTGGAAATTTATCTGAAGGTATAACTACTTCAATTGTTCCTGGTGTTGTTGAAGAATGGAAAGATTCAACCGGAACAAATTTAAAGTGCTGCAAATAAGGATAAGTGCCGGATGGATCCAATGGCTCGGATACCATTTTGTTTAACTCCGGTGCAACCGGAAAGGATTCCTGCTCCATGTTTGAACAACCTGCTAATAGCAGGATGAACAATGCAGAAAGAATTGCAATCATTGATTTCATGTTTTCCCCTTTTTTATTGTTGAATAATTAAGCCTTATTAGTTGGCTTATTTTTCATAATTGGTGGATGAATTTACAAGTCTAATACCATAAATTTTTTAGGCGATATTAACGAGTGGTGTTCTATTTTTTTACTGACAACTCTGTCGGAGTTTTATCAACTGATTCTTTAAAATTGTTTTTTCAAACTTTTCACTCCTTAAAAAAATATTTTAAGATTTTGTGAATGAGTAGTTTGAGCCTGTAAGAATTACAGCGCCGGGGAAAAATTTCTTAGCCAAAACGGAAATTAAAATTTGATTGAAATATTTTCGACATATGTGGCGTAACTCAAGATTATACTATTGATCTCTTTGTCAATAACAGGTGATCAAAAATTAAGAATCGTATTAACTTAACACATAAATAACATGGAGTTGTACTGCGGCGCTAACGAATAAAATAATCAGAAGAGAAAATGCGGAAAGTACTCGATATTAAATAATAAAACCCCTCCTTGCAGGAGGGGCTTAAGAATTTTGGTGCTTCTATTTGATGATTATCATCTTCTTAACGTCAACAAATTTGTCGGCTTCAAGCCTGTAGAAGTAAATGCCTGAAGTTAATGCACCAGCTTCAAAATCTACTTCGTGATAACCTTCTTTCAATTTTCCATTCAGAATTTCAGCTACTTCCTGACCTAATGTATTGTAAACATTTAATCTTACATCAGTTTCAACAGGAATTGAAAATCTGATTGTTGTGCTTGGATTGAAAGGATTTGGATAATTCTGCTCTAATGAAAAAGTGCTTGGTACTGTTACCTCAGCTTCAATGATGTTGGAATACTTGAATGTTCCATCAAAGTCGATCTGCTTTAGCCTGTAAGAATAACTTCCGGTTCCAACTTTTGAATCCACATAAGAATAAACTTTTGTTTCTGTTGTGGTTCCAAATCCGGGAACATAACCAACACTTATCCAGCTTTCCTGTCCATTTGAATAAGTCCGTTCGATTTCAAATCCCTGGTTGTTGGTTTCAGTTGCTGTTGTCCAGCTTAGTTCAATATCAACACCCTTTGGTGTTGCAGTGAATGCAGTAAGCTCTACCGGGACGACGTATTCAAGACACATATTATCCCAATAGATATTATCATTGTTAAATGAGTTTCCATTGAAAGTTATTTCCAGTTGAGTATTTGCTGATCCAGAAGCAGGAGTAGTGTAATTACCTGATATTAAAGTAGGCCCAACATTTCCGGTAGCATCAATCTGGCTGTACAATGGTGTGCTTGTTGTTCCGCCATCGTAAGTAACAGCAACAGTAATTGTTCCGCTTGGATCTGCATACCAATCAAAGTAATAGTTAAATGAATAAGTCATTGGCTGATTGTTAGGCAATGGAATTACAACTGATCTTATTTTTGATGCGCCATTGAATGAAGGTGTCCAGCTCATTCTCAGTTCAGGAGGATTTCCACCTGCGGAGCTGGAAGCAGCTGCAGACCAGTTGGTTGTTCCTAAAGGTCCTACAATTGTCCAGTTGCTTAAATTTGCAAAATCATCACACCATTGAACTAAGTTTGGATCCTGAACAGTTGTAAAATTCCAAACCGGACCGTTACTGTCACAAGTATCACCAATTTCAATAACTCTCCAGTAATAAGTTGTTCCATAAGTAAATGTATACCCGGTAATTGTCCAGTTCGTAGCAAGAGTTCCGCTCTGAACCAGAGTTAATGAAGAAGGATTTGTTCCAAAATAAAGTTCATTTGAAACAGCTCCTGCACCATTAGACCATGTTAATTGGGATAAGTTTAATGGAATGCCAGATTGCCCGCTTGTTGGATTTGGATTAGAAGGAAGCTCGACTGGACAACCTCCAGCGCCCTGATCAACTGCAGCCCAGAATGCTGTATGAAATGTACTTGTTCCATTATTATTTCCACCTGAACTTGTACATCCACCATGTGTATGAACTCCAACTGCCATATTTGTGAGTCCATCAATAACCGGGCTTCCGGAATTTCCACCCTCTGTATCTGTAACATATCGCATGGTTGTTCCGCTTGAACCTGCATTCGGACCGATGTGCGTTTGCTGAGTTTGATTTGCAGTTCCGCCATCAACACCATATCCTGTAATTCGGATTGAATCCGGACCAAGATCCTGAACCAGTGGCCAATATGCATTTTGTGCCTGCTTAGGCATCAGACCGGTAACTGAATTAGGAAATACTTCAAATACCCCCCAGTCATTTCCTACTCCACCGTTAGTAAAAATTTTTGTTGATACATTAACTGAGTATTGATCTTCGGGTCCGGGATGCTGAAGTGTACCATTCGGTAAAGATAGCGGAACATTAAATTGCACGACAGTTGCACCGCTTCCATCAAGGCAATGTCCGGCTGAAGCGAACTTACCATTGGGAATAATCCACGCAGTACAACCTATGCTAAGTAGTCTGGCTGTCGCAGGTTGGTTAGATGCTATCCTGTCATCAGTCGGACCGCACTGTGATTCTATTGGTTCACCTTGAAACCAACTACCAGCCATAACCTCATCAATTTTAATAAATACCTGGCGATCTCTTTGTGCAAGGAACAGCTTAATTTCAACGGCATTACCATTGAAAAAAGCACTGTAATTATTCCACTGCTTCATTGCAATAGCATCAAGTTTTTGCCATTTGTTATCGTATTGCGATTTAAGTATCAGATAACTTTCCTGACCGAGGTTTAACTCCGAGAAATGAAGTTGTATCCATGGAATTTCGCTTAATTCAATTACACCGATCAAAATCTCAGACGGACCAGTGCCAAGAGTTCCATCTCCATCATAGATTTGTGATTCGAACTGGTAAGATTGAATTGTGTATTGTAGTGGTGCGGTTTGAGCAATGTTGTTTGAAACAAAAACGACAGAAACAAACAACATCAAAAAGTAGAATAAGTGTAGATGTGTTTTCATATTTTACACCTTTTTTGGTTGATGAAAAAGATATGATTAGCTGATTTAAAATTGAAAGAATTTCAGACCCAAACTAAATAATTCTTGGCGCAGATTCAACCATTTTTTTACAAAAATTACTTCAACAGAATCATTTTCCTTGTTTGAATGAATTCTCCAGCTTTTAATTGATAGAAGTAAATTCCGGATGCTGGACCTTGCCTACCGGCAGGCAGGTGCTTGATACTCGATTCTGGTGAGAATTCAACCGTATATTCTCCCGCAGGTTTTTCTTCATTAACAAGAGTTACAATTTCATTTCCAAGTATATCAAACACTTTCAAAATAACCATATTTTTCTGTGGTATTGAAAAACTTATGGTCGTTGAAGGATTGAAAGGATTTGGATAGTTCTGCGCTAGTTCAAAACTAAATGGTGAACTTATTTCAATAGTTTCTTCAACATTATAATATTTATATGAGCCATCATAATCAATCTGCTTTATTCTGTAGTTGTAAAAGCCGGGACTTAGATTCTCATCTTTATAAGAATAAACTGACATCTCTGTAGTAGTTCCTCTTCCCGGTATAAAACCAACCATTCTCCATAACAGCTCCTGATCGTGCGCGGTGGCAAACGAAGCCCGTTCAATCTCAAAACCCGAGTTGTTCAATTCGGTTGCAGTGCTCCAATTTAAAGTGATATTATTCACCTGAACAGTTGCAGTTAATGTTGTAAGTTTTACAGGAATATTTGCAGGTTCAAAATATTTTAAAATAACACCGCTGTTACCCACAATCCATGCGTGCGCAGCATCAGTCATATAAATATCATCAAATGTTGAAATAGTATATCTTGGTTCCAGCCACCAATTAATTCCGCCATCGGTTGAAATGTAAACATAACCACTCGCACAGGCGGTCATCCCGATGGTGCCCAGTACAGGAGATTCAGAAAAATGAATTCCCCAGATAGTATTGTCGGGCGGTGTAGTTGCAGCAGACCAAGTATCTCCTCCATTTGTTGTGTAATAAGTATTCCCACCTGTTCCACCTGCGATACCCTGGTTCCTGTTAATAAATGAAATTCCATAAGTGCCCAATCCGCCAACCACAAGCTGTTGAGTCCATGTTACTCCGCCGTCTGTTGTTCTGGAAATTCTTTCACCTGTTCCTGAAACCCATCCATACAGTTGATCAACCATATCCATATCCCATGGATTATAACCAGTTATTGTTGAAATGATTGACCAGCTTGCACCTCCATCGGTTGATTTTGCTACAGTACCATTGTAAGCCACAACAATTCCAAAATTATCATCAACAAAATCAATCGCCAGAATATCTGAATTAGTTCCGGTAATTCCGGTTGCTACAAGATTCCAGTTATTTCCGCCGTCGGTTGTAACAATAACATTTCCGCCATCACATCCGGCAATTGCGTGGTTAGCAGAAGGAGCAACAACTTCATTAACATCACCAGCAAATGGTGAAACCTGTTCTGTCCATGTTAACCCCCCATCGGCTGTTCTTGCAACAAATCCGGTTCCGACAACATAGCCGTTACTTGTGTCAGCAAAACTAACATCTCTTATTCTGCTGCTCGTAAACCTGTAACCGAGTTGATCCCAGGTCACACCTCCATCAGTAGATTTAAAAAAATAACCATTACTCCCCGAGAGATATGCTGCATTGTCATCGCCAAATCTTACAGAATACAAAGTAAGACCTGAAGGCAGACCAGCTACCAGTGACCAATTATCACCTCCATCAGTTGTTCTTAAAACTGTGCTTGCAGCACCACAGGCAATTCCAATTTGATTTGAATTATCAAAATCTATTGCCCAAAGCTGGTTAGTTCCTCCGCCATCGTAGACCGGTGTCCAGGAAGTTCCGCTGTCTGTTGTTTTTGCAATTCTGTTTCGATGACCAACAATGTAACCGGTGAATCCGGTAGCCGTTGGTGGAAAATAAATTCCGCGGTAGTTTGTAGATGTACCGAATACGGGTGGAGTGGAAGTCCAGGTATTTCCTCCGTCAGTAGATTTTATCAAAGCATCGTTATTCCCTGCAACGTAAACAAAATTGATATCTGTTGCATATACGCCATATAAAGTCTGAGAAGTTATTGAAGTATTAGTTTGTGAAAACCAGTTATTACCACCATCATCAGTCTTTATAATAAATCCGTTAAATCCAACAGACCAGCCCGTGTTTTCGTCTATAAAAAACACCTCGTACTTTGTGGTATCCGGCGCATTGCTTTGCCAGGTCCAGGTTAAACCTCCATCAGTGGTTTTATGGAGTCTCTCCACAAAAGAACCAACAGCCCAGCCGGTATTATCATTCACAAAATAGCAGCTCCTGTAAATTCCATCACCACCAATTTGAACGATGTTCCAGTTCTGTCCGCCATCGTGCGTTACAATTGCTTCACCCTGTCCGGTTACAGTAATAAATCTGTTCGCTGAAGGGGCTGAGCCAACATAAGTTGTATTTGGTGTCGGGTGGGGATTCATAACTCTCCATTGAGCTACGGAAAAAAATGAAGTTAAAAATATCGTTACGAGTACTGTAAATAAAATTTTCATAACTAATCTCATTTTTATTTAAGAAAATATAACACTGCTACTTTAAAAGTATCATTTTTTTAGTTTCAACAAATGAACCGGTTTTTAGCTGGTAAAAATAAATTCCGCTTGCAATGTCAGGTCTGGAGTCCCGACCAACGAAAAATTCAACTTCATATTCTCCTGCAGGTTTTTCTTCGTTGACGAGAGTTGCTACTTCATTTCCTAAAACATCATAGACTTTTAATTGTACGGACACAACGCGCTGTGTCCCTACAGATGGAATTGAAAATTTTATTTTAGTGCTTGGGTTGAATGGGTTTGGATAATTCTGCGAAAGTTCAAACTTTAGCGGAGGACTTATTTCAACAGTCTCTTCAAGATTGTAATAGGTAAATGATCCGTTAAAATCAATTTGTTTTAATCTATAATTGTAGTTACCTGAGTTTAGGTTTTTATCAGCATAAGTGTAAGAAGAAATTTCAGTAGTAGTGCCATGTCCTTCTACGAATGAAATAGACTGCCATTCCTCTTCATTCACTTCACGGCGAAATAACTCAAAACCCTCGTTGTTAGTTTCTGTTGCTGTTATCCAGGAAAGCGTCACATTATTTTGTTTAGATATTTCGTAAGAGAAAGAAACCAATTCGACGGGCACGACAACTATAATCGTTGCATAATTTGTTTTGTCCGAAAATCCGTATTCATTGTAAGCAAAAACCGCGTAAGTATAAGTTGAATCAACAACCACAGTTGAATCAATGTAAATGGTTGCATTTTGAGGTGCAGTACCTATTGGTTCAAAACTGCCTGGACCAAAAATAGGTCCATCTTTCCTGATTATATTAAATGCATATTCAATATTTGAGTTATCTTGCCAGGTTAACTTCACCTGTGGATATGGATTATAAATTTCCTCTGTTATTAAATTTGTTGGACCATATAAGGGAGGAGGAGTTAATGGAGGTTCAACAAATACATAATTATCAATATACATTTCATCATTAGCTGTGACACCAAAAAAGTCGTTGGCTTCGATAGAGAGCGGACTTCCATGGCCATATGCACCATCAGTCCACTGCCAGGTATGTATTAAATTGTTATCGAGATAAAATCTTGCCTGATCCACATTCAGGTCAACAGTGAGCGCTAAAAATTGCCATTCGTTTGGTATCCAATTAAATGTTACTGGATTTGATGAAGCTCCGAATATTCTCCCTGTACCTCCTACATCAAAATAACACTCCATCGCCCAGTTAGAATTGAACCCATTAAAAACAGCAAGTGTACTAAAATATCCGGCTTTACCAGATGGAATATAAAACCAGAACGTTATGTAGTAATAACCTATTGTATGCGTACCAAATGGTTTTACAAGATCATTATTCTGGATGATCCTTACAGATTTTGTTCCTGTTATACTATGATTTGTGGAAATGATAGGATCTTCAACCGGGTCACACGGATTTCCAAAAAATGTTGTCCAATCTAGTGAATCCTGGCATGCCAATGGTTGATCAGGTATATGTGATTCAAAATCATCTAAAAATTCATATACCTGGCCATAGATAAAACCATTTGAAAGAAGTAAACCGGCTGTCGTGAAAAAAATAAAAAATTTTATCATTCTCATAATTCCTCCTACTATAAATAATCTCCCGACAAAATCGGGATTTCTGACCTGTCTGCCGACAGGCAGGTTAATTGATTACATCATTTAATCATCAACATTTTCTTTGTTTGAATGAATTCTCCGGCATTTAGCTGGTAAAAATATATTCCGCTTGCAATGTCAGGACTGGAGTCCCGACCAACGAAAAATTCAACTTCATATTCTCCTGCAGGTTTTTCTTCGTTGACGAGAGTTGCAACTTCATTTCCGAGAATATCGTAAACTTTTAATTGTACGGACACAGCGCGCTGTGTCCCTACAGATGGAATTGAAAATTTTATTTTCGTGCTTGGGTTAAATGGATTCGGATAATTCTGCTCTAAGCTAAATGAATAAAGTCCTCCGGTTTCATTTCCAACTTCAACCGGATTACCATTCTTAAATTTTACATCCATACTATCAATATCAGAGTTGCCTGCTTCATCAAACACTTCTACAATTATTCTATAATCTCCATCTTCGTAATAATCGGTATTAAAAGCCAGTGACTTTTCGGAAAGATCAACTAAAGAGTCACCATTATTATTAGTCAGGTTGTGATAAAAATTTCTCTGAGTATCCATCCAGCTTGACGGAAGTAATGTATTATCACGCTGATAAATTACTCCTGCATAAGGATGATAATGTGTACTGTTATAAAAAGTGTATTGATGATTTAATATTTGTCCTAATGTTCGTGGTTTAATTACTTCCCCATCCGAAATTCTTTTTACCGTATACCAGGTTGTGTAAGCAGGCTGCTGCCATTCCGAATCACCCACATAATCAACCACTTTTACAATTATATCAATTTCTCCGAACAGACTATCAGGAGTTAAATAATTTTCTGACTCGTTAACCGCAAAAGCAAACTTCGACCAGGTGAAAACATTTTCTATTTCCGGAGGCGTTACATCCGGATAGGGCTGTAAAGCTAATATAGGACTGAAATTAATTCCCCATTCATTATCGGTGTAAAGCCAGACCAATCCCGAATCACTTATGTTCACAAAATGAATATGCCCCCATGTTGAAGTCCACGCAATGATATCACCAAGGTAATCGTGTATTTGAACCGTGTCTCCAATATCAAACTGAATTGTGGTTTCTATTAAATGAGCGGAAAGCCAGCCATCCGATCTTCCCGAAACCTGTACTGGACTTACAGCAGTTCTCCAATAGATGTCCCCACCTGTAGTTAGCACTAATTTTACAAAACCATCAATCACCGAATAAGAAGGCTCGCCAATTGGTGTAATTAAATCCAATCCCTGGTGAAGATAAGAAGATGTAGGGCTTGAACCCATATGCTGCTCGTAATGATTCCAAACCGTACGCATACTATCGAACGGAAAAAACGGCCAGGGTATCGGATCGTAATCAGAGTTAGTTTTCTTTTCAAGATTTATCTTCTCAAATTTTTGTAATTGTCTGCTCTCACCGTTTTTATTTTCCAGTTTATTTCCGTTCAAGTCATAAACTTTGAGCAGACCTGTTGATTCAACTTTATTTCTTTTGTGAATACCTGAGAGAATTTTATCATCAACAATTTTCAAATCACGGAAGGAAAACTCTCCGCCAATGTTATCTTCAAAAAGCAGACTATTATTAAGTAACGAATAAATTTTAAGATGATATTTATCAATAACTCCAACAAGATTATTTTCATTTGAAATGATCAGCTTACGCGGGAATTCAATCTCTGTCTGAATAGTTTTTATCAAAGAAGAATTTTGATAAACAATAATTTTATTCGACTGTGCAACTGCTATAAATTCATCTCCTTCATCAAAAGCAAATTGCATTCCTTTTTCAAGAGAGTAACTATTCCCGGAATTTAATGATGTAATTGAAAGACCATCAGCGGTTCGTACTCCCATTAAATTGCCTGAAGGCGAAAACCCAAATTGATCTGCTGATTTAAAACTTTTACTGATTAATAATACACCTGTTTTGGAATAAATGTGAATTGTTAATTTATTTTTGAAATGTTCCGAGTGATCGTAAAAAACAAGATTACCTGAATTTGTTATTCCAACATCGCTGCCGGGAATTTTTAATAATGTTAAAATCGGTTTATCTTTTTCAAATAATTTTAGATTGCCAAGTTCTCTCATTTCGTCTGTCGCAGCAAATACTTCGTATGAACACCAGAATTTTCCATTCTCAGAAGAAACCATTGCTGAAGAATTCGCTACAGTATTAATTATTGTCCCGTTTATGCTGGTAGTAAAATTATCAATCGAACTCTGGGCCAGAATCTTTGAGTCGAATAAAACCGATACTAAAATTAAAACGCTTAAAAAAGTTCGCATATTATTTTTCCTTTATTTGAGTAAAACCATTTTTTTTGTTTGAGTAAATTGGTCTGATCCATCTGTTGCGATTAGTTGATAAAAATATATTCCGCTCGAAAGTCTTTCCCCATTAATTGTAATTTCGTACAGATCTGGAACCAATACTTCATCCATGATTTCTCTGACTTTGTTACCGAGAATATCATAAACTGTTATCAGAACATTTGTTCTATAAGGTATATAAAATATTAATTTTGTTTCGTTGTTAAACGGATTAGGAAAATTCTGACTTAAATAAAATTTATCCGGTTGATTTATTGATGATTTTGAAGCAGAATGTTTTGTAACCAGTATATCGTATGGCGTCGCTTGTATTATGCTGGCTTTTTCCCTGAGATTTATTATTGCATCTCTGTAATCCTCGCCTGTCGATACAATTAAAGCAGCCATAACCCATTGAGTATCATTAACCGCCAAATTAAATGGTCCTGAAAACATCACGAATCCAGCACCTCCGCCAACATTCCAAGGATAGATATATCCAGTATTATTGACCGGATCACCTCCGAAAGGAAATTTTGTTGGTAAACCTGTTGTCGGATCAATAATGATATTACCGTTACCATCTAATCCTCTTGCAAAATTCCATGCATCTTGTAATGAATATGCAGGTCTGTTAAGTGGATGAAGAATAGCATCGTCCCCAATAGCGTGAAAACTGACTAAGTTTAAATTTTTATAATCAGTTTTTTTGATTCCTTTAAAAATAGATGTATCCCCATAAGAAGGAACAACCGGTCCATATTTTAACACATATCCAACCGATAAGGGAATATGATTAAGACCACTGTCGACCGGATCCCAGCAATAACCCAATTGAATGGAGGAATCAACTGCTGGATAATTGGAAAAAGCATCATTGAAATCTATGTCTGTCCATAGTCCAAAAAACGCTGAATCAATTTCTACTTGTCCCTTATTAATAATTGTCCATTCATAAAATACAATATCATCAGTCCAATTTAGTTGTCCTGATTTATAAGCATGAGCAAGTTGATGAATTTCGACTGGTATAGGGTGTAATGTATCCCAATTCCTATTCCATTTCTTTCGGTCTGAGATAGATGAATCCAACGAATTGTAAATTGCCCAGACCGTCTGATCATTAAAAAAAACTGGCAAACCATTACTATTAACAGGTGCCCCAAATTTTGAAGGCCATTCTAAATAATCGCTTCCGGCATATAATGTGTCGTCAAAATCAATTTTATAAACTCTGAAGAGAGATGAATCTTCCGGGTGGACATTCATTGCTGCGTTATTGTTAATTATTGGGCCGGGAGAATACGAACTACTCCATTGACTAATTGCCAGGTGAATGTTTCCATTAACTTTACCAACAATCCAAGGACCTTGATCAAATACTACAGTATAATTTTTTAAATTATACTCCCAGAAGGTTGAGGAGGCATAACTTTCTAATCCGCCAATATTATTAATGGGAATAGTTATTTTATTTATATCTAAATATTCAAATTTGTAGGTATTTTCCCACCAGCTTTGAGAATTTAAATTCCGATTTGAGAGCATAAAGAAAATTATTAAAGATATAATTCTAAAATATTTCGGAATAGATTTCACTTCAATAAAACCATTTTTTTTGTTTGAAGATAATAACCTGCTTGTTCATCTTCTGCAAAGATCTGAAGAAAATAAACTCCGCTTGCCAGTCCTGATCCATCGAATAAAACCTCGTAATGATTTGCTTCCATTTCTTGCTCTAAGATGACTTTTATTTCGCTTCCAAGTATATCGTACACCTTGAGTGCTACTTTTGATTTGTTAGGTAAGTCGAAAACTATTTTGGTTTGATTATTAAACGGATTAGGATAATTCTGATTTAAATTGAATCTCTTTGGCAGAATTTCCGGAGGTGGTGATGCTGAATATTTAGTTACCAATGACTCGTATGGAGTATTCAGAATGATATTTGCTTTCTGTCTCAGCTTACTAATGGCATCTTTATGATCTTCACCGGTAGAAACAATTAAAGCAGCCATTACCCACTGTGTATCTTGCGGTGCAAAGTTGAATGGACCGGAAAATAAAATATAACCAGCACCTGAACCTGTACTTTGAATCGGAAAAATATACCCGCTTCCCGTAACCGGATCACCATTGAATGGAAATTTAGTTGGTAAACTTGTTGTCGGATCAATAATGATATCACCATTACCATCTAATCCTCTTGCAAAATTCCAGGCATCTTCTAATGAATTAGCCGGACGAATCAGATATTGAGGAGGAAGGAAATCATCACCGATTCCGTGAAAGCTATTTAATTTTAAATTTTTGTGTCCGGCTTTTTTCATCCCTTTAAAAATAGCAGTATCATTTTCCGAAGATATTTGCGGACCAAATTTAAGTAAATGACCCACAGCCATTGGTATAAAATAAGGATCAGTATCGAGTGTGTCCCAGCAATATCCTAACTGAACCGTGGTGTCCACTGCAGGAATGTTAGTCTGAGAGTCATGGAAATCTACATCTGTCCAAAAACCAAAGTAAGCCGAATCAATTGTATTAGATCCTTTGTTGATTATTGTCCACTCAAAAAAGACAACATCCTCAAGCCAGCGTTGTAATCCCCACTCATAAGCATAAGATATTTGATGTATCTCAATCGGGAGAGTTGGCAGAGTATCTCTAATCTGATTCCACCTTTTTCTGTCTGTTATTGATGAATCTAAAGAATTATATACTGCCCAGATATTCTGATGCCCATAAATAACCGGGTTTCCGTTTTCAGCAACCTCAGCTCCAAACTCCACAGGCCATTCAAGATAATCTTTCCCGGGATTTAATGTATCGGTTAATCCGATTTTGTAAACTCTGTATTTATCTGCATCTTCCGGACGAACATTCATCGCAGCGTCGTTATTCATTATAGGACCGGGAGAATATGAGCTTGACCATTGTTTTATTGCCAAATGAATATTCCCATTAATTTTCCCTACAATCCAGGGACCTTGATCATATACCATCCCATAATTCTTCGAGCCATATTGCCAATTAGCAACTGGGTTAACCCTGTTTAATCCACCAATATTATTTATTGGAATCTGAATTTTGTTTATGTCCAGCAATTTATAAGAGTACGTGTCGCTCCACCAGCTTTGGGAGTTTAAACTCCGATTTAAGAGAATAAAGAAAATTATTAAAGATATAACTCTAAAATATTTTGGAATAGTTTTCACTTTAATAACATCATTTTTTTTGTTTGAATGAATGCCCCAGCCTGCCTGCCGGTAGGCACGGCTTTCAATTGATAAAAATAAATTCCTGAAGATGGAAGATGTTTGATGGAAGACGTATTGAACTCAACTTCATACTCACCTGCAGGTCTTTCTTCATTAACTAGCGTTGCCACCTCATTACCTATTACATCATATATTTTTAGAGTAACAAGAGACCCTTCGACTTCGCTCAGGGTGACAGGGATATTAAATTTTATTATTGTACGGGGATTAAATGGATTAGGATAGTTTTGATAAAGAACAAAACCATCAGGAATATTTTTTTCTGAATTGACAAAAACCGGATCGCTTGTGTTTAAGAAAAGATTATTTCCTTTGTTCTGATCCCAGTTAGTTATTCCCATATCTATATTCCAGGAGACAGCCGCTTCCACGGTTACAGAAATCCCTGAGTCAGGTTGTGAAGCAAGCATTACCCAGCCATTTTCTAAATCGTAACAGTATTCATTAAACTGGAGAGTATCTGAGTCAACGATAACTCTTTTTATTTCCTGCAATGGCTTGCGAGGAAGGTAAAATAATTTTTTTGTGCTGTCACTGATAAATACTTCCTGTACGTTTTGAACTGCATCTTTATCAACATCAGAACAAACAATTACTTCAACAACGCTTGAACTAGTTGAAGTGTACTCTGGATTCGAATTGAAAGCACCAGAATTATTTAAGTATATTCTAACGGGCTGCCACCATCCGCCAGTAATTAAATCCAAATCCAGATCGTTATCAATATCGGTAAGATTAATTCCCGAACCATATCCTGAGAAAGATGAAGTCCAAAAAGGAGTTGTATTTAGAATGCCATTATTATTTAAATAAATTTTGAATTTACCTGAGCCGCCAAGCTGGCTGTTATCTGAAATTGCAAGATCAAGAAAACCATCATTATTTACATCACCTACAAATAGAGAATTTGCATACTGACTTGCATCCGTTGATTCCCAGGTTGGAGTAATACTTATTGAGTCGCCAAAATTTTCAAAAATGCGATTTGGATAACTTTCACCTGCAAAGACTACATCGAGATCGCCATCGTTATCAAAGTCTGCCCAGTTAACATCATAACTGTATTGCGAAGCTGTTGCTTTCCACGACGGAAGCGATTCAAGCATTCCACCGACGTTGTAATAAATTCTCGGCTGTTCCGGATTGTTGTTATAAGATTCACCTCCAGCAACAGCAAGATCAAGATCACCATCTCCATCTGCGTCACCAAACGCACAACTGAATGTATAAACTAGATCACCTGAAATCCAATCAGGGTTAGAAGATAAAGTTCCGGCATTATTTAAATAGAGTTTTACTTTACCCGGAGAATTGAATCCAGTCGGACCAATGTAAACAGAGACAGCTACGTCAGGATATCCATCAGCATTAATATCGCCAACATCGAGGTGACCGTGATAATCAATGTCAGCAGATTGCCAATCCGGGGTTGCTGGATAAGTACCCATTCCGGTGTTATAGTAAACAACTACTTTCTGCCTGGAAATATCATTTCCGTTAGCAACTACCAAATCAAGCCATCCATCCTGATTAATATCAGCAAATGCACCACCGGTTGATACGCTGCTAACATCTGTTGAAATCCAGTCTGGATTTTGATTGAAAGGTACCTGGGAATAAAGTTGTGAAGCAGTAATTAAGAAAAGAAGAACTGAAAAGAATTTTTTCATTTTAAACCCCTTGTGTTGTTTAATCTGAAATACTTATTTAGACCAAACCTAAATTAATAATTTTCACTATGAAACACATTTAAAATAAAAAACCCCTCGTTAAAAGAGGGGTTTTACATATCGAATATTTCTTACTTGGTCAATATCATCTTCTTTACATCTACAAAGTTAGTTCCGTCAATTCCGGTAGCTTCTATTCTATACATATAAACACCAGAATTTAGTGATGATGCATTGAAATCTATATTGTGTGCACCTGCTACCAGATTCGTATTTACAAGAGATGCAACTTCCTGTCCCAATATGTCGAATACCTTCAAGCTTACTTTTGAATCAACTGCAAGTCTGAATGCTATCTTTGTGCTTGGGTTGAATGGATTCGGATAGTTCTGTTCAAGTCTGAAACTTGTTGCAATTGGTGTTTCTTCATCTTCTACTCCAACTGTTAATGTATCACCGTAAACCACTCCATCTATGATACAGCCTTTTAGAGTTGTAAAGTTTTCTCCAAAATCAAAACTACTGTATATGCTATCAACTCCAATTCCTTGCGCAAGAGAATACGAATATCCCGTCAAATCATAAATTGTAAATATCTTTCTGGTTCCTTGAATTCCCCATTTATTGAAATGACCATCACCAATACAAACAAAAGGAAGGTAATCCTGATACTGATGTCTGCTGCTCCAGATAGAATCTCCTGTTTCAGCAAATAAATCTTCAATTAGATATTCATCATCAGATAATCCCAAACTATTATCATATCTAAATACTTTTCCAGATGATGTGTCAAGCCTTTCGAATAGAATAAAAGGATGATTAAATGTTGTTGGATCATTTAATATATAATACAACTTTCCATTTGGCATAACTGAATCACCAATGACCTCTCTGGTTGTTATCCCACTATAAGTGTGATATACAGTACCATCCCACCACCAGCCCCAGGTATCATAAACCCACTTGTTACCAATTTGAAGTGGATATAATTTGAGTTCTTCATCAGAGATTGGCAAACTTTTGATTACCTGAATTGTATCTGGAGTGATTTCATAAATTTTATATTTTGTTGCAGCATAGAGTTTGCTTAATGCACATCCAGTGGAAGATTTTTTATGGATACCAATAATTGTTCTATCCAGAGTTCCCAAAAGATTGAAGTCGTCACCGTAATTGGTGGAGATGAATATATTTTTGCCATCCGCAAGAAATAGATTACCGGATTTAGAATAGTCAATGCTGAGAAATATTTGATCTGTACTCGAATACTTATATGCCCAGCTAAAAGCATTTCCTTTATCATCTGAAACGATTAACTCATTGTTTCCCAAACTATAGATATGCATTAAATCAGGATCATAAAAAAATTGCTTTCCACGATGATTTGTATCAACTAAGCTGATAGTGACACCACCATCAATAGTCTTTTCCAGGTTGTAGCCGCTTCCACCAAAAAACATTTCATTATCGTCGTAAGGAGTTATTGATATGATTTTCAGAGATATTGAATCTAGAAATGGAGACCAGTTAAATCCAGCATCAGTACTTTTTATAAGATAAGGTGCAGATGCAATCGCAAGATCAGGATTAAACTTCCCAAGTTCCAAATCAACGGCTTCTCCTAATCCGAAGTAAGTAGGGTCTGGTGTATCATAGCGTTTTATGAACGGTACGGGATCAGTACCTAACTCCTTCACCTAAATAAATGAATTCCGCTGGATTATAATCCCAATATTCTACATCAACGATCCTCACAAATGAATCACCGATTCTTCCACCCTCAAAAAGAAAGAGCGAATCTTCCAGGTTTCCAAGATCAAAATGATAAATACTATTTTCGAAGTAATCGCCTATCGGTCCACCAGGTTGGTATAAATGTATCCTGTAAAATAAATGTGTGCTACTAAACTGGTCTTCCATCCCCTTCAGCTCAGTGAATTGCGGTGAGATATTTGTCTGAGAAAAGTTATTTGTCGATAAACAAATAAATAAAAAAGCTACCCACTTTTTCATAACTCCTCCTGGTTATTATTACCAAACGTAAGAAATAAAGGGCAGTAATTCAACTGAAATTTTTTACAATAGAGCAACCTTCGAGGTTACTCAATTAAATAGGTATTCTAACCTCGAAGGTTACAAGTTCAGTAAATGGAGAATTCCGTTCGAATAGAAAATCTCGAAGGTTAATGGCTCCTTTGGCGGAGGATTTCGAAGAGAAGAATTCCCGTTGCAACGGAAACATTGAGAGATTGGATTTTTCCAGTCATCGGAATCTTTACAAGAAAATCGCACTTGCTTGCAGTGAGTTTTCTGATTCCTTTTTCTTCATTGCCAACAATAAGCGCGATCGGAATTTTGTAATCAACTTCAGTAAAATTTTTTGAATTTTCAAGTGATGAGCCAACAATCCAGAAACCTTTTTCTTTCAGTTCATCAATCGTCTGCGAAAGATTATTTACCTGGCAGATTTTCAAATGCTCAGTTGCGCCGGCAGAAGTTTTTGTCACTGTGGATGTAATTGTTGCACTGTGGTGTTTTGTGAGAATTACTCCGTTTACTCCACTGCATTCAGCAGAGCGAAGTATTGCCCCAACGTTGTGTGGATCCTGGATTTCATCCAGGATAAGAATAAGAGCCTCACCCAATCCCTCTCCAAAGGAGAGGGATTTTAAAAGCCCCTTCCCTTCGGGAAGGGGTTGGGGATGGGCCGATTTAAGTATTTCATCAAGAGAAGAAAATTTAAAATCCTGTTTGAGTGCGATTACGCCTTGGGCGTTCTTTTCAGATGAATATGATTTAAATCTTTCGAGTGAAATCTGGTTGCATTTAATTCCCCTTTTCTTCGCCGCAACACGAATTGCATTTATGATATTCCCTTGCTGTCCGAAAAGTAGATAAACCTGTTCAATCTCTTCATTTGAATTCAGTGCTTCGAGTACAGGTTTTCTTCCGATGATGATGTTCATTTTACAAACCCAATTTCTTTAAGAAATTGGGTTTGTTTCCAGTTTTATTACAACAATAGTTCTTTAACATAATAATTTTGTTCTTCCTGAAAACTTAGATGAAAATCTATAAATGCATCTCTTGTTTTAAAATACTCAAGTAAAATACTAGTATTAATATCATCTGCATTAGTTGGCATTATATACTTCTTATAACTCGAAAATTCCCATTCTTCCAATTTGTTCACCAATCCTGCTCTAATAGGGTTAAGGTGTATATATCTGACTAAATGAAGCAAATAATTATCACCGGGGATTAATTTATTCTTATATCTTCCTGTAAATAGGTGACCAGTTCTATTATAAGCTTTATTTATTGCTCTGGTATATCCTGTGGATATTTTTTGCATTACTTTTTCTAGTTCACCATCTTTCTTAATTCTTACCACCAAGTGATAATGATTTGGCATAAGGCAATATGCAATCAGTTCAATATTATCATAAAATTTTTCTTTAATAATTTTAAGAAGGTAATAATAATTTTTTATTTCAAAAAAAATTTTATCCCTATTATTACCGCGATTATATACGTGATAGAACTGATTTTTATACGAAGAATTTATCCGATATGGCATTTTAACTTCCTGACTAACCCAATTTCTTCAAGAAATTGGGTTAGTTTTTATTCTTTGAATTGTCTGACTGATCTCAGTAATGGATACTTTTTCTTCTTCACCGGTTGACATATTCTTTAAATTCATCAAACCTTCTTTGTATTCATCACCACCAATAAAAAGAACATATCTCGCATTTAACTTGTTAGCTTCACGCATTTGTGCTTTAACACTTCTTTTCAAATAATCAAAATCAACTGAGAGATTTTCTCCTCTTAATTTTCCAGCAAGCTCACTCACAACTGATTCCAGTTCATCACCAATTCTTACAAGGTAAACATCAATGGCTGGATCAGAGACAGTAAAACTTTTCTCGTTCTCACAAGCCAGAAGAATTCTTTCTATTCCTGCTGCAAAGCCTGTTGCAGGAGTTGGTTTGCCGCCAAGAGTTTCAATAAGCAAATCATACCTACCTCCACCACAGAGAGCAGTTTGTGCACCAACACTTCCACTGTCAATTTCAAATGTGAGCTTTGTGTAATAATCCAATCCTCTTACCAATGCAGGATTAATCTCAAACGGAACACCAGATTTTTGTAACTGATTTTTCACAACTTCAAAATCATTTTTGCTTTCTTCATCAAGATGATCAACGAGCTTTGGTGCATCTTTAATTATTTCCTGATCAGATTCAATTTTGCTGTCAAAAATGCGAAGAATGTTTGTATCGAATCTTCTTCTGCTATCTTCGGATAGTTTTTCTTTTTTATCACTTAGAAATTTTTTAAGAAGTTTTTTATAGTTTTCCCTGGTTTCAGGAGTACCCGAGAGAATTAATTTTAACGCTAAGATTTTTTAATCCAAGAAATTTCAGAATTTCATAAGCCATCTGGACCATTTCAGCGTCGAGCAATGGAGATGGACTTCCGATTGCTTCAGCACCAAACTGATGAAACTGTCTGAACCTTCCTGCTTGCGGTCTTTCCTGACGAAACATTGGGGATATATAGAATAATTTTACCAATGATTGTTGCGCACCAAGAGAATGTTCAAGATAAGCTCGCACTACTGCCGCTGTCATTTCAGGTTTTAATGTGAGGCTGGTATCGCTTCGGTCAGTGAACGTGTACATCTCTTTTCCAACGATATCAGTTCCTTCACCAATTCCTCTTGCAAAAAGTGCTGTCTCTTCAAAAATTGGAGAGCGGATTTCCTTGTAATTGAAGTTGCTGAAAATTCTCTCAACAGTTTTTTCAAGATACTTCCAACGAGGAATATCTGATGGGAGAATATCTTTTGTTCCGGTAACTGCTTTGATCATTTTAAAATTGAAATGAGTTTAAGATGTTTTGATTAAACATCGGAGTAGCTCTGCTCTTCTTCCTGAAATAATTTCAGGATAGTTTCCTGACTATCAGATTCGACAAGTTTATTTCTGAATTCTTCGTTGTTCATCATCCGTGAAATCCTGCTTAGAAGTTTTATATGTTTTGCCAGGAGATTTTCTTTCCCGATTAATAAAAACACAAGGTGAACAGGTTCGCCGTCAAGCGAATTGTATTCAATCGGAGTTTCGCTTTTTCCAAAAGCTGCAAGTATGTCTGAAACCGCATTTGTTTTTCCGTGCGGAATAGCAAATCCTTTTCCGACACCAGTTGACATTTTTTCCTCTCTTTCGAAGACGCATTTTCTAATTTCCTCAAGATCAATAACACGTTCATCTCCATCTAACAAATCAATAAGTTCATTAATTACATCTTCTTTGTTTTCACTTTTGAATTCAGTGAGAATATTTTTTGTGTCGAGCAGTTCGTGGACTTTCATAATCTGTTATCTGTTAGAATAATTTGAATCGTAGTTGTGAATTTAATTACAGAGTCTCCCTTTAACAAACTTTTTATGAATTCAATTAACAGGATGATCCTCCTGAAACTTTTTCAATCTTTTTTCAAGATCAGAAAATTGACTTCGTTGAACAAGAGAGACACATGCTCTGATGCCTTCGAGTCTCTGGCTTCCGGTTATTGCGAGAGAAATTGCACTGATTCCATAGTAAAGCATCTCTTCCAAAAGTTTTTCGCCAGAAAAATTCGGATAAGCATAAGTAAAATAGAATCCATCTGCAATCGGATCGTTTTCATCTTTATCATAAACAATATAAAAACCATTATCTGTAAAAAGCTTCTTCATAATTTTTGCTTTTTCACCGTACTCTTTTACTATATCAACAAAATTAAATTGATTATCGTTTGCAGCCTTTAACATTGCAGCAACTGCATATTGAGCTGAATGAGTTACACCGGCACTTAATGCATACACAGTTCCGAAAATCATCGCTCTTCCAAAAATATCTGTTGTGTAAAATCTTCGTAAGTCAGGACATTTTTTTTCATAAAGTTTATCAGACATAATCATTAAACCTATTCGTTGTCCTGCGTAGCTGAATGCTTTTGAACTTGAAATAAAAAGAATATAATTATCGGTGTATCTTGCAGCAGTTGCCTGGAATGGCGGCTTACCCGGATGATAAAGATCTTTTCTAAAATCCATAGCCACGTAAGCGAGATCCTCAAGAACTACAACATTATACTTGTCTGCAAGTTCTGCAATAATTTTTAGTTCTTTTTCTGTGAAGCAAATCCATGAAGGATTATTTGGATTTGAATAAAGCATCGCCGCAATATTTCCTTTGGATAAGTAAGATTCGATTTTTGATTTTAATTTGTCTCCACGGAAATCGTAAACATCAAAAGTTTCCCATTTTTGTCCGAGAACTTTTAATTGCTGTTTGTGAACAGGAAAACCGGGATCAAGAAAAAGAATAGTATCCTGCTTCTCATACATTCTGCTCGTTGTAATGAACGCAGCGAAGCTTCCCTGCATAGATCCAACAGTCGGAATACAACCTTCTGGATTTACATCAATGTTCAAAAATAATTTTACAAATCTGGATGCTTCGGATTTGAGGTGAGGAATTCCCTGAATATCGGGATATGTATTTGCTATTCCTTTTTTTAAAGCTTCAATTTCTGCTTTTACACCAACATCGGCAGCGGGCAAACCCGGAATACCCATTTCCATCCGGATAAATTTTTCACCGGTTTCTTTTTCTATATCATCAACTAATTTTTTTAATTCTCGTATAGATGCTTTGCCGATATTTTCAATCCGGCTTTCTTTTATTTTTCTTGAAACTACTTCGTAGTTAATTGGTGTGTCTTTCATCAGAAATCTCCGTAAAAAATCAGAGGAAAATTACTGTCGAAATTTAAGGATAATAATTTTCAGATGGGCAAGAAATAGTATGATGTTTTGTTGAAGATATTAAAGTGTTAATAAAAATATTTTCTTCGTGACTTGGTGTCTTTGTGGCAACTAACTTACTCTTATTTAAAATTATTTTTTGCCACAAAGGCACAAAGATTTAAACATTGTGATGTTCACAATTTGCACTTTGAGCAGATTTTTCGATTTGAATCGTTGAATGTTCAATGCCAAATTTTGAGTGAAGTTCTCCGCATATTTTTTTCAGGAAGTAATCATCTTTATTTTCATCAGGAATTACGAGATGAGCGGTTAAAGCTATCTCCGTTGTGCTCATTGCCCAGATATGAAGATCGTGTACTTCCGTTACGCCATTAATTCCCTTCAAATAATTTCCAACTTTTTTTAAATCAATACCTTTCGGCACTGCATCCATTGAAAGATGAAAAGAATCTCTTAGCAATCCCCACGTTCCGATTGTTATGACAAGTACGATTACTAAACTAATAGCCGGATCAACCCAAAGCCATCCGGTGGACACAATCACAAATCCGGCAACAACAACTCCCAGAGAAACTCCTGCATCTGCCGCCATGTGAAGAAATGCACCTTTAATGTTCAGATCTTTTTCTCTTCCACTCATAAATAAAAGTGCGGTAATTGCGTTGATGATGAAACCGATACCGGCAACTACCATCATTGTTGTTCCCTCTACCGGTTCTGGAGTAATTAATTTTCTTATAGCTTCGATTGCTATTGCACCTACGGCGATCATTAGTAAAATGGCGTTAAAAAATGCAGCAAGAATTGTTGATTTGCGTAAACCGTAAGTCCGTTTTTCGGTAGTTGCAGTTTTTGCGAGATATGCTGCACCCCAGGCAAGCAGTAAACCCAGCACATCACTAAAGTTATGTCCTGCATCGGCAATAAGAGCCATTGAATTTATCAGCAATCCATAAAAAACTTCAACGACTATATAAATTACATTAAGAATTATTCCGATGATGAAAGCGCGGTTGAAGTTTTGATCAGAAGAGTTTGAATGATTATGTGAATGATGAGACATAAATTTTTTTTTCTACTTCAGAGTTGGTTTTTCAACAGCAGTTTCACAATTATCATCACAATTGCACATCAGGTTTCCGCTTTTGATTTTTTCGAATGCTTCCCTTCCCTCTTTAAAAGCAAAATATGCAATACCAAGTGAACCAAGTACATCAAAATATGCAATCGCAAAAAGTTCATATAACCCGCTTGAGATTAATAATATGAACGAAAGATAGAAACAGGTTTTTGTGCAGTTCGCATCTGCGATGATTGCATCTGAGTTTAGTGCTTTACCAACTTTTAATTTAGAAGTCATCAACCAGTACATTGTTGCAATTGAAATAACTGCAATAACAATTCCGGGAATAGTTGTTTCGGGTTTCACATCGTAAATAATATTCAGAGCTGATCCGATTATTAATCCAATAGTTAACAAATAAAATGCTGTTCCTGTAACTTTTAAAGCAGTTTTTTCAAATGAGTCACGTGTCTGTACTTTTGCATATTTCATCCGAAGAATCAGATGAGCTATTCCAATTCCAGAAATTACTTCAACAAAACTATCAACACCGAAACCCAGCAGCGCAAGTGTTTCATCTCCTGCTCCAATGTAAACTGATATTAAACCTTCAACTATGTTGTAGAAGATTGTGATGAGGCTGAGTATGAAAGCTTTTCTAATTAAATTATTCACGTTATCTCAAAAATAAAAAAAGGGATGCTAACATTGCATCCCTTTTATAAAGTTTATCAGCTGCCGATAAACTCAGTACCATCTTCGTTTAGATTCTTCAAATATTTTTCAGGATCTTTCTGAAACTTCGAGTCACATCCGGGACAGCAGAAGCCAATCAATTTACCATTGTATTCAACTGTTGGTGAATCAGCGTCAATTTCTTCTCCTTTAACAGGGCATACTTTATTCCATACAGTTAAATTGCTTTCAGTGGTTTGAGAACTGGTTTCTTTATTCTCCGAGCTACAGCATTTAGAATCTTTCGAACATTCTTTCTTATCTGTCGTTTTAGTTTCAGGCTGCTCCTGGGCTAAAGTGAACGCACCCAAAACAGTCACCATTGAGAAAATGATTAAAAGTTGTTTGAACATTTTGTAACTCCTTTTGATTTGATTTTTATTATTTGAATTATTTGAATTATTTTCTACCAATAAACTTTGTTCCATCTTCACTTAAACTCTTTGCGTACTTTTCCGGATTCTTTGCGAATTTTGTATCGCACCCAGGACAACAGAATCCATATAGTTTTCCGTCGTACTCAACTGTTGGTGTATCTTCCTCAATTGGATTACCTTTAACAGGACATACTTTATTCCAGATTACCAAATCTTCTTTTCCAGCCGTTGTGTCAGCTGGTTGTTCGCTTTTCACTTCTGTCATTGTCTGAGTCTTGACATTTCTTTTTTCAGGATTTTCCTGTGCGATTGCAAATGAGCAAATAAAAATCGCGAACGAAAATATTAATGCAAATTGTTTTAACATTTGTTACTCCATAATTATTTACTTGAAAATTAAAGAACGCTTAGTCTTAGTCCAATATAAAATTTTCTTCCATCAATCGGTCCCCAAACGAGTGAAGCATCGAAGTACTCACCAAATGGATCATCTGAAGCTATGATAGGATTATCCTGTTTGAAGTCTAAAAGATTTTCAACACCGAGATATAAATCCACAACATCAATTTTCTTTGTAACCTGTGCATTTATATTCCAGAATGAATCGAACGATTCCGATCTTTGATATTGATCCGGGTTAGCCTCCGTGCTCGGAATTCTTCCATCACCGTTAAGCAGGAACGATGAATCAAAAAGCCAATCACGTTCTTCACTTGCATATGACATAGTTAATAGTGCTTTATATCTGCTTGAAAGCGGTTTGATCAAAAGCTGATCACCATATTGTGTTTTCACATCTGAATATCTGAATGCGGCAGTTATATCCAATCGTTGAAATAATTCATACGCCGCTTCTATTTGATAATTATTTGAATAAGATTTTCCATCGAGATCATAAAATCTTACCTGTCTCACGTCATTATCAATGTCAACAACTGTCTGCCGGATAAAATCAGTTCTGTAATAGTCGGCTGTAACTCTCAAATCACGATTATTAATCTGAAAATATTTAGTAAGATTAAAACCATAATTCCATCCTTCTTCATAAGTGGGATTGTTAAGAACAACAAACTCTCTTGAGCTTGCAAGATAGTTTAGGTTTTCAGCTAAAAGATTTACAGACCGATATCCCTTTCCGGCAGAAATTCTTATTGTTGTGTTTTCATCAATTCCATACTTAATATGCAGCCGGGGAGTGAAGAATGTTCCGTATAAATTATGAAAATCGATCCGACCGCCGGGAACAATTGCCAACTGCGGTAATGGTGAGTAATTATATTCTGTAAAAATTCCTGGTCTGGATTCTTTTCTGAAATAATCAAATCCGTTAAACTTTTCTTCATACTGGTCGAACACATAGCTTCCGCCTAATGTAATTGAATGGACTTCATCGGAAGACTTTGTTTCAAATAAAAGTTTTGAATAAAAAGTTCTCAACTGAGAATCGTATTCTCTAAGTCCAAATAATGAATTTTGATTTTGATATTGACCGCTCAGAATTAATCCCATACTTGTATATGGTTCAGAGTTAAAAACATATCCGTTTTTTGCATAAAGTTCATAGCGCTCCGTATCGATATTAATTTCATAAGGATGACCGGCATGACTACCCGAATGAGTTTCTGAGATTTGACCAGCATTTCTCTTTTCATTAATAACCTGAATACCGAATTGCGATTCATAACCTGTAAATGACTGATAATGCCATCTGTTCATAAAATTTAATTGCTTTACTTCCGGTTGATCTGCAAACGAATCCATATTATCATCAAAAGTCTTAGTCACAAAATCCGAATGAGCCAGAAGCAATGTGCTAAGGTTTTCGGAAAGCTGTACTGCTGCATTTGCATTTAAGTCAGTCTTAAAATGTGAACTTTGAAACGCATTGAAGTAATATCTTTCAATATCATCCGGTTTTTTATAATCAAGATTTATCTGACCTGTGATAGATTCATAACCATTTACAACAGAGCCGGCACCTTTTGAAACACTTATTGCCGTCATCCAGGGTCCGGGTACGTATCCCAATCCGAAAGTGTTCGTTACACCATTCAAGGTTGGCACGTTTTCAAACATTATCTGTGTATAAATTCCGGCTAAACCTAAAAGCTGAATTTGTTTTGCACCTGTCACAGCATCCTGAAACTGAACGTCCACACTGGCATTAGTTGTAAAACTTTCTGACAAATTACAGCATGCGGCTTTCAGTAATTCCTTGTTCGTAATAATTTCGGTTGGTCTTGCATCAAGCTCATCAAAATATTTTGATAATGATGTGCCTGTAACAACAACTTCTTTCAACTCTCTATTGATCAGCAAAACTATTTCTATACTATCCAGTGATTCCGGAACTTCTAATGTATCCGGCTGGTAACCGATGTAACTTACTATCAAATGAGGATGATCCGATTTTATCTTTTCAAGAACAAAATTTCCTGCCTCATTTGTAGTTGTTCCTGATTGAGTTCCTTCCCAATAAATATTTGAACCAACCAGCGGTATCTTATTTTGCTTTTCATCTTTCTCATAAACTTTTCCTGTTAAAGTTTGTGCTGTTCCTGTTTCCATTACAAGAAAGATGAGAATCATACTTATTAATGATTTCATTCCTTACCTAACTGTTAAATAAAATAATGATCCTGCAACTGATGAGTTGCACTTACAAATTCTTCAATTGCTGAAGAAAATTAACAGACAGGTAAATCGATTTTTAGCTGATGAATTGTGTGTAAGAGTTGTTTGCCGAATTTTGGCGGGGGTAAATTACAGTTGGCTTTTAGTGAATATTGTTTCCCTTTTTCAGAATTAAATGAAGAGAGATTAATTTCAGCAATGATTAAAGTACCGGGAATAAGAACAGTAGTGCCGGTTTGCGAAAAGATATCTTCAATTTTTTTATAGTCGAAAGCATCAACACAACAAGTAGAATTCTCAACAGTTATCTTCAGACTTTCAAATGGAGCTTGCTCAGAACAGCAATCAGATTCAGTCTGTTCAATATCTGCTTTGCACATTTCGCAATCTGTTGAAGAACTTTTCCCCATCATTTCACAGTAATGTGACCAGATCGGCAATCCTGTTGTTGAAACAAGAAATAAGATTGTTAAAGTTAATATTGATATTTTTTTCTTCATCATCTGGTGTCAAACATAAACGATTATTTGCTATAAAGCAATGATAATGCCGGACTAATTGTTACAGAATTTTACTTTTTATTTACATTTTAATACAAATTTTTATCATTGATGAAAATAAATCTGGCATTCTTACCAGAATTGGAACTGTAAGATAGTTATCACTTGGCTAGATTTTACGCACCGAGCTTAGTGCCAATTATTTTCAACTCATCATCAGATAAAACTTTTTCTATTTCAACAAACAATTCACGCTCTTCTTTACGAATGTGTTTTTCCAGAAGCCAGCCCAATTCATCGAGCACATTTTCAAGCTGATCGGTCTTCTCTAGATCCTTTATGAGTGATTCCATTTTCCGATGTTCTGAAATAATTTCAACAATCAGGTTATCAACATCTTCATTTTTACTTTTGACGAAAGGAAACAAAATTTTCTCTTCATCTTCAAAATGCTTTGCAAGCTCAGTTTTATAAAATGAGAGAGTATATTCTTTCTTACCTTCAAGGGTTGAAGGCATACCCTTGTACTGAGGCGCACCTTTTTTTAATTGCTGGGCAAGGATAAGTCCCTGGTGGTGATCGTGTGATAACGTATGTAAAGCAGGATGTCTTTTCATTAGTATTAGTTTGTTATACGAAAAATCAGCTAACTCAAGTTAAAACATCCTGCGGATTTTTTCAATTAAAGATTAGACTGAAAGTTTTAAGTTAATTGTATTTCTTTAATATTGATTCTAGCTCAATTGCTTTCGGGAACAAAATATTATTCTCAAGATGAATATGCTTGTGAAGATCTTCCTCAAACTCTTTCAACTCAGAGTAAAGTGCTTTGAATGTATTGCAGGCATCTTCGGGAGGTGTATATCCGCTACTTAACTCTTTTATTTTGGACAGCGCATCACCAGCACTTGTATGCTCAAGTTCCATCATTCTTATCGGATTCTGAATAGTTCCGAATGGTGGTGGAAAAAACTGACCATTTTCTTTTTGAGTCAAGACCATTTGCTTTATTTGTGGGAATAAAATTCTTTCTTCTTTCATCATATGTCCCTCAAGCTCTTCACGGACAGCAAGAAATAAATCTGCAATCTGCAATGTCTCCGAGTGATTATTTCCGTGAACCGATGCAACCTTATCTGTATGCAATGATATAACCGGAATCATTCTTCTTACATACTGATGATGATTGTTGACAATGTAATCGACAAGAAAATCAAGCTGCCAATCATTAACATTTTGCGTTCCATTTTCATTAACTGAAAGATTTGATAATTCATTCACAATTTTCTGCACATCAACATTTTTATCTTCACATGCAGATTTAAGACTACGATTGCCGTTACAGCAGAAATCCAATCCGAATTCTTCAAAAACAACTGCCGACCGGATGTTATCGGTTACAATTTCTGCAAGAGTTTTTTCTACAAGTTTTTCGATTGTAGAATTATTTAATTTTGTCTCGTTCATTTTATTTACCTCGTTTTATTATTTGATTTAATAAATTCATTGTCACACTGAGCCAGTCGAAGTGTGCCCGTCAGTCTTCGACAAGCTCAGACTGACATTATTCATTTTTATCATTGGGATTATTTTTCAATGCATCCTCATTAAACTTTTTTACTGCTTCCGTTCCTGTTGGATGACCGAATGAATCCATATTTTCGTAAAGTTTCAAATACTCTTCCTTCGAAATACTGTTCTGCCAATTTCCTGTTAGCATTCCATATCCGGTTACAATCATAAAAACAGTAACGACACCTATCGCAACATATTTTTTGTTAATCTTTTTCTTTGTTCCGACTGTTTCCGAGGTGAAGAGTATTTTCAACTGGACAAACATCAACACAATTCAGACAGGTAGTGCATTCATCTGAAATAACTGTTTTTACTTTATCAACTTTAATAAATGATGGACAGGCTTTGTTGCAAAGTCCACAGTCAACGCAATTGACAGAATTCCGTTTTATTTTATTCGGACTGAGTAATGATGTGATTCCAAGTAAAGCACCGTAAGGACAAAGATATCTGCACCAGAATCCGCGGAGAACAATCGAAAGCAGAAATAATATTCCAATCACGACTAACGAAAATCTTGAAATCTCAGCGAAGAAGTAAAACATCTTTATGTCTGAAACAAGATTGTACGGACTGTCAAGAAATGTTTGAACTGCGGTAATACTCATCAAAAAGAATACTGAATAGAAAAGGAAACCAAGCAGCAAATACTTCAGACCTCTTAGAGGGTAATCGAAAAACTTTGGAAGCTTCAAGTCTTTACCAAAAATATTTTTTCCGAAATCTCCGATCAGCTCTGATAAAAATCCGACAGGACAAAGCCAGCTACAAAATGCTTTTCCAAAAACAATTGAAACCAGAATGATCGCAAAGAAGATGAAAAAGCCTGCGGGATGTGCTGAGTGAATTTCTCCTGTCACAAGAAATAAATAGAAACTCATGAATGAACTAATTGGTAGAAAACCATCTACTCCGGGCGGACGAGATGTAAATGCTGCCGCACCGCTTGTCTCCAGGTATTGTAAGAACTGGTAAAACTCAACTCCAATCCAGATGCAAAGTAATGCAAACAAACTCTGCACAATGAACCGAAAATTCTGAATTCCCTTTTCTTTGTTCTTAATTATTTTTTTCTTTGGCTTGACTTTCTCTTCGCCCGTCATTCTGGCGATCTGGCTTTTACCGGAGAGTCCAGATTCATTGAAGTCTGATTCCGAACCCGTCTTCACTTCGTTTCGACGAGGCAAGCTAGTCGGAATGACTTCACTCATACTTCTATTCATTATATCTTTTTTTGTTTCCATATCAGATGTATTAGTCTGATTATATCATAAAAAAATGTTAAAGACTGTTGATCTTATTTAATGTTTTCTCTTTCAGTTTATCAATCGTTTCAGAAGTGAGCATATCGTAAGTCTGCGTTCTCAAAGCTCCCCACGTATCGTGAACCGGACAAGGATGAGTAGGTGTACATTCAGGAAAACCGAGCACACAGCTATCGAACATTTCAAGTCCATCAATTGCTGAAACTATATCAATCAGTTTTATGCGTGAAGCATCCTTAGCAAGACTGAATCCACCGGACTTGCCTCTGGTTGATGTAATGAGTCCACTCTCCTTTAAACTTTGAAGTATTTTGGAAACGAACTCGCGGGGAATTTTCAGAACTTTTGAAATCTCATCTGCAGAAACCAAAGTCCCCTTTTCCCGTGCAGCAAGGTAGAGCACCGCCTGCATTCCATATTCGCACTTTTTAGAGAAAATTACTGTCATTTATAATCAGATATTTTTATCTGATTAAACTTACGAACAACTTTCGTAAGTGTCAATTGAAATTTTCAGTTTAAAATTTCACTCAATCCATCATTGCATTGGTATTGAATCAACTTAGGAAGTTGTTTTGATCGTTTGGATATTCTCCTCTTTACACTGTTCATAAATATTATTTCTCTTACCCTTTCTTATAAAGTTATTCACCATAATTATTATTAAATACTTGACAAAAATATAAGAATTTATTAGTTTTAATCGGACTTTATCGTCTGATTTAGATAATCAAAGAACTGAATAGTATCCTACTGAAAAACGGCTGGCAAATGTTATTCATCAAAGAAAAATTAAAGGTTAATATCTGGTTCCTTTCAACTCTAATTGTCCTGGTCAGTTTGTTTCCTCAGGACAAACTTTT